>CAVVDU010000024.1:0-186905 GCA_963746935.1 uncultured delta proteobacterium | reverse complement strand
CTCCTCAATACACGTTATTTCTGGAAATGCCGGAGTGGAAAAGGGTACAATAATCTCAGGTGAGGCAAGCTATCGCTTAGGTCTATCTGGAGTGTTGAACAGAGAATTGTACTTCGAGAAAGGACGGTGGAAGCAGATGAAAGGAATCAGAGTCAATAGCTTCGGGCCTCCCGAAGTCATGACATTGGAACAGCTGGAAGATCTTTCTCCCGGGCCGGGAGAGGTGTTGGTAGCGGTGAAAGCTGCCGGGGTCAATCCGGTGGATACCTATATCCGAGCGGGAGCGTTCCGGCCCGATCTGAAACTCCCCTATACGCCCGGCTTCGACGCCGCGGGCATTATCGTTGCGGTCGGTGAGGGGGTCAGGCACAGAACGGTCAATCAGCGGGTGTACGTGGCGTCGTTAACCTCCGGCAGTTATGCCGACCAGGTCCTCTGCGGTGAGTTCGACAGCCACCCTCTGCCCGACGGGATCAGTTTCAGCCAGGGGGCTGCCATCGGCGTCCCCTACGGAGCCGCGTACCGTGCCCTGTTCCAGAGGGCGCATACCCTGGCAGGAGAAACGGTGCTGGTTCATGGAGCCAGCGGCGGGGTAGGACTTGCGGCTGTCCAGCTTGCCAAGGCCGCGGGAATCCGGGTAATCGGCACGGCTGGATCTGCCGAAGGGCGTGAGCTGGTCTTGGCGCAGGGGGCTCATCACGTGCTGAATCACAAGGAGCCGGGCTATATGGACGCGCTCTCGGAGCTGACCTGTCATCGGGGCGTGGACGTGATTCTGGAGATGCTGGCAAACGTGAACCTTGATCATGACCTCCTGACCCTCGCCACCGGCGGACGTGTTGTGGTGATCGGCAGCAGGGGCCGGGTGGAGATCGACCCGCGCAACGCCATGGCGCGTGAAGCAGCGGTCCTTGGAATGATCCTGTTCAATGCCTCGGAGAAGGAGCGGAGAAGTATGCACGCGGCCTTTGTATCCGGATTGGAAAACGGCACACTGCGGCCGGTGGTGAGCAGGGAGCTGCCTCTGGCGGATGCCGCAACGGCCCACCATGCGGTGCTGGAGACGAGTACGCTGGGCAAGATCGTGCTGATCCCGTGACGTTGAGTAACGCTGCAATCAATTCTGCCCGACATTCTTGCCAGCCAGATAGCAGGTGATGGGACAGCGATACGGCGGCAAATCGTTGGAAAGCAAAGTTCCCAGCCTTCCACGTCGTTGCGCCAGTCACGGTGGAGCTCACAGGCAACTGCGTACCAGCTCCTTCAGTTCCAGTATGAGCGGTCCGTTCGGTCCGTCCTCGAAGCTGGTATTGAGAATGTGGGTAGCTGGAAATATTTGGCCGCATCGGCCAGGGCGAGAAAATCGTCCAGCGAGAAATCATGGACCAGGTTGGTCAGCCCGGTTTGGTGGTCAACAAGCAATACCGAGACATCCATGATAAGTAAAGTCAAGGGGAAAACGGAGATTTCCCTTAACTTCCCGACTTGCCACCGGTAGCTTTGAGTCGCTCCTTCTTGCTCTTCAACCCTTTTAATCTTTCTTGATGGTCCGCACGATCGATCGTGCGACCAGACATCCATGTGCCGCCTTCAGTGATCTTGCCCGTTGCGGAAGATTGAGTTAGTGCCAACCCGCCGGCCTCGAAACATTTTAAATGGCGTGCAGCCTTCGGCTCACGCAGCCCCGGAATGGCGAGGCCCGGCGGGAAGATCGTTCTGCAAGAAGGTTATGTGAGTTTTGCTAGACTGCTTTCTTCAACAACTCGAAGTCGGTCTCGCGCCTGTCTACTGCAAGCATGTACTCAACCAGTTTGCGGGCGATCACCAAGGTGGCGCGGTTCTTGTTGCCACGAGCGGACTCTTTTTCATGCAGTAGCGCCAGCTGCTCATTCCAGTGCGGCGCAAGTTTAGCGGCCTCAATCAGTTTGGTTTGGAGGTGTTTATTCCTCTTTTTCGAGATGGGACCACGCTGTTCCTTTCCTGCCGATTCATGCTGTCCGCTGCATAGGCCGCAGTAGCTGATGGCTTGGCGAGATGAACTGAATCGGGTCACATCTCCTATTTCCAGCACCCAGGTCAGTGCAGTAAGTTCACCAATGCCAGGGATACTCATCAAGCGTTTGACCCGCTCGCGAATCAGTCTGTTATTTCGCAGTGCTGCAACCAGCTTCTTCTGGATGTCGTCGAACAGTTCGAAACCATTGCGACTCATTTTCAACAACTCTTTTACGGAATCAGGGACATCTTCAACGCGCTCAAGAAGAGCCCCAAAGTATTTCTTGCCGTGAAGTCTCTTCTTGTCATAAACCGCTCCAACCTCCATGAGCAGGCCGGACATCTTGTTTTTCATCTTGACGGCGGAGCTTACTATCATGTTGCGAAAGCGTAACACCCGCCGTAATTCTCGAAGTTCTTCCGGTATCATGTGGCATTCCGGCAGAAGGTTGACCCTCAGAAGATCGGCTATTTTCTCGGCGTCGGCCCGGTCGTTCTTTTTCTTGGCCGACGTAATCGCTTTGAGCATTGCTGGGTGTGCAACCTTCAGGTCAACGGCATGAGGTTTCAGAAAGTCATACACCCAGCCGGTAAAGATTGTTGCCTCCATTGCTCCGGACCAGGGGCAAGGCAGTTCTGACAGCCATTTACTCAAAGCTTTGCGCTCAGCTGCAACTGTTCCCTGACGAACAAGCGTTCCATCGATCTTCTTGATGCAGTACGCGATTGTCTTCTTGTGAATGTCCAGGCCAATGTAGTAAAGTACGCTCATGGGAGCCTCCTCGTGGTACTTTGATTCCGGACGGCTTTGCCGGTCCGATCGCTTGCTCATACAAGCTATCAATACCACCGGAGGCTTCCTCTTCAACCCCTACTTATACATTCAAACATTTTCCTTGTCGAGGCGGTAATAGCTGAATAAAGTTTTTGATATTTCTCCCGTGGTTGCTGCCGGAGAGTTGCCAGCGGAGATGGGGAAGGTACTGGACGTGCCCGTTTCGGTATCCGGGCTGAAGATATTTTGCTGCTACCATTGCTCCCCTTGGTCTTTGCGCTTATGGCGGCTGCGCCTTGCTTCTGCAAAGGTTTGTCGGATAATTAAAGAACTGCTTCGCAATGCGGATGGCGGAAAGCAAAAAGGAGAAATATCATGGGAAAAATGCGACAGCTTGAGGTATTCTTCGATTACATCTGACCTTGGTGTTATTTCAGTACCGTGCGTACTGACAGACTGCAGAGGGAACATGGCGTTGAGTTACGCTGGACCGTTTTTCCACTGCATCCGGAAATCCCGGAAGAAGGGATGGAGTTGACCGAGCTGTTCCGCGGCCGGAATTTTGATGTCGAGGCCATGCGGCAGCGGTTGACGGTTGTGGCCGAGGAACTCGGGCTCCCCGTGGCGAAGAGGACGCGCATAGCCAACAGCCGTCGGGCACAGGAGCTGGGGAAATGGGCGGAAGCCATGGGGAAGGGTGACCAGTTTCGGCGCGCTACATACCACGCCTATTTTGCCGAGGGTCGGAATATCGCCCTCCTCCCGGAACTGGAGACGATTGCCGAAGCGGCCGGTTTACCAAAAGACGACGTGTATGACATTCTTGCCCAAAGTTTGTTCGCCGATACCGTGGATGCTGATTGGGCCAGATCACGAGAACTGGCAGTGACGGCGGTCCCGTTCCACCTGTTTGGTGAGAAGACGCTGGTGGGATTTCATCCCTATGAAGATTTCGTAGAACTGGTTAGCGGAGACTGAAAGTTTCACGGAATTTCGGGCCAGATAAACCCCATCCTTGATGTCGCTTCCACTCAGATGCCGGCGTACCACTCGTAACCATGGTCTTCCCAGTATCCCCCGTTGCCGCCCTCTACCCGGGAAAAATCCTCGACGATCTCTATGCGCATGATGTACTTCGCCATCTTGTAGCCGAGTTGCCGCTCGAGGCGCAAGCGGAGAGGTGCACCGTTCGCCACGGGGAGCGGTGCGTCGTTCAGTTCATAAGCGAGGATCGTTTGGGGGTGAAAGGCCTCTTCCAGGTCGATGCTTTCGTAATAGGGGGCTGTTCCATCCGCTTTCATGGGATCGGCACAGTGGAAAACTACATAGCGGGCCTCCGGTTTCAGATGCACCGCTTCCAGCAGTATGTTCAGGCGTGCACCCTTCCACTTTCCAATGGCGCTCCATCCTTCGACGCAATCGTGACGCGTTATCTGGGTGCGGTGGGGGAACTTGCGGATATCGTCAAGGGAGAAGGACAGGGGTCGTTCGACAAGGCCGCCCACCTGGAGGCGATAATCGCTGAAACCGTTGTCGACCATGGCCAGGTAGGCCGGATTATTCGGCACTTTCGTCCCATTGCTTCTGAACTGTGGAGAAAGGTCGGCTTCCGTGAATTCCTGCGCCATCGCCTTGCGTGGGACAATAAGTTTTTGGACTTTTTGGGTTGCCGTTTCACCGAAACCCAGAATCCTGGAAAACCATGTGGATTCGGAAAGTTTTTGGCATCCTCCCAGAGCTAGAGCGCCTGCGCAGGCAACCAGTCGCGTCAGGAAACTCCTCCGGGTGAAACTGCTCCTGTCACTCATGACCCTCCTCCGATCTTATTCTGTAGTATCCTGTTATCATGGAGCGGATATTATTCCAGAGGCCGGTGACGATGACCTGGAACACGTGAATGAACGTGAACAGTACCAATGCCCAGGAGACGAAAAAATGGATAGACCTCATGGATTGGCGACCACCAAAGAGATCCACCCAGCCGGGGTACAGGGTGTCCAGTGCCGGCGACATCCCCAGTCCGTTCAGGATAATCAATGGCAGCAGCAGGAAGATCACTGTCAGGTAGGCGAGTTTCTGCAGGATGTTGTAATGCCGGGCTGCTTCGCCGGAGGGATGGCGTAAACGCAGGTGGTTGATAAAGGTACTTCCCATGGAGCGCCAGTCTTTCCTGGTGGGAAAGAGGTCCCGCCGCAGATGTCTGCTTGCCGCGGAGTAGCCCATGAAGGCAAGACCGTTAATAACCAGGAGCCAGGCGAAGAAAAAATGCCAGCGGCGTGCCATCGCCAGCCATCGATTGCCGGGAATCGTCAGCCATGAGGGAAAGGAATTCTTGATCAGCTGCCCTTGGGAGTCGCTCGAGACCCCGAGAAATCCGGTGGTTACGAAGTCGTGGCCGAAGATGCGGGTAATGCCGACGACTTCGCCTTTTGTGTTTTCCCTGCTTCCCACCACCATGAAAGGTGGTCTGCCGTTATAGGACGACTTGCCCCAATAAAGGGCCGGATGGGCCTCGAAAATGTTCAGTCCGCTCATCAGGAGAATGGTCAGCAAAATGACGGTGGTCCAATGCATTATGCGTACAGGCAGTGAGTGCCGGTAAAAGAGATAACCCCGGGAATCGGGAAGGTTCGGGAGAGCCATTATCGTACCTCCGGGAAAGAGTGAACGCCGTAATTCGATGAGCTGCTCCGGGTGTCTGAAGAGTTCGGATCAGGGCAGTCATGTTCAGAACCGCTTACTTACACACAGTTTTGATCCTATCCGTTCCCACGATAATTTCAAGGGTTTCCACGCATATTTCTGCCATTGTCGGCAATTTTTGCAAATCTTACAGTAACCTCTCAACGTTTTCGTCGAGTATAGTACGGAGATTGCGAGACTACAGAGGAGTGTCGGTCGTCCGCAGCTTGACGAGCTTTTCTTTCCTGACACTTTTCTGCCAAAAGAGAATAGTTACCGAATCGGGATCAGACTATTCGACATGTGGCAAACAATGGCTTAATCACTGTTCAGTTCTCAAATTCTCAAAATAATTCCCTCCCGCTTGCGCGCAGCCCCGGCCTTCGAAGCCATGCTACTTCGGTGGAGCAGACAGCACTATAGCGCGCAGGCCCGTCCAGGGCGGGGGGATTTTAGCGAGTCCGTCAACCATCCAAAAACGCCAAAATGATGGTGCCAAGTAGTCAACGTACTTGTTTAGTAATTCCACAGCCATTGTTCTTCGAAGAAAATCCTCTATACTTTCCTCATTGGCAGCCAAGGTGCAGGTGAACCCTGTTCAATGCTTGTTGCCATAACAGGTACATATTCGGGCGTCTTAGCTGCTTTTCTTGGTTTTTCCTGAAGCGGAGGCAACTCCGATTATGAGCCGATACGCAAAGGGGAGGTGGGTATGAAAAAGAACTCAAAAGGGTTGAAGGTGAATAAATTCTTTTTGCCAATCATTGCCGTTCTGGCCATGACGTTATTCCTTACGGCGGCCATTCTGGTGCAAAAGGCCTCTGCCGAGAATGAATCCATAACGGTTTCCTGTTTTAAGGGGAACAGTGAGGAGGGGAACTATATTGGCGAGATTTCCGTGAACCGTCTTCAGGATGCAGCTTCGGACTGCAATCAGGAATATTACGAGTGCCATGGGGGCTGTCTGGGGTGTGTCGTCGATTCCGAAAACAACCAGGTCTGCTATGACATGGACGGTGAAAAAATCTCGCAGTGAAGGAAACGAAAAGATCAGGCAGGAAGGAACTTGAATAAGGGTAGAGGGGGACTGCAACTTTGAAGTCAGGATGATTTAAAGCCTTTTATAGTAAGCTGAAATAACATCTTCACTCAGATGGGAATCTATCGAAAGATCCCCTGCCCATCGAAGCTAAGGGCTTCTCCAACTTCAAATGGTTTTTCTCTCAAAGTACCTTCACGGGGACAAATATACAAGGCGCGGAGCTCCTTTTCAAGAGGAATCCGCGCCTTTGCTTTCTGTCGTTTTCCGGTGGTTAGCTCAGAAGCTTGAACCCGCCGATAAGCGGCAATGGTTTTGCCTCGCCTTTTGCGGCATTGATTATGCCGAGAATTGCCAGAACGACAACAAACAGGCTGCCAATGGGCAGAATAATAAACCAGCCGATAAACGGGATAATCCCGCCAACAACATTTACCGCAAGAGCTAAGAGAAACAGCACCAAACCCTGGTTTGCGTGATACATGGCGAATTTGGAATCCTTTGCCGCCAAGAGCGGAATCAGAAAAATAATATACGCCAGAATTGCCATAGCCTTATTCTTCTCAATATCATCTTTTTCAAACATCTGACTCGGAACCTGCTCGACCCTTTGCTCATCCATTGTAATTCCTCCCTTGTCGATGAAATTCAATTGCACCACGAATACAGTGAGTTGTGCTACAAACCTCTAGATGGTATATACAATACAGAAATAATAGAGGCAGTCAATTCTAATGTTATCATTAGCTGTATGGTAAGCTGACATTCCAAGACGTAACCCCAGGCAGGACCCCAGACAGGTGCACACCGAACGGGCACATCTTCAAGGGCAGGTACAAGGCAATTCTGGCGGAGAAGGTGTGGTGTTTTTTTGAAATGTGCCGTTACATCGCTCTAAATCCGGTGTGTGCCGGCATAACAGGGCAACCGGGAGCGTAGCTATGGGGCAGTTATCTGGCGACGTTTGGTACGGGGTGATAGTGTGATAGTAATCATTCAGGATTAGGTTGCGGCTTCGGCGAGTCGATGAATCTATTCAGATAATCGTGCACATATTTCGCGTCATCACCAGGGAGCGTTGCAGATTCCAGATATAAACTCAGAAGAACAATTCCAAACCCCCTACCCTGATCACAATCGAAACAGTATTTTGCCTCTTCATGTAGAATATTGGCAAGTTCTGTTTTTACGTCACATGAAACGTTTGTGAGAGGGCCGAAGTTTTCTTGTATCTTGCGAAATTCTGCGACCAGATGCTTTGCACATGCAGTAGTGTGTTGTTTATCCAAGCTTTCGATACGAAACATGGTGTCATTAAATTCTTGAAGCAAATGAGCTCCGCGGTCCTCATTCAGCTCCTTTTTTACTCGCTCATTCATGGTGGTTTCTCCTTAATTTGCTCCGGAAATACTTACCTGGCAGGGTTAAGGCGCTCGTATCTTCAGAAATTGTGGTTATTATTCGAAGGAGAGATAAGTGAAATGCATCGACATGTATCTGTCTTTCAGCAAAAATATGCATTACTGCTACTATTAAATATTTTACACTATTTCATGATTATTCAAATATTTTATAGTAAAAAATCGGGATATTTTCGAATGGTGCCAGATACCCGGGATAGAGTTATTTATCGCTCATTACTACTATATCCACTACCGTGCGTGATTTTTTTGGTCGATCCCGAAGACCCTCTAGGGCAGGAACATCTCCATGAATTCATTAGACGGGCGTAGCCATCAGTCTCCCGGAATCGGAACAGAGGTCGAGCACTTCCTCCACCCGCTCTTTCGGCAGCCTGGTTGCCAGGTTTTCCCTGCATTTCTTCAGCAGCTGGGGGATCCCTTCTTTCCTTCGGCGGCGGTGACCAAGGGGATACTCCACCTCCACCTTCTCCGTGCAGCTGCCGTCCCTGAAGAACACCTTGATGGCGTTGGCAATGGAGCGCTTTTCCGGGTCCAGGTAGTCGCGGCTATAGCGCGGGTCCTCCTTCACCGCCATCAGGCTTCTTACCATATCGATACGGGGGTCCGCGGCAGCGGCGTCGCTGTAGTCGTCCGCGGTCAGTCGGCCGTGGATCAAGGCCGTGGCTGTCATGTACTGGAGACAGTGGTCGCGGTCGGCCGGGTTGTGGAGGGGGCCAGTCTTGCTGATGATGCGGATGGCCGACTCCTGGGTGCTGAGCTCAATTTTTTCGATCTCGTCCAGCCTGCCCCGAACCCTTTCATGGAGCAGGAAGGCACACTCCACGGCAGTCTGGGCGTGGTACTCGGCCGGGAAAGAGATCTTGAACAGGATGTTCTCCATTACGTAAGAACCGTAGGGACGCTGCAGACGGAAAGGGGTACCGCGGAAGGAGACGTCGTAAAAACCCCAGTTTTTCGCGGACAGGGCGCTCGGGTAGCCCGGTTCACCCCTCATGGTCAGCAGTGCCAGCCACACCCCGCGGCTGGTGGCATCTCCAGCGGCCCACGATTTCCTCGGACCGGTATTTGGCGCATGCCGATAGGTGCGGAGGCTCTGTCCATCGATCCAGGCCTGGGAGAGGGCGGCTATCACTTGATCCTTGCTGCCGCCCAGGAGAGAGGTGACCACGCCGGTTGTCGCCACCTTGACCAGGACCACGTGGTCGAGACCGACCCGGTTGAAGCTGTTCTCCAGGGCCAGCCCCCCCTGGATCTCGTGTGCCTTGATCATGGCGGTCAAGACGTCTTTCATGGTTAGCGGCGCCTTGCCCTGAAGGAAATTCTTCCGGCTCAGATAATCGGCAATCGCCAAGATCCCGCCCAGGTTGTCGGAGGGATGGCCCCATTCGGCCGCCAGCCATGTGTCGTTATAGTCCAGCCAGCGGATCAGGGTGCCGATGTTAAAGGCCGCCGTAACCGGGTCAAGCTCGAAAGCGGTTCCCGGTACCCGGCTGCCGGGACAGGCGGATACCCCCGGCACGACCGGGCCCAGGAGTTTCGTGCACTCAGGATAGGACAGGGCCAGCAGCGCGCAGCCCAGGCTGTCCATCAGGCAGAGACGGGCGGTGTCGAAGGCCTCACTGCTGGTGACTACATAATCGGCCACATAATCGGCAATCTCCACCAGTTCTCGGTCGGGTGGAGGACGGATATTGCTATCGGCGCTGCTGTGAGTCATGCCCTCTCTCCTGACAAGAAAAGAATCAATTCAGAACCTGATTGGCGCTATTCTTCTGCTATCGAGATTGTCATCCCCGAATGTTTTTATCGGGGATCCATGATTTCAGTCGGCTGGAAGATGGATTCCCGATCAGAATCTCTTCGGGAATGACAGTTTTAAACGCTTTTTATCTGTTAACGCTTCTCAATCGGCACGAACTTTCTCGGCTTCGGCCCGATATACTCGGCGGTGGGACGGATAAGTCTTCCCGTGGCCCGCTGCTCAATGATGTGGGCAGACCAGCCGGCTGCCCGGGCAAATACGAATAGCGGGGTGAACATGGCGGTCGGTATGCCGCACATGTGGTAGAGCGAGGCGCTGTAAAAGTCCACGTTGGCAAACAGCCCTTTTTCGCGCATCACCACTTCTTCTATCCGTTCGGAGACTTGGTAAAGAAGCTCGTGGCCGGTCTCCTCGGCGATCCTTTTGGACCAGGCCTTGATGATGTTGGAACGGGGGTCGGGATTTTCCTTGTAGACCCGGTGTCCGAAACCCATGATCCGTTCCTTTCTCTCCAGCATTTGCAGGATCTCCTGTTCCGCTTCGTCCGGAGTCTTGAAGCGGTCGATGAGTTTCATCGCTTCCTCGTTTGCGCCACCATGAAGAGGTCCTTTCAGGGTACCGATGGCGGCGGTGATGGCGGAATGGTAGTCGGTCCTGGTGGAGGTGGTTACCCGGGCGGAAAAGGTCGAGGCGTTGAATTCGTGCTCGGCATAGATGATGAACGATACATTGACCGCGTTGCACGCTTCCTTGCCGGGCGACGTGCCGTGCAGAAGATTCAGGAAATGGCAGGCCAGGCGCCCTTCATCACTGGCCGTATCGATCCGCTTGCCACTTGTGTGGAAATGGTGCCAGTAGAGAAGCATGCCGGGCAGGGTGGCGAGGAGCCGTTCCATGCATTTCAGCTGTTCGGCCTCCGAAGTTTCCGGCTCCATGGCACCCAGGGCCGAGCAGCCGGTCCGCATGACATCCATGGGGTGGGCCTCTGCGGGCACCTGTTCCAGGATGTTTTTTAGGCGGGTGGGCAGGCTGCGCAGGGAGATGAGCCGTTTGCGAAACGCGTCAAATTCGCTCTTCGTGGGCAGTTCGCCGTAGAGCAGCAGGTACGCGACCTCCTCGAATTCCGCCTCCCTGGTCAGGTCTTCGATGGAATATCCCCGATAACTGAGACCCAGGCCGGTTTTGCCCACCGTGCTGATGGAGGTCCGGTCAGCGATAATGCCAGCAAGCCCTGGTACGATGTTGTTTTTCATGGGTGATCCTCCTTTGAGGGTTTTGTGTCGAGTTTACGTTCGTATTCCAGGTAGCCGAGAAAGTCATACAGTTCTGAGCGGGTCTGCATCGAGTCGAGCAGCCCTTTCTGGGTACCGTCCATCCTGATTGTCTGAAAGACCATGAGCGCCGCGGCGTTCATGGCCCGGAAAGCCGAGAGGGGATAGAGGACCAGGCTTACACCTGCCTCGGCCATCTCTCTGAGGCCATACAGCGGGGTGACACCGAACTCGGTCTGGTTGGCCAGGATCGGAACTCCCAGCGCATCGGCGAAGGCCCGGTACTGGTCCGGTGCGGTCAGCGCCTCGGGAAAGACCATGTCCGCGCCCGCATCCCGATAGCAGCAGGCGCGTTCGACAGCGGCATCCATTCCTTCCACGGCAAAGGCGTCGGTCCTGGCCATGATCACGAACTCTGGGTCGCTCCTGGCGTCAACCGCTGCCTTGATACGATCCAGCATTTCTTCCACGGGAACCAGCGACTTGTTCGGGCGATGCCCACAACGCTTGTTCGGTGTCTGATCTTCCAGGTGAATTCCTGCTGCACCGGCCCTGATCATCTCCCTTACCGTGCGGCCGACCATCAAACTCCCACCGAAACCGGTATCACAATCCACCAGCAGGGGCAACAGGGTGGCGCCGGTGATGCGTCGTACCTCTTCCAGTACATCGACCATGGTGGTCATGCCGAGGTCCGGCAGTGCGAAGGCGCCGTTCGCCACGCCGGCGCCTGACAGGTAGAGGGCAAGGAAGCCGGACCTTTTCAGCCATGACAGCGGTATAGGCGTTTGGTACGCCGACTACCTGCAAGGGCTTTTCCGTTTCCACGGCGGTCCGGAGGAGTTTTCCCGGCGAGTATCCTTCTTTCATTGGTTCTCCCGTATTCGATAAAAACCCAACAACGTGTTTTTGCCACAGAGGACACAGAGTTCACAGAGAATTCTGTAAAGAGTTAGCCTTTTCTGACAAAATTCAATGCCCCACCGGCCAGCAGCTCTTTTCGTTCGCGATCCGAGACCCGCAGGATACCGATGATTGCTTTATCGCCCAGGTTCACCGGTATCTCCTCTGCACCGGACGAAACCAGTTCGCGCAGACCGTGGAGGGTCAGGGTATCCCCCTGCTTGATCAGGTCGTAGTCAGCCGGGTCCCTGAAGGTCAGCGGAAGGATGCCGAAGTTGACCAGGTTTGCCTTGTGGATGCGGGCGAAGCTTTTTGCCAGCTTCACGCGGATGCCGAGGTAGCGCGACGCCAGGGCGGCGTGCTCGCGGGAAGAGCCCTGGCCGTAGTTCTCGCCTGCCACCACGATGCCGTTTCCCGCTGACTCGGCCCGGTCGGCGAAGTCGGGGTCCAACTGACTGAAAACGAAACGGCTGATGGCCGGGATGTTGCTCCGGAAGGGGAGGACCTTGTTGCCGGCCGGCATGATGGTGTCTGTGGATATGTTGTCGTTGACCTTGATTACGACCGGGATGCTCAGGTGGTCGGGGAGTTCCTCGAACTCCGGGAGCGGAATGATGTTGGGACCGGTGACGATCTCCACTCCGGCGGGGTCACCACTTGGCGGAATAATGCTTGAGTCGTCAACCAGGTATTTCTCGGGGTTCCCGACATTCGGCCAGGGCATCAGTTCGCCGAGCTTGCGCGGATCAGTCACCACTCCGAAGATTCCCGCCGCCACCGCAGTTTCCGGAGAGCAGAGGTAGACCTTATCGTTCAGGGTGCCGCTCCTGCCGGGGAAGTTTCGCGGAAAGGTGCGCAGACTTATCTGGCCGGTTCCCGGGGCCTGGCCCATGCCGATGCAGCCCAGGCAGCCCGGCTGGTGGATCTGCGCCCCGGCCATCAGCAGCGGGATAATGCCACCCTGATCCGTAACGTTTTCCAGGACCTGCCGACTGCCGGGATTGATGTTGAACGAAACGTGGGGAGCGATCTTGCGGCCGTCGAGCACCCGGCAGACCGTCATCAGGTCACGGAACGACGAGTTGACCGAGCTGCCGACTATTACCTGGTCGACTTTCAGTCCCTCGATTTCCCTGACCGGCACCACGTTGTCCGGCGAGGAGGGGCAGGCGATGAGCGGTTCCAGGGTGGAAAGATCGATCTCGTCGTGGTCGTCGTAGTCTGCACCCGGATCAGCCGAGAGCTCCAGCCAGGCATCTCCGCGGCCCTGTGACTCGAGGAATTCCCTGGTGCGCCGGTCCGAAGGAAAGACCGTGCTGGTTGCGCCCAGCTCAGTTCCCATGTTGCCGATGGTGGCGCGGTCGGTGGCCGAGAGGGTTTCCACGCCCGGGCCGTAATACTCGATGATCTTGCCCACACCTCCCCGTACCGTGTGTCGACGCAGCATCTCCAGGATCAGGTCCTTTCCCGAGACCCAGTCAGGGAGTTTGCCGGTAAGCTTCACCCCCATGATTCTCGGGCACGGGAGGCGGAACGGATGACCCGCCATGGCCATGGCAACGTCAAGTCCTCCGGCGCCGATGGCGATCATTGCCAGGCCGGCTGCAGTCGGCGAATGGGAGTCTGCGCCCAGAAGGATCTTGCCCGGAACGCCGAAACGCTCCAGGTGGACCTGGTGCGAGACACCGTTACCCGGTTTGGAAAGGTAAAGACCGAACTTCCGTGCTGCCGAGGTCAGAAAGGCGTGGTCGTCGGCATTTTTGAAGTCGGTCTGCAGCAGATTATGATCGATATACTGGGCTGCGAGCTCCACCTTGACCCGGGGTGTCCCTGTGGCCATGAATTCCAGCATGGCCATGGTGCCTGTTGCGTCCTGGAGCAGGGTATGATCAATCCTGATGGCGATCTCGTCTCCGGGCGTAAGGTTGCCTTCAACAAGATGGGCTTCCAGTATCTTTGTTGCAAGATTTCTTGCCACGATGTACCTCCGAAAAAGGCAGAACCAGCCCGATTGGCGGGTATGGTTGCTGCTAATGATTGAAAGGGTCAGTGTTTGGGTGTCCTTGTCGAGGACTTTATCCGGCGCGACTCCTTCGGTTGCCGGGGGTCGTACAGCGATCAAGCGTTGCATCGGGCCGGCCGAAGTGAAGATCATTGCTGGGAGTGTCCTGAAAGGTTTCCCAGCGGACTGTCATGACACCTATCAAGAATGCCACAAATAGCATTCCGCGCAACCGCCCAATTTTAGCTTGCCTCGTGTATCCCCGGCCAAATGCAATCAAACAGTATGTGACAGATAAAGCGGCAACATCAGTCCACTATTTCGCAAGGTACCATCATTGTGCTGTTGTATCTTTGCCGTTGAGTGATATTTTTTAATGGAGGCCGAATGCAACGGGCTTTGCAAGAGCGGAAGGGAGGAATGTGCATGGATCTCGGACTGAAAGACAAACTGGCGTTGATTTCCGGCTCCACAAAGGGAATCGGCTTTGCCATTGCCAGGACGCTTGCTGCGGAAGGCGCCCGGGTACTCGTTAACGGCCGCACAGACTCTTCGGTTACGGAAGCGCTGGCTTCACTTCGCGCAGCCGTACCGGACGCCGAAGTTGAAGGGTTCGCCGCCGACCTTGCCACGGCGGAAGGCGCTTCTGAAATCATCCGGCGCTATCCTTCGGTGGACATACTTGTCAATAGCCTCGGGATTTACGAACCGCAGCCGTTCGAGGAAATAAGCGATGATGAGTGGCGCCGCTTTTTCGAGATTAATGTCCTGAGCGCGGTCAGACTTTCCCGCGCCTACCTGTCCGGGTATGAAATCACGCAACTGGGGGCGGCTTGTCTTCATAAGCAGCGAGAGCGGCATACAGATTCCGGCGGAAATGGTCCATTACGGCATGAGTAAAACCGCCCTGCTTGCTGTTTCGCGCGGCATTGCCGAAACCTGCGTTGGTACGGGCGTTACATCCAATGCCGTGCTTCCCGGCCCAACGTTGTCAGCCGGAGTCGAAGAGTTCGTTACCAAGCTGAGCAAAGGAAAATCTTTCGCGGAATTCGAAAAACAATTCTTCGAGGAAATCAGACCGACTTCACTGCTGAAACGTTTTGCCACCACCGACGAGGTCGCAACAATGGTTGCGTATGTATGCAGTTCTCTTTCGTCGGCGACCAATGGAGCCGCGCTGCGTGTGGATGGAGGCGTCGTAAAGGCTTGTTTTTGAATGAATATTGAAACTTTCTGGTCGGGCTCAAGGTGCTGGCATGTGAAAAATTAAGGAGATATTTCGTTACTGATGGTTCCAAGGAGAATGATCATGACAGAAAGCAAAGAGATCTGTCCCAGTGCCCTGTTGAGCCCCTTTGATCTGCATGGGCTGTTGTTGAAAAACAGGGTCGTCATGTCACCCCTGACGCGTTCCCGGGCGGGCGTGGAGAGATTGCCGAATCCGTTGATGGCTGAGTATTATGTCCAGAGAGCCACAGCCGGTTTGATCATAACCGAGGCGACCGTGGTATCGAAACAGGGGATTGGCTGGCTGAACAGTCCGGGGATATATTCCGCTGAACAAGCCGAGGCCTGGAAAATGGTTGTCGATGCCGTCCATGCCGGCGGAACCCGGATATTTCTCCAGCTCTGGCACTGCGGACGAGCTTCCCACAGCAGCTTTCACGACAACGGGGAATTGCCGGTAGCCCCCTCCGCGGTCAGGCTGAACGGGGATTACATCCACACTCCCATGGGGAAGCAGCCCTATGAAACGCCCCGTGCACTGAAAACAGATGAGATACTGACGGTTGTGGAAGACTACCGAGTGGCAGCCAGGCGGGCAATGGCGGCAGGCTTCGACGGTGTGGAGATCCACTCGGCCAACGGATATCTCATTGATCAATTTCTGCAGTCCAGGACCAACCAGCGAACCGATCGTTATGGAGGGAATCCGGAGAACCGCTACCGGTTACTGGATGAGGTTTTGAATGCGGTCCTCTCAGTCTGGCCGTCCGACAGGGTCGGAATCCATCTCTCACCGAACGGCAATTTCAATGACATGGGCTCTCCCGACTACCGCGAGACGTTTATCTATGTGGCGGAACGTCTGAATCATTACAATCTTGCCTATCTGCACGTAGTAGACGGTCTCGAGTTCGGGTTTCACGATCTGGGTCTACCCATGACCCTGTCGGAATTCAGGTCGGTGTTTCATGGGCCACTCATGGGTAACTGTGGGTACACCAGGGAAAAGGCGGAAGACGCGATCAGTTGCGGTGACGCGGATCTGATCTCTTTCGGCAGGCCATACATCAGTAATCCCGACCTGGTGGAGCGTTTCGCCAACGGCTGGCCTCTGAATCCTCCCGCTGATCTTGATGTCTGGTTTTCGGTTTCTCTGGGGGCAGTGGGGTATACCGACTTTCCTCGATACCTCAGCAACTAGGTAGTTTCCATCCGGAAATTCCAGATGTGAAACCAGGTACTCTGGTGGCATCCACAATACGTTGTGTAAAAGGGGAAAGAGGATTGTTTTAAATAACCCTCCGTCATAAAACATAGGGAAGGGTAAGCATATTCTACTATGATCTTGCAAAACGACGTAACGCATGCGACAATATGACGCATGTGGAGGTGTTTATGAAACCGAAAACAGCCAAAGTTGAAGAAATGCCGGACATAAACGAAAGTGAAGTTTGGTCTGTTGTTTTTTCAATCAAGCCCGACAACCACGAACCTGATCCAATGAGGCTAATAAACCTTATCAGGGAGGGAGTCCCTGGAAGTTCTATCAGCAAATTTGCCGACGTTTTGCAGGTGCCCAAGACGGAAGTATACAATTTGCTGCGCCTCAATCCGAGGACGGCACAAAGAGCTGCATCAAAAAAGCTTGATGTTGGAAAATCCGATCATCTGGTCCAAATTACCAAAGTTTATCAACGGTGCGTTGAAGTCTTTGCAGATTTCGAGAAGGCAATGCGCTGGTTGAGGTCTCCGAACTACTCGTTAGGCGACCAGACTCCCTGGGCACTACTTGACACTACGGAAGGCATCGATCTGGTTCAGGACACTCTCACTCGCATTGAACATGGAGTGTTTGTCTGATGTTGACGTACAGAATTGCTCCCGGGAAATACGCATTGGATCTGAGTGGGGAGGGGGCCCGTCTGGCAGGCGGTCGATGGAATGAACGAGGATCTCAAGTCATCTATACATCGGAGCATCCTTCCCTGGCCCTGCTCGAGACTCTGCCCGGTTTCGATCTTTCAACCGCTCCGCCGGGTATCCAGCTCGTGACGATTCAGATCCCGGACACTCTGACAATTCTTACTTTAGACATTGACAAGCTGCCACCTGATTGGAGATCCTTTCCTCATAAGCCTGCTACTGCACGTATTGGACAGGAATGGATACACGACGCAAAAGCGTCTGTGCTGAGAGTACCATCTGTCATGGCCCCGCCAGGTCGTGGTTGGAATTTGCTGCTCAACCCTCTTCACCCAGAGTTGTATGGCAAGATGGTTATTACGGTAGAGGACTGGGATATTGATGGCCGGCTGATCAGCAAACTTACATAGATACACTAAAGAGAAAAAACAGGAGAGCTGTCCGAGACAGTCCTGCATTACATTATTTCTGTTGGAGTAACGCACATGAACGTAGACTTGAAATTATTGAAAAACGTGATCAGCAAACGAGGGAATGAGATTGAAGAGAGTGTTGCCGGGACCGGCTATCTTGTTAAAACGGTCATCGGTGTCGGCACCTTTCTGCTCGACAACGAAGGGGATTTCGAGCTGCTGACCGCCAAGCAGAAGGTTGTTTTTGAAAAGTTTCTCAAGCCGCTGCTGGACAAGCCTCGCCGGTAAGCCGGTAGTGCCTTTCCAACAAGCCTCGCATGATGACTGGCCACATGCAGTTCAGGTCCCGAGATGTCAGGGTCCCTTTATGGACGGCATGGTCTGTCTTACTGTTTGTGCGGGGGGAAAGATGGCGCGTTCTGGCCATGCACGGTTTTGATGATAACAGGAGGTCCGACATGGCCCACGATACGAAAGAGCAGGAAACAATACCCGATTCCACGGCACGCAACGGACATCAACCGGAACAGGACGCCAACAAATCCTTTATCATTGCCCATTGGCGTCTCATTGGCTGTTTTCTTCTGGTTCTTGCCATCGCAGGGATGTATCTCTGGAAAAACGTTGCAGTTTACAGAGCAAAGGCTCAGCTGACGGAAAGGGCCGGACAGATCATAACAGATCAGAATAAATCGCTTCTACGGCTGGCAGTCGTGCCGCTGGTCTGGGCGGTGCGCACGGAGATGATGGGAGGTAATTATAACCAGATCAACCTCTATCTTACCCAGTTCGTTAAAGAGCAGAATGTGAAGGAAATCGTTGTTGCGAAACCCGATGGCACCATCGTGGCTGCAACAGACAAGAAACTTGAAGGCGCTTCGGTTGCCAGCGTCTTTCCTCCGTCAGTACTTCAAGAGGACAAAACGATTCTCAGCACCCAGGAAAACGGGGATATCATGGTTGTGTCGCCGGTTATGGGGTTGAGCGAAAAACTGGGGGTATTGATTCTGCTCTATACTCCACCAAGATATTCTCTTCAAGGCCCCTGACCCTGCCGGCCATCTCTTCTGCCCAGGTTAGGGGACTTGTCCTCTGCAGCTATAATTCCTCTTCAGAAATAACTTCATGCCAGGTGCCTGTCGGACTTAGGAAATCAAAGCGAAAATCCGGCAGGGCGAGGACCGATTTTGTCGATTTTGCCAGGTGTTATGTGTTGCACGTCATTTTCACCGGCCCCTATTCGCATCCAGCGGGTGAACGAGACACGTGACCAAGGTGCCGACAGGAATGCTTTCCGGTTTCAGAATCTCAACCATGGTTCAGAACATCGGTGAAACAATTCTGTGACAAAATGCCTACCTTTATCCCCAGCCAAAATGCATTGTAAATGATATTGATTATCAGTAGGCAAACTAATATTTGTAACCTGCTGGAATTGCGAGTATTATTGTAAGTATATGATATTATTGTAATTATGATCTGTGACTACATAAATGGCAATGTGCCGACCTTCCAGCAAAATACACTACTTTGCTTTGATCCCAACAGACTTATCCACAATGTTTCCACAGGTGAATGTGGAGATACGGTTACAGACTTTGGAATGCTCAGACTGTTTATGATTCATCGGTGCTTGAGAAGTATCCTGTCGCACATGGTGAGTATCCTTGCTCCCTAACGGAGGAGTATTTACATGGTATCCCTATGCTGCACTCTCCCTGCACCGGACTATCAAGAGCTAAGCTACGAGGAAAGCAAGATATTCTGCAAGCAGGTCTATCTTCTCCGGAAACGAGGCTATTCAATTGCTGATGCCCAGACACTCTCGTATCGGAGGGTTTTGGCGGAGAGTGTTGCGCGCGGATCAGGCAATGAGCCCTGAAGGGGGTTCTGGTAAGCAGGGAGGTGTCACTATGGCAGCTATTTATTATGCAAAAATTCGTGCAAGTGTTAAAAAAGTGAGTACTGGCCTAAGCTTTAACGCTGAACAATTTCTAAATGTGGTATTATTGCAAAATAGATACACTGCCGGAAAGGTGCTGGTTCAGGAGTGATGACCAGTACCTTGGCTACGGTACGAGAAGTGGGATTAGAGTTCCTGCAGTTCTGGAAGACTGAACCATTACCCTGTCTTAAAAGAAAAGTATGTAAAGGAGGCACGCAAAATGTATCATGAAGTTGATGACTATGAGATTATTAGTGAACATAATGTAAACGAGTTGAAAATGAAGGTGAAGGAACTTTTGGCACGGGGATGGAAGCTATGCGGCGACCTGCAAATTGTCTCTTCCGTTAAAGCTGACATCGTTTCCCCCCTGTTTACACAGGTAATGGTGCAGGCCAAGCGATAAACCCATTCAGAGAAAATAGCAGGAACCCGACATCGTACCATAGGGCTGTTTATACTATGTGGAGACCCAACCTTTTTTGCGTACCTGGTTGTGTCGAGGGAGGGGCATGAAAACTCTAACAATTTTCCTGATATTCGGTTTGTCAATGGTCGCCGCTTTCCATTGTTCATGGGCAGGGACCGGAACGGATAAAGCTGCCATCTCGGCTGCACACTCCTGGCTGTCGGTTATCGACAAGGGACAGTATGCAAAAAGCTGGCAGGAAGCCTCTGCCTATTTTCGGGGCGCCATCAGTCGGGATCGTTGGCAAGCCTCCCTGACCGGTGTACGCAAACCCCTTGGCAGGCTTGTGTCACGCAGGGCAATATCTTCAAAGCGCATGCGGGAATTGCCCGGTGCTCCGGATGCCTTGTATGTGGTCATTAGATTCAGGACATCTTTTGAGCACAAGAATTCAGCAATTGAAACCGTTACCTTCATGATGGAGAAGGATGGCAATTGGAAGGCCGCGGGGTATTACATCCGGTAATGGAGCTTGTGAAATAAGCTCCCATGATTTCTCTTCCCAGTTTGAGAGGCGGCCATTCGGTCGCCTTTTCTGATTCTGCAGCGAATATGCAGAGAAAAGCCTGAACGTTGCGGCAGGACTCCGAGGCCGCAACGGTTCAATCATTCAGCAGGTCGAGGAAAAACCTGAACCAGTTGCCACCCATGATGTCGCGGATGGCACTGTCGGGATACCCCGCATCGGCGAACAATTCGACGAGCGCAGGCAGCTGAGAATGGTCTTCGAACCCTTCGCAGACGGTGTCATAACCACCAAAATCAGAACCCAGGCCGATTCCGGCGGAGCCGAATTTCTGCACGAACCAGTCAATCTGGCGGAAGAAGATGGATAGATCGGCCTTCCCGTCCAGGGACAGCATGCCTGGGTACGCAGCGATACCGACAACGCCGCCACGGGAGAGGATGGTCCGCACCTGCTCGTCCGAGAGGTTGCGGGGAATGTTACAATGGGCCCGGAAGCCGGTATGGGTGGAAATGAGCCTGCCGGGAAACGTTTCGCTGACATCCCTGAAACAGGGGTCAGAGAGGTGAGCTGTATCGATGGCAAACCCGAGGCGGTCCAGTTCCGCGACCAGATTGCGACCCGCTTTGGTCAATCCTTCGGGGTGGGGGACCGCATTTCCGTCTCCCAGGCGGTTTTTCCCCACATGGGTCAATCCGACCATTCGCACTCCCTGACGTGCAAGCGCTTCGGGAGGGAATTCCAGCAAGGCATCGGCGTTTTCCAGGAGTGTCAGCACACCCGGCGTTCCCGTGCCGCAATAGCAGGTTTCAAGCTCCTCTGCTGTTGTTATGGTTGTGAGCTTCCGGATATTCTGCCCGGCGTAGCTCAGGAGGTAGCGAAGATTGTCCGCTGCCTTTATCGGCCCGTTGAAGTCGTCCTTGCAATAAAGGGCCGAGACCATGACCCGGACCCTGCCGGCGGCAAGTTTCGGCAAGCTGATCCAGGCGTCTCGTGTTTCCTCGAAAGGTGTCTCCGGGTGGTGACGGATCAGGTCGTAGAGAAGATCCACATGGCTGTCTATTGCGGTATACATAGGAGCGTTCCTCCTCAGGTTTTTAGTTTTCCCCGGCTTTTCGGCTGGTAACTGTTGATAAAAAAGCCTGTACCGATACAAAATTGATCTTTAGGTTGTGACGCCACCGATCGTCGCTCAGGCGAAAAATACGCTGAATACCGTGAGAAAGAGGAGCTGGCAGGAAGCAACAATCCAGCCGTTTCTCAGCATGGAACGCATGTCGTCCGATTCGGCGAAGCCGAGAGAGCTGAGCATGTTTGCGCCCGGGAATACGAAATTGTGCACCCTGGTGGCCACGACCAATGCCAGTGACCAGGCAAGCATCGATACCGCATAGCCTGTCAACAACGGGTTGAACATTTCGTGCAGCAGCTTCAAGGTGGCGACCGTTGCACCGCTGATGCCGAAGGCGCCGAGGAATCCGCCGGTTATCACGATGCCCGATTTGCCGCCCACTTCCATCAACGGTTTGAGGAGCGTGGTCAGGGCCGTGAAGCCGCCTGCCTTTTCCACGAACAGTATGAACGGATCCAGAAGCAGGAACAGGAGAAACAGGTTGACATTTCCTGCCATTCCCTTGACGACCAGCTTCAGGATTTCGTCCGCTTTCAAGCCTCCTACCATCCCGGTGATGAAGGACAGGCCGAGCATGATGACGACGACGAATGACGTGGGGGCCTTGACGATTATGCCGTAAACCACCGCTGCCAGGAAGGAGAAAGCGAATACCGTGGTGGCTCGACGGCTCCTGGGTGTCGGTTCGAAACGAACTGTTTCGTCCGGCTTTTCGTATGGGTTTATGTCCCTGGTTTTCCTTTGGATCCGCTGGATCACGCACCAGGTGACCAGCAGGGTGATGGCAGCGACCGGGCCGGAGACGAACAGCAGCATTTCCCCGTAACTTATTTTCGTCAGGCCGAGCAGGGTAATGACCGGGGGGGTAAAAGGGCCAAGGATCAAAGCTTCTTCTCCCACTGCCTGGAAAATGACCCCCACGGTGCTGCGCGACAGTCCGACCGCGGCGGCGATCGGCAAAACAATGGGCGCGATGACGGCATTGCCCCCTGCCATGGTGCCGAGCAGGCCGACCACGACCAGGCAGGACAGCATGATGCCGAACATGGCCTTTTTTTCCGTGTCCACACCGATGGAATGGATGATCCGGTAGACGATAACGCGTGACACCCCGGTGGCGTTCAGTACCTCGCCCAGCCCTCGCCCCAGCATGATGATCAGCCCGACCAGGGCGAGAAAGGAACCCATGGCGTTCGCCAGTGCCGCCCCGAAGGAGACGAGGGTCTGGTGGCTGAGCAGTGCGCCCGCTACGACGCAGATTGCCGTTGCCGTCAGAATATCAACATTGCGGAAGACCAGTACGATGTAGAGCACAAGAGGCAACAGCCCCAGCAGCCCCAGCCAGAGCGCGGGATTTAAGTCGGTGGACATATGGGCACCTTTCCGGAAAAGGGGTTCGCCATGCGGAAGTCGGGTAACGCCCGAAAAAGGCTGAGTGATTCGGAGCTTCGGGATGCCCGGGTACAGGAAATACGGTAAAAACATTTTCGGGTACGCCGCAAAGTAAACCCGGAGGAACCGGCAAGTCAAGAATTTAGCTTGTACGGGTACAGAGAAGCCAGATGGCAGTGATCCGATCCTGCGACAAAACGGATTTCATTATCCCCAGTCACCAGAACGTCTTTTTGTGGTTTCCCCCTTACCTCCCCAGGGCCATGGCACGTTGCGCTGTGTTGATTCCGTTGTCGTTTTGAACGCTCCATGGTACCGTAGACGGATGAAGTTTACCCTGTTGACTCACTTCAAGGAATTTGACAAAAGCTCCAATACCGGCCAGCTGGTGATGGAAATTTTGGGGAATGCGGCTGAGCAGACTCGCTGGGACCGGCTCAATCCCCCTGCCAGGCTTGTGGAAGAGATCGAGGCGGGGGGCGTGGCGCTGGTCTATCCCGGGTCGTGCGACGACAGCAATGACAATCTGTCCGACTTCACGCATTTCATCCTGATCGACGGCACCTGGCAAGAGGCCCGCAGGATTTACCAGCGAAGTCCCTACCTGCGAAAGGCACGACGGGTTGCTCTCACGCCGGGAAATTCATCGCTGTACAACCTGAGAAGAAACCAGAAAGAAGCCTGCCTTTGTACGGCCGAATGCGTGATCGAGATCCTTCGCCGCACGGGGTGGGTCGAGCATGCCGACCGTCTGCAGGAGCGCTTTCTGGCATTCATCAGGCCGCCGGGCAACGTGCCGGATTCAGGCGATTTCCTTTCTGTTGCCACCTTGCATTGAAGCCGTACGAGAGTCTTCGAGAAAGTCCCCGCCCAGCGCGGGACAGTACTGTATTTGGGTCTCCGGAGGAATACTATTCATTTCCAGATTATCGGTATTCTTCCGCTATGAAGATTGTCATCCCCGAATGTCTCTATCGGGGATCCATGATTTCAGTCGGTTAGAAGCTGGATTCCCGATCAGAATCTCTTCGGGAATGACAGTTTTTGGAACTGGCGGAAGATTGACGCTAATCAGGATTAATTTTGTTGGAACATTTCCGAACATTAACTCTCCTTGCAAAGGATTTTGACCATGACCAATAACGATCTGCTCCGCCGGCTCCGGTATGCTTTAAATCTGAACGGCGTCATTATGACGGAAATATTTGCGCTGGCAGGCTATGAAATCGGCCCGGCCGATGCGCTGAAGTTTTTAAAAAAAGACGACGAACAGGGCTTCGTGGCCTGTGATGATACGGTAATGAGGTTATTCCTGGATGGCTTGATCAGTTACCGGCGCGGCAGGCAAGACACGCCAGCCGATTCCGTCCAGGTGGAGGAAGGTGCTCTGACCAATAACCTCATTCTGCGGAAGCTCAGAATCGCCCTGGAACTAAATGATGAGGCGATGATCGGCTTCCTGAAGCTGGCCGGTGTTACTATTTCCAAATCTCAGTTGTCGGCGATGTTTCGCTCCGTTGAACATCGAAACTACAAGCAATGCGGTGACCAGTTCTTGCGGAATTTTATTCGTGGTCTTACCTTGGGCCAGAAGAACAAGGCAGACAAAAATTACAATCTTTAACATTTGACACTCCCCGTTTTGAGGTATGATGCATGAGCGAGCAACAACACGACGATATTCTGCATGGTGTGACCCTGAAAATGATGCTGACCCAACTGGTGGCCTTGTATGGCTGGGAGGAGATGGGCAGGCGTATCGATATCCGCTGTTTTACCCATAACCCGAGTGTCGCTTCCAGTTTGAAGTTTTTGCGGAGGACGCCGTGGGCCAGGGATAAGGTTGAGGAGTTGTACCTGCGTTGGAAGATGGAGAGTTCCCCGTAAAGGAAAGCGGATACGAGAGTCTTTCTGGCCAGGCCAGGCACTACCCGATCGCCGGGACCACCCCGGAGGTTTTTTCACAGAAAAGGCTGCAATGCGTACAACCAGACAGTCGGCCCCGAAACATCAGCCCAAAGGCGTTTCGCTGCTGTATGAGGATGCTGACATACTTGTGGTGGACAAGCCAGGCGGTCTTTTGACCATGGGTACTGACAGGGACAAGTCCCGGACAGTGCACTCGATCCTCAACGACTACGTTCGCAAGGGCAACCCCAAGTCCCGCAACCGGGTCTATATCGTACATAGACTGGATCGTGACACGTCCGGCATTCTGCTGTTTGCCAAAAGCGAACAGGCTAAAATATTCCTGCAGTCCGATTGGGAGAACACCACAAAAATCTATCTGGCAGTGGTGTTTGGACACCTGAGTCCCCCACAGGAGACCATCAGCAGCTATCTGGCCGAAAATGCCGCTTTCACTGTCTATTCCACCTCCGACCCGACCAAGGGAAAGTTGTCGCAAACGGCCTATACGGTTATAAAAGAGCAGAAAGGCTTCAGCCTGCTCCGCATTCACCTGTTAACCGGCAGAAAGCATCAGATTCGGGTACATTTGGCGGAAAAAGGGCATCCGGTTGTCGGAGACCGGAAGTACGGCAGTGGCCATGCTTCGTACGCCAACCTGGCGCTGCATGCCTGCTCGATTTCCTTTAGCCATCCGGTCAGCGGCGCACACCTTCGCTTTGAGACAAAGGTTCCTTCCCTGTTTAGCCGATTGGTCGGCACCTTCCAACTATCGGAAGGGGAATAGTGTTTTTATGAACAACTTTGCTCTTTTCAGCGATGTCAGCTCCAATCCACAGCACAAGTGCGGGGTCGGCGCCTATTTGCTCGTTCCCGCGTCATACCTTGAAAACGAGCCGCACGACATTGATCGGGCTGAAATTTTTGCAAAACTCCGCTTCAAGAGATTTACGGATACTTCATCAACAAAGCTCGAAGTCCAGACGGTTTTGTGGGCTTTGGAAAAGTATCAGACAGAATGTTGTTGCTCTGGTCCCGGCAATCTGCAGGTATTTACCGATTCCCAGTGCGTTGCCGGACTTGCGGGAAGAAGGGCAGGCCTGGAGGGCAACAAGTTTATTTCCCGGCGTTCGGGGCAATTGTTGTCGAACGCTCCCCTCTATCAAGCATTTTACGCGGCCTTTGACAAACTCGGTTTTGAGCTGGTCAAGGTGGCAGGGCATACCCGCGCCTGCTCACGCGACACCGTGCAGCAGATTTTTTCGTGTGTCGATCAGGAAGCCAGGAGAGCCTTAAGCAACTGGCTGGCTGAACCTGCTGAATGAGGGAGGACCATTCGTATCCCATGAACTGGCAGGTCTATATCATACTTTGTTCTGATAACTCCCTGTATACCGGGATTACCACCGATGTCACCAGACGTCTGCTCCAGCACGCAGCTGGTCAGGGCGCAAAGTATTTCCGCGGACGCTGGCCGGAAAAGGTACTGTATCTGGAAACCGGTCACACCAGGAGCAGCGCCAGCAAGAGAGAAGCGGAGATCAAGGCGCTGACGCATGCCGGCAAATGCCTCTTGGCAGGTGGGGAGCAGAATGAAGCGCAGAAACCTTCCACAGGAATATTGAAATTGCAGATTTCAGAGGTATGCTGAAGAGCACGTTATGTGAGGTACAGATAGATTCGCAAGGTGGGTGAAGCTATGAGCGAAGAAAACAATCTGAAAGAACAGACAGGTACGACAACTGGAAAAACTGAAAAAGAGCAGGGTAGCCGGAACTCTCCCGATCCGACAATTTTTCTCGTGGCTCTCCTTACCATTCTTGTGCTTTCGATTTCGTACTTTTTTGTCTTTGCAATGCCAAAAATGAAGAGGGATCAGCTTGGGTTGGAAAAGGCGAAGTATGACCATGAGAAGGAACTCCAGGAATCATATGTCAAGTGTGTCGATGCTGCTGATGATGAGTATGAGAGCTATATCAAGCTCAATGGACGTCCCGTGGAAAAACAACCGGGAGCCTATTCAGCTCCCGAATATATCTGGCAGACAGCAGATAAAAACAGAGATGCAGCCCTTGCCGAGTGTTCCCGGCATTTTCGCCACTGATCAGCACGTGTCCCGTTGGAGGTCAAGCCGGGAGGCACGTTACCTGCCTTCCAGCTGAATGCCCGGTGCTACCCTTCCCGGGCTAGCAGTGCTGCCAGACAACGGATATGCCGGTCATCGGTCCCGCAACATCCCCCCAGAATCTTCATCCCCAGTTCCCTATGCAGTGCGGCAACATCTTTGGCAAAGGTTTCAGGCTTTTCCTCAATCAGATTGGTGCTGTTGTCAAGGTCTTCGGGGCTCAGGGCCGCGGTATTGGCAAGCAGGCCTATAATCCGCTCGCGGGCCATTGGCGAGGAATTGTTTTCATGCAGCAGTGCCGACCTGGCCAGGGACGCATGGGTGCAGTTGATCATAAAGGCAAACGGCTTCGGGTTTACGGCTGCGTCGATGGCAGAAATGGCATCATGCAGGGACCTCCCATCCAGTAATGTCCCCTCCGGGCGTACGACAAAGCTGATGATGTAGGGCATGCCGGTTTCTGCGAGGGCAGCTGCCAGCCCCTGTGCCTCGCTGAAGGCAGGCAGGGTGGAAGCAAGGAGAAAATCGACCCCGGCAGCGGCCAGCTTTCCGGCCTGCCAGGAATGGAACTCCAGCGCCTCGTCAACAGACAATGCCTCGGAAGGACAATAGGCGTTGCCGCGACAGCTCATAAGACCGCAGATTGCCACCTTCTCCGCATACTCTCCGTAACTCCTTCGCAGTGAATCGAGAAAGCGGAAATTGTCGCCATTCACGTCAAATTCCCCATAACCGGCCGCCGCGATACGCTCCCGGCTTGCCCGCCAGGTCGGAGTGGACATGACCAGCGGCAACCCGAAATCGTGGCCGATATCCAGGTACTGCCGACAGATGGTTTCCAGCGCAGCACGTTTCGCATCGTCATAGAGGAAGGCCGCGTTGACCAGCTGTGGGTCAAGCTCAATTCCAGGGATGCGGCGCAGGCGCTCTATGACCGCACCCTCGCCGAGGATGCAGCGGTTGTGCTCAATGAATTCCGCAAAAGGGACAGGTTTCATTTCTGTTCTCCCTCAGAATTTTCAGGGACGATCCCGTCAGAATGATTTGGACCAAAGAAGCATGAAACTGTTGCCGGAGGTACCGTTCCGCAGGAACTTGTTGTCGTAGGCGTATTCCAGGTACAGTTGCGAGTCATAAAAGAAGCCGGTGGTAAGACCAACGGAAAAGGCTTCGCCATCCGCCGAGTTCAACCTGAGCCGCAGCCCCTCGGATCCGGAGTAATCGGGACGGTTGGCCCCCCAGGCAAAGGTTGCACGCAGGTGCAGGTACATGAAAAACAGCAGCTCATAGCGGTATTCCAGGGTGCCGACCACATAATCGGAGACCGGAAAATCATTGAACACTGCCCCGGGATACGGGAGCCGGTAAAGATCGTCGCTTTCATTGGGGAACGGGCCTCCTCCGGCACGGAAGGCGGAGAACCTGTCGAGTTTCCCTATCGGCGAGACACCGCAGTGCAGGTATCCGACAAACCGATGCCGTTCCGATAGCCAAGGGATGCCGCTGGCGCCAATCAGGTATCCGGAAAGTTTCAGATACTGCTGCGTATCGTTCTTCTTGAAGATCAGGTCACCGAAGGTGCTGTCGGACCATTTATCCCTGAAGGTCATTTCAAGATCGCCACCAGCGGCCCAGCCCTCATGGGGTAACTCCATGATGTTGCGGCGGAGACCGTCGTAGCGAGCGCGAAATCGCAGGCCCTGGAAAAAAGTGTCCGGAGGCAGCTTTACATTCGCTCCGGTGTCGCTGGTCCGCTTGTCGTAAAAATAGCCTCCCTGGTAATAAAGCTGGAGTCTCAGATTGTTGTCCGACTGAAACGGTGCCACCGGGATCCGGATTCCCGCGCCAAGCCATCCGGAAACGGTTCCCCAGGTGACAGAACTTGTCTTGACTTCTTTTCCATTTTTAATCTCGGTATTTGCAAAGGGAATGGTGTTGTTGTCAAAATGGCCGAGGAGTTGGAATCTGCCGATGTTTCGGGCACTATCCACCTCATTGACGAATACCCCGATCACACTCCTGAACCACCATTTTTCCGATTGGTGAAGCCAGTAGAGGGCCGCGATCGGCAAGGCGCTGTTTCCTCCGACATCGGGTGCATAGAAGTTTGCTCCCAAGGTAAGGGAACGGACATTTTCGCGATTTCTGGCAGGGATAGCGATGGTCCTGCCCAGAAACGTAGTTGCATATGCCTCGCCGGCCAGAGGGGTGTGATAGGCGTTGTCTACCTGGGATCCGAAAGGCTCAACTTCAGGGGCGGCCAGGCATGGGCTGGGGCCCCAAGCGAAGAATGCTGCAAGAAAGGGTAAGAAGATCAGGTGATGTGCTGCGATAAAACCTTTCATCACGAGCCGCGATGCTGCGTGCAGTAATTTCATGCATCCCCCTGGTTCTTGCTTCCAGCCGCATCAAGTGACTGCAGCACCTCTTTAGACAGATAGTTCACCATTTCGAAATGTCAAGGGTAGGAGAGTAATCTGCTGCATGAGGGGATCATTTTCTCAGGAGTGGGAAATGCGAGAAAAGTGCAGAAAGGCCGCAACAGAGGTTCGCCAGACGCGAGCCCCTGCTGCGGGGTAGAATGCGGAAATCTTACGGAATGGGGGCAGGGGCGGAAGCGGAAGGTGTCATTTCCCGCAGCACTTCTTGTATTTCAGGCCGCTGCCGCAGGGACAGGGATCGTTTCGCCCGAACTTATCAGCGATGATCGGCTTTGGCTTCACTACGCTGCCGTCGGTGAAGTACCAGCGCCCATTCTCACGCGTGAAATGACCGCATTCATGATGCGTGCGCGGTACTCCTTTCTCGCGGAAACGGGCGATGAATTCCACCTCGCCGACCGTTTCGTCCGGGCCGCCCTGCCGGGTGCTGATGATTTCGAGCCCCTGCCATTCTGATTTTTCCGCCCAGACTTTTGTCCCTTCGTGATCATATCCCTTCCGATGATCAGGATGGGTGCTTTCGAAGATGAAATCGGTTGCAACTTTTGTATAGGCCGAATAGCGTGCCCGCATGAGTTGTTCCGCTGTTTCGGCGTTTTGCGTTCCGTTTATGACCGGTTCGCAGCAATCCGCATAGGGAGCGCCGCTTCCGCAAGGACAGCTGTTCATATTTGTTTCTCCTCCATGGATGGTTTTTACAGGTTCAGGCAAAACTGCTCATGCCATGGTGAGAGACGATAGCACATTCGGGCGTTTCCGGCAATCGTGTCTGCCCTTTTTTGAAAGGGTCGTATCGCCAGGCGGCTGATCAGTATCCTCCGGGGGGCGGAGCAAAACCTTCCCCCTCCCACATGCGGTTGGGTTGTGTGGCTCTCGCCTCCAGCCGCAGGAGATGACCCCTTTTTTGCAGAGGGTGGAGCGCCACTCGTATTTCAGGAAAATTTTTTCCACCGGCTGCGATTCCGGTTCGAATGCCACGTTCGTTGACGGGGAATATTCCTCCCTGCCATAGCCGGTGCCGGCGCTTTTTTCCTCTGCACGTGCGGAGGGCGCTGCGGAGCCAGCTGATTTTTTGCGGCTCAATTCCTGGGAAGAGTCATACCGGGGAGGGTTGTAGCGGCGCACTTCCGGATAGACTGCCACGGCGATGACTCCCATGGCCGATTCGTCCCGGAAGGAGGCGGCATAGGAATCGGCGGCAGAGGTAAAGAAGAAGCGGTTGATCCGGTCGCTTGCTGTCCGCCAGCCGGCGAATTCGCCTGATTCGTATGGTTCCAGGATGTACATCCTTTCGGTGTTTCGCAGCCATGATTTCTTGCCCGAAATAATGTTCCGGCCGTCAACCGCGACCACAATGCCGATGCGCCGGTTGAGCCTGTTGCGCACCATGATGCTGTAGTTTTCACCCTTTACTGCTTCGGCATAGGCCTTCTGAGCCTGATGTCCCGATGCTACCGGATACAAGGGGAGAATTCTGCCGCTGTCCGTCCGAATCTGTACCTCCACGTCGCTGCCGATGGTTCCTGCCTGTGCAATTGTGGTAATACCCAAAAATAACGCCAAAACCGCAATGATTTTCATGATATCCTCCTTGTTTCTGGCACCCTGTCAGGTTTAATGTGTCCATATGTTTACTTAGACAGGAGATCAGGGAAAATAGTTCCGAAAATAATTTGGAAAATTCCCAGCCTCATGAACCGGCTATCCTTCTCCTTTCTCGCGGAGGGTATTGATGGTATAGTAGTGGCCTGAATCAAATCGATACCTGCCAAGTCCCAGACAGAAAGAGAGGACAGATGACCGATAGTCCCCATCCGTTCCAGTCCCTGACCCCCGGCTTTATCATGGATGCGGTGGAAAGCCGCGGTTTTCGCTGTGATTGTCGTACCCTTGCGCTGAACAGCTATGAGAATCGCGTCTACCAGGTGGGTGTCGAAGACGGTGCTCCCTTCATAGCGAAGTTCTACCGCCCCGGACGATGGAGTGATGAGCAGATTCTTGAGGAACACAGTTTCTGCCTTGAGCTTGTGGAACATGAACTGCCGGTGGTAGCTCCCTGGCGCGATTCTCATGGCGAAAGCCTGTTCCGCCATGACGGCTTCCGCTTCGCGCTCTATCCGCGTCAGGGAGGACATGCACCTGAATTTGACAACCTGGACAATCTTTGTGCCCTCGGTCATGCGCTGGGACGTATTCACCGTATTGGTGCGATCCGGCCCTTCCTGCACCGACCGGTGCTGGATGTGGAAAGCTTTGGCCATGCGAGTGTGGCTCTCATCAGCGAGCGCTGTATTCCGGATGAGTACCGGGCGAGCTATGAGGCGGTGACCCGTCAGCTCCTGGAAGGCATAGAGGCAATTTTTTCCGAGGCAGGTGAGGTTCGCTTCATCCGGGCGCATGGCGACTGCCATGCGGGTAATATCCTTTGGCGCTCCGGTGCTCCTCACTTCGTGGATTTTGACGATGCCCGCATGGCTCCTGCAGTGCAGGACCTTTGGATGATGCTGTCGGGAGAGCCATCTCGCCGAAATGCCCAGCTGGCGTCACTGGTGGAGGGTTATCGCGAGTTTTGTGATTTTCAACACCGGGAACTGCTGCTGGTCGAGGCCCTGCGAGCCCTGCGCATGCTTCACTACAGCGCCTGGCTTGCGGCACGCTGGGAAGACCCCATGTTCCCTCAAACCTTTCCCTGGTTCAATACCGTACGGTACTGGGGAGAGCATATCCTGGCGCTGCGCGAGCAGCTTGCCGCGCTTTCGGAGCCGCCGCTGGAGCTGCAGTGAGCGGAGGGTCGAAAAAGGGAATTATGTCGAGGGACGTGCGATTCGGGAGGGTCCTGTTCAGCTCGATGCAAGGGTGTCATTCCCGAGGGTGTAATCGGGAATCCAAACTACAAAACCATGGATCCCCGATAGAGTCTGCTCGGTGAAGACAGACGTTTTTGCCAACGACTCAGAGAATGTTGAATATTCACTCGGGAGGTAAGAAATGTTGTTGGGAAAGGAAAGAAATGAAATCGTCCGATTCGGCAGGAAGATGCTTGCCGCGCGGCTGACATCCGGAACGGGCGGCAACCTGAGCATCTGCGACCGAGACGCGGGTCTTGTGGCTATCAGTCCGAGCGGTATCGAATATGAAGAAATGGAGCCTGCCGATGTCCCGGTAGTCGACCTTGCGAGAAGTATAGTGGAGGGCACGCGGACGCCGTCAAGCGAACTGGGGTTTCACCTGTCCCTCTATCGGCAACGTCCGGACATCCGGGCAGTTGTCCATACCCATTCGGTATATGCCACGACGATGGCCTGTTTGCATTGGGAGATTCCTGCCGTTCACTACCTGGTGGCCTTTTCCGGCCGCAAGGTTCCCCTTGCACCCTATGCAACCTTCGGCAGTGAAGAACTTGCCGCGCATGTCGCGACGACTATTGGCGACTATAATGCCGTGTTGCTGGCAAACCATGGCTTGGTGACGGTTGGCCCGAACCTGGCGACAGCCTTTGCCGTGGCCGAGGAGATCGAGTTGGTTGCCCAAATCTATTACCAGGCGAAATGTATCGGGGAGCCGGTTCTTGTTCCGGACGAGGAGATGTCCACAGTTATCGGGAAGTTTGCCACCTATGGCCAGAAGGGCGGCGAAACCCGTTCCTGAAGCCGCGAGTGAGGACGGCTGGTTACAGCCAGCCCCGCTTCTTGAAGATATAGATCGGCAGGATCGCGGAGAGGATGATCAGGAGAAGTGCTATGGGATAGCCCATCTTCCATTGCAGTTCGGGGAGAAATCGGAAATTCATCCCGTAGATGCTGGCGATGAGAGTAGGGGGCAGAAATATTACCGACATGACGGTAAAAATCTTTATTACCTTGTTCTGTTCCATGCTCATATAGTTCAGGAACAGGTTCTGGAGGTAGTCGAGTCGCTCAAAGTTGAAGTTGGCCGAGATGACGAGGGAGTTCACGTCCTTGATCATCATGGAAAGCTCTCTTTTCTGGCTGTCCGAAATCATGGTGCTTTTCAGGAGGGATGAGAGGACCCGCTGTTTGTCCGTCAGGTTTTCCCTGAAGGTGATGTTGATGTCTTCGTAGGAAGTGATGTATTGGAGAAATTCACTGGGCTCGTGGAAGGAATGCGCATCTTTCCTGCCGATGGTGACAATCTCTTTCGAGAGATGTTCGATGAGGTCGGCATCAATATCCACCCGCATGGCGAGGATACCGGACAAAACGTCACCGCCACTGTGGAAGGCGCGTGGCGTCAGCCGCAATTTGCGGGAGAACTCCGTGAAGAGGCGGTGTTCGCTGAAGCGAATTGTCGTGAGGAAGGAATCTTTCAGGATGAACGATACGGTTTCACTGTTGATTTTCCCCAGTTCCTTGACAAGGAAAGAGGTGTTGATCCAGATGCCGCCTTCATCCTCCCAATATCGGGAGCTGTATTCGATTTCTTCCGATTCCTGGCGGGTCGGCAGTTCCAGCTTCATGGACCGCTCAACGGCGATACACTCATCCGGTGTGGGTGAAATCATGTCTAGCCAGAGGAGGGTTGATGTATCGATTGACTCCAGGTGCTCAAGTTCCACCGTAAGTGACAGTATGGCGTCTTCCGTGTGCAGGTAAGCCTTGATCATGGTGAATTCCCATCCGTGGATTGAACTGGAGGATATCTTTGCTCGGGGAAGGGTGGCGTTCCCTGTGCACTGCTCCAATTATCCCGTTGAGAGTACTCAACGCGACCTGAAAGGTCAAGATGAAAGAGACTACGAGAGCATCTCCCGGATGATTGCCAGCATGTCGCGCGGCTTCAGCGGTTTCTGAATCAGTCCGTAGCCGTTGGAGAGAAGTCCCTGCTGTCCGAGGATATCCCCGGTATAGCCACTCATGAAGAGAATTTTTGTCTCGGGTCTGCTCCGCAGAATCTCGTCGCAGGCCTCTTTACCATTCATACGCGGCATGATGACATCCATCAGTACCAGATCGATCTCGTCCCGATTCTGCTGAAATTTTTCCACCGCCTGGATGCCGTTTTCCGCTTCGATGACCCTGTACCCACTTTCGAGCAGGACGGTTTTTGTCAGGGACCTGACCGCATCTTCGTCTTCGGCAAGGAGTATCAACCCTTTCCCTGCCGGTGGGGGCATCATTTCTTTCCTGTCCTCGTTGTCAGCGTCTTCTGCGATCCTGGGCAGATAGATTCTGATGGTTGTTCCCACTCCGATCTCGCTGTACACGGTGATATGGCCGTTATGCTGCTTGATGGCACCGTAGACGATGGCGAGGCCGAGACCTGTTCCCTTTCCCATTTCCTTGGTGGTGAAAAACGGTTCGAAGATCCGGGCCTTTGTCTTCTGGTCCATGCCGGTCCCGGTATCGGACACGGAGAGTACCGCGTATTCACCGACCCGGCCATAGCCATGGGTGCTGACGAATTTTTCGTCAAAGAAAGTTGTTTCGGTTGCGATGTGAATCCGGCCGTCCCGGGGGATCGCATCGCGGGCATTGGCCACAAGATTGATGATCACCTGCTCGATTTGTACCTCATCGGCCAGTATTACCGGATCAGGGTTGGGAAGGGAGATGCAGATTTCAATATTTTCGCGAACCAGCTTGCTGAAGAGCTTGGCTGATTTTGTGACGGTTTCGTTGAGGTGAATCCGCCGCGGGTTCATGATCTGTTCACGGCTGAAGGCGAGCAGGCTTTGGGTCAGGTTTGCGGCTCTGTCCGCTGCGTAGGCTATCTGGTCGGCGTGGGCGAGGAGTTCACTGTTGCCGGCGAGTCTGTTCTGTAACAGATAGCTTCTGCCGATTATGGCGGTGAGGATATTATTGAAGTCGTGGGCGATTCCGCCTGCCAGTTCACCCACTGCTTCCATCTTCTGGGCCTGCCGGAGCTGGTCTTCCAGTCGCTTGCGATCGGTGATGTCCGTATACGTGCCTACCATCCGCAGCGGAGTTTCGTCCCCACTTCGTGCCATTACCTTGCCGCGGTCCATTATCCATTTGAATGAACCGTCCCGGCAGCGAAGTCGATGTTCTGTCATGTAGAGGGGTGTCTCGGAACGGAGATGTCTTTTTATCTCTTTGAGGACCCATTCCCGGTCATCGGGGTGGACAAGTTTTTCCCAGAGATTTTCGTTTTCGTCAAAATCATCGATCCCGAATCCCAGGATATTTTTCCATTGATCGGAATAATAGACTTTTCCTGAAGGGATATCCCAGTCCCACACCCCATCCCCGCTTCCTTCCAGGGCGAATTGCCATCTTTCCTCGCTCTCACGAAAGGATTTCTCCGCTATTCTTCTTTCCGTTATGTCCCGGAAGTAGCTGAGGACGGCCTGCTGTCCTTCGAACTGGATTACCCGGGCCTTGACTTCCGTGGGAATGATTCTGCCGTTGCTGTCCACGGTATCGGTCTCAAAAACCAGCGAACCATGCATGAGAATTTCGTCCATCTTTTCCGGAATGCCGGTGAATTTATCTTGAGGGGAAAGGTTGCAGGGAGGCATGTTCATGAGCTGTTGCCGGCTGTAGCCGAGCCATTGGCATGCCATGTCATTCACTTCGAGGACTCCGCCATCCGGAAGGTGGATGAAAATGGCGTCGGGGGCATTGTCGAAGAGCATTCTGAACTTCCGCTCCGAGTGTGCCAGGCGTTCCTCCATGTCTTTCTGCTCCGATATTTCCCGGACAATCTCAAGTCCGGCAATGATTGTTCCTTGGCTGTCTCGTACCGGTGATGCCGTAAGATGGAAATAGCGCTCGGACTCCCCGTCTCTGATGCACCGTTCCGCCTTGTGGATTTCACCGTCTGCAAAGGCCTCGAGGAGAGGGCAGTCGTCGCAGACCTCGGGTTTTCCTTCATAGGCGTTAAAGCAGTGTTTTCCTTCGAAGTTTCCCACCATCTCCTTGAGGAGCCGGTTCTGGTAGATGATGCGGAACTCGGTATCATGGACGGAGACTCCGTCGCCGATCGCCTGTACCATGGCTTCGTAGCGGGCCTTTTCTTCTTCGATAGTGGCTCTGGGTCGCCAGCAGTTTCCGGACATGATGGCGAACCAGCAGGTAGAGACCGAACGATGTCAGGGCGACATAGGCAAGACCCTTTGGCTATTTCCACATGGAATATGCTTGAGGTGCTGTCAAAAAGGTGCATGAGGAGAGTGTCGGAAAGAAAAATCCAGGCAGTGCCAAATACGGCATATGCAGTGACGATGTTGAGCGGAATCCTGTTTCTCAGGGACATTCGGCACCTCTCGAGCGTTTACGGGCCTATCGTTTGCCTTGTAACTGTATCATAGATTTGCGGTGGGTCATGTGAGTGTGATAAGAAAAATCTCTGTGGTTCGGAAATGATATTTAATGCCTTGAAATCCTGGTTTTCTCGCATAAAATAAAATGATTAGTATCAATCTTTCGCTTGGTGCAATAACTGTCATTCCCGAAGAGATTCTGATCGGGAATCCAGCCTCTAACCGAAGGTAATTATGGATCCCCGATAAAGAAATTCGGGGATGACAATCTTCGTAGCGGAAGAATAATGCTAATCAGTAAATAAAATGATTGCCTCCTTCTGGTAATGGAAGAAGAGGATAATGACAGTAGTCGCAGGGTCGGAAAGTCTGCTCGAGGTACGAAAGGAGACGCAACATGGCTTCACTGGAAGGAAAGAAGGCACCTGACTTCGAGCTTGAGGGTAGTGATGGCAAAAAGCATGCGTTGCGTGACTTCAGTGGAAAAACAGTTGTTATCTATTTCTATCCGAAGGATAATACCCCTGGATGTACGAAAGAGGCCTGCGGTTTCCGGGATCTCCACCAGGATTTGCTGAAACTGGGGGTGGTGCTTTTGGGCGTCAGCAAGGACAGCCTCAAGTCCCATGACAGGTTCATCCGCGATTTCGGCCTTCCCTTTGTGCTGCTCTCCGATCCTGAGGCAAAGATGATGCAGGCCTATGGAGCATTCGGGGAGAAGGTCATGTATGGCAAAAAGACCATGGGCACGATCCGCTCAACGGTTGTGGTCGGTCCGGACGGCATGGTGGTCAAACACTGGCAGACGGTGAAAAAAGCCGAGGATCACCCGGCGGTTGTGGCGGATTTCCTCAGGGAAAGATAAGGAACCCGTATTTTATATCTATTCGGCACAATTCCAAAGAGTCATTCCCGAGGGTGTAATCGGGAATCCAGTCTGCAAAAACATGGATCCCCGATGAAGTCTTTCGGGGATGACAAATCGTTTTTTCAACGGTTCAGAATAGGGTAAATAGTTAGCGTAGTTCGAGCGAGGAAGGGAAACAGTACATGTCTGAAAACAGTACGAAATCGATTGCATTGAACGATGAAAATTTTACGGATATCATGAAAGGAACCGACCTTCCTTTACTGGTTGAATTCTGGGCTCCCTGGTGTCATCATTGTCAGGTGCTGTCACCGGTCATCGAACAGGTGGCAACAGAGTTGGCGGGAAAGGTGGTTGTGGGACAGGTCAATTGCGATCTGAGCGAGCGGCTCCCGGCAAACTACAGTGTCGAGGTGATACCGACCCTGTTCCTCCTCAAGGCTGATGAGGTGCTCGGCACCATCATCAATCCCAAGGACAAGGCCTCCCTGCTTTCCTGGGTCAACGAGCTGATCGGATAAGGGGATTATCTTGGCGTCAGCATCAGGACCAGCCATATCCGGACACCTGTCCGCTATTTCGGAGCTTTTCCCCCTTGTGGTCTATACGGCCATGGCCTTAGTCCTTGTGGGAGGGCTTCTGCTTGGGGCCTGGTGGTTGGGAGAGAAACGCACCGGTTTCAACAAGGGTGCAGCATACGAGTCGGGGGTTCTTCCTTCCGGTTCGGCCCGCCTGGCCTATCCGGTGCCCTTTTACCTGGTGGCCATTTTCTTCATCGTGTTTGATGTTGAGTCGGTCTTTATCTTCATCTGGGCGGTGGCCTGGGACCTGCTTGGCATCCAGGGACTCATCCACATCACCGTGTTCATCACCGTGCTCCTGCTGGGGCTGCTCTGGCTCTGGCGCAAGGGAGGACTGGACTGGGGACCGAAGAAGCAGTGAAGCAGTGAAATAGTGAACAGTGAATAGTGAACAGTGAATAGTGAACAGTGAACAGTGAAACAGTGGACTGTTAACCTCTGAACCTCGAACCTTGAACCTAGACGCGAGATCCTATGTCTGAAAAGGAATCCATCTCACATCCCGATATCCTTCTGACCCGCCTTGATGATCTGATCAACTGGGGGCGGGCCAATTCTCTCTGGCCGATGTTCTTCGGCCTTTCTTGCTGTTTCGTTGAAATGATGACCTCCTTTACTTCCAAGTACGATATTTCCCGTTTCGGCGCCGAGGTCCTGCGCGGCACACCCCGTGAGGCTGACCTGATGGTGATAGCGGGCACGGTCTTCAAGAAGATGGCCCCGTCAGTCTTGCGTCTCTACGAACAGATGGCCGAGCCCCGCTGGGTTATCTCCATGGGGAGTTGTGCGAATTCCGGCGGGATGTATGATGTGTACAGTGTGGTCCAGGGTGTTAACCAGATTTTGCCGGTGGATGTCTATGTGCCCGGCTGTCCGCCCCGTCCGGAGGCCTTCCTCCAGGGACTGATGCAGCTCCAGGAAAAGATCCGCCGTGAGGAACGGCCGGCCCGCTCCGTGCTTCATCTTGGTGGCGGGACCCAGGGAACAACCGCTCCGGTGCTCACGGATGGGGAAAGCAAATCACGGGATACGCGTGGTCCGGGAATGGAAGGGATTGCCATCCGCGGGACTTCGCTGACGCATCCGAAGTTCTGGATGCCCAGATCAGACGAGATGTGGCGCCCGCCCGCTTCCCGACATCCATTTCCGGCATTCGGTCTCGAAGGTGAGCTGGAGGCGGCCTTCGATGGTCAGGTGAGCGAGGATCTCCGTGCTACCGACATGCCCACCTACCGGGTGCCCCCGGAGATGGTGCCGGAGGTGCTGAAGTACCTGAAGAATCGCAACGGCACCTCCTTTGGCCGGCTGGAGGATATTGCCGCTGTTGATGATTCCCTCCGCCGAGAGCGGGGAGAGCACAAGGACTTCACCCTCAATTACCACCTTCTTTCCTTTGATGTTCCCGGACACCTTCGCATCAAGACCGAACTGGAAGGCAGCTACCCGACACTGCCCACGATAACGGACATCTGGCCCGCCGCTTCCTGGTATGAGCGGGAGGTGTTCGACATGTACGGCATCCGCTTTTCCGGCCACCGGGATCTTCGCCGCATCCTGATGCCCCACGATTGGGAAGGCCACCCCCTGCGCAAGGATCATCCCTTTCGCGCCACCGAGATGGCTCCCTATACGACGGAGGATGCTCGCCGCCACCAGCCGCTGCCGGCGGAGGATTTCTTCGACCGGGTTGACGAAGAGACCCTGATCCTCAACCTGGGACCGCAGCATCCCGGCACGCACGGGATACTCAGGGTGATCCTCAAGCTGGATGGCGAAGAGATCGTCGACGTTGACACCGATATCGGCTATCATCACCGCGGTGCGGAAAAGATGGGAGAGCGCCAGTCGTGGCACCAGTTCCTGCCGTACACCGACCGGATCGACTATCTGGCCGGTGTGCAGAACAATCTGGCCTACGTCGGTTCGGTTGAGAAGCTCTGCAGCATCACCGTCCCGGAGCGGGCTGTCGTTATCCGGGTGATGCTGTCCGAGCTGTTCCGCATTGCCAGCCACCTGGTCTGGCTCGGCACATTTGCTGCCGACCTGGGGGCCATGACCCCGGTCTTTTACACCTTCACCGACCGGGAAAAGATCTTTGATATCATTGAGATGGTCACCGGTGGACGCATGCACCCGGCCTGGTTTCGCATCGGTGGCGTTGCCGAAGACCTTCCCGAAGGCTGGGAAGGGCCGGTTCGCGAGTTCCTCCGCTGGATGCCGGGTCGACTGGCGGAATACGAAGGGATGCTGAGCAACAATCCGATTTTTACCGCCCGGCTGAAGGGTGTCGGTGCTATCTCGCGGGAAGAGGCAATGGCCTGGGGAATGTCCGGGCCGAACCTGCGGGCCTGCGGTTTCGATTGGGATCTGCGCAAGAAAATTCCTTATGGAGGCTATGATGCCTTCGACTTCGATGTAGCCGTTGCCGAAGGTGGTGACTGTTACGCCCGCTACCTGGTACGGGTCGAGGAGATAAAGCAGTCGCTCAGGATTGTGGCGCAGGCATTGGCGAACATGCCGGACGGTCGCTGGATCACCGACGACTACCGTTATGTTCTGCCAGAGAAGAAAGATGCGCTCCAGGATATCGAGTCCCTGATCCACCACTTTGTCAACGCAACACGGGGGATGGCCCCGCCGAAAGGGGAGACCTATTCCTCCATCGAGGCGCCGAAGGGTGAGAACGGCTATTTCGTCGTCTCCGAAGGGATCAACGTGCCGTACCGGGTCCGTATCCGCACCCCGAGCTTTGCCCATATGCAGGTATTGCCGCAGTTGAGCCGAGGCGGGCTGGTGGCGGACCTGCTGGCGGTGCTGGGGTCGATCGACTTTGTGCTGGCGGACCTTGACCGTTAGCGACCCCGGTTGGAAAATGTTCCATGATCATCTTTCTCTGGACAGTTTCACTTATTCTCGTATTGGCCGGAATTGCCGGCACGATTCTGCCGATTCTGCCCGGCGTGCCGCTGGTGTTCTTTGGACTGGTTACGGCGGCATGGATTGACGATTTTCAGCGGGTCGGCTGGGGAGTGCTGGCTTTTCTGGCTGTTGTGACGGTCCTTTCCCAAGTGATCGATCTGCTGGCAACGGCCAAGGGGGCGCAGAAGATGGGCGCGGGGCGGACCGCCCTCCTGGGAGCGACTGCCGGCCTGGTGGTTGGTTTGTTTTTCGGGCTTCCCGGTCTGATCGTTGGTCCGTTTCTGGGGGCCTTTCTGGGTGAATACCTGGTAAAGGGGAATGTCTTGAAGTCGGGAATGGCAGGTTTCGGCACCTGGCTCGGACTCCTCTGCGGGGTGGTTCTGAAACTGGTCGTGGTAGTTGGCATGGTGGGAATTTTCATAACAGCCTACTTTTTTTAAATGGATCAGTTGGTATCGGCAGTTTCACAAGGAACAGGATTGTACATGATTCCAGAATCACTGAAAAATGAATTGAAGGCCCGGGTTGCCGCGGCAGTGACCAACCGTGAGGCGGCCGTGGACGTGATGAAGGAGCTGCAGAACCACTGTGGCTGGTTGACCGACGAAGCAGTGGTCGCTGCGGCGGATATCCTGGGCCTTTCTGCTCTTCAGGTTGAAGAGTTGGCTACTTTCTACGAGATGATTTACCGACGTCCGGTGGGAAAGCGGGTGATCCTCCTGTGTGATTCCATTTCCTGCTGGAGCTGCGGCTGCGACGCCATTCTGGACTATCTCAAGGAGAGTCTTGCCATAGAACCGGGTGGAACTACTGCGGATGGCAGTTTTACCCTCATTCCCTGTGCCTGCCTGGGGAACTGTGGAGAGGGGCCGACCATGATGATCGGCGATACCCTGTATGGTCAATTGACGAAGGACCGGGTGGATGAGATTTTGGAGAAAGAGCGAAAGGCTTTACTTTCGCAGTAGGAGCTCCCTTATGGATACAAGGTAGCGAATGTAACGGGACGAAGTACCGTTCTGAAACCTGCCCGCAGCGTGCGGGAGAGGGAGGGTGAGTAGATGAAAATTTTGAGATTTGGTGTCTCGTTGACGATTTTTTCCTTTGTCTGTGCCACGGCAGGGGTTTCCTGCGCGACTACTGCGCAGGTGGGTAAAAAAGGTTTTGAGAAATACTGTGCGGTCTGCCACCCGGAAGGCAGCAATATCATCAATCCGGCCAAGACCCTCAAAAAAGCATCTCTGGTTGGCAACGGTATTACGAGTGGGAAAGACATCGTCAGGATCATGCGGCATCCGGGCCCCGGTATGACAAGCTTCGGCACAAACGTGATTCCGGATTCAGAGGCCAAGGAAATTGCGGATTACATCCTGAAAACATTCAAGTAGAAACATCGAGCCGAAATGGAAAGTGTCCTTTTACCTCAGAACAGACCAGATACACCGGTAACCTATGCCGACTATTGCGCGGCAGAAGGCTTCGAGGCCCTGAAACGGGCTCTTCGTGAACTTGCGCCCCTTGATGTGCAGCAGCTGGTCATCGACTCCGGACTGCGCGGCAGGGGAGGGGCCGGGTTCCCGACCGGCAAGAAGTGGTCCTTCGTGCCGCGCGACCTGCCGGGACCCCGCTATCTTATCTGCAACAGCGACGAGATGGAGCCGGGAACCTATAAGGACCGGGTCCTGCTTGAGCATAATCCCTGGCTGCTGGTTGAAGGGATGATCCTGGCAGCCTATGTTCTCGGAGTCCATCATGCCTTCATCTTCATTCGTCGGGGCTACGAGACGCCGGCGAAGAATCTTCGGCAAGCCCTTGCCCAGGCGGAACAGGCCGGATTTCTTGGTGACAATATCCTCGGCAGCGGTTTTTCCCTGAAGATCGATCTCCATGTTTCAGCGGGACGCTATATCTGCGGTGAGGAAACTGCCCTCATGAATGCCCTGGAAGGGAAGCGGGCCAACCCGCGGAGCAAACCGCCCTTTCCGGCGGTCAAGGGTCTCTGGGGTGGTCCGACGGTGGTCAACAACGTGGAGACCCTTTCCAACATCCCGTCCATCATCCGGAAGGGACCGGAGTGGTTCCGGGGGCTGGCCGCCATTCCCGAGGCTGCCGGCAACAAGCTTTTCTGTTTCAGCGGCCATGTGCGCAACAGGGTCTGCGTGGAACTTCCCCTGGGCATGACCCTTGGAGAGATGCTCGACGGACCGGCCGGCGGCATGGACCCGGGACGAAAATTCAAGGCCTGCATACCGGGCGGTGCCTCAACCCCGTTCTTCACGCCACAGCACCTGTCGGTTCCGATGGAATTCGACAGTGTGGCCAAGGCCGGTTCACGCCTCGGCACCGGCGCCGTCATTTTTTTCGATGAGCGGACCTGCATGGTTGCCGCCACCCTCAACCTGATCAGCTTTTATGCCCGGGAATCATGCGGCTGGTGTACCCCCTGCCGGGAGGGACTCCCCTTTGTGCGGGAAGTGCTGACACGGATCGAGCACGGGAAGGGCGAGCCGGAGGATATCGAAATTCTTCGGGAACATGTGAAGTTTCTGAGTTTCTCCTTCTGCCCGCTGGCACCGGGGGCCATGGGGCCGGTGGATGGGTTGCTGCGCCATTTTGAAGAGGAGATTCGTGAGCATATAGCAAAAAGGTGTTGTCCCTTCAGAAAATAACCCGGTTTTTCAGCATCCGGGAATGAAGTATTTATATTTAACAGGAGGTTTGATGTCCATGGAAGAGCAAACGGGGTACCGGTTTCAATGGAAGGATCTGGGAGACATTGCCCTGGGACGGCCGAACTTGGGAGATACGACCAAGGTGGCGGTCTACCGCCTGATGCAGTATACCTTGCGCGATGTGCTTGCTACCCGCTACGGCCAGGAAACCGCCAGCGACATTCTGCGGGAGGCCGGGAAGCTGGCCGGGACCGAATTCTGCAAAAACTCGCTCAATACGGAACTCGATTTTACCGGTTTCATCGCCGAGCTCCAGGAGCAGCTCAGAGCACTCACGGTGGGGATTCTCCGGGTCGAGAAGGCCGACCTGGAAAACCTGGAACTGGTGATGACGGTTTCCGAGGACCTGGACTGCTCCGGTCTGCCGGTTTTCGACGAAACGGTCTGCGAATACGATGAGGGTTTCATCGCCGGTGTCCTCCAAGTGTATACCGGCAAGGAGTTTCATGTCAGGGAAGTCGACTGCTGGGCTAGCGGAGAGAGGACCTGCCGTTTCGATGCAAGACCGGTTGCAGAAAGGTCCCTATGAACGAAAAGGAACGGTGCTTGCTTCGAGAGCTGACCGAACAACTGGCACGAGCGGTGCGTGGTGAATTTACCGTGCTTACCCTGTCCGGCTCAGCAGGGTCCGAGATAGATGCCCTTGCCGACATGATCTCGAAACTTGTCGGAGAGATGAAGGAGGCTCAGGAATTCATCGCTGCCCTTTCACTGGGCAGACTCGATGTGGACCCTCCGCGCCGCAATCATCTGATATCCTCTTTCAAACAGCTCCACTCCAATCTCCGTCACCTTACCTGGCAGACCCAGCAGATTGCTGCCGGAGACCTAAACCAGCGGGTCGATTTTCTCGGGGAGTTTTCCATTGCCTTCAATTCGCTTATCGAGGCACTGCGAGAGAAGAGGCAGGCGGAAGACCGGCTCCGCTATGTGAGTAATCACGATCCCCTGACCGATCTGTATAATCGCAGCTATTTCACGGAAGAAATGGAACGCATGGTGCGGGGACGACGCTTTCCGGTCAGCATCATGATTGCTGATCTGGATGGGCTGAAACGGGTCAACGATACCCTGGGACATGCAATCGGTGACCGACTGATCCAGGAGGCCGCCCAGGTGATTCGGCGTGCGGTGCGCGGCGATGATGTGGTGGCACGGATCGGGGGCGACGAATTCGCGATCATTCTGCCCGGTACCGATCCTGCCACTGCACTTGAAGTGAGGGACAGGATCCGTAAGTGCGAGGCGCTGTTCAACCTGGAATGCTGCAATTACCTGATCGCAATTTCGATTGGCATTGCCACGGCTGATCAGGGCGGTTCGCTGTTAGAAACCATGAAGCTGGCGGACGCACGGATGTATGAGGACAAGTCCGCCAGAAAACAAGCGGGCGGATCAGGTCGCAGGGAGGGTGAGTAGCGGTACCATGCCGAAACTGATCATCGATACAATTGAGATAGATGTTCCAGCAGGAACCCTGATCCTGGAAGCAGCGCGCAGCGCGGGGATCATGATTCCCCATTTCTGCTACCATCCGGCCTTGGGAAATGCTGGCGCCTGCCGTGTCTGTGCCGTGAAGATGCTTGAAGGCCCGGTCAAGGGCTTGCAGATGTCCTGCATGACCCCTGTCCAGGATGGCATGGTGGTTTCCACAACCGATGCCGATGCTGTGGCCATGCGGCGTCATGTCATCGAGTGGCTGATGATCAACCATCCCCATGACTGCCCGGTTTGCGACGAGGGGGGCGAATGCCTCCTCCAGGACTACACCATTGCCGGCGGACACGGAATTCGCCGCTACCAGGGGAAGAAACGTACCCATATCAACCAATACCTGGGCGAGCATGTCCAGCATGAGATGAACCGCTGTATCCAGTGTTACCGCTGCGTGCGTTTCTACCAGGACTTTGCTGGAGGGACTGACCTGGGGGTTATGGGCAGGGCTTCGTCCGTCTATTACGGCAGGTTTTCCGAGGGCAGCCTGGAATCACCTTTTTCCGGCAATCTGCCGGATCTATGTCCCACCGGAGTCTATACCGATAAAGCCGCACGATTCCGCGCCCGCTACTGGGACTACGATATGGCTCCTTCGGTCTGCCCGCACTGCTCACTCGGCTGCGCCACCATTCCTGCGGGCCGCTATCGTGAGCTGCTGAAAATCATGGCGCGGCATAATGCCGCGGTAAACGGCTGGTTTCTCTGCGATAAGGGTCGCTTCGCAGATCATGGGGTAAACAGTCCGGATCGACCGAGAACGCCGCTGCTGGATGGACGGGAGACCTCTTGGGATGAGGCTCTAGATGCCCTTGCGGCACGTGTCGGCGAACTTTTTGAGACCCATGGCTCCGGGTCGCTTGCCGTGGTCGGTTCCCCCCGGCTTTTGCTGGAGGGGAACCTCCAGGCAGCCTTTCTTGCCGGGTTCCTCGAAGCTGGCGCCCTCTGCTTTTTCGTTGATAAAGAGGAGGCTGCAGCGACTACCTCGGCAGTTTCACTCCTGACCAGGGACACGGCAGTTTCCATGGTCGAGGTGGAGCACGCCGACTGCATAGCCATTGTCCAGTGCGACCTGCGCGATCAGGGTCCGATGATGCTTCTGGCGGTCCGGCAGGCATGGCGGCGCGGCGCAAATATTTTTCTTGTGGGGGATGATAGCCCGCAGGAGCAGGCGGTATCGGTTTCGCTGGAGGTGACCCGGGTGTCGTCCCTTGCCGACATATCCTTTACCAGCCACACAAATCCGGTTGTTATCTGTACACCATCGGTTTCCGGAACGAGAGACCTTGAGGTGGCTGCCCGTTCCGGCGCAAAGCTCGTGTTCCTTCTTTCCGGTCCGAATGCCTTTGCTGCGGCACTGCTGACCCGGGAGCACCGGGCCACGTCTCTTGCCGAAGCGGTCGGGTCAGGAAAAATCAGAGGGATTCTTGCCTTTGAGACTGAGATTCCCGAAGAGCTTCTGTCCGGAATCTCGCTGCTGGCGGTTGCGGACCGGTTCTCCTCCGAAGCCATGAAAAAATGCGATGTCTTCCTGCCGACCACTGCCTGGGTGGAGATGGACGGCACTTTCATCAATAACGAGGGTCGGGCACAGCGTTTTTGCAAGGTAATGAATCCGGGCATGCCCATCAGAGGGCTCGACCCGTCACTTCATCCTCCCCGGGTGCATCGGAAGGATGCCCCGGGGGGAGAACCTCGACCTGCCTGGCGCATTATCGCCGATCTGGCGGAGCGGATGGGAGCAGAGCGAATTGTGGAGCCCCTTTCCGGGCGCTGGGAGTTTCTGCGGGATCTTGATCCGGAAGGCGAGGGGGAGCGGATTTTGTAGCATATCCGCGTCAAGCGGCAATCAGAATATCATCTAAACGATTCGAGTTACGAAATGCCATCTGATACCTTAGACATACTGCTGTTGCTTGCCAAGCTTATGCTCCTCTATTTTGTGGTCATGACGGCGGCCGCTTATCTGGTCCTGGCTGAACGGCGGGTTCTCGCCTGGATCCAGGACCGCAAGGGGCCGAACCGTGTCGGGCCTCTGGGACTCCTCCAGCCGCTGGCCGATGTTATCAAGATGCTGACCAAGGAAGACGTTTGTCCCAGGGGAGCCGATCGGTGGCTTTTTTACCTGGCGCCTGCCATGGCCGCCATCCCGGCGATCCTGACCTTTTCCGTGATTCCCTTCGGTCCGCCGTTGACCCTGTTTGGCCGAAGCATACCGCTTCAGGTGGTGGACCTGAATATCGGCCTGCTCTTCTTTCTGGCCCTTTCTTCCATCGCTGTCTACGGGGTTGCGCTGGGAGGCTGGGCGTCCAATTCCAAATATTCGCTCCTTGGAGGCATTCGGGGACTTTCCCAGCTTATTTCCTACGAACTTTCCATGGCCCTTTCCCTGGTCCCGGTTGTCATGCTGGCCCATTCCTTCCGTCTGGGAGACATTGTTGCCGCCCAGGCGTCGGTGCCTTTCATCGTTTACCAGCCCTTGGCGTTCCTTATCTTTCTGATTAGTATCGCGGCCGAATGTAAAAGGGTTCCCTTTGATCTGCCCGAAGCGGAGAGCGAGCTTATTGCCGGATTCCATGCCGAATATTCGGGCATGCGTTTCGGTCTTTTTTTCGTCGGTGAGTATATCAACATGCTGGTGCTCGGAGGGCTGGCCGCAACCTTTTTCCTTGGAGGTTGGCATGGCCCCTGGCTACCGCCACCGGTCTGGTTTGCCCTCAAGGTCCTCGGTTTCGCCTTCCTCTTTATCTGGATGCGCGGCACCCTGCCGAGGCTTCGCTATGACCAGTTGATGCATCTTGGCTGGAAAGTTCTCACACCGCTCGCGCTGTTGAATATTCTTGCTACCGGGTGGTTCATAATGATGTTATAGTATCGTAAAAGAATATCCGGCTTCGTTTGGCAAGGCACAGAACATGGCAGGACACTTTACCAAAAGGAGGAAGTGTTTATGACTGAAAATGTGAACGCAGCAGACAGGCACGGCCACACTCCGCTTATCGAGGCGGCCAAGACAGGGGATGTCGAAGGTGTCAATGATCTCATCCACCGGGGGGCGGATGTGGATGCACGGAGCAACAAAGGGAAGTCCGCGCTGCATTATGCTGCGGCTAACGGCCACGCGGAGGTGATCAAGGCGCTTCTGGACGGCGGGTGCACGGTGGACGCCCGCGATCGTGATGGTCATACTCCCCTGATGTTCGCCTCTAATTACGGCTGCAACGAATGTATCAACCACCTGGTGGATTTTGGTGCCGACCCGAATGCCAAGACCCTGACCGGGAATACTGCTCTAACGTATGCCGAGACCAATAACCATCCGGACACACTTGCGTTGCTTGTAAAGCTCCAGCGAGCCAAGGTGGCGGTATAATACATGAATAGGGGCGCGATAGCGCCCCTGTGTTTTCCGGCAATCAAACCAACCTTCTTCCCAGGAATGTATTGAAGAGATAGCGATGTCCCTTTTGTCTGACATAAAGGCAATCGGCCTCGGGTTCTGGACGACGTTGCGCCATGTTGGGCGACGATCTGTAACGATCCAGTATCCCGAAGAGAAACGCACCCCTTTTCCGCGGTATCGGGCAAGGATTGTTCTCACCCGTGACCCGGACGGTGAGGAGCGGTGTGTGGCCTGTTATCTCTGTTCAGCTGCCTGCCCCGTTGACTGCATATCCATGCAGTCCGCGGAGCGGCCGAATGGCCGTCGTTATGCGGCCTGGTTCCGTATCAATTTTTCCCGCTGCATCTTTTGCGGTCTCTGCGCCGAGGCTTGCCCGACCATGGCAATCCAGATGACACCCGATTTTGAAATATGTAAACGGGACATCATGGACCTGGTCTATGAAAAGGAAGACCTGCTCATCGATGGTTGCGGGAAAGATCCAAACTATAATTTTTATCGTCACAGTGGTATCGGCGTGGTAAACCCCCGCGGCGGCAATCCCGATGAGGATCCTCCTGTGGATGTGAGGACGCTGCTGCCGTAATTAAAGGAGCGAGGTACAAGGATAGAGGTACGAGGAACGAAGAAATAGGAAAGAGGAACGAGGTACGAGGATAAAATCGCAGAACAGGGAGCATGCCAAAGGACAACGACCGAAGCAAAAAGCCTGGCGGTGAGCTACGGCCAGCCGTTTCAATCTATTCTGACAAGCTTTTTCCTCGATCCCCGATCCTCGTGCCTCGATCCTCGATCCTGACTTTAACTTTATTATGGAACAGATCGTATTCTACATACTCGCGGCCGTTGTGGTGATTGCGACCCTTTTTGCCGTGACCGAGCGTCATCCGGTCCATGCCATCGTCTATCTGGCCACCTCTTTTTTCGGCCTTGCGGTGATCTTTTATCTGCTCCTTGCTCCCCTGGCAGCGGTCTTCGAGGTTATCATCTACGCCGGTGCCATCATGGTGCTGTTCCTGTTCGTCATCATGATGCTGGACCTTGGACACCCCGAAAGGGTAAAAAGACCGGCCTTCCGCAACTGGTGGCCGGCACTGGTGCTGAGCCTGGTGATTCTTGTCTCTTTTGCCGTTCTGGCAGGCCTGCCGTTTACGGGGACACCTGCCGTTCCTGCTTCCATTGACATCAGAGCGTTTGCCACTGTCCTGTTCCGGAACTACGGTGTAGCAGTGGAGATAATTTCCCTGCAACTCCTGTTTGCCCTGGTGGGCGCCCTGTATCTGGGGAGGCGCAGATGATTGTTCCCCTTTCCCATGTCCTGATGCTGGCGGGAATTCTCTTTTCACTGGGGCTGGTCTGCCTCCTTGTCTGGCGGGCGAACCTGATCATGATGCTGATCGGCATCGAGATCATGCTCAACGCAGCAATCCTGGTATTTGTGGGTGGGTCGGCAGCGTGGGGAAACGCGGACGGCCAGGTTTTTGCCCTGTTCATCATTGCCATGACCTCGGCCGAAGTTTCATTGGCCCTGGCCCTGGTGGTCTACCTCCATCGTCGGAAGAAGACGGTGGATTCCGACCAGTTCCGCGAGTTGGGGGAATAGCATGAGCCTGTTTCTGCCCCTGATACTTTTCCTGCCGATTCTGGCAGGTGCCTTCATCGCCCTGGCAGGCATGCGTCTTCCCCGCCGGATCAGCAGTCTGGTGGCCGGCGGGGCAGTTGCCGGCTCTTTTATTTCATCGCTGTGCGCCTTTCTCCACTATCGCTCGCCCGTAACCCTTGATCTGTTCCGCTGGCTGTCGGCCTTTGATCTGCAGGCACCGGTTTCCCTCTATTTTGATCCGCTTGCGGCGGTGATGTGCCTGATGGTTACCTTTGTCTCCAGCATCATCCTGTTCTATTCGCACGCCTACATGAGCGGAGAGGGCGACTATGCCCGTTTCTTTTCGCTGATGAGCCTGTTTGTCGGGGCCATGCTCCTGCTGGTGCTGGCCGGTAATCTTCCCCTTTTGTTCTTCGGCTGGGAAGGCGTCGGTTTCTGCTCTTATGGTTTGATCGGATTCTGGTACCGGGAGGAAAAGAATGCCGATGCCGGGCGCAAGGCCTTTCTCGTTACCCGCATCGGAGACACGGCCTTTGCGGCGGCAATCTTCTGGCTTTTTCTCCTCTGTGGAACGCTTTCCATCAATGAAATCAATGGAATGGCAGTTATGCTGCCGGCTGGGGTTGTCACAGCCCTGGGCCTGCTGCTCCTGGGAGGGGCCATGGGCAAGTCTGCCCAGATGCCCCTTATGGTCTGGCTGCCTGATGCCATGGCAGGGCCGACTCCGGTCTCAGCGCTGATTCATGCTGCCACCATGGTGACTGCCGGTGTCTACCTGCTGATCAGGTTCTTTCCACTGGTCGGGCTGTCGACAACGGTTTGCGCGGCTATCGCCGTGACCGGAGGCATCACCGCCTTCTATGCAGCTTCCTGCGCCCTTGTTCAGCGGGACCTTAAGAGAATTCTGGCCTATTCGACCATGAGCCAGATCGGCTACATGATGCTCGGAGTGGGAAGCGGCGCTCTTACTGCGGCAACTTTTCACCTTCTGGAGCATTCATTCTACAAGTCGTTGCTCTTTCTCGGTGCCGGCTGTGTCATCAGCGCCTTGCACCATGAGCAGGATATTTTCCGCATGGGGGGCTTGCGTAAAAGCCTGCCCGGCGTCTACTGGCCTTTCCTTGCCGGGTCGGCCTGCCTGGCGGGGCTTCCGCTTACCGGGGGGTTCTTCAGCAAGGATGGTATCCTGGAGGCGGTTTTCGCCCGGGGAGGAGTCCTCTACGGCGGGTTATACCTGCTGGGTCTGGTCACTGCCCTGCTGACGGTTGTGTATACTTTCCGGATGGTGTTTGTGGTTTTCCACGGAGAAGGGTCCGAGGTGCCGGGCGCCAGCCGGTTCATGGAGAGGCTGCTTATACCGCTGGCACTCCTTGGTCTGTTCGGTGAACTGATGAACCTGCCCGAATATCTTGGCTTGGGTGGCTGGCTCGGCGCTTTTTTCCAGCCGCTCACTCCTGCTGCCTCATCGGGTCTTTCTCCTGTGGTGGAACTGTCCCTGCAGGCGTTGGCCGCTGTCGTTGCGTTGGCCGGGCTGGGCTTTGCCTACCAACGATACGCTGGCGGCAGGTGGCGGAGCAGGGAGACGTCAACTACTTCGAAGCTTGCGGATTTTCTGCAAAACGGCTGGTACTTCGATGCCCTGTACCGCGTCTTGTTCGTGCGCCCCTTTGAGCGCGGTGCCGGATTCCTCTATCGCTGGGTCGAACAAGGGCTTGCCATCGGCGGGCCCGACCGGATGGCGGAATTTACTGCCAGGGGTGGGGAACTGCTTGGCAGGTGGAGTGCCGGCAGGATTTCGCCGTATCTCCTCAGCTTTGCCGCTGGTGTTGCCCTGCTGCTGGGATACTTGGCCTGGTCGGTTTTCTAAAACCGGAAGAAACAGGATGGGCAGGATAGGTAGGGTTATCCTGTCTATCCTGTTACTTTAATTTTATATTTTTCGGAAGGTCTTCACTTGGCTAACTACCCGATTCTGACACTACTGATTTTCCTCCCCCTTGTGGGAAGCCTTGCGGTCTTTCTGCTGGGGAAGAGACCAGACCTCTGCCGGGCCGCGGCCCTTGCCGTGGTGCTCGGCGAACTGTGCCTTGCCGTGGGTATTGTCTGTCTGGTTCCCCTTCAGCCGGCTGCAACAGCAGCCTTGCCTGGGTTCTTTCTCGTTGAGGACCTGCCATGGATCGAAAAGTTCGGCATCCGCTATCTGCTGGCCATGGACGGCATCAGCCTGCTCATGGTTCTGATGACGACGTTCCTGGCAACCCTTGCCGTGCTCTTTTCCTGGAAAGCCATCACGGAGCGAGTTGCCGCCTACTATGGTCTGCTGCTTCTTGCAACCTCCGGAATCCTGGGAGTTTTTCTAGCCCTTGACCTGTTTCTCTTTTATCTCTTCTGGGAAGTGATGCTGATCCCACTGTTTTTCCTCATCTGTGTTTGGGGTGAAGGTCAACGGGTGAAGGCGGCGCTGAGGTTCTTCCTCTATACTATCGGCGGATCACTCCTCATGCTGCTGGCGATTATCGGTATCTACCTGCTTCATGGCAGGGCAACCGGCGTCTACACCTTTGCCCTGCCGGAACTTCTTCATACACCCTTGGATCCTCTGCAATCCTGCCTGCTTTTCTCGGCCTTTCTCCTCGCCTTTGCCGTCAAGACACCGATCTTTCCCCTGCACGGCTGGCTGCCCGATGCCTATACTTCCGCGCCGACCGCTGCAACGCTCCTCCTGGCGGGCCTCATGGCCAAGACCGGTGTGTATGGCCTGATCCGGTTTGCCTTCCCCTTGTTCCCGGATGCTGCGGCCCTCTTTACCCCTGTTCTCTACCTCCTTGCCGTGGTCGGGATTCTCTATGCATCCTGGCTCGCCTATGTTCAGACGGACGTGAAACGACTGGTGGCCTACTCCAGTTTTGGTCATATGGGTTTCATCGTGTTGGGGATTGTGGCCTGGACACCGGTTTCCCTGTCCGGATCGGTGATCCAGATGGTGAACCATGGCATTACCACCGGAGCCCTTTTTCTCATGGCGGGCATGCTGGAAGAGCGTTCCGGCTGCCGTGACAGCACTTCGTTCGGCGCACTGTGGGGAAAGATGCCGTACTTCGGGGCCTTTTTCCTGCTCTTTTCGCTGGCAACCCTGGGGCTACCGGGGCTGAACAACTTTGTGGGTGAATTTCTCATCCTGGCCGGGGTATTTCGCGTTTCTCCGCTTGCAGCCGTGGTTGCCCTTGGCGGAATCGTTCTTGTACTGATCTACACACTGCGGCTGGTGCAGAATCTGCTGTTCGGACCGGAGAGGGTTAAACGTGAAATGGCTGACCTCTCGCGCCGGGAGCTGGTAATTCTCGCTTCTCTGGCTCTGGCGGTCATTGTCCTCGGTGTCTACCCGGCTCCGGCCCTTGATCTTATCCGGCTTCCCATCGCCCTGCTGAGCGGCGGGAAAGGAGGACTGCCGTGACAGCGGCCGATCTCTGGATTCTCATGCCGCTCTTTTTTCTTGCCTGCGGCGCACTGCTGATACTCCTTGTCGGTGCTTTCACGTCGGCACGCTACGGGACATGGATCGGTGTGCTTGCCACTCTTGCCTCAGCCTGTTGGGTACTCCGGGAGCCACCCCTGCTGCTGGCCTCTCAACTGGGACTGGCTGCTACTCCCTTTGCCCGTTTCTTTACCGTTCTTTTCTGCCTCACTGCTGCAGTGGTGCTTCTTTTGTCCCACTCCCATAATGAGCGACGAGGGATTCGTGGTGAAGAATACCCGGCCACGGTACTGTTTGCCGCCTTCGGCATGTCAGTCCTGGCTGCTTCGGTAAACCTCCTGACCCTTTTTCTTGGCCTGGAGGCGCTCAGCTTTGCTTTTTACATCCTGACTGCCATTGACCGTGAGCGGCCGCAATCTGCCGAGGCGGGACTCAAATACCTTCTCATGGGTGCCACCGCAGCCGCTTTCGTTGCCTTCGGCATTGCACTCCTCTATACCGGTACAGGAACCCTGGCCATTGCCGGGGCGGTGAACCCTCTTGGTCCGACAGGAGTACTGAACCCTCTCGTTGTTGCAGGCTGGGGATTTATTCTCATCGGCCTTGCCTTCAAGGTTTCTCTTGTGCCGGCCCACCTCTGGACACCCGACGTCTATCAGGGGGCTCCTGCGCCGGTTACCGCTTTTCTCTCCACCGGATCGAAGGCTGCGGCCTTTGCCGCTTTCCTGTTGCTTCTTCCGGCAATGGGTTCCGGGTTCATGCTCCTTCACGGGCCGCTCTGGTTGCTGTGCCTACTTTCCATGATGGTGGGTAACCTGGCAGCGCTACGGCAGCGAAATCTCAAAAGAATGCTGGCCTATTCCTCCATCGCCCAGATGGGATATGTGGCACTTGCGCTCGTTACCGGGTCCCTGGAAGGCTTCCGTGCCGTTGCCTTCTATCTTGTTGTCTATACGGTGACAAACCTGACGGCATTTGGCGCAATTGCTTCCCTGACCGGTGAGTGCGGGATGGATGAGATCGAAGACTGCCGGGGCATCGGCAGGACCCGCCCCTTCCGGGGAGGGGTGTTGGCGGTGGCTCTTTTTTCCCTTGCAGGAATACCGCCGACCGCGGGGTTCATGGGGAAATTTACTATCTTTGCTGCAGCGCTGCGCGGGGGCGAGATCGCTCTGGCCATTGTCGGTATCGTAATGGCCGCCATCTCGGTGTACTATTATCTCCGTGTTGTTGCTGTCCTGTATTCGGTTGAAGGGGACCGAAAAATATCGTTTCCGTCCCTGGCGGCTCCAGAAATTCTTGCCCTTGCCGTGACGACTTTTCTCATCCTTCTCTTTGGCGTGTTTCCGGGGGCACTTCTGAAAATCATCAACCAAATTATTCTTTAGGAGATCCTGGCTGATCTCTGCCTGAGGTATCGTTCGACTCGTCAGGAAAAGTTCCTTGCCGACTTGCTGCTGGCTTCAGAACTGTCTGGAAATTACGGCAAAAACCGGTTGACAGCTCAAGAGGGTATTGATAGTTTACTAAGGTAGGATGGTGTGGTTGACGATCGCTCTGCAGTATCTCGAAAGGGCTGGAAATCTTCCCGCCGTCTGCTCTGTACCAGAAAATATCAAGGTTATATCGCTGGGGGAGTTTCGGCTGAGAGACCGTTTCCGCATGGGACGGCAACCCTTTGAACCTGATCCGGGTAATTCCGGCGGAGGGAAGCGAGTGTTTTGGGTATCTGCCCTCGCTTCCGGCCGCTTTTGCGGCTTTTTTGTTTCCTGGGGCCACACCTGGATCAGACGAAAGACCAATGGTGATAAAGGAGGTCGCAGGTGGTGATACTTGTGAACGGAGAACGGAAAGAAGTTGGCCCTCTTTCGGTATTCGGGCTCCTGGAGAATCTGGAGATTGACCCGAGGCGGGTGGCGGTTGAACTGAACCTGGAAATACTTCCGAAGTCAGACTTCGATACCACGACTCTTCAGGAGGGTGACCGCATCGAAATAGTCCATTTTGTCGGTGGTGGTTAGTGTCCCGTGTGGTTAATTCCATCCTTTTAATTCCGGTTCTTTTGGCCCCTGACTACGTTGTGGCTCCTCGTCAGAGCCCCACTATGCCTGCGTCGCCTCGCCTTGTCAGGTGCCAAAAATCCTCAGAATTAATGCGGAGAACTAACCGCACGAGACACTAGTGTCCTGTGCTGACTGATTGGCAAAAGGAGCAAGAAATGGCAGACGCAAAAGATACACTGGTAATCGCGGGAAGAGAGTTCTCCTCCCGGCTCATGGTAGGTACCGGCAAATATGCCGATTTCCAACAGATGGTTAAAGCTATCGAGATGTCCGGGGCTGAGATCGTCACCGTTGCCGTGAGACGGGTGAATATCTCGGACCGGAACAAGGAATCCCTGCTTGATCATCTCGATCTAAGAAAATATACCCTGCTGCCCAACACGGCCGGATGTTACACCGCAGATGATGCAATCCGTACCTGCCGCCTGGCTCGTGAGGCAGGACTGTCTGATTTCGTCAAGCTGGAGGTCCTCGGCGATGAGAAGACCCTGTTCCCGGATAACGAAGAGCTTCTGAAGGCTGCAAAGGTGCTGGTCAAGGAGGGCTTTACTGTTCTTCCCTACACGAGCGACGACCCGATTCTCTGCAGAAAACTGGAAGATCTGGGCTGCGCTGCGGTTATGCCCCTTGGAGCTCCCATCGGCAGCGGCCTTGGCATCCGGAATCCCTATAATATCCGCATCATTCTCGAGACAGTAAAGGTTCCGGTTATTGTTGACGCCGGGGTCGGCACCGCTTCTGATGCTGCCATTGCCATGGAACTGGGCTGTGACGGTGTGCTCATGAATACCGGCATCGCGGGCGCCAGAGATCCCATTGCCATGGCAGAGGCCATGAAGCTGGCGATCATTGCCGGACGTCTCGCCTACAAGGCGGGAAGAATTCCTCGCAAGCTCTATGCAACCGCTTCCAGTCCCCTGGAGGGGATTGTGGAGTAAATACAGCGGGAACGCTCATGGTCATGATCGGAGACCCTGGTATGACGGGAAGACGTGCGGTGGATTTCACTCTCTACCTGATTAGCGACCGGAAACAGGTGCCGGGAGGCGATCTGTGCGCGGCCATCGAGTCAGCTCTCCGGGGCGGGGTGCGGGCCGTGCAGCTGCGGGAAAAGGATCTTTCCACCCGGGATCTCTATGAACTGGCCGTAAGGTACGAGAGCTCACCCGTTCCTACGGCGCGCGGCTTCTGATTAACGATCGCATCGACGTTGCCATGGCTGTGGCTGCCGATGGTGTTCACCTGGGGGAAAGCAGCATGCCCGTTGACCGGGCGAGGTCAATCGTTGGCGATAATTTCCTGATCGGCGTATCCTGCCACGGCACTGAGAGCGCTGTAAAGGCGCAAGAGATGGGGGCTGATTTTATCACCTTCAGCCCGGTGTTCTTCACACCTTCCAAGGCTAGGTACGGAGAGCCTGTGGGGCTGGAAAGACTTGCGGAGGCGGCACGGCTTCTCCGTATCCCGGTCTTTGCCCTGGGGGGCATCACCAAGGAGACGGCACGAACTACCGTTATACACGGAGCGTTCGGTGTTGCTCTCATTTCTGCGGTCCTGGCTGCGGAAAATCCCGAGGAGGCTGCACGGGAAATACTGGACCGGCTCTAAAGCAGAATGGACGATTCCTATATTCATAACGAACTTCGCTTCAACTCTTACGGCTCGTACCTGCGCCGCCGCTTCGGCTGCCGGGTCAGCAAGGTCAACGTTGATGGCGGTTTTACCTGCCCCAACCGGGACGGCAGCAAGGGGACCGGCGGCTGCATCTTTTGCGACAACCGCTCCTTTTCTCCGTCCGGCGCTAGGGAAACGATACCTCTCGAACTGCAGATGGAAGCGGGCATGGACTATCATCGCCGCAGGCTCGGCAGCGAGAAGTTCATCATCTATTTCCAGAAATATTCAAACACCTATGCTCCGCGGGAAAGGCTGCGAGACCTCTACAGCCGCGCCCTTGCCTTTCCGGATGTGCTCGGCATTTCCGTCGGCACGCGGCCGGACTGCCTGGCAGACGAGGCGCTGGAACTCCTGGAGGAGATTGCCCGCGAGCGCTATGTCTGCCTGGAGTTGGGGCTCCAGTCCATGGACGACGAAATACTTGCCGGCATCAACCGTCGCCATACCCTGGACGAATTCCGCGATGCGGTGAGTCGGGCCGCCGGCCGCGGATTCGAGATCTGCGCTCACCTGATTTACGGTCATCCGGGAGAGACGCGGAAAGGATTTCTGAAGACCGCGGAATTGATCTCTGCACTTCCCATAGATTCTTTGAAGATTCACCAACTCCATGCGGTGAAGGGGACCCGGCTCGCGGAGATGTTTGCCGGCGGCGAGTTCATACCCGTTTCCCATTGGGAGTATGTAGCCACGGTCTGCGATTTCCTGGAGATGATCCCTCCTCGTATCACTATACAGCGGCTGTACGGCTCAGCTCCTTTGGCCATCCGGGTGGCTCCCGAGTGGAACCTTAAAAACAATCGCATGTGGTATTCTATTGTTCATGAGCTGAAGAGACGCGGTACCTGGCAGGGCTGCAGGCTTGCGGGATCCTGCCGCGCGCACCTGGGGCGACGACGGGCCATAGGCGATTCGTAAATCATCATGCTTCCAGATACCGTGCCGGAAGTGTCGAACTGAATGGCGGGATTCGAAACTATGTACTGTGAGCATTTCGGTTTCAAGGAAAGTCCCTTTACCATTACTCCCAATCCCCGGTTCATTTTTTTCAGCAAGAACCATCGGGAGGCATTTGCCCATCTATTTTATGGGATTACCAACCGTGTCGGCTTCATGGAGTTGACCGGAGAGGTGGGAACCGGAAAGACTACGGTGCTACGTACCGTACTCTCCCAGATTGACGATGACAGCCATCGTCTGGCCCTGATTCTGAATCCGTGCCTTTCGCGGCTGGAGCTGATGCGAAGCATCAACCGCGAGTTTGGTGTGCCAAGCGTCGGCCTCAGCAGTTCGGAGCTGCTGCAGGAACTCAACCGGTTTCTCCTGGCCGAAAATGCTGCTGGACGAACCGTCGTATTGGTGATCGACGAGGCTCAGAACCTGGAACCCCAGGTACTCGAGCAGATCCGGCTGATTTCCAACCTGGAGACCGAAACCGCCAAGTTGATCCAGATTGTGCTCGCCGGGCAGCCGGAGCTGGGGGCGCTCCTGGAAAGGAAAGACCTCCGGCAACTGTCCCAGCGGATTGCCGTGCGTTATCACCTCCGTCCCATGGATTTCGCCGACACCCGGGCGTATATCGAGCACCGTCTCGAGGTCGCCGGCGGACGTTTTGCCGTGAATATCGATGCTGCGGCAATGAGGAAGATCTACCGCTTTTCCGGCGGTTATCCCCGGTTGATCAACATTGTTTGCGACCGGTCTCTGCTGGTTGCTTTTGGAGAATCGAAGCACGAGGTCTCTGCACGGGACGTTACAAAGGCAATCGCTGAAATCCAACGGGTACAGAAAGACACGGTATCCGTGGCAAGGATCAGGCTGTATCTGGTCGCCATTCTCCTCCCCTGTTTCTGCTTCGCTGGCTATCTTTACCAGAATAACCGGGCAGCCGTACCATCAGTCTCTTCCGGGCAGCAGAAGCCAGCGCCGATTGCCGAAAGTGCCGCCGCTGATGCGCCCAAGATATCCGGTTCTCCTCAGCAAAACGATCCTCCACGGATTACGGAACAGGACAATGCCCGCCAGGCATTTGATGTGATTGCGGGCCTGTGGGGGGTCGTATCTTCTGCTTCTGAGCCGCGAAAATCGGGACTGGAAGGTTTTCGTGCCATGGCTCGGCACTCTGACTTGCAGGTTGCCTCCGTCCGGACAAACATCCAGTATCTCTACTTTCTCGATGTCCCCGTCATCCTGGAGGTAAAAATTCCCGGTATTGCGGGAAAGCGCTACCTGGTGCTTACGGGGCACGGACAGCATAGGGTAATCGTGCAGCCTCCGCTCGAAGGGAATTCTTCGCTAACCGAGGAAAAACTGAATTCCCTCTGGAACGGCAGATGCTACTTTATCTGGAAGAATTTTCGGAAAATTCCTTTCCTGCCTTCTCCTGAGGCACAACGGCGCGAGGTCTTGCAGGTACAGCAAATGCTGGCAAAAGCGGGATGCCCTCAAGCCGGGAAAAGCGGATTGTTTGACGGAGCGACCGTCTCGGCCCTGAAGGAATTCCAGAAGACCCGGGGGGTCGCTCCTGACGGCAAACTGGGGATACAGACCCTGCTGCTTCTCTATCGCTACGGAGGAAGCTTTTCCGTGCCGCGACTGGAGAAAAGTGAAAAGGGGTACCAGGGATGAGTTCGATACTGAAGGCCCTGAAACGGCTTGAGCAGCAAAAGATGGTTCGCAAGGATGCGAACCACGACATTGCCTGGATTGTTCGCGGCGAAGACTACCGTCCGGAGAAGAGACGGCAGTGGCCCATGTTCGTCTCGCTCGTGGCTGTTGCGCTCGTGGCGGTGCTGTCCACGTACTGGTTCATGGGTGGCTTCCAGGGCACGCCTCGGGATTCCCTGTCCCGCCCTCTGGAAGAGGTGCACCCTTCGTCGGCCATTCCTCCCGTGACTGTTCCGGCGCCTCCCCAACCCTCCCGGCCGGATACTCCAGCCGGTTTCCAGGCATGATTCAGCCACGGTTCCACCCGCTGCCGTGAAAGGCTCCTGTGGAAAAAGGACTTCGCAGACCCACCGATGAGCTTATCCCTGAAGAGCAACCGGCAGGGCGGGGAAGGGCAGGCGATTGCCCCGCCACACGCACACCGCAACCGCAAGCGGCACTCCCGCCTCGTCCGGAGCCGGCTGCCTGTTCCCCATGCCCAAAAACCCTCCCTGCCGACTTTGAAGGTGACCGGAATTGCCGGGGAGAAGGGTAGCCCTGTTCACCTGGCAATTGTTAATGGGACCTCAGTCGTAGAGGGTTCGCTGGTCAATGGCGCTAAGGTGGAGAAAATTATGCCCGATCGTGTACGTTTTATTTTTGAAAACCACTCCTTTGACGTTCCCCTCGGTCAGGGCGACGGCACCAACTGACCGCTGCAACGTTCCAGCTTGCTCCCTCTTTCGATTTCTCCAGTTCCAGGAACTTTTCGGTTGCCCTGTATCCCCTTGGTCAAATAATCTATCCATCCTGCTTTTTTCAGCGCATTCAATGTCTGTCGATTTCCCCTCACTCCCCCTTACTCATCGGAAAAAGGTCAGTGCCAGCAGCAAATTCCGCCTTGTGTAACGGAGGAATTTGAGAACTCATCGATAACCGGACGATATGAAACTGAAAAAAGTAGCGTGGAAAATGTCTCAAGCATTCTAATAGGGGGCCGATATGAAACAGGTACTTCACTATAAACCCATGAAACCTAGGACCTTAAACCTTTTCTGAAGTTTAACTCGAAATCGGTTTTCCTCTGTGTTCTCTACACCTTCGCTAAAGCTACTGCGCACAAGTGCGTGCTCTAGCGAACAGAGTGAGCGGGCGAGAGGCAGAGTTCTGTTTGAGTGTTTTTATGACAAGAGACTACCCATGCTTCCCTTTGCACCAGCGTCGCCACATGCTCCGGTACGCTTCCTCCAGATTGCGGGTGAAACGGGGAGCATCGCACAGCGGAGAGATCCTCATTCGTTCCCGCAGTCCTGTGCGGATGCTTTCCAGGTGAGAAAGGTCGTGAGCCAGGCCAACTGCTTTTGCGAGATAGGCTTCCTGGTCCGTCACGATGAATTCCGGCAAGCCAACGGCAGTCAGGTGGCTCAGGGAATGGCGGGAGGCGAACCTGTCTCCCCCAAGGGTAATGACCGGAACCCCCATCCAGAGACTTTCCAGGGTGGTAAGGCCTCCGGAATAGGGAAACGGGTCGAGGGCGATATCCACTTCTCCGTACCGTGCCAGGAGTTCCGGGTGGGGAACCACGCCGGAAAAGTCGACACGATCCTCGACCCCGCCGTCGGTAAAAATCTGTCGAAACCGATCGCGAACTGCCGGATCGCCCAGCGCTTTGGTTGCCAGCACCAGGCGGGCATTCGGAATTCATGCAGAAGTCGGAGCCAGAGATCCATGACCGGGCGATTGAGTTTTGCCAGGTTGTTGAAACAGCCGAAGGTGAGGTAACCATTTTTCCTGGCCGGGAGAGGAGCCACCGGGGGGGCATACTCCGGCGGTGTGTAGCAGACATAGCAGTCAGGCAGCCGCACAACCGATTCCCGGTACCAAAGATCGGTTCCTTCCGGTGTCTCGCAGGGGTCGGAGATGAGGTAGTCCATGGCTGAAAGCCCTGTGGTGCCCACGTACCCTGCCCAGGTCGCCTGCACCGGCGCGGGTTTTCTCCCGAATACCAGTAGCCGGTTGCGGGCGGTGTGGCCGGAAAGGTCAATCAGAATATCGATGCCGTCTTCCCGGATCAATTCGGCAACAGAATCGTCGTTCCAGCCGAAGATTGTTCGCCACTGGTTGGTGTTTTTCCTCAGCCGGTCGGTCAGGTCATCACCGAAGCTCTGGTTGGCATAGCAGAATATCTCGAAGTATTCCCTGTCATGGGAAGCCAGGACTCCGTCAAGGAAGTAGCCGACCGGATGTCTGCGGAGGTCCCCGGAGACGTAGCCGATCCGAAGGCGCCGCTCGGGATCGGGTGTTGTGCTCGGGGGGGGCATGATGGCTGCCCCGGCGAGCTGCAGGCTCTCCCAGGCTTGCGACTCCTGCAACAGTTCCTCCGGGGTGATGTCGGAGTCATATTGCAGGTTCATGAGCAGGTTGCTGTGGGCAACGGCATGATCCGGTTTGAACTCCAGCGTCTTTCGGAAGCAGGCAACCGCCTCATCCATCCGACATTGGTCCTGGTAGACCGTGCCCAGGTTGTAATGGGCTTCCGGCATCTCCGGCCGTAGCAGCAGGGCCTTTTCGTAGGAGGAGATAGCTTCTTCGAGCCGCCCCGTTTCTTTGAACGCGTTGCCCAGGTTTACGCAAGGCCTCGACGTTTTCCGCATCCTGTTCAAGGGCTTGTCGGTAGACCTGCAGTGATTCCTCCAGCCTGCCCAGGTCTCGAAGGGTATTGCCGAGATTGTTGTACATGGCGGGAGAGTCCGGGCAGAGGGACAGCGCTCGTTCGAAACTGGCCACGGCTTCGTCGAGCCTGCCCTGGTCCCGGAGGGCGTTGCCAAGGTTGAAATGGGCCAGCGCTGCATCGGGTGAGAGCAGGAGCGCTTGCCGGTAGCATGCTTCAGCTTCCTGCGCTTTTCCGCTGTCTCGCAGTACGGCACCGTAATTGACAAGAACTTCGGTGTTGTCCGGGACGTCAGCCAGAGCCTGCTTATAACAGGCGGCCGATTCTTCGAATTTTCCCAGATCGCGAAAAACGGCACCCAGATTGAGACGAGCCTCAGTATAGTCGGGAGCCAGTTCCAGCGCGCGCTGATAACAGGCAGCCGCCTTCTCCGGGCAGCCCGTTTCCAGCAGGATATTACCAAGGTTGAAATGCACGATTGCCAGGTCGGGCTTCAGGGAAAGAGCCTTTCGATAACTGACTTCCGCCTCTTTCAGCCGGCCCAGTTCTTTCAGGGCGATTCCGCGGTTGATGTGTGCTTCTGCCAGTCGGGGGTTTCCGGCAATGGCTCGTTCGAAGCTCTCTGCCGCTTCCTTGGGCTTCTTCCTGCTCATCAGGACATTTCCCAGATTGTAGTGAGCCATGGTGAATTTGGGATTGACGTTAATAGCCTTTCGGAAGCTTTTTTCCGCTTCATCCAGGCATCCCATCTCGCGGAGAACGTTACCGAGGTTGGAGTGGGCATCGGCAAAGTCGGGCTTTCGGGCCAGGGCTTGGCCGATGAGGGTACAGGCTGTTTCATAGCGCTGCTGCTGATAGGCGCTGACACCGAGGAGATGGAGAGCTTCCGGATTGTCCGGATCGAGTTGGAGAATCTGTCGATAGATGCTCTCGGCTGCCTGCAGATTCCCCGCCTGGTGGTGACGGAGGGCAAACTCCAGTGCGGCGGCGATGCTCATGGGCTGCCCGGACCCGGGATTTCCCGAGGGCGCGGCTTGCTGTGCAGATTGTCTGCCTTTGTTTTTTTTCTTCATGAAGTGCTACTCCAAATGCTCCAGCTGTAAGACACGAAACGCGGGGAGAAGAGATTTTATCTGCACTACTTACAGGCAGAGTATGCTGTAATAAATACGGTCAAGCATAATTTTCTACTGTATATGTGAAGAATTTGCAAGTGCAAGAATTGCCTGTTGCCCCATTGTTTTACTTGAAGTTTACTCGGATGATCAAACTCATCGAATAATTGGAAAGGTTTACATAGGAAGACGCCATGCCCCTCAAAAAAAGCACCAGATTCATATTCCTCTACGGATTTATTGCCGTTGGTGCAATATCTCTGACCACGCTGTTTTCCCTCGCCGAGATTCGAAGCGATGCGCTGCGACAGGCGACAATGCTGCAGGAGAGCCACATCAGGACTTTCCGGGCACTCCTTGAGGAAAAAGGAAAACCTGTTGCAGTGATTGACGGCAAACTGGTTGCCGGGAAGTACGTGGTGAACGGAAACTTCGAACTACCGGACAGGATGAAAGAGATCTTCGGCGGCACGGCAACCATTTTCATGGGAAGCGTCAGGGTTTCCACCAATGTGCTTACAGCGGACGGAAGTCGGGCAATCAACACCCGGCTTGACGGTCCCGCCTATCAGGCAGTCATGGTGAAGGGCGAGCCCTTTCGCGGCGAAACCGACATCTTTGGTGTCCCCTATTTCGCGGCATATGATCCTCTTCGCAACAGCAGGGGCGAGGTTGTCGGGGCTCTCTTTGTGGGGGTAAAGAAGAGCGATTTCCTTGCAACATATAGGAAGATCAAAACCGATGTTATCGCTATCCATTGTATCCTGATTGGAACCTTCATTCTCCTTACGTATCTGCTTCTCCAAAAGCGGAAGAAAACGGAAAGGGCACTTCGCCAGAGCGAGGAGCAGCTGAAATTTGTCTTGTCCGGAAGCAATGATGCTCTCTGGGACCTGAGGGTAAAGAACAGGGAACTGACTTTTAACCAGCGATGGGCTGAAATTCTCGGCTATCATCCAGATGAAATAAGGAAGGATATTGAGTTTTGGCAACATCTTGTCCATCCGGATGATCTGCAGAATCTTCTCGAGCAATACCAGGGGAATGTCAAAAATAATGAGTCACGATTCCGGGCTGAGTGCAGGCTGATGAGCAACTCGGGGGAGTGGCGATGGATTCTGCTCAGGGGCAGGTCCGTTGATTGGGATCCGCAGGGAAGGCCGATCCGGATAACAGGGACAGCAACCGATATTACCGAGCGTATTCGGGCCGACCTGGAGCTGCGCCAGTCGCACCGTTTGTTGCACACGGTCTTTTCCAGTCTTAATGAGGCACTATTCCTGCTGGAAGAGGACTCAAAGGTTGTTATCGATTGCAACACCTCCGCCGAGATCATGTTCGGTTATACCCGGGCTGAGTTGCTGTGTCTCAGTTCGGATATTCTGCATGTGAATAGTGAAATGGCTGAGACGTTCTCTCGGGAGGCGGCCTGCTCATATCAGGAAAAAGGTTATTATGCCGGCGAGTTCCAGATGAAGAGAAAGAGCGAAGAGGTTTTTCCGTCTGATCATTTCTGCAACCCGATACCGGGAGAAGGGAACGAGCCCTCCCTTATTCTCTATGTGGTGCGGGACATCACCGAGCGGAAACGTGCGGAGACTGAACGTACCCTGCTGGAAGAGCAGTTGCAACAGGCCCAGAAAATGGAGGCCGTGGGCCAGCTTGCCGGCGGCATTGCCCATGATTTCAATAATATCCTGACGGCAATTATCGGTTATGGCCACCTGGTCCTGATGAATATGCAGGGTCCCGATCAATCCCGTCATCATATGCAACAGATTCTTGCTTCTTCGGAGAGGGCTGCGGGGCTGACCCAGGGACTCCTTGCCTTCAGCAGGAAACAGGAGAGCAACCCGCAGCCGGTGGATCTGAACGGGATCGTCAGGAACATGCGGAAGTTCCTGGAAAGGATTATCGGCGAAGATATTGAAATAAAGTTCGATATGGAGCAGGACGGATTGACTGTTCTGGCCGATACCGGTCAAATGGAGCAGGTTCTCATGAACCTGGTGACCAATGCCCGTGACGCAATGCCGGACGGTGGCATGCTGCTTGTTAAAACCGGGCTCCTGGAGAATGGGCGGAGCCTGCTGAACCTGGTTGACTCTATGCAGCCCTTGAGGTATGGCTATATTTCCGTTACCGATACCGGTGCCGGCATGGATGAAAAGATCCAGGAAAAAATTTATGAGCCTTTCTTCACTACCAAGGAGGTGGGAAAGGGGACCGGACTGGGTCTATCCATAGCGTACGGAATCATCAAGCAGCACAATGGGTACATCAGTATGGAGAGCCGGGAGCGGGAGGGAACGACTTTCAGGATTCACCTGCCCCTGATTGAGCATGAAACGATGACTGCGGAAATCGTCAAGCCCTTTTTCCTGCCGTATGGCCAGGAAACCATCCTGATTGCCGAAGACGATGAAGAGGTAAGGAACCTCGGCAGGTCCCTCCTTGAGGAGTGCGGACATACGGTGATTATCGCGGAAAACGGAGCGGATGCTGTAGAAAATTTTTCGGCATACGCAGACAGTATTTCTCTGGTGATTCTTGATGTGGTTATGCCGAAAATGAACGGCAGGCAGGCATTAGAAGCTATTCGGGAGATGCAGCCGGATGTCCGGGTGCTTTTCATGAGCGGATATACGGCGGAAATCGTTGCTGCCAAAGGGGTTCTTGAGGGCGATCTGGATTTTATGGAAAAACCAATTATCCCGAAAACCTTTCTGCATAAAGTTCGCGAGATTCTGGACAGGCAGGCTTGAAAGACATAAGCGGTATTTTAAAGAGTGCCGGCAGTTTCCGGCTTCTGAACAGAAATCTGAAATGAGACGCCTTGCTTGAGAGATGGTTCGCGCTATGATTATGAAGATGCCTGGCCCGTGATAGAAATTTCGCGGCGATTCTTATAGGCAAAGGGGGCAAAATGACATATATCGAGTCGGTTTTGATTTCCGTAGTTGAGAAGAATCCCAATGAGCCTGAATTCCATCAGGCAGTGAGAGAGGTTCTGGAATCGCTTGCGCCGGTATTCCACAGTTATCCCCGCTATGAAGATCAGCGTATCCTGGAACGTATCACGGAACCGGAGCGCACCATTCTCTTTCGAGTACCCTGGGTTGACGACAACGGTATCATCAGGGTCAACAAGGGGTTTCGCGTGGAATTCAACAGCGCAATCGGCCCCTACAAGGGTGGGCTTCGCTTCCATCCCTCGGTTAACCTGGGGATTTTGAAATTTCTCGGTTTTGAACAGATCTTCAAAAATTCATTGACCTCTCTCCCGATGGGGGGCGGCAAGGGTGGGGCCGACTTTGATCCGAAGGGAAAGTCCGATAATGAAGTGATGCGCTTCTGCCAATCTTTCATGAATGAGTTATTTCGTCATATAGGCCATGTGACGGATGTGCCTGCCGGGGATATCGGCGTTGGCAGGCGGGAGATCGGCTACCTGTTCGGGCAGTACAAGCGGCTCAGGAACGAATTCACCGGTGTCCTGACCGGAAAGGACCTGGGTTGGGGAGGGTCACTCATCCGGACGGAGGCTACCGGCTACGGTTCCGTCTACTTTGCCCAGGAGATGCTGGCTGTCAGGAATGAATCCATCGAAGGAAAGACCTGCCTGGTTTCCGGAGCCGGAAACGTTGCCCAGTACACGGTACAGAAGCTCCTGCAGCTGGGGGCGAAGCCTGTTTCCCTTTCCGATTCGAACGGAACCATCTATGATCCGGATGGCATCAACGAGGAGAAGTTTCAGTTTGTCCAGGAGCTGAAGAATATCCGGCGCGGCAGAATAGCCGAATATCAGACGAAGTATCCCAAGTCAAAATACCTTTCGGGACAGCACCCCTGGTCGATCCCCTGCGACTGTGCCTTCCCCAGTGCCACGCAGAATGAAATTAATGGTGCAGCAGCTGAGGAACTGGTAAAAAACGGTTGCAGATTGATTTGTGAAGGCGCCAACATGCCGTGCGACCTTGATGCCGTGGCGGTCTTCCAGAAGAATGACAAGGTGCTCTATGGTCCCTGCATTGCCGCTAATGCCGGAGGGGTCGCAACCTCCGGCCTTGAAATGTCACAGAATGCCCAGTTCATGAGTTGGTCGCGGGACGAAGTGGATGCCAGACTGAAGACCATCATGAAAAACATCCACCATAGCGCCTACACCACTGCTGCTGCATTCGATAACCCTGGCAACTATCTGGTGGGCGCCAACATTGCCGGCTTCCTGAAAGTTGCAAACGCCATGATCGATCAGGGGATTGTCTAGTGTCCCGTGACGGTGAGCCGCATATCGCGACTATTCGGGTTTAAGGTGGTCACGTGAGCGGGAATTGCGAACCTGCAGCAACTGTCGCTGACTACTGATTTCTTTCAAAGATCTGAGGCTGTCGTAGAATTTTCCGGGAGGGTCAGGCATGTATACGTACGAGACGACATTCACCACAGGGTTGCCGGGACTCGATACTGTGGTGCAGGGGATTCTTCCCGGTGATAACGTCGTCTGGCAGGTGGATGCAATCGAAGATTACCAGGTTCTGGTGGCCCCCTTTGTTGAGGCAGGCCTTGCCTCGGGGCGGCCGGTGGTGTATTTCCGTTTTGCCGACCATCCGGTGCTGATTGCGCAGCAAAGTGCGGTTTCCCTGGTTGAACTTGATCCCTGCGCCGGATTTGAAGTTTTCATCTCCCGGATCCAACAGGTCGCCGAAAAGTCCGGCCACGGTACGCTCTATGTCTTTGACTGCCTTTCGGAGCTTGCCACGATCTGGTATTCCGATCAGATGCTTGCGAATTTTTTTCTGCTGACCTGTCCCTATCTTTTCGAACGTGAGTCGGTTACCTATTTCGCCCTGTTTCGGAACTTTCATTCTTCCCGCGCCCTGAAGCCCATTACCACAACAACGCAATTGCTTCTGGATGTTTTCCACTACCAGGGAAAGCACTACATTTATCCCCAGAAGGTTTATCTGCGTCATTCTCCCTCCATCAACATGCTGCATCTCTGGGAGGGTGACGAATTCCTTCCCGTTACCGCCAGCGCCCTGATCAGTTCGATCCTCACCTCGGTCAACTGGTCCGGGCTTGATCCGGACTGCCGACCCGGGGCCTGGGAGAAGGCCTTTGTGGAAGGGGAGGAAGTCCTGAACCGGGTGAAAATCGGAGTTTATGAGCGGGAGCGGGAAGAGGAGGTATTCCGCTGTCTTTGCCGTATGGTGGTTTCCCGCGACCCGGTCATGAAAGGCCTTGTCTGCAAATACATGCGGTTGGAAGATATCCTGGAAATCATTCGGCGCATGATCGGAACCGGGCTCATTGGCGGTAAAACGGTGGGCATGCTTCTGGCCCGGCGTATTTTGCAGAGCAATTCACCACGCTTTACCGAACTGCTCGAGGCCCATGATTCCTTTTACGTCGGTTCGGATGTTTTTTTTACCTTTCTGGTCGAAAACGGTGTCTGGTGGGTTCGGGAAAAACTGAGCAATCCCGCTACCTTTCTTGAGGGTTCGGAAATTGCCCGTCAGCGGACCCTCTCCGGCAGGTTCCCCGACTATATCGTCAGGCAGTTCGTGCAGATGCTGGCCTATTTCGGACAATCTCCGATCATCGTGCGCTCCAGTTCTCTGCTGGAAGACAATTTTGGCAATTCCTTCAGCGGCAAGTACGAAAGTGTCTTCTGCCCCAATCAGGGCTCGCCGGAACGTCGTCTGGAAGATTTTCTCTCGGCTGTACGAACCGTCTATGCCAGCAGTATGAGCGAAAAAGCTCTGAGATATCGGGAGCAGAAGGGGCTGCTGGAGCAGGACGAGCAGATGGCTCTTTTGGTGATGCGGGTATCCGGATCGATTCACGGGCGCTATCATTACCCCCACGCCGCGGGTGTCGGCTTTTCCTTTAATCCCTATGTCTGGAATGAAAACATTGACCCGAAGGCCGGGGTCGTGCGACTGGTCTTCGGATTGGGTACCCGGGCGGTTGACCGTTCCGACGACGAATATACCCGGGTAGTCGCCTTGAATGCCCCGGACCGCCGGCCGGAGGTCAATTTCGAGGAGGTTCGCCAGTATGCCCAGCGCAGGGTGGATTACCTCGATCTCGATGCGAATCGTCTTGTGTCGGGGCATTTTTTGGATGTCATTGCCGCCAGCCCCGATGTGCCGGTGCGCCTGTTCGCCTCCACCAATGGCGGACCCAGTTGTGGACCAGAGGGGGTCTGTCGCCCGACCTGGGTATTGACCTTTGATAAGCTGCTCAATTCGACCGGCTTTGTCGAGGATATGAAGACGATGCTGCAGGTGCTGCATGATGCCTATAACTACCCGGTGGACGTGGAATTTACCCTCAATTTCCTTGATGATCAGGAGTATCGGATCAACGTGGTGCAATGCCGGCCCTTACTGGTGAAGGGTATGGATACCCAGACCTCGGTGCCGATCGACGTTCCGCCCGCGCAAAGGATCATTGCCGCCACCGGAGCGGTTATCGGTCACAGTCGCTGTATCCGAATCGACCGTTTTATTTATGTAGCCCCGGCAGTGTATGGGAAATTGACCATCCAGGAACGGCACGAGGTGGCCCGGCTGATTGGCAGGCTCAACCTGACCATTGCACCGAACGGTCCTGAAAATGTCATGGTGCTGGGAGCGGGCAGGTGGGGTACCAGTTCCCCCTCATTTGGAATTCCCGTTGCTTTCGCCGACATCAACCGTGTTGCCGTGATCTGCGAGATAGTTGCCATGCGTGAAGATCTTGTCCCGGATGTATCCTTGGGCACGCATTTTCTTAATGAATTGATCGAGATGGATATGCTCTACCTGGCGCTGTTTCCCCACAAGGGTGACAATTATTTGTGTGACGAGTTCTTCGAGGTGACGCCAAATCGTTTGCTGGAATATTTTCCGGAAGCGGAGCGCTGGAAGGATGTGATCAAGGTCGTTCACTCGGCAGATGCGGCCGGGGCAGGGGGGGGTATTACTCTTGCTGCCGATTCTCTCAAGCAGAAGGTTGTCTGCTACCGGGAAGAATGAACTGACAGGCCATGTACTACCTTTGTGGCGAGCTGTCAGCATGAATCCTCAAGAATATCCTCGTGCTGCCGATAGATATAGAACGGGTTGCATGGGGGAGGTGCAGTATGATGGAAATACGATCATTGGCAAGTCAGGCTCTGCTCGCACAGGAGCAGTTGGCCCAAACCCAGATGGGCATAGCCGCTGTAAAACAGACAAATGAAGCACAAAAGCAGGTGGCGGACATGCTCGCCAGGAATGCAGCAGCAGTAGCACCCGCCGAGGATACGCAACAGGGCGGTTTTTCGACGTATGCGTAAACAGGTAGTACACTGAGTATTGTATCAGGTGTATAGAAGTCTGAAGGAAAAACCATGCCCGTGCACCCGGAAAGGGGCCGGCGTCATCTGAGACGCCGGCCCCTTTTATTGTAAGAGAGAGGTGCCGTGACCGTTGTTGTTGCCGGAAATTGCCGCTATACTCTGTACTGTCAGCTCGGGAGGTAACAGTGGAAAGGGTATCGATCAGGATGGGGGACATAACCACGGTGGAAGTGGATGCCATTGTGAATGCTGCCAACAGTACGCTCCTGGGTGGAGCCGGGGTTGACGGCATGATTCACTGGGCTGCCGGTAGCGGCCTGCTGGAGGAGTGCCGATCTGTCGGCTGGTGTCCCACGGGTGAAGCGAGAATAACGGCAGGGTACAATCTTCCGGCCCGTTACGTGATCCATACGGTGGGCCCGGTCTACGGAGTGGATCGGGAAGACGCGCCGCGGCTCCTTGCCTCCTGCTACGAAAACTGCCTTGCACTGGCCGTGCAGTACACCATCCGGACCCTTGCTTTTCCTGCCATCAGCTGTGGCGCTTACGGATACCCGGTAGAAGAGGCATGCAAAATTGCACTGGACACGACCATTTCTTTCCTGGAGCGCAATGAAATTCCGGAAAAAGTACTCTTTGTCCTCTATTCCTGCCGTGACTATAACGCCTATTGGGAGTATTATGCGACAAAAATGGCGCATGGCTGATTTCTCTGCTGAATTGCGGGGAGTTGTGGACGTCGTTCGTCTGGAGTCGCTGAGGGATTGGGTTTAGAACGGAAGGATTCATGTTCAGGATTCTTTCGAAATACACCGGACGGAGCGGATTCGGGAACAAAATCCGCGGTGAGACTGTCAAGTATGATACGGAGCAAAAAACGCGCGTTACCGGACGAGGATGCCGAACTCGTCGCCTCCTGCCGTGCGGGAAACCTTGACGCCTTTGAGGTCCTGGTCAAAAAGCACCAGTCGCGGATGTTCACCCTTGCCTTTCGGGTTCTCGGGAATCATGAGGATGCCGGGGAGATTGTGCAGGATGCCTTTGTTTCCGCCTACCGGGGATTGGGGAAATTTCGTGGCGACGCAGCCTTCACCACCTGGCTTACGACCATCACTATTAACCTGGCGCGCAACCGCCTGCAGCAGCTGCTGAGCCGAAAGTCGCGTGAGGTCTGTTCCCTGGATGATCCGATTCCGGGCTGTGGGGAATGCAGCAGAACCCACGATCCGCCGGCTACTGGTCCCTCTGCCCATGATCTGCTGGAGAGGGAAGAAATACGTCAGAAGGTTCAAGGGTGCATCAACGGCCTTGAACCCGGATTTCGTGAGGCTCTGGTTCTGCGGGATGTGGAAGAGTATTCCTACGGCGAGATCGGAACGATGCTGAGTTTGGCTGAGGGGACCGTCAAGTCCCGCATTGCCAGGGCGCGCGAGGCGATCAGGGACTGTCTGAAGAGAGTTGTGGGGGAATTATAATGGACCATGATTCCATACGTAATAAGCTGTCGGAATATCTGGACGGGGCTGTTACCCCTGCCGAGAAGTTGCTGATTGAAAAGCATCTTGCCGAGTGCGGCGATTGCAGAAAGTCTCTTCTCGAACTGGAAAAGACGGTTCAGCATCTCCGGGATCTTGGGGAATTGGAACCGCCGCCCTGGTTGGCGGTCAGGATCATGGCACGGGTCAGGGAAGAGGCCGGTCGGGAAAAGGGACTGCTGCGTCGACTGCTCCAGGTGCCGTTGCGTTGGAGAGTTTCCGTTGAGGCTGCCGCCCTGGTATTTCTTTGCGTGACTGGCTATCTCGTGTATCGGAATGTCTCTTCGGAGTTGCCGCAGATAACTCCCCTGTCTGGTGTATCTCGTAAAGAACCAGCTCCATCAGCTCCGCTCCCGGCAGAATCCCGGAAGGTTCCGGAAGAACGTACACCTTTGCCGGAAAAACCGTCACCAGGCAAGGAAGAAAAACAGAGCGTGGCCCTGCCTCCGGCGCCCCGCTCCCTTCCGACCGAAGAACCGTTTCCCGCTGTACGCCGGGAAGAGCCTGAAATGCAAAAACCGTCACCGGAAGAGGCTCCCGTTGAGTCAGAGGACAAGGGGGGGCATGAATTCAGGATGCAGGAGCGGAACGCGGCAAAGTCACTGTCTCCCCCAACAGATTCTTTGCTATCGGAACAGGAGGGAAGCGCACCCGCCGGGATGCTGCGGGAAAAGGCGCGTTCCTCGACCGGCGTGGAGGTTTTGAAGATTGAAATTTCGGTTGCCAAGTCTGATTCTGCCGTGAAGGAGATTGAACGTTCGACTGTTCGGTATGGAGGGGTAATCCTGCGAAGGGATCTTCGCTCTGCAAGCGGGAAAGTTCTTGTGGTTCGGCTGAAGCGCAAGGCGGTCCAAGGCTACCTCGAGTTGCTGGCGCATTTTGGAGATGTGCGAGGCGCGGTTTCGGCGGCCCCGGAGGGGGACAATACCGTGGAAATTTATCTTGCCATTACGGGCGGCCGGGAGTAACCGGACAAGATCCTGACAGGAGGCCGGCACCCTCTTTGAGGGGATGTGCTTTCTGCGAGGCGTGGCCATGGGGCGCACGCCGTCAGGAGCAATTCAGAGATACTTAATGTCGAGGATTTCGTATTCCTTTAGTCCGGAGGGTACCTTTACCCGGACAGTGTCATCCAGTCGGTGGCCGATTAGAGCCTTTCCCACCGGGGATGAGCATGACATCTTGCCCAGCTTGATGTCCGCCTCGTCCTCTCCCACAATCCGGTAGGTAACTTCCTCAGTCGTCACGGTATCGTACAGGGTAACCGTGGCGCCAAAAACCACTTTGTCCGGCTTCAGGTTTGAAAGATCAACAACGTAGGCGCGGGACAGCTTGTCCTTGAGTTCCTGGATTCGGCCTTCGATAAAACCCTGCCGATGTTTGGCAGCATCATACTCCGCATTTTCCGAAAGATCTCCGTGAGCGCGTGCTTCGGCAATATCCTGAATGACTTTCGGGCGCTCTTCCCTGATGAGGCGTTTTAATTCCTCCTGCAGGGTCTCGAAGCTCTCCCTGGTCATAGGCACTGAATGGGACATTGTGGTGCAATCCTCCTGTTACGGTGTTATGGCAGCGTGCTGGCTGTCTGCCTGGTGCGTGACGACTATTTTCCGGTTTCAGCAACTATTCCGCGTGAGCTACCTGCGTCGTGCATCAGGTCTTTTTAAAGCGGTTTTGTACCGTGCAAAATGTGAGGGGCAGCCGAACAGGCCGCCCCATATATGGTGTGTCAGATGTTTTTCAAAAGTCTACGGGTTACAGATACTCCTGCAGAGGTTTCGCGTCCAGGTCCTCGCGAAGCATGGCGAGTATTCCGTCAACAGCTGCCCTGGCTCCGGAGGTTGTTGTGAAATAGGCGATGTTGTTTACCAGGGTATTCCTGCGGATGGAAAAGGAGTCGGCAACCGCCTGTGCACCCTGCGTGGTATTGATAACCATGCAAATCTCGTTGTTTTTTATGGCGTCAACGATATGGGGTCGACCTTCAACAACCTTGTTTACCACCCTGACCGGGATACCTTTTTCCTGCAGGTATGAAGCGGTTCCACGAGTGGCAACCAGTTCGAAGCCGTTATCATACAGCTTTTTCGCAGGACTGACAATATGTTTCTTGTCGCTGTCACGCACGCTGAGGAACACCGAACCCGACAGGGGCAGCCTGACTCCGGCACCCAGTTGCGCTTTGGCAAAGGCGCGGGCAAAATCGACGTCGATTCCCATAACCTCTCCGGTTGACTTCATCTCCGGCCCGAGAATGGTGTCCACGCCGGGAAACTTGACGAACGGAAATACCGATTCCTTGACCGCGATGTGTTTCGGTTCTATCTCCGTTTCAATGCCCAGCTCTTTCAGAGTCTTGCCAGCCATAATACGAGCCGCCAGTTTTGCCAGGGGGCGACCGGTGGCCTTTGAGACAAACGGTACGGTACGCGATGCCCGCGGATTTACCTCCAGAATGTAGATCTCGCCGTCCCGAACTGCAAACTGCACGTTCATCAGACCCTTGACCTCGAGTTCCAGTGCCATGAGTTTGGTTTGCCGCTTTATTTCATCGCTCGTTTCGCGCGAAATAGAATAGGGCGGTAGGGAACAGGCTGAATCTCCGGAATGAATGCCGGCTTCTTCGATATGTTCCATGATCCCGCCGATGATCACCTCCTGGCCGTCACAGAGGGCATCCACATCGATCTCTATCGCCTCATCGAGAAATTTGTCGATCAGGATCGGGTGCTCGGGAGATGCCTGGACGGCGGTGGTCATGTAGCGGCGCAATCCTTCAACATCATAGACGATCTCCATGGCTCGACCGCCGAGAACATAGGAGGGGCGGACAACGACCGGATAACCGATCCGATCTGCGATCTTTTCCGATTCTTCGAAGGATCGAGCGGTTCCGTTTTCCGGTTGGCGCAGGTGGAGTTTGTGGAGCATGACCTGAAAGCGTTCCCGGTCTTCCGCCCGGTCGATGGCGTCGGGGGACGTCCCGATGATGGGCACACCGGCTTTTTCCAGGGCGACCGCCAGTTTTAGAGGCGTCTGGCCGCCGAACTGGACAATGACTCCGTACGGCTTCTCTTTATCCACGATATTGAGGACATCCTCGAAGGTGAGCGGCTCGAAATAAAGGCGGTCCGAGGTGTCGTAGTCGGTTGAGACTGTTTCCGGGTTGCAGTTGACCATGATTGTTTCGTAGCCGTCTTCGGCCAAGGCGAAAACACCATGCACGCAGCAGTAATCAAACTCGATGCCTTGGCCGATGCGGTTCGGGCCGCCGCCGAGAATCATGATTTTTTTCCGGTCAGTGGGATCAGCTTCGCACTCTTCTTCGTAGGTGGAGTAGAGGTACGGGGTATAGGCAAGGAACTCGGCAGCACAGGTATCTACGCGCTTGAAGACCGGTCTGATGTTCAGGGCCAGCCGAGTGGCGCGGATATTGTTCTCGGTTGTCTTCCAAAGCTGGGCAATAAAATGGTCGGAAAATCCATACTCCTTGGCGTCCTTCAGAACATCCCGGAGTTCCGGCAGATTCTTTTCGTAGCTGTGGCGGGCCGCTTTCAGTTCCTCTTCCATCTCGATGATCTGCCGGATGTTGGTAAGAAACCAGGGGTCAATGCCGGTAAGCGCATACAGCTCCGCCACCTTCATGCCGCTGCGGAAGGCATCACCCAGGTACCAGACACGTTCCCAGTTTGGGGTACGAAGTTTTTCCATCAGGGTGGCCTGCTCAGTGGAGGTCAGGGCACGACGGGTCTCTTCAGTCAGGTCAAAGAGACGGGATTCCAATCCGGACGAGCCGATTTCCAGGGAGCGCAGTGCTTTCTGGAAGGATTCCTTGAAGGTGCGACCGATGGCCATGACTTCGCCGACCGACTTCATCTGGGTGGTCAGTGTTGCATCGGCGGCCGGAAATTTTTCAAAAGTGAAGCGCGGGATCTTCGTCACCACATAGTCAATGGTTGGTTCGAAGCAGGCCGGCGTTTCGCGGGTAATGTCGTTCGTAATTTCGTCCAGATAGTAGCCGACCGCAAGTTTGGCGGCAATCTTGGCAATGGGGAAACCGGTTGCTTTTGACGCCAGGGCCGAGCTGCGGGATACGCGGGGATTCATTTCGATGACTGCGAGCCTGCCGTTGCGGGATTGATGGAGAACTGGATATTGGACCCGCCGGTGTCGACACCGATTTCCCGGATGATTTTCAGGGAGGCATCGCGGAGGATCTGGTATTCCTTATCAGTGAGGGTCTGGGCCGGGGCAACGGTGATCGAGTCACCGGTGTGCACGCCCATGGGGTCGAGATTTTCGATAGAGCAGATAATGACAACATTGTCCTTGGTGTCGCGCATCACCTCCAGTTCGTACTCTTTCCAGCCGATGACCGACTCTTCCACCAGTATCTCGTTTGTTGGCGAAGCATCAATCCCTGCCAGGGCCATTTTCTCGTACTCTTCAAGATTGTAGGCGATTCCGCCGCCGGTTCCGCCGAGGGTAAAGGACGGGCGAATGATGGCCGGGAAGCCGATTTCACGGATGACCTCCATTGCCTCGGCAAGGGAATGGGCCAAACCGGAGCTGGGCACTTCCAGTCCGATCTTTTTCATCGCTTCCTTGAAAAGGGTCCGGTCTTCAGCCTTCTTGATGGCAGGGAGCTTGGCACCGATCAGTTCCACCCCGTATTTCTCCAGGACGCCGTTTTCCGCCACCGCGACAGCGGTATTGAGGGCCGTCTGGCCTCCCAGGGTCGGCAGCAGTGCGTCCGGGCGTTCTTTGGCGATGATTTTTTCCAGAAACTCCGGGGTGACAGGCTCCACATAGGTCCGGTCGGCAAAGTCGGGGTCGGTCATGATGGTGGCCGGGTTGCTGTTGAGGAGCACCACCTCGTAGCCCTCTTCCTTCAGCGCCTTGCATGCCTGCGTCCCGGAATAATCGAATTCGCATGCCTGGCCGATAATGATCGGACCGGCACCGATGATGAGGATTTTCTTGATATCAGTTCTCTTCGGCATTGTTTCTCCTTAGGTAAATCTATGGTAACTCGGGGGAGAAGCAGTCTAACTGTCCTCCGGATATTTGTCAGCGAAAGATGAAATAGGCTGCTCCGCTCAGGCAGAGACCGGCCCACAGGTAGTCCAGTTTGAGTGGCTGTCCCATATAGAGGACGGCAAAGGGTACAAAAACGGCAAGGGTTATCACTTCCTGCATAATCTTCAATTGGCCGAGGCTGAATACATTGTAGCCAAGCCGGTTTGCCGGGACCTGGAGCATGTACTCGAAGAAGGCGATTCCCCAACTGGCAAGCACCGCCAGGAACCATGGCGCGGTCCGCAGGTCCTTCAGGTGGGCGTACCAGGCAAAGGTCATGAAGACATTGGAAAGGAGCAGCAGGCAAACGGTTCTCATTCCTGTACCCAGCCATTTTCCAGTCCAAACTCATGCAGGGCCTCTACCGCCTCCGCATATTCCCTGTCGCTGATTTTCCTCTGCAGACCGGGAGTTTTTTCCGCCTCGTAGGCGGGAAAATACTGGTTCATGAGGGCCAGGTGTGTTTCTGTCCCCAGCGTTTCAGCGATCCATTTCATTGTTTCACGGCTGCCGGCTGCCCGGTCCGGCAGGACAAGGTGGCGGATGATCAGGCCCCTGCGGGCGATACCATCGTCATCGAGGCCCAGCTGCCCTGTCTGGCGGAACATTTCCCGGATGGCGGCCCGGTTGATGTCTCGATAGCCGGGAGCTGAGGAAAAGCGGACCGCCGGCTCCTCGTCCGAATACTTCATGTCCGGCAGGTAGATGTCCACGATCCCCTCGAGCAGGGCAAGGGCATCCACCTTTTCGTAGCCGTTGGAGTTCCAGACCAGCGGCAGTCGAAGACCCCTCGGTATGGCGATCCAGAGGGCTGCCAGAATCTGTGGCAGGTAGTGACCGGGAGTGACGAGATTGATGTTGTGCGCTCCGAGCTTCTGGAGCTTCAGCATTTTCTCCGCCAGGCTGCTTGTGGTCAGTTCCTCTCCGTTTCCCATCTGACTGATGGGAAAGTTCTGGCAGAAACGGCACCGCATCGTGCACCAGGAGAAAAAAATCGTTCCGGATCCGCGCTCTCCCGAGATGGGCGGCTCCTCTCCCCGATGCAGGGTGGCAGAGGCGATCTTCGGCATCAGCCCTGCCCGGCAGAATCCGGTCTCACCGCTGATGCGATCCACCCGGCAGTCATGGGGGCAGAGGTCGCAGCTGCGGAGCCGGGCGTACGCCGCTCGAACTCGCTCGCGGAGCTCACCTGATTGAAAAAGATCGATGTAACGCATGGAAACCTGTTGGGACAAAGTTTGTGGGTGAAACACCTGTTCCTTATCCCGCATTCAAACGGTGAATGGTGAACAGTGAACGGTTTTTCCCCGTCCCTATAACTAAAAACTCAAAACTCAAAACTGTCTTTTCCTTACGCCTTTTTCCACTTCTCCATCAAATCCACGAACCGCCCGAACAGGTACTGGGAGTCATGGGGACCGGGAGATGCCTCGGGATGGTGCTGCACGGAGAAAATCGGCAATTCCTTGTGTCGCATCCCTTCGACGGTCATGTCGTTGAGATTTTCGTGGGCCAGTTCGCAGGACTGGGAAAGTGAAGCGATGTCCACGGAAAAACCGTGGTTCTGTGCAGTGATTTCAACGATGCGGGTTGCCAGGTCCATGACCGGGAGGTTCGAGCCGTGGTTGCCGAATTTCAGCTTGACGGTTCGGCCGCCAAGGGCAAGGCCCAGGAGCTGGTGGCCGAGACAGATACCGAAGATTGGGATTTTGCCGACCAGGCGTTTGATGTTTTCGATAACCTCGGTCATTGGCTCCGGGTCGCCGGGGCCATTGGAGAGGAATATCCCGTCAGGGTTCATGGCAAGTGCATCCTCGGCCGGGAAAGTGGCCGGAACAACCGTGACATCGCATCCGGCAGAGACGAGGCAGCGGAGGATATTGAACTTGATGCCGAAGTCGTAGGCAACAACTTTGTACTGACGCGCCTTGCCGGTGAGGTCGGCATAGCCCGTGTCCAGGTCCCAAAGGCCCTCCGACCAGTGGTAGGGTTTGTCGCAGCTGACTCCGGTTGCCAGGTCGAGACCTGCCATGCTGGGAACCGCGCGGGCCTTCTTTACAAGGCTGGCATGGTCGGAGTCTATCGTGGAGATAATGCCGTTTTGTGCCCCATGGTCGCGAAGATGGCGGGTGAGCGCACGGGTGTCGATTCCCTGGATGCCCACAACGCCATTCTCCTGAAGGTAGGCGCCGAGGCTCATGGTGGCCCTCCAGTTGGAATGCTCTTCGATGTATTCCTTGACGATGAACCCAGAAAGATAGAGCTTGTTGCTTTCGATGTCTTCCGGGTTGATGCCGGTATTGCCGATCTGGGGGTAGGTCATGGTGACCATCTGGCCCTTGTAGGAAGGGTCGGTCAGTACTTCCTGGTATCCTGACATGGCGGTATTGAAAACCACCTCGCCGGTTGCTTCTCCGGTGGCTCCAAATGATTTTCCTTCAAAAACACGGCCGTCGGCGAGCGCGAGAACTGCTTTCATGTATATCTCCCTGCTGATTGGTATGTCACGGTTTGGGGCGCAGTAAGCGGCGTCCCGATGAATTTACTGGTTATTATGAACAATTTCTCCGCCAACAATCGTAACCACAGCCTGCCCCTTCATGGTGGCGCCGAGAAAGGGTGAATTCTTCGACTTGCTGGCGAGGCTGTCTGCTGTCACGGTCCATTCCCGGTCCGGGTCGATGATCGTGATATCCGCAACCGCACCCGGTTCGAGGGTTCCCCGATTGATCCCCAGTATCCGGGCCGGATTCCGGGAAAGCTTGTCCACAAGCGCGTTCAGATCAAGGACCTTCTCCTTCACGAGGGTCAGGGAAAGAGGGAGTGCGGTTTCGAGTCCGATGATGCCATTGGAGGCCAGGGCGAATTCCACATCCTTTTCGTCACTATGGTGAGGGGCATGATCAGTGGCGATTGCGTCGATGGTTCCATCCGCAAGGCCCGCCTTGATGGCAGCCACATCTTCATCGGTTCTGAGCGGCGGATTCATCTTGGCGTTGGTATTGTAGCCCCTGACAGCGTCTTCGGTAAGGGTAAAGTAATGGGGAGCTGTTTCGCAGGTTACCGAGACGCCGCGCGCCTTGGCGTCTCGAATAATCTGGACAGCGCCTTTTGTAGATACATGGGCAATGTGAATCGGCGAGTTGCTGAATTCGGCGAGATAGACATCCCGTGCGGTCGCCGCGTCCTCGGCTACCCAGGGGATCCCCTTGAGACCCAGTTCGGTGGCGGTGAAGCCATCGTTCATCAGGCCGTCCCCGGAAAGCTCCAGGTCCTCTGCGTGAGAGATGAGGGTAATCTCCATGCCCTTGGCGTATTCCAGCGCCCTGCGCATGAGTTCCGGATTGGTGAGGGGACGTCCGTCGTCGGAAACTGCAACGCAACCGGCCTCTTTCAGGTCGCCCATCTCTGCCAGTTTTTCGCCCTTGCTTCCCTGGGTGATGGAGCCGACGGGAAAGACGTTGACGAGGCCCTCGGCTTTTGCCTTGGCAATGATGTAGGCGGTAACGGCCTTGTTGTCGTTTACCGGATTGGTGTTGGGCATGCAGGCAACGGAGGTGAATCCGCCGGCCGCTGCTGCCCTGGTTCCGGTCACGATGTCTTCTTTGTATTCCAGTCCCGGGTCACGCAGATGTACATGCATGTCGATCAACCCCGGGGTGACAACCAGTCCGTTGGCCTCGATGACCTGGCAGGATTTGCCGGCAGCGAGCTTCTTGCCGAGTTCCTTTATTGTACCGTCCTCGATCCTGATGTCGAGCTTCTCGTCAATCTGCTGGGCCGGGTCGATAACGCGACCACCCTTTATCAAAAGATCCATTTGGCACCTCGTGTGAAAATGTTCAAAGTTCATGGTTCATGGTTCAAAGTTCAAGGCTCAAACAGGTAAGCAACGACTATTTTTTAGGGTATAACCTTGAACATCGAACGTTGAACGGGTTTTATTCCGTCGGCCCGCCGCCACTCACATGATAGAGCATGGACATGCGGACCGCCACGCCGTTCTCCACCTGCTCGAGGATGACAGAGCTGTCCCCGTCTGCAACATCGGAGGAGATCTCCACCCCCCGGTTCATGGGCCCGGGGTGCATGACCAGAACACCCGGTTTTGCCATCGTAACCAGATCCTCGGAAAGCCCGAAATAGCGGGAGTATTCACGCATGGTGGGAAGCAGGGCTTTCCCCTGTCTTTCCAGCTGGATGCGGAGCATCATGATAACATCGGCGCCTTCCACTGCGTCTTTCATCTTGCTGCAGACGGTGACGTTGCCGAGGCGTTCCACGCCGGGGGGGATAAGGGTCGGAGGGCCTGCCAGGAATACCTCGGCCCCCATCTTGCTCAGTCCGTAGATGTTGGAGCGGGCGACCCGGCTGTGGGTGATGTCTCCGACGATGGCAACCTTCAGCCCCTTCAGGGTGCCAAGTTTTTCACGTATGGTCATCATGTCGAGAAGCCCTTGCGAGGGATGCTCGTGGGAGCCGTCACCGGCATTGATGACCGAATAGGAAACTCGTTTTGCCAGGTAATGGTGGGCTCCTGAGATTGCATGGCGCATGACGATGATGTCCGGCTTCATGGCTTCGATATTTCTGGCCGTATCCGAGAGGGTTTCCCCTTTCTGAACAGCACTGGTAGATGCCGAGATGTTGAGGGTGTCTGCCGAGAGTCGTTTGGCGGCGATCTCGAACGAAGTGCGGGTGCGGGTGGAAGGCTCGAAGAACAGATTCACTACCGTTTTGCCGCGCAGAGTCGGAACCTTCTTGATCTCCCGCTTGCTGATCTCTTTCATGTTGTCGGCGGTGTTGAGAAGCAGTTCGATTTCTTCCGCAGTCAGATCCTGCAGTCCCAGGATGTCTCTATGTTTGAATGCCATGGGTGCCCCTCCAGATAATAATGAAAAATCAGGGTTTCTCCAGTACCACTTCGATCGGGTGATTGGCTTTGTCGAATTTTACCAGGATATTCTCTTTGCTGCTGGTGGGGACGTTGCGGCCGACAAAGTCGGCGCGGATCGGCAACTCCCGGTGGCCACGATCGATAAGGACCGCGAGCTGTATGCACTGTGGCCTGCCGTGGTCCATCATGGCATCCATGGCGGCCCGAATGGTTCTGCCGGTGAAAAGGACGTCATCCACCAGGACAACATTCTTCCCTTCGATGCTGAAGGGAATTTCGGTTTTTCCGACCGGGAGATGGGCAGACTGAGTCTTGAAATCGTCCCGGTAGAGGGTTATGTCAACCGAGCCGACCGGGACGGTAACTCCTTCGATCTCCTCCAGGCGGGAGGCCAGTTCGAAAGCCAGATAATCTCCACCAGTCCGGATTCCGACCAGTACCAGGTCGGAAATTCCCTTGTTCCGCTCCAGTATCTCGTGAGCAATTCGGGTTAGCGCCCGTTTGACTCCGACTCCGTCCAGGATGACGGTAGTTTCTTTGTTCACTTCGAACCTCCTTGTGCAGACCTTTGTGGAGCGGTTCTAGCCTCTGGCCGGGGGGGCTGTGGCGCAAAAAAAGCCTTTCCGCAAAATAGGCGGAAAGGCTTTTGGCTAGTCAATGGACTCGGATTGCTGCATGCCCCCACCTTTGTTAACCTCACAGGGTTAGATTAAAAGGCCGGTCAGTAAATTTGACTAACACTAGCACCATCTCCCGGGCCCGTCAAGGAAGAAAATGGTGCTGTCAGGTGGCTTCGTTTTCTCTTTCAAGCAGGGCCACATTCTCAACATGGGGGGTCTGGGGAAACATGTCCACCGGCTGAACCTCCCTGGTCCGGTAACCGAGTCCTTTGAGGATGTTGAGATCACGGGCCAGGGTGGTCGGAGAGCAGGAAACGTAGATGATCCGTTCGGGCTTCAAGCTTGAACAGCTCCGCAAAACTTCGTCATCGCACCCTTTGCGTGGTGGATTCAGGACAATGATGTCCGCCTTGAACCCCTCTTCGCTGATGCCCGAGAGCAGTTCTGCCGCGTTTCCTGCCTCGAATTGACAGTTTCGGATGCCGTTCAATCGGGCGTTTTTTGCGGCATCTGCCACGGCTGCTTCAGCCAGTTCGAAGCCGACTATTTCGCGCGCGCTGCCGGCGAGAAACAGTGAAATGCCGCCAACTCCGCAGTACACGTCCACTACCGATTCCCGGCCACTGAGGCCGGCCCATTCTTTAACCTGTTGGTAGATTGTCCGGGCGCCGTCGTTGTTTACCTGGAAAAACGAACGAGGGGAGATGGAAAAACGGATATCTCCGAGTTTCTCGGTGAGGGTCTGCTGTTTCGTGACAAAGAATTCCCGGTCACCCATGATCACGTTGCCGGTCGAGTTGTTTACATTCTGTGCAACTACGGTCACTTCAGGAACCGCTTTTTTAAGATGCTTTGCCAGATGGTGAATTTCGTTGAAGCTGCGTTCCCTGGTTACAAAAACAACCATGGCGCGGTCTTCGTGCTCCGAGACGCGGACAACCAGGTAGCGCATCAGGCCGTTCTCGGTTTTGGGATTGTAGATCGGTATTTTCCCCTTGCGTATGCCTTCCCTGGTGGCCTCTATAATACGGTTAATGAGTGGATGGTGGAGCTGGCAGTCCCCCAGGTCGATGACCTGGTGGGTGTTGCGCAGGTAGATGCCGATTTTTGGCTCCGCGAACTTTCCCGAGATCACGAGCTTTGCCCTGGTTCGGTAGGCAAGGGGCTTTTTCGAAGGAAGTACCGGGTTTATGTTTGTGTCTCTAAGTGACGAGTAGTGTCTGAAGGCTCCCTCAACCAGGCCCTTTTTCCAGTCCAACTGTGCCTGGTATTGCATCTGGATAAGTGGGCAGCCGTCGCAGGAGGCTGCCTTGGCACACGGTGGCTTTGCCAGACGCTCCGGTGATCTGCGAAGGATTTTAAAGGTATCGGCAAAGGTATCGCGTTGGCCGGAAAAGGTAATGCGAGCACGTACCTGTTCTCCCGGGAGTGCACCGTTCACGCGAATCCTGGTTCCCTCGTGGTCTGCTGTGCCATAGCCATCTTCATCAAGGCTGATGATGGAGAGATCGAGTGCCTGGCCTTTTATCAGCTGCTGTTTCTTGGTCTTCGGATTTTGATCGGTATTTTTTCTGTTCATTTTTTTACTAGAAAACAATTGGCGATATTTGTCAATTTTTCTTTGTACGGGGTGCCGGTAATTTGGTGAAAGGCCAGCGGGAGGCCGCTTTGATCACAGGTTGTCGTGGTTCCCGAGAATATTCTGTCCCCATTTCGTCCTGAAACGGGGTAAATCGGGTAACACGGTGGAATAATGAAAAGCCTTGACACCCGTTATCGCATATCTTATCATAACTTTTCACTTTGCGGGCCTATAGCTCAGCTGGCTAGAGCCACCGGCTCATAACCGGTAGGTCCCAGGTTCGAATCCTGGTGGGCCCACCACCTGTTCCATGGGATGATTGGGAATGCCTGTACGGTGCCAAGGTATCCAAAAAATATATCCAAAAGTGGAGAAAAGAGTGCAACCTTCCGAGATTGCACTCTTTTCTTTTGGCTGGGAAAATGAACCCCAGAGTATCCGACATCATTGAAATAATTGATACTATTGCCCCATTTCAGCTTGCTGAGGAATGGGATAATGTAGGACTGCAGGTGGGAGACCCCTCGGCCCCGGTTTCGAGAATCATGGTTTCTCTCGATGCTGGCAACGAGGCGGTTGATGCCGCCGTTGCGGAACAATGTCAGCTCCTTCTGACCCACCACCCGCTCATTTTTCGTCCCTTGCAGAGAATCAGCCTCGCAGATCCTTCCGGAGCCATTATCGGGAAAGCATTACGCAATTCTCTCAGCATTGTTTCTCTTCATACAAATTTTGACATTGCCGAGGGTGGCGTGAATGATCTGCTGGCTGACAAGCTTGGGGTCGTTTTCACGGTTCCGCTATCTGTTACTTTTACTGAAGCGCTGGTCAAGCTTGCCGTTTTCGTTCCGAAAGGTTACGAAGAGAAGGTTTCACGGGCCCTGTTCCAGTTCAGTGGAAGCATTGGCAAGTATAGCGAATGTTCTTTCCAAGTGGAAGGAACCGGGACGTTTACACCCCATGAGGGAGCGGCACCTTTCATAGGCACGGTCGGAACACGCGAATACGCCGAAGAAACCAGGATAGAGGTTCTGCTCCGCAAGACTGATGTGGATCAGGCGCTCGCGGCGCTGTCGTCTGTCCATCCCTATGAAGAGCCGGCCGTGGATGTGTATCCGCTGATGAACAATGGCGTGCGGAAGGGACTTGGCAGGATCGGGACGTTGAAACAGCCCCTTTCCCTGGACCGGTTCGTTTCCCGTATAAAAGAAGAGTTTGCCGTGGAGGGATTGCGGTTTGTAGGTGATGGAGATCGGATGTTGGAAAAGGTTGCCCTCTGTGGGGGCAGCGGTTCCTCCCTGCTGCGGGAAGCATATTCCCAAGGCGCCGATGTGTTGGTTACCGGGGATGTGAAATACCATGACGCGCTCGAGGCTCAGACGTTGGGGATGGCGCTGGTTGATCTGGGACATTTTGCCTCGGAGATTCCCATGGTGGAAGGATTGGTTGCCCGGTTGGAAAGCGAGTTGCGTAGACGGGGATTTGTCGCGGAACTCTTGGAGTGTACAGGTGAAAAGGACCCGTTTCGGTACCGATGAACTGGGGATGGCGTATGACCAGGGGAAGGGCCGGAACAGTGAGACAGGAGGTAGGTTTTGGGCAAGAACGTGAGGATTCTGGCGCAACTTCAGGAGATCGATCTCAAGATTGATTCTTCGCGCGGAGAAACGCAGGCTTTGCAGAGCGAAATTCACTCTCTGGAGGCCCAGGCTGAAGAGAAACAGCTCGAGATTGCTCAGCAAAAGGCGGAGTTGAGTGCTGTTGAAGAGGAAAAGAAGATCCTGGAAGAGAATCTAGCCACGGAGTCGGATTCCATTGTCCGATCTGAGGTGCGTTTGCGGGAGATCAAGACCCAGAAGGAATACCAGGCCGTATCCAAGGAAATTGCCGCGGCGAAAAAAGTGAAGTCCGATCTCGAGGACCAGATTCTGGAGAAGATCACCCGAAGTGATGAGCTGAACGCGATCATTACCGAAAAGGAAGCTCATTTGCAGGAATTCGAGGTGAATTCGTCCGCACGCAAAAGTGAGCTCCGGGTCAGGATCGACCAGCTTGAGGCGGATATCTCCGAAGTCAGCGCGGTGCGTGATAAAACCGCCAAAGGTGTTTCCTCTTCCATGATGAAACGCTACGAGACACTTCGCGAAAAGCGCCAAGGTGTAGCAATTGCCGAAGCAAAAGGCGGTTCCTGCCTGGGCTGCAACATGAATCTTCCCCCGCAGCTTTTCAACAGCCTCTTCAAGGAAGATACGTACGTCACCTGCCCGCATTGCCAGCGACTGCTCTACATGCGCAATGATGTCGGGGATGTTTCTGAATAATACATAGATTGGTCGAAGCAGTCCAGATGGCCGCTGCCCGCCGAAGCCTCGGTGTAGGCGGGGAGAGGAAAGTCCGGGCTCCACAGGGCATGGTGCTGGATAACGTCCAGCGGGGGCGACCCTAGGGAAAGTGCCACAGAGAGAAGACCGCCCGCCGAAGCTTCAGTGTAGGCAGGTAAGGGTGAAAGGGTGAGGTAAGAGCTCACCAGGTCCGGTGGAGACATCGGATGCTCGGTAAACCCCACCAGGAGCAAGGCCAAATAGGGAAGCGCTAAGGACGGCCCGTCCGAGCTTCCGGGTTGGCTGCTTGATGCCGTCGGTAACGGCGGTACTAGAGGAATGGTCATCACCCATCGCCGGGTAACCTGCGATGGGAACAGAACCCGGCTTACGGTCTGCTTCGACCAAACAAGTTTTGGCAGGATTCATCTTTGCAGGAGTTTTTTTGACGGATCAGGAATTGTGGGAACATGCTGTATCTATCGCCAGGGTAGAATATGAAACACTTTCCGACCCGGTGAAAATCCCGCTGCGGGGAATAGGCGAATCCATTCGGCAGAAAAAGCAGGAAATGTACGACCTGGCAGGGGGGATGGCAGTAGTCGAGACCTGCATCGATTGCGGGGGACTCTGCTGCGAAAAAGGGAAATATCATTTTTCCGTCATTGATCTGCTGATGTATCTCTCAACCGGCAAAAAGCTTTTTACACCATTATTCCGCGAAGTACCCTGTCCCTTTCTTGGGTCAGAGGGCTGCCTCATGCCCCCTGCTTATCGCCCCTTTACCTGTATAACCTTCCACTGCGAGAGACTTGAAGCACTTCTTTCCTCTGCAGACCTGGAACGAATGTGCAACCTGGAGCGCAGCCTGCGAGATCTGTGTCGGGATTTGGAAGAATTGTTCGGAAAGAGATTGATGCAGGGCCTGCTTTTGAGTTGCGAACGGTATCTTCGTGGTGAGGATACTGCAATTTTAGGCTCCGGGAGCCATTAAAACTTCTTCGGAGGACCCATGGTAACGACTATTCATGATCTTGTCTGTATTTATATAGAGAACAAGCCTGCCTTTTTTGCCAGAATCGAAGATATTGTCCCTGATGTTAAGCGGGGATGGTGGAAAGTGAGGCTGCTGGTGTTGACCAGCCCGCTTCAGATTTTTACCTGGATATTGGAAGAAAGTCAGATTAACGGCGCCCCCTTTACCATGGGAGGCACGCCGATTATGCTCGAAAAGGTCGTATCCCCCCTGGAGCAGGAAGATAAGGAGCAGTCTTCTCCTGTAGAGAAGGACACTGTCCCGGAGGCAGACAAAAAGGAGCCGGCAAAGGTTGTCTCTCTGGTTGATCGCAAGAAAGAGAAGTAATTACGGCGGGTGATGTCCCATTTTCGATCTGTTGTTTCCCGTTTTTCGCCAGGCACCTGCCACCTTGTATTTTCCTTGATTGCTCTCTGGCCGGAACCTGCGGAAGTACAAAGACTTTTTTCTGTTCCCGTCGCTGAAATTTCCACATTTATTCCGTTCAAGAGACTTTTTCTCCACCTTCTTCCCGCAGTACTCTTAACCCCCCGAAAAATCGTAGTAAATTTCTCTTTTCTTGCAATACTTTTGCCTTGACAACACCCAGGACGCTTAGTATAGTTTCACCACGTAGTGGTAAAAAGTGGCAAAATGTGGAAAAAGTGTCGGAGGGATGATGTTTCGTGGGGTTATTACTACCACCATTGATGGCAAGGGGCGGACCAGCCTTCCGGCAAAGTTTCGCGAAGTCCTTGTGGATTCCTTCGGCGACGAAAGGTTTTTCATCACCAATTCCAACCCGGTGCGGCTGGGAGATGGGCTTTCCTGTTCAGGCCTGGCGATTTATCCGTACCATGAATGGCTTGTCATGGAAGAAAAACTTGTCAAGGGAACCGGTCTCGGGCTCTCATCGGCCCAACTGGCTGCCGTCAAGAGAAGAATTGTGGCCCCGGCTGTTGAGTGCTCCGCTGACAAGCTTGGCAGGATACTGGTCCCTCCCCACCTGCGAAAGAGCGCGTCCCTGGAAAGAGAGATCGTCTTTGCCGGGCTCTTGAACAAAGCGGAGATCTGGAGTCTAGCGGAATGGGATAAAGTTTATCGTCAGGACGACGATAATTTCCCTGGCGACTCCCAGGCTTTGGCTGATTTGGGGCTATAGTGGCAGATTTTCGCCACATATCCGTTCTCTACGAGGAAGTAATCCAGTATCTGGAGCCCCGTTCCGGAGGGGTTTACGTGGACGGAACCTTGGGGGGCGGCGGGCATGCACGGGGAATTCTGGAATGCTCGGCTCCTGACGGGATTCTGCTTGGTTTTGACCGGGATCAGGAGGCTTTGGCGGCGGCGGGATTGAGGCTTTCGGCTTACGGGGACCGTGTCAGGCTTTTTCACGAAAACTATTCCCATCTCCCCGATGTGCTGGCTCGGGAAGGGATTGAGTCAATCGACGGCATGGTGCTCGACGTTGGTGTTTCGTCGCATCAGCTGGACAGGGCAGAGCGCGGTTTCAGCTTTCAGCAGGATGCCCCGCTGGACATGAGGATGGACGGGTCAGCCGGGAAAACTGCTGCTGACCTTGTTAACACCCTTTCGGAAAAGGAACTGGAACAGGTACTCTGGGATTTTGGCGAGGAGCGCTGGGCGCGACGAATAGCAAGCATGATCGTTGCAGCGCGAAATGTGGAACCCATTACCACTACGAGCAAGCTTGTTGATCTTGTTAAAGGGGCTATCCCCCGGGCATGCTGGGAAACACGTTTGCACCCTGCCACCAGGACCTTTCAGGCACTGCGCATAGCTGTGAATGAAGAACTTGAAAGTCTGGAGTGCGGACTGGTTGCCGGGATTGAAGCCTTGAAAAAAGGCGGTCGAATTGTCGTTATTTCTTTCCACTCCCTGGAAGACAGGATTGTGAAGAATGTCTTTAATGAGTTAGCCCGAGGCTGCATCTGTCCGAAAAGTGTGCCGAGGTGTGTTTGTGGGAAAATTCCTGTCGTTCGAAAACTGACCGGTAAACCAGTAGTTGCCGGCTCGGAAGAGATTGCTGCAAATCCCCGCTCCCGCAGCGCAAAACTGCGGGCCGCTGAAAAACTTTAGAGGGAAAGGAGTCTGCTGCCATGTCAATCGCGAAAACTGCTCACAGCAAGGTAGCCGCGCCGAAAAAATTTGAGTTGGCGGCATCACAGAGATGGGACCTTTTTCCGTATCTTGTTACACTTCTGTCCCTTCTTACCCTCCTCTCCCTTTTCCACGTCTGGTCTCGGGTGAAGGTTGTTGACTTGAATATGGAAATAACGGAGGCGAGCCACCTGTACAAGGGATTGCAGCAGGAGAAGAATATGCTGAGGCTTGAGGTCGCATCCCTGAAAAATCCGGCACGGATCGAGGCGCTGGCAAAGGGTGATCTTGGAATGGACCTGCCCAGCGACCAGCAGGTGATCGTTGTCAAATGAAGGATGCCAAGGAGAAATGGTCCAGAATCAGGATTCGTATCATCGGCGTCCTGTTTGCCTGTTTCTTTGTAATAACTTCGTTTCGGGCGTTTTATCTTCAGATAATCAAGAAAGATGACTGGACCAGGATAGCGGAGAAGCAGCATCAGAAAATTGTTCCCCTTACCCCCGCACGAGGAACAATCTATGACAGTACCGGGGCGGCACTTGCCGTTTCCATCGAAATGGATTCCTGCTATGCAGAGCCGGTCTTTATCGAAGACTCAGGAGACGCAGCCATAAAGCTGGCCCCCGTTATCGGAATGCCCCGGGATGAGCTCCAGCAAAAACTTTCCGGTAAAAGGGGGTTTGTCTGGCTGCGGCGTAAGATTACTCCGGACATGACCCGGAAAATCCGGGATTTGAAAATAACGGGGATCGGGTTTGTCAAGGAGTCCCGGCGCTACTACCCGAATTCCGAGGTAGCAGCCAATGTGATAGGATTTACCGGCCTTGATCCGCAAGGGCTTGAAGGGGTTGAGCTCAAGTATAATTCCCAGATTCTCGGAAATACCGGGTACCTGGTAACCGAGCGTGATGCCCTGGGCCGTGATATCGCACTTATGGATAAAGTTGTCCAGAAGTCGTCCAAGGGAAACAACGTTATTCTGACGCTGGACAAAAATATCCAGTACATCACGGAAAAAGAGCTCGCCAAGGCGGTTACGGGAAGCAGAGCTGCCGGAGGAATGGCCCTGGTAATGGATCCCCAGACCGGAAAGATCCTGGCAATGGCTTCCTATCCGACCTTTAATCCCAACGCATTCCGCAACTATTCCAGGGACTCACTGCGGAACAGGGCGATTGCCGATACCTTTGAACCGGGTTCGACAATGAAGGTTTTTCTCATAACGGCAGCCATGGAAGCAAAGGTTGTTGGTCCGAACGATGTCTTCAATTGTGAGAATGGCAATTACGCCATCGGTGGCAGGGTAATCCATGATACCCATAAGTATGGAAATTTGAGGGTATCGGAAATTCTGAAGTATTCGAGCAATATTGGAGCGGCAAAAATCGGCGCGCGTCTCGGGGCCGAGAGGTTGTTGTCCAGCCTGAAAAATTTTGGCTTCGGTGAAAAGACCGACGTCGATCTTCCCGGTGAGGTTACCGGTTACCTGAGGGGCCGCAGCCACTGGTACCCCATTGATCTGGCAACCATATCCTTTGGCCAAGGCCTTTCGATTACTTCCCTTCAGCTGGTGACCGCGGTTTCTGCCATTGCCAACGGCGGATTGCTGATGAAGCCGTATGTTGTTGAAAAAATAACTGATGATGCAGGGTCGGTTATCCGCCAGTTTTCACCCGAGATCCGTCGCAGGGTGGCTTCAGCCCACACCTCCCAGACGATGACGCATATGATGGAAAGCGTTACCTCGGAGGGAGGAACCGGATTGGAAGCGGTGGTTGACGGATACCTGGTCGCCGGGAAAACCGGAACAGCCCAGAAAGTTGACCCGATGACGAGATGCTATTCCGCAACCAAGCGTACCGCATCGTTTGTTGGCTTTGTGCCGGCTTCACATCCGCGACTTACGATCCTGGTGGTCGTGGATGAACCAAAGACCAGTCCGTATGGCGGTGTCGTAGCCGCACCGGCATTTCGAGAGATCGCGCACCAGTCACTCTGCTACTTGAAGGTGCCACCCACGGTGCCCCTGAAAGCGAAGGCGAAGTCACCGGAGAGCGAGGGATCCTCCGAGACAGCGCTGGACCAAACTCCTTTTGTTACAGAAGGTGTTATCGATGAGATGACAGGGGGCGGTATGATGCCTAATTTTCGTGGCATGAGTATCCGTCAGGTCATGCAATACATGGAAAAGAATTCCCTGAATGTAAAAATTATGGGGAGCGGTCGTGCGGTTGAGCAGAATCCGCAGCCGGGCCAGCAGATAGTCCCGAAAAACCAGGTGTGGGTGAGGTTTGCCCCCTCTGCGTAATGAAGATGAGCAGGATGTTCCAGGAAAAAGCGGCGGCCAGGGTCTGCCAGGGAGAGGTTCAGTGCGGTTTTCCGAACTGTTGCAATCTATCGGAGAGCCGGTGCGGGTCACCGGTGCTACGGATATGGAAATCCGGGGCCTCTTCTATGATTCCCGTGCGGTGATTCCTGGCGGGTTGTTTTTTGCCTTGCGGGGGGTAACTGTTGATGGGCACTCCTTTCTCTCCCGGGCGGTAAGCGCCGGGGCTGTTGCGGTTGTTGTTGAGGATGACACGGACCTTCCCGAAGGTGTTGCCTCGGTCACGGTTCGAGATGCCAGACAGGCCATGTCCCGGATGGCAGCCTGCTATTACGGCAACCCTACGGCAGGCGTCCCCTTGATCGGCATTACCGGCACCAATGGCAAAACTACCACTACCTACCTTATCGAGTCCATGCTTGCCAAGGGAGGGATTCCGTCGGCGGTCCTCGGTACCATCAACTATCGTTTCGGATCATCCTGTTTTGAATCTTCGCATACGACGCCCGAGTCGATTGACCTCCAGAGAATGTTGAGGCAGCTGATCGATCTGGGTGCCCAGGGTGTCGTCATGGAGGTTTCTTCCCATTCCCTTGAGCAGAAACGGGTAGATGGCTGTCTGTTCGATGTGGGGGTTTTTACCAACCTTACCCGGGACCATCTGGACTATCATCACGATATGGAGTCCTACCTGGAAAGCAAACAGAGGCTTTTCTCCGAACTCCTGGTTCCCGACCGGCAGAAGCCGGTGCGGCATGCAGTGGTAAATATCGATGACCCGGCAGGAGTGGCAATCACCCTTTCAGCCGCCTGTCCTGTCCTTAGCTACGGTCTTGATCCCGGTGCCGCACTTTCGGCTCGGGATGTTGTTTATTCCACAGCGGGAATTTCCGGAACGCTCGTAACCCCTGGCGGTGAAAGGGCATTTTCGTCGCACTTGCTGGGTCGCTTCAATCTGTACAACATACTGTCCGCTGCAGGTGCAGCTTTTGCCTTGGGATTATCCCTTGATACCATACGTTCCGGTATCGAGGAACACGGCAAGGTGGAAGGCCGGCTGGAGCGGGTGGAGAATAACCGCGGAATCACCGTGCTTGTGGATTATGCCCATACCGGAGATGCCCTGGAAAATGTCCTGCAAACACTTAAGGAATTTGCTGGCGGCCGGATAATAACCGTGTTCGGCTGTGGTGGAGATCGTGATCGCGGCAAGCGGCCTATCATGGGTGACGTTGCCGGTCGCTTCAGTGATCTTGCGATCATCACCTCAGATAATCCCCGCAGTGAAGAACCGGCAGCAATTATCCGTGAAGTTCGGGAGGGTCTTCTCCCCCTGGGCATCCGGGAATACACTCATGCGGAGCTGTCCGGTGGAATTGCGGAGAAAGGCTTCCTTTCTGTCGAATCGAGGCGGGAAGCGATCAGGTTCGCGATTCGTATTGCCAGACCGGGAGATATCGTCCTGATTGCCGGTAAAGGTCATGAAGACTATCAGATTGTCGGCACGGAAAAGCACCATTTCGATGACCGTGAAGAGGCTGCGACCGCTCTTCGACTTTCAGGGGGGCTGGAATGAAGCCGGCTTTTACTGTCAGCGAGATAGTCGCAGCAGTTGGCGGAACCGTAACCGGATCGACAGATGCCCGTGTCCTGGGTGTGTCCACCGATTCCCGCAGCGTGGAAAGCGGGGAGCTGTTCGTGCCCCTGCGGGGTGAGCGCTTTGACGGCCACCAGTTCATAGCCGGAGTTTTTTTGCGAGGGGTCAAAGTTTTCCTGACGGAGCCGGGCAGGTACGATCTGGGAAGCCTGCCGCCGGGTACCAGCTGCATCAGTGTGGCTGACACGCTGCGGGCTCTCGGCGATCTGGCAGCTTTCCACCGTAACCGCTTTTCCCTGCCGGTGGTTGCCATTACCGGTAGCAATGGCAAGACCACCACCAAAGAAATGCTTGCGGCGATTTTGGCCTGCAGGGGGGAAGGGCTGAAGACCGCGGGTAACCTGAACAATCTTATCGGTCTTCCCCGCATGGTCTTTCAATTGTCGGAAAGGCACAAATGGGCGGTCCTGGAAATGGGCATGAGTGAACCGGGAGAGATTGACCGACTGGCAGAGATCGCCCGCCCCGACGTGGGGGTGATTACCAATGTTGCTCCTGCACACCTGCTGAGCATGGGGAGTGTTGCCGCTGTTTCCAGAGCCAAGGGTGAGCTTTTTCTCCGCCTTTGCCAGGGAAGCACGGCAGTATTCAATGCCGATGACCCTCTTGTTGCCGGACTGCCGACGTACCCCGGAGTCCGCAGAATCTCTTTCGGGCTCGCTGAGGCCGATGTGCGGGCGGAAAAGATAGAATCGCTGGGCAGGGCAGGGCAATCTTTTGTCCTTACTCTCCCCTCAGGGATGGTTCCGGTGAAAATGAAGGTTTTAGGCCGCCATAATATCCAGAATGCGTTGGCAGCAGCGGCAGTTGCCCATCTGTTGGGCCTTGCTCCGGACGATATCCGGCAAGGGCTGGAGTCCTTCTCCCCGGTGGAGAAACGCTTTTCGCCCGAGGATATCAACGGAATTCTTCTGATCGACGACAGCTATAACGCCAACCCCGCTTCGATGCGGGCAGCGCTTACTACCGTAGCCGGCCTGAAAGGGGAGGGTCGCGGCATTGCCGTGCTGGGTGATATGCTTGAGCTTGGAGAGTCTTCTCCTGCGGCGCACGAAGAAGTCGGCAGTCTGGCCGCTCGGAGCGTGGAGCGCCTCTACCTTCTGGGTGATATGGCGGAAAGTGTCTTCCGTGGGGCAGTGGCGGGGGGGCTTCCGGCCGAATCGATTGTTCTTGCGCAGAGCCATGCCGAAATTCTAGACGATATTGCCGTCATCATGAGGCCGGGCGACTGCGTCCTGGTAAAGGGTTCTCGTGGCATGCGGATGGAAACGGTTGCTGAAGGAATCAGGAATATGTTTTCTGCCGGAACGGCGAAAGGGGCTGTGAACTGATGCTGTACAATCTCCTCTATCCACTGGCAGCAGAATATCATTTCCTGAATGTCTTTAAATACCTGACCTTCAGAACCATCTATGCAGTTATTACGGCCCTGGTTGTTTCGTTTCTTCTGGGCCCCTGGATGATCCGCAAGCTTCAGTCTATCCAGATGATGCAAGTGATCAGGACTGACGGCCCCGAATCTCATCTGAAAAAACAGGGAACCCCCACCATGGGCGGAGTGCTTATCCTGACGGCGATCGTTATCCCGACACTGCTCTGGGCCGATCTTTCCAACAGATATATCTGGATTGCACTGTCTGTTATCGTTGGTTACGGCCTGATAGGTTTCATAGACGATTACAAGAAGGTGGTGGAGAAAAACCCCAAGGGGCTTTCCGCCCGGCAGAAGACCTTCTGGCAGGTGTTCATCGGTCTCCTGGTGGGAACCATCCTCTATTATACGCCCGGTTTCTCCACCGCACTGACCATACCGTTTTTCAAGAACGCGACTCCCGATCTGGGAATTTTCTATATCCCGTTTGTCATGCTGGTCATCTTCGGGGCCAGCAGCGCGGTGAATTTGACGGACGGCCTCGACGGTCTGGCGATTGGCCCGGTTGCGATCAATGCCGGCACCTATCTGCTCTTTACCTACATTGCCGGCAACGTGAAGCTGGCAAGCTATCTCCAGGTGCCCTATGTTGCAGGAGCCGGTGAGCTGGCGATTCTCTGCGGGGCCATGGCTGGCGCCGGACTCGGTTTTCTCTGGTACAACTCCTATCCTGCCGAGGTATTCATGGGGGATGTGGGCTCTTTGCCCCTTGGCGGCGGCCTCGGTGCCGTGGCAGTAATCACCAAACAGGAAATCCTGCTGGTGATTGTAGGCGGCATCTTCGTGGTGGAGGCCCTGTCGGTCATCTTTCAGGTCGGCTCTTATAAGTACCGCGGAAAGAGGATTTTCCGCATGGCTCCCATCCATCACCATTTTGAACTGAAGGGTGTCGCGGAGCCGAAAATCATAGTACGTTTCTGGATAATTACCATCATTCTGGCTCTGATTGCCATCTCAACCTTGAAGGTCAGATGAACAGGTACCATATGTCACAAGACTAATTCCCGGCCGCTAGCCGCTGGTTGCTAGCTGCTAAAAACCGAACGGTACAGATAGCGAATGGAACTAAAGAACAAGAAAATACTGGTGGTGGGTCTGGCCAGGACTGGTGCGGCGGTGGCACGGTTCCTCAGCGAGTGCGGGGCCCGGGTGACTGTCAGTGACAGTAAGGGAAAGGAGGCGTTGACTCCTTTTCTTTCGACCCTGTCTGCCTTGGAGATAACCTATGAGCTTGGTGGGCATGGCGACGATACTTTTCTTGCCGCGGACCTGATCGTGGTCAGCCCCGGCGTTCCGATGGATATCGCACAGCTGACGCTGGCCCGGAATCAGGGCATCCCGGTTATCAGCGAGATTGAGCTGGCCTACGAATTCATCGACGCGCCCATTGCGGCAATTACCGGAACCAATGGCAAGACCACGACGACCACCCTGGCTGGTGAGATCTTCCGAAAGTGCGGATTCAGAACCTTTGTGGGGGGCAATATCGGCAACCCTCTGATCGACCTGGTGATTTCGGGAGAGCGGGCTGATCGGGTTGTGGCAGAAATCAGCTCCTTTCAGCTGGAAGGGATTGTCCGTTTCCGCCCCCGCGTTGCGGTTCTGCTCAACATTACCGAAGACCATCTCGACCGTTATGCCGGCTACCAGGAGTACATCGACGCCAAGCTCAGGGTATTTGCCAATCAGACCGCAGATGATTTTGCGATTCTGAATATTGACGATCCCCTGGTGGCGGCCTGTGCCGATACGATTGCGGCCCGGGTTGTTCCCATGAGCAGGCTCACGGTTCTGGAGCAGGGCATTTTCTGCCATAATGGCGTGATTACCTTTGCCTGGGACGGGCAGCTGGAGCATTTTCCCACTGATTCCTTCAAGCTCCGCGGGGTGCATAATATCGATAACTGCATGGCTGCTCTTGCCACGACCCTGCTGATGGGCTGTCCTGCCCCGGCGGCCCTGGCGGCGGTGGCAGGTTTTTCCGGCCTTCCCCACCGGATGGAACTGGTGGCGACCGTCAACGGCGTGGCCTATTACAACGACAGCAAGGGAACCAATGTGGGAAGCGTGGTAAAGTCTCTGGAGAGCTTTCCCGGAAACATCACGCTCATCGCCGGGGGCAAGGACAAGGGTGGCGAATATACTCCTCTTGCCGGTCTGGTTCGGGAGCGGGTCCGTCATCTTGATTCTGCTCGGTGAAGCCCGGGAACGGATCCGTGACGCCCTGGGCCATCTCACTGATACGATACTGGTAGACACTCTCGAAGAAGCGGTGCAGGAGGCCCATCGGCTGGCGGAGCCGGGGGACGTGGTACTGTTTTCTCCGGCATGCTCCAGTTTTGACATGTTCAGGAGTTATGAACAGCGCGGTGAACGATTTGTCTCGGCTGTATGCGGACTTATCGAGGAGGCGGAATAGATGAACAGATCCGAAGGATACGATCTGATTATCGTGCTCATGGTTGTGGCCTTGACCTGCTTCGGCGTGGTCATGGTTTATTCCGCCTCTTCCATCATGGCGGCAAAGAAATATCATGACGAATTCTATTTCCTGAAGCGCCAGGGTGTCTTTCTCGTTCTCGGCATCGGCGCCATGATCGGAGCCATGCGGATTGATTACCACTTCTGGAAAAAGGCGGCGGTACCGATCCTGATTTTCTGTCTATTTCTCCTCGGGCTGGTCCTGGTTCCGGGAATCGGCGGCAGCGCTGGCGGATCGTCCCGCTGGATTCGGCTTCCGGGATTTTCCCTCCAGCCTTCGGAAATGGCCAAGATTGCCTTCATCATGTATATGGCCTATTCCCTTGACAAAAAACAGCATAAGGTAAAGAATTTTTCGACAGGTTTTCTGCCGTACATGGTGGTCCTGGCGGTAATGCTGATGTTCCTCCTGAAGCAACCTGACCTGGGTTCCTCCCTGACCCTCGGGGCGGTTGCCATGGCGATGCTGTTTGCTGCGGGCACCAGGTTATCCTACATCCTTTCCATGGTATTGCTGGCGCTCCCGTTCCTCTATTACGCCATCATGCATGTTGATTACCGCCGCCGCCGCATCATGGCCTTTCTGAACCCCTGGGAAGACCCGACCAATACCGGTTTCCAGATCATCCAGTCATGGATTGCGGTCGGTACCGGTGGACTGTTCGGCCAGGGACTCGGTGAGGGAAAGCAGAAACTGTTCTTTCTGCCTGAGGCACATACCGATTTCATCTTTGCCGTGGTGAGCGAAGAACTGGGCTTTCTCGGGTTTATGGTAATCACAGCCATGTTTTTCCTGCTGGTGATGCGGGGGACCCGCGTTGCAATCTATGCGGAAGACAATTTCGGCAGATCCCTTGCCTTCGGCATTACCACCCTGATCGGGATCGAGGCATTCGTCAATATTGCCGTGGTAACCGGAATTTTTCCCACAAAGGGACTGGCGCTTCCTTTCATCAGCTATGGAGGGAGTTCCCTCATCATAACGCTTTTTGCCATAGGGATTTTGCTCAACATCTCTTCACGGGTACGGGTGACGCCATGAGAATCCTTATCGCGGGTGGTGGTACAGGCGGGCATCTGTTCCCGGGGATTGCCGTTGCTGAGGAGTTTCTGTCACGGGATCCGGGCAACGAAGTGTTGTTTGTCGGTACGGAGAAGGGCATCGAAGCACGTGTCCTGCCCCGGGCAGGATATCACCTGGAATGCATCGCCACAACCGGCATGCGGGGCAAAAGCGTCCTTTTCAAGGTGAAAGGGGTATGGCTGCTGCTGCTCGGCTATGTGCAGTCCCGGAGAATTCTACGCTCATTCAAGCCGGATCTCGTTCTCGGGGTCGGTGGCTATGCTTCGGGTCCTCTGGTCCTTGCTGCCAGAAACAGCTCCTGCAAGTGCTTTATCCATGAGCAGAATGCCCTGCCGGGTCTGACGAACCGGATCCTTGCAAAGGTGGTGAAGAAAGTTTTTATCTCGCTGGAGGAGTCACGACGGCACGTTCCTGCCGGGAAGCTGCTCTTGACGGGGAACCCCTTGCGTAGGCAGATCCTCGAAAAGTTGCATGTGGAGAAAAAGCCAAATGGTAACGGTTACGGCAACGGAAACGGAAACGGCAAGGGCTTTCGCCTCCTGGTTTTCGGAGGCAGTGCCGGAGCTCATCGGATCAATATGGCTATGATCGAGGCGCTGCCGGAACTTGCTGCTCTCAGGGAGCGAATCACCATTACCCATCAGACTGGTGAGCAAGATCTGGAGGAAGTCCGCAAGGCCTACCAGCGGGAAAATTTCTGCGCCGAGGTGGTTCCGTTCATCGATAACATGGCCGAGGCGTATCAGAAGGCGGATCTGATTCTGTGCCGTGCCGGTGCAACCACCATTGCCGAGGTGACGGCATGCGGCAAGGCCTGCATCTTTGTACCCTATCCGTATGCCACGGACGATCACCAGAGGAAGAATGCCGAAGCTCTGGTGGACAAAGGCGCCGGGTTCATGATTCTTGACCGGGAACTCTCGGGAAAAAGGCTTGCGGCAATGATCGAGGAACTGGAGAGGAACCCCCTGGTCAGGAAGTCGGCCGGTGAAAAAGCCGCTGCCATGGCGCGGCCGAATGCAGCGAAACTGATAGTAGACGCTATGCTTGCGGCATAGTTTTGATAAACTTGTAAGTAAGAGGATGCCGGTCTGTTCGGCCAGCTCAACCTAGTGCGAATACAGCAGGATAAGAAGGCGCCATGTACGGAAAAATAGATAAAATACATTTTGTCGGGATTGGCGGCATTGGCATGAGCGGTATTGCCGAGGTTCTCCTGAACCTGGGGTACAAGGTGTCCGGTTCCGATCTTCGCCGGTCGGAGATTACCGAAAGGCTTGCCACTCTGGGTGGGGAGATATTTTACGGCCACCTGCGGGAGAACGTTGTCGGCGCGGACGTGGTAGTGATTTCCAGTGCCGTGAAGAATGACAACCCCGAGGTTCAGGAGGCGCGTGAGAACCTGGTGCCGGTGATTCCCAGGGCCGAGATGCTTGCCGAACTGATGCGGATGAAATACGGCATTGCCATTGCCGGCACGCACGGCAAGACCACCACGACGTCAATGGTTGCGACCCTTCTGGGCTTTGCCGGGATTGATCCCACCATTGTTATCGGTGGCCGTCTCAACTCGCTGGGCAGTAATGCGCGGTTGGGTCAGGGGAAATTCCTCGTGGCCGAGGCGGATGAATCGGACGGCTCTTTCCTGAAGCTTTCCCCGACAATAGCCGTTGTCACCAATATCGATGCGGACCATCTTGATTTCTACAGCGGGATCGAGGAGATCAAGGATACTTTCGTGGAATTCATCAACAAGGTTCCCTTTTATGGCCTGGCCGTTCTCTGTATCGACAACGACAATGTGGCGGATATCATTCCCCAGGTCAACAAGCGCTTTATGACCTACGGCCTGAGTGCCCAGGCGGATATCCGAGCCTGCGATATAAAGCTGGAAGGCCTCAATACCTCCTTCGTGACCCAGTTCCGTGGCGAGCGGCTCGGCGAGATAAGCTTCAAGATGCCGGGTGCCCATAATGTCCTCAATGCTTTGGCAGCGATCGGCGTGGCGCTGGAACTGAATGTTTCATTTTCCGTGATCCAGGAGGGATTCCGTGATTTCGGCGGAGTTGGCCGGCGATTCCAGGTCAAAGGTGAAGTGAATGACATCATGGTGGTGGATGACTACGGTCACCATCCGACGGAAATTCGTGCCACCCTTGCGGCAGCAACGGCGGGATGGGACCGGCGTCTTGTCGTCGTCTTTCAGCCTCACCGCTATACCCGGACCAAGGAGCTGTACGACGAATTCGTCAAGGCATTCCATGATGCCGAGGTGCTGATACTGACCGATATCTATCCCGCAGGGGAGGAGCCCATCGAAGGGGTGACTGCCGAGGCTCTTGCCCGCAGCGTCAGGCAGCATGGACAAAAAGATGTTACCCATATCTCCGATCAAGAAGAGTTGGTGGGGCACCTGCTGGAAATCCTGAAACCGGGCGACATTCTGCTGACCCTCGGTGCGGGCAATATCTGGCAGACCGGAGAACTGCTGCTTCAAAAGCTGGAAAAAGAGCAGTGATAAAGTCTTTCTCCGAACGTATCGTGCAGGAGATTCGCGGCACGGTACTTCGCGATGAACCCATGGCCCGGCATACTTCGCTGCAGGTCGGGGGGCCGGCAGATTGGTTTGTAGTGCCCACGGATATGGATGATCTGCAGAACCTTGTGGCGCTCCTGGCAGAGTGTGAAATGCCGTTCCTGGTGGTTGGTGGCGGTTATAACCTGCTGGTCAGGGACGGCGGTATCAGGGGCTGCGTGATCTCGCTGGAAAGATTCAATCTGCTGGAACGGGAAGGTGCTGTCCTGGTTCATGCCGGGGCGGGAGTCGAGAATGCTGCCCTGGTCCGCTTTTGTCGGGACCAAGGGTTGACGGGCCTCGAATTCCTGGTGGGAATACCGGGGAGACTGGGGGGCGCACTGGCGATGAATGCCGGTGCCTGCGGCGGGGAGATAACCGACTCGCTGGAAACCCTGGTTACCATGAAAGACAGGACGTTCACAACGTGGGAGAAGTCTCAGCTGGTCTTCGGTTACCGCTTCCTGCACCTTGTTCAGGGAGAGATCATTCTCAAGGCGTCATTCAGGCTGACAAAAGGTGATCCGGAAGAGATCCGTAGCCGGATGAATTCTTTCCTTGAGAAAAGGCGCATAACCCAGCAGGTGGGTTACTCCAATGCCGGTTCGTTCTTCAAGAACCCACCTGAGGGTCCGGCCTGGCAATGGATCGATGATGCCGGGTTGCGGGGCAGCAGAATCGGCGGTGCAGAAGTTTCCACCGCTCACGCGAACTTTCTGGTGAACAGGGGCGGTGCTTCGGCCGATGATTTCCTGGCCCTTGCGGCCATGGTCAAGAAAAAGGTCAGGGAACAATCAGGGGTAGAACTGACGGAAGAAGTCCGGATTGTCGGAGTGAACCGCCAGCAATAGTTGCGAAGGGTTTGGGCACAGGCGAGATGATGACTCGAGAAGAACTGAAAGCGAAGAAAATCGGAGTGTTGTACGGTGGACTCTCAGCTGAGCGGGATGTTTCCCTCAAGAGCGGAACAGCCGTATGCGAAAGCCTCCTTTCCCTGGGATACGATGCGCAAGCTATCGATGTCGACAGAACTCTGGCTCAAAAACTCGTTAATGCCGGTGTTGAGATCGCTTTTGTTGCGCTGCACGGCCGCTATGGCGAAGACGGTGCGGTCCAGGGTCTCTTGGAGATGATGGGGATTCCCTATACCGGTTCCGGTGTTCTCGCCAGTGCGCTGGCCATGAACAAGATATTCGCCAAGGCGGCGTTCCAGTCAGCCGGACTCCTTGTTGCACCCTACCGGGTCCTGAGGAAAGGTGAGGAATCCGCTTTTACCAGCCTTGAATTCCCCTTCCCGGTGGTGGTAAAGCCATCCCAGGAGGGGTCATCGGTGGGTGTCAGCATCGTCAAGTCTCCGGAGGGAATTCCGGCCGCTCTCGAGCTTGCTTTCCGCTATGACAGCGAAATCCTGGTGGAACAGTTTATTGCCGCACGGGAGATTCAAGTGGGAATCCTGGGCGATCAGGCTCTCGGTGCCATTGAAATCGTGCCCCGCAATGAATTCTACGATTTCGAAGCAAAATACACCCCGGGCATGGCAGAACATATTTTTCCTGCGCCCCTTTCGGAGGCTCTGTACCGTAAGGCCTTGCAGGTCGGGGTTCTGGCCCATCAAGCCCTTGGTTGCTGTGATTACAGCCGTGTTGATCTCCTTGTTACCCCGACGGAAGAGTGCTACATTCTTGAGGTCAATACCCTTCCGGGGATGACAGCCCTCAGCCTTTTTCCGGAAATTGCCGGAGGTGTCGGCATTTCCTTTGGCGAACTGCTGGAGAGAATACTGATTTCCGCCTCTTTGAAAATCAGCGCCTAGATTCAGGATATACGCCTTTGGCGGTGGCCCATGCGTGACATGCATCACAAAAATAAGAATCCTCAGCAAAACCGGAATCGTCAGAAGCGGGAGCGAAAGCCCCGCAGGCCGCTACAGTTTCGTCGGATGCTCAAAAAAGCGGCCCGGGTCTGTACCGCATTTGTCATGATTACCCTGGTCTGGATTCTTGGTACGGAATCGTACGAGATGTTTGCCGATGCGACGTTTTTCAAACTGGAGCGGATAGAAGTGCCTCGCTTGCAGCAACTTTCGCAAGATGAGATCGTAAGTCTTGCCGGGGTCAAGCTCGGTGAATCACTGCTCAAGATTGACCTGCAGCATGTGGCGGAACAGCTGGAAAAGAACCCCTGGGTCGAGAAGCTGAAGGTCCGTCGGCGCTTTCCCGGCACGCTTTCCATCGACATTACCGAGCGGGTGCCGGTTGCGGTAGTAAACATGGGGTATTTGTACTACCTTGATTCCAAGGGAGAGATCTTTAAACCTTTGACCGAGGGTGACCGTCTTGATTTTCCCGTCATCACCGGGATCTCGGAAGAGGACCTGCTGAAGGATGCCGACGGTACGAAAATAATGCTGACCACGGCCCTCGGGCTCATGGAGATGCTGAAGAAAGGGACAGTGTTCCGCCTGAGTGATGTTTCGGAAATTCACCTGGACAAGGGATACGGCTACACACTGTTTACTACCCAGGGAGGAATCCCGGTAAAACTTGGCAACTCCGATTTTCAGGGAAAACTGGCGCGTTTCAGCCAGATCTACAAGGAATTGATGGCGCAGATTGCATCACTTGAATATGTTGATCTCAATTATCCGGATAAAATAGTCGTAAAAAAGGTGTAATTAGAGGAGGGGGTCCATGGCCAACAGAAGGGAAAATCTTATAGTGGGGCTTGATATCGGCACCACGAAAATATGTGCCATTGTCGGAAATGTAACCGAAGATGGCGTCGACATCGTCGGTATCGGCACAAGCCCGTCCCGAGGTCTCCGCAAAGGGGTGGTCATCAATATCGAAACAACTGTCGCATCCATCAAGAAGGCCGTTGAAGAGGCCGAGTTGATGGCCGGATGCGAGATCAAATCGGTGTATGCGGGAATTGCCGGTGGCCACATCAAAGGTTTTAACTCCCAGGGAGTCATTGCCATAAAGAACCGCGAAGTTTCTCCCGATGACGTGCGCCGGGTCATAGATGCGGCCAAGGCAATTGCAATACCCATGGATCGGGAAGTGATCCACATCCTGCCCCAGGAATTCATTATCGACGATCAGGACGGTATTCGTGAACCGCTCGGCATGAGTGGCGTTCGTCTGGAGGCGCGGGTGCATATCGTCACCGGTGCCGTGGCAAGTGCCCAGAATATCATCAAATCCTGCAACCGCGCAGGTCTGGATGTGGCTGACATCGTTCTCGAGCAGCTTGCCTCATCCGAGGCGGTAATCTCCCCGGAAGAGAAGGAGATCGGCGTCGCCCTGGTGGATATCGGCGGCGGAACAACCGACATTGCCATTTTCGTAGACGGCGCCATCAAGCACACTTCGGTTCTCTCCCTTGGCGGCAACCACCTGACCAACGATATCGCCGTCGGTCTCAGAACACCCATGGCGGAAGCGGAGAAGATCAAGCAGAAGTACGGCTGCTGTTACACGTCCATGGTGGGAAAAGACGAAACCATCGAGGTTCCCAGCGTTGGGGGAAGGAAGCCGCGCATCCTCTCCCGTCAGCTTCTTGCCGAGATACTTGAGCCGCGCATGGAAGAAATCTTTACCCTGGTAAACCGGGAGCTTGTCAAATCGGGATTCGATGACCAGATTGCTTCCGGTGTTGTCATTACCGGCGGAACTTCCATACTGGAGGGGATGCCGGAACTGGCAGAGCAGATATTCAACCTTCCGGTACGCCGCGGTGTACCGCAGGATATCGGCGGGCTCGTGGATGTAGTAAATTCACCGGTCTACGCAACCGGTGTCGGACTGGTTGTGTATGGAAGCAAAAACCAGGGTATCCGCGAGTTCCCGACGCTCCAAAGCGATGACCATGTTTTCCGCAGGGTTACACGAAGGATGAAAGAGTGGCTTGGAGAGTTTTTCTGATTATTTTACTTGGCAGTTCTGTTTGGTTTTTATCAAAAAGGGGGTAGCAAATGTTTGAATTTGACGAGAGTATAGACCAGAGTGCGAAGATCAAGGTGATAGGAATTGGCGGTGGCGGAGGCAATGCCGTAAATACCATGATCGATTGCGAGTTGCACGGCATCGATTTCATTGTTGCCAATACCGATGCCCAGGCGTTGCGCATGTCCAAGGCGCCGGTGAAGATTCAGCTCGGAGGACAGCTCACCAAAGGGCTCGGAGCCGGTGCTGATCCTAACGTTGGCAGGGATGCGGCAGATGAAAACCGGGAACAGCTTGCCCAGGTTCTCAAGGGTGCCGACATGGTTTTCATCGCGGCAGGTCTGGGTGGCGGCACCGGAACGGGCGCAGCCCCGGTCATTGCCGATGTGGCAAAGGAAATGGGCGCACTGACAGTCGGCGTCGTGACCAAGCCCTTTACCCGTGAAGGCAAACTTCGTCTTTCCAAGGCGGAAAGCGGCGTGCGCGAACTGAAAAAACACGTGGACTCCCTGGTCATTATCCCGAACGACCGGTTGCTCGGTCTGGCCGGCAAGTCCATGTCGATCCTTGACGCCTTCAAACCGTCTGACGATGTTCTCCGTCAGGCAGTGCAGGGCATCTCCGATCTCATCACCACCTCCGGTCTTATCAACGTCGACTTTGCCGACGTAAAGGCCATCATGAGCGAGAGAGGGATGGCCATGATGGGTATCGGCATTGCCACGGGTGAAAACCGGGCAGTGGAAGCTGCAACCAAGGCGATTTCGAGCCCTCTGCTGGAAGATATCGACATCTCCGGTGCAAAAGGGGTGCTGGTGAACATCACCGGTTCCTCCTCCATGACCATGGATGAGTTCGATGCCGCCAGCAGGGTCATTCACGAAAAGGTACACGAAGATGCCAACATCATTGTCGGTCTGGTTATCGATGAGAGCCTTGGTGAGATGGTCAAGATCACTGCCATTGCTACCGGTTTTGGTGATCGCTTCGATCTGGAAAAGACCAAGAACGAGCTGAAGAGCGTTGCTCCCCCGGCTTCTGAAGAAGTAAACCGCGAGATTCCCACCTTCAAGAGAATCGAGCGGCAGCAGCGCGAGGTTCCCATGAAGCAGCGGGCCTTCTTCATGGATGAAGAAGATCAGTACGATATCCCGACCTTTCTGCGCAAGTCGGTCGATTGATTCAAACATTGCTACTGGCGGGCATCACCGCAGGTGATGCCCGCACCCCCGAAAAGTTTCATTTCCCCGGCTTTCCGTCTTCCCCCCTCCGTGGAAGGCCGGGGTCTTTTTCGGGTCTCTTCCCCTTCCCCGGTTATCCGGTTTCGCATTAAAGGGAGAGCTGCCTTTCCTGACCGGATGTTTTTCCTGGTACGATTTCCTACGTTACATCAAGATGTTGCCTGCCTGGATCTCTCGCACTCCGGACGTCTCAAGTCTTTTCCTGACCTCTGCGAATCCTTCAAAAGCTCATGGCAGTTTCCGGCAGTTAAACCCTCGTTCAGTACCTTCCTCGATCAGCAGGGCTCGACTCAGCAAACCGGATACTTACCCCTCCCCAGTTCCTGGCAGAAGGTATTGATGTCGGCAAGCTCTCGCTGGATGATTTCCTCCACATCACCTGCCATGGCCCGCACCTTTTTCCCCTTTTCCGGTAGAATCCGCACTGTTGCCATTCTTGGCCGGTCGATAGGGGAACCGATCCTGCTGAGGAGGAGCACGTACACCTCCCTGATACCGTCGATGTCCTGGTAGATTTCCCGGGCAATCCTGTGGGAGAGGAGGTTATAGATCTTCCCCACATGGCTGAGGGGATTTTTCCCGGCCGCGGCTTCGGTTCCCATCGGTCTGTTCAGGGAGATGAGCCCGTTCACCCGGTTTCCCCGACCCACCTGGCCCGAGTCTGCATCTTCAGCTGAGGTCCCGGTCAGGCTTAGATAGATTCCTCCCGGTCCTCTGCCCCGCTGGTCAAGGGTGTTATAATGGATCGATGTCTTTTTGAACCAGGGGAACTGCTCTGCAACATGCTGTATTGCCGAGTGGATAGCTTCTTTCTGGGAAAAGTAATCCTTTTCCGAGGCCACAAAGCGTGAGATGAGCGGCATGGCAACGGTTAGGTCGAGTGTTGTGCCTTTTCGCATTCCCATGATTTTGATATCTTCACCCGTCTGGGGAAATTGCTTTTTGAACTGGGGTGAATTCAGATGTCGTTCCAGTTCCAGGACCGCGTTTTCGGTGGGACTTAAGGGGTAGTAGCCGACCGCAGCCGAGGTGTCATTGGCACAGCGAACCACGCCTGGACGGGAAAAGATGTCGGTCAGTTCCTCGGAGCCGGGGGAGAGCACCACCCGGTAGGTAACATCCAAAACCGGGTTCACGAAGCGGAGATGTTCCCGAATCCAGCGCTGTGCTGCATCGATGGCAATCTCTTTGACTGGCAGGCGTTTGCCCGGCACATCGAAGGTGGCCCGGTCACCGATGATCAGTTCAATGGGCTGCAAAACCTTTCCTCCGCCATAGTGCTTGAAAACCTTGCCGGCGACCAGCAGACCCTTGTCGATGTTGTGGTGGAGGATGGCGCCACACTCGCGGAGGTACTCGCCGCAGAGTGCCACCGAAACAGCTTCCATGATGGAGTCGCAGATGAAATCGGGGTGACCTGTTCCCTTGCGCTCGACGATTTCAACGCGCTCTTCTGCGACAGATTTACCCCGGTATGGTTCGATAATGATCATGGCGGCATCCTCCTGTGAAGCGGGATTCGGCAAGCAAATCGACAAATTCCCCAGTGGGTAAAGAGTCAGGTTCGTTTCCGATGATGCGTTTGAATGCGGCATCGGGTTAACGGGGCAGGTATTCTTTATTTGTACCAGATTCTCAATTGTTCTCAATCGTTTGGCTGAAAGACAGGTGGGACAGAAGGGGGCAGGCAAGGGGAGCGGCTCGGGCAGGGCCGCCCCCTTATCGGTTTACAGCTTGTTGATGAAAACTTCGCGGGGGCGGCTGGTGCCGTCGGAGGGTCCGACGATTCCTTCCTGCTCCATCCGCTCTATGATACGGGCAGCGCGATTGTAACCGATGCGAAGGCGGCGCTGGACCATGGAGATGGAGGCCTGGCGGCTCTCTGCCACGAGGGCAACGGCATCGTCATACCGCTCGTCGATGATTTCGTCATCATCCTGCTTGTCATCGGTAGCTTTCATTTCCAGGATCGCCTTATCATAAACCGGTTTGGCCTGTTTTTTCAGGAAGTCGACCACCCGCTGTACTTCGGAGTCCGAGACGAAGGCGCCGTGGATACGTTGCAGCTTGGAAGTCCCGGGTGGGAGGAAGAGCATGTCGCCTGCTCCCAGCAGGGTCTCTGCGCCGTTGCAGTCGAGGATTGTGCGCGAATCGGTTTTGGACGAGACCTGGAAGGAAATACGCGCCGGGAAATTGGCTTTGATGAGGCCGGTGATGACATCCACTGACGGCCGCTGGGTGGCCAGGATCAGGTGGATGCCGGCCGCACGTGCCATCTGGGCGAGTCGGGCGATGGATTCCTCCACTTCGCGGCCCGCAACCATCATCAGGTCGGCCAGTTCGTCAACAATGATGACGATATAGGGGAGGTGGCTGTGTTCCAGGGCCTCCTCCTGGTGCAGTGACGGCTGAAATTCCGCCTCGGTACCCTCGGCAGGTTCTTCGACCACCTCGTCCACCACGATCACATCGGGTTCGAGCTCTTCGCCCTTGGCTTCTTTTTCCAGCTTCTTGTTGTAGGAGTCGACGTTGCGAACGCCCTTGTCGCTCATGAGCCGGTAGCGCCGTTCCATTTCCTTGACCGCCCACTTGAGAGCTAAAGCAGCCTTCTTGGGGTTGGTAACCACCGGCAGGAGGAGATGGGGAATTCCTTCGTAGATGGAAAGCTCCAGCATCTTCGGGTCCACCATGATGACTCGAACGTCATGGGGGGTGGCCGTGTAGAGGAAGGAAAGGATCATGGTGTTGATGGAAACCGACTTGCCCGAACCGGTGGCGCCAGCCACGAGCAGGTGAGGCATGCGGGCCAGATCGGTAACCACCGGCAATCCGGCAATGTCTTTGCCGAGGGCAAGGGGAAGTTTCATCTTGCCCCGGTGAAATTCTTCGCAGCTGAAGATTTCTTTGAGATAGACCATATCCCTCTCACGGTTGGGGATTTCAATGCCCACAACTCCCTTGCCGGGGATCGGGGCGACGATCCTGATGGAAAGGGCCTGAAGGGCCATGGAGAGGTCGTCGGCAAGACCCGCGATCCGGTTTACCTTGATACCGGGTCCGGGAGCGTATTCGAACATGGTTATGACCGGACCGGGGCAGATTTCCACCACTTCGCCATCGACGTTGAAGTCGTGGAGCTTTTTTTCCAAAAGCCGGGCGCTCATGGTGAGGACTTCATGGTCGTGTTGTTGCTGGGTTGCCGGAGGGGTGTCCAGGAGTGACACGGGAGGTGTCCGGTAATTTCCGTCGGTCTTGGCAAAATCGAAGGTCTCTTGAATCGGCGCTGCCTTTGAGTCGTCCCGTTTCTTTTCCTTTTTCTGAATCGGTACCGGCGGTGGAAGGGACACGGCCTGGGGGCGGATCTGCGGGCTGGGTCGTTCCACACCCGGTTCGTTCTTGTCGCGCAGTTGCCGGTTGAGAGCCTGTTTTTCGCGATAATTCGCCCAGCGGCTCCTGAGCGCCCCGAAGCTCCAACCGGCGAAGAGAATGAAGGAGAAGCGGGACAGAACCATGATGGAAACGGCCAGCACCGGGACAATGAGGAGGAGTGCGCCGGGAATGCCGAGAAGCGACTTCAGGGCTTTGGTTATTTCGATGCCGATAAGACCTCCCGTAGAGATCTTCTGGCCGAGAAAAATGGTTGAATCCTTACTGAAGGCGAAGAGAGACGCCAGGGAGAGTAAGAAGACCAGGAAGGCAACTCCTTTGTAGTTTCGCCATTTCAGTTCCTTGAAGCGAAGCAGTTTGTAGGAGATAAAGAGCATGGCAAGGGGAATGGCATAGGAGGCCAGGCCGAAAAACCATTCGAACAGCAGGTCGGAGAGTTGGGCGCCCAAGGTCCCGCCGAAGTTATGGATCTGCGCTGCGTTCGAATAGGTATTGGAAGAGGGATCATCCGAGTTGAAGGAGAGGAGGGAAATCAGCAGGAAGAGTCCTGCCGCACCAAGAGAAATTCCCTTTATTTCCTGGATAAGTTTTGTCTTTCTTTCAGATTTCATGATTCCTACCTCTATGGCCTTTTGCCTTTAGAGCTTGTCCGTCTCACATTTCGAGAATAAGAGGCAGTATCACAGGTCTGCGCTCGATTGTCTTGTTGAAGAATTTCCGAAGAACTCTCCGCACTTCCAACTTCACTTCGTTCAAGTCCGCCAGAACTTCCAGGTTGACTCCTGCCAGGGTATCAAGCACGATCTTCCTTGTTTCGTCGAGGAATTCCTGGCTTTCATCTTCAAACACGAACCCCCGGGTGACGATATCCGGGCCGTAGATGAATTCGCCGGTCGCCTGGTTTATGGCGATGATGACTATCACCATGCCGTCTTCCGAGAGATGTTTCCGGTCTTTCAGGACGATATTACCCACGTCCCCGATTCCCTTGCCGTCCACGAAGACCCGACCTGATTCCACTGTTCCGCTGATCTGGCCGCTACCATTCGAAAAGGTGATAATGTCCCCGTTTACCGCAAGGAGGCAGCGCTCGGCAGGAATGCCGACTTTCTGGGCAAGTTTCGAGTGCTTCACCAGGTGGCGGTACTCGCCGTGGATAGGGGTGAAGAAGCGGGGACGTACCAGATTGAGCATCAGTTTCAGTTCTTCCTGGCTGGCGTGCCCTGAGACGTGAACTTCGGATACCTTCTCGTGATAGACTTCTGCACCGCGTCGATAGAGATGATTGATGAGGTCGGAAATGGTTTTCTCGTTTCCCGGAATAAAGCGGGAAGAGAGGATTACGGTATCTCCCTGCTCCAGTTTAATCTGCTTATGGTCGTCCATGGCGATCCGGGTGAGGCCGCTCATGGGTTCTCCCTGTGAGCCGGTAGTAATCATGCAGACCTGGTTTTTCGGCAGGTTGGGCAGGTTTTTCAGTTCCACCAGGAGGTTGTCGGGAATGCGTAAATATCCCAGTTCCCGGGCTATCTGGACGTTGGTCAGCATGGAGCGGCCGTTGAGAAGGACCTTGCGACCGCAGCGTTCCGCGGCTTCCACCACCTGCTGGACCCGATGGATATTACTGGAGAATGCCGCTACGATTATTCTGCCCGGGCAGAGGGGGAAAATCTCGTTGAAAGCATCTCCCACCAGGCTTTCCGAGAGGGTGAATCCCTCCCGTTCGACGTTGGTTGAGTCCGAAAGCAGGGCAAGGACCCCTTCTTCGCCATAGCGTGACAGGGTTGCCAGGTCGGTCAGTTCACCGTCAACCGGTGTCTGGTCCAGCTTGAAGTCTCCAGTGTGGATCACCGTTCCTTCCAGGGAACGGATTGCCAGTGCACAGCCGTCCACGATGGAATGGGCTACCCGTATGAATTCTACCGCGAAATTTCCGATCTCAATTATGGTGCGGGGTTTCACTACCCGCAGCTCGATCAGGCTTTCCAGGTCATATTCTTTCAGTTTGCCCCGGACAAAGCCGAGTGTCAGTGCGGTTCCGTAAATGGGAACCGGAATTTCCGGAAGTACAAAAGGCAAGGCGCCTATATGGTCCTCGTGGCCATGGGTCAGGAAGATGCCCCGGACCCTGCCGGCATTTTCGCGCAGGTAGGAGATGTCGGGGATTACCAGGTCAATGCCGAGCATTGATGGTTCCGGGAACATGAGGCCGCAGTCAACGATGATGATGTCGTCACCATACTCGTAAACGGTCATGTTTAGTCCGATTTCACCAAGCCCACCCAGGGGAATGATCCTCAACTCGCTGTTTTCTTTTGTGTCAGAGGGCATTATTGTTCTTTCAGAACTACTGGTTCGGATTGGCGCTCTTCATGGGGGAAGAGCTTTTGGCTGTCAATTTCGCAAGTTTTCCGTTGCAGCGGGCGATCCACTCCGTACCGGGGTTGCTGAGCCCGCGGATTGCATAGAAGGCACTCCGCAGGGAGCGGAAGGCGATCAGGGCCCGCTCCGTGTCTCCTGCCTGTTCAAGGCTCTCGCCGAGATACCAGAGGCGAGAGGCGGCGGTTTCCACGAGGGAGCTTCCCGGTGTGTACATATGGATCGCCGAGGCATAGCCGGAGATGGCGGCACTATAATCTTTGCGTGCCATGGCCTGCTCTCCCAGCGAAAACTGGTTATGCTGACGGTAGAGGGTATTTCCCCAGAATAGTACCACGAAGACGGCTGAAATCAGAAAAATATGCAGAAGTATTTTTTTTGCAGTTCCCACAGGATTCGTTATCCTTTGAAGAAGTCTGGCACCGCAATGAGGAGGGTGCCGATGAGCCCGGCAATAACTCCGGCCAGCACGGCAAGGGCGGCCAGGCAGTCGAACGGGCTTTTCAGTCGGTGGGCAGCGGGTAGTCCCCATGTGATCAGGGCGATTCCCGCGACGACCAGTACCCCCGGTACGAGTGTCACGTTATGACTCCAGGCCGCGCTCAATGGCGTCCCTTACAGTCTCGATGAGTGTATCCCGACGTTTTCCCGTAGCACCTTCGGTGGAGATGGGATCACCGAAGGTGATGGAGATCTTTCCCTTGTTTATGTGCAGTTGTTTCGGCGGATTAACGGTTGCACTGCCGTTAATGGTGAAGGGCACTATGGGAACTCCCGCCCGAGCCGCCAGCAGGAAACCGCCCCGTTTGAAAGGAATGAGTTTGCCGTCCATGGAACGGGTTCCTTCGGGGAAGATGATGACACTGACGCCGTTCCGTGATCTTTTCCGCAGCAGATCCCATCATTTTCAGGGCCTGGCGACCATCACTCCGGTCCAGCGGCAGATAGCCGGCACGTTTCATGGCATAGCCGAAAAAAGGGATCCGGAACAGTTCTGCCTTGGCTATCCAGCTGAAATGACAGGGTAACCCGGCGTACAGGGTAAGGATATCAAAATTGCTCTGGTGATTGCCCATGAAGATGAGGGGAGTGTCACGGGGGATCTTTTCTGCGCCGTACACTTCCACTTTTGTACCGGCAATCAGCAGGCCTACACGCCCCCAGATTTTGCCGTAGGCATGGAGAAATTTCCCCGTCGGATCCAAAAAGGTGATCGGCACCCCGGTAACGATAACGAACAGGGTGAAGGGCATAAACAGCAGAAGAAAGAAAATGGCTCGAATCATGGAAAACTCCCGGACTTTATCGTGCATAAAGTACTTTTTTTTCCCGGGAGAGTCAAATGATTCTGTTTTTTCTGTGGCAGTCGGCAAGAAGGCACCGCAGAGCAGTTGTTCGGCGGCGCCTTCCTGAAGATGGGTTGTTCCCCGGATTGTATCTGTTCAGGATGATGCAAATTGTCATTCCCGAGGGTGTAATCGCGAATCCAGACTCCAAAATCATGGATCCCCGATAGCGTCACTCGGGGATGACAAACGTTTTTACCAACGGTTCAGAGTATGCTGAATAGCAAGCACCCCGGATTTCCGGCTGGAAAAGACTAGTGTTGAGAGCCAAGGGGTATGAATCTGTACTTTTCGAAAACCTTCGCGGCGTTGGCAGATTTCAGGAACGTCATGAATTTTTCGGCTGCTGACCGGTTCTTCGAATCCTTTATTACCGCCATGGGGTAGACGATGGCTGAATGGGACCCTGCCGGGGCTGCCGTGACCACAACTCCGCTTTTCAGGACCACTGTGTCTGTCTGGTACACCAGCCCGGCGTCAACGTTTCCCGATTCCACGTAAGCCAGTACCTGACGTACGTCCTTGGCGAACATGATGCGCTTTTCCAGCTTTTCCCAGAGGTTGAGGCTGATCAGGGTCTCTTTGGCATATTTGCCGGCCGGCACCGTTTCCGGTTGGCCGATGCTTATGGACTGCGCCTTGTCAACCAGGTCGGCAAAGCTCTTGATCTGTGATTTCTTTTCTTTGGGAACAATGAGCACCAGTGCGTTTCCAAGGAGATTTGACCGGGTCCCCGGAAGCAGAAGCCCCTTTGATTCCAGTTCGTCCATCTGTTTTTTCCCTGCGGAAAGAAAGATGTCAGCAGGGGCACCTTGCTCGATCTGTTTCTGGAGAAGTCCGGATGAGGCATAGTTGATCTCCAACCGGACGTCCGGGACCATTTTTTCATAGGTTGTCTTCAGGGCAGCGAGGGCATTCCTGAGGCTCATGGCTGCTGAAATCCGGATCGTGGTCTTTTCGGCTGCATACGTGGTGACCGGCAGTAAGGATCCGAGCAAGAGTGCTGCTGCGAAAATTAGTGTTATCAGTGCTACGGGTGTTTTTTTCATACTTATTCCTACCTCCTGTTGTGATGTGCTGCACTGTTGGTGCATGCATAGGCAGTGCCGATAGCTATCCCAGAGCGTGTTATGGGACCTGTCAGGGGTTGTGGGCCGGCACTTCGCCCGTTGCTGGTGTGGTCCTTTTCCCTGGTGTGTGGATGAACTCTGCCTGTTCCGCGCCATATTCTGCATGGCAAATAGGCTATCTGTTCATTCCGTGTTCCCGACAGGGCAGAGTAAAAATCCATTTCAAGGAGCGATGGCCATGGGTGCAACGACGGCGAGAAAGTGTGATTGATATATAGCAACTATATAACGAATGCAAGCTCTTTTTGCGATTGCCTTGTGGAGAGCCGTCAGTGTGGCTGCCAGGGGTTTCCGAGTTCCCGCACTGGTGCGGATAGGGAGTGGTGTGGATTTGTTCTTCTTCCTTGAACAGGGGCAGGTTCTGGTCTACTATGACCTGAGGAACCATTGCAGTATATGAATCTGCCCGGCAGGAGAGGCGCCATGCTCGAATACAAGGTTGTTGAGGTCAGTACCGTATCGGAGGAAGTTCTGGAAGAGGTCTTGAATGAATGGACCGGAAAAGGCTGGAATTTTGAAGGAATGCAATTTGCCATGCGGGAGTCCAGCAAGAGGCCGAGCATGGCCTTTGTTATCTTCACCCGGGAATCCGCTGCAAAAGGGAGTGAGTAGATGGCGGAAAAAGAGACGTTGTACCTAGTCGACGGATCTTCGTATATCTATCGGGCCTATTTCGCCATCCGTCACCTTTCGTCGCCCAAGGGTTTTCCCACCAACGCCCTCTATGGCTTTACCCAGATGCTGCTGAAGCTTATCAAGGACCGGAAGCCCGGCCATGTGGCGGTGGTATTCGATCTCGGCAGGCAGACCTTCCGCACCGAATTATATCCGGAGTATAAGGCGAACCGGGCTGCGATGCCCGACGACCTGGTCCCCCAGATCGGACCAATCAAGGAGATGGTGCGCGCCTTCAATATACCGGTGCTGGAGAAGCAGGGGTTCGAGGCGGACGACATCATCGGCACCATTGCACGGAAGTGCGAGGAATCGGGAATGGACGTTGTGGTGGTGACCGGCGACAAGGATCTGATGCAGATCGTGACCGCCAACGTTACCCTGCTCGATACCATGAAGGACAAGGCTTCGGGGATTCCCGAGGTGCTGGAGCGTTTCGGGGTCGAGCCGGAGCGAGTGATTGAAATCCTCGGGCTGGCCGGCGATACGTCGGATAATATTCCGGGAGTCCCCGGGGTTGGAGAAAAGACCGCCCTGAAGCTTATCCAGGAGTTCGGTTCACTGGATGCCCTCCTGGAAAGGGCCGGGGAGGTTAAAGGAAAAACCGGGGAGCGGATTCGGGAATTCGCCGAACAGGCGCGCCTTTCCAGGAAGCTTGCCACCATCGACCGGAATACCCCCATTGAATACCGCTATGAAGATCTCGCCGTTTCCCCTCCCGATACGAAACGCCTTGCCGACCTGTTCCGTGAATACGGATTTACCACACTCATGAAAGAATTGACCAGCGAGGCGAGCCTCTCCACGGAAGGCTACCGGTCCGTGATGTCAGAGCAGGAATTTTCGAACCTGTTGCAGGCACTCGCTGCGACACCGGCCTTTGCCGTTGACCTGGAAACCACCAGCCTCAATCCGCTGAATGCCGAGATCGTTGGGCTGTCTTTTTCCTTCCTGGATCATGAGGCCTGGTATGTTCCGGTAGGCCATTGTTATCTTGGGGCACCGACACAATTGTCCCGGGAGCAGGTTTTGTCAGCCCTCACTCCGATTCTCATCGATCCGGAGAAGCCCAAGATCGGTCAGAACATCAAGTATGACTACCAGGTGTTGCGTCGGTACGGCATTGAAATGCAAGGGGTCTGGTGCGATACCATGCTTGCTTCCTACCTCCTTAACCCGGTTCGTTCCAGCCATGGCCTCGATTCCCTGGCGGTGGAATTTCTCGACCACAGGATGATTTCCTACCAGGAGGTTGCCGGTAAGGGCAAAGAGCAGATCAATTTTGCCCAGGTTCCGGTGGAGCGTGCCTCGGTTTATTCCTGCGAGGATGCCGACGCCACCTTTCTTCTGCAGGGAATTTTTCTCCCCCGTCTGATCGAGGCGGGAATGGATGACCTTTATTTCAATCTGGAAATGCCCCTGGTAAAGATTCTTGCCGAGATGGAACTCCGTGGTGTCAAACTTGACCTGGCTCTGCTCCGGGAGCTGTCCGGAATGTTCACCGGCCAGCTGGCGACTCTGGAAAAGGAGATCTTTGCCAGCGCCGGCTGCGAGTTCAACATCAATTCACCGAAGCAGTTGGGAGAGGTCCTCTTTGAACGCCTGAAGCTTCCGGCCGGGAGGAAGACCAAGACCGGCTGGTCAACCGACATGGACGTTCTGACCCGTTTGGCACTGGACCATGAGATTGCCTCCATTGTTCTGCAGTTCCGGAGTATCTCCAAGCTGAAGTCAACCTATAGCGACGCCCTGCCAAAACTGGTGGACCCGTCAACGGGACGGGTCCATACCTCTTACAACCAGGCGGTTACCAACACCGGTCGTCTTTCCTCCTCGGAGCCGAACCTGCAGAACATTCCGATCCGCTCCGAGGAGGGACGGAAGATCCGTCGGGCCTTTATCGCCGAAGAGGGGTCGCTTCTCCTGTCAGCCGACTATTCCCAGATCGAGCTGCGGGTTCTGGCCCACCTGTCAGGCGACCGGGTATTTTGCGACGCATTTGCCCATGATGAGGATATCCACACCCGAACTGCCAGTGAAGTCTTTGATCTCATGCCGGGGCTGGTGACACCGGAGATGCGACGGCAGGCAAAGACCATTAACTTCGGTGTCATCTATGGACAGGGCGCCTTCAGCCTGGCACGGGAACTCGGCGTTTCCACCAAGACTGCCAAAGATTTCATTGACAACTATTTTCACAGGCACAGCGGGGCGCGGGATTTTCTCGATGCCTGCGTTCGGGATGCCGAGGAGAATGGCTACGTTACCACCATCCTGGGGCGAAAACTCCCCATTCCGGATATCGCAAGCAGCAATGGCAACATTCGGGCGTTTGCACAGCGAAACGCCATTAACTATCCTATTCAGGGCTCGGCTGCAGATATTATCAAGCGGGCAATGATCCGGGTTTCGGACCGGATGAAGCGGGAACAGCTCAAAAGCCGATTGATCATGCAGGTGCATGACGAACTGGTGTTTGAGGTCCCGGAGGAAGAACGTATCCAGATGGAGTTGCTGGTCTGTCACGAGATGGAGCATGCGGTTCCCTTGCGGGTTCCGCTCAAGGTGGACCTGAATTTCGGCAGGAACTGGAGTGAGGCACACTAAAGAAACCGAAATGTCCGGCAAAATAACCTGATTAGAATCAATCTTCCGCCAATTCAAAATTCTGTCATTCCCGAAGCGATTCTGATCGGGAATCCAGTGGATTGACCTTTAAAACCATGGATCCCCGATAAAGGAATTCTGGGATGACAATCTTTATAGCGGAAGGTTGGTACTAATCGTAAAAAAAGGGAACCGGATCTCCGGTTCCCTTAAACTTTTCAGTCTCTCCACTCTGCCGTGGGTTTGGGGCCTCACAACGAGTTCCCAATTATGTGGGCATCTTTGTATCGTTTCAGGCAAATCCCGCAAAGAGGGGCAGCACACCGCGACCTGAAAAACGCCCGTTTTATTAATTATTCCGCAGGGGCTTGATAACCTCACAAACATGGCAGAGAGACTACGTTCTGAGAGTACCGCAGGAAGGCAAAAAAATCAAGGATCATTTAGGGCGGTCAGCTTGTTGGCTGCCAAGGAACGAGATCAGCTGCTCCAGATCTTTCATGAGTTTTTCAAAGCCCTGCAGGGTCAATGACTGGGGCCCGTCGGAGAGCGCTTTTTCCGGCTCGGGATGGACTTCCAGCATCAGGCCATCGGCGCCGGCAACCAGGGCTGCCTTGGCCATTGGCGGCACCAGGCTTCTCCTGCCGGTGGCATGGGAAGGGTCTACCATGATGGGGAGGTGCGACATTTCCTTGATCAGCGGGATAACGGCCAGATCAAGGGTGTTTCTGGTAGCGGTCTCAAAGGTTCTGATGCCACGTTCGCAGAGGACGACCCCGGGATTTCCCTCGGCCAGGATGTATTCGGCCGCGGCCAGGAACTCTTCGATGGTTGCACTCATGCCACGCTTTAAGAGAATCGGCTTTTTGATCTTTCCCAGCTCCCGAAGCAGCTCGAAATTCTGCATGTTTCTGGCCCCGACCTGGAGCATGTCTGCATACTCTGCGACCATCCCTACGCTATCAGGGCTCATAACCTCGGTCACGAAGGGGAGGCCGCTGTCACGGGAGGCCATGGACAGGAGTTTCAGCCCTTCCTCTCTCATACCCTGGAAGGTGTGAGGGCCGGTGCGTGGTTTGAACGCTCCCCCGCGCAGCATGTCGGCACCAGCTGCTTTCACAGCCCTGGCGGTCTTCAGTATCTGTTCTTCGCTTTCCACTGCGCACGGTCCGGCCATGATCACCGGGTGCTTCCCGGCTCCAATCTCGATTCCGGCAACCTTCACAATTGTGTTTCTCGGGTGGAAATCGCGTGAGACCATTTTGTAGGGCTTCGAGACGTGGATCACTTCCTTGACCCCGGGGAGGGCGAGCACCGTGGTGTCGTCTACATATCCCTTGTTGCCGAGCACTCCGATGGCAGTCCTCTCGCTTCCCGGGATAGGCGCCGCGGAGAATCCCATCCGCTCCACCGCCTTGATAATTGCTTCGATCTGCTTCTTCCCCGCATTATGGTTCATGACGATGAGCACGAGATCCTCCGTATGGGTGCTGCCGGACTGTTGAGTGCCGACATGGCTGGTTGAACTATTGTGAAAAAAGTACCATGAAATCTCCTTTGGTGGTAGTATTGTTTTCCGCGTATCGCTGTTGTATACGCGATTGCGGGTTGTTCTGCCGTTTGGTTCCAGATAGCGGTCACAAAGGGGAAGGGAGAAACCATGCGACTCAAAGACGAACAGATCGACAGGGTGGCGGAACGAATTCTGACTGACCTTGCGGACTCATCGCTTATTATTTTAAAGAAGGAGCGGTCAAAGGCCTCTGTCTGTATCAGGGAAGTCATGAAGGCTGATATGGCTGTGGAAGATCAATTGGAGAGGGACGCCGAGCAGTTGCTGGAGAAAACTCTTCGAGCGATGGGGGGCGGCGAGGAGATCGATCGCCACAAGATGCTGAAGATGATCAAGACCAAACTGGCCAAAGAACGTAAAATCGTTCTGTAACCGGTTGGTACAGGAGGCAGGAATGCATATATCCGAGGATCGAATCTCCCATGTCGCCCATAAGATTCTGGACAAGCTCTGGGGAGACGATATTGTAGATTTTCCTGACGAAAGACGTGCACTGGAAGCCATCAAGGCCACATTGACGTCATATTTCTCCATTGCAGATGAGATTGATTCCCTTGTCAGGAAAAAACTTTCTTCCTATTCGCAGGCAAAAGTACCGGGAAGCAGGGACTGGGAAATCCTTTATCAGAAATTCTACCGGGAAGAGGCTGATAAGAAGAAGTGGTGATGATTCAGGCCATGAATTCGGGGAGAATCATCAACTTTTTTTAAATTATAGCTTGATTTTTCCTCGAGCCATGTTTATATTTTACGACGTGATTAGCACTCAACGGTTTTGAGTGCTAATTTTTTTCCAAAACAATTCCATATCCAAGGCAAGAAAGGAGAATGAAAGTTATGAATCTGAGACCTCTGCAGGACCGTATCATTGTAAAGAGACTTGAGGAAGAAAGCATGACCGCAGGCGGGCTCTATATCCCCGATACGGCTAAGGAAAAGCCCCAGAAGGGTGAAATCGTTGCCGTAGGCAAGGGCAAAATCACCGAAGCAGGCAAGGTTATCCCCGTTGATCTGAAGGTTGGCGATACTGTTCTTTTCGGAAAATATGCCGGTACCGAAATCAAGATTGACGGTGTTGATTATCTCATCATGCGTGAAGACGATATCCTCGGCGTAGTCGAGTAACGTCTGTCTCCTCATTTCACTATACAAAACAGAATATCTAATTTCCAAGGAGGATATTACAACAATGTCTGCAAAAATTATAAAGTTTGGCCAGGAAGGCAGAAATTCCATTCTGAGTGGGGTAAACATCCTTTCTGACGCAGTAAAGGTAACCCTCGGTCCCAAGGGCCGGAATGTTGTGATCGAGAAGTCCTACGGTTCCCCTGTTATCACCAAGGACGGTGTTACCGTTGCCAAGGAAATCGAACTGGAAGACAAATTCGAGAACATGGGCGCCCAGTTGGTGAAAGAGGTTGCCTCCAAGACTTCCGATGTTGCCGGTGACGGTACCACCACCGCAACCGTTCTTGCCCAGGCCATTTACAGCCAGGGTGCAAAGCTTGTTGCGGCCGGCACCAACCCCATGGACATCAAGCGCGGTATCGATCAGGCTGTTGAGATCGTGGTGGCAGAACTGAAGAAGATTTCCAAGCCGATCAAGGATCACAAGGAAATCGCCCAGGTCGGAACAATTTCCGCCAACAACGACAAGACCATCGGCGACATCATTGCCCACGCTATGGAAAAGGTCGGCAAGGAAGGCGTCATCACCGTTGAAGAAGCAAAATCCATGGAAACCACCCTGGAGACCGTGGAAGGGATGCAGTTCGACCGTGGTTATCTCTCCCCGTATTTCGTGACTGATCCGGAGCGCATGGAAGCAGCGCTGGAAAATGTCAGCATCCTTATCCATGACAAGAAGATCAGCAACATGAAGGATCTTCTCCCGATTCTCGAGCAGACCGCCAAGTCCGGCAAGCCTCTCCTTATCATTGCTGAAGACATCGAAGGCGAAGCCCTCGCAACCCTCGTTGTCAATAAGCTGCGCGGTGTGCTGAATATCTGCGCTGTCAAGGCCCCCGGTTTCGGTGACCGTCGCAAAGCCATGCTGGAAGACATTGCCATTCTTACCGGAGGCACCGTCATTTCCGAAGAGCTCGGCTTCAAACTTGAAAATACCACTGTGGAAATGCTTGGCAATGCCAAGAAGGTTACCGTCGACAAGGACAATACCACCCTTATTGACGGCGCCGGCGTTGAAGCCGACATCCAGGGTCGCGTCAAGCAGATTCGTGCCCAGATCGAGGAAACCAGCAGCGACTACGATCGTGAGAAACTTCAGGAGCGTCTGGCCAAGCTTGTGGGCGGCGTTGCCGTCATCAAGGTCGGTGCAGCTACTGAAACCGAGATGAAAGAGAAGAAAGCACGTGTTGAAGACGCACTCCACGCTACCCGCGCAGCAGTTGAAGAGGGTATCGTTCCTGGAGGCGGCGTTGCTTATCTCCGCACCCTGGCAGCCCTTGATTCCCTCAAGCTCTCCCACGACCAGCAGTTTGGTGTTAACGTGATCAAGCGTGCCCTTGAGGAGCCGATCCGTCAGATCTCCGCAAATGCCGGTGTTGAAGGTTCCATCGTGGTTGACAAAGTCAAGAACGGCAAGGATGCATTCGGTTACGATGCTTCCGAAGACCAGTATGGCGACATGGTGGCATTCGGCATCATCGATCCGACCAAGGTTTCCCGTTCTGCTCTCCAGAACGCCGCTTCCGTGGCAGGCCTCATGCTTACCACCGAAGCAATGATTGCCGAGAAGCCGAAAAAAGACGGCGGCGCCATGATGCCTCCGGGCGGTATGGGCGGCATGGGTGGTATGGGCGGCATGGGTGGCATGGATTATTAATATCCTGCTTGTCCCGATTGTCTAAACAGAAAAGGGAGCGGAATTTCCGCTCCCTTTTTTTATTCTTCTTTCCACTGGCGATAGCAATTCAACGCCGCTGTCGCGAGACGTTATTTTTCGATTCCAATCCGCGCCGGAACGCCTGCCTTGAAGTAGTGTTTGATCTCCCGCATTTCGGTTACCAGGTCAGCTGCCTCCATAATTTCAGGGGCGGCATTTCTGCCGGTGAGCACCAGTTCAACGTGCTCGGACTTTTCTTGTATCAGCTGTAGCAACTCTTCCACGCTAACCAGTTCATAAAAAACAGCTATGTTGATTTCATCGAGAATGACCAGATCATATTCCTCGCCTGTCACCGCTCTTTGCGCCATTTCGAATGCCCTGCGGGCGCAGGCGGTTACCTCCGGTCCCGGTTTTTTCCGCCCGAGCCATCCTTTGTGCCCGGTCTGGACAATGGTCAGATAAGGAGTGAGCATTTTGGCTGCCAGGTGTTCTCCGCAGGGTTCATTGCCCTTCGCGAACTGGATCATACAGACCCGAAGTTCCCTTCCCACAGCCCTGAGAGCAAGCCCGAGGGCGGCTGTAGTTTTTCCCTTGCCTTTGCCTGTGTAAACTTGAACCAAACCTCTCTGCAGGGTGTGTTTGTTCATTTTTCGTCCTCGTAGAGTTCAACGTGCTGGTTACATGGAATTCCTGTCGTGAGTGATTAGAGCAGGAATCCTGGTCACGAATTTCAGTTTCGTTCGAGAGGCACACGCTGTCAAGGGCAAAACAACAGTAGTTGAGATTGCGTGACATTTTCCTCGGAATTCTTTATTCTGGTTTCCGCTCGGAATGATCCTGCACGGAGTGTCCAGTCGGAAGGCGTTTAACGGGATGTTTTACGGTGGGGTACGACGGGGAAGCTTAGAGTAAAGGAGTTTGCTTGTGGTTAAACGGATTCATGCGGTGGTGCTCTTTGCCTGTCTTTTATTGCTTTGGTCGGGCCCTGTCGGGGCTGCTGAAGAGTTCTTTGCGGGGAATAACGAAGTCATCGGCACAATGAGGAACTATGTGATCAAGGAAAGTGACTCCCTGATCGAGCTTGCCAGAAAATACGACCTTGGCTACAACGAAATTGCCGATGCCAACGTAAAAATGGATCCATTTATTCCGAAGCTGGGTGCCACCGTCAGGGTACCAACCTTCTGGGTTTTGCCGAATTATCCTCGGGATCGGGGAATTATCATCAATCTGTCAGAACTGCGCCTGTACTATTATCCCTACCAAGGTGCCAAGTTTGTCTTTACTTTTCCCATCGGCATCGGTGATGAGGGGAGCGAGACACCGCTTGGGACCTTTACCATCATTGAAAAGAGGGCCGATCCGATCTGGTATGTCCCGAAATCCATCCAGGAGGAGCGGCCGGATATGCCTGCTCAGGTTCCGGCCGGGCCGGACAATCCTCTCGGTACCCATGCGCTGCGCCTCTCTATCGGGTCGTACCTCATCCATGGCACAAATAAACCATGGGGTGTCGGGAGAAGAGTCAGTCATGGCTGCATACGTCTCTATCCGGAAGATATCCCGGAACTGTACCAACTTGTGCCAAAAGGAACGAGGGTTGTCATTCTGCGACAGCCGGTAAAGCTCGGCATGAAAGACGGCAGGATTTATCTAGAGGTGCATCGGGGGGAGGATGTTGACTATTATCAGGAGGCGATGAAGCTTATAATGGTGAGAAAACTGCTGTCCCGTATCGATAAAGTGAAGCTTTCACGGGTACTGCGCGAGAAGACCGGCATCCCTGAGGAAATTTCCCGCTAGCAGAACAGAAAGGGCCCGGGATGGCAGAATCGCATCCCGGGCCCGTTTTGTTTATGCTGTACTACTCTGTACTACTTCTTCTGGCCAAGTTCAAATGCTTTGCTGCAACGGGCGGCACAGGCGTCGGCTTTCTGTGCTGCTGCATCGGCTTTTGCTGCTGCATCTGCTGCTGCCTGTTTGTTGGCAGCAACATCGCCTGAGAGCGTTGTCATTTTGCCGTCCATATCGTTCACCTTGTTCTCGAGTGCGCCTACCTTGGATTCAAGGGTGCAGAGTCTTGCATTCAACGGGTCCGTCTGCTCCTTGACGAAACTTTCGGTTGCGCATCCGCTTAGTGCTGCGGTGCAGAGAAGCACCAAGAATATTCCTGTTTTTTTCATTGTCTACTCCCTCCTTTGATGGTGACTATTTTGGCCGGGTATGTCTCCACAGCCTGTCTGTTAACGTTAAGCTTACTTATAACATACCAGTAAAGATATCAAATGCAACATTTGCAGGTGAAGTTTTTTTCAGGATTACGATGCCATATCTGCCGGTCTTTCATTTGTTGACGTTTGGTGTCATGCAGCGTTTCCTGTCAGAAATCTTGACCTTGACAGTTCAGGGTTGTTTTGCTATTCAATAACACTGCATGGGCGATTAACTCAGCGGGAGAGTGCTACCTTCACACGGTAGAAGTCGCTGGTTCGATCCCAGCATCGCCCACCATGAAGAGACCTTAGGGCCGGATTTCAATCCGGCCCTTTTTGTTTCTATGGGTTTCAGATTCTTGAACTGTACCGGACACTGGTGATTGTCTGCTTATCACCTGCCGGGTGTCCCCTGCAGAAATGATGGTAAGGGGGGAGTGCTCTTCTATCCTACCTCAACACAGCGGATACCGTCCGGCCGCCAGGCAGGGGAGATGACGAAGGAGCCTTTCTTTCCTGGGGCTGAAAGCAGGGCCCCGAAGGTCACGGTGAAGTCCCCATAGCGGTTGTTGACTTCATCCATGGCCCGGGTTGCGAATGCCTTCAATTTTTCATCGGTGAACAATGGCAGCTGTTCTTCCCGGTGCCGGAGGCTGGAAAGGCGAACCCCGAGCAGCCTGATCGGTTGTTCCAGGGGGACCGAATCCAGGATTCGCACGACCGCCCGGTAGATGTCCTCGCTGAGGCTGATATAGTTGCCCTGGGTCTGCTGTTTGCCGAAACTCGTATCAAAATCCGCATAGCGTACGTAGAGGCTGACCGTCTTGCCGGTTACCCCGTACCTCCTTGCCCTCCTTCCAACCATCTCCGACAGCTGCAGCAGGTATCTCAGGATCTCTTCACGTTTATCGATGTCCCGCTCGAGGGTCATGCTGTGGCCCACCGACTTCACCGGGTCGGCGTCCTCTGCCGGCAGTACCGGGGAGTCGTCGAGTCCTTTTCCCATGCGCTGCAGGTATTCGCCGACGATGCCGAATTTCTTTTTCAGGATTTCCACCGGAAACCGCCCCAGTTCGCCGCAGGTGGTGATGCCAAGAAGCCTCAGGTGGCGTCCCATGCGCTTGCCCACGCCACAGAGGTCTGTTATGGGGAGCTTCTCCAGCACTCTGCCGATTTCTTCTGGCCTGATGATCGTGAGGCCGTCCGGTTTCTTCATCTCGCTGGCAAGTTTTGCCAGGAGTTTGTTGGGGGCGATCCCGATGGAGCAGGTAATGCCGAAGCGGTTGCGTATCCGTGCCTTCAGCAGGTAGGCGATATTTTCCGGGGAGCCGAAGAGGCGGAGACAACCGGTTACGTCCATGAATGCCTCATCAATGGAAAACACTTCAACCAGCGGCGTGTAGTCGGACAGCATCTTCATGATCTCGGAGGAGGTGTGGGTATACCTGCGGTTGTTGCCGACCACCAGGATCAGTTCGGGGCAGCAGCGTTTTGCTTCCCAGACGGCCATGCCGGTTTTTACGCCGCATTTTCGGGCCTCATAGGAGGAGGTGGTGATGACGGTGCGATGGGCCGAGCCGATGACGGCAATCGGCTTGCCGCGCAGCGCCGGGTTCATGGCCTGCTCCACTGAGGCGAAGAAGGCATTCATGTCTATGTGGAGGATCGTTCTGTCCGCTGTCATGATGATGTCTCGATGCCGTACAGTGTCCAACTCTGGTTCTTTGTGTCGTAGACAATCTCGTAGAGCGCCTGGCCGTCCGCCACGGCAAAGTGGAGGAGGAGGTTGTCCCCGCATTTTTCCCGCCAGGAGTAGGTGGTTTCAACAACCGTATGTTTTTTTCGCTGCCAGTCGAACCATACCGGCCGGATGGTTCTGCCGGGGGTGAAGACCGCCGCAACCCGAATCGGCTCCCGAATCCGTTCCATGGCTCACTCCAGCGGGCGGTAGATGCCCACCACCTTGCCGACGATGGTGACCTCTCCCTCTCCTTCCCGGACAATGATGTCGTCGTAATTGGGGTTGGAGGCTGCCAGCCGGATCTTCTGCCGCTCGCGAAAGAAACGTTTCAGGGTCGCTTGGCCGTCGATCAGGGCCACGACGATGTCGCGGTTGTCTGCTGAGGGTTGCGGACGGATCAGGGCCAGATCCCCTTCCAGGATTGAGGCCCCGATCATCGAGTCCCCCCGCACCCGGAGGAAAAAGGCCGCACCGGAAGGCAAGCGGGTGCTGTCGATGGCGAAGTAGCCCTCGATGTCTTCCATGGCCGGTTGGGGGAGCCCGGCGCGAACGGTTCCCACGATCGGCAGGGAGGTGGCACGGGCCGGCTGGTGGGAGAGGACGATTCCCCGGGAGCTGCCGGAACTCTTTGCCAGGAAGCCCTTCTTTTCCAGGGCCTGAAGATGGCGCATGACCCCGAGGGTTCCGTTGATTCCCAGGTGGCCGGCGATCTCTCTCTGAGTTGGCGGATAGCCGCAGCTGTCAATGAACTCGGTGACGAATGTCAGTACTTGCTGCTGTCGGGGTGTCAGTTCTTGCATGGTTTACCTCATAGTGTCCCGTGCCGTTAGTTTGCCGCACCGGGCGCGATACGTTGTCAAATGACAACATACCAGCCAGGCTGGGGTCTGTCAAGGGGAGAGGCAGAGGATAAAGGGTTCCCTGAATTTTCCTTGAACCGCAGGGATGTGGTTTTGCCGTTTAACCTGTTGACACGAAATGAAAGAAGTGCAATAACAGCCCGTGAATCCGGATTGGTTTTTTATTTCTAATGTTTGTTCCGGGATTCATTCCGTCGTGGAGAGATATGATAGTTTCAAGCAGGCGGAGTCTTGCGGAGGGTCGCTAAGAGCCGTTCGATCTGCTTTCCGGCTGATGGAGCGGCTCTTTTTTATTGCAGCACCGACGTTGCATCACGAAATCCTCACAGCTTCCGATTGAAGAGTCGGAATCATGAAGGTCGTAAAGCAATGCGTTTTCAGAAGATTTCGCTGATTTTCCGCTACGCTTCCTGTGTACTGGTCCCGTGGGGAGGATACTACTTCCTTGCATCATCGGGGATTGACAGGTTTGTTGCTTGTTCCCATGAAGCGGCTTTTTGCCGCTGGGAGCGTTCCCTTCCGGGCGGGGCAAGCTTACCGGAGCATCTTGCCTTCCTGATGAAATTTGTCCCTTTCAACGCTCTTATGACGGGGGTGTATATCAGCTTCTATGCGGCGCTTCTCGGGACTCCGGCCTGGCTCATGTGGAAGCAGCGTGACGAGGCATTCGGGTCGTTGCGAAGACAATGGGCTCTGGCCGGTTTTTTGGGCTATCTGACGTACTTTCTCGTGCCCGCAAGGAGCCCGTACTATGTTCTCGGCATCTACGATCATGCAGAATTTTCCTTATCGCAGACTCTGGTCCGCAAGGCACTGGAAGGTGGCGTTGCGTTTCCCCATGATGCCTTTCCAAGCATGCATGTTGCTTTTGCGACCCTGGCAGTACTCGTGGCAGGACGGGTTGTGGGGCGCTATGCGCAGGTCGTGTTCCTGGTCTGGCTGGTCCTGCTGCTTCTGTCGGTCATGGCGATCGGTGCCCACTGGGGTGTGGATGTTGCTGCGGGTCTTTTCCTGGCGGGAGCGGTTCATTCAGTTCATTCCTTCCGAAAGGGGACGATTCAATGCGAATCATCCTGATTCGTCCCCGGTTTGCGGAGGGCTACCGCAGCCCCGCTGTCATGGAGCCGCTGGCTCTGGCTGTTCTTGCCGCACTCACGCCAAAGGAGCATGAGGTTTGCGCCATTGACGAGCGTCTCGATGAGAAGGTCCTGGACAGGCAGGCGGACCTGGTGGCCATCACCGTCTGCACCTTTTCCGCGAAACGGGCCTACGCCATTGCGGCGGAGTACCGGAAGCGCGGCATACCCGTGGTGATGGGAGGCTTCCATCCGACCCTTCTCCCCCGTGAGGCGCTGGAGCATGCGGATGCCGTTGTGGTGGGCGACGCCGAGGCGAGCTGGCCGCGTGTCCTTGCCGATGCAGCGGCCGGCCGGCTTGAGAGGCTCTACACCCCTGCATGTCCCGGACCCTGCGAGGCGGTTCAGCCCGATCGCTCCATCTTTATCGGCATGAAATATCTTCCCATTCACCTGGTGCAGTTTGGAAGAGGCTGCCCGCGGAGCTGTGAGTTCTGTTCGGTACGGGCCTTCTACGGCGGCGGAGTGCGGCGCAGGTCGGTCGCTGCGGTGGTGGAGGAACTCAGATCCTGCCACGGCAAAAGGGTCTTGTTTGTGGACGACAACATGCTGTCGGACCGCGATGCGCTGTACGGCCTTCTGGAAGCCATACTGCCGCTGAAGATTCGTTGGTCGGCCCAAATGGAGCTGGGCATTTCCGACGATCCGAAACTCCTGAAGCTTGCGCGTCGCAGTGGCTGTCAAAGCCTGCTCATTGGTTTCGAGTCGCTGGACAAGGGCAACCTGCGGCAGATGGGCAAGGAGCGGAACCTTCCTTCCGATTTCGAAATGCGTATCGGACGTATTCGGCGAGCCGGAATCATGGTTTGCGGCACGTTTCTCTTCGGATATGACAACGATGAGCCCATTTCCATCAGCCGCACCCTGGATTTCGCTCTGAAACAAAAGCTGTGTCTGGCAAACTTTAACCCGCTCCAGCCGATTCCGGGGACACCGCTTTATGAACGGCTTTCCCGGGAGGGTCGTCTGGTCTATGAACGATGGTGGCTGGAACCAGAATATCAATGGCACGAAGCCCTTCTGCACCCGCGGGGCATGACGGCCGAACAGCTGACTGAAGGGTGCCGCCGGGCGCGGGAGAGGTTTCACAGCCTGCCCGGTATTCTCCGACGTCTTCCCTCCCGGGCCCATTTCAATTGTGTTGACAATCTGGCTGTCTATCTGGCGGCAAACCTGGTTTCCGGGCTGGACATCCGCGCCAAATCCCGAAAGCGGGAGCCCGCGCCATGAGAATTCTTTTTATCAAACCCAATATGGGCCTTGTTCGGGGGAGGCCTTACCATGACCGCGGCCGCATGGAACCCCATACCTTTGCCGTGTTGGCCGGCTTCACTCCCGAGCGCCACGAGGTCTCACTCTGTGATGACCGGTTTGAGCCGGTGCCCTATGGGGAACAGTGGGATCTGGTTGGAATCAACACGGAAATCTATACCGCCCGCAGGGCCTATGAGATTGCTGATCGTTTTCGCGGCGATGGAGTCAAGGTTGTGCTTGGCGGATGCCACGCGACCATGGTCCCCGACGAAGCCGCCCTGCATGCGGATGCGATTGCGCTGGGGGATACTGACGAGGTCTGGCGAACCATTCTTGAAGACGCAGAATCCGGCGGGTTGAAACCTGTGTATCCGGGCCGTTTTCCGGACACCGGTGTCAGCGGCCCCATCCATCCGCGCCGCGACATCTACCGGGGTAAAAAGTACCTGCCTGTCACGCTCACGCAGCTTTCCAGGGGCTGCGTCAATACCTGCGAGTACTGCGTAACCGGCAATCTGTACCACGGCCTTTTCAGCAGCCGCTCTCCGCAGGAGGTTGCCGGGGAACTGGCCCGGTCCGGCCGGAAACTGGTCTTTTTCGTGGATGACAACATCATTGCCGATGTGACAGCGGCCAAGGCCCTGTTCCGGGAAATAATCCCCCTGAAGCTCCGTTGGACCGCGCAGGCAAGCCTCGGCTTCGCAGCCGACCCCGAACTCGTCGAGCTGATGGTTCGCAGTGGTTGCGCCGGGTTGGTGGTCGGTTTTGAATCACGCGATCCGGCCAACCTGTCCGCGATGAACAAGATGTCCAATCTGGACCTGGGAAGCTATGACGAGGTGGTCGAGCGAATCCGGGACGCCGGCATCATGCTCTGGGCGGCGTTCCTGCTGGGCTATGATCACGAAACGGCGGAGAGCATCCGCGATACCCTTGAGTGGGCACTTTCCAAGAAGTTTGCTTTCTCGGCCTTCAACATTCTCACCCCCTATCCGGGTACGGCGTTCTACGAGAGGATGAAGGCCGAAGGCCGTTTGCTTTATGACGGATGCTGGTGGCTCCATGACGATTACCGCTTCGGTCATGCCGCTTTCCGGCCCCGGCACCTCACTCCCGAGAAGCTTTCAGAACTCGGTCACCAGGCTCGAATGCGGCACAATTCCTTGTACCAGGTGCTGCGCCGCGCCACGGATTTCAAGACCAATGCCAAGGATATCCGCAGCCTCCTGACCTACTTCGCCTACAACCCGCTGTTTCGGAGTGAGATGCTCAAGAAGCACGGCATGCTGCTGGGATATCGCGGAACTGAAAGAGGATCTGATTCTACTATGAGGAATTGCTTGTGAAGCTGCTGATGATCATGCCCGATGCGCATATGCACACGCTGAGAATCGGCTCCCATGTACGGTCCATGAGGGAAATGCCGTTGTCCATCTGCACCCTGGCCGCACTCACTCCGTCATATCCGGATATGGAGATACGGCTGGTGGATGGCAGCGTCGACAGGGTGCCCCTCGATTACGATGCCGACCTGGTGGCAATCAGCATCATCACCGGCTGCGCCAACAGTGCCTACGCCATCGCCGATCACTACCGAGCGCGGAAGATACCGGTAGTCCTTGGTGGCGTGCATGTTACCATCCTGCCGGGAGAGGCGCTACGGCACGCCGATACCATCGTCATAGGGCGGGCGGAAAAGGCCTGGCCCCGGCTGATCGAGGACTTTCGGGCCGGCCGGATGCAGAGGGTCTACGAGGAGGAGGATGTCGAAGATCTGCTGCTAAACGTTCCCCCGCCCCGTCGCGACCTGCATCGACGTTCCGGCTACATGATCCCGGACACCATCCAGGCGACGCGCGGCTGCCGGAAGGTCTGCGATTTCTGCACCGTTCCCGCGGTCTGGCCGAAGTATCTCAAAAGGCCGGTGGCGGATGTCATCCGCGACATCCGGCTGACGAAAGGGAGATATATCGTCTTCAACGATGTCAGCATTGCCGAGGACCCGGAGTATGCCAAGGAACTGTTCACGGCCATGATCCCTCTCCGGAAGAAATGGGGCGGCCTGGCAACCGTCGATATCATCAATGATCCCGAGCTGCTGGATCTGATGAAGGAGAGCGGCTGCCGCTACCTGTTGTTCGGCTTTGAATCCGACAGCCGAACGGTGTTGAAAGACATCCGCAAGGGTTTCAACAATCCGGTGAATTACGATGACGTAATCCGCGCAATGCACGGGATGGGGATCAGCGTTCAGGGCTGTTTCGTCTTCGGCTTCGATCACGATACCAAAGAGACCTTTCAGAGAACTGTCGACCGGGTCAACGAGCTGAAGATCGATATCCCGCGCTATTCCCTCTATACCCCGTATCCCGGCACCGAGCTTTTCAGGCGCCTCCAGGCGGAGGGGCGGATACTGAGCTATAACTGGGACGATTACGATACCATGCACGTGGTCATCCGGCCGGCCCTCATGAACCCGGAAGAACTGTACCGTGGTTTCAAGTGGGCATACCGGGAAACCTTCAAGATCGGAAACGCTGCCCGACGCATGCGGGGACTGAACACCAACTCGATCATCAATTTCGTCGGCAATCTGACCTATCGGATCTTCGTTCGCCGCTTGTACAGCGAACCTCGCTTTGCCACACCATATTCATTGGACAATCCCGGGTTGCCGCCTGATGAGGGGCTGTACCGGGGACTTTTCCGCAGGGAGGGCTGCCAATGAAGCTTACCATCATTCAGCCCTGCATGGGGCGGCGCAGCGGTCAGTCCTACATCCGTACCTGGCAGATGGAGCCGCTTGCTCCGGCGATCCTGACTGCGTTGACCCCGGATGACGTGGAGATCAGTTTCCATGACGATCGGATGGAGGCCATTCCCTATGACGAGCCGACCGATCTGGTGGCAATTACGGTTGAAACATACACCGCCAAGCGTTCCTACCAGATTGCCAGCGAGTACCGGAAGCGCGGAATTCCGGTGGTCATGGGCGGCTTTCATGCCACTCTGGTGCCGGACGAGGTGGAAAAATATGCCGAGGCGGTGGTGATCGGCGAAGCGGAGGGGCTCTGGTCCCGGGTAATCGAGGACTTCCGCAACAATCGGCTGTCACGCCGCTACCACAACCCATCCCGACCTTCCCTGAAGGGGAGCACGCCCGATCGCTCAATCTTCGTCGGCAAGAACTACCTTCCGGTGGCGCTGGTGGAGACGGGAAGGGGCTGTCCCTACCCGTGCGAATTTTGTGCGATCCAGACCTTTTTCGAGCGGACCCACCGCTGGCGTCCAGTGGCTGAGATCATCGAGGAGTTGCGCCGGATAGACAAACCGCTGGTCTTTTTCGTCGATGACAATATCGTTGCCGATCCGGAACGGGCACGGGAACTGCTCCGGGCGCTGGTTCCCCTGAAGATCAAATGGGTCGGCCAGGCAGGGATTGCCGCTGCATTTGACGATGAATTGCTGGGCCTGCTCAGGCACAGCGGCTGCCAGGGATTGCTGATCGGTCTGGAGAGCCTGGACCAGGGCACATTGGAGGAAATGGGCAAGGGGTTTGCCACATCCCTGGGGACCTATGATGCCGCATTGGCGAACCTTCGCCGTCATGGAATCCGGCTCTACGTGACCTTTGTCTTCGGCTACGGGAACGATACGGCCGAATCCGTGGAACAGGCTGCGGTCTTTGCCGGGGTGCAGCGCTTTTTCCTGACCGCCTTCAACCACCTCACCCCTTTTCCCGGGACGCCCCTCTACCGGCGATTGGAGCAGGAGGGCCGCCTGCTCTTTGACCGCTGGTGGCTCGACCCCGGCTATCGGTACGGCATGCTGCCGTTTACCCCGAGCGGTATTTCCCCCGTGGAGCTGGAAGAGCGCTGCATCGAAGCCCGGCGCCGCTTTTTCGGTCTGCGGTCCGTGCTGCGCCGTGGTCTGGATTTCAGGGTCAACAGCAGCACCCTCTTCATGTGGTTCAATTTTTTTGTGATCAACATCCTGATGCGGCGAGAGGTGCTGCAGCGGAAGCAGTATCCCCTCGGCGACGAAGGGTTCGAAGGTCCGTTGCTGAAGGTCGATGAGGCGAAAACACCCTCCCCCAGCCCCTCCCATCAAGGGAGGGGAGGCATTACGTCCCCTCTCCCCCAGGTGGGAGAGGGTCAGGGAGAGGGGGGGAGTTATGAAGCTGCGCCGAACCCCTCGACTCCCCTTACCGCGATGCGAGAAGCAGACATTTGACCGGTGAACTCATGAACGACTTTACCTTCGAACTTGCCACACCCGCTGACGACGACGCGATTCTGCGGCTGCTGCGGGAGAATCCGCTTCCGGGGAGCGTCTCGGTGAGTTATGAACGTTCGCCCTCCTACTTCCACGGCAATGATGTGATGGGCGATTGCCACCAGACCCTGGTTGCGCGGCACCTGCCGAGCGGTGAAATCGCCGGGGTGGCGGGTCGTTCCCTGCGGCGCATGTATATAAACGGGCAAGAAGAGACCATCGGCTACCTGGGACAGCTTCGAGTGGACCACAAATACCGGTCCCGCTGGCTCGTTTCGGGAGGATTTCGCTTCCTCGGCGAACTGGACAGGGACCGGCAGACCAGGGGCTACCTGACCACCATCATAGAGGGGAACCGGGAAGCGGAAGGGGTGCTGGTGAGGAGGGCGCGACGGCATTTTCCCACCTATCGGCCGCTGGACCGTCTCCATACCCTGGCGCTGCATGTCCGGCCGGGTGTCGTGCCTGCCCTGTCCGGCTGCGAGGTGCGCCGGGGGAATGAGATAGACCTGGAAGACATCGTTGCATTCCTTAACCGCTGCGGTGCCGGGAGGCAGTTTTTTCCGGTCTGCAGGTCCGCCGATTTCAATCCGGAAGGAGGTCGGACACGGGGATTCCGGAGCGATGATTTCCTCCTTGCCCTGCGAAACGGCCGGATTGCCGGGATCATCGGCTTCTGGGACCAATCCTCCTTCAAACAGTCGGTTGTCCGCGACTATGGAGGGTTTCTCCGTTGGGGTCGGAGCCTCTACAATGGCTACACCTGCCTGCGGGGAGGGCGTCCGCTGCCCCGGCCGGGAGAGGCGATTTCCCTGGGCTACGCAGCTTTCACCTGTATTGCGGATAATGACCCGGGAGTATTCGATCTGCTTCTGCGGCAGGTACGCCAATTGGCCAAAGAGCGGGGGGTGGCATTCCTGATGATCGGCCTGACCGAGCGTGATCCACTGCTGGCACCAGCCTGCCGACTGCCGCATATACCGTACCACAGCAGACTTTATACGGTCGGCTGGGACGATGGGAGTGAATTTCATGACCGCCTTGATACGCGAATCAGCCATGCTGAAATCGCCACGTTCTGACATGGAGACCAGCAATACCAACAACCTCCTTGCGCAGCAATCACTGTCGGCCGGACGCCTCAGCGGCACGATCAGGCCGGTCCGGGAACTGACGGACGAAGACCGAATCGGCATGTTCCGGCTCATGGAGAGCTACTACGCCAACGTCACGCGGCAGGGTTTCGAGAGAGACCTGGCCGAAAAGGAGTGGGTGATCCTTCTCCAAGAAACGGCAAGCGGTGAGCTGCGGGGATTTTCCACCCTGATGCGGATGGAGGAGGAGATTGACGGAGAACCGCTAACAGCGTTTTTCTCCGGCGATACGGTGATTGATCGCCGGTTCTGGGGTGAAACCGTGCTTCCCCGTCTCTGGGGTAGACTGGTTTTTGCTCTGGCGGAGGGAATTACTGACCGCAAGGTTTACTGGTTTCTCATCAGCTCCGGGTACAAGACCTATCGCTTTCTGCCGGTATTCTTCAAGACATTCTATCCCTGTTGCGATCATCCCTGTCCCGATCAGGTTCGCCGGATTATGGAGCGGCTGGCATCCCGCAAGTTTTCAACCGAATACGATGCAGAACGTGGTGTGGTTTGTCTCCGCGAAGCGACTCCCCTGAAGGAAGGAGTGGCTGACGTAACGGAGCGACGCTTGAAAGACCGCCATGTGGAGTTTTTTCAGGCAATCAATCCGGGCCATGTTCATGGTGATGAACTGGTTTGCCTGACTGAAGTTGATTGCAACAATTTGACCCCGGCAGGGAAACGGATGATCGGTCTGAAGCGGGGTGACGAATGGTGAACCTGATACGCTGCGCGCTCGCCAACAGCCTCTGGTTTCTCTCCACTCTGCCCGAAGCAGGTCGCTACCGGCGTGCTCTCGTCTGCTGTGAAGCTGCCCAGCATGACGTGCTCCAGGAGATCCTCAGCAAGAATGCTGATACCGAGTTCGGTCGACGCTACGGTTTTGCCGCCATTCGCTCCCCTGGTGAATATCAGGCGGCGGTGCCCCTGGCCGAGTATGGGGATTTCGAACCGTACATCAGCAGGATCGCTGCAGGAGAGCAGGGCATCCTGACCGCCGAGACGGTTCTGCTGCTGGAGCCGACCAGCGGTTCCGCGGCGGCCTCGAAACTGATTCCCTACACCAAAGGGCTCAAACGGCAATTTCAACGGGGGCTCGCCCCCTGGATCGCCGACCTCTACCGGAGTTTTCCCGCGCTGATCATCGGCCAAAGCTACTGGTCCATCACCCCGGCGGCCAGAAAGCCGGAGCAAACCAGTGGCGGTATCCCGGTCGGATTCGAGGATGACAGCGACTACCTGGGAGGGTTCAAGGGCTGGCTGGTTCGCTCTGTTCAGGCGGTGCCGATGGAAGTGAAGCTGATTGGCGACATGGAGAGCTTCTGGTACGTCACCCTCCTTTTCCTGCTGCGCAGCCGTCGGCTGGCGCTTGGTTTCGGTCTGGAACCCGACCTTCCTGACGATCCTCTGCGATTATTTGCACCAGTGGTGGCCAAGTCTTGCAGACGATATCGCCGAGGGGACCCTGACCGTCCCTGTATCCCTCGAACCGTCCCTGGCGGCACGGCTGGTGATGAAAAATCGGCCCGATGCGGTCCGCGCCGCCGAAATCAGGTCCGCCTTTTACAGCAATGCGGATTCGGCAATCATCCATCGGGATCTTTGGCCACGGCTCAAACTGATCAGCTGCTGGTGCGATGCCGCGGCTGCCGGGCCGGCGGAGGAACTGGGGCGGCTCTTTCCCCAGGCAGTGATCCAGGCAAAGGGTCTCCTTGCCACCGAAGGCTTTGCCACCCTGCCTCTCACCGGGCATGCCGCGTGCCTTCCCGCGCTCCGCTCACATTTCTTTGAGTTTCTGCCCCAAAGTGGCGGTGAGGTCCGGTTTCTCCACCAGCTGCAGGTCGGCGAGATCTATTCCCTTGTCATTACCACCGCCGGTGGATTATACCGGTATCGCCTGAACGATCTTGTTCAAGTGGAAGGGTTTCATCACGGGACGCCGCTCCTGAGGTTTATCGGAAAGGCCGACGGTATCTCGGACCATTTCGGCGAGAAACTCCATGAGGAACATGTGCGTCGGGCACTTCGGACAGCAGCGGAGCGAACCGGGCTGCAGCCCGTTTTTGCCATGCTCGCCCTCCACGAACAAAATCCTCCCGCCTATGCACTCTATATCGAAGTGCCGGAAGCGGCCGATGACCGGCTCCAGCTCCTGAGAGAAATGTTGGATGATCTGCTCGGCGAAAACTGCCAGTATCGGTACTGTCGGGACTTGGGTCAACTGTCGCCGCTGCGGGTATTCCGGATTGAGAAAAATGGCCGTGAATCCTATCTGCGCCGCTGCAATGCCCTCGGGCAGAGGCTGGGCGACGTCAAGCCGCAGGCTTTGCATCGCCTTCCCGGCTGGACAGAGGTATTCAGCGGACATATGTTGTCGTAGCCGTGCGATCCGTTTTACGTGTCAATGCAATGAAGAATCGAATCTGATCATGCTCAAGGAGAACAGCTGGAATGCCGCAGACAATCCTGACCGCTTTGCCTCCGCCGCCAAGAGAAACAAGGTTAAGTTGCTGCAGGTTCTGCCCCTGAAGCCGCTGCTGTAGCGGATAACACCGCCTGTCTACGCCGGGGGCAGACAGGAAAACCTCTGAAGGAGGCTATCATGGTAAAAATGCCAAGCCTGATCACCGCTGCCACAGTTTTCGTGCTGGTTATTGCCGCCGGTCTGCCGCTGTATGCTGCCCCTGTGTCTCCAATAACACAGGCCTGTCGGGGGCAGCAGCGTGACCAGGATCTTGCCTGCCAAAAGCATCTTGCGGAGATGCGTGAAAATGGTAAGGGGTCGGTCGGCATAGCGCTGGAGCGGGAAATAGCTGGTTTTATGACTCTGGCGGAGCGGGCTCTGGCCCTGCGGGCGGAAACCATCAAGGAGGGGGAACGGCTGCAGGCCAGGATGGCTCAGGGCAAACCCCTTTCCGGGGACGACCTGGCCCTTCTCAACCAGGGACTGGTGGCGCACCTGGCCATACGGAAAGAGCTGCTTGCCATTGCCGAATCCCACGAATGCTGGCTGGATCTGACCGATTATGAGCTCGTAGCGTACGGGATCACTCCGGAAATGCGTCTCAAGGGCATCATGCTTTCTCTTTCTTCGGCCCTGGTGCTCTACGATAACTATCTTCTCGCTGTTTCGCTGTTCGAGGGCGACGGCAAGCTGCGCCGACTGCTGAATGAAAGCGATCCCGGCTATGCGGTGAACAGCGCGGAGCTGGCAAAGATAACCATGAACTATAACTCCATTGCCAACCGGGAGAGGGTGAGCCGGGCGATCCGTTATTACAAGCATGAGTCGAAGAAGCTACGGGCTGAACTCAGGGGAAGTGCGAGCAGTGACTATCTCACTACCCTGATCCTGCAGAGCCCCTCCTATTCCATGGTCAGCAGCTGGTCCCCGCTTCACATCCTTGGCCGGCACCTCGGTTTTCTCGGTGCGGTGACCACGGATGTCCTGGCAGGGCTGGACCGGCAGGGGGTCAACCTGTTCAGCATGGTTTTCGGCAATGCCGTCGGTCTGGTTGAGACCCGCAAGGGGAAGCTCTATGGCAGAAGTGACGTGCGGGGAAAACTCACAAAGACGCTTATGGCCGGGGATATCCTGTTGGAGAAAACCCCCTTCCGGCTCACCGACAAGCTGATTCCGGGGTACTGGGGGCATGCCGCGGTCTGGACAGGTACGGAGAGCGAATTGAAAGAGCTGGGGGTTTGGGACGATCCTATTGTTGCCCGTTACCATGACCAGATCAAGGAGGGGCGCCTTGTGGTTGAGGCGCTCCGTTCCGGGGTGGAAATGAACAGCTTTGAGCATTTCCTCAATATCGACAGCATCGGGATTCTGCGGGAACCGGGTCTCGACAGGGCGGGCCGGGCCAAGACCATCATCCAGGCTCTCCGGCAGGTGGGGAAACCCTATGACTTCAACTTTGATGTTGAGTCTAAGGAGCGGGTCTATTGTTCCAAGCTGGTCTATCTCAGTTACAGCGGCATTGACTGGCCCACCAAAAAATCCCTCGGTCGCACCACGTTCACCCCCGATGATGTCGCTGCCAAGGCGGCTCCGGGTGGTGACCTGCAACTGGTAACCTTTTACCATGACGGGAAGCTGGTTGACGACAAGCCGCTTGAGCAGATGGTGAAACTGATGGGGATTCAGGCTGAAAAGTAGATGCCAAAACCAACTGAGAGTATTTCTGAAGAAAGTGCTAAACAGCCAGGCGAACCTGGCTGTTTAGGAGGCGCTGATTTATTGATAATTTTGGAAAACCGGCCTGCAAGATAGTTTTAATGTTCCTGCCCCCGGCTCAATTGACCCTGAAACGCGTGACGAGGGTCTGAAGCTGGTTCGACTGTTCGGCCAATTGGGCGGCAGCTGATGAAGTTTCATCCGCTCCCCGTGCCGACTGATGCACAACCTCGGTTACCTGGTGAATATTCGAAGTTATCTCAGTGGTTGTTGCGGTCTGCTGTTCCGCTGCGGTAGCGATCTGATTGATCTGCATGGTTACTTCGTTGATCTGTTCAAGGATTTCCTTGAGGGACTCGCCTGATTTCTCCGACGAAACGGCACCCTTTTCGGCTTCCTTCACACCTTCTTCCATGGATAGTACTGCCTCCCTGGTTTCGGATTGGATGGCTTTGATCATCTCACCAATTTCCTTGGTAGCCCTGGTTGTACGCTCTGCCAGTGCCCTGACTTCATCGGCGACAACGGCAAAGCCGCGTCCCTGTTCGCCGGCACGGGCTGCTTCGATGGCTGCATTCAGGGCAAGGAGGTTTGTCTGGTCTGCAATATCCTCAATGGTGCCGATAATCTCGCCGATCTGCTCGGAACGGGTTCCCAATGCATCAATCCTGGTAGCGGTCTGTTTTACCCTTTTGACGATTATGCCCATTTCCTGAATAGCATCAATCTTCCGCCAGATCCCAAAACGGTCATTCCCGAAGCGATTCTGATCGGGAATCCAGCTTTTCACTGAAAATATGGATCCCCGATAGTGGCCTTCGAGGATGACAATCGTCATATCGGAAGAATGGTACTAATCAGATTCCATTTTGAGAAGAATGTAGCCCTGCACCCTTTTCTCATGGTTCGATGGTGAAGTGATTTGGATATGGTGCTCAATGAACAAAAGCCCTCAATTGCAAATCGGGGGCTTTTGTGTCTGAAAAGGCGTTCACAAAATATGTGTCAGTATATGCGAGGAAATTTTGAGGACCACAGCGGACAGAACGCCATGACCAGCATCCCCACTCCCATCAGATTGCCTTTGACGATGTTGAATTCATCCAGAATCAGCGACCATGTTATTCTGAACACCAACCGGCCCAGGACGATGTCGAAAACGAGCATGAAGATCGACAGGGAGACTCCCAGGCAGACCAGCCCGGTCTGGTTGGTGACATCCAGTATGGGTACGTACACATAGCAGATCGCGAGACACACCACAATCGCGGACAGCATGGATATTTTTTTTGCCATGCTAACGCCGAGCCGCTTATTGAGGCACACCATTCTAACAATCCCATTCAGTGTTTCTCCCGATGCTACGAGAACATAAAAACAGGCAAATTTGGCTATCGTCCAGAAATCCATGTCATTCCCTTATGGTTGCATTGCGCAGGGTGGGCCTGCGGATGATTATCGAATTTTCCTTAGTTTTCTGTACTGGGCATGGTGTCGGTTTGCTCTCGCCATTTTTACAAGCCTTTTTTTGCCACTTTAGTTGTGATATTTCGGATAGTTGTCTTGGTCCGACCCCATCACACCACCCCTTACGTGGCCTTCTTGTTATTTCTGCAATGTTACTTCTCATTATTCCCACAGTGCAGCGACCATTCGTCTTCTGTCGGAATTTCAACTTTACCGCTTAGAAAGACCTTCATTTTGTATCTGCATCTGTCACATTCGTAGTATGTCCATGAATCGGGATAGCGTTCACCCTTATCATTCACGCATGTAGCCCGTATCCAGTTTTTGATTTGTAGTTGGCCATCAACGCATTTTGGGCAAGGCTTTTTGAATTTGCAAAATATTGATAATCGTTTCATCATTTATCCAAGGGGGCTGAGGAGCAGCTGCAGCGTGTTCTGTCCGCGCCGACCGACTACTGCCGGCAGGTTGCCGTTGCCACGCATGGGTAGAAGCCCGCTGCCAGAAAAAGAACACACATCAACCGTGTAACCCGCCTACTTGTGGCGCTGGAGCCAAGCGTCATCCCTTTGCAGGAGAAAGAACCCATCGTTGTTGCTTCCCTGGCCGTTTTCTTCGACATAGTTTGTCTCAATTCGTAAGGTTTAATGGCGCTATGGCAGCATGAGGCGCGCAAGTTGATACGAAGTTGCTTTTTCGGGCAGCCCCAAAAATAGGCCTGGCAACCCCATGGAGAAAATCTGGGGAGCAGTCCTCTTTCTTCCGTGTTTTTAAAGTATTGTTAATATATAGATTTAGCCCTAATTGACAGGGAAAAGCTTACGTATCTTCTTTTAAAGAGCGTAAGAAGTCTGTGGGCTCTCTAAACTGGTTCGAAACGAAGGAGGGTAATTTATCGAGCGGTTTTCCGTGGTTTATATATATTGAGCGCAGACCCCTTATTTCCGACGCTCGTTCTAGATTAGACAGGGTATCTTCGACAAAATAGGTGTGTTCTGGATCGGCATCCATAAGCTCCATAGTAACCCTAAGTGGCATTGTGCTGTCCGCCTTTTTGACGAAGCCAACTTCATCAAGTCCTAAAATTGCTTTTGGCTCAAAGAAAGGCAATATGCCTAATTTATCAAGCACAGGTATGCCAAAGCTCTCCATACAGCATTGTGATAAAATGCCATGCTTAACGCGCCCACTAATTGCACGAAAAGCATCAACCAAATCTGTCGTGTCAGTGAAAATATCCGGGCAATGTTTAATCAGCAATTCGTAAAGCATGGCGTAGTGTCTTTTGAACAGTCGAAGCCGCGTTTCTTCTAAATCGAGTCCGTAATATATGATCACCGGAATAAATGCGCCATAGCAGTCGTGAAATGTTTTATAGCATTCGTCCACAAGATACTGCGCTTCTTCCATAGATAAGACCGGAAAGATTTCTAAGGCAATTTCTGCATGGGCATCGTGACAGAGGGCATAATATTCCTCGGTAACACGAGAATACGGGAATAAAACGTCACCTAAGTCCCAAATGATGTTGGTATTATTATTCATGAGCTGATCTCACTAAATACTTCCGCCAAGGTTGCGTCGCCATGTAATTCTCCTTTGTTCCAAATTCGCAGATACCATTTCAATCTTTTTTTTCGTACAACAGTCAAAGGGTGTGCGGGGCAGGTTTTTTTGCGGCATCCTGTACCACCCTGTTGTTCGGTTGTACCTTTAATTCAAGGAATGTTACCAATTCCGGGAGAGACGCGAAGACTAGGTCTGGCTTTGATTCGGCAATTTCTTCGCGGCTACCATAGCCGTAGGTAACGGCTGCCGTCATTATTCCATTCCCTTTCCCACCGATTATGTCATGAGATCGATCGCCGACAATAAGAGTTGAACCCGGATCTAAGTTCTCGGAATAGAGAATGTGGGCTATCAACTCACCTTTATCCGACAAGCGGCCATCCAGTTCACTTCCATGAACAGCATGGAAGAACTGCGTCAGGTCGAAGTAGTCGAGAATCTGAGCGGCAAACACCCACGGTTTGGAAGTGGCTAGATAAATACGAAATCCCGCGGCCCTGATTCTCTGTAGAGAAGGAATAATCTTTGGATATATCGCATTTTCGAACATGCCGGCCTTAGCGAAACGTGTCCGATAATGGTATAGGGCTTGATCGAGAAGAGCTTCATCCCTTGTGTTCATTAGACGTGAAAATGACTCCCTGAGGGGTGGCCCGATACACCAGGTGAGATGGTCTTCGTGTGGCGGATTAACGCCGAGCTTGTCAAGGGAATACCTGATGCAACGGGTTATCCCGTCCTTTGGGTCGGTAAGAGTTCCATCTAAGTCAAAAAGAATATTGGAAATGCTCATTCTTTATCCACCGAAAGTGAAGATAACCTGTCACGGATAGGCAGGAATAAATTTAGATATTACCAAAACCGGAGGAAAAGCATCCAAACTTCAATTCGCTACGGTGCACGTGGTCAGTGTTTATTGTTTAATATCTTATTTTTTTTGCTAGTAAATATATGCGGTAGAATATCATCTTTACCTGTTTTGTCTCGGCCGCCTGATTTTCAAAAGAATCTCTTACAATTCTCCTGAAAGCCTCAATATATTTCTCGGAGAGTTTGGTACTGTAATATTCCTGATTTAAATAACCTGCTGCAGCTCCTGATTCGAAAATTTTATATGCTTCTTCCTCGGAATGGAAAGTAACGACTTCGTCAATTGTTGATTTCTCAACATCGAATCCTGATTTTTCAAATAATTCCGAATAGTCGTATTCGTTATTACGAAAGAACCAAGGCTGAGAAAATGATCGAAAAACATTCTGTGTCGCTTTGTGATTTTTTACTTCAGCGATGGCTTTAAGAAAATTGGGGCAATAATTATCTTTAGCTGGAGCCTGGATTGCCATTTTGCCACCAGGTTTAAGGGAATTGAAACAAGCTGTTAAAGCCTTGGCAGGGTCAACAAACCACTGAAAAGCTGAATTGCAGAAAATAATGTCAAATTCATTTTTAAAATCTAGCTGTTCTGCTGAGCAAACATGAAATGAAATATCCTGATGCGAAAATTTCTCTTGTGCCCTTTCGATCATTCCATATGACGGATCAACCCCAACAACTTTCCCGCTCGTTTTATCTCTGATTAAGCTTGATATATGGCCTGTGCCGCAGCCTAAATCAAGAACATCGTCTTTAGACTGTATTTCAAGAAGATCAAAAAGGATTTCACTCGCGGATTTTTGAACCACCGAATCGTTTTCGTATTTATTAGAGATTTCACTAAAATTTGCCATTATTCATTCCTTTGGCAACGGGCTCGGCGTGACCCGGCGCAGGTTTATCGCGACTGGGTCCACTGGTCTCGTTGGGGCATCCTACTTATTTTGCACGATAATTATACAAATGTCCGCTGTCGAGGTCTGCCCCCTCCGGTGACCTTATAATTTTCGTTCTCGACAACTCTATCTACTTCTTACAGCAATCACAAGCTGGCCCAACAAATCCATTAACTTGTCCGCATCCTGACTTGACCTCACCTTAATTGAGGCTTCCGACAACTTCTGAGTACTAGCTCCAGAGTGTTCTTCACTGAACTCACCCTCGAAAAACACACTTGCCCCGCTGGCATACAAATTTCTAACCTTATCCAGCGGCACAGATAATTCGCTATGATTACTCTTCAGCATATTGCTCACCTTAAGCACTTTGCCCTCTAAAACCACCGTCTGCCGTTTACCACTCAGCTGGTCAAAATCGGTCAGCTGTTTAATCTCGGCCATAAGACCAGTAGACGGAACCTCCGCTAGCGCCACACTAGGCACAATCAGCATAGCCACCATTGCTAACGTCAAAATCAATCTGTTCATGTTCAACCTCCGAAAGTCAATCGCGGTCATTTTGATCTGCTCTAGGGCTTGAGGGTCTGCTGTGGAGCGAAGCGGAAACAGCAGCACCCGAGTGTTATGTTCTGCTCAGTTTATTCTGTCGGGATTGCAAGCCTCCAAAGCCTTTTCCAACACGCTCTCAAAGTACGAACTGTCGGCTTCGCCTTCGGCCTCTTTCCATGTCAGCAAAAGCGGGTACAACTCTGTGCTTGCCTGTATTTCAGCCGCCTCCAGTATGAGCACGTTGATTGACGAACCATTAAGTTCCTTGATCAAATATTGTATTGTGTCTGGGTGTTGCCTGCGGGCAAGTCCGACTAAAGCTTCGCCGCGTATTTCTTGGTTCTCTTCCGTAAGACTTACCAACAAGGCATTGCATATTTCGGGGGAATTTGTTTCGATTTGTGTTCCAAGGCCAAAGGTGGCCCAGTTGCGGACTTCCTCGCTGTCATCCTTAGAGAGTACTATGAGTCCTTCTATTGCCTGTGAATCTTCATGGCAACTAAGACCAGTCGTGACGCCAAGCCTCAACCTATCATTAGGATGGTGTATCAGCTTTACCAACTCTGGGATTGCTGCGGGATCGTTTCTGTGACCCAACGAAAAAGCAGCCGAGGTAACTATATCTTCCTCTGGGTCAGTAAGGAGGCCGATCAGGATTTCAACTGATTCCGTTTGGAACGTACGTTCAGACCAACCAAGCTGGCCAAGAATATCTGCTCCAATTTCTCTTTTAATGGGATCTGCACTTATGCAGAGCTCTTTTGCTGCTTCAAATTCACAAATAGTCCCGCGTTGATGAAGGATTGCAATGTGGCTCCAGTACTCTTCCTCATCTTGATTGGAATACGCCAGTTCAATTATTACAGCCGTCGGAAGGTTTTCGAGGTTTTTTGATTCATCCATCATTTTTTCCTAAACATAACGTCTCAAGGCGCCAGCGGAGACGCTGTCGCCGCTGGTTGGAGTTCCGATTATGGCTTTAGCCCGTGATTCTCATACACTAACTCGTGGACGGAAATATTCCGCTTCAATGCTTCATGCGCCAAACTCAGCATTTGCTTTTCATAACTTGGGCCGGTAGTTTCGCGACGCAACCTGTCAACCTCCAGTAATGCGTCACTAATACCAATGTCAGCACAAACATAGGATATTAGTGCCTTCTGCGGCAGGGAATATCTACTTGATTTGAGCATGCCAAGGAGCGCTATACGCACTTGCTGTTTGTCGTCTTCTGAAGGTAACTTGTCGTAATAATAACTCTTGTAGCTCGACTCACCGTCATACGACCTACCTAGTATCTCTCTCGACAGGTTGGCCTCAAATCTGCTTTTTGGGTCTTTTAGGACTGAAATCACACTCATGGCGCACCCGGAACTGCAATCGAATTAATTATCTCTTTTGCTCCAACGGCTTGGCTTTGACCTGCCGGTTTTCGGGCAGGTCGTAAGCCTTGTTGTGACTTCAATTCAATTCTAACTTTTTAAGTTATTTATCTTTGCCCCTTCTTACCCTTCTATCGGCACTGAAAGAGACGTGTAATCTGCCAACCGCAATCGTCACGCTCGAAGTGTATGTGGACATGCCCGAGTTCCTTGTCATGACCGCCAATCATGAAAGCGCGGGCGCCACTCGGAAATGAGACTCCGCGATAGAGGTCTCGGAACTGTGACCCCGCCAATTTGCGACTCAATGCCTGCAGCGCGCTCAAGCGGTAGTCACGGGGAGACAAACCACCTGAGCACTGCGGTTCACTATCGTTTGTCTCCGGACGACACGCGTCTGCGACTGCGTCTAAATCATGTCGCTCCAGCGCCTCGGCAATGAACGATACGATCTCTTCAAAACTGTTGAACGACTTCGTTCCCATGATTCGACCTATTATAGCGTGAATTAAATAGCCTTAACTGGTACTGTTTTCTGGTGGGGTATCTTCATTTTATTTTTTCTACAATATTATCATTCACAAAAATCCTGCTTCCGATTGGTACATCATCCTTGCTTGCGTCTTTAATATTAATTACAAGATTCCATTTGCTACCACCGTCCACTAGAATGAAATGTTCTAATGCAAATAGTGCCTCAAATATTTTTTGCGTACCATCGGGGAGCTCAATTGTAATTTTGTCAGTAATGGGTTTAAAACCTCGATCATCTTTTGGTAATGGCAGCACGGGAGTTACAACTAACCCTCTTCCAGTGAGCACAAAACTATCTTCTATTTTTATTAATTCCTTCATAGATGCTCTTTTTGCGTGTACAACTCGTTAATCACCTAATTAGTGACTGGTTTATACATATAGAAACTTGCTTCTAATACTAGAAACTTGTTTATAGATGTATAAACCATCAAGGTTTCTAACAATAGAAACTTTTTCTTATCTTGAACAGTATCTAAAGTTTATATATCTATAAACTTAACTTCTTTTTCAGCGTTTCAATGTGGTTTCTGCGATCAGTTTTTCCAACTCCTTCCCCACACTTGCAAGCCAATAAAAAAGCCGCTCCCTCGGCACCATGCCAAGAGTAAGCGGCTTTCTAAAACTCCCTGAAACCAACAACGTGCGGCACTTCATCCCTCCGGCACACTTTCCATGAACAACCATGAGCCAGTATTTATTACCGCACCGTAATGCACTATGTCAATGATTCTAATGATAAACCGTGTCCTGCCTCAGAACATGGTCAACCATCTTTTCCCGTTCATTTCCCCACTATTTCCAGCGCCTCCTGCAACGGCTCCCCAGCCCCATCCAGCCAATGGATCTCGGTCCCTTGCCGCTCCATGCGGCGAAACCAGGTATCCTGGCGTTTGGCGAAATCGTGGATGGCGCTGTTGAGTTTCTGGAACAGGTCATTCCGATTCAGCTCCCCCTTGAGGTGCCGGGCGACAAAGCGGTATTCGAGGCCGTAGAATTCCAGGGTCTCGTAAGGAACGCCCTTGCGGTGCAGTTCCGCCACTTCCTCGATGAGGCCGGCGTCGAGTCGCTCCTTCAGGCGGGCGGTGATCCGCTGGCGGAGGATGCTTCGCTCCCACCTGACACCGAAGATCAGCGGCCTGATCTCGGGCAGCGGCTCCGGTTCGTGGCTCTTTTCGTACTCGGCAATCTCGATGGCGCGCAGCAGACGCGCCTGGTCGAGAAGGTCGGTGGTGTTGTGGAGGCGGGGATTGACTGCCAGGAGCCGTGCGGCAAGCTCTTCCAGCGAGAGGGTGGCAAGCTCCCGGCGCAGCTCCGGATTGTCCGGCACCTCCACCATTCGGTACTTGCGCAGCACCGCATCAAGGTAGAGTCCGGTGCCGCCGACAATGACCGGCAGCCTGTTGCGTCCGCGAATCTCCGCCATGGTTGCGAAACAGAGCTTCTGGAAGAGGAAGACGTTGAAATCCTCTCCCGGCTCGAGGATGTCGATCAGGTGATAGGGCACCTCGCCATATTCTCCGAGGTCCTTGCCGGTGCCGATGTCCATGCCCCGGTAGACCTGGCGGGAGTCGGCGGAGATGATCTCGCCGTTCAGTTCCCGGGCAAGTGCCACCCCGAGGCGGGTCTTGCCGGACGCGGTGGGGCCCAGAAGTACGATGGTGTCGAAATTCATATCACCTCTCTGCTCTATTTTATCTTCCAACTTTTCCTGTCTTAGGCTACTATTTGCAGCCGATGCAATCTGCACTGACCTGCAGAATGCTGCCTAGGGAGGGCCAAAGCGTGCAGAAGGGAAAACCGGCAAAAAAGTATTCCCAGGCAGGGCGGGTGCATGACATTATCCGCCTCATCGAGGCACGCCACGGGATTACCATTGAAGAGCTGGCCGAAGAGGCCGGGGTTACCCGCCGCACCATTCACCGGGACCTGAACGCTATCGGGGAGGCCGGTTATCCGCTGATTTCCGAGTGGTCGCAGGGCAGCAAGGTTTACCGCTTCCTCACCCGCTTCAAGGATGTGCCGCCCATCAGCTTCACCTTGCAGGAACTGATGACCCTCTGTTTTCTCCGCTCCCAGCTTGATATTCTGGAAGGCACGCCCTTTCACGACGATATGGAGTCCATCTACCGCAAGGTCAATTCCGTTCTGCCTCCCCGCTATGCCGCCCACATGGAACGGATTGCCGGGGTCTCCCTTCCCCTGCTCCAGGGGAGGCGGGACTACAGCCGGGCCGGGGAAGCGCTTAAGGTTCTCCGTGATGCCCTGATTTACCAGTTCCGGGTGACCATTGACTACCAGGTGCCGGGAAAAGAGCAGCCATCATCCTACCTGCTCGACCCCTATACCCTGATTTTCCACCGGGGCGGCCTCTATCTGCTTGGCTATGCCCACAACCGCCAGGCATTGCGGACCTTTGCCATCGAGCGGGTCAGCAGGGCCGTCAAAGAAAATGAGCGTTTCGAACTGCCTGCCGAGTTCAGCCCCCAGGAGCAGCTGCGGAATGCCTTCGGCATAGTGGAGGAGTCCGCGATCCCGGTCAGGGTACGGTTTTCAGCGGCTGTCGCCCATGCCGTCAGGGACCGGGTCTGGCATCCCAGCCAGAAAGTCGAGGACCTTGACGACGGCGCTATCGCTCTTTCATTCGAGGCGGGCGGAACCATGGAGATCGTTTCCTGGGTCCTTTCCTATGGCCGGCATGCCGAGATTCTCGAGCCGCCGGAACTCCGTGCCGAGCTGAAAAACATCGTGGCGGATATGGGGCGCTTGTACACTAATTGCGACTGAATCAGATTTGCACCAATTTTCCGTTAGTTCCCGAAACTGTCATTCCCGAAGCGATTCTGATCGGGAATCCAGCTTTAAACCGACTGAAATTTTGGATCCCCGATAAAGACATTCGGGGATGACAATCTTTATAACGCAAGAAAAGAGTCAACTCAGTTGTTTCGTAATCCTTACCCCTTAATCCTTAATCCGAATTTGAATCTCTGATTTCGCATGTCACTTGGAGGAACACCATGGCAAAGAACTTTTCCGCTGCATCAATGGATTCACTGGCACTGCTGCTGATCCGACTGCCCCTCGGGGTGATTTTTTTCGCCCACGGCTCCCAGAAACTTTTGGGCCTCTTCGGTGGCCACGGACTTACCGGTACCCTCCAGTACTTCCAGGTTCACCTGGGGATTCCGCCCCTCTTGGCGCTGCTGGCCATTCTCGCTGAGTTCGGCGGCGGGCTCGGAGTCCTCTGTGGCCTGTTTACCCGGGTCTCCGCCTGCGGCATAGCGGTAACCATGGCCGTGGCCATGTACAAGGTCCACTGGGTCAACGGCTTCTTCCTTAGCGCCACCGGCAAGGGGAATGGTATCGAATATACCCTGGCGCTCTTCGGCATGGCCCTGGCCCTGGTTGTTAGCGGTGGCGGGAGCTGGTCGCTCGATCGCTATATCTGGAAAAGATAGTCTTCCTTTGTAAACAGTCCAGACGTTTCGTTTTGCTTGTCTGCTCTCAGGCGGCCCTGCGAGGCAGAAACGCCGGCAGGAAGACCAGGGCGAACAGGGCTGTGGCACCGATACCGTAATTGGTGGCCCAGCCGATGGAGGACATGGCACCATAGTCGGTGAAGGCCAGGGAGCCGAAGCCGGCTACCGTTGTCAGGGCCGAGAGGAGCACGGCGCGTCCGGCCTGGACGTACTCGGTTTTCTGCCCGCCTTCCTGCGCTCCACCGACCCGGTGGGCAATATGGAGCCCGTAATCGCTGCCCATGCCGAGAATGGTGACGAGCACCATGGCATTCATGAAGTTGAGGCCCATGCCGGTAATCGCCATCAGGCCGGTCATGGCGACCACCCCGGACAGTACCGGAAAGAGGGAGGCAAAGATCCCGAACAGGGAATCGAAGTGGACCAGGAGGAGGCAGAGCACCAGCGCACCACCGAGCAGGAAGCCCCACATGAAGCTGCTCTTCACGGATTCCGCCAACTGGTTGCTGACCAGGTCTATGCTGGTGGCCCGGGCGGCCGGGTCCAGGACAGCGAGATCCCGGAGGAAATCTTTCTGGGAGAATTCTTTTCCTGAATAGTAAAGATAAACAAGGAGATGCCAGCCGTTTCCATCTTTTACCAGGTGTCTCTCCACAACACCGCGCAGGGGAGAGGCAACGAGGTGTTCTATTCCTTCGGAAATTGGAGTCGGTCCGGCGTTCTTCAGCCGGGCCAGGCCGTCCAGAAAGGGCTGGAATGGTTCGATGGCGAAATCGTTCTTCTCCAGTGCCCCGGCCACCTGCTGCTCCCACCTTCCTGATCCGGGGCTTTTTGCCAGGTCAGCCAGTATTTCCCGTTGGGTTTCCGGGCTGTTTACCACCCGGTCCAGGGAAGACCACGCGACGATCTGTCCTTTTTGCTGATACCGCTGCGCCAGTGCGGCGATGCGGCTTCCCCGCCCCATGACCTTTTCCAGGTTTTTCCCTTCCACGGTAACCAGCATCTGTTTCGGGCTGAGACTCAGGTGCTTTTCCAGTTTTTCCTGGGTCAGGAATGCCTCGGAGCTTCGCGGTTGGAGGTTTTTCAGTTCCCCTTCAAAGGTCAGATAACTGGAAGCAACCAGGGAAACTGCTATCAAAAAGAAGGAAAGTGAGATCACTGACCGGCGATGGCGACGGCTGAAGTCCCAGACCCGGTCGAGTCCAAATCGGGGCAGCGGCTGGTAGACTGTCGCAGGGAAACGTCGCTCCGAAAAGACCAGTAACGGGGGGAGAAAGAGGAAGGTCGCATAGAGGGAAAACAGCACGCCGAGTCCCACCAGGAGACCCAACTCCGACAGGGCGCGGACATCGGAGATGACCAGGGCCAGGAAGGGCAGCGCTGTGGTGACGGCAGCGGTGAAGAGGCCGTGTCCGGTGTCGGTCACCGCACGACGCAGTGCTTCCGGCGGGTCGGTCCCGATGCTTCGTTCCGCGTAGAACCTGTCATAGAGATGGATGGAGTAATCGGTGCCAAGGCCGATGATCAGCGCGGTGAAGGCGAAGGAAATAATATGGATGGAGGGGAGGAATAATCCGGCAGTTCCCAGGGCCATCGTTACCCCGTAGAGGAGGATCAGCGGAATCAGCATCGTTGGGAGAAAGCGGCGATAGGTGAGGTAGAACAGCCCGAGAACCACGAACAGGGATGAAATGATGCAGACGATGATATTTCGCTTCATCACCGATTCGTCAATAACGGCGCTTAGATGGGCGCCGGTGCAGGAAATGGTGACTTTGGCGTCACGGCGTGCCTCGTTGATACCCGCCACCAGCTTGCGGGCGAATTCCATGTCGTTCACCGGCTTTGCCGGTTCGGCGATCATGATCATCACCCTTCCGTCCCGGGAAAGAAAGTAAGGGGAGTCGGGATCGAGATTCAGCGCCTGACTCGCCGCCTTCAGGCGGGGGAGGATCAGATCCCGCAGCGAGAGGGGATCGGCAGCGGCAAGGTCGCGCATGCCCATGCCCATCTGGCTTGCCAGTTCCGTCCGGGTACGCAGCAGGGACTGTTCAATAGCGCCAGGGGTCAGCCGTTTGGCATAGGATCCCGCTTGCGATTGATCAAGAAAAAGCTCCGGGTGGATTACCGCATAGCCGATGAAACGGGCAAAGGCCTCTGCTTCGGCCGCATCGTAAACCTTGTAGGTTATGCGGGAAAAGGCCGGTTCTCCGTCAACCTTGAGGGCCTTGAGACGTGCGGCAAAGGCATCGGCCTCGGGGATGAGTTTTTCCCGGTCTCCTTCGAGGAGAAAGACCGCCTGGCGGGAGCCGCCGGTCCATTCCAGGGTGTCGAGAAAAAGCTTGAGGGGACCCTTTTCCGAGGGAAAGAGCTTGAAGATATCCGATTCGAAGCGTGTCGAGAGGATCGAGAGGGACGCGGGCAGCAAGAGAAAAAGTGCCACAAAAAACACCAGGAGCGGGCGTCGGGTCGTGATCCGGTAAAGCCAATCCAGGTGACGTTGGATTCCCCTGTGCACGAGGTTGGTCAGGCCACTGAATACATGGTGGGCCATAATCGGTTACAGACCTCTGAAAGCGGACAGGGGAAGCACTTCAACGCCATCCAGGGCAGGGGTCAGGACACTATCCTCAACGGGCTGGTTCACCTCCGGTTCGTCAAAGAGAATCCGAACCGTATCTCCTTTGGCGTTGCTGATTTCAATGGAAGAGGGAAAGGCAACGCCGTTCCTGTCATGGTAATCACGGTACACGACCTTGTCGCCATCTTCGTCGGTTTTGCTGACGAGCAGCCCCCGGTCGTCGTAGCAGAGAATCTCCTTTTTCCCGTCAGGGGAGATGTAGTCCTGAGTGCCGGACTTTTTGCCATCAGGAGTCGAAGGGGTCTCCACAACCCAGCGCATCATTCCCCAACCCTTCAGGGCATTGTCGGACGGTATGTCGGAGATGAGGCCCTGGTAGGCTTTCTGCTTCATGGGTATCAGGCAGGTGATCCGTTCATCAGCCACAAAAAGTTCCATGAGGGTAAAGCCGAATGGCGAGAACACCGCCAGATGGAAACTGTCCGGCTGCTTGAAAACCAGGTAGCCCCGTCCGCCGAGGCTTTTGTCGCCTGAGCGAACCGACAGGGAAACCTCCGACTGGAGGGTTTCCACCTGCTTCCCGGGTCTGGCGCTCGGCACTGCTTTCGGGGCGGTGGCACAGGCGGAAAGTGAGAGCAGCAGGGCCGGTATCAAAAGTAGTTTGTTTGTGAGTGAAAAAGTTTTCTGGACGATCATGAGGGACTCCATTCGCTCAGCTCAAGTCAGTTCGCCAGGCTGAGAGTGTTTTATCTGGATATGGTCAGGCATCATATCATATTTCCCCGCCTGGATACCACCATCACCAGCGAACAGAGAACGGAGGATACCATTTTTCCTCGTTATCATGCGGCAAATAATCAACGCTGCATGCCATCAGTTGTTTTCAGCACCTGTCGAGTATGGTAGATTTTGAAAATGGAAAAGCAACCGGGAAATGACCAGGGGAAAGAACCGAACGTTTCGACCTCTGTCGGGGAGAAGCCGCCGTTTCAGGACTCCCTTTCAGTGGGGCGGTTGCAGCTCTTGCTGCGGGCGTTCCGCTACCGGAATTATCGACTGTATTTTTTCGGCCAGACCTTGTCGCTGGTGGGGACCTGGATGCAGCTTATCGCGGTCGGCTGGCTGGTGTACCGCCTGACAGGCTCTGCTCTGCAGCTGGGCGTTGTTGCCTTTGCCGGCCAGATCTCGACCCTCGTGCTGACTCCTTTTGCCGGACTGCTTTCCGACCGGATGAACCGGCGGCGCCTGCTGATCTGGACCCAGGCCCTCTCCCTGGCGCAGGCCCTGACTCTCTCACTGCTGGTTTTTTCCGGCTCGGTGATGATCTGGCAGATTGCCCTGCTCACTTTTCTGAACGGTGTCATCAACTCCTTCGACATGCCAGCCCGTCACTCCTTTGTCGCGGACCTGATTCCGGATCGTGAGGACTTTGCCAATGCCATTCCCCTCAATTCTGCCATGTTCAACTCGGCCAGGCTGGTGGGGCCTTCCATTGCGGGCATCCTTATTGCCCGTTTTGGGGAGGGCGCATGTTTTATGATCAATGCCGCCAGCTATCTGGCAATCCTGGTCTGCCTGTGCGCCATGCGGCTGCCCAAGACTTCTCCCGGAAAGCGTGACGGGAAAAGGGTGCTTGCCGAAGTAGTTGACGGTTTCGGCTATGCCTGGCATTTTTTCCCCATTCGGCAGATCCTGCTGCTCCTCTGTCTCCTCAGCATTACGGTCATGCCCTATACGACACTCCTGCCGGCCTTTGCACGGGAGTCTCTTCATGCGGACTCCCTGGATTACGGCTTGATGGTCACCGCATCAGGGATCGGCTGCCTGGTCTGCAATGTGCTGTTTGCCATTCGACGGAACGTGATCGGGCTCGACAAAATAATCCCGCTCTCCGCCATGGCTGCCGCCCTTTGCCTTGCGGGATTTGCCTTCTGCCGAAGCCTTCCGCTATCGTTTCTGATCCTGTTTTTCCTGGGGGGGGTGTCAATGGCCCAGCTCACAGCCAGCAACGTCATTCTCCAGACGGTGGTGGACGAAAGCAAGCGGGGCCGCATCATGAGTCTCTACATCATGTCCTTCATCGGCATGATTCCGGTAGGCGGGTTGCTGGCAGGGGCAGTTGCCGAACGTTTCGGTGTTCCGGAAATATTGCTGGCAGGGTCCTGCCTTTGCATTTTTGGCACCCTGCTGTTTTTCACCGCTTTCAGCCGGTTCCGCACTTCCCTGCAGACCGTCTACGGAAGCATTAGGCATCAACACGGGCAGGGCGGGAATGGAGGGCTGATTGCCTGCTCCTGCTGATGACGCCGGTACTTCCCGGAAATGAAAAAGGCGGCCTTTCGGCCGCCTTCTTTTCCGCTATTTGAGGTTTTTCTTGATTCTTTTCACCGCTTCGATCACGTTGTCGCGATTACAGAAGGCGGAGAGCCGGAAGAACCCTTCACCGCTCGGACCGAAACCGCTGCCGGGGGTGCCCACCACATTGCACTCGGTCAGGAGCTTATCGAAAAAGTCCCATGAACTCACGCCGGTAGGGGTCTTGAGCCAGATGTAGGGAGCGTTGACGCCGCCATAAACGGTAATGCCTGCTTCGGCAAGACCGGTCCGGATGATCCGGGCATTTTCCATGTAGTAATCGATGGTTTCCTTTACCTGGGGCCAGCCTTCCTCGGAGTATACCGCTGCTGCGGCCTTCTGAACGGGGTAGGAGACGCCATTGAACTTCGTTGACTGACGGCGGTTCCAGAGCTTGTTGAGCGGGATCGGTTCGCCGGCGGCGGTATGGGCGGTCAGTTCTTCCGGGATGACGGTCAGGGCACAACGCACCCCGGTGAAGCCGGCGGTCTTGGAGAAGGAGCGGAACTCGATGGCACATTTCTTCGCCCCTTCGATCTCATAGATGGAGTGGGGGATGGTCGGGTCGGTGATGAAGGCCTCATAAGCCGCGTCGAAGAAGATCACGGCATTGTGCTTCAGGGCGTAGTCCACCCACCCTTTAAGCTGTTCCCTGGTTGCCACTGCTCCGGTCGGATTGTTGGGGAAACAGAGATAGATGATGTCCACTTCCTGGTCCGGGAAGGCCGGGTTAAAGCCGTTTTCCTCGGTGCATGGCAGATAGACCAGCCCTTTGTAGTAGCCCAGTTCATTTGCTTCGCCGGTACGGCCGACCATGACGTTGGTGTCGTTATAGACCGGGTAGACCGGGTCACCGATGGCCACCACGTTTTCCAGGGCGAAAATGTCCAGAATATTGGCGCAGTCGCATTTGGAGCCGTCGGAGATGAATACCTCCGAGGTTTTCAATTCTACGCCGAGGGGGTTGTACGACTTTTCGATAATCGTGTTTATCAGAAATTCGTAGCCCTGTTCCGGGCCGTAGCCCATGAAAGACTTTTCGCTTGCCATTTCATCGACCGCATCCTGGAATGCTTTGACGATAGCCGGAGCAAGAGGGCAGGTAACGTCGCCGATGCCGAGGCGAATTACCTTGGCCTGGGGGTTCGCTTCCGTGAAAGCCCTCACCCGGCGACCGATCTCGGGGAAGAGGTACCCTGCTTTCAGTTTCAGATAATGTTCGTTGACAAGGGCCATAAAAAAACCTCCTGTTGGATTGAATTGGTATAAAGGAAATGCCGCGGAAGCGGCATGGTAGAAAGATGGAACGAGTAAACTATGACTTTTGGCAGAATCAAAGAGAGCGGGAGGTTACCTGCGGCGGAGCAGCGTTCCGCCGCAGGTGACCTCCCGATGATCACTGCCGAACGTATCGAAAAACGGAGATTCAGTTAACGGAGACCGAGGACGTCCTGCATATCATAGAGCCCCGGTTTCTGCTTTACGATCCACTTTGCGGCGCGGGTTGCTCCATGGGAAAACATGTCCCGGGTGTGGGCTCGGTGAGTAATTTCTATCCGCTCACCCATGCCGATGAAGTAGGCAGTGTGCTCTCCGACGATATCGCCGCCGCGGATGGTTTGCATGCCGATTTCTTCCTTGGTCCGCTCGCCGCAGATTCCTTCCCGGTGGAAATTAGCAACTTTGTTGTAGTCCCGTCCAAGTGCCTCCGCAACAACTTCTCCCATGCGGACAGCAGTACCCGAGGGACTGTCTTTCTTCAATTTGTGGTGTGCTTCGATGATTTCCACATCAAAATCATCGCCAAGGATCTTGGCCACGTCCTTGAGAATCTTGAACATCACGTTTACGCCCACCGACATGTTGGGGGCCAGCATCACCGGAACCGTGCGGGCCAGTTCCACGGCGAGGGCACGTTCTTCGGGGCTGAAGCCGGTGGAGCCGATGACCATGGCCTTGCCGTTCAGGCCGCAGACCTCAAGGTTTTTCAGCGACACCGTTGGTGCGGAAAAATCGATGAGGACATCGCAGCCTTTGACCAGTTCGTTAAGATTGTCAATGATCGGCACCTCCAAGGCGCCGCATCCGGCAATGAGCCCGGCATCCATGCCGAGATAAGGATGTCCCGGCCGTTCCAGTGCTCCTGATAATTGCAGTTCCGGGTCTTCCTTGACCGCAGTGATGACACGGCCACCCATACGTCCGGCTGCTCCACTGACAGCTACTTTAATCATGATATCCCTCTCGCCACAGGTACTTGGTCGTCGGCACGGGACTGGAGAAATTCCCCCCTGCGTCCGAAGCCTCAGTCCTTTGACCCGTTAGTTAAATAAGTCCGTATTCCTTCATGATGCCGGTAAGTTTCACGGTGTTTGCCTCGGTCATGGGAGCCAGCGGCAGACGAACATCGTCGGAGCATTTCCCCATGAGCCCGAGGGCCGTCTTTACTGGTACCGGGTTGGTTTCGATGAACATGGAGGTGCTGATCTTCAGGAGTTTCAGATGGAGTTGGCGTGCCTCTTCCATCTTTCCGGCGTTAAAGAAGTCAATCATGTCAGCGACCTCTTTCGGCATGATATTGGCGGTAACGGAAATAACCCCCACGCCGCCGCAGGCCATCAGCGGAAAGGTAACAAAATCGTCCCCCGACAGGACATCGATCTTGTCACCACAGAGGGCGATGATCTCTGACGCTTGTTGAAGTGAGCCGGTTGCTTCTTTGATAGCGACAATGTTGGAGATTTCGGCAAGCCTGGCGACCGTTTCCGGCAGCATATTGACTGCAGTGCGTCCCGGAACATTGTAGAGGATCTGCGGAAGGGCAACAGCTTCGGCCACCGTTTTGTAATGACGGTAGAGACCTTCCTGTGAAGGCTTGTTGTAGTAGGGAGTAATAAGCAGTGCACCGTCCGCTCCGACTCGTTTTGCATGCTCGGTTATCTCAATGGCTTCCCTGGTGGAGTTGGAACCGGTCCCGGCGATGACGGGAATCCGTTTCTTTACTTGATCAACAACGATTTCAACAACCCGGTCATGCTCCTGATAGTCGAGGGTGGGTGACTCGCCGGTGGTGCCGCACGGAACGATGCCGTCAGTGCCGTTTTCGATCTGGAACTCGACCAGCTCTCTCAGTTTTTCTTCATCTATTTTACCGTTTTTGAACGGAGTGACGATGGCTACGATACTCCCCTTGAACATGGTATACTCCTTCCTCAGAGGGAAAATCCTTTCCCTGCAACGCAGGGATTGTTTCTTTCGCCCCTGGTGGATAGTTATTGCAAAACGTCACGGTGTTAGAGAAATGAGGGAATTTTTTCTCCTCGGATAAGATCTTCGACCTTTTCCCGCTCGCGAATGACGAAAAAGGAATTCCCCTTTACCATTACTTCTGCAGCGCGGGGACGGCTGTTGTAGTTACTGCTCATGGTGAAGCCGTAGGCACCGGCGGACATGAATGCGATCAGGTCTCCCTGTTTGAATGAAGGCATCTCGCGATCCTTGGCAAGGAAATCACCGGACTCGCAAATGGGTCCCACAATATCGGCAACAACCGTTCCCTGCTGGTCCTTCCGCACCGCCTGTACTCCGTGGTAGGAGCCGTACAGGGATGGCCGGGCCAGGTCATTCATGGCGGCGTCCACGATCACGAAGTTCTTTTCATCACCCTTCTTCGTGTAGAGGCATTTTGTGACCATGATGCCGGCATTTCCCACCAGGTTTCGTCCCGGCTCGAACAGGAGGTGCAGGCCCATGTCTTTCGTTTCCGCAACGATGGCTTCACCGTATTCCTTCGGCAGTGGCGGGGCTTCGTCGCTGTAAGTAATGCCGAGACCACCTCCCAGGTCGAAATACTGGAGGTTTATTCCGGCTTCCTTCACGCCGTCGATGAGGCGTTTCAGCTTCTTGATGGTGTCGATGAAGGGTGCAACCTTGGTCAGTTGGCTGCCGATGTGACAATCTACTCCGATGACATCGAGGTTGGCCATTTTTGCAGCGCGCTTGTACTGTTCGAGAGATCTTTCGATATTGATGCCGAACTTGGCTTTTTTCAGGCCGGTGGTGATATACGGGTGGGTCTCGGGATCCACGTCAGGGTTCACTCTGATAGCTATTCCCGCCTTCTTTCCGAGTCTTCCGGCAACTCGGTCAATACGGTCCAGTTCTTCCTCAGATTCCACATTGAAGAGAAGAATCCCGGTATTCAGGGCATACTCGATCTCATCATCCTTTTTTCCGACACCAGAGTAGACGACTTTTTTCGGATCCACCCCGGCTGACAGGGCACGGAAAAGTTCGCCGCCAGACACGATATCGACTCCGCCTCCCTGGTTGAAGAAAGTCTTCAGTACTGCCAGATTGGAGTTTGCCTTCATGGAGTAGCAGATGGTATGGGGAACGGGCGCAAAGGCCTCATCCATGGCCGAGTAGTGGCGTTCAAGCGTCGCATGGGAATAGATGTAAACTGGTGAGCCGACAGATGCCACGATATCCTTCACCGCGACCTCTTCAGCGTACAGTTCGTTTCCTTTATACTGAAAATGATGCATTCCGCCCTCCGTCATACTTGGTCCGGCATAGCCAGCCATTTTTTGTTAGAAAGTCTTCTTTTGTATCACATTGGGTACTAAAAGTCAAAAAGGGCTGTTCTCAAGAAATGTATTCGGGAATGGCGAAACAGCAGGCATCCTTTCCCTGAAGGCATTCAGGCCGGACATAATCTGCCAAAATGCCGGGGACGGAAGGTCGCTCTTCTGTGAATCCGGTTCCTGCTTATTCGTCAAGAGAGAATTTGCCTTCCACTACGTTGGAAAGATCGCTTTCAACCAGGTCAGAACCGATTTTCGCGATGGTTCGCACGGCGTAATTGTACAGTACTCCGTGCTCCATGTGCGGGTCGGTGAAACTGGTGCTGTCTGCTTTCAGCGTTGCAATGGGAGACAGGGGCATCAATTCCTTCCCCTGTTTTCGATATATGGAAAAACCTTCCAGAGACTCGCCAGGGGGCAGTGACGGGATCTTCCATTGGAGAACGATACTGTCAGTGGTCTTTGTGGCGGAGAGTACCGGTGCTGTCGGTGGGACCAGTTTTGTCTTGCGGACCTTGTTGGAACTCTTGCTGGTAGCTCCGTCATTCTCAAAGGAGACGACCTTGTACTGATAGGTTTTTCCATCCTGAAGTTCGCTGTCGAATAAGCAGTAGCGAGAGCCGATCTGCAGGACATCCTGCAGGTACTCCGGGTCAATGAGCTTCACCTGGTGGTAGGCATTCGGGCATTCCTCGCAGTCTTGATCGGGAGGCAGCACATCGCGGCGGAAGACCCTGAAGCCTGCCAGATTTTCCAGGGAACCTCCCCATGCCTCCTTGCCGGGTCGGGACCAGCAGACGAGGAAACGGTTCCCTTTCTGCTCGACGTGGAGGTCGTTGATGGCTGCGGGTACCAGGGCTTCAGGCAATATCAGGGGACCGCGTTTGCCGCAGGCGGCGAGGAGGAGGACTATTCCGATCCAGAAACAATACTTTTTCATGGTGAAGTCACCTTCCGGGTTTGAGAAGCAAGGGTACGATCTGGAATTACCGATAAATATTCCCCCTCCCTTGACGGGTGTATAGACCGGGTCAAGGGGGAGGGAGAAATGCTTATGTCGGCTACTTTTCCTTTTTCAGCCGCTCTATCTCCGCCTTCACCCTCACGAGAGCGGTGCCGCCGGTAGCGCTGCGGGCATTGACGCTGGCCTCCAGGGTAATGGCAGCGTAGATATCGTCGCCGATCAGGTTGGAAAAGGCCTTCCATTCGGCCGGAGTGAGCTCTTCCAATCTTTTGCCATGCTCGATGCAGTAGCGGACCGATTTTCCCACCACTTCATGGGCTTCCCGGAAGGGCATGCCGGTGCGCACCAGGTAGTCGGCCACGTCGGTGGCGTTCGAGAAGCCTTCTGCCGCTGCCTGAAGCATAACGTCTGCCTTGATTTTCATCTCCCGGACCATGTCGGCGAAGATCTTCAGGCTTCCCTTGACCGTGTCGATGGTATCGAAGAGCGGTTCCTTGTCTTCCTGCATGTCCTTGTTGTAGGCCAGGGGGAGGGCCTTCATGACGGTGAGGAGTGCCATGAGGTTTCCGTAGACCCGGCCGGTCTTGCCCCGCACCAGTTCCGGAACGTCCGGATTTTTCTTCTGGGGCATGATGGAAGAGCCGGTGCAGAAGGAGTCGGATAGCTCGATAAAGTCGAATTCGCTTGTGGACCAGAGGATCAGTTCTTCGGAGAAACGGGACAGGTGCATCATCAGGATCGATGATGCGGAGATAAACTCCAGGGCGAAGTCCCGATCAGAAACGGAGTCGAGGGAGTTCCGGGTCGGACCCGAGAATTCCAGTTCGCTTGCCACAAATTCCCGGTCAATGGGGAATGTGGTGCCCGCCAGGGCGCCGGCGCCGAGAGGGAGGACATTGAGCCGCTTCGCGCAGTCCTCCATGCGTCCCTTGTCGCGACAAAACATCTCTACATAGGCAAGCATGTGGTGGGAAAAGAGGATCGGCTGGGCCACTTGCAGATGGGTGTAGCCGGGCATGATCACACCCAGATTTGTTTCCGCCTGAAAGAGCAGGGAGTCCTTCAGCAGGTCCAGGTAGCGTATCACCTCGCCGATTTCTTCCCGCAGGTAGAGACGGATATCGACCGCTACCTGGTCGTTGCGTGAGCGCCCGGTGTGGAGACGCTTCCCCGCTTCGCCGATTGCAGCCGAGAGGCGTGCTTCGATGTTCATGTGGATGTCTTCCAGGGACACCGAAAAATCAAAGTCGCCGGATTCGATCCGGGCGAGGATCTCTTCCAGTCCGGAAACAATGGCATCCACATCGGCCTGGGGAATAATGCTCTGTCGACCGAGCATCCGGGCATGGGCAATGGAGCCCCGGATGTCCTGGCGATAGAGACGTTTATCGAAGTCGATGGAAGCGGTGAACTCCTCGACAAAGGCATCGGTTGGCTGGGAAAAACGGCCTCCCCAGAGTTTGTCCTTGGACATGCAAGTCTCCTGCGAAAAATCTTTTTTTAGGAAAACTGAACCACCCCCGCCCTGTAGGCACCCCCTCCTGATTCAGGAGGGGGAAGGGGGGTGGTCATGGTGTGCTTTTAGGTTTCTATTTCTTCTTGTTTGCCAGCATCTGGGATCGAATTCTCAACCTGAGCGAATTGAGCCGGATAAAGCCCTCGGCGTCCTGCTGGTTATAGACTTCGTCAGCCTCGAAGGTGGCGATTTCAGGATTGAAGAGGGAGTCGGTGTCCGACTTGCGGCCGACGATACGGCAGAGACCCTTATACAGCTTCACCCGGGCGATGCCGTTGACGGTCTTCTGGGATTCGTCAATCAGGGCCTGGAGCATTTCCCTCTCAGGGGCGAACCAGTAGCCGTAGTAGACCATCTCGGCATAGCGGGGGATCAGGGTGTCGCGGATATGCATTACTTCGCGATCCATGGTGATCTGCTCCACGGCCATGTGGGCCTCGCGGAGGATGGTGCCGCCGGGGGTCTCGTAGACGCCGCGCGACTTCATGCCGACGTATCGGTTTTCCATCAGGTCGACGCGGCCGATGCCGTGCTGGCCGCCGAGGAAGTTGAGATGGGCAAGGAGCTGGGCCGGGGACATCTTTTCCCCGTCAACGGCAACGGCGTTGCCGTTCCTGAACTCGATCTCCACGTACTGGGGCTTGTTGGGAGCCTTTTCCGGTGATTTGGTCAGGACATACATCTCTTCCGGTGCCTCAGCATAGGGATCCTCGAGGATGCCGCCTTCGAAGGAAATGTGCAGCAGATTGCGGTCCGAGGACCAGGGCCTTTTCTTGGTTACCGGAACCGGGATGCCGTTCTTCTTGGCGTATTCCAGCAGCGACTGTCGGCTGTTCAGGTCCCAGGTGCGCCATGGGGCGATAATTTTAATGGCCGGGTTGAAGTGGTAATAGGTCAGTTCAAAACGTACCTGGTCATTGCCTTTGCCAGTGGCACCGTGTGCCACTGAATCGGCTTTTTCGATCCTGGCGATATCCATCTGGCGTTTTGCGATCAGCGGTCGGGCAATGGAGGTGCCGAGGAGGTAGGAACCCTCGTAGATGGCGTTTGCGCGAAACATCGGGAAGACGAAATCCTTGACAAATTCCTCCCGCAGGTCATCGATATAGACCTTGTCGGCGCCGGTTGCAATGGCTTTGTCACGGACCGGGGTCAACTCGTCCCCTTGCCCCAGGTCGGCGGCGAACGCCACCACCTTGCAGCCGTACTCGTTTTTCAGCCACTTGAGGATAATGGATGTATCGAGACCGCCGGAGTAGGCGAGGACTATCTTTTTAATTTCTTTCTTGGCCATAAGGTTCTCCTTTGCGAATGTATATATAAAACCGCTAGGTTCCATCCGGGGTTTTCGGCTGGAACCTATATAAGAATTACTGCCAGGCTGATTCCTGGTGGGATTTTAACCCATCAAGCTGGCCATGATTGCTTTTTGAATATGCAGCCGGTTTTCCGCCTCGTCCCAGACTACCGAGTTGGGTCCTTCAATGACCTCGTCGGTGATTTCTTCGTCCCGGTGGGCCGGGAGGCAGTGCATGACGATGCAGTCGGGCTTGGCGAGTTTCAGGGTATCGGCATTGAGCTGGTAGCCGGTAAATGCTTTTTCGCGGGCCTTCTGCTCCTCTTCCTGCCCCATGCTGGCCCAGACATCGGTGTTCAGGACGTCAGCATCCTTTACGGCAGCCTTCGGATCGTTCGTCAGAACGATGGAAGATTTCCCGTGGGCGTGCGCCCATTCGAGAACTTTAGCATCCGGCTGGTAGCCCTCCGGACAGGCGAGGGTCAGGTCGAATCCGAAAATGGCTGCAGCCTCGATCCAGGTGTTGGCCATGTTGTTGCCGTCACCGACCCAGGCGAATTTCAGGCCGCTGTAGCTTCCCTTGTGCTCGATTACGGTCAAGAGGTCAGCCATGATCTGGCAGGGGTGAAAGAGGTCGGTCAGACCGTTGATGATCGGGACTGTGGCGAAACGTGCCAGTTCTTCGACGATTTCCTGGCCGTAGGTGCGGACCATGATGCCGTCACAGTAACGAGAGAGGGTCCGGGCGGTGTCCTTGAGCGGCTCGCCCCGGCCCATCTGGGAGGTTCCGGAGGAGATGAAAAGTCCATGGCCTCCCAACTGATAGATGCCCACTTCGAAGGAAACCCTTGTTCGAGTGGATGATTTCTCGAAGATCATTGCCAGGGTCTTTCCCTTGAGCAGTCGATGCTTTTCTCCGCTTTTCTGCTTCCTTTTCAGATCCAGGGCCAGCTCGAAGAGGTCGTCGAGCTCCTTTTTTGAAAAATCGTGTAGGGCCAGGAAATTTTTATTCATAGTGGTATCCTCCAAGGCAGGTACGCTCACAGTGCGCCTGCACCATTACAGGTAAAATTGTGTTCAGCTGTCCTGCCGTTCCTACGGAGCAGGCTGGACTTCCGACAAAATTGTCTCCAGAATTCCAATCATCTCGTCAATTTCTTTCTCCTGAACGATAAGCGGTGGTACAAAACGAAGCACCCGGTCCTGAGCCACATTGATGAGCAGACCTTTTTTCAAGGCTTTTTTGACGATCTCTGAGCCGGGGATGGAGAGTTCGGCGCCGATGATCAGGCCGATGCCGCGTACTTCGGTGATAAAGGCAAATTTCCCCTGCAGTTTTTTCAGCTGCCCGGTAAGGTAGTCCCCCATTTTCAGGGTGTGTGCCAAAATGCTCTCGTCCAGGATCGTTTGTATCGTGGCCAGAGCTGCCGAGGTTACCAGCGGGTTGCCGCCGAAGGTGGAGCCATGGGTGCCGGGGCCGAAGGATTCGGCAAGTTCTTCCCTTGCGAGCATGGTGCCGATGGGTGCTCCGCCGGCAAGGGCCTTGGCCAGGGTCATGATGTCCGGTGCAACGCCGAAGTGTTCGTAGGCAAAGAGCTTGCCGGTCCTGCCGATGCCGGTCTGCACCTCGTCAAAGATCAGGATCAGGTTGTTTTCGTCGCAGATGCGGCGCACTTCGTGGAAGTACTCGGCGGAAGGAATCACAACTCCCCCCTCGCCCTGAATCGGCTCCAGCATGACGGCACAGGTAACCGGTGACACGGCTGAGCGCAGGGCATCTGCATCGTTGAACGGCACGTGCTTGAAGCCGTGCAGAAGCGGGTCAAAGAAGCGCTGCACTTTTTCCTGTCCGGTTGCCGAGACGGTGGCCATGGTCCGGCCATGGAAGGAGGAAATTGCAGTGATGATCTCGAACCGCTCCGGCCCGAATTTCTCGCGGCTGTATTTCCTGGCCAGCTTGATGGCCGCTTCGTTTGCTTCGGCGCCGCTGTTGCAGAAGAAGGCCCGGTCGGCAAAAGAGAGTATGCAGAGAAGCTCCGCCAACTCGATCTGTTGCGGAATATGGTAGAAGTTCGAGCAGTGGATCAGCTCACCGGCCTGCTTCTGCAGGGCAGCGACAACGCGAGGATGGCAGTGCCCCAGGTTGTTGACCGCCACGCCGGCGAGGAAATCCAGGTAGCGTTTGCCGTCTGCGTCCCAGAGATAACAGCCTTCTCCCTTGACCGGTACCAAAGGGTACCTGCCGTAAGTCTTGATGATGTATTTATCGGCTTTATCGATCCATTGCTTGGAGTTCATAGTATATCCTTTTCCCTAAAGATACCTGATAAGCATAATACCTCTGCCAATTCCAAAAACTGTCATTCCCGAAGCGATTTAGATCGGGAATCCAGCTTCTAACCGACTGAAAGTATGGATCCCCGATACCGGCATTCGGGGATGACAATCTGCATAGCGTAAAATTGGCGCTACACAGGGAAAGACAACCAGAGGCAAACCTTGTTATTGCGCGCTGAAGACTTTCGGCACACAAGCATGTTGCCTTTTTCCGGGCAGACATAAGGATTGCCCATTCGTATTACGGAAAAGTACGAATTCCGCTAGGAGCGTATTTCCGTGCCGATCCCGACATCGGTAAAGATTTCCAGCAGAACTGCGTGTTCAACTCGACCGTCAATGATGTGGGCTTTACCGGCTCCATCCTCCAAGGCATCGAGACAGCAGGTGACCTTGGGAATCATACCACCGACGATGACATTGTCATTGATGAGCCGTGTGACCTGGGCGAAAGGGATGCTGGTAAGCAGGCTGCCGTCCTTGTCCTTGACTCCGGTCACGTCGGTGAGGAGAATCAATTTCTCGGCCTTGAGGGCCCCGGCAATCTTGCCCGCCACCAGGTCCGCGTTGATGTTGTAGCTTTCACCGTCGACTCCGACGCCGACCGGGGCGATGACCGGGATAAAGCGTTCCTTTTCCAGCGTCTCGATGATCGAGGGATCCACCTTGATGATTTCTCCCACAAAACCCATGTCGACCAAGTCGGTTTTCCCGTCTTCCCCGGTAATCTCCTGGAGGTGCTTTTTGCAGAGCAGCAGCCCTCCGTCCTTGCCGGACAGGCCGACGGCTTTGCCGCCGTGCTGGTTCAGGTAACCAACCACCTCGCGGTTGACCTGGCCGGTCAGCACCATTTCCACCACCGACATGGTGGCGGCATCGGTTACCCGCATGCCGCGAACGAACTCGGATACGATGCCGTAACGTTTCAGCGTCTCGTTGATCTGGGGGCCGCCGCCGTGGACAATCACCGGGTTGATGCCGATGTATTTGAGGAGGATGATGTCCAGGGCGAATGATTTTTTCAGTGCTTCGTCAGCCATGGCGTGGCCGCCGTATTTGATGACGATGGTCTTTCCGCTGAAACGCCGGATATAGGGGAGGGCCTCCAGCAGGGTATGGGCTTTCTCGATCAGTTTTTGCACGAATTAATTCCTCTCTTATTACCCTACCAGCTCGTACAGTTTTTCCAGGGCTTCGTCCAGCTTTTCCGGCAGGCTGCCGCCAGCCTGGGCCAGTTCCGGTTTGCCGCCGCCGCTGCCGCCGATGATCGGAGCCAGACCTTTGATGAGATCGCCGGCCTTGAAGCGGCTGATGAGATCTTTGGTGACCGCCACCAGCAGGGTCGCCTTACCGTCCTTTTCCGTGCCGATGGCGATGATGCCCGATCCGATGCGGTCCTTCAGGGTGTCGGAAAGATCCCGAAGTCCTTTGGGGTCATCCACAGCTACTTTGACAGCGAGTGTCTTGATCCCGCCGATTTCCCGGACGCCGCTCAGGAGGTCCGCCGAGGTGGAGGCGTTGAGACGACCCTGGAGAGTTTCGATTTCCCGCTGCAACTCCTTCTGTCGTGCCACGATCCGCTGTATCTTTTCGACGGTTTCGCCCCCCTCGGCTTTTACCATGGAGGCGATTTTTTTCTGTTCATCTTCCAGGCGCCGAGTATAACGCAAGGCCTCCATTCCGGTGAGGGCCTCGATACGCCGCACTCCTGCTGCGATGCCGGCTTCGGAGAGTATCTTGAAGAGTCCGATGTCGCCGGAGGCGCGCACGTGGGTCCCGCCGCAGAGCTCGCAGCTGACCTCTCCGACCCTGACAACACGTACCGTATCGCCGTATTTTTCATCGAAGAGTGCCGTTGCGCCGCTTTCCATGGCCTTATCTATGTCCATTTCCCGGGACGACACATCGGAGTTGTCCATGATGTAGGAATTTACCAGATCCTCCACCCGCTCCAGCTCTTCCCCTGTCATTGCCGAATAGTGGGTGAAGTCGAAGCGGAGCCGTTCATTGTTTACCAGGGAGCCGGATTGTTTCACATGCTCACCGAGAACCTGGCGAAGCGCCGCCTGAAGCAGATGGGTGGCGGTGTGATTGCGGGCCGTTGCTGTCCTGCTCTCGACGGCAACCTTCAAGTCTGCGGCATCACCGACCTTGACGCTTCCCTCCCTGACCCGTGCCCGGTGGATAATAAGATCAGGGAGCGGCTTCAGGGTGTTGATGACTTCCAGGTGGGCATTGCCGGTGGATATCTCGCCGGTATCGCCTGCCTGTCCCCCGCTCTCGCCGTAGAAGGGGGAGGATTCGGTTACCAGGTCTACCTCAGCTCCTGCTTCTGCCGATTCGACCGGGTTTCCGTCCTGCAGAAGGGCGGTGATGACCGAATAGGCGGTCCGTTCGTCGTACCCCGTGAAAGAGGTGCTGAGTCCCTGGCTGTGGAGGGTTTTGTAGACGGCGGACACCTGTTCCTCACCGGACCCTTTCCAATGTCCCCGCGCCAGTTCCCGTTGCTTTTCCATGCAGGCCTCAAAGCCTGCCTCATCCACGGTGAATCCTTCTGTGCTAACGATGTCAGCAGTGAGGTCCATGGGAAAGCCGAAGGTGTCATAGAGCTTGAAGACCACCTCACCGGGAATGATTTTTGACCCACGGTTTTTCAGGATGGCGACTTCGTCGTTCAGGATCCTGAGGCCGTTGTCCAGTGTCTCGGCAAAGCGCTCTTCCTCGGCCCTTACGACCTTCTTGATATATTCCTCCCGCTGCATGAGGTCCGGGTAGGCCTCGCCCATGACAGCGATAACTGCGTCCACGGTCCGGTAGAGGACCGGTTCTGAAAAGCCGAGCATCTTGGCATGGCGGGCGGCGCGGCGCATGATGCGACGCAGGACGTAGCCCCGGCCCTCATTGCTTGGCAGGACACTGTCGCAGATCAGGAAGGTAATGGCCCGGGAATGGTCGGCAATGACGCGCATGGAGACATCGTCTTTTTCATCCTTGCGGTACTGTTTGCCGGAGAGCTTTTCCACGTGGTGGATAATCCCCTGGATCAGGTCGGTGTCATAGTTTGAGGTGACCCCCTGCATGACCGCGGAAATTCGTTCCAGGCCCATGCCGGTGTCCACCGAGGGTTTCGGCAGCGGGGTCATTACCCCTTTTTCGTCACGATTGAACTGCATGAAGACGTTGTTCCAAATCTCCATATAGCGGTCACAGTCGCAGCCCACTGCGCAATCAGGGCTGCCGCAGCCGGTCTCCGGGCCGTTGTCCCAGAAGATTTCAGTGCAGGGGCCGCAGGGGCCGGTGTCGCCCATGGACCAGAAATTATCCTCATCAAAGCGGTAGATCCGGTCGAGCGAAACACCTTCCTGCTCGTGCCAGATTGCGGCTGCTTCGTCATCGTCCTTGTAAACACTCACGTAAAGACGATTCTTGTCCAGCTTCATCTCCTGGGTGAGAAATTCCCAGGCAAAGGCAATCGCCTCTTTCTTGAAGTAGTCACCAAAGGAGAAATTGCCCAGCATTTCAAAAAAGGTGTGGTGACGGGCGGTTCGGCCCACGTTCTCAAGGTCGTTGTGCTTGCCCCCTGCCCGTACGCACTTCTGGGAACTGCAGGCGCGGATATAATCCCGCTTTTCCAGCCCGAGGAACAGGTCCTTGAACTGGTTCATGCCGGCGTTGGTGAAGAGCAGCGTCGGATCGTTCTTTGGAATCAGGTTCGAGCTGGAGACAACGGTATGTCCCCGGTCGGTAAAAAATTTCAGGAAACTTTCCCGTACTTCTTTTCCAGTCATTGTTTCTCCTGCATATAGTTAAGTGAGTAGTAATATTTTTCCCGTGCGTAACCGGAACCTTCCGCCTTCGCTGACGTGTCGGCCCGCAAACAAGAAAAGGGCGTGTCAGCTACTCTTCCCTGTCGCGGAAAACCCGGACGATTGCCGCGAGTGAGAATCCACGGCGCTGAAAGTAGCTGATGACCCTTCGCTTCTGGCGTTCATCTGCCCTTTGCGGGTCAAAGCCCTCGAACTTCCGTGCCATCAGCTCCGAGAGGGTGGCGATCTCTTCATACTCGGCGCCAAGGGAGGCAAGGGTATCTTCGATGATCTCTTCCGGTATTCCTCTGCGGGAAAGCTCCAGTCGCAGACGAAAACCGTATCCCCTGCCGTTGCGGATGGCTGCTTCCGCAAAGCTGCGTGCAAATCGTTTGTCATCCAGGTACCCCGCAGCCCTGAGGCGGGTCATTGCCGAGTCCAGTTCTTCCGCGGGGAAGCCCTTCGGAGCAAGTTTTCGCCGGAGTTCAGCCTCGCTGTGATCGCGCCTCGACAGGAGGTTCAGTGCCAAAGCAAGCGGGGTTCGTACTTCAGGCATCTCCGAACTTTTCGATGGGAATCTTCTCTTTTCCCTCTTCCTGATCGTCTTTGTGTTCGAATTGATCCCAGGAAAGGTCCGAGGTGGAAGAGATGCCGGAGATCTTCAGGGCGAAGTCGTCGGGGTTTGACGATTGGCGCAGCGCCTCTTCGTAGGTAATGAGCTTCCTTGTATAGAGGCTCATCAAAGACTGGTCAAAGGTCTGCATGCCGTAGGCGGTAACCCCCTGGGCGATCGCTTCATGAAGCTGCTTGGTCTTTTCCTTTTCATCGATGCACTCGCGAACCCGGCCCGTACTGATCATTACCTCTACCGCCGGAACGCGGCCCTTGCCGTCGGCCCGGGGCACGAGGCGCTGGGAGATGACCCCCTTGATGACGTTGGAGAGCTGCATTCTCACCTGCCGTTGGTGGTAGGGGGGGAATACCGAGATGATACGGTTTATCGTTTCAGCGGCGTCCAGGGTATGGAGGGTCGACATGACCAGGTGGCCGGTTTCTGCGGCGGTCAGTGCCGTCTCGATGGTTTCCAGGTCGCGCATCTCGCCCACAAGGATAACGTCGGGGTCCTGGCGCAAGGCACTCTTCAGGGCATTGCCGAAGGTCAGGGTATCGAAACCGATCTCCCGTTGGCTGATGATGCTCTTTTTGTCCTTGTGGAGATATTCCACCGGGTCCTCAACCGTGATAATGTTGCAGGTGCGGTTTTCGTTGATGTAGTCGATCATGGCGGCAAGCGTGGTAGACTTGCCGCTACCGGTGGTTCCGGTGACCAGAATCAGACCGCGTTCTTCGAGACTCAGCTTTTCCAGGATCGTCGGCATGTTGAGATTCGAGAAAGAGGGAACGCCGAAGGCGATGATACGGAATACCATGGCCACGGACCCCCGCTGTGAATAGGCACTGACGCGAAAGCGGCTGAGGCCGGGTATACCGTAGGCCAGGTCCACTTCGAAAAATTCCTCGAAATGGGCTTTCTGCTTTTCGTTCATCATGGAATAGGCCATATCGCGAATGGCGTCGGCCGACATTCGTGGCGCATTGGGAATCGGCCGCAGCCTTCCGTCGATGCGCACTACCGGCTGCAGACCTGCCTTGATGTGGACGTCGGATCCCTTTGCCTTTACTGCGATGATGAGGATATCGTTCAGGTCCATTGACTATTCCTTTTCTTTGCCGCCCGTGGGGGGGGCAAGGCCGGCCTGGTCCATGATTTTGCTCTCGATCTCTGCCAGCATATCGGGGTTTTCTTTCAGGAATGCCCTGCTGTTTTCCCGTCCCTGTCCGATGCGGTCCTTTCCGTAGGAGAACCAGGCGCCGCTCTTTTCCACGATTCCCCGATCGACGGACAGGTCAAGTATATCCCCGATCCGGGAGATTCCTTCACCGTAAAGGATATCGAATTCCACTTCCCGGAAGGGAGGCGCAACCTTGTTTTTTACCACTTTGACCTTGGTTCGCGAGCCGATAATGTCGTTCCCCTGTTTCAGAGAGGCAATCTTTCTGATATCGAGGCGTACCGAGGCATAGAATTTGAGGGCATTGCCGCCCGTAGTGGTTTCCGGGTTGCCGAACATGACCCCGATCTTCATCCGGATCTGGTTGATGAAGATAACGCAGGCATTTGACTTGCTGATGATGCCCGTGAGCTTGCGCAGGGCCTGGGACATGAGGCGTGCCTGGAGGCCCATGTGAGAATCCCCCATGTCGCCTTCGATCTCTGCCTTTGGCACAAGGGCTGCAACCGAGTCAATAACAAGGACGTCGATGGCACCGCTCCGCACAAGCATTTCGGTGATTTCCAGGGCCTGTTCGCCGGTATCGGGCTGGGAAACGAGAAGATCGTCCGTCCTGACGCCGAGTTTCCTGGCATAGCCGATGTCGAGAGCGTGCTCGGCATCGACGAAAGCAGCGATTCCGCCCAGTTTCTGGGCTTCGGCTACGATGTGCAAAGCAAGGGTCGTCTTGCCTGAAGATTCAGGGCCGAAAATTTCGATAACGCGGCCTCGCGGTACGCCACCTACCCCGAGAGCCATGTCGAGCGAGATGGACCCGGTGGGAATTGCCGCTACACCCGGCAATGGTTCGTCGTTGCCGAGACGCATGATGGAACCTTTGCCGAACTGTTTTTCAATCTGGCTGACCGCGAGATCAACCGCCTTTTCTCTTTCCTGCATCTAGTGGCCTCCTGTCCGGTCATTGCCGGATAGCTTTTCGGGGAGAGTACCTTGCCCGGAGTCGGAATGACCCCAGAAATAGCATATTTTCCAGTGGTTTTTCAAGTTTATCTTTGTTTTGCTCAGTAGGGGCAGGCCCCCGTGCCTGCCCATGTCGGGCGGCCACAGGGGGCCGCCCCTACAAAACCATTAAAATTAGTTGTGGCAATTCGAATTTACTGTTCCTCACAACCCGGCAGTGACATAAGGTGGCGCCGTAACCAGTCCAGGGCGGTAAAGGCGGTCATTCTCCTGATCCTTTCCCGGTCTCCGTTGAATTGATACCTCTTTGCAGTACAGTCGGAACGTCCGGCCAGGGCCAGGAATACCGTTCCCACCGGCTTTTCCTCGCTGCCTCCATCCGGGCCGGCGATGCCGGTCACAGCCAGGGCGATATCGCTGCCGCTGGCCTTGCGGATACCGCGGGCCATGGCCATGGCTGTGGCGGAGCTTACCGCTCCTTCCTTTTCCAGCAGTTCGGGTGGTACCTGGAGGCGGCGTATTTTGGTTTCGTTGCTGTAGGTAACAGCCCCTTCAAGGAAATAGGCGGAGCTTCCGGACAGATCGGTGATCCTCGCGGCGATAAGCCCGCCGGTGCATGATTCCGCCAGTGAAAGGGTAACCCCTTTTTCCCTGAAGAGTGACGCCACAACGGTATCGATGGTTTCTCCCCCTTCGGCGACAACATGGTCTCCGAGTTGTTCACGGACCTTTTCGGCGGTCGTGTCGAGGAGTTCCCTGATGCGGGCCTCATTTTCTCCCTCTGCCCGAAGTTTTACCTCTACTTCCGGAAAACTGACACAGTAGGCTATGGAGAGTCCTTCCCTTGGGCGTGCCAGTTCCTTTATCCGGGTTTCGACATGGGTTTCGGAGAGGCCGAGAACCCGCATGACTCTCGTTTCGATAGAGGTTTTCTGCTTTGTCCGCGAAAGGATAAAGGGTATGACCGTTTCATCCAGCATCCGTTTCATTTCCACCGGGACACCGGGCAGAAAGAACAGAGAGCATCCCTTATGGGGGATGATGAAGCCGCAGGCGGTTCCAATAGGGTTCGGCACCAAAGTGATCTTGGTGGGGAGCAGGGCCTGTTTTTCCGTAGAGGGGAGCATCTCCCTGTTCATGATGCGGTAGCGCTCTTTCAGGTGGGCAAGAGCGTCCTCGTTCAGCACCAGACGTCGACCGGTGGCACGTGCAGCGGAACGGGCTGTGAGATCATCTACGGTCGGCCCGAGCCCGCCGGTGGCGATCACGAAGTCGTTGTGAGAGGCCAGCGTCTCGATGGCATCCATGAGGTCCGGTTCGTTGTCGCCGACACAGAGATGGCGGCGAAGCTGGAATCCCGACTCATAGAGGCGAGAAGAGATATGGGCCACATTCGTGTCGACGATTTCACCGAAGATAACTTCGTCACCGATTGAAAGAGTTGATATGTTCATAAAAACCTCAGCAGCAGATGAAGAGATATGCAGGCGTAGATTCCTGCGATCACGTCGTCGAGAACCACACCGTAGCCGTTCTTCACTTTGCGGTCAAAGAAGCGTGCCGGTGGGATCTTGGTAATGTCAAAGAAGCGGAACAAAAGGAATCCGGCGACAATCGACAGCCAGGAAGGGGGAACTGCTGTCATGGTGATCAAGTAGCCGATGACTTCATCAATAACGATCTTGCCGGAATCTTTTTCTCCGAAAATTTCCTCCGCGTGTCCCGATGCCCAGCAGGAAAAAAAGAAGAAGGCCAGGAGAGTGAGGAGATAGAGCGGCAGGGAGAGGGTTGACAGGATGAGATAGAATGGAATCGCACCCAGGGTGCCGACAGTCCCGGAGGCAAACGGGCTGAAGCCGGTGCCGAACCAGCTTGCAAAAAGTACGATGAATTTTCTCAAGGCTCCCAGGTCTCCCTTTCAATTATTTTGTACACATCCTGCAAGGGGATACCTTTGGCCGCGGCTATCCGGCGGCACTCCTCGAACTCAGGCGCCACACGCACCAGGGTTGCGTCATCCCGGATCACTTTGACCCGTACCCTGCCCAGGCTCGTATCCCGCTCTTCCAGGGAGCGGTGAAGTTTCAGGCGGGTAGCAGGATAGTAGCGAACGCCGATGGCACTGGTTTCTGTCAGGAGCATGCGCGCAAGCTTTTCCTGCAGGGCGGGAGGGGAGAGTATCGTGATGCAGACCCCTGGCCGGTTCTTTTTCATCTGCAGTGGCGAAAAGGCTACATCGAGAGCGCCGGCCGCCATGAGGCGGTCCATGAGAAAACCGAGGATTTCCGGGTTCATGTCGTCCACATGGGTTTCCAGAACCCGTATCTCGTCTCCCGGCAGGTGAGAGGTTTTCTCTCCCAGCATGACGCGGAGGATGTTCGGTGTGTCCGGGAAGTCCCGGTCACCTGCACCGCTTCCCACTTCCTTGACAATGAAGGGTGGCGGGGCGCCAAAGCCGGAGCAGAGTGCTGCCAGAATTGCGGCGCCGGTCGGGGTCACCCGTTCACCGGCACCCAGTTCACCGTGTACCGGGATGCCTTTAAGAAGTTCGGCTGTGGCCGGAGCCGGAACCGGAAGCCTGCCGTGGGCTGTCTCCACATAACCGCTACCCAGGGGGAGTGGAGATGCGTAGATCTCTTCGATTCCGAGAAAGGTGAGACAAAGGGCGGTCCCGACGATATCAATGATGGAGTCCAGGGCACCGACTTCATGGAAGTGGACCCGGCTCAGTTCAACGCCATGGACCTTTGCTTCCGCTTCGGCGAGGCGGCGAAATATTTGTCCCGCTTTTGCCTTCACCTCGGCCGCAAGGGAACTCTGCTCGATCATCCCGGCAATGTCGGAGTAGTGGCGGTGCGGTTGGTCTTCTGTGACGCGAACGCTGAACTTCGTTGCCCGGATGCCGCGGCGACAGGTTTCTTCCGCAGAAAGGGCGTATCCGGAAAGGGAGATGGGCAGACGCGCCAGCTCTTCCTTGAGGAACGGGAGCGGAACCCCCAGGTCGATGAGGGCACCAACTGTCATATCGCCGGAGATCCCGGCAAAGCAGTCGAAATAGAGAATCTTCAAAGAGAATCCTCCCAGGAATCAGATGTCAGGAGTCAGGTGTGAGGTGTCAAACTCAAAACCCAACACTCAAAACTCAAAACTGTTCTTCACTCTTTCCTGTTCATCAGGCTTGCGGCATACCCGGCGCCGAAACCGTTATCGATGTTCACCACCGTAACGCCGGAAGCGCAGGAATTGAGCATTCCCAACAGGGCAGCAATGCCGCCGAAAGAGGCGCCATAACCGACCGAAGTGGGTACGGCGATAACCGGCCGGTTCACCATGCCTCCCACTACCGAGGGAAGGGCGCCTTCCATCCCGGCCACCACAATCAGGACCGATGCGGAAAAAATGAGGTCTTTCCTGCCTAAAAGTCGATGGATGCCGGCCACGCCGACGTCGATCAGCTGTTCGACCTTGTTTCCCAGAAGCCTTGCCGTGACAACCGCTTCTGCGGCTACCGGGATGTCGGACGTGCCGGCAGAGATGACGAGGATTGTACCCCTGCCTTTGATGTCGACCGGATTCTGCTCGATGGTAAGGCAACGGGCGTCTTCATGGTAGCGGGCCAGCGGGAAGTCCTCGGTAATCTGTTGGGCCTTGTCAACACTGAGTCTGGTTACCAGGACGTTGCTTCCCTTTGCCAGCAAGGCTGCGATGATCTGCCGGATCTGGGAAACACTTTTGCTCTCTCCGAAGATAACCTCGGGAAACCCCTGGCGGAGGGCACGATGATGATCGATGGTAGCGCAGCCGATGTCCTCATAAGGCAGGTGGCGGAGCCGCTCTACTACATTGTCAACCGTGGTTTCTCCCTTTTGGAGGTTCTCGAGAATTAATCGCAGTTCTTTGCTTTCCATGGTCTGACCCCGGTGTGGATGAGGGAAAAATTGAGCCTATAAAAATAGCACTATTTCGTTGGGAAGCGAAGGAAAAATGCGGTTTGCTGGAGGAACAGCCTTGGATTTGTCTGCGGCGATCCGTTTGTAGGGTGAAATGTATGCATAAGGGAGGGGCGCCCAGGCTACTCGTCGGGAAGCTGTTGGGCTACTTTATGGAACTCTTCCTGAACCTTTTGAAAGGCCTCTACGGCCGCAGGGTCAAAATGGGTGCCCTTGTTCCGGACGATGATTTCCACTGCTTCCTCATGGGTGAAAGACGGCTTGTAGCGGCGCTTGCAGATAATTGCATCATAGACATCTGCAACAGCCATAATCCTGCCGAAAAGGGGAATGTCTTCTCCTGAGAGGCCCTCCGGATAGCCGCTGCCGTTCCATTTTTCGTGATGGGAGTAAGCAATGATTTTACCGAATTGGAGAAACGAGTCCTTGACGTCTTTTCCGTAGAGATGTTCCGCACGCTGTATGGCTTCACGGCCATACAGCGTATGTTTTTTCATCTCCCGGTATTCGTCTTCGGTCAGGGACGCGGGTTTCAGCAGGATGCTGTCCGGAACGCCTACTTTACCAATGTCGTGCAGCGTTGCGGAGCGGTAGAGGAGATCAATGGTTTCCTCATCGAGGATTTCAGAAAATTTCGGGTCCTTGGCCATTTGGTCTGACAGCAGTTTGACATAGTGCTGACAACGCTCGATATGCCTTCCCGTTTCGCTGTCGCGCGTTTCCGTCAGGGCTGCCAGGCATTGGATGGTGAAGTTCTGCATTGCTACAAGGTCTTTGTTGCGGGATTTTACGGTCTGCTCTTCATGCCAGTATTTGATAAAGGTGAGCAGGGTGAAGTTGCCGCCGAATGTCACGAGCGGCAAAAGGGGTGAAATGAAAATCCCTTTTGTCCTGAGGGCCCAACCTGACGCAATCCACAACCCTGCACAGCAGCAGGCAATGACCGACAAACCGAGGAACGATCGAGTCCAGCTCATAATCAATGCGGAAAGAATGCCGCAGATGAGGACCAGGATCAGTTCGAGGCCGGGGGTCCAGTAGGGGTGACGGAAAAACTCATTTTTCAGTATATTGTCAACGATGGTTGCGTGGATTTCCGTACCCGGGGTTGCCGCTGAAAGGGGGGTGGTCCGGTAGTCTTCGAGACCAACAGCCGAAGAACCGAGGAACACGATTCGGCCTTCGATACTCTTCCGCGCGACTGAACCCTGCAGGATGTCCATGGCAGAGAGATGGGTAAAGTGCGTATGCGAGTTGTGGAAACGGACAAGAAGGTTTGCTTTTGAGTCGACCGGGATGCTGATATCGGAAAGGACAATGCTTTCCAGGTGGCCCGAAGAGGTTTTCAGGACTGCCTGCTTGATCTTTTGTGCCTGCATGAGGGTTGCCAGTGAAAGGCTGGGAAAGAGTTTTCCCTTATACTCGATAATGAGCGGAACGCGTCGCACGACTCCGTCACCATCAGGGGTCATATTGAAAAAGCCTGAACCGGCGGCAGCGTGTGTCAGCAAAGAGAGACTGCATGTGGCACCTTCTGCACGGAAGAGGCCAGAGGGGAGTCCAACCGTTCCGTTCTGATCCATGATTGCTACGGTTAGCGGGTGAAGTGGGCATCCTGCGGAAGGGTTTCCACCATTGGTGAAGAGAAAGCCGTATCCAAGGACAAAGGGACCTCGGGAAATGGTTTCAGCCAAGACTTTGTCATTGTTCAGCAGGGCTGTGGGAATGTCCTGGAGGTTAACCCTGATACCGAATTCCCCGCGGATATCTTCGCTGACCACACTCAGGGAGGTGCGGTCAGGCTCGGGGAACACCATGTCGAGGCTGATGCTTGAGGCGCCTAGTGTCCGGATTTTTTCAAGGAGATCCGCGATGCGGTATCGTGGCCACGGCCATTGGCCGTAGCGGGCAAGGCTTTTTTCATCAATGTCGACAATAACGGGATTTGTCTCTGTCGTAATGGGTGGTGGTGAACTGTCCGATTGCAGCAATGTGTCATAGATCTTGTAGTCAAGAAAATGGAAGAAAACTGGTCGGTAGGTGGCCAGCACAGCAAGGAGCAGGGTAAATCCGATACCAGCGCAGAATATCCAGCCGCGCATTTTTTTGGGCTTCGCCAGGAGGGCTTTCCGTATTGCCAAAAAGGTCATCTATCAGTCCTTGTCGCAGTGCCGCCACTCAGCAGGTATAGTATATCCAGGCAGGGATTCATCGAACCACGACCTCAACCCGCCTGTTTCTCGGTTCCGGGACTTCATCCGCCGTCGGTATGAGCGGGTTGTCCTCGCCATGGGATGTTACTTCGATGTATTTGGGATTAATGCCGAGGGAAAGAAGGATTTTCTGCACCAGGAGGGCACGCTTCAAGGCAAGATGGAAATTGTAATCCCGGGTTCCGACTCGGTCGGTATGCCCGACGACACTCACATCTGTTGATTCGTGTTCTGCGATTGCCGGGAGAATTTCGGATAAAGTTTTCCTCGAAGCATCTGTCAGTTCGGTGGTGTCAGTTTTGAAATACAGAATGAAATGGATCGGGGGAGGGGGGAGTCCCTTAAGCGCGTCGCCAAAAATTTTCTGAATTTTCAGATTGTCCATATGTTCAGGAGCCTTGGGAGCGCTATCCGAGGATTGTATGCCGGTCGCCAGATTCGGCTTTTGCAGCAACTGGCTCCCTTCCCGGTTGGAGACGACAAGGCTGCCCGTAGTTCCGTCAGGTTTGGGTAGCAGGACAACCACACATCTGTCTCTGCTGCAGGCTCCCAGGCAGAGGAGAACTGCAAGGCCCAGGAGAATCAATCCGTCTTTTTTCATGAGCTACCTCGCGGGGAATCAAAATGAAAGATCGGCGCTTCGCTACAAGGTGTTGTTTGACCCATCCTAGTCATCAGGATTATCGACCATAACCGCAAACTTTGTTCCCCGGATGCCGATATTTGCGACAGGCGTTTCAAAGCGTACGGATTCCGGGGAAAGCTTTCCGATGATTCCCGTTACGCAGGCCGCGGTTCCCCGGACTATTCTGGTGAGAAATGATAGCTTCCCTTCGGCGGGTGAGAATAGAAACTCTGTGATAGCGATCTCGCTGTTAGGTCCGAGGGAAAGAAGGGTGTCGTCCCGGAAAACAATGGCCAGACCGCCGTCGGGGCCGGTTTTCAGTATGTCGCCCTGGTATATCTTGCTGCCTTTGATTGCTTCTACGGGCAGCGTGGCCCGTAGAATGGTGTTCGTGCCGTGAATTGTTTTGATGCTTGCCACCGGTGCGTCCAAAGCATTGACAGAGAAGGGTGCGAGCAGCAGGACTGCAGTTATGAAGCCAAGGAGTTTCTTCATGGTTTTTCTCCTTCTGTATATTGCTGAAAAACAATTGAGGAGTTGTTTCAGGTTCTGCATTCCTTCCTCAGCAGTAATGTGCCCATAATCGTTCCACTGAATGGTCTGAGCATAGTGTGAATGGGTTACATTAAGCAAGTATAACATGCTTCCTTTGGCCTTCCACCCTGACATGGGATGCATGAAAAATTACTTTATTACTATGGTATCGGTTTTTGCTGTTTGTGCAAACCGCAGGGTCTGCGATTCCTGATGGGTTGGAGAGAAGGCCTTCTGGCAAGGGTGTTATTTCAGTTCCGGCACATGGTAGGCTGAAGGCGTATTTGCGGCGTTGGTGAAGCAGAGGTGACTCTTTCTGGGAGATAATGAAAAAGGGCTTCTCGATGAGAAGCCCCTTGTTTGTCTGAAATGGTCGGGATGACTGGATTCGAACCAGCGGCCCCTTGCTCCCGAAGCAAGTGCGCTACCAGGCTGCGCTACATCCCGACGTTGGCTGTTATAGCTTTTTGCCGCTGTTTTGTCAACTGGTTATCATCTGTCGGAGATGCTCGAGTTCATTCGGGATTTGCGCATTGAAAAAGTTGCGCGGTTCTCTGAAATGCCTTTTCCGGAATGGGGCTATTGTTGTCAGAGGGTGGCCCAAGAATGTTGAGGAAGATGAAGAAGGAAGACTAGGAACGCATTGCGAATAATGGAAACAAGGGTTCGCGCTGAAGACATAAGAACTAATGTATGTATAGTTATTCTTTGACTCGGCGTGCAATCTCATATTTCAACTCTGTGCCAACGTCATGCCTCGTTGATAGCCTGCGGCATTGCTTTTGTGAATATTTGCCATCCTTATCAATCATGCCGGAAGACTGGAACATTGAGCGGTGAGAAAAATGCAAAAGAGGCCATGCGCCGTAAGGGCATGGCCTCAGTCTTGCTGGGAGTTGATACTGCTTTCTTTCCTAATGTCCCGCCAACCGCATCACCTATGGTTTACCTGCGCTCACCCTGCCATCCCCTGCTGGCGTTACCATGACTATTCTGGGTTTGGCTGAATCCTTTCCGTGCGCTCCCATGGCCGGTAGTGTACTGTCTGGTGTTTGTGTATCCTTTGCCATAAGATTGCCCGTTCCTGTAGGAGCGAGTATAAACGGGTCTGTTGCCGTATCTTGGTGCGAAACTGGTCGGACTGATTTGAGTGCCCCTGCTGTAATACCTCTGGCCGGTGCCATTCGGCCGGATGTAGGCCGGTCTGGCGGTGTTCACTGGTCCATAGTTGTTCGACCTGGTATAAACGCTGTTACGATAGTTTCGGTCGGGATAGATCTGCCTGGAGGTGTATCCGCGTCCCGTGGCTTGCCAACTGCTGTTCGGAGTTCTGCCATTGGTGCTGTTCCGGTAGCTTTGAGCCCGGTTGGACGGCCTTGCATAGTCACGACTGTTGCGGCCACTTTCTCCCCGGTAATTATCGCGATGGCCCGGACTGAAATGATTGTACCCCTTCCATGCTCCATATCTCTGGTAACGCCCATAATACGCGTCTCGGTAGTGCCGGATTGTCTCAAAGGGGTACCTGTTGAAGACATACGGTACGTTGCTGTAATAAATACTTGACCAGGGACCATTGTAGTAGGGAGAGTTGTACCAGATATTTCCCCTGTTGGTCCAATAGCTGTTGTTATAGTAGAAAAGATCATATGGTACACCTACCGCTACGTAAAAGCCCAATTCGGGGGGCTGAACGAATTCCGGCACATCACCTGTCACCACCGATTCGTAGGAGTTGTCAGGGTAGGTATACGCAGGTGGAGGAACGGGTGCCGGGGCAACCACCCAGGGCAGACCGATATTGAGTCCGACCCCGCCAGGGCCAACGCTGAGTCCAAAACCCGGTAAATTTATCGATACTCCGGCATCGGCCTGGGCCGGAGAGGCATAGATTACCATCACCGGAGCCAAGAGCAATGCTATCAGCCACACCATACGCTTTCTCATTTTTTTATCCTCCCTTCCTCGTGTAAAACTGGCGGAAGACTCGCCATCTCCATGATAGCTTTATCCCATGTTTTCTCGTCGAAGGTACCATTTTCTGTCGAGCATTTAATTGCCATTTTCAATCATCGTCGTCTCGCATGTGAGTCGTAACCTCACCCGGTAAGGTAATGGTTTTTTAGTAATAGCTGAACTCACAGGTATATTTTAACTAACTAGTTAGTTAGTGTCAAGGATGAAATTTAAGGGAATGGACAACTGTGGAGCGCTTCGATGGAGAGATACGGAGCAATCAGGTCCTGCCTTCGCATTTAACTAACCTTCTTCAGGAGAACTCCTTCTATTGCTTTAGAAGGCGATCCATTGCATAAGGTTACTACGAATCGACATTCGAATGGTTACCATCGTGATTGGGTGAAGGGTTGATAAGCCCGTGCATAAGTAATGCAGTAACATGTTGCGCAAGATCATCTTTTCCCACTCCTTCCAGGAGTGGTATGCGATTCCATATCTTCACCGCAGCCAAGGGAAGTAGCGTCAGCCCGATTATGGACATGAAGAGCAATCGCGGGTCGATGTCCTCGTTCACTTCTCCCCGTTTTTGCCCGTCAGCGATGCACTCCACAAACTTCTTCTGCCTGTCGACGGAAATGCGTTGCAGCAACTTTTCCCTCAGCAACCCCCCTTCATTAACGATTTCCCGTATCCATAACGGGGGTAGCCACGGCATTACTTCGCAGGCCTTGAATAATTTGGCAACAAGTCCCTTTATCAAGAAGATTGGATCTACTTCGCTTCCGGTGAACGAGTCCCAGACAAAGGCATCGACGCGCATGATCCTTTCTTCGACAATCGCATCCAACAACTGATCACGGGTCTTGAAATAGTAATGGACCATTGCAGAGGTGACGCCAACGTGCGCCGCAATTTGTGCGATCGTTGTAGCTGAGATACCATGCTCCGCAAAGAGTGCTGTAGCGGCATCGAGAAGTTGCTCCCGCGTGGTATCATCTCTCTTTGTGGATGAGCGAGCAGGTGATGGCTTTTTAGTAACAGGTGAACTCATAGCCATATACTAACTAGCTAGTTAGTTAATATCAAGAATAAAATGTAAGGGGAAGCACAACTGTGGTCGCTGTATAAAATGTTTTGTGACAAAAATATCAATGTCTTACGGTTAGGTCTTTGCGTTACGCTTTTTCATTTCAACCGCCGGATTCTGTTTGATTTGCTTTGTGTCTTTGCTCGTTGGTTTTGGAACTCAGCAGTATCATTTGCGATTTGATTTCGCAGTAAATTTGCGTGTTGAAATAGTTGCACTGTTCGCTAAAATGCCTTTTCCAGGATTGCAATAACGTCCTCTTTGCTGGGATTTCTCGGGTTGAAAATGGTGCTGATTTCCTTGAGGGAATCCAGTGCGATTTTTTCGAAATCGTCGCGGGATGCCCCGAGTTCTTTCAAGGTGGGGATGTCGATCGTGCGTGACAGTTGCAATACAGCATCGATTGTTATTGGAAGTGCGTCGTTCGGTGCCAGGTCTTTTATATCCAGGCCCATCGCCAGCCCGATATCTTTTATTCTTTCCGGGACAGCCTTTCCGTTGTATTCCATGACATAGGGAAGGACTGCGGCATTGGCAAATCCGTGTGAGATGCCGGAGTAGACGCAGAGGGGGTGGGAAATGGAATGGGCAAGACCGAGTATTGCCGAGTTGTAGGCGAATCCGGCAAGTAAGCTTCCCAGAAGGATGTTGGTTCGTGCCGCCAAGTTGGTACCATTCCGTACCGCTTCCGGTAGATTGTGGAAAATCAGTTCGATGGCTTTCAGGGCATTGATGTCGGTAGGAATCGAATTGGCCACCGAGAGATACGCTTCGACAGCGTGGGCCATGGCAGCCATCCCGGTCGAAGCGGTAAGGGCCGGAGGGGCTCCGACGGTGAGTCGTGGGTCGAGGAGGGCAACACGCGCACCGACGTTCTGGCCCCCGATGACCATTTTCTTCTGCAGCGTGGTATCAGTAATGACGGTAAAAGACGTTACCTCACTGGCGCTGCCTGCGGTTGTCGGGATAGCTATTACCTGTATGCCGGGGTTCTTTACCAGGTTTATGCCGTCATACTGATTGATGGGGGACTCATTGGTCATCAGGATGGAAACGGCCTTTGCCGCATCGATGACACTGCCCCCTCCGACGGCAACAATTGCGTCAACTCCTGCTTCCTTGGCCAGGACGGCCCCTTTTTCCACAAGTTCATCGGTTGGGTTCGGTTGCACCTCGCCCCATTCCGTGACCTCGAGTTTGGCGGCTTTCAGCGAGGCCAGCACGGAATCGACAATTCCGGCCTTCTTGACTTCGCAATCGTAAATGCAGAGAACTTTGGATATTTCGAAACCGCGAAGCAGGTGACCTACTGTTTCGGCGGTTCCGGGAGCGAATGCTACGGAACTTGGAATTGAGAAATGAAAATGCATTACGGATGCCTCCTATGGCTTGTACTGAAAAATTTCTTTTTTATGAAGACCTGTCGACAATATCTATCAAAATATCTGCTGGTTACGATGAAATTCGGGTGAATTGCAGCAGTCCGGGTGATAGCGTGTGATTTTTATCCTCTTGAAAAATCATTGCCTGCTCGATATTTCTGTTCAATTATCGCCGAATCATACCCCTATTGGGGTGGTGTTTCAATATTTATTCTGTAGCGGGGAGTGTCCTTTTAGAAGGAGGGTGGGGCTGTTATGTTTGTGTGTGCGGGAACTGCCCAGAAAGGAACAGCTTTTTTTGGTTTGCTGCACAAAGTTAAATAGTAATTTTCATGTTGACAATCGATGTTTACGTATTTAAAATCAGCGGCTGTTTGTCAATGATTGTTTTCAAAACATTTTGAACGGCAATTTGACCCGTATTTTGAGGACATGGTGTGCTGGGACGGGTCAGGATTTTAGTAGCAATGAGATTCGGATTTTCTACCCTGTCCGTAGTTAAGGGGGAGTTGATACTTCGGATCGTTTCAAATCCGCGCGGGCCGGTGGTCGGTAACGCAGTGGTTTGGAGTCAAAGAACCCAGTTTCTGGGGAACTTACATCGAGAGGAGAAAAATCAGATGAGTACACTTCCGTTCAAAAAAGGAAACGTGGTAAAGTACGAAACAGGTTATGTTGCAAATGTCATGAATGTTCTTGACAATGCCCTTATTCTTGATCAGGACAATGCAGGAAACTCCGGCATGTTCAGGGTTGCAGTTGATCCGGACAATGTTGAAGCAGCTGGCCTCAAGATAATCAGGTAAGTAGAACAGCTTGTGAAGTGTTTTAGTAGGTTGGTATCGGTTGTTTCCGATTGAATACAGAAATGGTGCAAGCATATACAACGCAGTATAAAGCCGAATGTTAGGTCACTGCTTACCGTGGCCTTGACATAGATGTACCGCTCGGCCATACCGAACCGAATTTGGTTACGGGTACGATACCAGAAAGCCCCCTGCCTTTACCGGCAGGGGGCTATTTTTTTATTTTCGACTGTCGTCCGGCGAAAAGCTGGCAACGGTGTTTCAATTCTTACCTGATTACTTGTCACCAATATGGTAAGGAAGTGTCTTGTCGGGTAATGGGACGGGGGAGACTGCCTACATGGCGGTTTTCGCTGTGCTGGTACGGGGATATGTAAGGGCTTGCAATCTGGCAGTGGCCCTTTTTCAGTATGATATACTTACTTCAAGCTGAACAAGAAAAAATACATTCTTGATTAAAGAGGCGAAAATGAAATATCCGCTTCTGTTGACTCCGCTTCAAATCGATAATCTATCTCTTTCGAACCGAATAGTGATGCCGCCCATGGTCACTTTCCTTTCTGAAGATGACGGCCTGGTTACCCAGGCGCACCTTGAACATTACGAACGTTCTTCAGGACCAGGATTGGTTATCGTGGAAGGAACGGCTGTCTTGCCTGAAGGAAGGATAGGCAGGCGCCAGCTTGGGATCTACAGTGACAGGCATATAGAAGGATTTGCCCGGTTAGCCCGAACTATTCACGCCAGCGGTGCAATTGCAGGGATCCAGCTTCACCATGCCGGGGCGACCGCCTTCATGGAAAGAGGAAAATACCGACATCTTGTGCCCATAATTTATCGATTATGTAAACAGCAAATAATGGTATCCGGATTAGTTCGTATACGGGAGGCATTCAGGAATGCTGCCCGCAGAGCGGTAGAAGCAGGTTTCGATATAATTGAAATCCATGGAGCCCATGGGTATTTATTCAGCCAATTTCTATCACCCCTGAAGAACTGGCGAATAGACCGCTATGGTGGCAGCCTTGAAAATCGTAGTCGCTTTCTCCTTGAGGTGTTTCGAGCAATCTCTCTGGAAACAGCGGACAGAGCCCTGGCTACCTGTAGGCTTGGGATTGTGGATAGAAACAGCAGGGGCTTTCACCTGTCAGAAGGGTTGTCCACCCTTGCCACATTGGAAAGGGTGGGCGCGAAGTTGCTTGACGTGTCCTGTGGCAGTGGAATACCCGGCTCTGTTCAACCGGATGGAAGCCCCTATTCCGGGAGACTGCACCTGGCCCATGAAGCCAAAATGGTGGTAAGTATCCCCGTTATTGGAGGGGGGGGATCCGTCATCCCGATCTTGCAGAGCAGGCACTTCAGGACAGTATGGCGGATCTGGTTTACGTAGGTCGCGGAATCCTGGCTGATCCTTCCTGGGCTCAAAAGACGATCGAGGGCAGACCGGAGTCCATAATCCCTTGCCGTAACTGCAGCTTCTGCTTTCATTTTATTGATTCATCCAAGTGCCCTGCCCGTCGACTAAAGGATGCTAAAAAACAAAAGGGTCAGCTTCGGTAAGCTGACCCTTTAAATTTTGGTGGTGCCCAGGGACGGAATCGAACCGCCGACACGAGGATTTTC
>CAVVDU010000023.1:0-172394 GCA_963746935.1 uncultured delta proteobacterium | reverse complement strand
GCGGAGATCAAGTTGACAATCTCTCCTGCCCCGTTTACCCTTAAAATACAATACGCCTCAGGGGAAATTGAAGAACAAAAAAGGAGATTAAGTAATGAAAAAGATGTTTTTTGGATTTTCAGTAGCGTCTTGCCTGCTGTTTTTCGCCGTTTCGGTCTTTGGCGAGCAGCACAAACCATCTTGTGGTATGGCGACCGCCCAACCGGCTGTGGCAGCAGCGACTGCAGGCAGCGATGTCAAAACATTTGCCGACTGCAAATACTGTGGGATGAACCGGGAAAAGTTCTCCTTCAGCAGAGTTCTTATCGAATATGACGACGGAACCGTTATCGGCCTGTGCAGTATTCACTGCGCCGCAGTGGATCTGGCGAACAACATCGACCGGACCCCGATATCCATCAAGGTGGGGGATTATAATTCCCGAAAACTCATCGATGCCGAAAAAGCCTTCTGGGTAATCGGTGGTGCGAAGCCGGGGGTCATGACGAAACAGCCCAAGTGGGCCTTTGCGAAAGAAGAGGACGCTAAAACATTTGTCAAGGAAAACGGCGGCACTCTTGCGACATTCGATCAGGTCATGAAAGCCGCCTATGACGACATGTACCAGGATACCAAGATGCTCCGTGAAAAACGAAAAATGATGCGGATGAAGATGGAGAAGAAATAGACAGCCACGCTTGCAACTATGCAGGAGAATATCTTATGTAGTATCCGGATCCCTCCAAAATTACGCATTTCAGTTTCATGGTAATTTTGGAGGGAGCTGCGTTCTGGAAATTAACCTTATTTACTATCGTGCCGGTGCCGTACTATTGTATGATTGCGTATTAAAAGCACTATTTATGTTGCTTTTGTGAAATTCCTTCTGGCATATTTCTATTATGAGAGTTTAAAATCAATGTGCTTGACCGTCAGTACCGGGCGTAGTCAGGCCCACCGAAGGATACCCGTGCCATCCCGGGTCCTTCCGAATTACCAAGAGTCTCCTATGCCAATGTACATCTGTAAACTGGGCGCGCCTGACGGGAAGATTCTCACCAGGGAGTATGAAGCGGCAGAGCCGGCCGATTTGCGAAGAGAGCTTGAAGAGCAGGGGTATCACATCTTCGACCTACGGAAGAGACCCGCACGTGGTTTTTCCAGGAGAGGATTCGGCCGTGGAGGGGTAACGAAGCGCGAGCTGATTCTCTTCAACCAGGAGATGCTGGTGCTCATAAGGGCCGGATTACCGATTATTCAGGTTATCGACACGGTTCTCGAACAGTATAACAGCGGTCCTCTCAACAATGCCTTGAAGCAGGTGAGGGAAGACGTGAAGGGAGGAGCTGCGCTCTCGGCAGCTCTGGAAAAACATCGTCAGGTCTTTCCGAGTCTTTATACCGCTTCCATTCGTGCGGGAGAGAGAACCGGAGATCTCCCCCTTACAATACAACGGTATATCAGCTATCTCAAAAAAATGGAGATTGTCCGCAAGAAAATTATTTCTGCTTTGCTGTATCCTTCAATTCTTGTTGTCGTCTCCATCCTGGCCATAAGTCTTCTCCTGTTCTATGTTATACCGATTCTCAGCAATGTGTTCACGGAGTCCGGTCAGCAATTACCTTTGCTTACCCGGATGATGATAGCGTTTGCATCATTTGTCAGGAGCTGGTTTCTGGCAGGTATCCTTGCGGCGGTTCCGCTTTTCGTAGCCTTTCGTTACTGGATTTCCCGCGATGAAGGACGATATCAGGCCGACCGCTTCAAGATTAAACTACCGTATCTTGGCGCAATCATGATTAATTATTCCCTTACGAATTTTGTTCGCACTTTTGCCAACCTACTCGGCGGCGGCATTCCGATTGTTGATTCCGTGCACATGTCAACGGGGACGCTGAACAATGCCTATATGGAAAGGCGCCTTGGTGAAGCTGTTACCTACATAGAAGAAGGTGGGCGTATTTCGGCTGCATTTGCAAAGACCAGCATTATGCCTCCCCTTGCCATTCGTATGCTGCTGGTTGGTGAATCCACCGGAGCTCTGGAAGAAATGCTGGTGGGGATATCAGAGCATCTCGAAGAGACGCTGGAGGAACGGCTCAACCTTCTTACTGCCGCTTTCGAACCAATTATCATGATCGTAATGGGGGTGGTAATCGGGGTTATTATTATAGCCATGTACTTGCCGATCTTCAAAATTGCCGGTACTGTAGGTTAAGCGCAGAGGATGAATTTATTATGTTTTCAAGGAAATCGCTCGGAGTTTCTGTTTCATCGTCCGCCGTGTCTTTTGTTCGGGTTGGCGGTTCACCATCAGCGCCGTCCCTGGAAGCGGTTTCCAGTCGGCCGCTGTCGCCGGGTACCCTGCGCCCTTCAATGCGGGAACTGAACATCCTGAACCCTCAGGGATTTGTCATTGCCCTGCAAGAGGCACGCAATTCACTTTTCTGCCGGGGGAAATATGTGTCCGTTTCCCTGCCGGATTCCGTCGGGCGTGTTATGATGATGGACATGGAGGAGCGTTTCAAGAACCGTTCGGAAGGGCTCGATGTCCTTCGCTGGAAACTGAAGAAAAAACTCCCTTTCGACGTGGCTGATGCGCATCTGGATTTTCAGCAGGTAGCAATGCGGGAAAACGGCGACATCGTCGTACTGGTGGTGCTTGCATTCCGGCCGGTCATCAGCCAGTATGAAGAAATGTTCGCAGCAGCGGGTCTGGATCCGACACTGATAGATCTCAACTGTTTCAATCTTAGCCGGGTTTTCGAGCAACGTCTGGCAAAGTTTGAAGAGTACGCATTACTGACATTTTTCGATTCACACCTGGGGATAATGTTTTTTTCCAGAGGAAAGCTGGAATTCATACGTATCAGGGAACTGGCTGAAGACGACACGAAGTTCGACTCCGCTCACAAGGAAATCAGATTCTCGTTCCTGTCATACAAGTCGAAATTTCCGGAGCGTGAACTCCGGGATGTTTTCTGTATAGCCCCGTTACAGACGGCCAAAAGTTTTTGCGGGGCCGCACGCGATGCACTTGGCGGTGAACCGGTTCTCCTTGATACAAAATCGGCACTCGACGTTCGGGGAAAAGACCTATCCGTCCCTGAGCCGTTGTTTCCTTTCACCTCGGCCATCGGAACGGCTATTCGGGCACTGTGATGCGATTTACCATTAATCTCGCAACCAAGACAATCATTGACCACCGGCGGGTCGATCGCGCCTGTACCATCGCTATTGTGGTACTGGTGTTCCTTCTTGCAGGGAACATAGGTCTGTATTCTTGGAACCTTGGAGAGATGCGGCGTCTCGATGCCGAGACAACCGACGTGAAAAATCGACTGGCGCGTCCTCTTCCACCTATCCCTGAAAAGGAAAAAGCCGGGATTTTGGCAGACATATCTTTTTACAACGATATTATCAATCGCAAGACATTCGGATGGCTTGCGCTCCTGGAAAAACTGGAAGCAGCTACCCCGGATGGCATTGCGGTGACCCAGCTCTCGCCGGACAGGACAAAAGGCAGCATGGCCATCGAAGGATGGGCACGTGATTTCAAGGCGATAGAGGATTATCTGGCAATGCTGGAGGACTCCGGAACTTTTTATGATGTTTTACTCTTGTCCCATAAGAAAGATGAACTGTGGGAGCAGGCCAAAGGGGTCAAGTTTTCCATTTCCTGCCGGGTGAAAGAACAATGAGAGAGTTGGCTCTGGAACTCTATCAGCGGAAAAAGCCCTGGCTGATTGTAATCGGGCTGTTGCTTCTCCTGAACATTATGGCTATGGTAGGAATTGCTTTTTTCCAGCAGCCGGTACTGGAGCACAAAAAGGAGATAGTGACGGAGCGACAAAGAGGCCTTGATGCGATGGCTCATGGTGATGCAAGCTCCGATGTATCGTAACGCCAGGAAAGATCTGGAGAAACTGCAGGCGATGATCCCCCCGAAACGAGAATTTGCCCCGCTTCTCGCGGAAATCATGGATTCATCTGCACAATGCCATGTCTCCAACGACTCTCTCACCTACAAACCTGAGTTCCTCAAAGAGAGGAATCTGCTTGTCTATCATATTGCACTGTCCGTGAGTGGACGGTATTCGGCAATACGCTGTTTTCTATACAAGATGCAGACAAGAAAAGAACTTGTGGTTATTGACAGCATTACTCTGAAGAACGAGGACCCTTACGCGGAAAAGGTTACCATGGACCTTCAGTTGACGGCTTACCTGAGGGACGGCGCATGAGCAGGCAGCGTCAGTTATTATTAATTCTGGTTCTGTTGCTGATTGTGTCCTCAATCTGGGGAATTATTTCTTATCCACGGCAAAAATCCGTAGCAAAACTTAAATATTCTCCAGGGTCCAGGGCGGTCTCCACCCGGAATCGTCCCAAAAGCGGTCGTGCCCGGCACGAGTAAGACCGAGAGCCGCATACTGAGGATTGATCTCCTTGAGAGGCGTCCTGTTTTCTCCGAATACCAGCGTGATATCTTCAGCCCATTGTTTGTTACCCGGGAAACGATGCTGGCACGGCAGGCGGCAGCGGCAGCGGCAGCGGCGGAAGCTGCCCGTCTGGCACGGATGAAGAGCTTGACGCCCACCAAGCCGGTTCCCGTGCCGACAGGGATTCAGAGTGAGCTGGCGGCCTTCAAGCTACATGGTTTTTTAAAAAAAGATGGCAAAAAGATCGTATTCCTGGCAAAAGGCCAGGAGATTACCCCGGTGAAGGAGGGAACTACCTTTGCCGGACGTTACGTCGCTACTTCCATTACCGATCAGGTTCTTATCTTGAAGGTTACCGGAACTGGTGAAGAGATCATTATTCCTTTGATAGAAAATGAACCGCTAAGAGCGATGAGGTAGCCGGTCAAACCCTGTCCCGGAAGTGGGGTTGGCACCCGAGGAGTTACAAGAATGCGTTCTCTGATGTATCTTGCCATAGCAGGTTATTTAACCTTCACTCTGTTTGGCTGCGCAGCTGGACGGGCTTTCAATGCCGGCCAGAGTCTGGAAGCGCAGGGGAAGTATGAGGAGGCCATGCTCAGTTATGCGGATGCCTATCGCGCCGCACCCGATGATGTTGAATACAGGTTGCGCTTCCTCTCTGCCCGCAACAAGGCTGCAGATATTCGCTATACGAAGGGGATGGGAGAACTGAAAAGGGAGGAGTACCCGGCCGCCTTGGCTGATTTCCAGGTAGCGAATGTGCTTGATCCCGCCAAAGAGATATACAAACAGCGGATTGAGATCACCATGAAGAAAAGGGATGCGCAACAGGCATTCAAGGAAGGGATGGAGTTCGAAAAAGACAATAAACTGAAATTTGCCCGCCTGTCCTACGATCACGCGGTTGAACTGGATCCGGAGAATTCTGAATACAAGCAGGCCAGAGTCAGGGTCCGCGGAGAGCTCGATAACAGGCCTTCAGGGTATGAACTGAATATCAAATCACTGAAACCCTTTGCGTTCAAATTCACTGGCGCGGGTCTCAAGGGGGTCTTCAGAATACTTACCCAGCTTTCCGGCATCGATTTTATCTTTGACGAAGGGGTCAAGGACCTTCCGGTTACCATCAGCCTGGATCGGACGAATTTCCGGCAGGTGCTGGACCTCCTCAGCACCATGTACAAGCTCGGAAGCACCGTCCTCAATGAAAAAACAGTTCTGATCTATCCAAAGACGGCCGACAAAATCAAGCAGTACGAAAATATGGAATTACGCACCTTCCATCTCAACTACATGGATGCGAAAAAAGGAATCAACCTGATCCGCAGCATGTTGCCGGCGCGCAAGATTTACGTCAACGAGGAGGCGAACTCCATCGTCGTGCGTGATAACAGTGATACAATCGACGTTATCGGGAAGTTGCTGGATGCCAACGATGTTCCGGATGCTGAGGTCCTGCTGGACGTTGAGGTGATCGAGCTTAACGATAAGAACACCAGGGATGTGGGGCTGTTGCTGAGTCGTTATGGGGTTGACCTCGGGGCGTTTGACCTGAAAAGCGGGGAACTGCTTGCCGATACGTTGAGCAAAGTGGTAACTACTGGTTCGGGTGTCACCACTGATGCGACCATTGCCAATCTGGCCAACGTTTTCACCTGGAACGGATACGGCGGGTTCGTAACGGTTCCGAGTGCAACCTATAATTTCGGTAAGACAATTGCAAAGGGAGAGGTCCTCGCAAATCCGAAAATCCGGGTGAAAAACAAGGAAAAAGCCAAATTTAATGTGGGTACTCGTGTTCCTATCACTACCACCACGACCAACGGGACGGTTGGAGGCTATAGTGTTAATGTCCAATACGTAGACGTCGGGGTAAAGCTCAATGCGGAACCGGTGATTCAGCTCAATAATGTTATCGATATGAAGCTGAGCCTGGAAGTCAGTTCCATTGTACAGAAGGAGACGCTGGCCGACAAGACAACAACTGTCGTTACCATCGGAACCCGGAACCTGGAAACAGTTCTGAGCCTGAAAGACGGTGAAACCAGCGTAATTGGCGGCCTGATATCACGAACCAATACCGACAGCCAGAGCAAGATATTTCTGCTGGGTGACATCCCTATCATCGGGCCGTTCATTTCCGGCGATAGCAACAGCAAGGAAAAGACGGAATTGGTTCTCGCCATTACCCCTCACCTGGTGCGGGGCCTGGTAGCACCACCGCCGAGTGTTACCTCCTTCATGTCCGGCAAGGAGGACGATCCTTCCCTTGCCACCTTCCCTCCCTCTTCCGATGAAGAGCCGGGGCCTGAAACCTTGTCTCAAAAACCAGGTCGAGCCGCCGCTGTCCAGCAGTTCCCTTCTCCTCCGGCCGCTCCACAACCGGGTGTGCCGGGTGTAGCACAGCCCTCTATGGTACCACAGGAAGTTCCTGCTCCGATGCCCGGACAACCTCAAAAATCCTCCGTCACTACCGGTCCAACGGTTGCCCCTGCAGCGGTACCGGTAACCCCGGGAGTAGCTCCGAACAAGGGGGCATCTCAGAAAACCGGTTGGATCATCATTTCGACTCCGATAGTAAGCAAAGTGGGGGAAACATTTACTCTGGAAATGCGCGCCGAGAATGTAGGGCCCGTTATGTCGGCACCTTTTACGCTGACATTTGATCCGAACATTGTAGAGCCTGAAGCTGTTTCAGCAGGGACCTTTCTGCAAAAACAGGGCATGAAGACCAGCTTCTCCAGTTCCACGGATCCAAGTGGCTCTATCAAGGTAAATCTCTCTCTCCCCGCAGGAGCTGCCGTTGAAGGTGGGAACGGGATTCTGGCAACAGTTGTGTTCCGTGCCAAAAAACAAGGGACCGCGGCCTTCGGTTTCCGGGATGTTGCCTTCAAGTCTGCCACCGGTACCCCATTGCCGGTAGTTCCGGTAGCAACCTCGGTGATTATCCAGTAACGCATGAATATTCTCTGGAAAAGAAAAGGGGTTACCCTGCTTGAACTGATTGTCGCAATCAGTATCCTGACCATCCTGGTAGCGGGCATAGTTCCCTTGACTCGCATGACCGCCAAGAGGACACGGGAGATTGAATTGCGGCAAAACCTCCGGATAATGCGCACTGCCATCGATAATTTCAAAAAGAGTTACGACAAGGCGGTGGAGGATAAGAAAATAGTTACCACGGTCAACAAGTCCGGGTATCCCGAGACGCTGCGTCAGTTGGTTGATGGCTATGATTTTGGCGGCCTGTATGCATTTAAAAAGAAGTTTCTGCGCAAGATACCGGTTGACCCGATGAACCCGCCGGAGCCCGGCGAAGAACCCAAGTGGGGATTGCGTTCCTACAGTGATGAACCTGATTCCAAATCGTGGGGCGGGGAAGATGTCTATGATGTGTATTCACTCAGCGAAGGAACGGCACTTGACGGCACAAAATATAAAGATTGGTAAAATCCTGCGGAGTGAGCGGATCGTGGTGGGACGTCGGGGTTTTACCCTGATTGAGCTGATGATAGTGCTTTCAATTATCGGCATTCTGGCTTCGATAGCCGTTCCAAATTATCAACGCTGGATCATCAGGGCGAAAGAAGCTACGCTTAGCGACAGCCTGAATAACTTCCGCAAAACCATTGACGAATATTATGCTGACCAGGGCAAGTATCCGGACTCACTTAATGACCTTGTTAGCAAAGGGTACTTGCGGGGAATGCCGATCGATCCCTTTACCAAAAAGTCTGATACCTGGATAACGGTCGCGCCTCCTGTAACGGATTCCAATTCTCCAGACTCCGGCTCGCCACCGGTAACCTCTCCCCTCAAAGAACCCGGCAATGTCTATGATGTCCATAGCGGATCCAAGCTTGTCGGGAGCAATGGCATACCCTATAACGAATGGTGATTTCCATCTTCAATGTTTAATGGCATGACACCTGCCTTGTCAGTCTCTAGAGCTTATTCCACGAAGGTTACCCGGTTTATTTCCCTGAGGGTAGTTTCTCCACACAAAAGTTTTTCAATTGCCGACTCCCGCAGGAATACCACCCCGGATTCTCGGGCCTTTTGTTTGAGCTCGGTTGTGGATGCCTTTCTGATAATAAGGTCACGGATATCGTCAGTCATGTCGAGAAGCTCAACGATGGCGGTTCGTCCGTGGTAGCCGGTGCCATTGCAGGCGTCACAGCCGTGAGCATCATAGAGTTTGCATTCCCGGGTGAGCTCAGGATTAATCCCGGAAGCCACTAGTACTTCATCAGAGAAGTGGGCCGGAATACGGCACTTCGGACAGAGCCGCCGAACCAGTCGTTGCGCCATGACACAATTCAGGCTGGAAACAAAGTTGTAGGGGTCGATATTCATGTGGAAAAAGCGGCCGATCACGTCGAAGGCATTGTTGGCGTGAACGGTTGTAAACACCAGGTGCCCTGTCAGCGCAGACTGAACGGCAATCTGGGCGGTTTCAGAATCACGTATTTCCCCGACCATGATCTTATCCGGGTCATGGCGCAGGATTGAACGCAGTCCCCTGGCAAATGTCAGTCCTTTTTTCTCGTTGACCGGAATCTGGAGAATGCCGCGCAGCATATATTCAACCGGATCCTCGATGGTGATGATTTTTTCCTCTCCGGTATGGATCTCGGTCAAGGCGGCATAGAGGGTTGTAGATTTACCGCTACCGGTGGGACCGGTAACGAGAATCATGCCGTACGGTTCGTGAATTTTTTTGCGAAAACGAAGTATCTCCCGTGAGCTGATACCGAGGCTTTCCAGAGTCAACCCTTTCAGGTTGCTGGCAATTGCCTCCTTGTCGAGGATCCTGATTACTGCATCCTCTCCCATAACGCTGGGCATGATGGAAATCCTGAAGTCGATGGATTTCTCTCCCAGACGGATCTTGAAACGTCCGTCCTGGGGAATGCGGCGCTCGGAGATATCCAGCTCGCTCATGACCTTGAGTCGCGAGATGATCGGGGCCTGGAACTGGATGCCCATAGGCTCGCTGGCTCTGTACAGCACTCCGTCAATGCGGTACTTGATAAGTACCCCCTCCTGGCTTGTTTCAATATGGATGTCACTGGCGCGGCGGTTCATTGCATCCATAATTGTGGTATTGAGAAGCTTGATGATGGGACTGGTGTCTTCGGAAATGCCCTCCATGGACAGGATTTCTTCCCCGTGGTCGTTTTCTTTTACCAACTGCAGCATGAAGTCTTCCGAGACTTCCCGCAGTACCCTGCTGGTTGCCGTACCGGCCTTGAAGAAATCCGTTATGGCCGATTCGGTTGCCACCCGGATCTGAATCTGCCGATCAACCAGGAGTTCCAGTTCGTCCAACTTGAGTACGTCGGTGGGATCGGAAACGGCTACAATCAAGGATTCGGAGTCAATATCCAGCGGTACGATACGGAAACGGTGGATGAAATCTGCCGGTAGCGTCGCCATCAGCTCTTCGTCGATTTTATAGAGACTCAGATCGACGAATTCGAGGCCGAATTGCTCCGCCAGCGCCAGTGCAAGATCCTCTTCACTGATCAGGCCTTCCTGGAGGCAGATCTTGCCGAAACGCTGATTTTCCGAGGTGAGTTTTTCCACTATGAGCGGCAGAAACTCTGCAGCAAGGGAGCCACGTTCGATAAGGATTGTTCCGATGTCTCTATTCTGGTAATCCATTGTTTTTTGACACCCTTCAGTTAAGGAGACTTTTACGGTTTTATTGCCGCTATTTCCGTTCCGGGTTTACCCTGGATGTAGCCAGGTGGTTGGCGGTCGTGACATAGTCAATTACGGCGGTATCGGCATTTCGCGGCTCAAAGATGTCCATGGGAGGGGCGACGGTAAGCGGATATTCGGTCATCTGTCCGGGAAATGCCACGGTTACTGAAGTTGAGAGGCTTCCCCGGTTTGGCAGGATTTCCAGGATCCATATTACCCGTGTCAGTCATTGTTGCAGAGACGCAATGTCCGCCGGAGATGGAAAAAATCGGAGGGTCCCCGGCGCGACCCTGCAGCCGCAGGGTAATCCTGGCGATGGTTTTCCCATCCGAAAGGACTACGGCAGGGTTCTGGCTGAAGACAGGATCCCAGCGCGTGAAAAGACCTTCCAACGCTGTCAGGGTCTTTTTACCGGAAAAGGCTCGGAAACGGTCCAGCACGCTTTCCTTTCGATCAAAGGCAGCTGGTCTCATCATGGGCATCTGCATGCCGGGTAGGGGGATTTCCGCCTTACTGTCACATATCGGCAGTACCACGAAGATTATTACTGCAAAGATAGTGGTGAGCAGTCGCCTCAAGGCATTGGAATAGACACGGGAAAATTCGCTGAAAGTGAGGTGAGAACAGTTGTGAGAACAGCCGGAATTCGGGCATCCCTGGTGGTATTTCCGGTTGCGTTCGGGAAAACGATAGGTACTGTTACTAAGCATGCAGACATGGGTAATCCTGTTCGGCTATGGTGGTGAGAGATCGATACAGGTATCTCAACGGCTTGCGCCAAAGGTAAAGTATATCTCACATGGAGTATCCCGTACAAGAGACGAATTGTCCCAAGAGTAGACGTGTATTACCTGCGCAGGTCTGTAGGCCGGGTGGCACTGCGTCACATCACCAGGGTAATACTGCCGGATTGAAAAAAATGACTCTATTTGATACTCTACTGAATCGGGATATCGTTTCACTATTCAACTTTACCAGTAGTGGATTCTATTAGATTGTTGAAATGTCGAAGCATTCTTTATCCGAAACCGTGAGAATATGAAAAAACTTCATAATAACAAAGGTTTTGCACTTCTTGCCGTCCTGACAATGGTCATTATTATGGGCATATCACTGGGAGCGGTCGGATTGTCATGGCGGATCGTCATGCAGCGGGAGCGGGAAGAAGAACTGCTTTTCCGCGGAAGTCAGATACGCGATGCCATCACCCGTTGGTACGCGCTCAAATCTGTAGATCAGGCTGCAATGCCACTCAGGGATCTGAAGGATTTGCTGAAAGACCCTCGCACGCCAAATACAGTGCGCTACCTTCGTCGCTTGTATACCGATCCCATGACGGATAAAGCGTGGGAGCTTATCATCGATCCATCAAAAGGAATCCAGGGTGTTGCAAGTACCAGTCAGGAAGTGCCGCTGAAAACGGATGGTTTCCCTTCTGATCTCCAGGATTTTACCGGCAAGGGGCGTTACAGCGAATGGCGTTTCGTTTACACTCCAACTTTGCAGCAGGGGGGTACGAACACGAAGCAATCACTTCCGCCGGGGACGGTGCAACCGGGTGGCGGCGGACAACCCCCGCTACCGACGAAGCCTTAAGCTGATATTTTTTCTCTAAAGTGGTGATTGTTTTAAAAATCAGGGTGCCGATACCTGTACCACCGAACTGCTCTCGCCATTGGCGTTCAGAACCTGCACCGTGAAGTTTTTCACTGCCGAATCATATGGATGTCGCTGGTAAATGATCTTGTTGCAGCCCACGTAAATTACTTGCTCTCTATCTGCTGGGTTTGCCGAAGCGGGAGTCATGGATTTTCCTTCCACAACGACCGTCGAGTTGCTCTGCAAATTCCGTCCTTCGATAATCAGGTTGTAATAATTTACGTAATTCTCTCCTTGAATTACCCCTGTAATCTCAGGTTTTGAATCGATAAACAGCGCAAGAGAGGATGAAAGGGTTCCCCCCGGGTTCTGAACCTGAACGGTATGCAACCCCCCCGAAATCCTGGGGGTTTGGAAAGAAATGGCTTCAGTTGATTCGAACTTGCTTTTGATCACCGCTCCATCAAAGAGCACCTGGGAGCTCTTCAGAAAATTTCCTCCGCTGATCTGTACCCCCCGTTCATCATTAGAGCTGCAGGCGAAGATTTTATCCGGCGTCAGGGAGCTGACAACCGGAGTCCGTGGAGTTACGGAAAATCTGTATCCCTTGCTTACCACACCGTCTTCGCGACGAACGAAAAGGCCATAAAGGCCCGGCGCCATGTCCGGGATCTCGAAACTGAGTTGTTTCGGCCCCTGCACGGTTGTTTGTGCTTCCAATGGGCCAAGGAGGACACGCGTCTCACTGCTGAACCCGGACCCGTAAAGTGTTACGCTCATCCCGGGCTCAGCCTGGGATGGAATGATGCTGAGGATTGTAACAGGGACGGTCCGTTCATCACGCATGCCGGGCGACTGCCCCGCAGCGATACCCTGCAGTGTGATGAGAGTAAGTATCGATGCCAGCAATATCACCGGAACAGATCTGGACTTGTTTGAGTTTCTCATTCTTGCAAACATGGTTTCTCTCCCTGTTTCATTCTGCCAGGAAAAATGTTTTCGAGGTTTTTTGGTGTTCCTGAAAATGACCCGATAACGGAATGCCTTTAAGTGTAGCATCAAAGGCAGCGGAAGGAAGGCTTTTGTTAATATCTGTAGCTCAGATCAACCTTCACAATCTGGTTGGTCCGGTCGATTCCGCCCACCAGGTTCACATTGTTGACACGTTCCCAGCCGTACATCACATTCATGTCGAAGTCACCGTGAACCGGGAGTTGCCAGAGAACACGTACGGCGTTTTTGCGTTCGACGGCCTGAAGAGTTCCGTTCGGGTCGAAATTGCCTTCCGGGTTAACCGTGACCCTGCCCAGATTTCCTCTCTCCGTGTGAATATACTCCAGCGCCAGGTTGTTCCTGACCGAAAACCAGTGGCTGGCGCGAACAAAAAACTCTTCGGACGCCCCTCCCTGGGATGGCCCTATGTTCATACCCCGGTACAGGTATCCTTCGGGAAAGGTTCCATTGGTGGAAAGTATCGCGTTCCCGAAATAGTACTCAAACCGGAGGTCGTTTCTGCCGTCAGCCGTGATACAGGGGATGAACACACCGGCAACATAACTTTCGACAATCGGCCAGAAAGCGGCTGTATCCTCCCCTGAAAACTCGCCGTAGATTTCAGTGTTGCGCAGGAAAGGCAGTCTTACCCGTAAATCCAGTCCTGCTACGCTGTTTGAGTTGTCATTGTTGGTGCCCCCTACCAGCCCGCGAAACCAATTGCCGAGTGAATTGTTTACCCCTGGTCCCCCCTGCTGTCGACCGAGATTGATACCGAATTCAACCGTATCAATCGGTTTGATGGCCAGCTTTGTTGCCAGAAAGTAGGGCTGTCTATGTATGCCGTCAGTAAAGGTTGAGTCGAAGCGGGAGAAGATGAAGGCGTACTTGACCCTTCCCAGGTAGTTGCTTTACCCATCCGATATCAAGAGGCTCCGGGCTGGAAAGTTTCACCAGATCAAAATTTCTGGCATTGTCGGAAAGGGTGATGGCGGTCCGGTACCCTGGGCCGAACCAGTTGGAATCTCTGCCAACTTCCAGTTCAAGACCGCCGCTGCCGATCTTGAGATATCCCTTGTTTAACCCGACCTGTGTTACCCTATCCTTAACCGAATAAAGCAGATAAGGCTCAACGAGAGCCGAGGCGAAGTTTCCCAGATACGCCTCGCCGGTAAAGCGATATTCGGCATTGCTTCCCGTTTTCGATAGCGGATTCCTTCGTTATTTTCCAGTAATGGCGTCCCTTCCGTTCCGTGCTGCCTGACTGGAGAGGGATAGGGATTGTCCGGACGCAATCCTGCACCGATGCCGAATACGCCATCTCCACCCGGGTCGTAGACCGGCCGCTCGTAACTTCGCGGGACTCCATCAAGGTAGACATAGCGAATTCTTGCTGAGGAAAACGGATTGTAATCAAAGGTCGGAGCCTTTTCCGGGTCATTACGGAGGGATACTTCGCGGGGAAGCAGTTCTTTCACACGGTCGAGAATTTTTGAGGCAAAGGCGCGCGCGTCATCGTTGCTGATGCCGGCCAGGTTGCTCTCGGCCTCAAGAGCCAGCCTGGCCGCTTCGGATTTTGAATAAGGCCGGATTCCTTGAATGTTTGATGTAATGATCCCGAATCCGGCCAACTTTTCCAGATACAGGTACAGTGGACTGTCTAGAGGGATGTTGTTCGATGTCAGCGCATAGGCACGGTCAGCGGAAGACGTGATGCAGGCCAAGAGTAAGACGAGTTCGCAAAAAACGACTGCCGACCGAGAAAACATTTTTCACCCTGAGAGAGATGGGATGCCTAGCTGCCGTCAATGGCGAGATTCTGATCCGAAACGGGTTGTCGCAGTGGATAGACTCGGGCGGAGTGCGTGCCGTCCTTCTTTATTGCAAGCTGACCGGAAGAGGAGACCTGACCTTGCCACTCCACCGGGTGCTGGTACTGTCGGGACGGAGTGAACTCCATGACCAGGCAGCGTAATGCGATGACCATGCCCTGGATATCGTTTGTTTCAGCCAGTCGGAACAACTGCTCGAGTTCGGATAAAACGCTGCCCGAGTCTGCTGTGGCCGATGCGGCAATCTTGATCTTCTTGTGGGAGGTCTCCATGACCCCTTCCTCTTTTGTCAGGAGTTCTTCATAGAGCTTTTCCCCGGGACGTAAACCGGTAAATACAATATCAATATCCTTATGGGGAATCAACCCCGAAAGCCTGATCAATTCTTCCGCAAGTTCCAAAATGCGGACCGGTTCACCCATCTCAAGAAGAAATATTTCTCCGCCCTGTCCAAGGCAACCTGCCTGAAGCACCAATTGCGCGGCTTCGGGAATTGTCATGAAGTACCTGATTACATCCGGGTCGGTAACGGTAACCGGGCCACCTTTTCTGATCTGATCCATGAAAATGGGAATGACACTTCCGTTGCTTCCGAGAACATTGCCGAAGCGTACTGTAGAGAATTTTGTGGAACTTTTTTTCGACAGTGTCTGGATATAAATTTCCGCAACCCGTTTCGATGCGCCCATGATATTGGTGGGATTTACTGCCTTATCGGATGATATCATGACGAAACTGGTGACTCCAGCCTTGTGGGCAGCGTCGGCAAAAATCTTGGTTCCCCTGCTGTTGTTTAACACCGCCTGGGTGGGATTGTGTTCGAGTAAAGAAACGTGTTTGTATGCCGCCGCATGAAAGACCACCTCCGGTTTGTATAGTTCGAACACCGTGTCGATCTTGTCACTGTTCCTCACGTCACCGAGAACGGGAATGCTTTTCAGTTCGGGGTGGCTCGCCGCCAGTTCGCGGTCTATATAAAAGAGCGGGGTTTCGGCATTGTCGAGCAGGATCAGTTTTTTGGGTCCGAATGCAGCGATCTGGCGACATATCTCACTTCCGATGCTGCCGGCAGCACCGGAAACGAGGACAGTTTTACCGTGCAGATAACTCCGGATTCCGGTCTTATCCAGAACAACGGGTTCTCTTCCAAGCAGGTCCTCCAGTTCCACATCCCTGATCTGATTTACCAGTACCTTGCTGTTGATGATATCGCTGATTGCCGGAAGGATCCTGATATGCGCGCCAGTCCTGTTGCAGTTCTCGATAATGTTACGCAAGGCAATTCCCCGGATTGACGGAACGGCAATTATTATTTCCTCAATACCGTGTCTTCGGACAAGTTCCTGCAAGTGCTCCTGCTTGCCCAGCACGGGAACATTGCCGAGAAACATTCCCCTTTTTTTGTCATCATCGTCGACAAATCCCACGATAGTGTAATTAGGTATATTTTGTCTCACTATTTCCGTAAGGAGGAGACGACCCGCATCTCCTGCGCCCAGTATCAGGGTTCTGCGCCCACCGGGATTGTTGGAGGCCATGCTGTTTTCCCGGTAAACCCGCCAGGTCAGTCGGCTCGATGCCACCAGGAAAAGGAGGATGAGCCAGTCAAGAATTATGATCGAACGTGGGAAATGATCAAAATAACTGAAAAAAGTAAGAAATAATGAGGTGCAGAGGGAAGAGGCGCCGACCACCTTGAAAATTGTAAGGGCGTCCTGAACAGAAGCGTAACGCCACAGCTTTCTATAAAATCCCATTGCGAGGAAAACGATCGGTTTGACGGCTACGACAACCCAGAGCCCTCTCCAGAAGATCTCACTGTAAGGAGGCAGGATCAGAAAGTCGAAACGGAAGAGAAAGGAGAGGGTATATGCCAACACAATTAATACTGCATCGATCATGAGTAGTGACAGGTTTTTGCGAAAAGACACAGTTCCTCCTCGGGCGGTTACGCGGCGCATAATGTTACACTAAATCTATGGGAAAATGTAATTGTTTTGATGGGATGACGTCAGTCGAAACAGCGTAGGGAGCAAAGAGTAATATATTTAAAACAAATTGTCGGAATAAATAATTCTGGATGTTCAAGACCCGAACACAATGCCGGAAAATTGCCGATAATTTTAATTCCCCATGCTCGACAGTGCTGCTTTTTTAGCTTATAATCTTTTTTCCAATTATCAATGTCTTTATCAAAATATTCAGTAATTACATTTATTGGTGCAGCGGTTAGAGTGTGAAATTCAACGGCACAGGAGACCACTCTTGAAAAAAGCATCGGTTATTCTCGTCATTATTTTTTGCTGTATGTATTTGTTTGTTTCGAAAGATTGGCCTGTTTTTGCTGAAGTTTTGACCGACACTACCCCCTCTCGCTATGCGGTACCTTCCTATACACCTCCGAACAAGCCGACTCCCTTTCAATCACTGTCTTCGGCGAGAATTTACTCCCGGAGTTCCACGGAACCTTCTTCGCTGGAAAAGCCTGGTGAACCGCAGAAAGAAATGATGCGGACAGGCGAAGAAGGGAAAAAGCGTCTTGGTGAAGCAGGGAAGATGCGGACAGCTGATGAAGGGAAGGTGTCGAAGGAAACGGAAGAATTGTCCCCGCTTGAACAGGCGCTCCAGACCGAAGAAACCACGAAAGACAACTCCCATCCTCAACCCTACCGAGTAAAGGGTCTGAAACAGTTCGGATACAATTTCTTTAAGCCGGCGGCGGGCGGATTCTCGCCACTTACTGATATTCCTGTTGGAGCTGACTACGTCGTTGGCCCTGGAGACAAGATCGTCCTGAATCTCTGGGGGAGCGTCGAGGGGACCTACGAGCTTGAGGTCAATCGAAGCGGGGAAATTTTTCTTCCCAGGGTTGGCAATCTCAGGGTCTGGGGAGTTTCTTTCGGCGAGTTGCAGAATCTGCTGAAAAGCAGTTTGTCGAAGATATATAAGGACTTCGGTCTGAATGTGACAATGGGTAAACTCCGGATGGTGAAGGTTTTTGTGGTGGGAGAGGTCCGGGCTCCCGGCGATTACAACCTGAGTTCCCTCTCGACACTGATAAATGCCCTCAGCGCTGCGGGCGGGCCTCTCAAGACCGGATCGCTTCGTGCAATACAGGTCAAGAGAGCCGGGAAGGTGGTGGAAACGGTCGACCTGTACGACTTTTTTCTCACCGGTGACAAAAGCAGGGATATCCGGCTTCAGGCCGGCGACACGATATTCGTACCCGTTATCGGCCGGGTGGCGGGGATTTCAGGAAATGTGAAAAGACCTGCCATCTATGAGTTGAAGGATGAGGCAAACCTCTCGGACCTGGTCGGCCTTGCCGAAGGATTTCTTCCCACCGGATATCTCCAGAGAGTCCAGCTTTCGCGGATTGATGCCCATGAGAAGAAGGTGGTTGCCGATTTCAACCTGGACCCGAAGGGTAAAGGCAAGACCCTTGAAGAGTTAATGAAGGCCATAAAGATTCAGGATATGGATCTGGTCAAGATTTTCCCCATAGACAAGACCTTGCGTGACCATGTCAGGCTTTCCGGCTACGTACTCCGGCCGGGAGACTACGCCTTGAAGCCCGGGATGAGAATTAGCGATCTCCTTCCAAAGGATAATCTCCTGCCAGAGTATTATCCCGATGCCGCCGAGATAACCCGGCTCTATCCACCCGATTACCACCCGGAAATACAGTTCGTCAAACTTTCTAAGGCCCTTTCCGGAGATCCGGATTCCAATCTGGAGCTGAAGGAGTTCGATGAGGTCAGGATATTTTCCCGCTGGGAGATGGAAGAGATGCCCAAGGTGTGGGTGAATGGCGAGGTGCAAAACCCTGGAGAATACCGGCTCTTCGAGAATATGACGGTGCGTGATCTCCTCATGGCAGCGGGGAATCTGAAGATAACCGCCTACCACAAGGTTGCCGAGTTAAGCCGCATAAAACAGACCGGCGAGGAAGTCTCGTCATATCCCATAACATTAAATCTTGAACAGGCATTGAAAGGAGACAAGACGCAAAATCTTGTTCTCCAGCCTTTTGACGAATTAAGCGTCAGAAAGATTCCGAACTGGGTCGAGGAAATCGATCGGCATGTCACTCTCAGCGGCGAGGTGATGTTCCCGGGTATTTATCCCATCTACCGGGGTGAAAAACTGAGTTCGGTCATCCAAAGAGCGGGCGGCTTTACCCCGGGCGCCTACCTTCAGGGAGCAAAATTTACCCGGGAATCCGTGCGCGAAACCCAGCAGAAGCGAATGGATGAGGTGATTGCGAGGACTGAACAGGAGATTTTGAAAAAACAGGGTGAATTGGCTGCATTGGCGGTGTCCAAAGAGGAGCTGGATGCAACCAAAGCCTCTCTTGAGGGGCTGCAAAAAGGTCTTGAAAAACTGAAGTCGGCGAAAGCGGAAGGTCGAATGGTGCTCAAGCTTTCCCCGATGCCCGAGTTTGCAAAAAGCGAATATAATGTTGAGGTGATGGGCGGCGATACGCTGCAGGTTCCGAAGACGCCGAGTGAAGTCACGGTATTGGGTCAGGTCTATAATCCCACATCTCTTGTGTATATGCAGGGGAAAAGTGCCTCCTACTATTTGGACAAGTCCGGGGGGGCAACACGGGATGCGGAAGAAGATGACATGTATATTGTCAAGGCTGATGGCACGGTTGTCAGCAGGCACCAGACATCATTGGGTTTCAACTGGAACGATGATACCAAATCCTGGTATTTCGGATCGTTCCTCTCCACCCAGATGCAGCCGGGCGATACCCTTGTCGTGCCGCAGAAGCTGGAGCGGATTGCCTGGATGCGCGAGATCAAGGATATTACTTCCATTCTTGGCAATATTGCACTTACCGCCGGGGTACTTATTGCAGCAGGGTTATAAAGGCAGGAACGAGGTACGGGGAGCGAGGCGCGGTTTCCCGCATTGCTCCTAGAATATCTTGTTTTAACTCTTGATACTTAACCTCGAAATACAGGAGTTGCAATGCAACACGGTAGAGAATTTAAACCCAGATCCTCAAGCCTCGAACCTCGGTCCTGCCTCTCCCGGCCTGCTCGATTACCTTACTGTTGTTTTCAATCACCGTCGGATGATATTCCGCATCACACTTGCCGCAACAATTGTCACGGTGATCTACACGCTTTTCTTGCCCAATATCTATACTGCCAAAACTCTGATTCTCCCTGCTCAGGAAGACAGGGGATTGATGTCGGCCATGATGAGTCAGTTGGGTGGATTGGCAACCCTGGCTGGAGGTGTTGGAGCTCCTATTGGCGGCCCAACTACTGCCGAACTGTATGTGAGCATGCTGAAAAGTGAGGCGGTCAAGGATCCGATCATCGATCGTTTCAAGCTTATGGATATTTATGGCAAAAAGTACCGGACGGATGCCTATGGAGTTCTTGACAGGAATACATCGGTTTACGGTTGGGAAGAAAGACGGAATTATCACGATAGCCTTCAGTGACAAGGATCCTAAGCGTTCCGCTGCGATCGCTAATGCCTATGTTGATGAACTGGGGAGTCTGGCTGTCCGCCTGAATGTTGCTGGCGCAGGCGAGAACCGACCTTTCCTTGAGGAACGACTTGTAAAAGCAAAGCGGATCTCTCAAAAGCAGAAGATAATCTGAAAGCGTTTCAGGCAAAGAACAAGGCTATCAATGTAACGGCTCAAGCTGAAGCCACGATCAAGGGTGTTGCCGAACTAAGAGCCCAGCTTGCGGTTCAGGAAGTGCAGCTTGCTACCTTACAGACGTCAGTTTACCGACTCCAGCCAGGAAGTGAAAAATCTTGCTACTTCGGTCAGCAATCTCAGGGCGCAAATAGCCAAGCTTGAAGGGTCGTTGGTGGCGATAGCGCCATATTATCTACATACCGACGTCAGTTTACCGAGAGCAGTCAGGAAGTGAAAAACCTTGCCACCTCGGTGCGAAGCCTCAAGGCGCAAATAGCCAAACTGGAGGGAGAGGGAGGAGATAGTTCTATTCCCACGGTCGGTTCGATTCCCAGCATAGAGCAGGAGTATGTTCGGCTTATGCGTGAGTTCAAGATGCAGGAATCACTTGTTGAAATATTAACTAAACAGTATGAAATGGCAAAGCTTTCCGAATTGAAGGATGTTTCGCCGTTCCAAGTGATCCAGAAGGCTGCTGTTCCGGAGAAGAAAAGTAAGCCAGCACGAAGAAATATTGTTCTGACAACGATTTTAGGCAGTCTGTTACTTTCAATTTTCCTTGTTTTTATTAAAGAATATATTGCCCTGATGCCCACCGAGAACCGTCAGAGATGGAAAGAGCTGCTAAATCTACTACCGTTTCGGAATGCCAAGTGCGGTTAAAACCAACGTTTCTCCGCATCTGTTTACATTTTTTCCCTTTCATGGTCACGAGGTATCCCACTGACCTTCAGTATTGTAGACAATATTAAACGATTCCTGCCCGTGGGTTCTTTGCGCGAGAGGCTGGCGCATGGAACTTTCTGGGCTCTTCTGGGCAGCCTTACTGTACAGGGTTCCGGATTACTTGCATCGATAGTAAGTGCCCGTATTTTGGGCAAGGTGGGTTTTGGGGAACTTGGCATGTTGCGCAGCACAGTGCTGATGTTCGCTGTATTCGCAGGGGCCGGTCTTGGAATGGCTGCAACAAAATATGTTGCCGAATTCCGGGTAACTGACCCTGATAAAACGGGTCGAATTATTGGTTTGTTACTGAATACTGCCGTTATCCTCGGTGGCGGGGTTTCTCTTGTCTGTTTGATACTCGCGGAACCTTTAGCCAGAGGGATACTGAATGCTCCTCATCTGGCGAAAGCGCTTCAAGTCGGATGCCTGATACTATTACTTACTACGCTCAATGGTGTTCAGTTGGGAGTGGTGTATGGTTTTGAGGCATTTCGCGGCCAGGCGCTGCTGTGTGTCTTGGACGGAATTCTCAACCTGATGCTGATTCCGGTCGGTGCCTTACTCTATGGCGTAACCGGTGCGATGGGCGGAGCGGTCATTGCCGCTCTGTCGGGTGTTATTGTTAAGCATCGGGTTCTGAAAAAAGAGTGTAGGCGCGCATCCATCAAAGTTTTGCATCGCAATGTTTCGTCAGAATTACCAGCGCTCTGGAAGTTTGTCTTGCCGGCTGTCCTGGTGGGGGTGAGCATACAACCATTTGAATGGTTGACCAGGCTAATGTTGGTACGCCAGCCACACGGGTATGCTGAACTGGGAGTTTTTACCGCCGTTTTTACGTGGGCACAGTTTATCTTTTTTTTACCAAGCCAGATTTCAGGCCCGATATTGCCCATTTTGTCTAACCTTGTTGCAGTAGGACAGTTCGACAAGTTAAAGAAAATAATTGTTTCATCCCAACTTCTTGTTTTCGTGATAGCTGTTGCAGCAGCCATTCCCTTAGCACTTCTTGCTCCCTATATTTTACGTGCGTATGGCCCGGATTTCATTTCAGGGAGGCTCACCCGGCTGACAATGATCGGTGCCTATGTAACGTGTGTAGCAACCCTGATTACACGTGCTTTTCTTGCTGCATCTGATTGTATGTGGTTGCAGACAGTTCATACTTTTATTTGGGGAGTATTGTTGGTGATAGGGTTTAAGTTTTTAAATAAGTATGGTGGCCTGGGTCTGGCTGTTGTACTTTTTTGCATACTCGATATTAACGTTTATTCAAATTGGCAGCCAAACTTTAATTATTAATAGGCTGAAAACGAGATAAATATTGAACTGTCCTTTTGTTGGTAAGAGGGTGATCAGATTTATGGTTGATAAAGAGTGCTGTTTCTGTGGAAGCAATCAAGGGAAAATGCTTTTTCCAAAAGAGATGCATTTTGGGACAAGAAAAACGTATCGGTATTTTCATTGTGAGAATTGTGGTGGATTAATTTGTCAGGATACTGTGTCAAATGCTGAGGCATATCCCCTGGATTATTATTCATTCCAAAAGGTAGCGAAGCAGAACGACATGCTGACTAAAGTGAAATCATTTTTTCGCAAGGTAAAATCCGTATCCTCTTGTGCCGTTATTCTATAATTCTCAATGCAGTTACGATCCTTTTTTCTGAACATTACCTGTTTACGGGCTTTCGTAGCGCAAAAGTAAAATTGTCATCTAGAATTTTGGATGTTGGATGCGGAGCGGGGACACTTTTATTCTATCTAAAAGACTGTGGGTTCAAAAATTTAAATGGAGTAGATCCTAATATTGAAAGCGACATAGTGGATGGCAACTGTAGAACTATTTGGAAAAAAAATCTTGATGAGATCGAGGGCAACGTTTGACATCATCAGTTTTCAGAACGTTTTAGAACATGTTGAGAATCCTTTAGAGATGCTTTTGAAATCAAAAGAACTATTGGCCGAAGATGGTCATATTTTAATATTTACCCCGGTCTCCGATTGCCATGCTTTCAGAAAGTATGGGACATACTGGGCCTCACTTGATATACCGTCATCTTTCCATTTCATCGACATTGAGCATGCACCTTCTCGCTGAGAAGGCAGGCTGTTTCGTTGTCGAGACCGGCTTTCTGTCAAGTACGTTCCAATTTTGCACCAGTGAACTCTATATGGCTGATATTCCGTACCTTGAAGCCCGAAGAAGCAAGGCTAATGTCGAGGCATTTTTTGCAAAACGGGATGTCAAAGCTTTGCGGAAGGCCGCTCGAAGGCTGGATGAAATGCACGACGGGGATTCTGCTCTGTTTTGGCCGGAAAGTAAAATAATTTAATAATGGATTTGCTATACATTAAGTAAGGGTTAAATGAATAATACTAATACTTGCAAGACAAAAAATTGGTTTTTTTAATACCATTGGGGAAAGTTTATCCAAGCGGGGTACGTCGAGCTATGGATTATGAACCTTTTCTTGCAAAGACTGGCTGGAAGGCAGAGTTTATCAGTTATGGAATCCTCTGCTGTACAGGATTATGCAAAAAGCTCCTGCTATAACGATTCGTAGTAAACCAAATAAGCAAGCGTAATTATAATAGATGGCTTTTCGTTGCATTCCTGCCAATTGGAGTATTAGCTCTTTTCTTTGGTGCACTCCTTTCCGGTTTATTGAAACTGCTACCTCCGGTATTTATTCCACGTGTAAATTAATTTTACTCTTATTTAAGTCAAAATCTGCGGATGTTGTTTATATTCAACAAGCGGCACCACCAATTTGGTTCAGCAAAACTCTTCCCAGGTTTAATCGGAACATAGTTTATGAGATTGATGATGATGTTTTCTAAAACAGCCCATCTCAAGCAGAAGCAATCCTCCCAGCCACGGCAATTGCAGCTCCTGGGAGCCATTATAATGAAGAATATTGTCGAAAATATTGTGATCATGTCGTTTTTTTGCTAACCCCCGTTCCACTTGATGACCCTGAAATATCAGGTATTGTTTCGAACGACTGATGAACAACCTTTTCAGAATAGGCTGGGTTGGTTTGCCGACTCCGCCAATACCTTGATGTGATCGTCAATCCTTTATGTAACCTAATCTCTCGATACCCTTCTTGCCTACAGTTGCATTGTCGGACTTGGTCCTCAGACCCATTTAATACCTGATATAGACAGGGATAGCTTGAAATTATCCCTGGGTTAAACCATAAAGTGCCTCAGTTGGTAGCGTCCTTTGACATTGGCATCATGCCGTTACATGATACTGAATGGGAAAAGGGAAAATGCGGTTTGAAGGCTCTGGAATACATGGCAGCAGGAATACCAGCGTTATGTAGCGGATTGTTGGTGATAGAAGAATTTTATTATAAATGACGGCGAAACGGTTTCATCGCAAATACCCCTGAAGAATGGGAGACAAAATCGATATGTTGATGAGAAATCCGAATTTGCGCTCCAGTATTGGTTTAGCGGGGCAGCAAACAATATCGCTGTGTTACTCAACAAAGTGTTGTTTTGAATATTGTATTGACCCAAGATTCTGGAACCACTGGCATTATCTAAACATAACGTTTGAGGATAAAGGGAGGCACGTAATGGCACTTCGTTCTTTAGTAACTGGTGGTGGGGCTGGTTTTATAGGTTCACACTTGGCAGAAGCGTTGCTGCAAAAGAATCATCAGGTAACCGTTATTGACGATTTGAGCGGTGGATTCCGCGAAAACGTGCCGAGTGCCGCTGAATTTATAAGTATGAGCATTAATGATAAAGAAAAGGTCAAAAAGCTGTTTAAATCTCACAAATTCGACTATGTTTATCATTTGGCTGCGTATGCCGCTGAAGGATTGAGTCATTTTATTAAGCATTACAATTATCAAAACAACTTGCTCGGAACGGTAAATTTAATCAATGCATCGGTCAATAATGGTGTGAAGTGCTTCGTCTTTACCTCTTCGATAGCTGTTTATGGCACCTGTACGTCACTGCCAATTACAGAATAAAATATGCCTTGCCTGGAAGATCCATATCGGTCATCGCAAAATTGGCGGTTGAGCAAGAATTATATGTTACCAAACATATGTTTGATTTGGATCATATCGTTTTTAGGCCCGCCACAAGACCCATGGTGAATCAAAACGTCGGTGACCGTTATCGTAATGTAATCGGGATATTTATGAACCGAATCCTGCAAGGTATGCCGATGCCGATTTTCGGTGATGGTGCTCAGTCTCGTGCATTTACCTATATATCTGATGTAGCTCCTGTAATTGCTTCTGCCATTGATATGCCAGCAGCATTCAATCAAATATATAATATCGGGGCAGATGAGCACTACACGGTAAAAGCCCTTGGTGAGATGACGGCTCGTGCGATGGGGGTTGAACCCGTGTTTGAGTTTTTGCCTCCAAGAAATGAAGTTAAGCACACATATTCTTCACATGACAAGCTTAAGTTGGCATTTGGAGTAAGGCCAAGCGTTTCTTTGGAAGAAGGGCTTGAAAAAATGGCATGCTGGGTCAAGTCCCATGGTGTTCGGAGTAGCAAAAAGTTTGACCGTATTGAGATAATGCGTAAATTGCCGCCATCTTGGCTTTCTGAATAACTTGCAGCTATCTCGATTGTTAAAAGTACCTGAACACGTATCTCCACAAATCGAGGTGGGATAAAAATCCACCAATTTACGCAATTAATTCGACCAATGAACTTTTCTGGGGAAAAGAAGTTAAAGAATAATATTTCTAGGAAGTAAATTGTCTGCGGGAGCAGAGTTATTAATGTGCGGAATTAGTGTGGTCTTATCAGCGAAGCAACTACCATATGATTCCATTGAACGAATGGTGTCGTCGCTCAGTCACCGTGGGCCTGATGCAACGGCAGATAGGCTGCCAGGTTGTCACATAGGGCAATCGCGGCTAAGTATCATTGACTTGGTTACAGGAAGTCAGCCTATGTGCGACGCTTCAGGACGGTTTTGGATTGCTTTCAATGGGGAGATATATAACTATCGAGAATTACGGACTCTTCTCCAAAGAGGCTGGGTACAGGATATCTGTTCAAAACTTCATCTGATACGGAGGTTATTCTTGCGGCGTATGCTCTGTGGGGTGAAAAGTGTCTTGACCGATTCAGAAATATGTATGCGTTCGCATTATGGGATCAGGAACAAATGCGTCTCTTTGCTGCGCGAGATATATTTGGTGAAAAGCCTCTCTATTATGCGATTACGCCTGATGGGTCGCTTCTGGTAGCATCCGAGATCAAGGCTATCGTAGCTTCGGGAATGATCTCGCCAAAGCTTGACCTCATGTCTGTAGATGCGTATTTGGCACATGGATATGTACCTCCCGACCGAACTGTTTACTCGAACATCCAAACGTTACCCCCCGGGCATTATTTGTTATGGAAAAATTGTGAACTCAAGGTGGTAAGATACTGGCAAAAACGCAGCGCTTGAGACACAGCCCATGACGCTTTCAGATGCGGGCGCTCATTTACGTGAACTTCTGCAACAGGCAGTGAACAGACAAATGGTTGCTGATGTTCCGGTGGGGGCTTTTCTGAGCGGGGGACTCGATTCCAGCACTATTGTGGCTCTCATGCAGAGGCAGAGTGATAGACCGATTAAGACTTTTTCCGTTGGATTTGGTTTACATATTAATCAGCTTCCGTATGCATTGTCTGTGGCAAAAAAATACGAGACAGAGCATCATTCAATAGATTTGGGAAAACCGGATGTCGCAGGAATGCTTTTGCGCATGGCCGAAATTTACGATGAACCCTTTTCTGACACTTCCAATATACCAACGTATCTTATCTCTGAGTTTGCTAGGCAGCATGTGAAAGTGGTTTTCACTGGTGATGTGGCCGATGAGCTTTTTGGCGGATACAGTTGGACCTATCCTAGGCGGCTTGTTAGTTTGGCAAAGTTTCTGATTCTCTCCTGGTTTGGATATCAGGCCCCGGTTCCTCTTCTACAAGCTCCTGCGACATCGCAGTAAACCATTTCGCAGTATTCCGCCGGTTGCGGGGCTGGCAGCCAGGCGGTCCGACATGTGGTCACGACAGGTACTGCAACATGTTTACATAAAAAGGCTCGCCGGAGAAAAAGTCTTTGGGGAGAGCGCCGCAGTTATGTCGAGCCATACGAGCCGGGTGAGTATTACCGGCCGCCTTCCGGAACGGAGGGGGTTAACCAGGGTTTTTATTACGATTTAACTGTATATTTGCCCGGCTATATCTTGGTTAAGGTCGACAGGGCCGCAATGGCACATGGTCTTGAAACGCGAGCTCCTTTTCTCGATGCAGAGACCTGGTTGAGTTTGCTTTGTCTGTGCCGGTGAACCTGAAAGTCGATGATTGGAAAACAAAAGTGGTCTTACAGGAAGCGTGTTCATCTTTCTGGCCGGAAGAGCTTCAGGGGCAGGAGCAAACAAGGATTTGGCTCTCCGGTGTATATGAGCTGGTTAAAGGATCGGGAAGTCGCTGACTTAGGGCAAGGCTGTTTTTGCGAAGTCATCGAGACTGTCAAATCTGCTGCCGGGAATAGGCTCGCGTAGTTGCAAGAACGTATTTGAAACCTGGATTTTGCTCGTACTGGGTCTATGGCTGGATAAAAACGAGGTTTCAGTATGAACAGCGAAAGTATAGTCCAGTCAGAAAAAGATAATCCCGTAATTACTGTGCTCATGAGTGTTTATAATGGTGAACAGTACCTGCGGGAGGCCATTGACTCAATTCATGGCCAGCTTTTAGTGATTTTGAATTCATTATTGTCAATGACGCTTCGACGGATGGTTCCTATGACATCTTGTGCTCTTATCAAGACCCGAGAATCAGAATTGTCGTCAACGACGAAAACATTGGCTTGACCAGATCGTTAAACAAAGGGTTGGAGCTTGCACGCGGCGAATATGTGGCAAGGCAGGATGCTGACGACATCTCTGATCCTGACAGGTTGCTGTATCAAGCGCGCGATACGCAGTTATCCCGATGTAGCGGTCCTTGGCACTCAAGTTGATTATATTAATGTCGTCGGGAAGAAAATCAAGATTTTTGCGCCACCTCAGCCAACAACTTCTTTGGCTGCCAGGTATTTACTCATGTTTACCGTGCTCGTGATTTATGTCCGCAATGGTTTTGTTCCGAAAGCAGATTGTTTGGGACCTTTTTGGGGGCTATAATCCGGGTTTCTGGTAGGTCAAGATGCTGATCTTTGGTGCCGGCTGGGAAAAAAGCATGTACTCTTGAATTTATCGGAAACATTGGTTGTGCGCCGGATTCATCCTCTCTCGGTTTCATATGACTCAACACATCCTCGAAGGGGCAGTCACGTCCGCCTGTGGAAAAAACGACTCCCCGAGGTGATGAGAGAGATCCTTGATAATAACGGCATTAGAAATGAATGCCAGAATGGTGGGTAGATATTGTTATAGAATCAGCCTTACATAGGAAAAAGGGACTCTCTGGAGGTTTGTGTCGCAATAGATCGGCTCCATACTTTGTTTTTAGAAAAATTTCCGGAGGCTCGAGAAGACACTGAAATCCCTAAAATAACGGCCAACCTAAAGACGTTTGTGGCGCTTTCCATGGTAGAGGCCGATCGCTTGGCTTCGATTGGCGTATATTTTCGCGCCTGTAAATCAAATTTTGAAGTTGCGTTGCTGTATTTGCCGAAATATTTAAGTTTATTGCTGTTTGGAGCGAATTTTAAAAAACTTTATAAGTTTTTTGTGCATAAATAAGTTTTGTTGTGTACTCTGCTTTAATCAGACAGGAAAAAATCAGACTTGTTGCAATGGTAAAGTTATCATTTGATCAATCATTACATTACGGTTGTAGGTAAAGCGAAATTGACAAAGTTTTTTCAAAAAACAACTAATCGGGTTGTATTTCTTGCAATCATCATATTTGTCTCTTGCATTGTCATATATGAGTTTGGATGAGCGCTTTGTCGCATTCTCTGGGATTCGGAAGTGTTGGTTTGGTTCTTTGGCTTTGGATGTTTTTATGGGAACGTGAAGAAAAAGTTCCTTTTTTTGATGTCGGAATGTTTTGTGCGTTGGCCACCCTGGTATATACAATTTATCCTCTCGTCAATTATTGGGTAGACGGTCTGCAATTCGGCTTGCTGTACATACGTCAGACTCAGTTCCTACAATATCTCTCCTCGTGAGCTGGGAATTTTCTGCTTACGACATGTATTGTATCTTTTTTCATTCGGGCCATTTTCTATGACATTTCTGAGGTAAATAGCTATAAGAGCTGCTGGAAATGTTGTAGCGCCAAGTAGTTCTACGAGCACCTCCATTGTTGTCTATTTCCTGTTATTATCAGGATATTTTCAAATCGGCAAATGATGTCGGGGTTCATTTTTATGAAGTTGATGCACCGTAGCTTACGAAAAATACTTGGCAGCGATTGCAAGTCTGCCGCTCCTACTCCTGCAGGTCTCAGAAAAGCTCTGGGGTATTTTATTTCTTTTCAAGCTGGCAGTGCTCTATATCCTGCTTAGTTGGTGCAGGCAGAAAAAATGGCTCGTTATCCTTGTTGTGTGGATTCTGGTCGAGATCCTACATACGTTTATTTTGAAAGGAAGCAGAACCGGCTTGGTTTTCTTTTCTTTTGTCGGCAGGGCTGCTTTATCATCGGATGATAAAACCCCTGTCAATGATATTTCTGATGACTTCCGGAAGTATGGCATTCTTGTTTTTCATTTTATGGGTCTGTATCGCACTTTTATTGATTTTTCTTCTCTGCAGGTAGCTTTGTCCCAGTCAAACGCCGGCATTTTTTCAGGAGGGAATGAATTTCAGGCCTTGCTTGGAACGGCTTACGATGTGTTTCAATTAAAAAACTCAGGTGTCAACTTGCCATGGTACTTGCACGTCAATTAATTTCATAACGAAACTCCCGCCGCAGCAGTTACTTCCTTTTGAGAAGGTGCCTGCATCCGAATGGTATTTAAGAGAGATTGGCGCCAGCGGGCAGGGGGTTGGTTTTATGTGGGGAGTATGGATAATCAATTTATCCGCGGTCTTGATTGGTATGAACTCGCACTTCGCGGAGGCATCCTCGGGTACGTTTTGGCAAAAATCCATAATTGGTATTCTCGAAGATAAGACCCGTTTTCACGGGACATATTGTGGTTTATGTTACTTGTGTTTGAAAGTTTATTATACTTTTCGAGACACGACATTCAGTATCCTGGGGAACCCAGTTTTGGAGATTATACCTTTTTACATATTAATTAAATCAACTGAAGCATTTCATGAGCGCATTCCAAAATTCTTTAGCCAGAAATAAAATAATTTGATTTTTGAACTATTTAAATAAGATTTGATGTACTGTTACAAGTACTCATTACTCAAAAATGAGGGTCGATTCTCGCCGCCAGTAGTTACTAAAACTAGTCTACACTCTACAGAAATCAGTCAGGGAAACCGTTTTGAGTTTGGCTCGAATTGGACTCGATTCTTGAATGTTCTGAATGACGAAAGAATTCAGAATGCTAAAAAATCTTTAATGGATATGCTGGATAACATAAATTTATAACTTGGGAAAAGTTTCTTGGATATCAAATCGCCTTCTCCTGGCTGTTTTCCCTTTCAGCGCAATGCTCGGTGCAAATGTTTGTTTGTTCACTATGACCCTCAGTCAGTCGCCTGTACAATGGAGTTAAACCCCTGCTACTTCCCTGAGGACCCGTTTTGGAAAGTTGAGAGGGCTCAGTACTGGATTCAAAATATCTTCAGTCTCTCGGGTCAATTGATGTGTACTGATGGGGCGTTTTGCATCATAACAGCAATGTGGCAGGCGATCGAGAATGCTGTGTCATTGGTTTCAAATGATGGATTGCTTTATGTTTCTATTTATACAAGTTATCAGGGTTTGTTTAGCAAGTATTGGAAATATGTAAAAAAAACCTACAATTCCTTGCCCCAAATTCTGAAATTACCTTTTGCGTTGCTACTAATATTGCCACTTGAGATTAAGTCAGCAAGTTACTCTTTGGTGTCACTTCAACCACAGCGCTATGTACGAATTATGGAGAAATTACAAGAGTATCAGAGGGATGAGTAAATGGTACGATCTTGTTGACTGGGTAGGGGGCTACCCATTTGAAGTGGCTTAGCCAGATGAAGTTTTTGATTTTCTAAAGAAAAAGGATTTTCTCTTGAAAAAAATTCAAACACAGGCAGGAGGTAAAGGCTGTAATGAGTTCCTTTTTCGAAGAAACCAAGAGTCGTAGTCATTCAGTAAAGCTGCTCCTTAAAGAGTCCCGCAGTATTTTTACCACAATACTTTAACTATATCTTTCATGCCCAAATATCACTAAACAATGTCCTTTAGCTGTTGCTATGAATAATGTCGCTTTTTCCAGGGTTGAGAGTTTTCGGTGAACCATAATTTTTTAAAAATTAGATCAGTAGCTAATTTTGAGATGAATATATGTTGCCATACTGTATTGGAAAGTCAGCGCAGGTTATTAATACATGAAAATTCTACACTGCATACCAAACATGGCTGGAGGTGGTGCTGAGCGCCAGCTTACGTATCTGGTCAAGGCACAGAAAGATCTCGGATTGGATGTTCATGTAATTCTTGGCAACGGGGGGCCAAATTTACAGAGGCTTCGTGACACAGGTGCCACTGTTCACTTTTTGACGGGAGCCGGAAATCATGACCCCTTATTATTGATAAGGCTCTATAAAATTACTCGACGGTTGAATCCAGACATCATTCATACCTGGCTTCTGCAGATGGATGTTCTGGGCGGGCTGGTTGCAGTGATGCATGGTGTGCCATTCGTTTTGTCGGAGCGAAGTTCGGCTGCTATGTATACCGGTTCTTTTAAGTGGTGGCTGAGAGAGCTTGTGGCGAAAAAATCAGCTGCAATTATTGCAAATTCATCGGGGGGCAAAGAATACTGGACGTCGGTGTTGCCAAATGGGCATAGCACTTTTGTAGTTCCTAACGCAGTGCCATTTTCAGATATCGAATCTGCAGTACCTCAAGAGGAAAATTTCTCGGGATTTGGGCAAAATGTGCCGCGAATTCTTTTCGTCGGTCGATTGTCTCCTGAAAAGCAAGTTGATCTGTTGCTGGATGTGTTTGGCACGGTGAATGAGAGAGTAGATTCGATTCTTCTGCTTTGTGGAAAAGGTGAAGAGGAGTCGAGGCTCCGAGCCCGTGTTGAGCAAGATAGCAGGCTCCAGGGACGAGTTATTTTCCTTTCGTATCAGACAAATGTCTGGGGACTGATGAAAAGTTGTCAGTTATTTGTTTCATTGAGTAGATATGAAGGTTGTCCCAATGCTGTTATGGAAGCTATGGCATGTGGACTCCCTCTTTTTCTGTCTGATATTCCGCAGCATTTTGAAATTGCAGGAGAAAATGCCTGGTATGTGTCGAATGACCCAGAGGATATCGCTGACAGGCTTGTTCTGGCGCTTCAAAATAAAGAGAGAAATCGTTGCCTGAAGCATGCTGCTCGTGACGCTTTGCGTGTATATAGTCCGCGTGATATCGCCCTCCAGGTTCTTCGTTGCTATGAATCGGTATTGAAAACTTCTTAGAACATAAGGGTCCTAATTAATCATATGTGTGGAATAGCAGGTATAAGCAGTTATCGCATTGGGGACCACCGGAAAACGGTAATAAGTATGAGCGATTCTCTTTGTCACCGTGGGCCCGATGACTCCGGTATATGGGCAACCCCTGACGGCACATTAGTCCTCGGGCATCAGCGCCTGGCAATTATAGACCTGTCTGCTGCAGGTCACCAGCCGATGCATTATTCGATCGGGGCGCTTACTATCATATTCAATGGAGAGATTTATAACTTCAAGGAGTTGCGGGAAAAGCTGGCAATTCAGGGCTACCCATTCAGGACTCACAGCGATACTGAAGTGATACTTGCCAGTTATTTGCGTTGGGGGGGGGATTGCGTTGATCAGTTAAATGGGATGTTTGCTTTTGCGATCTACGATAAAGATAAGGACCTTCTCTTTCTTGCCCGCGACCGGGCAGGTGAAAAGCCCCTGTTTTATTGGCACTCTGGTAATTCTTTTGCCTTTTCTTCAGAACTCAAGGGTTTGATGAAATGCCCATTTATACCCCGTAGGCTTGATCTTACGGCGATGAATTTCTACCTCGCATACGGTTATGTTCCGAGAGATATGTGTATTCTCGAGGGAGTAAAAAAGCTCCCACAGGGGCATGTGCTTATTCTGGAGAGACAGAAGAATCTCCTTCGGAGCAGAGCATACTGGTCCTTGCCGAAGCAGGAAATGCATAAGCATGATGATGCTAATGAGCTTGTAGCCGAACTGAGAGGTTTACTTACCGATTCCGTTCAGCGTCAGTTGGTCGCCGATGTCCCCGTGGGGATACTATTAAGCGGCGGAGTTGATTCAAGTATCGTAACCGCTCTTGCCAGTGAGGTTTCGAGTCGCGCTGTCAAGACATTTACGATATCGTTCCCAGACCATGCCGGTTTTGATGAGTCGAAATACGCTCGAATTGTCGCCAACCATTTCGGAACCGAGCATACGGTATTACCGGCAGAATCAGCCTCTTATGAGCTCCTGCCGGAATTAGCAGCTCAATACGATGAGCCCATGGCCGATTCTTCAATGATCCCAACGTATCTTGTTTCAAAGCTCATCAGGCAGTATGCAACCGTTGCAATCGGCGGAGATGGGGGAGACGAACTGTTCGGAGGATATTTCCACTATAGCTGGTTGAGGCATCAGGAAAGGCTTAGAAAATATTCTCCTGCATTGTTCAGGGAAGTTTTGTCAAAAGCAGCTTGCCGTTTTTTGCCTGCCGGATTCAGAGGCCGCAGCTATCTCATTGGCGCTGGCGATACAATCGAGAGGAGCTTCTCGTTCGTGAACCAGTTTTTTGACGCACAGCTTCGAAAGCGACTTTTTGATCCGCTTTTATGTTTAACGAATGACGAGCTGGAATATCCTGAGCGCTATAAAGGAACGCTCGCGACTCCTGGCGCCAGTACCGTACAAAAAGCCACAACGGTCGATTTTATGACCTACTTGGCAGACGACATCCTCGTGAAGGTTGATCGTGCCAGCATGCTTACTTCTCTTGAAGTAAGGGCGCCTTTCCTTGATTATCGAATTATCGAATTCGCTTTTTCGCGAGTCCCTGATTCGTTGAAAATTATCGGCAACCAGCGAAAGATCCTGCCGCGTTTGCTGGCCAGGCAACTGCTCCCGCAGGAACTTGACCTGGACCGGAAACAGGGGTTTGCCATCCCCCTGTCGCAGTGGTTCAAGGGTGATTGGGGGCATTATATGAAATCGATCATTCTCGATTCCGATACGTGTTTTACAAGAAACGAGGTGAGCAAACTCATTCGAAATCAAGAGCGGGGACTGGCCAACTCCCAAAGAATATTTGCCCTGACCATGTTTGAGTTGTGGCGTAAAGAATACGGCATAAGCTGGTGAGAATGGATAAAGCTTTATTTAAGGCTCTGATAAAAGGGTTTCTCAGTTATGTCCCTGGTGCGGTCTTGGTGCCCAGGAGGGAAGGGGGTGGGGCAAACTCTGCCCGTTACTGCTATTCAGTTTGGTTGCGGCATCTTATTCTTGCCCGTCAAAATGGAATGAAGAAAATTCCCGACACCGTTGCTGAACTGGGGCCAGGTGATTCACTTGGGGTCGGATTATCCGCCCTGCTTTCGGGTGTACATGCCTACCATGCTTTTGATGTCGTAGGGTTCATTCGTTTGGAACAGAACCAAAAGATTCTGTCTGATTTGATTAAATTGTTTCGTGAACAGTCACCTGTCCCGGATGAGCAGGAGTTTCCCCATCTTTTCCCGCGGTTGAAAGACTATTCCTTTCCTTACGAGATTCTAGATAATGACATTTTAGCGAGTTCTCTTGCGCAGGATCGTGTCAGTGCAATTCAGGATGCTTTGAAAACATCCTCGCTAACGGCTGGGAATGCCGGATTCATAACCTACTCTGTACCTTGGGATTCCGAAGAAGTATTACGCGAAAACCACGTTGACCTTATTATTTCCCAAGCGGTACTGGAACATGTAGACGATCTCGAACATACGTATTCTTCTATGTATCGTTGGCTTAAAAGCGGGGGTTATATTTCAAACGAGATAGATTTCAAATCCCATGGTACTGCACGTGATTGGAACGGGCACTGGCGTTATAACGATTTTATGTGGCGAATTATTCGAGGCAAGCGTGCCTATTTTCTCAATCGAGAGCCGTTGTCAACCCACATCCGTCAATTAGATTCAGCAGGATTTGATCTTACATTTATCTCGAAGACCCTCCTGCCGACGCCACACAGCCCTGCAGGTCTTTCAAAGCGTTTTACCGACTTGGATAACGATGACTTGTCAACCAGCTCAGCTTATTTGCTTGCATATAAGAAGTAGTATTCGAACCGGGCAAAAGAGGCCGGTTTGATGAATCCCTTGTGTTATTTACAAGGTAAAGGATGAAAGATATTCAGATGAAAATTGTGACTCTGGGTACCCTTACAAATAAGATGAATGGAAGTGCACGGAGCTTTTATCGCTTGGCAGGCTTGCTATCAAGAAACCATGTGTTGATTCCTATTGTTCCTGATGTCGAAGGTATTGGCGCACAATTGACAGAATCAAATCCGCTAACCATTGTAGTGCCGTATGTACCTGTTCGACGTTCCCTAAAAAACCTTATCAGGGTTCCTTTTGATATTTTAAAAATCAAAAAAATCATTTCAGAAATACAGCCGGATATTATTCATGTGAACGATATCCCCTGGTTTTATACCATTTATATTTGTAAAACGTTGAAAATACCCTCGATAATACATTCGAGATATTTTGAAAAGAATGCATTCGTAAGGAAGATTATCAAAATAGCTTTAAAAAAGTACGACGGTATAATCTATGTCAGCCACTATAATAAAATGCTTTGGAATATACCTGATAAGGGAAAGAACTTTGTTCTGCATAATCCTGGAGTATTTAAATACATTTTTAAAGAGGCTCTTCTAGAAAATATTGTAAAGCCGTATATGCTGATTGTTTCCAGAATCAGTGAAGAAAAAGGAATACTAGAGGCAATAAAAACTTTTTCAGATTTATGCAGATACGATGATGAAACGAAACTGGTCATAGCAGGAGATGTCCAATTGCAGGTCCAAAGCGACTATTTGCAAGCATGCAAACAATATATCTCCTCATCGGATCTTGATGCACGAGTTGTTTGGTTGGGTAAAGTTGACTATCCACATATTTTATACAAACATGCAAGTTGCTATTTGCATTTGCCTAACTTCGATGACCCTTTCCCAACGACGATTATGGAAGCACTTTCTATAGGATGTAGAATAATTACCCGGGAAAAAGGGGGCATACCTGAGCAGGTCAAAGGTTTTGATGGTATTCTATTAGTTAACCCGCAGATTGATAATGGGAGGGAAATACATGATTTTCTTCATACTACTCCCATGTATGTTGACCGACAAAAAAAATACGTGGATAGGTTCGATGAGGAATGCTTTCTCTCTGAATTTGAAAAAATAATCACCAGAGTCTGCAAGAAATGATGAAGTAGTTTGGCGTCCATATCGCATGATAAATATCTCACACACAATCACCAAATCCTCTGTTCCATCAGTCATTGTCCTCTTGGCCACGTATAATGGTTCACACTGGCTGAAGGAACAGTTGAAGAGCATTCTCGATCAACTGGAAGTAGATATACATGTTTTTGTTAGCGATGATAACTCAACGGACGATACCCGGCTTTTGCTTCAATCCTGGCATGACGAACGTGTTACCTTGCTGCCGAAGGATGGCACATTCGGATCCGCTGCGCAGAATTTTTTCAGATTGCTGCGTGACGTAGATATTGACTGTTGTGATTATGTTGCCTTCTCGGACCAGGATGACATCTGGGAAACGGATAAATTGTCCTATTCCATCAAGGACTTTATGATGACGCATGGCGTAGATGCCTTTTCATCAAATGTACTGGCATTTTGGGAAAATGGAGAAGAGAGGCTTGTCGTTAAGAGTCAATACCAGGTCGAATGGGATCACCTTTTTCAATCCGGAGGGCCCGGGTGCTCCTTAGTTCTGACAAAGCGACTTGCTGCCGAGGCAAAGGATTTTCTGTGCAGGCACGTTGTCGATACGAGGAAAATAGCATTGCATGACTGGTTTCTGTATGCGTTTGCGCGAAAGCCGAGGGTATCGATGGTGGATTGACCGTAAGGCGACAATGAAATACAGGCAACACTGTCAAAACGAGTTCGGAGTCAACGATGGGATACGTGCAGCACTTGTTAGATGGAAAATGCTCTTGAATGGCTGGTATCGCGATCAAGTATTATTATTAGCTTCCTTGTGTGGGACAAGCGATTCTTGGCCTATCAGGCGTTTGCAAAGATATTATGCGGTGGATTGAGTTGTCCTTGCGTTTAACGTCTTCAGATTTCGTCGATGCTGGCTTGAGCGTCTCCCTTTGGCTCTGGCGTTTATATTTTCGCCATGTCCTAACCAGAAAACCTACCGATAAGGATACCGATAAGGATGTTGAGATAAGAGTTACCGTGTTTGTTTACAGTTGCCGGCACCCGTATAGGGCGGTTTCTTTGCAACCATTTGCTGGAAAATGGATGGTCTGTCCCAGGCACGCTGTCTCCTGCGAAACCAACATCATCCCTTGTAGCTGGTACAGAGCCGACGGTAATAGACATGTATGGTTCTGATGCCAATTGGGAAAAACCGCTAAGCGGAATAGATGTGGTATTTCATCTGGCTGCCCGTGTGCATGTCTTCAGATTTCTTCGCCTGACCCGTTGACGAAGTATCGCCTCATTAACGCTGCTGGCACTAAATTGCTTGCACAACATGCTGCTGCGTCTGGGGTAAAACGATTTGTATTCATAAGCACCATCGGGGTTAACGGAAGCGATTCAGGGGAAACTGCCTACACTGAGAGAGACGCGCCAAGACCGCAGAATCCTTATGCGGTTTCCAAATATGAGGCGGAGCAGGTCCTTCAGGGGATCACGCAAAAAGCAGAGATACATATTATCATTATCCACCTCACCACTGTCATATATAACGGACAATCCGGGAAATTTTCTCTCCTTGTTGCGTATTATTTCCAGAGGGAATACCTCTTCCTTTGGCGTCTGTAGTCAATCAGCGAAGTTTCGTTTATGTCGGCAACCTGGTGGATGCTCTGGTTTGCAGTGCCATCCATCCTGATTCCGCTGGTCAAATCTATCTGGTAAGCGATGGTGAGGATATTTCAACACCTGGACTTATTCGTCAGCTGGCAGCGGCTTTAGGTACATCTCCACATTTATTCCATCTTCCGCCTGGTGTTATTCGCCTTGGTGGGGCTATGCTTGGGAAGTCCGGGGTGAACAAGAGACTGCTTGGAACATTGCGGGTAAACAGCAGCAAGATAACGAGAGAACTGAGTTGGGTACCGCCATTTACCATGGAGCAAGGTTTGATAGAAACCGCAAAATGGTATAGGGGTGGAGAATAATGGTGAATGGCGTGTTCGAATACGTTGTGTTGCCCATAATGTCGCTTTTCCTTGGTTTTGTCGGCGCATGGATTGTGGCCAGGTATGGGATTCTCCTTGGGTTGATTGACATGCCTAATGTTCGTAGTTCCCATTGTTTGCCGACTCCTCGCGGGGGTGGTTTGGGCATTTTGGCCGCTTTCACTATATCCGCTATCTATTTGAATCTGCCGGTCGTATTATGGCTGCCTGCTTCATTGCTGTCTTTAACTGGTTTCTTTGATGACCGGCTGAAACTCTCTCTCAAGATTCGCTTGCTATTGCAATTTGCCGCTGCTTCGGCCGTCATTTGGTTGATTGTTTTGTATCATTCACCTAATTCACTTCTGGGTTCATACCAGTATCAGTTGCCAGCAATAGCATCCTTCCTGCTGTTTGTATTCTTCGGTATCTTTTTTGTCGGAACGACCAATATTTATAATTTCATGGATGGTATCAACGGTATCGCGGGAATTACGGGAGTAATAGGGTTCAGTTTTTTGGCGATCTTCGCTTTCATGCAGGGTACAGAACCTTTGATAACGTTACTTGCGGCATGTATAGCGGCAGCTTGTGCCCGTTTTCTTCCCTTAAACGTGCCCAGGGCAAGGGTCTTTATGGGCGATGGCGGGAGTATTCTGCTGGGTTTCGCTTTTACTTCACTATCTCTGGCTCTTGCGCATTCTCTTGCTGATTTTCTGCTGCTCTGCGGGTTTATCTTTCCCTTCTATGCCGATTCTTTGACAACGATGTACGTACGCTGGCGAGACGGAGAACGATTGACTGAAGGGCACCGGAGGCACCTTTACCAGTTACTGGCTAATCAGCAAGCGGTCCCCCACTGGCAGGTTTCTTTGGTCTATGGTGTGGTTCAAGCCGTAATCGGCATTTTGCTTATTTGGTTTAGCACAGGAGGGTTACTGCCAATTTTGCTGGGAAATATTTTCTTGCTTTTGATCTGGTGTTGGGCCGCAGCGCTGATCAGGCAAAAAATAGACCCCCTTAAAGAGACAGTCGATTGTAATGATCGACCTCAAAATCAATCGAAGGTGTAAATCTCCGGGAGGCGAGTAGTGCAAATAAGCTAAGCCATAAGTAACAGGTTATTTCCCCCTGTTCTGCTGCCTGCTGACATCTTGGGAGGGCTACTGCTCGTAGCGTAGAGCACCCTGCGGATCTCTGTACTTGCCAAGTTCCAGGGGTAACGCATTCAAGGGTCAAAGAGTTTCCCGGTTCGACCAGCGACAGGTATTTCCCTTCTCGTCCTTCTCCAATCGAGTCCACCTCCTTGGGAATGATCCTTATCTCAAAATTTGCTTCACGTGAGATTGAATATTTCAGGCCAGGTGTGGCATTTGGCAAGGAGAAATTGACTTGTGAAGTTGCGCCACCATTCGTCAACATCTTTGTACTCAATCCTTTAGGAAGAGACGTATTGGATTTTATGGCAATTACATCAATTGGTGAAAAGATGTGAAAAGTTTTTTGATTTGGGAATGAACAGTTGATATTGATTAAGGGATAGTTCCACGTGCCCTGTGAATCGTTTGGAGCCCAATACACCGGTGTTGAAGATATGACATTGTCAAACACCAAGGGGTCAATGAATGGTCCCGTATAAAAATATATACCCCTGGAATTGTTTTTGATGTTCAAATTGATTAACTTTATATTACTGAAATAATCACCGCTTCCCCATTTGGATAAAGTATCCATGTAGATTACCGGCTCATTGTAGTGTGAATTGCCTTCGATGGTGCCGTTTATCTCTATATTTTCAAATTTGTGCCCCCGCCCCGGTTCATAGGTATCGAACTTCGTACCTGAAGAGGTCATTTTTGAGAATCTGACGGCTCCTGCACCTGATTGTCCTGAAGAATTGTAATGAATATTGAGATGCAGCTTGATATTCCTGAAAATGGCAGCATTTGAATCGAGGCCTGAATTCTGATGCATTCAGAACCATCATGGGAATTTTGAGTTTAGTAGTCCGGTCATAGAATATTTCAATATTTTCCAGTTTTGAACCAATAAATGAATTCAGAAACACATCATATGAATACGCATCCTTGGAATGAACGACTGCTAACACTTTTTGACGCCATAGATAAATAAGGATCTATGGATTGTGTCCGTGGTTAAGTTGTCAATTACCATGTCGCTGCCGGAATTCTGACCGGTAATTCCGTACCAGCTTTGTCTGACTGTCAAATTTGCAACATGAATTTTCTTGCAAGGATGTCCCGGCTCTATGTTGTCTTTTATCAACAAGCCACCGGTGACGCCTTGTACTGTATTGTTGATCATTTCCAGGTCTTCACTACCGTTGTTGAATTGGACAAATTCGTTGCCTTTCACCTTAGTGGTTGATATATCCATTTGAGGACCAGTCACCGAAAACCCCATTACTTTAACCAACTTGCATCTATTGAAGGCAAACATTGCTCCGTTCGATTCAGTATAAACTCTGGATGGGTCCTGCGCCAAGATTGCTCCATTGCTGATCAGGTTTACTCCGACGCAGTTAGAAAAACCTCCTAGAAAGGTATATTCCCGTCCAACACTATAAACTCGATATGTTCCAGCTGAGAATACTACAGATCCTCCGCCTGAAGCATTAATCGCTGCAGTTGCATTGCGAATAGCTTCACCATCATCTGTCGTCCCATCTCGTTTTGCACCCCACCATTCCGGATTTACTGTTTTCAGCCCGGCGACTCTTCCCTTGCCTCGAAATACCGGAAATAATCCCGCTTTAAATGGCCCCTGTATCGTAAGGGTTTTCCCCTCGTCAAGAATGAAACCACCACCTTTGACGATTATTAGTCCTTTAGTGCTTGGGATTGTCAGATCGTTGACCTTGATAAAGGTGTTCACGATGATGGTTTTGCCGTTGGTCTTCGGCGATGAAATTGCCGCGGATAATGATGGGAATGCGGAAATATTAACCGTGTTGTTCGGGTTTGCCTGAGCCTCCGCATGGACATCAACCTGAATCGTTGTGCATAGCAGGATGAATAGAAGCGGAAAGATCGACTTTGTCAGCTTTGTCATGGCAGGACACTCCCTAAGATGTTGTAATTGATATCGGGATGGTCCGATAGTATTTTGTGTAGTAGAACAATTGTACCAAAACTTGATTATTTAACTCCCAGGAAAAAAGAGGCCGGCTTGTAGCCGGCCTGAAATATTGAGGTTTGTCTATTGGATTGGTTGTCCGGCTCTTATTGGTTTGTCGCTGGATTGGCCCCATTGCACAGAGGTTTGGCCACTAGAGTCGGGGTTTAATATATACCAGACGCCGTTTGACGGCCGCCAAACAGCAACTTCTGATTTACCGACGTTTTCATAATCTGCGGGTACCGGTATATCGCCACTCATGCCCCATTGAATTTCGCTACTGGTATTGTTAGCACTGTTAAGAATATACCACGAACCATTGGACGGGCGCCATACTGCAATGTCGGTTTTGCCGTCACCATCGTAATCTCCGGGAACAGGGACGTCGCCGCTCGTTCCCCACGCAACGCTTTGCTGTTTGCCGGTAGAGCTGTCAATAATATACCATGTTCCATCTGAGGGCCGCCAGACAGCGATGTCGGTCTTGCCGTCACCGTCATAGTCGCCGGGGACCGGAGTGTCGCCGCTCGTTCCCCACGCAACGCTTTGCTGTTTACCGGTGGAACTCTCAATGATAAACCATGTGCCAGCTGTTGACCGCCAGACAGCGATGTCGGTCTTGCCGTCACCGTCATAGTCGCCGGGGACCGGAGTGTCGCCGCTCGTTCCCCACGCAACGCTTCGCTGTTTGCCAGTGGAACTCTCAATGATAAACCATGTGCCAGCTGTTGACCGCCAGACAGCGATGTCGGTCTTGCCGTCACCGTCATAGTCACCTTCGACCGGGGTATCGCCAGCGATTCCCCAGGCTACGCTACTCTGAGTATTGGTGAAGCTGTTGATGATATTCCATGTGCCATCTGTGGGCCGCCATACAGCAAGATCGTTTTTGCCGTCAGCGTCGAAGTCCGTCCGTATGGGGCTAGTCAAAATTAGGCGTACTGCCGCGTCAAGCTTTATTCTCGATTTTACAATGCCGTTACGCGAATCGGCAATGGGTTTGCCGGATATGACGAGGGCATTCAAAATTTTATTAACCGATGCATTCGGATTTGCTGACTTGAGGACCGCCCAAGCGCCGGCCACGTGCGGCGTAGCCATGGAGGTGCCGCTCCAAGATTGGAAATCATTCCCTGGAAGGGAGGAATAGATCGAAGAGCCCGGCGCCAGCAGGTTGAGGATCGCTGCGCTGTTGGAATAGGAGGCTACCAGGTCCGATTTGGTTGTTGCGCCGACGCTCACAGCGGTTGATATGCATGCAGGACTCGAGATGCTTGACGAATAACCGTCATTACCCGATGCAATTACCGTCGCAATTCCCACAGACCGTAATGCGTCAATGGCTGCCTTTTCTGATGTGTTTACGCTGTCGCAGTAGGTCGAATATGAGCCTCCACCGATGCTCATATTGACTGAAGAAATATTATAGGTATTCCTCAGGTCATAAACATGCTGCAAGCCAGCGATCTGGTCCGAACCGTATGTCAATACGCAGGGAGAACCACCGCACGCTGAATAGGTTGCTGAGAATTTTGAAAAAATCTGTATGGCGATGAGGGTAGCATCCTTGGCCACCCCGGAAAAGGTGCTGTTTTTCCCGGCAACAATGCCGGCAACATGGGTGCCGTGGCCGCAGGCCAAGATTGATGGATCACAATTTAAGCCGGATCCTGGCGCTGTTGAGCCATCGGTGCAGACAGCCGTGGAAGTTGTTCCTGATGTCGTTGAATAGCAGGCCTCTGCTACCACCTTTCCCGTCAGAAAAGAGTGGGTTTTATCCACACCGGTGTCGAGTATCGCCACCGTCTGTCCGTTGCCGGTATAGCCGTTGAATGCACCATTCACGCCGCCAATCAGAGGAATGCTGTCCATTAGTGCCGGAGGAACCGGAGTATCCTCTTCGATATAGTCGATCTCCGGTGAAGAGGTCAGCGCCAGAAACTCGCCATGGTTTACCTCAAGTGCCATGAATGGGATAAAGTGGAACCTTTTGGCAGTGGCAGAGTGATGCGGTGAAACTCTGGATAGAACCGCATCCTGAGCCCGGGTGATGGCTGCACGTTGACCGCTGATTGCCGAGGAATTCTTTAGAGCCTGCTCCGGAACGAAGCCGGATGGAATGTTGGCAGGGGCGACCATCCGGACAATAACCCGCACCGTCCCCTTTTCCTGGAGTACAGCATTGATTTTTGCAAAGCCGGGTACTGAAAGGGTCGGAGCTTTGCTGGGTCGCGACTGCAGGATCGACTGCGGTAGATCAGCTGCCTGTGCCGTTAGTACAAAACATGATACAAAGAAAATAATTGCCGTTGAAAACCTTTTCATTGCTCCCTCCTATGTGTCTCGTTCAAACAACCGCAACGCAACTACTGTAATGCTTCCGAATATATCTTATCGCTCTGAATCCTTAATACTTTAATTTTGGAACGACTCATACGTAAATTTAGCAAGCTTCTAAATAGGATGTAAATGGATTGCTTGTCAATAATAAAAACAAAACTAATGTATGTTTGTATATCATTACTTCCTTATATGGCGACTGATCATTTGGACGAGATTGGCAACCTGGATCTGATGGTGCTTGTTTCGGAGGGGTTAACAAGAAATTTGCCAGAATGGAGGTAGAGATGAAGCTGTATCCAAGGTCTGATAGGGGTTTTATGGTTTGCCGAACTTTAATTTTCACTAGTAACAGTATTTTCCGATACTACTGAAACGAATGCGGGAAAGTATTTCTCCTTTCCCGCATTTAGTTTAGTAGATAGTTGGATGGAGGTATAACTGTTAAATTTGAACAGAACAAATTTCGATACGATCAAGGCCGGCATTTCTGCCGACCTTGATCTCAGGCCTACCTTTTACTGAATCGGCTGACCGGCCTTAACGGGCAGGTCGGTTGGCATACCCCATTGTACAGAGGTCGGGATGTTGGTCTTGGTATTCAGGATGTGCCAGAAGCTGTCCGCAGGTCGCCAAACTGCGAATTCTGTCTTGCCGATGTTATGATAATCGCCCGGCACCGGAATATCACCCAGTTGACCCCACTGCTGTTCAACCATTGTGTTGGTGGAGCTCTGAATTATGTACCATGTGCCGGTGCTTCCTCGCCAGACGGCTATATCCGTTTTGCCATCGCCGTCATAATCACCGGGAACAGGGACGTCACTACTGATGCCCCATTGAACCGAGTCTTGAGCGTTAGTGGAGCTCTTGATAATGTACCAGGTGCTGCTTGAGGGGCGCCAAACGGCCAAATCTGTTTTGCCGTCACCGTCATAGTCACCGGGAACAGGGATGTCGCCACTGGTACCCCATTGAACGGAGTCTTGAGCGTTAGTGGAACTTTTGATAATGTACCAGGTGCCGTTTGAGGGGCGCCATACGGCCAGATCTGTTTTGCCGTCGTTGTCATAATCGCTAGGCACGGGGGTGTCACCACTGGTACCCCATTGCAGAGTGGTTTCAATATTTGTTGCGCTGTTGAGGATGTGCCATGTTCCATCCGTGGCGGCGCCAAACTGCCGCGTCGCTTTTGTTGTCGCCGTCATAATCTCCCGGGACAAGTTTGTCGCCTGTCGCACCCATAACTGCCGATTTCTGGGTTCCGTTTAGGAGAGAGATACTCCACCACTCACTCGTACCGGGACGCCATACGGTCAGATCGGTTCTGCCCAAGCCGTTGAAGTCGTTTTGAGGTACCTTCGCCAGCACCATTGACCGCATCATGTCGTTTTCTTCATGGCTCAGAATGTGGCAGTGCCAGACGTATTCGTGTCCGTAGTTGAAGAGCTGGTTCGTCTGGGGCACCGTTCTGGGGCCGCCGGTTGATGTGTCGATTTGCGAGAACCCGACCATGGAACCAAAAGGCTGTGACGGGTTCAGCGGTCGTACGCTGTTGGGAAGTGCGAAAGGCACGATGATAGATTTCGGCCGCAAGGCGACGATGGTGTCCTCGAGCGGGCTTACCCTGAGGGTGTCTTTCCAGCCGAGCTCGTTGTCGTCAGGGAGCCGGATGAAGCCATCCCAACCGACGCGGTTGATTACCTGGACATCGAAGAGATGGAAGTGGATGGGGTGGGTGTCAACACCGTTGTGAGTTATTCTCCAGATCTGTACCTCATTGTTGCGTACCGTTTCGGTAGGCGGATCGACCAGATTCTGGAGGACGAAGGTCTGGAATGCCGCATTGGCGAACGGTATTTCAAGCCCCAACTTGGCGGCCAGGCGGCCGTAGACGTCGAAGGTCCCGCCCATTTCGTCATGGATGGCCTTACGCTTCATCGGATAATTGCTTACTATGGTACCGTCAACCGTCTGGAAGCTGAGGGTGTCGTCGGTGATTCTCGAAATTCCCCAGTTCGGATAGGTTGATGGGAACGTGGTGTTGGGGTATGTGTTGTTGTAGGCGGCCTGGCCTACGATAATCGGATCCTGATCTTGCGCGAAGGCACCCGGAGTTGTGGTAGTCGAGGCGAACGCGGTCTGCAGGTTGGCCAAGGTAGTCGGATTATAGTAATCCGGAGTGGCGATGCCGCCGCTGCCCGATATGTTGATCTGCATGATGGTCCGCACATTCGGACCCACCCCCGCTGGAGTGGAAGGTGCCCCGCCGATGTCCTGGCGGTCCGGGTCGTCGGTATAGTAGTCGTAGTGCGGGTCAAGCGCAGGCCACGGGGCTGGTGCGTCATTGTAGAGTATCAGGGTCTTGCCGGCAAACGCGGTGAAGTCAACGATAACGTCTGCTCGCTCTGCGGGGCCCAGAAATAGGGTGCCGCCTCCTTCATTCTGCTGGAGTACGTTACCCGCGTTGAACTGGGTTACGTCGGTGTTCCATTTAACCGGACGGTTGGGGAGCACTACCGGATTTGGCAGGAAACCGCTTTCCGTTCCGATCTGGATGAACGCAGGACCTCTCAAGGCAGGATCAGGCACGCCGCCTTCTCTGCCATCCTGCGGCCAGCCTGCAGGGTAGGCTGCGTTGAAAGCTGCCGGAACCATTTTAACTTCCGTCAGCGGCACCGGTGTCGCCGCGGCAAAAGCCGGATCGGCGACATAGAGCTGCAGATTCACGAAGCGGTCATGGGAGGCATTCAGGATTCTGAAGCGGTAGGCTTGCGGAGCTAAAGTGACTTTCGGGTATGCAGTGCCGTTGACCGTCATTGTGTCCAGAAAAGCCTCGGCACCCCAGGATACGTTAGGTGTGCCCGGGATCTCGGGAGCCTGGTTCGGGTTAGCTACTCCATAATAGGGATTCGGCAGAGTGCCAACGTCAATACAGAAAGGTTGTACGGCATCAGGTGATGATCCGCATACCGGAGTTGGCGGGAAGAACCAGGGACCGTAGACCCAGCGGCCTAAGGGGCCGGCACCGGTGGTGTCATAGGGGTTCTCGGCAGGCATATATACGTGAGGCCACCAAAGGTCGCCTTTCACGGGGGTCATGCCCTGTCCTGATACGGTTACGCTTGGTTGAGGTATTACACTGGTTGTCGGTGCTGAGCCCCAGGCCCAAGTCGGATCAGTGTCTTTAATGGTTGTGTCGTCAACGAAAGTCTTATCTTCGATGACAAGAGGAATCTCTGAACCTGCAATCGCCCCGGGAATCGTCCCAGCGGTAATGAGGTTTTGCTCGACCGTGTCACGGACCAGATAGCCGGCTGCCATGCCCACATAGACGTTGAGACGGGTGATCCCCCAGGCATGGTCGTGGTAGAACATGAGTCTGGCGCTCTGTTCGTTGGTGTAGAAGTAGGTCTGAGCGCCGGGACCGGGGTTGTTGGTCGCGCCTGGTGTGGCACAGGTTATCTGTCCTGCGCAGGCAGTAATGGTGGCCCCGCCTGCATCAAACCACATGTCGGGAACATAGGATACGCTGACCCCTTTAGGATAGGTGGTTGATTCTCCTGCAGGGGTGATCCATTGGTGCGGAGTACCGTCACTGATCCAGGGGTTTCGACCGCCATGGAGATGCAGGAGTGCCCTGTTTTGGGTAAAAGTTCCCGAGTTCAGAGCTGTGGGAGCCTTTGTGGCCGGATCGTAGTCAATGTCAAAGGTATCCGGAACCCATGATGGTGCCGTCCACGGGCAGGAAAAGATTGCCGTCGACGCCGGTGGGAAGGTTGTTGATAAATTTGATGCGCACCGGTCGGTCCTTCTGGGAAATAATCAGGGGCCCGAGAAAGTGAGGAGTCAATAAATTGGGGTTAGCGGTATTGATCTGCCGGTAGCCCCTGAGTACGGTTCCGCCGGCCGCGTTCGGGTACATATTGTCACTGCCGGTTACTGCGGGCAGTTCCGAATGCATCTGCTCGTGATACTGGACCACCTCGATCTCATAGTAATCGGAACCCGGATAGGTAGTCTGGTCAGGTTCGGCAACGGGAATACATTGTCCGAGGTTATTCTTGCCCGGGTCGGTGGGACTGGAGGTTGTGCACAACCCTGGCAAACCGTCCATGAATTTATGCAGTGCCGGACTGAAGGCCCAGTTGGGGGTCTCCCAATAGTCCGGAACATTACCTGGGGACGTTAAAGGCTTGGCAATGGAGCTTCCCGTGCCAAAGCTGCAGACGAGGATGGTCGCCGCCAATGACAGACAAAGGCGTGTCAAAAAGTCGCGTCCTTTCATTGTAATCCTCCTGTATTTTTCTGAGGGGGAGCCGTTGTTTGCTGACCCGCCTGTTTTGCTTTAGCTGCGGCACGATTGGCTGCCGCTTCTTTAGCCTTCTGCTGTAAATTTTTCAAGTATTGCTGTCTCTCTTTAATATCGGCAGGATTCCGCACATAGCCGCCGGGCAATGCGACAGGGGCCGGGGTTACACTTGTCTGCTGAGATGGATTTTGAGGGGCGCTTTTATTTTTGCCTCCCCAGGATGGGACTGCAAATGCCAATATCAGGCACAAGCCGAATACTATTGTAGGTGCTTGCATGGTGTTGTACCTCCTTTGATTGAGGTTGATAGTGTTGGGATGATTATGCGGTTGTTATGCTGGAGGTGCGCGACACGATATGATAACCCCCGAGGAACAGGTCTGGAGTGGGTATACGTAATCAGAATTGTTGAAGGAGAAGGTCCGTAAAATGACCTTTGCCGGAGGTGGCAGAAAGCCCAGGTACTGGATATGTTTTTTGTCTTTTCTGGTGTGTGATTCCAGATGCTGGACCTGGGCCTGATCAATGTGCCCTGCGTACGGGTTATGGTAGGACGTAAACAAAGGGGTAACCATAACGCCAAGGAACATCATTACAACTATATGTGAGGTCAGGCGTAAATTCATGATGTATTTCCTCGTGAATTTCTCACGAAAATTCTGCTCTTCGGTAAAATATGGGAAAACTGCTCTTGTCCTGCAGCGGATAACAGGATGAAAATATAATGATATTGATAGGTTACTATTTCATAAAGTTTACAAAATTGCTACAAAAACTTACTTTTGTAAGAGTCAATTTTACAAATAATCTTTTTCATGTCAAGAAGTGTTATGAATATATTATATAAAATAAGCATATAACGATATGTTCATTTTTCAAGCCGTCTATTTAGTGAACAATTTCAAGGCCAATCCGGCACCCGAGTTTGACAAGGGTGGCAATTTCTGTATACTTTCAACTTTTAAATCATGTTCGCAGGAGTCTAGATATGTCCCTTCGGAAGAATTCGCCAGGAAAATCGGTACTACTTCTCTGCACGCTGGCCCTAGTGATTTTTTTCGCGGTTGCCGCCTTTGCAGCGAACCCGAAGCCGATGAGACCTGAGGCGAAGGACAAGTGCCCGGTTTGCGGCATGTTCGTGGCTAAATATCCCGATTTCGCTGCCCAGATCCAGTTTCGCGATGGTGTCCATGTGTTTTTTGACGGTGCGAAGGATATGCTCAAATATTACCGAAATCTTTCCCGCTATGCGCCTGGAAGGAAACCGGCTGATATCTCTGCTGTGTATGTGACGGATTACTATTCTCTCCGCTACATCGACGGACGCAAGGCATACTATGTTTCCGGAGGTGATGTATACGGACCGATGGGGAAAGAATTGGTCCCGTTCGAAAAGAAGTCGGACGCGCAGGAATTTCTGAAGGACCACAAGGGAAGGGCCATCCTTACCTTTGGGGAGATAAACGACACGGTCATGAAGAGTCTCGAGTGACGTCCATGAGAAAATCATCCTGCTATTTTGTCTTCCTGGCACTTCTTGCGGCAACCTTCAGCGCGCTCTTTCCCCATGCCCGATACAGACAAGCTGCAGAAAAACATTCTCTGGATACCATGGCAGGTATGGTGCGGGATCTTGGACTCAGCGACCTCTGTCTCTTTACCGAGGCGAGTTATACCCGGCACATAACCCAGACCGACCTGCGTACCCCGTTTCAGGAACTCCCCATGTCGCTGGAACACTTCCCCTCGGGGTCTCTCATGCTGCCTCCCCGATAGAAATAAGGACTCATGGCAAAAACAGTTGAGCGTCATAGACACATCATTAGAGTTTACCCTTTCTTCTCTCCTGCGGAGAAAGGGTAAGAATCTCGCCCTCCTTTTGATCTATACCATAGTGGTCTTTCTCCTGGCATCGGTGATGTTTTTTACCAATGCCTTGAAGAGGGAGGCCAAGCTTATTCTGAAAGACGCCCCCGAGATAATTGTCCAGAAGACCATGACCGGGCGCTATTCTCCGATACCGGTTGCCTACGCGAAAAAAATCCGGAATATCCGCGGTGTCGTTGCCGTGCGGGAACGCTTGTGGGGGTATTACTATGACCCGGAGGTCAAGGCGAATTACACCTTTGTTGTCCCGGAGACCTTTTCCCACGAGAAGGGTTCCATCATCATCGGATCAGGAATATCAAAAACCCGTCATGCCTACAAGGGAGACACCCTGAGCTTTACCGGACACGATGGCGCGGCACGCAACTATACTATTACCGACGTTCTCTCGGCGGATTCCCAGCTTGTCTCCGCAGACCTCATCCAGATTTCGGCGGAGGATTATCGGGACCTTTCCGGCATCCCGCCGGACCAAGCCACAGACCTCCTCCTGACGGTGCGCAACAGACGGGAGATTCCGACTGTTGCTGAAAAAATCCGGAAGCTTCTTCCCGATTCCCGCCCCATTATCCGCGATGAGATCATGCGCACCTATGATGCGGTCTTCAACTGGCGGAGCGGCATCATGCTGGTCATCCTCTGTACCACGATCCTCTCTTTCATCATCTTTGCCTGGGACCGGGCGGCCGGACTCAGCGCCGACGAGAAGAAGGAGATCGGCATACTCAAGGCGGTTGGTTGGGAAACATCCGACGTTCTGATCATGAAGTTCTGGGAAGGGACGGTGGTTTCTTTGACCGCATTCCTGGCCGGGGTCATTCTGGCGTACGTTCATGTCTTCTTTACCTCGTCCGCCCTCTTTCTGCCGGTGCTGAAGGGCTGGTCAATTCTCTATCCCGATTTCAAGCTTGTTCCGTATATCAACGTCAACCACCTGATAACGCTTTTCTTTCTCTCCGTCGTTCCCTACACGGTAACAACCATCATCCCGGCCTGGCGGGCCGCGACCATCGACCCTGATTCGGTCATGAGATAGGAGCAGGCTGCCGATGATTACCATCAATAAGGTTACGAAGGTCTTTAATCAGGGGCGCCCCAACGAATATACGGCGGTGGATGGGGTTGATCTGTGTGTGGAAATGGGGAAGGTAACGGTCTTGAAGGGGCCGAGCGGATCCGGGAAGACCACGCTGCTGACGGTTCTCGGCTGCATGTCCAGGCCCACTTCGGGCAGGATCTATCTCAGGGACAGGGAGATAACCAGCCTGCCTGAACGATTTTTGACCGAGATACGGCGACAGACTTTCGGCTTCATCTTCCAGCAGCTCAATCTCATCAAGGGTGTCACGGCGCTGGAAAATGTCATGGTTCCGGTATATCCAACGGGGGAGAAATTTTCCTCGCTCAGGAAAAGGGCGCTGGAGCTTCTTGATGCCTTCAACCTTTCCCACCGGGCAACGGCCAGGGTTGAATGGCTCTCCGGGGGAGAGGCCCAGCGGGTAGCCATTGCCAGGGCGCTGGTCAACAATCCCGAGATCATCATCGCGGATGAGCCGACCGCCCATCTCGATACCCGGCTTTCCCTGGAGTTCATGGATAGTATGCGGGACCTGAAAGGAAAGGGAAAAACCATCCTGATTTCCAGCCACGATCCGATCGTCTTCGAATCGGAGCTGGTGGACACGGTGCTTGAGATGAGAGACGGGAAGCTGGTGAGCGGCGGAGATGCCCGATGATCCTGCATCCGGGAATCCTTTCGCTGCTGGTCTCCTCCCTCCTGGTTGGAGGGATGGTGCTTTACGCCGCTTTTTGCGGTATCGACATCCTGCGTGGCTGGGATATTTCCAGCGGCAGCGAACGGCAGCTGATGCTGGAAAGAAAGACCTACCTTGTTTCGACGATCCTTGGATATCTCCTGTTCTTCCAGCTTATCTCCCTGTTTCTCTTCATCTATACGGCAGACGACATCTGCCCGCTCTTTACCGGCGCCATGTGCGCGGTCGGTACGCTGACCGTAAACTCTTTCGGCTACCCGGTTCTCCTCTGCAAGATTGCGACCTTCATCCTTGCCGGCCTCTGGCTGATCCTGAATTACGCCGACAGCAGGGGATACGATTACCCTCTGGTACGGATAAAATATTGGTTTCTGCTGTTCCTTGCCCCGCTGGTGGTTGTTGAAGCAATCATGCAGTGGCTCTATTTCCTCGGTCTCCGGCCTGATGTCATAACATCCTGCTGCGGCAGTCTCTTCTCCTCGGAAAGCAGTGGGGTGGCGGCGGAAATCGCTTCTCTGCCGGCGTTTCCCATGATGGGCGTATTTTATACCGTAATGGCGTTGACTCTCGTAGCAGGTATCCTGTTTTACAGGAGTGGAAAAGGAGGGTGGTTGTTCGCGGTTTTGAGCGGCATTGCCTTCGTTGTCTCCATCGTATCCGTTATCTCTTTCATCTCTCTCTACTTTTACGAACTGCCAACCCACCACTGCCCGTTCTGCATCCTCCAGAAAGAATACGGCTACGTGGGCTATCCTCTGTACATCTTTCTCCTGGTCGGCACGGTCGCCGGACTCGGCACGGGGATGCTGATGCCTTTCAGAAAAATCGCCAGCCTGGCCGAGACAGTGCCGGTGCTGCGCAAGAAACTTGCCCTTGTTTCAATCCTCTGCTATCTCCTGTTTACCGCCATTGCCAGCTGGCCGATACTGTTTTCCAGCTTCACGATGAAAACCTGAGAGGAATGTAACGCTACAGCAGGCTGAGAATCTGTTTTTTCAACGTCTCACTGGAGGCACTGCCGAGGATCTTGTAGCGAATAACTCCCTTCCTGTCGACCAGGTAGGTTCTCGGCACACCGACCACATCATAGTTGTCGGCCATCCTCCGGTCAGGGTCGAGGAGTACCGGATAATTGATCCCCGCGTCCTTTACCAGCCTTTTCACGAGTTCCTTTTTTTGCCCAACGTTCACGGCCAGGATGACAAGTCCTTTCCTTGCGTACTTCTCGTAGAGCTTTTCCATGGCCGGCATTTCCTCCGCGCATGAGCTGCACCCGCCTGTCCAGAAGTGGAGTATGACAACCTTGCCCCTGAAATCGTCCGGAATCCTGACAACTGAACCGTTAAGATCGTTGAGTTTGATGCGGGGTGGCGAGTCACCGACCCGTAAAGGCATCCCTCCGGCGGCAAATGAAGCGGAGGCGTTGAAACAGAGAATAAGGGCAAAGAAGGCAGCAATCGCCAGCGTGAAAGAGTAATTTTTTGAATACCCAGACTTCATATCGTTTTAGCCTCCTGAATATAGTTGTGATCGAAATGTAAGGCAGACCTGCCAGGTTTTCAAATCCTGGCAGGTCTATCGGTGTCATGATGACAGCACGCCTTTGCTCGGAACAGCGGGTAATCCCTTCTTGACCTCGAAGTGCCATTTCCACATTTCGAAGATGACCGGATAGACCATCAGCTCCATAAGGAAGGAGGTGAAGATGCCGCCGACCATGGGGGCCGCAATATGTTTCATGACGTCGGAACCTGTTCCGACCGCCCACATGATGGGGAGCAGGCCGAGGAACATGGTCGCCACGGTCATGACCTTGGGCCGGAGCCGCTTCACCGCCCCCTCGAGCACCGCCTGGCGGAGTTCTTCACGGTTGCGGAGACGCCCCTCTTTTCCTGCTGCCGCATAGGCAAGATCAAGATAGAGGAGCATAAAGACCCCGGTTTCGGCATCGACGCCGAGGAGGGCTATCAAGCCGACCCAGACCCCGATACTCATGTTGTATCCCAGCAGATAGAGGAACCAGACGGCGCCGATGGCGGAAAAAGGCACGGCGAGCAGTACGATCATCGTCTTTACCATGGAGCGGGTATTGAGATAGAGCAGTATCAGGATAAAGAGAAGTGTGAGGGGGATAATGACGCTCAACCGCTCTTTGACACGAGCCATGGCCTCGTATTGGCCGCTCCAGGAGATGGCGTAACCGGGAGGCAGCTCGATTTTTTCCCGGATCAGCTTCCCGGCATTGTCGATGAAACTCTTCGGATCCTGACCGGCGATGTCCAGATAGACGTATCCGGTAAGCAGTCCGTCCTCGTCGCGGATCATGGAAGCTCCTCCGCTGACGCCTATCTCGGCCAGTTGCTCGAGGGGGATCTGTTTCTTGCCGTTTTCCACCGGGACCAGAATCCGGCGTAATGCGCCCAGGTCGCTGCGGAAGTCACGCAGGTAGCGAACATTGACCGGGTAGCGTTCGCGGCCCTGGATGGCAGTGGTTACGTTTTCCCCGCCGATGGCGCTCTGTACCACCCGCTGTGCTTCGTCCACACTCAGGCCGTACCTGGCCAGTTCCTCCCTGTTCCAGTCTATGTCAAGGAAATACCCTCCGCTGGTACGTTCGGCAAAGACGTTGCGAGCCCCCTTGACCGATCTTGAGAAGAGATTCGACCCGGGCACCGATATCCTCAATGGTGACCAGGTTCCCTCCGGAGATTTTCAGTCCGACCGGGGTACGTATGCCGGTGGTGAGCATGTCGATTCTGCCCTTGATCGGCATGGTCCAGGCATTGGAAACCCCCGGAATTTTAAGGGCGTCGTTCAACCGGGCCACCAGCTCTTCACGTGAGATGGTATCGGGGGTAATGACACGCAGCGGTACCTTGAGCCAATCCGGTGCCCAGGACGAGTACCAGGTGTCCCTTTTGCTCCACTCTGACTTTGGTTTCAGGGTTATCACCGTCTCAAGCATGGAGAGAGGTGCCGGGTCGGTGGATGTCTCGGCCCGACCGGCCTTCCCAAGCACGCGGTCCACTTCGGGGAAACCCTTGATAATCCTGTCGGTCACCTGCAGCAGCCTTTGCGCCTCGGTGATGGAGATGCCCGGCATGGTGGTCGGCATGTACATGAGAGAGCCTTCGTCAAGCGGCGGCATAAACTCGGAGCCAAGCTTCATGAAGACCGGAACGGTGAGAACGATGAGAACGAGAGCGGTTCCCAGCACGTGATTTGCCGCCGCAAAGCCCAGGTTGCCAACGGTTCATAGAGCCGTATCAGGAAGCGGCTGATCGGATGATTCTTTTCCTGCCTGATCTTGCCCACCAGTACCGCGTTGGCGGTTCTGCACAACCAGCGCGGCCGGAAACTGAAGTTCTGCACATGGGTCAAAAGCATACGCAGCGCCGGATCGAGGGTTATGGTGAGAAAAGCTGCCACCATCATGGAAAGCGTCTTGGTATAGGCGAGAGGTTTGAAAAGACGGCCTTCCTGGGCCTCCAGGGTGAGGACCGGGAGAAAGGAGACGGCAATCACCAGCAGGGCGAAGAAGCTTGGTCCGGCAACCTCCTTGAGCGCCCCGAGCACGACGGTCCGGTATTCTCCCCTGCGGCCTTCCTGTTCCCAGATCTCCAGCTTCTTGTGCGTCTGTTCGACGATGACGATGGCAGCATCGACCATGGCGCCAATGGCGATGGCAATCCCTCCAAGCGACATGATGTTGGCATTGATGCCCAGCAGCTTAAGGGGAATAAAGGAGATGAGCACGGCAAGGGGAATGGTGATGATCGGGATTATGGAGCTGGGAATGTGCCAGAGGAAGATCAGGATGACCAGCGAAACCGTCAGGATAACTTCCAGGATGGTTGTGGTGAGGTTATCGATGGATTTCTCGATAAGCTGGGACCGGTCATAGATGGGAACGACCTTTACCCCGGCCGGGAGGCCCGGTTCGATTTCCTTCAGCTTTGCTTTTACCCTCCGGATGACGTCGAGGGTGTTTTGTCCCTGGCGCATTACCACGATACCGGAAACAGCCTCCCCCTGACCGTCCAGGTCGGAGACGCCCCTTCGCAGGTCCGGTCCAAGAACGACCTTGCCCAGATCTTTTATCCGTATCGGCGTGCCGTCTTCACTGGCAGAAACGGCGATGTTTTCGAAGTCGGCAATGGAGCGGGCATAGCCGCGGCCGCGCACCATGTATTCGGTTCCGCCGAACTCGATCAGGCGGCCGGCAGCTTCGCTGTTGCCGCCACGCACCGCCTCCACGACACGATTGATTGAGATTCCGTAGGCCTGGAGCCGGTTGGGGTCAAGGTTGACCTGGTACTGCTGACCGAAACCTCCGATCGGGGCCACTTCCGCAACCCCGGGCACTGACTTGAGGTAATAGTTGAGATACCAGTCCTGGTATGAGCGGAGTTCTGCCAGGCTGTGCTTGCCGCTGGTATCCTCCAGCGCATACTGGAAGATCCAGCCGACGCCGGTGGCATCCGGCCCCAGTTCGGTTCGCACCCCTTCCGGAAGGCGCTGCAGAACACCGGATAGATACTCCTGGGTTCGCGAGCGGGCCCAGTAAAGATCGGTTCCCTCTTCAAAAATGACATAGACGAAGGAATAGCCGAAGTCGGTAAAGGCACGGACGGTTTTCACCTTTGGCGAGCCGAGCATGGCCGTTACGATGGGGTAGGTAACCTGGTCCTCGATGATATCCGGGCTCCGGTCCCAGCGGGAGTAGATAATTACCTGGGTGTCGGAAAGATCGGGAATGGCATCGAGGGTCATGTGCTTCATGGACCACCAGCCCGCGACCGCGGCCATGGCCACGAGCAGAATAATGATCAGCCGGTTTGCGGCGGAGAACTCGATGATCCGGTCAATCATGCTGGTGCCCGCCGCTTTTCATGGTTTTTTGCTGTGAAGCGTCAGGCATTGATTCCATGTGCATCGGTTTTTTCAGGTATTTTTCCGGGGCCATGTCAAATTTCTGCTTGCACTGCGGAGAGCTGAAGTAGTAGATCTTTCCCAGATGTCCGCTGGTCAGTCCCTCGGCCTTGGACTTAGCCTCATCAACCATCATGCCGCAGACGGGATCCAGGCTGCCGGTTCCGGACATTCCATCGGTTGAGGTCTTCATCGTGCTCTTTTTCATGGATTTCTGCTGTGAAGCGTCAGGCATTGATTCCATGTGCATCGGTTTTTTCAGGTATTTTTCCGGTGCCTTGTCGAAGTTCTGCTTGCACTGCGGAGAGTCGAAGTAGTAGGTCTTTCCCTGGTGCACGCTGGTCAGCCCCTCGGCCTTGGACTTAGCCTCATCAACCATCATGCCGCAGACGGGATCGAGGCTGCCGGTTCCGGACATTCCATTGGTTGAGGTCTTCATCGTGCTCTTTTTCATGGATTTCTGCTGTGAAGCGTCAGGCATTGATTCCATGTGCATCGATTTTTTCAGGTATTTTTCCGGTGCCTTGTCGAAGTTCTGCTTGCACTGCGGAGAGCAGAAGTAGTAGGTCTTTCCCTGGTGCACGCTGGTCAGCCCTTCGGCTTTGGACTTACCCTCATCCACCATCATGCCACAGGAGGGATCGAGAGAGCCGGTTCCGGACATTCCATCGGTTGCGGTCTTCATCCTGCTTTCGGAGTCGATCAGGAAATTGCCTGAAACCACGATTTGTTCGCCCGGTTTTAGTCCCTTGACAATTTCCACTCGGCCGTCGAAGTAGCGGCCGGTTTCCACTTCGCGCGGCTCAAAGTATCCTGGGGACGGTTCGACGAAAACGGTCTTTTTCAGGCCGGAATCCAGTACGGCGTCAACCGGTACGGTAATTGCCGGCGGCATGCTGACCGTATGCTCCACATCCACGAACATATCCGGCCGAAGTGTAAAGCCGGGGTTGTCCGCCTCCAGTCGGACCTTGAGCGTCCGGGTGGAAGGATCGAACACCGGCAGGACTTTGCTGACCCTGGCCTTGAGCATTTTTCCCTGATAGCTGACCTGAACGGATTGGCCAGGCCGGAAATAGCGCGCCTCGTTTTCGTAGGTATCCAGCAGGATCCAGACCTTGCGCAGATCGGCAATTCTGAACAACTCCGAGCCCTTGAGGAACCTCTGGTCCAGAGACACGTTGCGCACCAGGATAAATCCTTGTGCGGGAGACCGAATCACAATGTTCTTGGACTCTTTGCGAGTTTGCGCAATTTCATCGATCTGAGACTCCGATACTCCGAGGTTCAGAAGATTATCCCGATATTTATCAATGTTTGTTCCCACCGGAGCTATCTGGTACTGCTGATAGGGCGTCACCGTTGTCTGAGGGTTTACCGCAGTTCCCAGAATGGAAAGGTAGGCCTGTTGTGCTGTATAAAATTCAGGCGTATAGAACTCTGCCAGTAGTTCATTCTTTTTTACCAGGCTTCCGGTGGAGACCGGCGCTACCTTCGTGATCCAGCCATCGGTATAGGCATTGATCTGGTAGACTCGTGTCTCATCCGCTGCAACAGTACCCAGGACCCGTATCGTATGCGTTGCGGAAGCTTTTTCCACCGGTTCTACGCGTACACCGATGAGCTGTTGTTTCTCCGTGTTGATGCGGACCGTGCCGTTCGGCATCGCTCCCATTCCGCTCTTCTCGTCTGTCCCGTCGGCATATACCGGCTCCAGGGCCATGCCGCACGGTGCCACTCCTGGTTTGTCGTAGCGTTGGCCGGGATTCATCGGATCGGTATAGTAAAGTATTTTATGCCCCCCTGAGGAAACCGTATCCGGGGAATGCCTTTGACTGAACCAATAACCGGAGAGGAAGGTTAAGGCCAGGAGAAGGACAAAAAAGACCGTGTATAGATACTTTTTCATGGAACGGTGTGATTCCTTTCTTTTACTTTCCAATCCGGGTTCATTCTTTCATATCGGTTGTGGTTAAAATCTGGGATAGAAACCGTGATTGCGACACAGCTGCTGATCCCTTTCGGCTTCATTTGCAGAGAGCACCAAGGAGCAAAGCTTCGGCCGAGTCGGGAGCTGCACTTTTACTGTCGGTATTCTTGAACTTTTTCTGAAACACCTGTTTGCCATCTCCATCGTAGCCGGAATATTCCAGAGTGGTGTACGTCTTTTTCTTGCAGTCCAGCGAAAGCTTTGTCAGCTGATATGATTTTTCGTCATAGGTGTTTTCCTTGAGAAACAACGCCGTTATGCTTCCATTTGATTTTGCAAGATTAGATGTATCGTAGAAGTAGCTCTCGTCTTCTTTCTCTCCGAATTTCATCCATTTCTTGTCTCTCGCTTTATCTCTTGCGAGTCTGACCAGGGCTTTGCGATTTGCTTCCTCATTCGCACAGACGGTATTGTATTCCGTTTGCGCCCTTCTGAGGTTTACTCCTGCCTGGTACGCTTCTCTCTGGCGATAGTAAATTTGCTGCAGGAGGCGCATGTTCAAGATGTTTTCGTAGGATTTCCTCTTGTAATCAACGCTTGGATCTGGATTGTTACGCAGTTCCTGCATCCTGTCCCTCAACCTGTCCATTTCCAGGATGGCGGACTGGACCTGGTTATTATTCAATAAGGAGGCAAAATGGTAGTCATTATAGATGCTGTTGCAAAATAAACTTCTCGTTTTTTCGGACATAGCGGGTTTGTCTTTTGCTGTGCCTGCGCCTGGAGAAGCGGCCGACTCCCTTTTGAGATAGTCTATGTAGCTGTCTGCCCGTAATTTGTATGGTTGATAATCGGTATTCGTAAAGTTGATGGCAAGGCTATATTCTGTGGCGGCTTTTTCGTATTGACCTGCCTTCATGGCCGTGTCTCCCTGGGCCTTATGAACAACGGTTTTTCCCAGGTCTGGAACCTTGCCCTTCGGTTTTGCATACGTTAACAAGTAATATATTGCCTGTTGGTCGGTTTTCTCTTTTAAGGGTGCAGCTGTCCTGTCGACACCCCTCTGCTTCGCTAATAAATTTGCGATATCGGCATCACTGGAACCTTTTTCCATCAAAGTAGCGACATCGAATGCAGACAATATTTCCACTTTCTTTGGTTTTTCGTTTTCTGCACAAGCTGTTTGTGACAACCCTGCCACAAACGCCAGAATCACAAGAATGGGAAACAGTTTTTTCATGTATAACCTCCAGAGAAATAATAATCCGTTTGAGGTCAAAACGATTGATGACCCCGGTTCACTTTAGCATTCATGAATTGTGCGTCAAGACCCGGCGAAGAATTTTTGTGTTGTTTCCTTGTTGATTGACTGAGATACAGCAAGGCTAGTTTTGTGACTGTTATCATGCCCTATCAGTGGAACAGAGGTCAAGCAGTCACTGATTGACACTGTGAAATATATTCAAGGAAATGAATGCCGTTATGGAGTTGAGCTGATGTGAAAATTCTCTGAAAATAATCACGTACCGGTTTCCGGAAACTTTTGAAAAAAGATCTTCACCATCGTAGCCACTCATATTTTCCTTCCCACTTTCTCCTTGCACTTGCTATGGGCACTTGCTATAAAAATGTTGCAATTCCATGGTGATAACGAGTCGGACAAGTGGGTCCAGGCCGGGCTAGAAGCAAAGAGTTCAGTATGTGTGCTCTCCGGCACATTCCCTGTCATTGTCTGATTTGTATTGTGTAAGCGAAACAAAGGGCTGTTACTGCATGAAAGTTCTGCATACATCGGATTGGCATATCGGGCGGGCTCTGTACGGCCGGAAACGCTACCAGGAGTTCGAGAGTTTTCTCGACTGGCTGCTCTGCTGTATTGAAAACGAAGGGATCGAAGCACTGCTGGTGGCGGGGGATATCTTCGACAACGGCACACCCAGCAATCGGGCACTGGAGCTTTACTACCGCTTTTTGTGCCGTTGTGCCGGCGCCGGCTGCCGTCACGTGGTGGTCACGGCGGGTAACCACGATTCTCCCTCCCTCCTCAATGCACCTCGGGAGGTGTTGCGCCATCTCAATGTCCACGTTGTCGGCTGCATGGCCGAGGCGGCGGAAGACGAACTGGTGGTGCTGAATGATGCTGCCGGAAAACCGGAAATGATTGTCTGCGCCGTTCCCTACCTGCGTGACCGCGATATTCGCCACGCCGAGGCTGGCGAGACCTTTGAGGACAAGGGGCGCAAGCTGATCGAGGGTATCCGCGACCATTACCGAAAAGTGGCTGATGCTGCCATGGCCAAAAGTGTTGCACTGGGAGGAGGTATCTCCATTATTGCCATGGGACACCTGTTCACGAGCGGCGGCCGGACACTTGACGGCGATGGGGTGCGGGAACTGTATGTGGGGACCCTTGGTCAGGTCACTGCCGATATCTTTCCCGATTGTTTCGACTACCTGGCCCTTGGGCACCTGCATGTGGCACAACGTGTCAGCAGCTCTGATGTCTGCCGCTACTCGGGGTCTCCTCTGCCGATGAGTTTTGGTGAGGCGGGACAGGGCAAGATAGTTCTGGTGCTGAATGTGGATCGCAACGATGTTGCGGTACGGGAAGTTGCCGTGCCCTGTTTTCAGCCGCTGGCAACGGTGCGTGGTGACTGGAACCGCATTGCGGAGCGGATTGCGGAGCTGAAGAGGGATTGCTCACCGGTCTGGCTGGAGGTTGTCTACGAAGGAGAGGATATCGTTGCTGATCTGCAGGACCGTTTGCGGGAACTGATCGATGGAACGTCCCTGGAAATTCTTCGCTCAAAGAACATGCGACTGGTGCAGCAGGCCCTGAAGCGCATGGCAGCAGAAGAGACCCTGGATGATCTTACTGTCGACGACGTATTTGCGCGCTGCCTGGCAGCCCACGAGGTGCCCGCTGAACAGCAGGGCGAACTGGCCGCGGTTTTTCGGGAGGCGGTTCTCGCTTTGCATGAAGAGGATCCGCGGGGAGAATAATGAGAATTCTGCAGCTGTCTTTCAAAAATCTGAATTCTCTGGCCGGTGAATGGAATATCGATTTTACCCATCCCGATTATGTCTCCAGCGGCATTTTTGCCATCACCGGACCGACCGGCGCCGGGAAAACCACCATCCTTGACGCTATCTGTCTGGCTCTCTACGGCCAGACCCCGCGTCTCAGCAAAATAACCCAGAACGACAACGAAATCATCTCGCGGCAAACGGGCGAATGTTATGCCGAGGTTGCCTTTGAAACGGCCAAGGGATGTTTTCGCTGCCACTGGAGCCAGCACCGTTCGCGCAAGCGTGCGGACGGGCCGTTGCAGGCACCGAGGCATGAGATCGTTGAGGCCGGAAGCGGACATATTATTGAATCAAAGCTGACTGCCGTGGCAAAAAAGGTGGAAGAGGTCACCGGCATGGACTTTGATCGGTTCACCCGTTCGATGCTGCTGGCTCAAGGGGGATTTGCCGCTTTTCTTCAGGCGACCCCCGATAAGCGCGCTCCGATCCTGGAACAGATCACCGGCACCGCGATCTACAGCCAGATTTCCATTCAGGTCCACTTGTCTACAACGGAACAGCGGAAGAAGCTGGAGTCGATGCGACTGGAGCTTGAAGGGATGCAACTTCTTGCCCCTGAGGAAGAGGAGAGCCTTCACCGGGAGCAGACGGAAAAGCAACAGCAGGAGACGTCGCTCCTGGCTTCTCTGCGGGGAATCCGTGATGCCCAGAGCTGGAAAGAGCGGATAGCGCTTCTGGAGGGGGAGATAGGACAGCTGGAAGAGGCCTGGCTTTCCTTTGAAGCGCAAAAGCGAGCGGCTGCCCCGGAGCTCGAATCCCTGGCGCAGGCCACGCGTGCCATGACTCTCGAGGGCGGGTATGCAGAGCTCGTCGCCAGTAGAAAGCAACTGACAGATGATCAATCCGAACTGGCGAGTATCGCTGAACTGTTTCCCCAAACGCAGGTGAGATTGCAGTCAGCTGTTGCTGCCCTGGCACAAGCGGATCTCGATCTCCAGAAAGCCCGGGACGAGCAGCAGCAAGAGGCAGAGCTCATCCGCACAACACGTGCGCTCGATGGTACGATTGCTGAAGTACATTCTCAGGTGAAGGGGCAGCAGGCGGACGCTGAAGCACTGGAGCAGCAGTGCGGAGATCATCGGGCTTGCCTTGCGAAAAATAGATGAAGAAATGCAGGGGCTTGTGGGCCAGCTGAGTGCCGTTGATTCCTTTCTGAACGAGCACCGCACGGATGCCACCCTTGCCGAGGCTTTGACAGGGCTTGAACAGCAGGCCAAGGCGCTGAAGTTGCTGGATCTTCACGCTGCAGAAAGTCGAAAAAAGCTGGAGCAGCATGTCTCGCAACGAACGTGCCTGGAGCGGGCGCTGCAGCTGGCAGAAGCCGATTGGCAGGGAACCTTGCAGGCAGCAGCCGTTGCTGAGAGACAGCTGGAAGTACTGCAGGCAGAACGTGATACCCTGGTGCAGGGACGTGAGCTTTCATCTTGGCGTGAAGATGCCGAAATGCTGTCAACCCGGCAAAGCCGTCTGATTGGCCTTTACGATGCACTGGCACGGATTGGGGAAGCCGGGCAAAGATTGGCTGCTCTCCAGGAAAAAAGGAACACCCTTGAAAAAAAGCGTCTGGACTTTGTTGCTCAAGAGGCTGATTTGGCAAGGGAGTGCGAGTTGCGCGAGCAGGTTGCCCGACAGCTCCAGGACAAGCTTGTGCTGCTCAATCGTGTACGTGACCTGGAAAAGGAGCGGGAGCATCTTGTTGATGGCGCGCCCTGCCCGCTTTGCGGTGCCATGGAGCACCCCTATGCAGCCGGCAACGTACCACGGCCGGACGATGCGCAGAGGGAGCTGGAACAGGCAGGTACGACATATAAAGAGGTTTGCGAACAGCTCTCAAGTATCAGGGTGGATCTCGTTGGTATTTCCAAAGAGATCGAGCAGGCACATATGCAGCAGCAGGAGTGCCGGGAGAGGCAGGGACTCGATGAGGCTTTATGTTCTCTCGGTTTCGCCGAACTTGCCATTATCGCCGAAAATTCGTTGCGGGATGAAGTAATCCGGATTGAACTGGATAGCTGCCAGAAGGCGCTTGACACCTGCCGCGACGTTGTCCGTCAGGCCGAAGTTCTGGAGAAGGAACTGTCACAGGCGAAAATATCTCTCGACACGGCCAGGGACGTACTGAATCAGCGCGACAAGGCACGGCAGGCAGCGGAACTTGGCTGCCAAGCTGCGGTGAGCACAGAGAAGCGTCTTACCCTTGAGAGTACGGCCTTGCAGGACGATCTCGACCGGGCTCTTGCCGAAACGGGACGAGCGTTCGAGGCTTATGGTCATAAGGACATAACTCCGGACACTGTCGACGGAATGTATGCCTCGTTGACTGGCCGCCGCAATGACTACGTGCAACGACTGCAGGAAAAAGAACGTCTGGAAAAGGCGCTCGCAGACCTGGGCGGCAACAAGAAACAGGCGCAGGCACTCCTTGCCGCAGCCGAAACAAACCTCTCCAGCATGGAACAGCGGCTTGCCGGAAGCCTGCTGCAAAGGGAGTCCCTGGCCGAACAGCGGCGGAAATTGTTCGGCGAGCGTAATCCTGACAGCGAGGAAAGGCGGCTGGCGGCGGCGCTTTCCCAGGCTGCGACGCGACGCGAAGAAGCGCTGCGTGAGCTGAATATCCAGCAGAATGAAAGCACCGGGCTGGAGCAGCGGATGCAGAAACTGAACGAGTCTATCGCAGCCAGGACGACGCACGTAGATACGCTCCAATCTGCTCTGCAGCGAAATTTGCATGAAGCGGGTTTTGCCGATGAGGGCGCTTTTTTGCAGGCGCGGTTGCCGCAAGCACGTTATGATGACCTTTCCCGTCTAGCCAAAACCCTGCACCATGATGAGGTGGAGATACAAACCCGCCGTCGGGACCGATTGACCGCCCTGCAGCAGGAACTTGACAAAAAACTCTCAGAAAAAACTCTCGAGCAGATAAGGGAAGAAAACGCAACCATCACCGGGCTGTTGAATGATTTGCAAAAGTCTTTAGGGGCAATCGAACAGAGGCTTCAGCAGCATGCCGATCAGCAGCAGCGCCAGAAGGACCGCATGCAGGCCATGGAGTTGCAGAAAAGGGAATGTGCCCGCTGGGAGCAGCTCCATGCGCTGATTGGTTCCAGCGACGGGAAGAAATTCCGCAATTTTGCCCAGGGGCTCACCTTCGAACTGATGGTTGCCCACGCTAATCGTCAGCTGCAGAAGATGAACGACCGTTACATCCTGGTACGCGATAGTGAAGAACCGCTTGAACTGAATGTCATCGACAACTACCAGGCCGGAGAGGTCCGCTCAACCAAAAATCTTTCCGGTGGTGAAAGTTTTATTGCCAGCCTTGCGCTGTCCCTCGGTCTTTCCGGCATGGCCAGCCGTAATGTACGTGTCGATTCGTTGTTTCTTGACGAGGGTTTCGGCACCCTTGACGAAGATGCCCTGGAAACCGCCCTTGAAACTCTTTCCGGCCTGCAGCAGGACGGCAAGCTGATCGGCATCATCTCACACGTTCCAGCCCTCAAAGAGCGCATTGGTACCCAGATCCAGGTTGAGGCCGGAAGTGCCGGACGCAGTAGCTTCAGCGGACCGGGCTGTCGAAAGATTAGTTCCATGAATTGAATACAATGGTCCTGCGCTCAGCCATTGGCCTGGTATGCCGGGAGTGAAAAAATTTCTCCATCAGTTTCCGATGCTGTGCTAGAATTATCCAAATTTTCTGAATATTGGAATATTGTAGACGTCTCCAGTCCTGATACAGGAAACGGTTTATGAAGTATTACCCCATCAATCTCGACATTCGCGGCAAAGTTGCCATTATTGTTGGCGGCGGCGCTGTTGCCGAGCGCAAGTGCCGAACACTCCTGGAGGCGGGAGCCGTGGTGACGGTTATTGCCCCCCGTCTTTCCCGGGGGCTTCTGAGTCTTCTGGAGAAGGGGCATATCAGCTACCGTGACCGTGACTATCGTCGCGGCGATCTTGCCGGAGCTTTTCTGGTCTTTGTTGCCACCGGCGACCGCTCTATCAGCGCTGCTGTGGCCGATGAGGCTGCGGAGTGGCGGATATTGGCGAACATTGCCGATATGCCGGATCGGAGCGATTTTACCACCCCGGCAGCCGTGGCCCGGGGGGAATTGTTACTGACCGTTTCCACCGGCGGCAAATGCCCGGTACTGGCCAGGGAGGTCCGGGAAGAACTGAATGCCCGCTATGGCGAGGAATACGGCGAGGTTCTGCGGATACTGGGGGCGGTCCGAGAGAAACTGCTGGCTTCCAAAAAGGGCTGCCATGCGGTGAAAGAAATCCTGAACTCCCTTATTTCCCATAATCTGCCGGGCATTTTGCGCGGCGACTCCCCGGATTCCGTCGACCGCCTGCTCCGGGAGATTGCCGGTCCGGGATTCAGCCTCAATGAACTGGGTTTAGAGAAGAGGAAGTCCGAATGAGCATATTTTTTTATGTGACGGTTCTGGTGTTGTATGGAGCGGCGACTCTCCTGTACCTTCTGTACATCGTCCGGCCACGTGATACCATTGGCCGTATTTCCCGGTGGGTGCTGGCGGCGGGTTTTCTCTGCCACTGTGCATTCACCTTTACCCGGTATCTGGAAGCGGGACATACCCCCATAACCAACCTCCATGAGTCGCTTTCGTTTTTCAGCCTGACCATTGTTGCAGTATTTCTCGGATTTCAGCATCGCTATCGCTCTGCCATCCTTGGTTCCTTTGTGACCCCGCTGGCGCTGCTGGTCATGCTGGCTTCGACGATATTCCCCTCGACAATCACCCCGCTGAATCCCGCACTGAAAAGCAGTTGGCTCGGATTTCATACGATCGCCGCATTTGCCGCATATGCTGCCTTTGCCATGGCTTTCTGCGCGGGGATCATGTACCTGCTTCAGGAGCATTTCCTGAAAAAAAAGAAACTGGGTGCCCTCTACCATCGGCTTCCCTCCCTGGAAGTCCTTGACGACATCAACTATCGTTGTTTGACCATCGGTTTTCCTCTGCTGACGATTGCCATCATTTCCGGCGCCATCTGGGCTGAGTCCGCTTGGGGCGCCTACTGGAGCTGGGATCCGAAAGAGACCTGGTCCCTGATCACCTGGTTCGTCTATGCCGCTCTCCTCCATGGCAGGCTGACAACCGGTTGGCGGGGGAGCAGGGCCGCGATCTTGGCAATAGTCGGTTTTTGTGTTCTTCTTTTTACTTTCCTCGGCGTAAATCTCCTACTGCCGGGGCTCCATAGTTACAACAGGTAATTCAGAAACAATGAACATTATCGTTGTGGGACTATCCCACCATTCAGCTCCCATAGAACTCAGGGAAAAGCTGGCATTCGATGCCAACAGTATTGAAGAGCCACTTCGCGAGTTGGTTTCTCTTCCCGATATTGCGGAAGGCCTCATTGTGTCCACCTGCAACAGGGTTGAGGTGTATGCCGTTACCCGCGACATCGCCGCCGGTATTGCCCAGGTCAAGCGCTTCCTGGCCGACTTCCATTCCCTCCCCTTTGACGCTGTCGAGCCCCACCTCTATGGCTACCATGGCGAGAATGCCATCCACCATGTCTTTCGTGTCGCGGCCAGCCTTGATTCTCTGGTGGTGGGCGAAGCCCAGATCCTGGGGCAGATAAAGACGGCCTATGGCTATGCAGCGGAATACAAATCATCAGGCCTGATACTCAACCGCTTTCTCCATAAGGCCTTTTCCGTGGCGAAAAGGATCCGGACCGAGACAGGTATTGCTTCCTCCGCAGTTTCCGTCGCTTTTGCCGCGGTCGAACTGGCGAAAAAAATCTTCGGCAGTCTCTCTGATAAAACGGTTCTCCTCATCGGTGCCGGAGAGATGGGCGAACTGGCAGCAAAGCACTTTGTTTCCGGTGGCGTCCGTGACGTTCTCGTTGCCAATCGGACCTTTGAGCGGGGTGAGCGACTTGCCGATGAGTTCGGTGGGCGGGCGATTCGTTTCGATGATTTATTCGACCATTTGCACAAAGCCGACATCGTACTCTCTTCGACCGGAGCGTCCCATTTTATCCTCGAGCCGAAGAAAGTAGCTGAGGTTCTTCGCCGCCGCAAGATGCGCCCCATGTTTTTCATCGACATCGCCGTGCCGAGGGATATTGATCCTGAGGTGAACAGTCTGGAGAATGTCTACCTCTACAACACCGATGACCTTCAGGGTGTTGTGGAAAACAACCTGGAGCAGCGCCGGCGGGAGGCGGAAAAGGCCGAAGCGATTGTTACGGGTGAAATCGGGCAGTTTCTGGCCTGGCTTTCTTCCCTTGAGGTGGTTCCGACGATTGTTGCCCTTCGCGGCCATTTTGAGGGAATTCGTCGAGCGGAACTGGCAAAAACCCTCTCATCGTGGAAGGATCTGTCGCCGGCAGAGGAAAAACGCCTGGAGGCACTTACTTCAGCCATCATCAACAAGCTGCTCCATGTCCCGACAAATGTGCTGAAGCAGACCGGCCAGGGAAATCGGACTGATCTGTATCTCGATGCCCTGCGAAACCTTTTTGGCCTGTCCACCGAGACGGTCGGGGGGCAGGATGAACCTCCACAGGACGAGGATGAGGGGTAGGATGACAATTTTGAATCATGTTGAATACTTTCAGCGAAGATTGCATCTGCTCTTCTTGCCACAAGCAAGGTAATGCAAAGAATCTATCAAACTTTATGGAGAACATATTAACAATGCGAAAATTACTGAAAATAGGAACACGCAGCAGCCCGCTGGCCCTCTGGCAGGCCAAATGGGTTAGTGCCCGGATCCGGGAACGTTATCCGGATATTGAGGTTTCCCTGGTAAAAATCAAGACCACCGGAGATATAATTCTGGATGTTCCCTTGGCACAAGTGGGAGGCAAAGGCCTCTTTGTCAAGGAGATCGAGGAGGCAATGCTCAGGGGGGACGTGGATATTGCGGTCCACAGCATGAAGGATGTTCCGACCGTATTTCCGCCGGGACTCGGACTTACCTGCATTACCAAGCGAGAGGATCCGAGGGATGCACTTATTTCTCGCGAAATCTCCTTTGCCGACCTGCCAATCGGTGCGCGTATCGGAACCAGTGCCCTCCGTCGTCAGGCCCAGCTTCTGGCACTCCGACCCGACCTGGAAATGGTCGTGATTCGCGGCAATGTACAGACTCGTCTCGGCAAACTCGAGACCGAGGGGCTGGATGCGGTGATTCTTGCGGCAGCCGGGCTGAAGCGGCTCGGTTTCGCCTACAAGGTAACCGAGTACCTGCCGGTGGAACTGTCTCTGCCCGCCATTGGCCAGGGGGCGCTCGGGATTGAGTGCCGTCTCGATGACCAGGAACTGGTGGAACTGGTATCTTTCCTCAATGATCCTGAGACACAACGGGCTGTTGGAGCCGAACGGGCTTTTCTCCTGCGCTGCGAGGGCGGCTGTCAGGTGCCCATTGCCGCCTTCGGTGAAACGGAGGGAGATCAGTTGAGACTCACCGGGTTCATTTCCTCGGTGGATGGAACCCGAACGGTGAGGGGAAGCATCAGCGGCCCGGCAGACTCCTTTCTTTCCCTGGGAACAGAGCTTGCCGACCGACTTCTGGCGGACGGGGGTCGTGAGATCCTGAGCGAGGTGTATCAGAGAGAGTTGGCCGTTGACAAGGAAATGCCGGTCTAGGTGATTGTAAGATGTAAGACGTGAGATGTAAGACGTAAGATGTCGGAACACAAGGCTTTTCCACGTCTTCCTTCTCCCGTCTAACGTCTTACCTGCTCTATGAATTGTGAATGGTTTGCGAAGAGTGCCTATGAAAAATGAAAATAACGGCTATGTCTATTTGATCGGAGCCGGTCCCGGTGACCCGGGCCTGATCACCCTGAAGGGGAGGGAATGCATTACCCGGGCTGATGTCATCCTCTATGATTATCTGGCACACAAGGAACTGCTTTCATTTGCGCGCTCTGATGCTGAACTGATCTATGCCGGCAAGGTTGGCGGCGCCCATAATCGTGAACAGTGGCAGATCAACGAGATGCTGGTGGAAAAGGCCCAGAAGGGCAAGGTGGTGGCTCGTCTCAAAGGGGGGGACCCCTTCATTTTCGGACGTGGCGGAGAAGAATGTGAAGCGCTGGTAGCAGCAGGGATTTCCTTTGAAATTGTTCCGGGAGTAACCGCGGCGGTTGGGGCGGCAGCCTATGCGGGCATACCCCTGACACACCGTGATTTTACCACCTCCGTTTCTTTTGTCACCGGCCATGAAAGCAGCGACAAGGAGGTGTCGGGAATCCACTGGGAACAGCTTTCTCTCGGCAACGGTACCCTGGTCTTCTATATGGGGATGAAAAACCTCTCCCAGATTACTGCTAACCTCATTGTCCATGGCAGGCCCTCTCAGACGCCGGTGGCACTGGTCCGCTGGGGTACGCGCCCGGAGCAGGATGTCCTGACCGGGACCCTTGCCGATATCGCGGAGAAGGCTCACAAGGAAAGATTCAAGGCGCCTGCCGTTATCATCGTGGGCGATGTGGTGCGTCTGCGGGACAAGCTTCGCTGGTTCGATATCCGGCCGCTGTTCGGCAAGAGAATTCTCGTTACCCGGGCAACCGACCAGGCGGGAGTCTTTTCCCGTCTCCTTGAGGGGTATGGTGCCCAGGTTCTGGAATGTCCGACCATTGTTGTTACCCCGCCGGAAAGTTTTGCTGATTTGGACGAGGCGCTTCGTTCTCTCGAGATCTATGATTGGGTAATCTTTACCTCGGCAAATGGTGTGCAGTCCTTTTTCGAGCGTCTCTCCGGGCTGGGTTTCGACAGTCGGGCACTCGGTTTGTGCCGGGTTGCCGCAATCGGTTCAAAGACCAGTGATGTGCTTGCGAGTCACGGCATCAGGCCTGACCTGCTCCCCTCCGGTTTTCATGCGGAAGGGCTAGTTTCTAAATTTGCCGAACAGGACGTAGCCGGTCAGAAGGTTCTCTATCCGCGAGCCGACCGGGTTCGCGATGTTCTCCCCAAAGGGCTTGCTGCGCTGGGCATGGATGTAGTTGCCCCGGTCGCCTATCGAACCACAATTCCGGAGTCCCTCTCTCCTGAGGTCCTTGCTGCCTTCGAAGAGAACCGGATCGATTGCGTAACTTTCACTTCCTCGTCAACGGTCACCAATCTTGCTGCGCTGCTGGGAGAAAACCGGCTCATTCACCTCTTGCAGGGGGTCGATGTCGCGTCCATCGGGCCTGTCACTTCCGCCACCTGTCGCGAATTGGGACTCCGGGTCGACATGGAACCGGAAAAATCAACGGTTGAAGCGCTGACGGAAGTAATTGTAGCGCATTATTCCTGATGAACTCGCAATAGCTCAATACTGTCTTCCTGTACAATAAGCAGATGCACGGAGGTTATATATGTTCTACCCAACGTATCGAGGTCGCCGCATCCGTGGCAAAGAAGTTTTTCGCAAGATGGTCTGCGAAACCAGCCTTTCGGTTAACGATCTCATCTATCCCATGTTTGCAGCGTTCGGCTCCGGAATACGCAAGGAGATCTCCTCCATGCCCGGTATCTATCAGCAGTCGGTGGAAAACATCGTGGCCGAGGCTCGGGAAGTCCATGAGTTGGGTGTTCCAGCTGTCATCCTCTTTGGTATCCCGGAATTCAAGGATTCCGTCGGCAGCAGCGCCTGCCTGGAGAAGGGCGTGGTGCAGGAAGCGATCAGGGCATTGAAGAGGGATGTCCCTGGTCTGGCAGTCCTTACCGACGTTTGCATGTGCGAGTACACCGACCACGGCCACTGTGGCGTGATCAAGGACGGCGATGTGGACAACGATGCCACTCTCGAACTTCTTTGCCAAGAGGCCCTTTCCCATGCGGAAGCGGGTGCGGACATGGTTGCGCCCTCGGATATGATGGATGGTCGGGTCCGGGCAATCCGGGAGACTCTCGATAATAATGGCTTTACCCACCTGCCGATCATGAGCTATGCGGTCAAATACGCATCCGGCTACTACGGTCCGTTTCGCGAGGCAGCCGAATCAGCCCCGCAGTTCGGCGATCGCCGTTCCTACCAGATGGATCCTGCCAACCGGCTCGAAGCGATCCGTGAGGCGGCCATGGATGTGGAGGAGGGCGCGGATATCCTGATGGTGAAACCGGGACTTCCCTATCTTGATATCGTGCGGGAGGTACGGAACGAATTCAACCTGCCGTTGGCGGTCTACAATGTCTCCGGGGAGTACAGCATGGTGAAGGCAGCGGCCCGGAATGGCTGGATCGACGAGGATCGTGTGGTGATGGAAACCATGACTGCCTTCAAACGGGCAGGAGCGGATCTGATCCTGACATACCATGCAAAGGACGTGGCGCGACTTCTGCGGAATGGTTGGTAGCCAGCCCCAGTCGCGCTGATGATTCTTAAAGGACTTGGGGATGCCGTTATAATTTGACCTGATTAGCGTCAATCTTCTGCCAGTTCTAAAAACTGTCATTCCCGAAGCGATTCTGATCGGGAATCCAGCTTCTAACCGACTGAAATCATGGATTCCCGATAGAGACATTCGGGGATGACAATCTTCATGGCGGAAGACAGCGCTAATCTGGTAATTTGATGAGGAGTAATCTGTAAGAGTCGAGCTTTCGCGGGCATCTGTTCCGGGAGGTACTGCCAAAGGTCTGCTGCGGCGCATTTCGTGAAACATTCATGAAACATTCGCTTGGAACTATGCAGAAAACGCTTCAAAAATAGCACCTTTTGTGCTACCTTCCAGCAAGTTTAACTTCCCTTATCGATACCGATCAGCCGGATGCCGGCCACGAAACTGCAACAAATCATGGAGTACCACATTATTCTATGGCCAAGATAATCTGCATAGCGAACCAAAAAGGTGGCGTCGGAAAAACCACGACAGCAGTGAATCTCGGCGCATCTCTGGCCGTTGCTGAAAAGAGAACCCTTCTCGTTGATATGGATCCCCAGGGAAATGCCGGCAGCGGTGTGGGTGTCGAAAGAGACTCTCTTCGGGAAAACATCTACCATGCCCTTATTAATGATGCCGATCCACTGGCTGCAATACTAAAGACTCCCCTTCCCGGCCTGGACATTCTTCCTTCCACTGATGACCTTGCCGGAGCGGAGCTTGAGCTTGTTTCGCTTCCTGACAGGGAACAGAGGCTTGCCCGGATACTGACAGCCCTTGAGTCTTCCTACGAGTATATTCTCATCGACTGTCCCCCGTCTCTGGGGCTTCTGACCTTGAATGCCATGGTTGCTGCCAAGTCAGTTCTCGTGCCGCTTCAATGTGAATTCTATGCAATGGAGGGGCTTTCCAAAATATTGAAGACCATCCGTCTGGTAAAAAAAGGTCTGAATCCTTCCCTGGCGATTGAAGGTATCCTGTTGACCATGTATGATGGAAGGAACAACCTTTCACGTCAGGTGAGCGAGGAGATTCGCCAGCATTTTGGCGAAACCGCTTTCAGGACGGTAATCCCGCGCAATGTCAGGCTTTCCGAGGCGCCAAGCCATGGTAAACCGATTATTCTCTACGATATCTCTTCGCGAGGAGCCTCCAGCTATCTTGAGTTGGCTAAAGAGATCATTGAAAGGGAGGGAGTGAATGGTTAAAAAAACCGGCCTTGGCAGAGGCATGGCTGCCCTTCTCGAGGTTGTTGAGGATGATGGTAAGAAGAACTATTTCTCCTGTCCCATCGAGGAGATCAAGCCCAACAGTGAGCAGCCGCGAAAGAAGTTTTCCGTGGAGAGGCTGGAGGAATTGGCCGCTTCGATTCGTGAAAAGGGAATTATCCAGCCTCTGGTTGTGCGAAAGCTGCAGGAACACTACGAGATTGTGGCCGGAGAGAGGCGCTGGAGGGCAGCTCAGAAGGCAGGTCTCCGTGAAGTACCCGTGGTTATCCTGGACGTGTCGGATGATGCTGCCTTGGAGATCGCCCTTATTGAGAATATTCAGCGCGAAGATCTGAATGTCATTGAACAGGCCGAGGCCTTTCACTCACTGATCGAAAAATTTCACCTTTCCCAGGAAGAGATGGCGCGAAGGGTCGGCAAGGACCGCTCCACGGTTGCCAATTCTCTGCGATTGTTGAAACTGCCCGCTGAAATTAAGAACGACATCCTCGATGAGCGCCTTACTATGGGCCATGCCCGTGCCATTCTTTCCCTGGAAACGAATGATCTTATGGAACAGGCACGCCAGGAGATACTCGCAAAACATCTTTCGGTGCGGGAAACGGAGAATCTGGTCAAGCGCTTGAAGTCAAAGCGGCCCGCAAGGCAGAAGACTTTCCCCGCTCCCGAGATTACGGCTGTTGTTGACAGTCTCAAGCGTCGCTTTATGACAAAGGTTGCCATTCGGCAGAGCGGTAAAGGGGGCAAGGTAGAAATATCCTATTCCTCAATGGATGAACTGACCCGGATTATCGATATCCTCTCACCCTGACAGGTTTCTCCTGTTCGCAACCAGCTGGACAGATTCTTTGGTTTTCAGCCTTCTGTTGTAAAATTCAGGAGAAATGCAAGAATCGCGACGGGAAAACGGGGTATTGTTGTACTTGCTTTTTGGGTGCCGGAGATACCTAGTGGACGCAGGATCAAAATTTTACTTTCGAGTGAATAATTTCACTAAAGATAAAAAGTTTTATTGACACTGAATTGGCAGTATGGTAGCTATCAGATGCTTTGTGGCCGTATCGTTGGCCTAAGCGCACATTTCGGTCAAACAGGCGAGAAGAGGTGCAGGTATGATTAATATCGACATAGTTTTATTGTTCCAGGCAGTTAACTTCCTGGTGCTCTTGTTTTTATTGAATATTCTTCTTTATAAGCCAATCCGGAAAGTAATGGCTGACCGTGCTGCAGAAATTTCCGCGTCAAAGGAAAAGACTATGTCCGTTGACCGGGAGGTACAGGAAAAGATGGCTCAGTACGAGCAGAGGCTCCATAAAGTCAAAACTGATGCCACCGAGGAGAGAAGCTTAATGCTTCGCGCAGCTCGTGAAGAGGAAGCATTGCTTATCGGGGCCGCCCGCAGTGAAGCTGCGGATGAGCTGGCAAAGATTCGGGAATCCATTGAGAAGGAAGCTGTGGAGGCGGAAGCTTATTTGAAGGCACAGGCTGTTTCTCTTTCCCAGAGAATTGCCGAAAAAGTTCTTGGAAGGAGTGTTTCATGAAGTCTGTATACGGGATGCTCCTCAAGCAAGGGGATAACGTGCTGTTGCCGGCAATTTTCATCGGCATCATTTTTCTCTCAACCTCAGGTTTGGCTGCCGAGACTGCTCAGCATGTCGATTCCGGTGCGCAGTTAAAAGACTTTTCGTATCGGCTTTTTGATTTTGCCCTTCTGGCGGGTTTTCTGATCTGGGTACTGAAGTATTTTAAAGTCAAGGAACTCCTGGATGCCCGCAGGTCCCGAGTAGCAAAAGTTCTCCGCGAAGCGGAGGAGATCAGGGAAGAGGCAGAAAGAAAACTCGCTGAATATACCGAGAAGCTGGAAAAGGCTACCCGTGAAATTGACGAAATCTATGCCGCCATCAAGCAGGAGGGTGAGGCAGAGAAGAACCGGATTATCGTAGAAGCGCAAGAGGCTGCCGAGCGAATCAGTAAACAGGCTCAGGTTTCCGCGCACCAGGAAGTCCAGCAGGCCCGTGCCCGCTTGCAGGCGGAAACTGCCCGGCTTTCGGTACAGCTTGCAAAAGCTTCATTGAAGCAGTCGGTAAACCGGGATGATCAGGACAGGTTTGTTTCTGAGTATCTAAAAAAAGTTGTGGAGGGATAGTGAGCACGAACGCTATTGCACGAAGATACGCCAAGGCCCTCATTCAGATTGCCGTGGGTCAAAGGTCGGTTGAGCAGTATTATACGGAGTTACAGGGATTTTCCCGAATCCTTGATTCAAATCCCGATGCGATGGCTCTGCTGTCTGATCCGGGTATACTGATGGAAGTGAAGCGGGCATTGGTGAAGGAACTGGTTGTGCAGCTCGAAATTTCCAAAACGATCGGCGACTTCATTCTCTTGCTCCTTGATAAAAAGAGACTCTCTTTCCTTTCCCAGATCACTTCCAGCTACAGAACCCTTGGTGATGAGGCGGCCGGGATCCTCCGTTCCACTATTACTTCAGCACTGCCTTTGACGGAGAACCAGGTGAGTGAGATGCGAAGTGCCCTGGAAAAAACAACAGGGAAAAAGATAATTCTGGAAGTTGCGACAGACCCTTCTCTTATTGGGGGTGTTGTGACCCGGATTGGCGATAAGGTTTTGGATGGCAGCATCAGAACCCAGTTGACGAAGATTCAGGATATATTACAGAAGGGGTGAGACGTGCCTATGCAATTGAGAGCGGAAGAAATCAGCGAGATTATCAGGAAGCAGATTGAAGGCTACGGCAAGGATATCGAAGTTGCCGAAACCGGAACCATCATTTCCGTTGGGGACGGAATTGCCCGTATCCATGGCCTCGCCAAGGCGATGGCCGGGGAATTGCTGGAGTTCCCCGGCGGTGTTTCCGGCATGGTTCTCAATCTCGAAGAGGGGAACGTTGGCGCAGCAATTCTTGGTGAAGATAATCAAAACATCAAGGAAGGTGCCATCGTCAAGCGAACCGGCAGGATCGTAGAGGTTCCGGTTGGAGATGCCCTCATTGGCCGGGTGGTGAACGCCCTCGGTGAACCCATTGATGGAAACGGGCCTATCGAGACAAGCGATTTCCGGAAGGTGGAGGTAAAAGCCCCCGGTATCGTTAAGCGGAAATCGGTCCATGAGCCTCTGCAGACCGGCCTGAAGGCTGTGGACGCTATGGTCCCCATTGGTCGTGGCCAGCGTGAGCTGATTATTGGTGATCGACAGACCGGAAAGACCGCAATTGCCATAGATACCATCATCAACCAGAAGGACGGAGATGTTATCTGCATTTATGTGGCTATCGGACAGAAGCGTTCAACGGTTGCCCAGGTTGTGAACAGGCTCCGTGAAAACGGTGCAATGGATTACACCATTGTCGTTTCCGCATCCGCTTCAGAGCCGGCACCACTGCAGTTCATCTCTCCCTATACCGGCGTCACCATGGGCGAGTTCTTCCGCGACAGCGGGCGTCATGCGCTTATCATCTATGATGACCTTTCAAAGCAGGCCGTTGCCTATCGTCAGCTTTCGCTGCTTCTTCGCCGTCCTCCCGGACGTGAGGCATATCCTGGCGATGTCTTCTATCTCCATAGCCGTCTTCTGGAAAGGGCCGCTAAGCTGTCTGACGAATATGGGGCCGGATCACTGACTGCGCTCCCGATCATCGAAACCCAGGCAGGTGACGTTTCCGCCTACATCCCCACCAACGTTATTTCCATTACCGATGGACAGATCTACCTGGAGAGCGACCTTTTCTATTCCGGGGTGCGTCCGGCCATCAACGTCGGTCTCTCCGTATCACGTGTTGGTGGTGCAGCCCAGATCAAGGCCATGAAGCAGGTTGCCGGTACGTTGCGTCTCAGCCTGGCCCAATATCGCGAAATGGCGGCATTCGCCCAGTTCGGTTCCGACCTGGACAAGGCTACCCAAATGCAGCTTGCGCGTGGCGAGCGCCTCGTGGAGATGCTCAAGCAGCCACAGTATCGTCCGATTCCATCGGAAAAACAGGTTCTGATTATTTTTTGCGCCAACAATGGCTATGTGGATGATTATCCGGTTTCAGCTCTTTCCCGCTATGAGGTGGAACTCTACACCTTCTTCGATATTCGCAAAGCGGACATTCTCCGCGAAATTCGCGAAAAGAAAGCCATTGATGACGAGTTGAGGGGCAAGATTATCTCCGCCCTTGATGAATTCAAAAAAGAATTCACAGTCTAGACAAGGACGGTATCGCCCCATGGCAAATTTGAAAAGTATTAGAAAGAGAATCAATTCGGTCAAGAGCACCCGACAGATAACAAAGGCCATGAAAATGGTCTCTGCGGCGAAACTTCGCCGAGCGCAGGAAAAAGTGCTGGCGGCCAGGCCCTATGCGGAGAAGCTCGAAGAGGTTCTGGCGAGGCTCAGCAGCAGTGGTGGCGCAGTTGATCATCCCCTTGCCCGCAAGGAAAGTTCGGAAAGGGCTCTCCTGATTGTCGTCAGTTCCGACAGAGGACTGTGTGGGGGCTTCAACGCCAATATCTGCAAGGCAGCCGAGGCATTTATTCGCGAAAACTCTTCCCGGTATACGGAGATACGTCTCTTGACCATCGGCCGGAAGGGTAACGAATACTTGAGGAAACGGGCATCCGTTCTGAAAAACTATTCGAACATTTTGTCTACGGTGAGTTATCAGGAAGCCTCCCTTATCGGACAGGAACTGATCGAAGGGTACCTGGCTAATGATTATGATGATGTGTATCTGCTCTATAATGCGTTCAAGAGTGTCATGTCTCAGGATATTACCCTGAAGAAGTTGCTGCCGATCGAGCCCCCTCAGGGGCCGGAAGAGGAGTTTCATCCGGAAGCGATCTACGAGCCGTCGAAAGAGGAACTGCTTGCGGAACTCTTTCCCAAGAATATCGAAGTGCAGCTGTTCCATGCCATGCTTGAATCTATCGCTTCCGAACACGGCGCCCGAATGACGGCAATGGACAGCGCCTCGAAAAATGCCGAGGAGATGATCGCGAAGCTGACCTTGCAGTATAATCGGGCGAGGCAGGCGGTCATTACTACGGAGTTGATGGAAATCATTTCCGGAGCTGAATCGATCAATGGTTAAAAGTTCAACAGAATACGCCTTATCATAGATATCGGCCCGCAGATTGGGCCTTAGGAGGATGAGACCAGATGAGTCAGAATTTCGGAAAAATATCGCAGGTCATCGGTGCGGTAGTGGATGTGGAGTTTGAGCCGGGCAAGATTCCGCCAATATATAATGCGCTCCGGGTGACGAATCCATCCATTGATGAACGGGAAAATAATCTGGTGCTGGAAGTTGCGCAACATTTGGGTGAAAATACCGTGCGCACCATTTCCATGGATTCAACGGACGGTTTGGTTCGCGGCCAGCAGGTAATGGATACCGGTAAACAGATTACGGTTCCGGTCGGCCGCAAGACTCTGGGCCGTATTCTCAATATTATCGGTGAGCCGGTTGATGAGATGGGACCGATCGGTGCGGAAAAAGAATATGAGATACATCGGGAGGCTCCCAGTTTTATTCAGCAGTCTACCAAGGTTGAGGCTTTCACGACCGGTATCAAGGTGGTTGATCTTCTGGCTCCGTATGCAAGGGGCGGAAAAATCGGCCTGTTCGGCGGCGCAGGCGTCGGCAAGACTGTTATCATCATGGAGCTGATCAATAACATTGCCAAGCAGCATGGCGGGTTCTCGGTTTTTGCCGGTGTCGGTGAACGTACCCGTGAAGGAAATGACCTCTGGAACGAAATGAAAGAGTCGGGAGTTCTCGATAAGGCAACCCTCGTCTATGGTCAGATGAATGAACCTCCAGGGGCCCGTGCCAGGGTTGCCCTCTCCGCACTGTCGGTGGCTGAGTATTTCCGTGACGAGGAAGAGCAGAATGTTCTGCTTTTTATCGATAATATTTTTCGTTTTACTCAGGCCGGTTCAGAGGTTTCCGCTCTTCTCGGCCGCATTCCTTCTGCTGTTGGCTACCAGCCGACTCTGGCAACGGAGATGGGTGAACTCCAGGAACGCATTACCTCAACGGACAAGGGCTCCATTACTTCCGTCCAGGCTATTTACGTCCCTGCTGATGACCTGACCGACCCTGCTCCCGCAACGGCATTTGCTCACCTTGATGCCACAACCGTTCTTTCTCGCCAGATTGCCGAACTGGGGATCTATCCGGCTGTTGACCCCCTCGATTCCACTTCGCGGATTCTTGATCCACAGGTCATCGGTGAAGAACACTACGATATCGCCCGTAATGTCCAGTATGTTCTCCAGCGGTATAAGGACCTTCAGGACATTATTGCAATTCTCGGTATGGATGAGCTTTCCGAAGAGGACAAGCTGGTTGTTTCACGAGCACGAAAAATCCAGCGTTTTCTCTCGCAGCCTTTCCACGTTGCAGAAACCTTCACCGGAACTCCGGGCAAGTATGTTGAGTTAAAGGACACCATCAAGGGTTTCCAGGAGATTGTTGCCGGTAAACACGATGCGATACCGGAACAGGCTTTTTACATGGTTGGCACCATTGAAGAAGTGTTGGAGAAGGCGAAGAAGCTGGCTGTGTAAAAGATACGAATCGGAGCAAGGGACACATTGTGGCCCCTGCATTTAACCCACTAGCCGAAAAGGATTTTTCCGATGGCCGAAAAATTACAGCTTGAACTGATTACCCCCTATAAAAAAGTTCTCTCCGAACAGGTCGATATGATTACGGCCGTTGGCTCTCTAGGGGAGTTTGGCGTCTTGCCGGGGCATGCATCGTTTCTTACCTCACTGAAGATTGGAGAACTCAGTTACGCTCAGGGTGGCGAAATTTTTCACCTTGCTTTGAACTGGGGGTATTTCGAAATCGTCAACGACACGGTTACGATCCTCGTGGAAACCGCGGAACGCGCCGATGAAATAGATCTGGAGAGAGCACGGACCGCTCTTGGGCGTGCCGAAGAGGCGCTGAAGAAACTCACGCGGGAAGATAAGGATATCATTTATTACGAAGCATCGCTGCAACGGGCTCTCATCAGGATGCAGGTTGCCGGGAAAGCAGCGCGAAAGTAGCCTGCTTTACGAAGGATAACACGAGAAAAAGAGCGGCTTGCCGCTCTTTTTTTTGTTTTTGCAACAGAACTGTAACTCGTGAAACGGGAAAGTTGGCGTGTCGTTGTAATCCGGTTTTCAAAAAGATTGTTAAAGCTCGGAATTCATTAGTTTTCGGCGCTTGAACATGGTGGAGTTTTATGGTACATAACGTTAAGATCTGAAAACTAATGAAAAGAATTGACAGATGGTTTTGCTGCCCAGCTCTATTTGTCCGCTGATTGCACCAGTCAGCGGAATTATTGGAACAGCCGGTTTTTCTGCGAACCAGTGAGCAGAAAATAACGGGAGTGCAACTTAGTGACACATTCCAATGGCAATGGAAAAGAAGGTGATGCACTGAGTCTGCTTTCCCAGAGTCGAGCCGCTTCTTTGCCGCATAGGGAAAATGGACGCGAAATCGCGAAAAAGACCCTCATCAACCGGCTGAATCATCACAACTTCACTGACAGTGAGATTCTTGTCAACCTCGCCCACACGAAGTACGGGTCTCCTATTTCTCTCAGGGCGAAGCCTCTTCCCTGCCTGGGCGATACACTTGAGTGTGTCTGGGTGAAAGCCCCGGGGCTTGAGCAAGTACTGAAAAACTATCGTTACGTTAATTTCATCCTCCCTGACACACATCAATCATTCCTTGTCGAAGCAGTTTCGGTAAGCCTTACTGACGAAAGAATCATCTTTCGCCTCCCGGAAACATGCCTGGAAATTGACTCCCGCCAGGTAACAAGACACCCCTGTCATGATATCAACATACAACTCTTTCAGAATGGCGCTTTCTTTCAAGGTACACTTGTGGATTTCAGTCCCCTATCCTTTCGGGTTACCCTGACAAGTCTTCCTGACCAGCCATTTCAGTGGCTCAATGAGGAATCATCTGTCCATACTGTTTTCACCAAGGGGCAGGAGATGCTCTATTCCGGTGATTGCGAGATCATGAAGCAGGACTGCGGGCAAAAAACGCGTTCGCTGGTCCTTCAGCCGCTCAATGCGCAGATCCGCAGGTTCAAGCCAAAGGAATTCAGGAGCACGCGCCACAAACTTGTTCCTTCTCCCAATGTGGTGTTTCGTGATCCGCTCACGGGAAAGAAGGTGAATCTGAAGGTAGTGGACCTGTCGGGGGCGGGTTTTTCCGTTGAAGAGAAAGAGGAGAATTCCGTTCTCCTGCCGGGAAGGATCATCCCAGATCTGAACATTGATCTGGCCACCATCATCTCGATTCGCTGCAAGGCCCAGGTCGTCTATAGAACCATCAGCCAGGAGAATGAGGAAAAGAGGACCATTACATGTGGCCTGGCCATTCTTGATATGGATATCAAGGAACATGTCAGGCTTCTTGCTCTCCTCAACCAGGTGTCAGACCAGGATTCCTATTTCTGTAACAAGGTTGACATGGATTCGCTGTGGGAGCTGTTTTTTCAGACCGGGTTCCTCTATCCGGAGAAGTACTCTTTTATCCAGGCGAACAAGGAGAATTTCAAGAAGACCTACGAAAGGCTTTATACCGGCAACCTCCATATAGCCCGGCATTTCGTCTATCAGAAGGACGGCATGATATACGGCCATGTGGCAATGGTTCGCTTCTATGAAAACACCTGGCTGGTTCATCACCATGCGGCGAACAACGCTGTTCATAAAAAGGCGGGATTGTCGGTTCTTGAACAGGTCGGCAGATCCATCAATGACTCCAATAATCTCACGTCCTCCAGGATGAATTTCGTTGCCTGCTATTACAGGCCGGAAAACAAGTTTCCTAAAAGGGTGTTTGGCCGCATTGCGGAGCAGATTAATGATAGAAAAGGCTGTTCAATTGACTCATTTGCCTATCTTCATTACCGCAAGAGTTCCATAGAAAGCTGGGATCTTTCCGGTCCCTGGTCTCTCACCAAAACCCAAGTGCAGGACCTTGCCGAGTTGGACAATTTCTACCGCCATGTGTCCGGTGGGCTCCTCATCAATGCCATGGATCTCGAGCCGGAGATGCTTGATGTCGATGAAATCAAGCAAGAATTCGACAAGGCGGGCTTCAAGAAGGAAAAGCATCTTTTCTCCTTGAAAAAAGACGGGAATCTGAAGGCTGTTTTCATTGTTAACGTGTCAGATATCGGTCTTAATATGTCAGATCTGACAAATTGCATTAACACTATTATTATTGACTCTGAGGATTTTCCGAGAGGAACACTCTTTATGATATACTCACTGTTGTCAAAGTACTATGACAGTGAATATATCCCAATACTGCTCTACCCCGTTTCCTATGCAGATAATAATCAGATTGAATATGATAAAATCTACAATTTATGGATACTGAATATGCAGTATACCGACAGCTACTTTCGTTACGTTGATAGAATAGTCAATCACTGCAAGTAAATCTGATTTTATTGGATGCCTTGCAACATAACTATTAATACACGGTGATTCATGCGAAGTGATCCCTTTAAACCAGCTTTGTACAATAGCAGAATTATCGATACCTACATAAGGCTCGTCAAGGAAAAGTACAGTTTTGTCAATGTCGGGGATCTCCTGAGACATGCAAAAATGGAGCCTTATGAAGTCGCGGATCAGGGGCACTGGTTTAACCAGGAGCAGGTCGACCTTTTCTATGAAAGACTTGTCAAGGTAACCGGCAATGACCAAATTGCCCGGGAAGCTGGGCGCTTTGCAGCGGCTCCTGATTCAATCAGTGTGATGCGGCAGTATATTCTCGGACTAGGCAGCCCGGCAAAGGCTTTTGAATCAATCGGAGAGGCCACCCAGAATTTTACCCGGTCAGCACGATATGAGTCCAGGCGACTGGGTTCCAATAAAGTTGAAATTATTGTTACGCCAGAAAAGGGCGTCTGCGAAAAGCCTTTTCAGTGTGAAAATAGAATCGGCTTTATGGAGGCCATTGCAGCTGTCTTCAACAATAAACTCCTCCATCTTGAACATCCGGAATGTATCTTCCGCAATGGGAACGCTTGCCGCTATATAATCTCTTGGGAAAAAACTCCCTCTGTGTACTGGAAAAAAGTCAGGAACTACGGGGCAATTCTGCTGCTTGTTCTTTCTGCGGCAACTTTCTTTATGAGCGGCTGGATTGCCCTGCTGGCCGTTGTCCCTACTTTTGTTTCTTTTATTCTTCTTGCCTGCCTTGTTGCGGCGAGTTTGGAGAAAAAGGAACTCAAGACCGGGATTGAAAAGCTGACAGAATCCACTGACAGGCTCCTCGAACAAATTAATCTGAACTATACAACTGCACTGCTGATGAACGAGATCGGTCAAGCCATCAGCAAGCAGATTGATACCGTAGCAATCCTCAAAAATGTTTTCAAAGTGCTGCAGAAAAGACTCGACTATGACCGCGGCATGATTCTTCTTGCGGACAAGGAAAAGACTCGTCTTGTCTTTAGCGCAGGGTTCGGCTATTCCGTTGAACAGGAAAACCTTCTGCAGAAAACCTCCTTTCATCTTGACCGTCCCGAGTCAAAGGGAATTTTTGTGCTATCTTTCCGGGAGCAGAAGCCATTTCTGGTGAACGATTTTGATGATATCAAGACCAACCTGTCTTCCCACAGTCTGACCTTTGCAAAAAAGCTTGGTGCCCAGTCTTTCATTGTCTGCCCGATAGTCTGTGATGGTGAGTCGGTCGGAATCCTGGCCGTTGACAACGTTGCCACGAAAAAACCCCTGATACAGAGCAATATGAGCCTTCTTATGGGAACCGCCACGGTTATCGGGATCAGTATCCGTAATGCAATGCTTAATGAAGCCCGGGAATATCAGTTCAGCTCGACGCTGCAGGTATTGGCGGCGAGTATCGATGCCCGTGATAATCTGACGGCGGGCCATGCGGAGAAGGTTACCAAGTACTCGCTTGGCATCTGCGATGAACTGGGGCTTTCCAAGGACTACACAGAAATGATCCGGGTTGCCTCGCTGTTGCATGACTATGGGAAAATCGGTATCCCTGATGCAATCCTGAAAAAAGAGGGCAGGCTGACAGTAGAGGAGTACTCGCAGGTCAAATCCCATGCCGAGAAAACCAGGGAAATTCTGGAGCAGATCAATTTTGAGGGAATTTACCGGCAGGTTCCCGAGGTTGCCGGCAGCCACCATGAAAAAATTGACGGTACGGGATATCCTCGAGGTCTCAGAGGAAGTGAAATCCCCTTTGGGGCAAAAATCATCGCTGTCGCCGATTTCTTCGAGGCGATCACGGCGAAACGCCACTACCGGGGTCCAATGCCCCTTGCTCTCGCAATCAGGCTGCTTGAGGAGAGGAGCGGCGCCCATTTTGAGAAAAAGGTGGTAAGGGCACTTATCCAGCATCTGGAAAAAAATACCAATCTTCTCGAGGAGCTTGCTGCCCAGAAGCATGTGCGCGAATTGAGGCACAGGAGAGTGCCCTGTCGTACATCCGTTTCCTTCCGTGTCAATGGTAGAACGATATCGGGAACCAGCACGGATATCAGCCTGAAGGGGATGTATGTGGCAATTGATGATGACATCGAGGAAGGGAGCCCTATAGAGCTTACCTTTACACTGCCGGACAGTCAGTCGATAATAATTCAGGCAAAGGGTCGTATCGCCTGGGTGAACAACGGCAGAAAAATGCTGAAACCGGTTTTCCCGAGTGGGGTCGGAGTGGAATTTCTGGATGTTGTGCCGACAGATGGCGTACTTCAGTCATTTGTCGGGCAGTATGCAAGCTGACTCTGATGAGGTTGATGCCTGGATGTAAGGAGTTCAGTTATTTTACGCTGGACTGTTTCGCTGCCGGGGAAATTGCTTGCCGTGAGATATATATTGACGTCGGACAGCTCTTGCAAAAGACTCCAATTCGGCTGACAGGAGTGATGCTCCATGTCTCTGATTGACTATCGCAACATTCTTGGCTCACCCAACCCTGTCGCGGGTCTTGCCATGAAATAGTGATTGCATTATTTCGGTAAAATGCTTACTAGTAAACCGGCTCGCCGGTTTTTTTGCGGGAACTTACCGAAGAAAAGGCAGCAGCACCAGGAGGTGGCGGGATGACGGAACACATCAGAAATGTCGCCATGCGTATCAAGGAATTGCGGGAGATAGCGGGTGTTTCTCTTGAAACCCTGGCCCATGAGTTCTCTCTTTCCAGAGAGACGTATCTGGAGTATGAGAGCGGAGAGGTTGATATCCCCGTAAGTTTCCTTTTCAACATTGCCCACCGATTTTCCGTTGAGCTTACCGACCTGCTGACCGGTGAAAGCCCTCGGCTTCATATTTATTCGCTGGTCAGAAACGGTAAGGGGGTCAGCATTGACAGGAGTCATCGGTATAAATACCAACAGCTGGCCTACAATTTTGTTCACAAGAAGGCGGAACCCTTCCTTGTGACTGTTGAGCCTGAGCCTCCCGGGACCCCCGTGAATTTCAACAGCCATCCCGGACAGGAGTTCAATTATGTCCTGGAAGGATCGGTTAAAATCCTGATCGACAATCATGAGCTTATCCTGAATCCTGGCGATTCCCTTTATTTTGATGCCAATTATCCTCATGGAATGCAGGCGCTGGACAACAGGATAACGAAATTTCTGGCTATTATCTTCTGAAAGGACAGGTCTGAAATTTTTCTGTCAGTGTCATTCCGGAAACCGACCCGTTGTGAGGATTGCAGGGGGGATAGTTTCGCACAGCTGACTTTATCTGTTTGCTGCAAAGCCGTTTTTCCTGACCGGGGACATGCCGGGTGTTCCTTCAGGCAGTGCTGGCTATAGTGCCGCCGGACTGTTTCCGGCATACAATGAGGTGTCGCACTATGTTAGACTCATATCTTCCCCGAACGCAGTTCGAGTCCTTTGATGACTTTGTGGAAAATTTTTCCATTTCCGTTCCGGAGTGCTTCAACTTTGCCTATGATGTGGCTGATGAACTTGCTCTGGATGAGCCGGACCGGGTTGCGCTGATCTGGTGTGATGACAGGGGTAACGAAGCAGTTTTTACCTTCGGGCAGCTGAAAGAATACAGCGACAAGGCAGCCTCTTTTTTCCAGTCTGTCGGCATCGGCAAGGGCGACCCTGTCATGCTCATCCTGAAGAGGCGCTACGAATTCTGGTTCTGCCTTCTCGGGCTCCACAAACTGGGTGCCATCTGCATCCCGGCTACCCATCTTCTGACCAGCAAAGATATCGTCTATCGGAATAATGCCGCGGATATCAGGATGGTTGTGACTGTCAATGACCCTGAAGTCCTTCAGCATATAGAAGAGGCAGAAGACAAATCACCATCCATGCAGTTGAAAGCAGTTCTCGACCTGGACCGTGACGGATGGTATAACTTTTCTGCGGAGATGGAAAAGGTTTCCGCCTGCTTTACCCGACCAGAGGGGGAGGATGCCCCGAAAAACGAAGATGTTTCACTTTTGTACTTTACCTCCGGAACAACCGGCATGCCCAAGATGGTCCGGCACAACTTTGTCTATCCCCTTGGGCATATCCTCACGGCCAAGTACTGGCAGTGTGTGCAGGATGGCGGTATCCATCTTACCATTGCCGATACGGGGTGGGCCAAGGCTGTCTGGGGAAAAATCTATGGCCAGTGGTTGTGCAAAGGGATCGTTTTCGTGTATGATTACGAAAAATTCATTCCAAAAAACCTGCTTGAGGTTATTGCCCGCTACGGGGTAACCACGTTCTGTGCGCCGCCCACCATCTACCGGTTTCTTATCAAAGAAGATTTTTCGGGACTTGATCTGTCACGATTGAACTATTGTGTCATTGCCGGAGAGCCGCTCAATCCCGAGGTCTACACCCAGTTTCTGAAAAAGACCGGCATCAGACTGAAGGAAGGATATGGGCAGACGGAATGTACCCTTGCCATCGCCACCTATCCCTGGATGGAGCCGAAGCCAGGTTCCATGGGCAAGCCATCACCTCTTTATGATATTGATATTGTTGATGATGAAATGAAATCCTGCGAGGTGGGAGAAGAGGGACAGATAATTATCAGGACAGACAGGATAATCCCTGTCGGCATGTTCGGTGGGTATCACCGTGACCAGGAAATGACCCTTCGGGTGTGGAGCGATGGAATCTATCGTACCGGTGATATGGCCTGGCGGGATGAGGACGGTTATTTCTGGTTTGTCGGCCGGTCCGATGACGTGATTAAAAGCTCCGGCTACCGGATCGGTCCTTTCGAAGTTGAAAGTGCCCTTCTTGAGCATCCCGCCGTAATGGAGTGTGCCATTACCGCAGTTCCCGATGAAATACGGGGCCAGATTGTTAAAGCCACGGTTGTCCTGACCAAGGAGTATGCACCGAGCAACGACCTGGTGGAGGAACTGCAGGAGCATGTGAGAAAATTGACAGCTCCCTATAAATATCCTCGGATTCTCGAATTCCTCCCGGAACTGCCGAAGACCATCAGTGGCAAGATCCGGCGGGTTGAAATCCGTGAAAAGGATAAAGAGAGCAAAGGAGCTGAAACGTATTGAGAACTCAACAAGGATCTTCCTACTGGGGAGGTATCGTCAAATCCATGGGTCTGGTATTTGGTGATATCGGAACCAGTCCCATCTATACTCTTACCGTAATTTTCGCTTTAACCAAGCCAACCCAGGAAAATGTTTACGGCATCCTCTCGCTGGTATTCTGGACAATGACCATTCTGGTGACGGTCGAGTATGCCTGGCTCGCCATGAGTCTTGGCCGCAAGGGGCAGGGCGGGGAGATCGTTCTCCGGGAAATACTGATCAGGCTCCTGAAAAAGGGGCGCATGCTGGGTTTTGCCGGACTCCTTTCCTTTATCGGGGTCTCCCTGCTTTTGGGTGACGGCGTCATCACACCCGCTATCAGTATCATGTCCGCTGTGGAGGGGCTGCTTCTCATCCCCGGTTTCGAGAATCTCCATCAGTGGATTCTGATCCTTATCGCCATCACTATTGCCATTGCCCTGTTTGTCATGCAGTACAAGGGAACCGACAAGGTAGCCAGCGTTTTCGGACCGGTCATGGTCGTCTGGTTTATCACCCTCACGCTGACCGGTCTGGCATCTCTTATTAAAATGCCAAACGTGGTCTTTTCCATAAGCCCCCACTACGCTATCAAATTTTTCCTTGATAACGGCCTGTCTGCGTTCTTCGTCCTGTCCGAGGTCATACTCTGTGCCACAGGGGGAGAGGCGCTCTATGCCGACATGGGACATCTGGGGAGAAAACCGATTATCAGGGCATGGTATTTTGTCTTTGCTGCCCTGATCATCAATTACCTTGGTCAGGGGTCATTCATTCTGCGGCATCCGGAAATGAAAAATCTGCTTTTCGGTATGGTGCAGTCCCAGGCCCCATCCCTGTATATCCCTTTTCTCATCCTGACAATCATGGCTACCATCATCGCTTCCCAGGCGGTTATCAGCGGGGTGTTTTCCATTGTCTACCAGGGGCTCACCACTCGCCTGTTTCCACTGATGAAAATTGATTATACCTCCCATGTCATGAAGTCGCAGATATATATCGGGTTCATCAACTGGACACTCATGTGCGCAGTAATTTTCATCATGCTCATTTTTCAGAAATCGGCAAACCTTGCCGCCGCATACGGCATGGCGGTAACCGGGTCAATGACAATAACCAGCTTGATGATGATCATGATCTTCGCCCAAACCAACAAGAAGTGGAAGGTCCCTATTGCAGTGGCGGTCTGCTGTCTGGATTTCATCTATCTCTGTTCCACGTTTACCAAGCTGCCCCATGGAGCCTACTGGTCCATCATCCTGGCATCGTTTCCGCTCGTTACCATCCTCATCTGGACGAATGGCCAGAGAAATCTCTACCGGGCGCTGAGGCCCCTTGATATCGATACCTTCACCGTGAGCTATGAGCAAATCTACGCCTCCGGGCGGATACTTCCCGGAACCGCGCTCTTCTTCTCCCGAGAGTGGAATATTGTCCCTCCCTATATCATCCATTGCATTATTCGCAGTAATATCGTTTACGAAAGGAATATCCTGATTTCCATTGTCAGGACTGACAACCCGTTTGGTGTGAAAACAGTCCTGAAGCAGGATATTGCAACCGGTCTGGACGCCTTCGAGATCCTGGCCGGCTACATGGTTGTGCTGGATATAGAGAAAATTCTGCATATGAATGGAATCAAGGAGAAGGTGATCTTCTACGGGATTGAAGATATTAATACCAGGAATCCGTTCTGGAAGATCTTCAGTCTTATCAAGAAGCTGACGCCGAACTTTGTGCAGTTCAACAAGCTTCCAGCCAGTCGTCTGCACGGGGTTGTGACACGGGTGGAGATGTGAAAAAAGGGCGCTGCCTTCTGGCAGCGCCCTTTTTTTGTTCCGAAAGAATCCGCGTTACTGGTCGTCTTCGTCAGAGATGGGAATCTCGCTGTAGGTTCGCTCTTCTTCGAAGCGCTTGGTCTGCGCCTGCATCTTTTCGATATCTTCCTTGCACTTCACACAGTAGTGGGCGAAAGGTACTACCTTGAGCCTTCCGATGGGGATATCGCAACCGCATTCCTCGCAGATCCCGAACTCGCCTTCTTGAATGCGAAGGAGAGCTTCATCGATATTCCGCAGTTTCTCCCGCTCGCGATCACTCAGTAAAAGACCCAGTTCTCGATCCCTTTCACTGGAAGCCTGGTCATAAATATCGCCACTCGGATCCCCGTTGGGAAGTTCGGACGTTGATTTTATCGATTTGTTTATTTCTTTCAGGGTCTCCTCCTTCAATTTCAGGAGAAGAGCTTTCATTTCATCAATTCTTTCTACCATCAAGACCTCTCAGAAAAAAAATTCTTATGCAGCCAATTAAGATTGGACATAATAACGTACTTTGCCCTGATGTCAAGTAAAAAGCCATGCGCTGAGGCGAGTCGCAATCAGGAGGGTTGTACGGGATCTTCCTCGAAAATTTCACCGATAAGATCGTAGTCGGAAGAGTCTGTTATTTTCAGTCGCACGATGTCACCGACGTTGGCGTTGCCGGCGGTGATATAAACCTGTCCGTCGATATCCGGAGCCTGGCGGGAAGAGCGGCCCTTCAGGAGAAGTTCGGTTTCTTCGCTGAATCCTTCCACGATTACCTCTTCTAACATTCCCACCAGCCGGCGGTTGCGTTTGAAAGAGAGTCTTGACTGGGCCTTCATGACCTTCTTGTACCGTTCCCGTTTGATCCGTTCAGATACCTGGTCCGCCATTTCATTGGCTGGTGTCCCTTCTTCCCGTGAATAGCAGAACACACCCAACCGGTCGAACTGGGTCTCTTCCACGAACTGGAGCAGATGTTTGAAATCTTCCTCGGTTTCGCCCGGGAAGCCGACGATAAGGGATGTCCGCAGGGCAATGTCGGGAATCTCACTGCGGATTTTTGCGAGCAGCGTGCGGATTTCCTCGGAGGTGCTTCGCCTGTTCATTCGCTTGAGAATCGGGTCGCTGATATGCTGGAGGGGGATATCCAGGTATTTACAGACTTTCTCTTCTTCCTTGATTAGTTGGATGAGGCCGTCGGTTATACCGTTTGGATAGGCATAGAGCAGGCGTATCCAGCGAAGATCCTCGATTTTAACCAGTTCTCGGATCAATTCCTCCAAAGAGGGTTGCCCTTCCAGGTCGGCTCCGTAGTTGGATACATCCTGGGCAATGAGATTCAATTCGCGCGCCCCGCCTTCCACCAGTCTCCGGGCCTCTTTTACCAGAGCGTCAACCGGGCGGGAGCGGTATGAGCCGCGCAGGCTTGGAATAACGCAGTAGGAACAGCAATTCGAACAGCCTTCCGCGATCTTCAGGTAGGCGGAATACACCGGCGTCGACTTGAGCCGGGGAGAATCTTCGTCAAAAATAAAGTTGGGATCGCCGATATAACGGAGCTGTTCGGAGGTGCCACGCTTTTCAGCGATGATCTCGGCGATGCGGGGGTAATCTCCGGTGCCGATGAAGATGTCCACTTCCGGCAGTTCCAGGCAGAGCTCTTCCTGATAGCGCTGCGGCAAGCATCCGGTCACGATAAGCAGCCGGCAGTGGCCGTCATGCTTTCGGTCTGCAAGGTCGAGGATCGCGTCAACACTCTCCTGCTTGGCTTCCTTGATGAAGGAACAGGTATTGACGATGATGATATCGGCAGCTTTCTCATCGGTAGTGATCTCATACCCTTCCCGGTCGAGATAGCCGAGCATAATCTCGGCGTCCACCAGGTTCTTGGGGCAGCCGAGGCTTACCATACTGATTTTTTCTTTTACCATGTCGTTCAAATGCACCTCTGTAAAGTCGGTGAAGAGTGAAGGGTGAGGAGTGAGGTGAAGAGAGACGTATTCAGGCCTCTTACCTCTCACTTCTTACTCCTCACCGGAATTCTATTGTCTGAAATTTATGAACTGCATCTCGATGCCCAGGTCTTTAGCTTTCAAGAGCTGAATGATTTCCTGGAGGTCATCGATATTCTTTCCTGTCACACGTACCTGGTCATCCTGGATCTGAGCCTGTACCTTCAGTTTTGTTTCCTTGATGGCGGCAATTACTTCCTTGCCTTTTTCCTTCGAGATGCCTTGCTGAATGGTTATCAGCTGACGGACCATCCCTCCGGAGGCGGTTTCGACGGAACCCTGCTGCAATGTTTTTACGGAAACACCCCGCTTCAGGCACTTTGACTGGAGGATATCGATAATTGCCTTCAGACGGAAATCATCTTCAGTTAGAATCTTGATGGTTTCCTTTTCCAGGGTGACTTCGCTTTTTGATTTCTTGAAATCGTAACGCTGGGCAATTTCCTTGATGGTCTGGTTGACTGCATTGTCGACTTCCTGCATCTCGACTTTGGAAACAATATCAAACGACGGCATAGTATGCCTCCTTTCTGAATTTTTCAGGGGGTTGCGGAGTAATTTGTCCTGGCAGAAGCTCCGGACCTGCCTGAGCAGGGCGCACCACGCTGCTTCCAGCACGAATTGTGTCGGTCAGTGACGTACTATTTCTGTGCCGGCAGGTATCTTGAAATTAAAGAGAGCAGCCGGCAATCCACGGTTTACCCGTACCTTGCTGAAGTCAAGGGTCGTTTTGGTGCCTAACTGATCGTATATGACGGAGGTGAGGATCGGAAAAGTGTTTCGAATTTTTCCTTTTTTGAGAAAAATGTCAACGTCTTCCGCCGATACGGTCATCTCGAGTTTTGCCAGATTCCGACTCGGGGTTTTCGGTATGAGTTCGAGAAGGTAGTTCCCCTGTGCGTCCTGTCCCCCATTCAAAGGTTTAATGACGAAGTCGCGCGAAATTCTGCCGATGCCTGTCAGGTAATTGAGGGTTACTCCCTGTCCTCCTTCGAGGAGACTTTTCAGATCAGTAACCATCACCTGCCTGTTTTCCGGGAGATAATACCAGACAGTGGAACCATTCGAAACGATCAGTTGCTTCGGTTTCGTATAGTCGAAACGGAACATGGCCGGACCCTTGGAATTCTTTTTGATCGAGAGTGTGCCGTATCCCTTCTGTTCTCTCTTGAGCGAGGCAACGAAAGTCTTCTGGGAAAAGCTTGCCTGCAGATCGGCAAGGGAGTTATAGCTTTGCTCCACGGTGGCAATTACGTCTTTGAGTTTTGCTTCTGCCCGGGCTGGTGGGGCGGAAAGAAGATTGAGGGTAACAGTGCAGCTGAAAATAATAAGTGAAATGAATTTTTTCATGGTATTCCTTTCCGAAAAACGCGGCTGATAGTGACATAACTCTATTATTGGTGCAACCTCTTTCACCGTTTCTATTACTATGATTCTACAAGAGGGACAGGCGGACAGAAATGAATGCGGATGTGCCGGCGCTCAAAGCAGATTTGCCGGATCAATAATAAAGATCACCTGACCGTCTCCGAGAATTGCCCCTCCGAAAAAACCTTTCATCCGGTTCAGGGGGCTGCCGAACGGCTTTACGAAAACATCCTGCTGGCCCACAAAACGGTCCACAACGAGTGCCACCGTATTTTCACCGATTTCTACGATTACAGCAGGTATGCTCTCACCTTTTATCGTGGAGAATGGGAGATCGAGCAGTCGATGGAGGCTTACAAGCGGAATTTCCTCGTCACCCAGTCGGAAGACCTTCCTCTTGCCGCGACTCAGGACAGAATCCTTTCTGATATCGACAGTTCGGAGAACCTTGGTCACAGGAAGCCCCACAACCATTGAAGAACAGGCAACAAGCAGGATCTGGATTATGGAAATGGTCAGTGGCAGTGAAAGGGTGAAACAGCTGCCCCTTCCCGGTGCGGATTCAATGGTAATGTTTCCGCCAATCGCCTGGACGGAAGCGCGCACGGCGTCCATGCCGACCCCTCGCCCGGAGACGTCGGTTATCTCGGACGCGGTGGAAAAGCCGGGAAGACAGACCAGCATCAAGGCTTGTTGCGGCGATAGCAGCGCGGCGGATTCCCGTGGGAGTATGCCCTTTTCTACTGCGGCAGTCACGAGTCGTTGCGGATCCATCCCCTTGCCATCATCGCTGATGGTGATGAGCACCCGGTCCTTTTCCCGATGTACGTCAATACAGATGGTTCCTGTGGGCTTCTTGCCCGCTGCCATGCGCTCCTCAGGCAGTTCCAGTCCGTGATCCACCGCATTCCGCAAAAGGTGAAGCAGGGGGTCGGAGAGTTCCTCGACGATGCCCCTGTCCAACTCGATTTCCTTGCCGGAAACCTCGAAATGAACCTCTTTACCGCTCTTTTTCGCCAAGTCGCGGACGATACGGGGAAGGCGGTCCACTGCAGTGGCAAAAGGCATAAGCCTTACCTTCAGCACTTCGTCATGCAGCTCACGGACAAGGCGGGAAAGATCTGAAATTGACTCGGTCAGCGCAGCGACTTTCACGTCACGAGAGAGGGTGATCATCCGATTCTTGTGGGTAATCAATTCGCCGGTTATATTCACCAGATTGTCAAGTACCTCGGTCTTTACCCGAACGTTCTGCGGTGAATCGGGTTTGCCCCGCACAATCTCCTGCTCCAGGCTCTTCGGAGCAGGAGTTTCTGCGGACTGGTCGCTGGTTGTCTGGTCCGCTGTTTCATCGGTAAGCATTTTATCCGGCAGTGGCGCCTCCGCAACCTCAGTCGGAGTGTAGCCAGCCAGTCGCTGTACCAGACCGAGAATATCCTGATGTCCGCTCCCATCTGCGTCCACGTCATTCAGCATGGTAGAAAGCAGGTCACTTCCTTCCAGGAGCAGGTCTGCAACTGCGGAAACAAAGCTGATGGTTCCCTTCCTGACCCGATCCATGAGATCTTCCATTTTATGGGAGAGTTCCGCCATCTCGCCATATCCCATGGAAGCGGCCATTCCTTTGATGGAGTGGGCCATTCTGAACAGGAAATCGATTTTTTCCCGATCTTCGGGCGTTCCTTCCAGTGCGACAATCGCCTCATTCATACCCTGGAGGTGTTCCCTGACCTCGGAAACGAACAGATCCTTGTATTGGGACATGTCCATTTATGCGGTTCTCCGTGTTGATATCATTCCTATTCTGCCTTTACCCCATTGGAACTATCGTTTTTCCTGCACCCGGTGCGAACTTCGTTTTCCAATTCCGTCATCAGCATGTCGATTGCTAAAATCGGTATCGTTTCGGTATTGAAGGTGATCGACTGGCGCGCGTAGGAACACTCTTCCTGCTGCTGGATCTGCAAACCGCGAATGTCGGAGATAATACGCTCAACCGTGTCAATCCGAAGCGCCAGAGAGCCTTTCTTATGGTCAAGGATCAAAATCCTGCCGGTGTTTTCCGGCGGCTCACCGTGAAGGAATGATGCCAGATCGAGTACCGGCATCGGGGTGCCGTGGAAATTCATGACCCCAAGAAAGGTCTTCGGAGCCTTGGGAATCGGGAAAGTGGGGGGTGTTTCCATGACCTCCGAAAGATCACTGACGTTCATGGCATAGCGATCTCCTCGCAGGGTGAAGATGAGGAAGCGCCTCGCCCGGCCGCTCATTGGACATGCTCCTCCTTTGCGGGAAGGGTAAAGCGTTCAACGCTCTGGAGAAGATTGTCGGAGAGAGCCGCCAGTTCACGGGCCGCCATGGCCATTTCCTGCATGGCTACGGCCTGCTCCTGGGTGGCGGCGGAAACCTGCTCAGTCGAGGCTGCATTGTCTTCTGCCACCTTGGCAATTTCATCAACGTTCGTGACCATCTGTCCGGCACCGGCAGTCTGCATGGCCGACATATCGGCAATACTGTTGGTCTTTCGCTCGGTTTCTACCACCGTATCCATGATTTCCCGGAAGGAATCCACCGTTATGTCGATATTTTTTTTGCCCTCGCCGATATTTTTGGAAATCTCCAGAATCGTGTCCTGTACACGGTGGCTTTCTTCCCGGATTCCGGTGATCAGCTCAAGAATGTCTTCTGCCGATCTGCCTGCTCCTTCCGAAAGTTTCCTTACTTCTTCCGCGACAACCGCAAAACCTTTGCCGTATTCTCCTGCACGGGCCGCTTCAATGGAGGCGTTCAGGGCGAGCATGTTTGTCTGCCGGGCAACATCTCCGATGAAGTCGGCTATTTTGCCAACCCGTTGCAGCTTCGCATTGAACTCCATGAACTGTCGCCCGCTCTGTTCCACACGGTCGAAAAAACCTCGCATTTTTTCCAGGAGTTCTTTTGATTGCTCTCCTCCGCGGCGGGCGGTGAGGCTTGTTTCCCTGGCGGCTCCTGAAGCCTCTCGTGCTCTTTTTGCAATCAGTTCGATGGAAATGGCCATCTCATGGATAACCTTGGAGCTTTTGCTTACCATTTCAGCCTGGTTTTCCGCACCGCGGGAAATATGCTCCACGGCAAAGGCAACCTCTTCGGTAGAGGCATTGATTTCAAGAGCTGTCGATGAAAGAGTCTTGGCCGATTCGCTGACCTTTTCGGAAATTTCCCGGATGCTCCTGACAAGGTCCCGGAGATGTTCCATCATGCGATGGATGGAGATACCCATGTCAATCGTTTCATCGGGAAAGCGTGTTTTGGCGAGAACGACATCTTTCGTAAGGTCTCCCCTGCTGATGGCTTCGGCTGATTCATTCAGTCTGGTAATGTTTCTGGTAAAGGTCTTGGAAAAAACCCAGCCGAGGATCAACCCGATGGTAAGTGCCACGGCAAAGGTCAGGACTTTTGTGCTCTCAGGTGAATAGCCGAGCATCTGGACCCCGCTGGGCGCGAAAGCGACCGCTCCCACGACCACGACAAATCCGAGGATGAATTTGTATCCGATAGGTATACGCATGAAATTCTCCTTTCAGAAGGAACAGAGAAGCTATGGTGCCTTGATTGCACGCTGTTACGCTGTCAGTGTATCATGTGTTATCTTTTTTGGTATATGCGTTCGACGGGACAAAGGGTCTTATAGAGTCCCCGCACTTCACCCATCAGGTTTTCTGTTTTACCCAATACCAGGATTCCCCCGGTCCGGAGCGAATCGGCAAATCTCTTCAGGAGCGCTTCCTGATGGCTGCGCTCGAGATAGATAAGGACATTTCGGCAGAGGATGAGGTCGCATTCCTCCAAGGGCACCGGACGAAGAATATCCTGACAATGAAAGGAAACCATGTCCCGTATTTCGGGGATCAGCCGATATTTGCCTTCTTGAAAGGTGAAAAAGCGTTTTATGATTGCAGCAGGAGCTTCATCCATGCGGTCCGAGTCATAGGCAGCTTCTGCGGCGAAACGCAGCACTTCTGCGTCAATATCCATCGCGCGGATGGAAACCTTCACCTGCGCCATCTCGTGAGCAAAGGAATTGCGGAGGATCAGTGCGAGGGAATAAGGCTCTTCTCCGCTTGAGCAGCCGAAGCTCTGGATATTCAGGGAGTCCCGCCCTTCCTGCAAGCAACCGGAAAAGAGGCTGGGGAATATTTCATCGCTCAGCTTGTTGAAGGTGTTCTGATTCCGGAAAAACTTGCTCACATGGATGGTGAGCATTTTGATCAGTTGCGCCGGTTCAGACCTGTTCTGTAACAGGAAATCAGCATATTCCATTGCTGACGTGCACTCTATGGAACGGATCCGTGCGGATATCCGACGTTTTATACAGGCGTCCTTATAGCCATGCAAGTGGAACCCCCCCAGTGTTTTCAGGATGCGGCAAATCCTTTCATATACCTGATCCGGAATATCTGCCGTGTCGTTCCTGAGGGGATTATGGCTTCTTTTTACTCGTTGCATGGCTCGTAAGGGGACTTCCCGGTATTTGTTCACGTCTCCGTGCTGGAGTGAGGAGGCGCGTGACTTCCCCGGTACTCCCCAATGCTGATTTCTTTGCGTTGCCTCGATGCCATCCTGCTCATGTAGTATCCCGATCAGAAAAATGGTCGAAACCTTTTCTGTTCAGGGAGAGTTCCCTGCCGTCGGGCCCGATAACGGCCAGTTTCCGCTCTGAAGTTATGGTGCCGATAACCGAGGCCGGGGTACCCAGTATGTCCAGGAGTGGGAAGACCTTGGAAATTTTATCGGGAGGGACGGTGAAGAGGAGTTCATAGTCTTCGCCACCTGTGAGGGCCAGAGAGAGGGCTTCTTCCGTTACCGTGGGGAAGTATTCCCGGAAAGTATCCGACAGGGGCAACGCCTCTGAAAATATTCGTGCACCCACGGAGGAAAGGTCGAGGATATGCCCCAGATCGGCCAGCAGGCCATCGCTCAGGTCAATCATTGAGGAGGGGATGGCTGCTTCGGCCAAGGCTTGGCCTTCGCGTACTCTCGGCACCGGGTCCAAGTGGCGCAGTATGGCATTGCCCTGACTTTTACCTTGTTGCAGGAGACGGAGTCCGAGGGCCGAATCGCCGATTGTCCCGGTCAGGCAGACATGGTCTCCCGGGCATGCCCCGGAACGTCGAACGAGTGAAGCCGGGGACTGCTCGCCAAGAACGGTCAGGGTAAGGACAAGCGGTCCCGGTGACGAACAGGTATCTCCACCGATCAAGGAAACGCCGAACTGTTCGGCCTGCTGTAGCATTCCTTTGATGCAGTTGTCCAGAAAATCAAGGGCCATTGCCGGGGGGATTGCCAAAGAGAGCAGAAAATACCGCGGGTTGCCTCCCATTGCGGCAATGTCGGAGAGATTTACCGATAACGCTTTTTTCCCCAAGGATAGCGGATCGCAGAACGAGAGATCGAAATGGACCCCTTCGATCAACATGTCGGTGGTAATCAGGCTGAGAAGGCCGGGAGAAGGCGTAAAGGCGGCAGCATCATCCCCTATGCCGAGAACCACATCCTTCCCGGCAGATAATTGCCGGGCAATCCGATCAATGAGACCGAATTCCCCTAGTTTCCTCAGCTCTTCTCCGTCTGTCAAGAAACTACCTTTGGTGATGAAGGTGCCCGGCGAGCGGCTGCCTTCGGCTTGCTGGGAGTACTCCTGGAGATGGCCGGCGCCGGTGGAAATTTTTCCAATGCCAGTTTCAAGACTTCATCAATGTTTGATGCAGAAACGATCTTGATCTTCTTGAGAATATGCTTCGGTATCTCGTCCAGATCTTTCTTGTTCTGCTCGGGAATGATAATGGTGGTAATCCCTGCCCTGATGGCTGCCAGCATCTTTTCTTTCAGGCCGCCGATGGGGAGAACTCTGCCGCGCAGGGTAATCTCGCCGGTCATTGCCACATCCCGTCGAACCGGTATTTTCGTGAGAGCTGAAACCAGCGCCGTGGCCATGGTGATTCCTGCGGAGGGCCCGTCTTTCGGGATCGCTCCGGCAGGGACATGTACGTGGATCTCAAGGTTGGTGTAGAAGTCTTCAGGAAGAAGAAATTCTGCTGCTTTCGATCGGATGAAAGAAAGGGCCGCTTGTGCTGATTCTTTCATGACGTCGCCCAATTGGCCGGTTAGTGTCAGGCCGCCCTTTCCCTTCATGACGGTGGCTTCCACAAAGAGAACCTCACCTCCCACCGGTGTCCAGGCAAGCCCGGTTGCGACCCCGATCTCGTTGCTTTCCATTTCCATTTCACGGAGAAATTTCGGCGGGCCGAGGTATTTTGCTATTGAGGTGGCAGTGATGACGGTTCGCTGTTTCTTGCCTTCGGCAACCTTGCGTGCAACTTTACGGCAAATGGAGCCGATTTCCCTCTCCAGGTTTCTCAAACCCGCCTCCCGGGTATATTTGGAGATGATTGTCTTGAGAGCCTCGTCGGAGAAGGAGACGATTTCCTCACTTATGCCGTTTTCTGTTGTCTGGCGAGGAATGAGAAAGCGTTTCGCGATTTCAAGTTTTTCCTCTTCCGTATACCCGGCAAGTCTGATTACTTCCATCCTGTCGCGCAGTGCGCTCGGAACCGGATCGATCTGATTTGCCGTGGCGATGAACATTACATTGGAAAGGTTGAAGGGCAGGTTTATGTAATGATCCGAGAAAGCGTGGTTCTGTTCCGGGTCGAGAATTTCCAGTAGTGCCGATGAGGGGTCGCCGCGGAAATCCGAACCGAGTTTGTCGATTTCGTCGAGCATGAACACGGGGTTATTGGACCCGCCCTGCTTCAACCCCTGGATAATTCTGCCCGGAAGTGCGCCCACATAGGTGCGTCGATGACCGCGCATCTCCGCCTCATCCCTGACGCCGCCAAGGGAGATGCGCAGAAACTTGCGTCCCATGGCGCGGGCAATGGATTTCCCGAGAGAGGTCTTCCCAACGCCCGGAGGACCCACAAAGCAGAGGATGGGGCCTTTCATCTTCTTCTTGAGTTTGCGGACTGCAAGGAATTCCAGGATCCGGTCTTTGATTTTTTCCAGGTAATAATGGTCTTCGTCAAGGATGGTCCGAGCTCGCTTGATGTCGAGAACGTCCTTGGTGGATTTGCTCCAGGGGAGTTCCACCAACCAGTCCAGATAGGTGCGGAGCATGTTGGACTCGGCTGCATCAGGATGCATCTGTTCAAGGCGTCCGAGTTGCTTGAGGGCCTCCTTTTCCGCAGTTGACGGCATCTTTGCATCTTCTATGGCTTTCCGGAGGTCAGTCATCTCCTCCGACCGGGCATCGGTTTCGCCCAGTTCCTGCTGAATTGCCCGCAACTGTTCGCGCAGGAAATATTCCCTCTGAGTCTTGCCCATCTCCTCTTTTGCGGCCGACTGGATGCGGGCCTGCATGGAAAGCAGCTCTATTTCTTTGTTGAGATACTCGCTTACTTTCTTCAGGCGTTCGATCGGGTCGAATATTTCGAGGAGTTTCTGTGCCTCATCCACCTTCAGGCCGATATTGCTGGCAATGAGATCAGCAAGGCTTCCCGGGTCCTGCATGTTTTCAAGGATGACTGTCACCTCGGAGGAGATACTCTTTCCCAGCGAGGTAATTTTTGTAATCTGTTCTTTGATGGTCCGGAGGAAGGCCTCCGTTTCCAGAGATGCCTCCGGTGCGACCGGCTCAACAATTCGATCGATACGTACGGAGAAAAATGGTTTCGATTCGACAAATTCGGTGATTGTGGCTTTGGCGAGTCCCTGTACAAGAATCTTTACCCGTCCGTCGGGAAGTTTGAGCATCCGCATGATCATTGCTACCGTGCCGACAGAGTAGATGTCTTCCGGTGTCGGCTCTTCATCGGCGATATCTTTCTGTGTTGCCAGGAAGATGAGCCTGTCGCGCGATAACGCCCAGTCAACTGCGCTGATGGATATTTCTCTCCCCACAAAAAGGGGGATTATCATATAGGGATACACCACTACATCACGCACAGGAAGCAAAGGGAGTGTTTCCGGTATGTTGAGTTCTTCCTTTTCCTGATTGTTTTCCATGAAACTTCTCCTTTATTTGGCCAGTCTGTCTAGAGGCTGCATGCTTGTTTCTGCCATCATAAACAGGTAAGTATTTCCGACTGTTCTGTCAAGTGTACACTACTTCGCGAACATTCCCAAGGTTCAGTTTTAATATCTGCACGCACTGTAAGATATATCAGCTTTCGGCGTCAACCCAAAACACCGAACAGTGACTTGGGAAGGGTAAGAGGAGCCTTTGACGGTAGGGAAGATTCCGTTTGTCTGAGCTGGAGACTTTCCTGTAGAGGCTGATATTTAAGCGTAAATCTCCCAGGTTATCGATAAAACTTTGAATTATCATAGGATGGTGTGTATAATCGGCACCCTGTTTTAGCATAGTCCCCCGCAGCTGATCCCGGCGGGAGACAGAATTGAAGATGATGTGAGGATTTCGATGAAAAAGTCTCTAATACTGGTCTTGGCCGTCCTTGCTTCCCTTTCGTGTGGTTTTGACTGGACCTTTGGTTTGTCGGGCAAATGTAACCAGGCCAAAAAAATCGTCTCTGTTCTGGAAGAAAAGAAGGATAACGTCGAAAGGGAGCAGGCTGAAAAGCGAGTTTTGGAACTCTGTGGAGATGGGGCTCCCGGCCATTACGTCAAGGCTTTGCAGCGCGAGCGGGTTTCTGATTTGGATGGGGCTATTGCCGAGTATCAGGAATGTCTGAAAAAAGATCCTGCGTTTCCCTTGGCCAGTGGGAGACTGGGCTTTGCCTACTATCTCAAGGGAATGCTTGACGAGGCGGCACTGGAATTGACCAAGGCTCTTGATGCGAAAAAGGACCCTCTTTATCACAAAGGCCTTGCCAGGGTATATGCTGACAAGAAGATGTTTCCCTTGGCGATTTATCATTATGAAGAGGCAATGAAGGGGCTGCCGGGTGACGTTTCCCTCTATGTTGGAATCGCGGATATCTACCGGAAACAGGGCCTTTACGAAGAGTCTCGTGATGAATACCGCAAGGCCCTTGCGGTGAAGGGCAGTGATGTGGATGCGCGGCTCGGAATGGCAGAGCTCAATCTCGACTTGAATCAAACGGATAAGGCTTTTGATGATTTGAAGAGACTTCAGGCGGCAAATCCTCAAAATAAGAAAATTCACCTTCTTCTCGGCCAGGCTTATGAAAGAAAAGGTGACCTGAAGACTGCGGAGTACGAGTATCTTTTGGCCGGAAAGAACCGCTCGGTTGAATTGATGCAACAGCTGCGTCAGGGGAACGAGTATCTGCAGTCGGGGAATTATGTCCAGGCGATGTCTGAGCTGGAGTCTGCGCTCAAGGAGAAGCCGGGTGACGTCCCGACACTGAGAAAACTTGGTGACGCCTATATGGCAGCAGGACGGGATGATGAAGCAATTTCCAGCTATCGGGAAGCGAATCGCCTCAAGGGAGGAACCCCTGATCTGCACCGCAACCTTGGAGTTCTCTACGAAAAGAAAGGGCTTCTGGACGAAGCTGTTGTTGAATACCGGCAGTCCCTTTCTGCGGATCCTGAAAACCCTGACACTCTTCGCCTCCTGGCCGATATCTATACTCTGCGCGGCAGCAATCAGCAGGCAATCGAGCTGTATCAGGATCTTATCCGGATGAAAAAGGATACTCCCAGGACTCATTTCATGCTTGCCAAGGCCTATTTGAACGACAGGGAATTTAAGTCGGCACGGAATGAATATGCCGTTGCAGTGCGCCTGGACCCCGACAATCAGGAGGCCCAGCGGGAGCTGGCCGATCTGTATCGAAGAAGCTCCATGGACGACGAGGCAGAGAAACATTACAAGGAAGCGATCCGTCTTAAAAAAGACGACATGGAAGCCAGAAATTCCCTCCTTGCCCTCTATCGTGAAGAAGAAGAAGTTCGCCGAAGTGGTGACGCTTCTACAGGAAAATGTGGAACTTGCCCCAAATGATCCCGTAGCTCATTACAAGCTGGGACTCATTTATGAATTCAACAAGAATTACGACGAGGCGATACAGTCATACAAAAAATCCATTGAACTCAAGAGTGATAATGCCAAGGCATTAAACGCATTGGGGCGGGTCTATATGAAGACCGGACGGCTGGAAGAGGCGAAAACCGTTCTTGAGGAAGCAAAAAAGGCCGACCCCAAGCTTGAAGAGACGAAAGTTCTGTTGGAGAACGTTCGAGACGAAATTTCACCTGAGCCCCAGGTCTATCGAAAAAAATCGTATTCATCAGGAAAAAAGAAAAAGTCAAAACGGGATAGCTCCGTGAGGAAGGGAAAGAAGTCTAAAAGGTCTTCCAAGGGTGTCTCGACAACGAAATCTAAAAAGTCTTCCAAGAGTGTCGGGAAAAAGAAATCCTCCTCAAGCGGGAAAAGCAAGAAATCAACCAATGCGGCGAAAAAAACCAAGAAGACTGCCAAGGGAATAAAGAAGAAATAATTCTCGAACGGAAGGTGACTGGAAACTGGTCTCCCAGTGTTCCTGATATGGATTGAGGTGTAACCCGATGATGCTGAAACAGCCAACGAGGAAAAGGTCGTTGGCTGTTTCGTTTTCAATAACAAAAAAGGCCGGGTAGAGTACCCGGCCTTTTTTTGTATTCGCCCAAGAGTTGTTTTCTAGGATTCTTCCTGCAAAGGAATAATCAATACCTTTGCGGTTCCCTTTCCGAAGAATCCCAGTTTTTTGGCCGCTGCTCGCGAAAGATCGATGAAAGGAAAGGATCTTTTTCGGCAGCGGTCGTTGACGGTGACGTGCACCTCATTCTGGTTTTCAAGATTGACAATCTTGACTTTTGTCCCCAGGGGGAGGCTTTGATGTGCTGCGGTAAATTTATCCGGAGAGTATCTGGCTCCTGATGTTGTGCGCTTACCGTGGTATTTCTTGGCGTAATAAGTAGCGATTCCCTTTTTGCCGCTTGCGCAATCCGGTTTGGAGATGGGTTGCTCAATGCGCTCTTGGTTCTTGTCAGGCAATAATGATGCTGCTTGCAAGGGAAGTGTCTGGACCTGAAGGAGTAGCGCCTGGCTGATGATAAGCAATGCCAGCGTGCCCCTACGGTTCAACGATGCCATCGGCACCTCCTTTTTGGGCGTGCCACTTTGTACCCCGGAAGTCTCTCCTGTGTCAAGTTAATTGTGGTCTTGTTGCTTATAACATGCTGAAATAACAGGCTTATTGTGACTGATCGATAGGGGTGTTGATGTGACCTTGTAGTATGGCTGGCACGAAAAGTGGGGCGCTCGAAGGTGGGAACAAACCGATCTTTTCGCCATGCGCAAAAAGGAGTTCCGCCGCGCTCTCCCCTTCAGGACCTGGATCGAGGGAGAAGTCGTTGACATAGAGGGAGATATGTGAGGAGCAGACTTCTTCGCTCATTTCCTGGGAATGGGTCCGGACATAGCGGAGTGTCTCGGAAGGGTGGGTGCGTGCATATGCAACGCTGGTGCGGACGATTTCAGAAAGTTTTGCAAGGGTGGCAGCTCCCAGCGATCTCCTGGCTGCGATACCGCCCAGGGGCAGTGGCAATCCGGTCGTCTTTTCCCACCACTCTCCCAAGTCGAGAACCTTGTGCAAACCGTACGACTGGAAGGTGAAACGTGATTCGTGGATGATGAGGCCTGCATCGGCATTACCTTCAGCCACGGCAGCCATGATTTCATCGAAGGGAAGGAAGATGAGTTCTGTGAGTGTCGGGTCAAAGAGTTGGAGAAGAAGACAGGCCGTGGTGAATTGTCCCGGGACGGCAATTCTTTTGCCCGATAGATCGCCAGGTTCACGCAAGTTTTTCGACACGACCAGTGGACCGCAGCCCCTTCCCATTGCCCCACCTGAACGCAACAGGATGTACCTCTCGCGAATGTAGGCAAATGCATGGTAGGATACCTTGCAGATATCCAGGGCCCCTTCCATTGCCAGGTGGTTGAGGGTTTCCACATCTTCCAGTCGCTCGATAAATTTGAACGTGTCCTGGGGAATGCTTCCGTGAACCAGCGGATAAAATAGAAAGGTGTCGTTTGGGCAGGGTGAATAGCCAAGGGTTAACGTTTGCATAGGTATCGATTCCTGATGAACTGTTCCAGAAAACGCTGGGATTTTGCGGCTGCAAAGCTGATGTCCCAGCGCGTTGTATCGCGGTCTTCCACGTAGTTGCTTATCCCGCGGAGTTCCATGCATTCAATGCCATAGCGTGCCGCAATGAGGGCTACGGCGGCGCCTTCCATGTTTTCACAGATGCCCCCGAAACGGTCCTCCAGTTCTGTCCCTCTGGCTTTCGTTCCGCTACAGGTGGCAACGGTGAGGAACCGGCCGGTCTCGAGAGGCTTGATACCGAGCTGTTCTGCAACCTGTAATGCTGCTGCATTCGCCCGCGGTGAAAGGGGGATTTCGTTGAAAAAGCGCTTCCCGTTACGATCCAGAAGGGGAATGCCAATGCGCTCGAGCGAATGCCAACCCTCGGGAGTCACGACCCCTTCATCAGCGAAAACCTCGGTTGTTGCCAGTGAGATGTCCCCGATTTGGAGTCCACTACCAGGGTATGCACCGGCGCAACCGGTGTTGATGAGCAGGTCCGGAGTAAAGAGGTGTGCCACCAGGGCAGTTGCTGCGGAGGCGTTTGAGGTGCCGATTCCGGAAACGGAGAAAATGATTTTAGTGGAACCTTCGTCTGCGATAAAGATATCCCACGGAAGCGATACGCGATGCTGCCGTGCCTGAAAAGCTTCTACCAGGGCTGATATTTCCAATGGTGTTGCAGCAGTGACAGCAATAGTTCTCATGGTGATCATCTTTTATCCTGATTAGCAACACGCGCCGCGCAGCGGCGTCTTGTCAGGGAATAATTTCAAAAAATGCAAATAACAATATTTCAGGCACTTACCTTGAACGTACTCAGAAGCGTCAATCTTCCGCCAGTTCTCAGAACTGTCATTCCCGAAGCGATTCTGATCGGGAATCCAGCTTCTAACCGACTGAAATCATGGATCCCCGATAGAGGCATTCGGGGATGACAATCTTCACAGCGGAAGAATAGCGCTAATCTGGTCTTTTATTGACAGTAGTAAAGTGCGTGCCCCAATACATCGCAATCGATGTTTTCCGTTGCAAAATCGGGTTCAATGGTAGCATTATTTCCCGCAAGATCAAACCATAACTCTGTCCTTTTCTGTCCCGGCCTTTTATTTGGAGGCTTCCGTGCATCAAGTCGTAAACCTTTCCCATTTACCTTGGCAATTCGATTTCTCTGGCACCAAGGTAATAACACTATAATATTACAGCGCAAGTAAACCTCCAATGGGAATCATTTTTTCCTTATTTCCTTGCTTCAGTCGCTATTTTTGATTATAGTGAGTGGAATTTTACGACAGGAATCGGGACTTTAATGGATAAGAAAATAGTGGCCCTGAATATCATTGTGTCCATTCTGATCCTTGTGGTGATTGCCATGATTGCCTCCGACGTGATTGCCTACAAGCTTTCCAGATCTTTTCCCTCCTCATTAAAAAAAGAAAGTACGTTTTCATCTCCAGTGCGAAAGAATGACCTTTCCGCCTTTTCTGCCATTCTTGAAAAAGGACTCTTCGGCAAGGCCACGCAAGGCCATCTTACTCCCATTGCCCAGGCTGAGGGACCCTCTGCAACATCTCCCAATGACTTGACACTTCTCGGAACCGCCGTTGGTTCTTTCCGTGAAACATTTGCCTTCATTCTGCGACAAAGCACTCACGAGGAGAAGGTTTTTCGACTCGGGGAAGATGTGTTCGATATTGGTCCGCTTGTCAGTGTCCGCCGGGAATGGGTCGAGATTCAGAAGGGCGATTCCCGTATCAAGCTGCTGGCTCCGACGGAAGTTCCCGGTGAGACGGCAAGCAGCCCCAGTCGCCTCCTCTCAGGGAGGTGCACTGGCAAACAAGGTGTCAGCTACCGGCTACGTGATTGATCAACGCGCACTGGATGCTGCCCTCGATAATATCGGTCAGGCAATGACCGACGCTCGCCTTCTCCCCAATTCGGTTGACGGCAAAGTTGAAGGCTTCAATGTTTCCGAAGTTAAGCCTGGCGGGCTTTTTGCAATGGTAGGAATCAATAACGGGGACACAATTCTCAGTATTAATGATTTTGCTCTTGATTCGCCGGAAAAGGCAATGCAGACGCTGGTTTCTCTGAAGGGTCAGAGCAGAATCAAGCTTGATTTGATTCGCGACGGGCGTCCGACGACTTTTACGTATGATATCAGATGATCGGGCAACCGTGAGTGTTGGGTTTTTTTCCAGACTTCCGGTCCCGTAAATTTGTTGGAGGTTTTCCTTGAAGAAGCGAGTTATTACTTTTGTTGCAGCGATTACTTTTTCGGTTTTTTTGCTTATGCCCGGTATCGGGTACGCTAAGGGAATCGTCCTGAACTTCAGTGATGTCGATATTTCGACAATGGTCAAGTTCATCAGCGACCTGACCGGAAAAAACTTCATCATGGACGAAAAAGTGAAGGGAAAAATCTCGATTTTCTCACCTTCAAAGATCTCCGTTGACGAGGCCTTCAATGTTTTTACCTCGGTTCTGGACCTGAAGGGTTTTGCGGTTGTCAAGACGGGTAAATTTTATAAAATAATGCCTTCCAGTGCTGCCAAGCAATCGGGGATGAGGATTCTTTCCGGTTCTGATAGAGTGCCCATCAATGACACCTACGTCGCGCAGGTAATTCCCCTGAGCCGTATGCCATCCAAGGAGGCCGAAAACTTTCTTAAACCGGTTGTGTCAAAGGATGGCTATGTGGCGTCGTTCGGTCCCGCAAACTCGCTTCTGGTGGTGGACTCTGCCAACAATATCCAGAAGGTTCTCGATATAGTAAAAGCCCTCGACAGCGACAGTAACCGGGAAGGGGCAGAGCTGGTCTTTCTCAAGCACGCCTCTGCCGACAATATTGCAAACATCGTTCAGGAGTGGTTCTACGGAAGGGATCGGACCATAAGATCAGCCCAGCAGAACCAGGGTTCCAGTGTTGGCGGCTTACTGGTTCCGGATGCGCGCCTCAATGCGGTGCTCATTTTCGGGAATGACAAAGATAAGGAGGACATCAAGAAGATCATTTCTCTCGTGGATGTGGTTCCTCCGACCTCCAGCAGTAAAATCAATGTTTACTATCTCGAAAATGCTGATGCTACTGATGTTGCCAAGGTGCTGGAGGGAATGTTCAAATCGACCGCCACGGCTGCCCCCGCTGCGGCAAAAGCCGGCGCGCCGCCGCAAAGCGCTTTTGAAGGCACCAACATAAGTATTACGCCGGACAAGGCAACAAACTCCCTTGTTATCATGGCGTCTCCCACTGATTACCAGAATCTGTCGCAGGTGATTAAAAAACTGGACAAGCGGCGTCGTCAGGTCTTTGTCAAGGCACTCCTTTGCGAAGTGTCACTTGACAAGCTTCGGGATATCGGAACCGAATTAGGGGTTGCTGGTGCCGGCACCGATGGAAACATTGCTGCAGCCGGTATCTTTGATGCATTCGGTTTCCTTAACGGTACCGCCAGTCCTCAGCAGCAGGCAGTTGTGAAAGTGCTTTCAGGATTGGCGAACAACGTCAATTTCTCTGCTGTTCTGAAACTCCTTGACCAGGAAGGAGCGGTGAACGTGCTTTCGAGTCCGAACATCCTTACTTCGGACAACAAGGAAGCGGAAATTTTTGTTGGTGAAAATGTGCCGTTCATTTCTTCGACGAACCTTTCTTCCACAGGACTCTCGCAGCAGTCCGTGGAAAGGAAAGACACCGGTATCACCCTGAGAATAACCCCTCAAATCACGGAAGGGGAGTACATAAAACTCGATATCTATCAGGAAATTTCCGCAGTCAAACAAAACAAGGGGCAGGCTACCGACTTGGTGACTACGAAACGCTCTGCCAAAACTTCGGTAGTGGTGAAGGACACTGACACCGTGGTTATTGGTGGCCTCATTCAGGATCGCGAAGAGGATTCCGTCAACAAGATTCCCTTCCTTGGGGACATCCCTCTGCTCGGCTACCTGTTTAAGACCAAGTCAACGACCCATACGAAAACCAATCTCCTGATAATTCTCACTCCCCGTATCGTCAAGGATGCGGCTGATCTGGCAGCTCTTACCGAAGAGGAGAAGAGGCATTTCGAGTCAGCGGCAGCCGAGCAAAAGAAGGTCGACCTTAACAAGGTACTGCATTTCAATGGGGTCGGTTCCCAGGAAAAGAACTTTGGCTCTGACAAGGGAAATCAATGAACACCCTGGCCTCCCCCATGGACATGGAATCACTCGCCCAACGGCTTGGTCTCGCCTATTCTGAAAAAATTGAAGATTCCCGGGTAGACATCGCATTTCTGGAACGTCTGCCACTCCAATTTGCACGGGCGAACAATGTCCTGCCTCTCCAGGAATCTGACGGGAAGCTGCAGGTTGCAACCGGCGATCCGTCCAATCTTGCGGTACTCGATGAATTGAGAGGTCTTTTCGGTCTCCCTCTGGAAATAATACTGGTGCCTTCCCACACAGTCCTGGAAGCAATCAATCACCTTTATTCCCGGGTGTCCGGTTCTGCCCAGGATGTGGTACAGGAACTGGAAGGGGAAGATCTCTCCACCATTGCCACTGAACTGAATGAGCCCCGCGATCTTCTCGATCTATCGGACGAGGCTCCGGTAATCAGGCTCCTGAATTCCATCCTGTTTCAGGCAGTAAAGGAACGGGCAAGTGATATTCACATCGAACCCTATGAACGGGAGATTGAAGTACGTTTCCGGGTCGATGGCATTCTCTATAAAATACTCACTCCCCCCAAAGTGGTCCAGGAAGCTATCATCTCCCGTGTAAAGATCATGGCCGGGCTGAATATTGCCGAAAAAAGGCTCCCCCAGGACGGGCGTATCAGGGTTATTGTCGCGGGACGGGATGTGGATATCCGTGTTTCATTAATTCCAACCTTTTATGGCGAGAGGGTTGTCCTCCGACTTCTGGACAAGAAGAAGGGGCTGATTTCGCTCGAGGATATGGGCCTGTCCGTTTCAGGTGTCAAGGCAATGGAGCGCCTCCTTGGGCGCAGCAATGGTATTATTCTGGTCACCGGACCGACCGGCAGTGGAAAGTCCACGACCCTGTATGCGGCACTCAATCACCTCAATTCTCCGGATAAGAACATCATTACCATCGAAGACCCCATTGAGTACCAATTGAAGGGAGTTGGCCAGATACAGGTTAACCCCAAGATCGATCTTACCTTTGCCAATGGGCTTCGTTCCATCCTTCGTCAAGACCCCGATATTATCATGGTCGGTGAGATCAGGGATGCCGTGACTGCCGAAATCGCGATCCAGGCGAGCCTTACCGGCCACCTGGTTCTGTCGACGCTCCATACCAATGACTCTTCAACGGCAGTAACCCGCCTAATTGACATGGGGATAGAACCGTTCCTGGTTGCATCATCGCTTTCCGCCATTCTTGCCCAGCGTCTTGTCAGGGTCATCTGCCCCCATTGCCGGGAGGAATACTCGTCGGATCGCGAATATCCCGGCATCACGCTGCCGCCGGTTCTGTACCGTGGAGTCGGCTGTGACGCCTGCTTTGGCCTTGGTACATTGGGGCGTACCGGGATCTATGAGCTGCTCCTTATTGATCCGGAGCTCTGCTCCATGATAATCAAGCAAACACCAGCCGGGGTGATTAAAGAGTATGCGGTTACCAAGGGTATGAAAACCCTCAGAGATGACGGGCTTCTCAAGGTTGCCGCCGGGATTACCACCATCGAGGAAGTGCTGCGGGTGACGCAGGAGGATTATGCCGACCTTCAGCTATAGTGCATTCAAGGCTGACGGATCTTCTGTTTCGGGAGTCGTCGAGGCGGACAACCTGCAGGCCGCACGCCAGGAACTTAAGAAATCGGGCCTGTATCCGCGAGAGTTGTCCGAGGTGCGCCACGCTGCAGAAGGAAGGATGAAGAGTTTCTTCAGCAAGGGAGTTGACTTGCCGGAGCTCTCTCTCATGACTCGCCGTCTTTCAACCTTGCTGGGTTCCTCCGTACCTGTCTACGAGGCGATTACTACTCTGTATGAGCAGGAAATCCCCGGCGAGCTGAAAGATGTTCTTGGCAGGATCCGATCGAGACTTGCAGAAGGAGCTAATCTGGCTCGTGCCCTGGCGGAAGACTCTGCAGTTTTCAGTGAGAGCTACGTGAGCATGGTTGCTGCAGGAGAGGCGAGCGGCGCTCTCGAATCCATATTGGACAAACTGGCGGATTTCCTCGAAGAGCAAGAGGCAGTGCGAAGTCGTATCGTGAGCTCACTGGCTTATCCGGCGCTCATGGTCGTCGTCGGAACTGCGGTAATGATCTTTCTGCTTGCCTTTGTCATCCCAAAAATCATCGTTATCTTCGAACAGAACAAGGCAACACTTCCCCTGATCACGATTCTCCTGATCAAGGTCAGCACGCTGCTCAGAAAGGGCTGGTGGCTGCTAGCTGCAGCGGGCATCGGGGTTGTTTATACCTATCGACGGCTGATCAGGCAGGAGAACATTCGCCTCAAGCGGGACATCTGGCTGCTGAAGATTCCTCTCATCGGTCCACTGGTGTCTACATTGATTCTTTCCCGTTTTTCCAAGATACTGGGCTTGCTCCTGGCAAGCGGTGTGCCGGTAATCAAGGCCATGGAGATTACCGGAGAGGTGGTTGTCAACCGCCACTATCGGAAAGTCTTGCAGAGTGTCAGGGAGGAACTGGCAGAGGGGGGGAGTCTCTCCGCTTCACTTCGAAACACTGAGCTCTTCCCGCCGATGCTGGTCCATATGGTGGCGGTTGGCGAGAAGGGCGGAACCCTTGAGACGATGCTGACGAAGGCAGGGTCTTCCTTTGAGAAGGAGTTTGTTGCCTCGGTTACACGCTTCATGTCCCTTCTGGAACCATTGATGGTCCTGGCAATGGGTGTTGTTGTCGGGACGGTGGTTGTAGCGGTTCTCCTGCCGATTTTCCAGTTGAACCAATTAGTCAAGTAGGAATACTATTGATACGGGCAGGTGTTCCTGAGAGAAGTAGCTGACGGCAATGTTTTGATCAGTACCGGCAAACCGTCCCGCAGGAAATAACGGAGGAGTTTTATGGAAAAATATCTGAAGTCCACTAAAGGTTTTACCTTGATTGAAATAATGGTGGTCATTGTAATTCTGAGCATGCTGGCAATTCTTGTCGGGCCGAAAATTATCGGCCGGACCGATGACGCGAAAATTGCCGATGCAAAAGTCCAGATCAAGAATCTGGAAACGGCTCTCAAACTCTATAAGCTGGATAGTGGCGAATTTCCGGGGACTGAACAAGGGCTCAAGGCTTTGGTGGAAAAGCCGACTGCTGGTGTCATTCCGAAAAATTATCGAGAGGGGGGCTACCTGGAGCATAAGGATGTTCCCAAGGACCCATGGGATAATGATTATATCTACATCTCACCCGGTGAGCATGGTGACTATGATCTCTATTCCCTGGGGGCTGATGGGGTTCGAGGAGGGGAGGGCAAAGACGCCGACATCGAGAGCTGGAACCTGCGCTGAGCCCTTGCCGGTACCGTGGTCTATGGCTTTTCTTTTCCTTTCCGGGAAGGATACTGATTGATGTTTCACAATCAACAGCTGGGAGCAGAGAGTGAGCCTTTTTTGATTGAACAGAAGGCGGTTGGGAGCCGATTAAAAAGACGCTTCACCCGGCAGGCCGGGTTTACCCTGATCGAGATGGCGGTTGTGATCGTCATCATTTCCGTAGTGGCAGTACTGGTTCTTCCCAGACTACCCTTTGCCCATGAAAGGGATCTCAAGACATCAGCAAGAACCCTGGCCGCTTCATTGCGCTATCTTGGTGATCTGGCTATATCGACAAAGCAGCACTATCGTCTCCACATCACTCTGCTCAACAATGAAATCGCCGTAACACGGGTTATTCCCGAAGGTGACGAACTGGCTGTACATGATGATGCACTCAATCAACTATCCCTGCTGGACGGAATCGAGTTCAGTGATATTGTAACCCCGCGACTTGGCAAGGTTGTCGATGGTGAAGCCGTTCTGGATTTTGGTCCGACCGGCGTAGAAGATTTCGCCGTGATCCACCTCAAGCGCAAGGACGACTCGCACTATTATACCGTGGCTATATATCCCGGTAGTGGCCGGGTTACGGTTATGGAGGGTTACGAAGCAGGAACATTGCCCGAGGGCGATGAGGAGGAAGGCCGGTGAAAGGTTTTACCCTCCTTGAGGTGATGGTAGCGTTGGCCATTATGGCCGGGGTTGTGCTAACGGTCATATCTTCGGTAAACTATCATCTTTCCCTCACGACGCGGAACAATGAGGAGACCGTTGCTTTACTGCTGGCGCGGGCGAAACTTGAAGAGCTGGAGCTCCTTGATAAACAGCAGCTGGCACAGGAGAAGGAGGGTACTTTTAAGCCGGAGTGGCCTGACTATTCCTGGAAAGCTGAAATTACCCCGTCTCCTGTTCTTATTTTCAAAACCCTGACAGTCACGGTGACGTGGGGAACACAGAGGAGAACCCTGTCTCTTGAACATTACCTTCTTCAGGAAAAGTAACAGGGGGTTCACCCTTCTCGAACTGCTTGTTGCACTGGTACTGCTGGTTATTCTCAGCGGCGCTCTCTACGGAACCTATTTTTCCGTGATGCGCGGGAGTGAAGCAGCAAGGGAGAGTACTGAACCGCTCCGTGATGCGCGAGTCACTCTCGATCTGTTGCGGAGAGAGTTGGCAGCTGCAGATTTTAACAGCACGAATAAACGCCTGCATTTTATCGTTGAAGATCGCGATATTTTCGGAAAGCCGGCTTCGATTCTTGACTTTACGGCCTTTACCGTTGCGAAATCCGGTTCGGTGCCTTCTTCTGACGTGATGGCCGTGCGCTACAGGCCTGTGGAAAGAGAAGAGCGAAAAATAATACTTTCCAGGCAGACACAGGATATCTACCTGGATTCCAAACCCCTTCCGTATCCGCTTACGGATCAGATTGAGGGTTTTCTTGTCGAGTGTTATGACGGAAATCAATGGGTAAAGAGCTGGGATACCGCTTTAAATGCAGGCCTTCCAAAGGCTGTTCGGATCACACTGTTTTTGCAAGGAAGCGACAAGCCCGTGGGTTTCAGTGCAATCGTGGTTCCGCGGCTGGGTGGGACGTGAGGGGCGAAAGGGGCTTTGCCCTGGTAATAACCCTCATCATTACCGCCCTCCTTATTGCGGTAACCACCGAGTTTATTCACGATGTTTATATAGAAACATCCCTGCTTCACAGTTATGAGGATGCTCAACAGGCAAGTCTGCTGGCCGAGTCAGGTGTTCAGGGCGGCATAAAGGTTCTCAAGCTGGCTTTGAGCGCCCAGGATTACACCTCTCTCCTCGATGGATGGGCAGCTCCCCAGGTCTTCCAAGACGAGAGGGGATCTCTCAGTATCAGCATCAGCGAGGAAAGCAGCAAGTTGGATATCAACTCGATCGTCTTTCCGAACGGCACACTAAACGAGGACTATTACGGAATTGCCCAGCGTCTGATGGATAGGCTTGGCCTTCCCACAGACCTGTGTGATTCCGTCGCTGATTGGATCGATACCGATGATTCGACGCGGGCAGGTGGCGCTGAAAGCACATTTTATCAAGCGCTGCCGACCCCCTATGCTGCCAAGAACGCACCGCTGGAAACCTATGAGGAGCTGAGGATGGTTTCGGGGTTCAATGAAACTATCCTCCGAAAGTTGAGTCCATATCTGACGGTGTATGCGGAGGCCCAAGGTGCGCCCTATTCCAAAGTGAATATAAATACTGCCCCTGTGGAACTGCTTGCAGTCCTTGATGGGCAGATGACGGACGACCTGGCAAATCGTATTGTAGAGTACCGGAAACAGTCTCCTTTAAAGACGCCATCTGAGATTATCCAGGTCCCTGGGATGGAAACGATTGGTATGGCCGTGCAGGGGAAAATTTCTGTCAAGGGATCGGTATTCCGGATTCATTCCCGTGCTCAAGTCAGGGACACCATACGAATTATTGAAGCGGTAGTCCGCGTTGTTGGCACAGATGCTAAGGTGCTGTACTGGAGAGAATTGTAATGGAACTACTGATAATTGAAGCCGGACGAAGTACTGTCGGTTTTGTACGATTCCTGAAAAGAGGGGGAGAATACCTTTTTCAGGGAGCCAAACACAACAGCCTGGAGGATGATGGCGCTCTTCCTTCTCTCTTGCGGGATCTTGCAGCGGATGAAGCAGAGGATCGCAAAGTTTTCCTTTCCCTTGACGCGGAGAATATATTTTTCCGTGAACTGCAGCTTCCGATAACGGATCGGCGGAAACAGCGAGAGGTCCTTCCTTTGGAACTAAAAGGGGAAACCGCTATGGACGTTGAAAAGCTGGTTTTCGATGCGCTTCCCCTCGCAGACGGAAAGGTAATGGCACTATGGGCTGTCGAATCAGATCTCAAGGCAAAAATCACCTCCCTGAGCGAAGCGGGATTTGAGCCGCAGGTCGTGGGTTCTTCCCTGTTTCACTGGCACCAGCTTATTCCTGAGGCGGTTGGTGATGCTGCCGTTGCACTTTCAGACGGGTTTTCCCTGGCGGTTTACAGCAAGGGAAAACCGCTTCTCTTCCGTTCCTTGGGTGACGGCAATTTTCTGGATGAAATCACCAGGACGCTTGTCCTTCTTGATGCGGGAAAGGGTATCCAGGTTGAGCGAGTGCTGCTCCATGGTTCAGCGGCATCTTCCTCGCCAGAGGGGCAGTCGAGCCAGTTTTCCTTTGAACGCTTACCGGTTGCAGGAGGTCTTGCCAAGGCATTTCCCAGTGAAAACATGGCAATCGAAAATGCCGGGGCCTGGGCACTTGCGATGGATTCGCTAAAGGGCGAACCAATCAACTTCAGGCATGGGGCAATTGCCTATACGGCCGGTAGGGATCGGCTAAAGAAAAAACTTCTACTCACAGCCATTCTTGCTGCACTCTTTCTCGTCCTTCTCCTGGCAGAAACCGGTTTACGCTACTATTTCGTTAGTAGTGACATTTCATCCCTTGACGGGTCCATCCATCAGATATACCACGAGGTTTTTCCAACAAGAACGAAAGCCGTAGATGAAGTTGCTGAAGTGAAATCGGAAATACGCAATCTCGGCGGAGTAACGGCATCACAGGAAATTCTCTCAGCGTTGGACGGTGTGGCCAAGGCAAAGAATGATGAAATTACTGCAATTTACGAAGCTGAAGTTGATTCCGGTCAAATGAAGCTTAAGGGTGATGCCCGTTCTTTTAATGCCGCAAACAACTTCAAGTCCCGACTTGCCCCCCTGTTTGAATCTTCGCAGATGGATGAGGTAAAATCCAGACCGGACGGAAGTGTTTCCTTTTCTTTCCGGGGGACTCTGAAGGAGGGGGCGAAATGAAGAAATATCTCGATCTTCTGAAAGAACAGTATGAATCCATGGATCAGAGAACCCGTCTGTATTGGGGAATCGGTATTTCTTTCTGCCTCCTTGTAGCTATCCTTTTTACGACGCTGAATGGGCGGATTACCATGCTGGAGAAAAAGCGGAAAGCCAGGGAGAATGATCTTGTCGAGATGATGGCTCTCAAGCAGCGTTACCTGTCGGCAAAACTCACTTCCCAACGATTTGCCGGCCGTCTGGCAGGTGTCCGGGCCGACGATTCTCCAGCAAAGATTATCGAAGAGATCGGCATAAAGGGGAAGTCGAGCAAGATAACTCCGTTGAAGAGCGAGGAACGGGGCGGTTTTACCGAGGATTCCGCTGAGGTGCAAATGGATGGGCTTACCCTGAATGAAGTTGTCAACCTGCTGTATCGTCTTGAAAAAGGGGCGCAACCCGTTCTGGTCAAAAAAGCGAATCTCAAAACCCGTTTTGATGACCCGGCGCTCCTCGATGTCACCCTTACCATTGCACTGTTAAAACCGGCGCCAAAGGGTAAGACATGAGTCGTCGTTCTATCCCCTTGCTCATCGCCGGAAGTATTTTTGCGCTTGTTCTCCTTCTTGTTTTTATTATCATCCTTGTTCCTGTTGGTGAGATCAAAGGTGTTATTACGCGAGTCCTGGAAAGCGAAGGCTACTCGTTGCAGGCGGAAGGATTCCATAAGTCCTTCCCTCTTGGAATCAGTGTGCGAAATGCTCAAATACGCGATGAACGAGGGTTGCTCCTCAAGCTGGATTCGGCAACATTTCGCTTGAAACTCCTGCCACTTTTTGTCGGATCCATCTCTTTGGCTGCCAACGCCCGGATTGGGGATGGTGAGGTGTCGGCAAGTATTCAGCCCCGTACACCAGCAATTTCACTTCATTGCGAGAGTGTCCGCCTTCAAGATATTCCCCTGCTTCAGCTTGCCACCGGTGCGAATATGCAAGGAAACCTTTTTCTGGATGGTTCTTTCACGGGCAGGGGGAAAGACTTGCGCGGCGACATGAGGATGGAAATCAAACAGGCGAAATTGAGCGGAATAAAGGTGAGCGGCATGCCACTTCCCGACGCTTCATATGAGACCATCCGTGGAATGTTCCGTGCCTCAGGTGGAAAGGGGACCCTCGAAAGCCTCACCTTCCAGGGTGACGGAATTTATATCAGACTGAAGGGCACTGTTGTCATGGCCATTCCCTTGGGATCCTCACCCCTTGACCTGACTATCGAGTTGATGCCCAAGCCGGTCTTCCTCGAGAAACAAAAACTGGTTTTCCTTCTTCTTGCAAAATATCTGAAAAGCCCCGGTTCTTACCAGATTCCCGTTACCGGGACGCTGATGAGTCCTTCTATCCAGTAACCGCAGGATACCAACCTCTTTCCAATATTCCCCCATTCATTTTCCGATTGCGTCCAAAGCACTTTTCGAATTCTATAGTGAGCAGCTTTTATCAATGGCTGGCGTAGCCATATCCTCGTGTTTCAGTGCAGAGAGGTTTTGTACCCGCTCCGCAACAGGCGGATGGGAGTAGTAGATTGCTGCATAGAGAGGATGGGGGTGAAGGTTGGAGAGATTGTCTCGGCTCATCTTTACAAGAGCAGAGGCAAGCGCATCGGGTGCTTCGGAAAGGGCCGAGGCATAGCGGTCGGCATAGTGCTCCTGTCTTCTGGATAGCACGTTGCCAAGGGGAGAAAAAACTGACAGGAGGATGGAGAACAAAAATCCGAGAAGTACCAGTTGGGCAGGGAAAGAGACCGTTTCCATACCGAAAAGCTCTGGGAGGATACCCTCCCTCAAAAGGTGAAAAGAAGCATAGCAGGAAAAAAGGGCTATTGCTTCGGTTGCGATCAGGCGCTTCAGAAGATGGTGTGCCTTCCAGTGTCCTGCTTCATGGGCAAGCACCGCAAGGATTTCCTGTGAGTCCAGACGCTCCAGTAGTGTGTCGTAAAGGACAATTCGCTTCACCCTCCCTATGCCGGTGAAATATGCGTTCGAGTGTTTGCTGCGGCGGGAGGCATCCACTTGCAGTACTCGGCGTACTTCAAGCCCCGCACGGCCCATGAGGGACTGAATCTCTTTTTTCAGTATTTCGGAATGGAGCGGTTCGAATTTCGAAAACAGGGGTTCTATTACACAAGGCGACAGGTAGATGAGTGACAGGGATACAAGTGTCAGGAAGAGCCAAACCCAGAGCCACCACCCGTGGGGTGTTACCTGTATCAGCTTGAAGGTTCCTGCCACCAGCAGGGAGATGAGAAGCACACCCAGAAGCAGGGTCTTGAAAAAATCGCTTACCCAGGTAGCCGGGGTCATGGTGTTGAATCCATAGCGGTTTTCCAGGGAAAAATTCCTGTAGAGACTGAACGGAATGTCAAGAAAAGCTTGAGCCAGCTGAAGAAGAGTGAAAAAAAGGATTCCCTGAAGGATAAAAGAGTGTGAAAGAGAGGTGACCCAGCGGTCGAAGATCTCAAGTACCCCGCAGAAAAGAAACAGGATGACCAGAAGGGCGCCGAACATGGCTTCCACGAGTGCCAGGCGGTTGTTTGAAATGGTGTAGGCTGCTGCCTTTTGCAGAGTTTCCGGGGTAAGGCAGCTTTCGAATCCCGGAGGCACTTCCGTACCATGACGCTTGAGAAAGTTCAGATTTATCCAGGCAAGGACGAATTCGCTTGCCTGGATAAAGAAATAAGCGAGAAGAAGGACTATCTTCATGGATTTGGGAAGATTTTCGCGGGAAGTATGCTAGTGGAATGTTTTCAAAACATATTTGCCGATTCGAATGGCTTGATATTCGGGAATCATTGCCTCGGTGAATCGGGGCATTCCAGGTCCAGGGTTCCTCATTTTCTCCATGATACCTTCAGGGGTTGTAATCATGTTGGCCTGAAGAACGGAAGTCTTCAGGGTCTTTGATGGCGTTATGGTGTTTGATCCATTGGGGTGGCAGCCGGAACAGTGTACGGAGAACAGTTGTTTCCCTGAGGTAGCTCCTTGCTTGTCGCTGCAACCGGGAAGAAAAGTAATAACGATTGTTGCCAGTACAAAGAGGAAAAGTTGCGGTAAAAATCGCATAAGACTACCTCCATTCGGCAGAAACCATCAAACATACTGCGGTTATGAATTCCTGCTCAAGATCTTTTTTGCGGAATCAACAAACTCGCTCTTTGGGTATTCCGTAACGAGTCGACTCAGTGATTCCTTTGCCTTGCTCACATTCCCGGTATTGAGATAGGCTTTCCCGAGGAAAAAGAGAGCTTCGTCAGAACGGGGAGTTCCCGGATATTTTTGCAATGCATATTCAAATCGACCGATGGCTGCCACATACTTGTCGGTGCGGTAGTAAAATCTGCCGACGTACATTTCGTAGGCAGCCTGTCTGGCTTTGGCTTCAGCCAACGTTGCACGTACCATTTTCGTCATATCGGAGCCAGGATACTCCTGGAGGAACATTTCGAAAAGGGTCACGGCATTTTTGGTCGGGGTCTGGTCAACATCAATCTTTTTGACCTGGTAAAAATTGCTTAGACCCTGCATGAAGAGTGCATAGGGAGCTTTCTGGTTCTTCGGGTGGAGCTTGCGGAAGTTTTCGTATTCTGCTGCTGCTTCAATGTACTTCTTGTCGTGGTACAGCGCGTCGGCTAGTTTCAGCTCGACTGCTATTCTAAGAAGTGGTGAAGTAGTAGTATCTTTTGCCTTACGCCATTTTTCCGCGGCGGCATCATATTTCTTCTTGGCATAGAGCTGTTCGCCCTGCTTGAACAAGGTTTCCGAAGGAAGCTTGAGATTACTATTGGCGCAGGACGTTGCAAGAACCAGGATGGTAAGAGCGAGCGCTATTCTTTGAAACATACAAGCTCCTTATCATTTCATGATACGGCTAATGATGGAATACCTACTCTTGTAGTAGAGAAAAAGTGCCGATTTGTCAATGCAAAGTTACCGTCTGCTGAATGCCGTAAACTGCGAAAAGCGGCATAATTACCGCTCTGGCAGCTCTCTTAGCGTGTGTGCCGCTTTCTCTTTGTGGGGTCGAGTTCCTTTTTCCTCAATCTGATGGAGGAAGGAGTTATCTCGACCAGTTCGTCGTCATCGATGAATTCGAGGGCCTGTTCCAGCGTCAGCAGTCGTGGCGGTGTCAGTTTGATGGCGTCATCGGAACCTGACGCTCTGACGTTTGAGAGCTTTTTCCCTCTGCAGGGATTTACGTCCAGATCGTTGTCCTTGGCGTGCTGGCCAATGATCATGCCGCCGTAAACTTCCGTACCCGGTCCGACGAAAAGCACTCCGCGCGGCTGCAAGGTATCCAGGGAGTAGGCGGTCGTTTCACCCTGTTCCATGGCGATCAGGACGCCGTTCTTGCGTCCCGGAATGTCACCCTTGTATGGTGCGTAGCCGTGGAAGGTATGGGTCAGGATGCCTGTTCCACGGGTTTCGGTGAGTACTTCGCCGCGGAGGCCGATCAGACCACGTGCCGGGACCAGAAATTCGAGACGTATGACCTCGCCAAGTTGGTGCATGGCAACCATTTCACCCTTTCGGGGGCCCATCTTTTCAATAATGGTTCCCTGGTGTTCGGAAGGTACATCGACGACCAGGTATTCGATCGGTTCCTGTTTTTGGCCGTCAATGTGACGCAGGATTACTTCCGGTTTGGAAACCGCCATTTCGAATCCTTCGCGGCGCATGTTCTCGATAAGAATGGACAGGTGCAGTTCCCCGCGGCCTGAAACAAGGAAGGTGTCCGGATTGTCGGTGTCTTCGATGCGGAGAGAGACATTGGTACGAAGTTCTCTATCCAGACGTTCCCGGATGTTCCGGGATGTTACCAGTTTGCCCTCGCGACCGGCAAAAGGGGCGTTGTTGACGATGAAATTCATGGAGATTGTCGGCTCGTCGATGGAGACATAGGGAAGAGGGATGGGGGTTTCTGCGTCAGCGATCGTCTCACCGATGCCGACTTCATCAAAACCTGCAACCGTTACGATGTCACCGGTAACCGCCTCGGAGATTTCTATTTGTTGGAGCCCTTCGTAGCCGAGAAGCTTCGAGATGCGGCCACGCTTGATTTCACCATTGCGCTTTACCAGGGTTACCGTCTCTCCTGCGCTGATTTTGCCGTTAAAAATCTTGCCAGTGGCAATGCGGCCGATATAATCATTGTAGTCGATATTCGTAACAAGCATCTGGAGAGGAGCAGACTGGTCTCCCTCCGGCGGCCTGACGTTGCTGATGATCATCTGGAAGAGCGGTTCCATCGAGTCGGACTCGTCTACAAGCTCCAGCTTTGCGTAGCCAAGTTTGGCACTTGTATAGGCAATTGCAAAATCAAGCTGCTCATCATTGGCCTGGAGCTCGCAGAAAAGATCAAAAACCATATCCACGACTTCCGTGGGGCGTGCCCCCGGCCGATCTATCTTGTTGATGATAACGATGGGTCGCAGGCCGAGGTCAAGAGATTTTTTCAGTACGAAACGTGTTTGCGGCATGGGGCCGTCAAGGGCATCCACGAGGAGGAGGACAGAGTCAACCATTTTCAGCACCCGCTCCACTTCGCCGCCAAAGTCTGCGTGTCCCGGTGTGTCAACGATATTGATCTTGTATTCGCCATGTCTGACGGAGAGGTTCTTGGCGAGGATCGTGATTCCCCGTTCCTTTTCAAGGTCATTGGAGTCCATGACCCGTTCGGTAATTACTTCATTATTTCGGAAAACGCCCGACTGCTTCAGCATGGCGTCCACGAGCGTTGTCTTGCCGTGGTCAACGTGGGCGATAATGGCTATGTTACGAATCTTTTCCTGCATCTATCTGGCTCCTGTTGTTTGTTATGTTGTTAGGCTGTTCACGTGTCAATGGTGTATCCAAAGGCAAGAATTGTAACGGCTGCTCCTCGCAGCCACCTTTGGATAAAAAAAGACGGGCTATCGCCCGCATAATCGAGCAGTATGCCGGTATTTTTCAGATAAATCAAGACTTTTCTCGTTTTCTGGTTAAGCCATTACGGCGTCTGACCGGTACATTGGTATTCTGTGGGTTAGCCGCTTGCACATAAGTGACACGTGATGAATCATTGGCGATGAAAGATTGCTTTGCTGGGACAGGAAAATATGGTATCTAAAAACGCACTAGTGGTTCACTGCATGATTCTTGGGCGTTCTGAGCGTCTGGGTTGCCCATGTCAGGCGTGGACCGGACCAGTACCAATCAGAAATGGGGACCATGCATGGTCGCAAAAATTCTTGAGCAGGAGCTGTGGCTTTTTGGGTTGGATGGTTGTGATGGGCGGGGAAAGGTCGTTTGCAGATACCTGAAAGAGTCAGGCTATCGGGCACGGGTAGCAAAGGTTGAGGAATTATCCGAACGACGGCCACTAGGAATTCTTCTGGACCTGTCGCCCTACTCAAATGACGGCTGGGGGATCTTTCTGGCACTGAAAAAGGATCCGCAAACCCGCGATATTGCCATCCTGCCCATTTTCCTCAGTGAGGATGGAAAGGTAGGAGGAGTATTCCCTGCCGCTGGATTTTTTACCCTGCCGATTGATCAGGACTATCTGGAAAAAAGGCTGGTGGTACTGGGGCTTACCGAAGAGGCGGAAGTGTGGGATCTCCAGACCCTTCTCGTCTCCCGGACTGGTGAGGAACCAATTGCCAAGGCAATTGAAGCCCTGGGCTTTGAGGTGGTGAAGGCCTATACCGGCAAGGAAGGAATTGCTCTTGCTACTACTGAGCCTCGCTACATGGCGTTCTCGACCCTCATGCTTCCTGACATGTCCGCTTTTGAACTGATGGATCGATTCCGAATCTACCCCCAAACAAAGAATCTCCCCTTTTTCGTCCTCATGAAGGAGACCATGAAAGAGGGTGAAAAGCTTGCAATGGGGCATCAGATCGAGCATCTCATCCGGAAAAAAGAACTGACACAGGAGGAATTTCTCCGCTATCTCCGCAAGCGGGGCTAACCCACCCCAAAGGAGGCTGCAGTAGTCTGATTACTGAGCGGTTTCTTTCCGGTACATAACATTCAACACTACCATATGGTGGCAACCATGACACCGATTACGGCTTCATTTCTCTGCAGAGTTTCTGCACTCCTGCTGTTACTGTTGCTGGGAGGCTGTTCGTACGTTGCAATTCTCCAGCCGTTGCCTCAGGCAGGAGATCCTGCGGCGCAAGCCTTGCTGGAAGGTGAGTGGCTATCGGGAGACATGGTTGTTTCCTTACGATTCACGAGCAATGGCATTGGCCGTATTGCAGGTCTGGATTGGAAGGATGATCATTTTAGAATTGAAGAAGGCGAACTGATCGTCAGCAACGCGGGGGAGAAAAACTTTTTTTCCGCACGGTTCCGGAACAATGAGAAATGGGAGGATCGCTACTACTTTGTGCGTTATCGGCTCACTTCGCAGGGCGACCTGCTACTCTGGCCACCGGTTGTCAGTACCTTCGAACAAGCAGTAAAGGCAGGGTCATTGGCGGGAACCGTGGGAAAGGGGGGGTGGGGCACACGGGTAATAGTAACCAGTGATCCGGAAAAGTTGCTGAAATTTCTGTCAGAACAGGGAAACGGGGTGCTGTTCGAATATGAGGACCCTACAGTCCTCAAAAGAATCTTTCCCCGCCCGGATACTTTGCGCTGAATGTCAGCCGGGACCGTGCAGGTCTGAACTGCTCGGTAGTCCGCAGAGTGATGTGGCATGCATAACCGCGGAAACAACGGCGCGTTCCATGGTTCGTGCCGCGAGCAGTCCCAGAACATTTATGTCCGCCTCAATTTCTCCGGTAGCCATGGCAAAGATGGTGTCTCCGTCAAACATCGTATGGGCAGGTCTCAGGGTTCGTGCATAGCCGTTCTGGGCCATGGACGCAAGTTTGGTTGCCTGGGATTTCGTCAGCAAGGCGTTGGTTGTCACTACACCGATTGTCGTGTTGGAAACGAAAATATTTTTCTTTTCGGCATGCGTCTCGATCATGACCTTTTCAGTCTCGACAAATTTCGTCCTGTTTTCGCTCAGGGCTCCTGCCACGATTCTTCCGGTCAGTGGATCCACTACATCCCCCAGGCAGTTCACTGCCACCAAGGCACCGATCTTCACATTTCCGACCTGCAGGGCATAACAACCCAAGCCGCTTTTCATGGCCCGATCCATGCCGCAGATCTTTCCTACCGTGGCACCGGTACCTGCGCCAATGCTGCCTTGCCGGAATGGGCTGTTGCTGGCGTTTCTGCAGGCCTGGTACCCCATTTCCTTGTCCGGTCGAACAGTGTGGTCGCCGATGGTCAGATCGAACAAAACAGCACCGCACACGATGGGAACCGTGGTAACCTGGACATCGAAACCAATTTTCCGTTCTTCCAGGAACTGCATGACCCCTGCGCCGGCATCCAGTCCGAATGCACTGCCTCCCGCAAGAAAAACCGCATGGACCTTTTCAATAAGGTTTACCGGATTCAGGAGATCGGTTTCCCGCGTACCCGGGGCTCCTCCCCGTATGTCTACTCCTACCGTAACGCCATTTTCCGAGATAAGAACAGTGCAGCCGGTCGCAGCCTGCTGATCCTCGGCATTGCCAACCAAGATTCCGTCAATATCGGTGAAATTGATTTCCTTCATACTGGTTTCCATGGGCAACCTCGTTTTTTCATTGTAATCGAAAAATTGCATTCCGCACCTTTGCCGTTTTCCCGAAGATCATTCGGAGCATGCGTGCCCGGGAGGTGAGGTTGCTGAAATCAATATATGTATCGATTTTGGTCTTTACCCCTTGACGGAACCGATTGCTGCGTTACCTTTTTCATGACATGAGCAGTATGCGACGAATCGGAGCCGTGTATGAAAAAGCCGTTGCTCAGTGAGTATGAAAAACCTACCGGACTCCATTACGAGATCCTCTTCATGAGCTGGGCCGGATGGGTCTTTGACTTCTATGATCTTATCCTTTTTACCTTCCTTCTTATTCCCATCGGCTCTGAACTCGGACTTTCAAGGCTTACCCTCTCGTACGTTCTTGGTGCGTCACTGGCTGCTACCGCCTTAGGTGGCGTACTGTTCGGCATCCTTTCGGACCGCTATGGCCGCAAGCGAGTTCTCCAGTGGACCATCCTCACCTACAGTCTGGGAACCTTTCTGTGCGGACTTGCAGATGGTTTTTGGGCACTGCTGGCTTTTCGAATCGTAACGGGCCTCGGTGTCGGCGGTGAGTGGGCTACGGGCCAGACGTATGTGGGAGAGACTTTCCCTCCCAGAATGCGCGGCAGGTACTGCGCCTACATGCAGACCGGAGCCCCCATCGGAATCATGGTGGCCTCACTGGTGGGAGGCATCGCCGTCACGCACATCGGTTGGAGGGCCTGCTTTTTTCTCTCGATTGTACCGGCACTGCTGGTGGTCTACATCAGAAAGAGGCTTCCGGAATCAGATCTTTGGCTCGAGCGTAAAAGGCTTTTGGCGAAAGGAAAGGGTGAGGCGGCTCGCTTCGGGGTGCTTGGCAGCGGTTTTCTGCAGCTCTTTTCATCGGTGTACCGGGTTACTTTCCTAAAATGTCTCATTCTGGCAGTTTTCGACATGTCTGCCTACTGGTTCACCTATTCATGGATGCCTGGTTACCTTCATCAACAACGACAGTTCAGCCTCCCTAAATCCGCGGCATGGATGCTTGTCACCCAGTCAGGGGGATTTCTCGGTTACATTACCTTCGGTTATGTCGCTGACCGGATTGGCAGACGACCCGCTTTTTCCATCTATTCCGTCATCATGGCATTCGGACTTGTAATGATCACCCTTTTCTGGGATGTGGTAGCAGCCTATCCTGCCGTTATCCTGAGCTTCATGTTTCTGGTCGGTTTCGGAACCGGGATGTTCAGTGGCTACGGACCGCTCTTTGCCGAGCTTTTCCCAACAGGAATCCGGGGAACGGCGATGGGGTCGGCATTTAATCTTGCCCGTGGAGTGCAGTTTTTTACCCCGGTACTCATTGCCATTATTGCCGAGCGGTACGGCCTGGGAGGGGGCATCTCTTTAGCGGCCTTCTTTGCTTTGCTTACAGGGCTCTGGGTTTGGACCCTTCCGGAAACAAAGGGCAGGAAACTGGATATCCTGGCAAAAAACTGAAAGGTGTGGATTTCTTCGCGAAAGAACTTCTCTTCTGACGGTTGTCTGGAGGATATTGTTCTGATAGCATTGGAACAGGCAGGAGTACATTGATAAGGAGAGCAAAATGAAGGGAGATCACGCGCCGTATACATCAGGGAGTTTCATCGTCAAGCACGGGCAGGAGAATGGCTTTATTACGGCCGTTGAGGCGGTTGCAGAATGGACAATTGAGAATTATTCGTCAGTCAGTGAAATAACGCTTTTTCGGGATCTGACACGAAACGGGCGATTCATCACCTTGTTTCGCTGGGATGACGAAGAAAGCATCGATGCCTGGCGGGCGGATCCGGAGTTCGGTGTGTATATGACGCAAATTCGGGAACATTGCGAGAAGGTAGAGGTTTCCAGTCTTGAAAGGACGCGGCGCTTCACCAGGATGTAATGGCTCGGGGACTGTATAGCTAGTTGGGTGGCGAGGGGGAAGCGGACGATCGGTAATAATCAGGTACTTATTTGATCTGTACTACAACGAAAGGGTTACGGCAAAAACCGTAACCCTTTGTCTTTGTTGCATTCTTGAAATTGGTTAAAAACCCGACCTCAAGATCCACCCGATTTGATTCAGCAGTGGCAGAAGTATTATAGTGGCGGCGGTGCTACAGAGTCCTGTTATTTTATCGGCAGGTCTGTTCCTGTTCCCCACTGTGCTACTCTTCCGGTGCTGTGGAGCTGTCGTTGATGTACCAGGTGCCATTGGATGGGCGAAACACGACCAAGTCCGTTTTTCCGTCACCATCGTAGTCGCCCGGGACAGGGATATCTTCCAAGGTTCCGAAACTTTCAGTGCGCTGTGAGCTGTCTGAACTGTTTGTGATGTACCACTTGCCTTCAGAAGGACGATACACAGCTATGTCCGTTTTGCCATCTCCATCGTAGTCTCCAGGAACGGGGATATCACCGTTGGTTCCATAGTTTATCATGCTTTGAGTGCTTGTTTCGCTGTTAAGAATGTACCAATTGCCTTCAGAGGGACGAAAAACAGCAATGTCGGTTTTGCCGTCCCCGTCGTAGTCGCCAGGGACGGGAATATCACCAATAGTCCCGTAGGTTACGAGGCTTTGAGTGCTTGTAGCGCTGTTCATGACATACCAATTACCTTCAGCGGGACGATACACGGCGATATCGGTTTTTCCGTCCCCGTCATAGTCTCCGGCAACGGGTATATCCCCTGTCGTTCCGAAAGGTACCAGGCTTTGAGTACCTGTTTCGTTGTCCATGATGTACCAATTGCCTTCAGAGGGACGAAAAACGGCTAAGTCCGTCTTGCTGTCACCGTCAAAGTCACCTGCCACGGGAATATCACTTGCGTTTCCATACGGCACTACCCTGTTGACGCTGTCTGAACTTCTCATGATGTACCAAGTGCCTGCGGAGGGACGGTATACTGCGATATCTGTCTTGCCGTCTCCGTCGAAGTCAACCCTGTTGCGTTGAACGGTGTTGTAGGTAAGATCGTCCAGCATAAACCTCTTGTTATCAGAGGCATAAACTATGGCAAGATTGAAAACCTTGTTGTTTGATGACGGAAAGTTGATAGTAGCCCATCCAGAACCCGCGGTAACAACTGTGGAGTTGGTTGCGACAAGTGCTCCCGTAACGGTATTATAAAGATTTGTTACGACATTTGTCGTTCCTCCATTTGCTCCCGGTCTGTCAATCTCGAAGCTTAGTGAATTCAGAGCTGAGTGAAAATTTATTGCAGTGCCGGACAATGAACCGTCACCGTTAACTGTCGATTTGTTAAAGCCTATGAAATTGGTGGTAGGGATGCTGAGAGTGGTATACGTGGTTGTTGCCCCGTTTGAGTCAAGCCAACCGTCAGGGGTTCCAAAAGTGCCACCAAAAAGAGTCCCTGCAGTAAATCCTAGAGAGGCATAATACGGTTTGCTTGTGAAATTGGTCCCGTATAAAAAACTGATTCCGTAGGACGCTTTGTATTGTGTGTCCATAAACGTATTTACACTTGGTGGGGACACCGTATCAGGTGGATTGTCGAATGTTATGGTACTAAGCGAAGCCCAAGCGCCTGTACCGCTTGTAAACACCAATAAAATGCCCATTAATACAGCCAGTTTTTTCATGGTACCCTCCGTGTGTGATAAGAAAAATCAAAAAGAAACGTGAATTGTACTTCTTGCATCGGACAGTTTCGGCATAACTATATTCATAAATAGCGCAGTTTGTTTTGTTCAGGCGAAAACGTCATCGAACCTGAGACTCTTTGCAATGTAAGTCAGAAAGCCCTTTGCGACGGCAACCTATTATAAAGTATACGGTCATAATGGCATCCTGGTTGGAAGGTTATGGATCTTCACTAGGACTCGGCGTGTAGAGCAATCTCCCTCGACTACACAAGGGTATAAAATAATATATATAGCGGAGACTAATTGCAACAATTTGTTGGTAAATTGTTTGAGGTTAGGTCCGGGAATGGGTGACGCGGGCAAATTTTTTGAATTTGCGTGACAAGACGATACATTTCGTTTCCCAATAAAGGGAGGGAGCGGAAATGCCTCAGAATTTGGAGAGGCAATTTCCCAGTGGTCGGAAGGGTTATTTGTTGCTAAGAGGAAAGGGCCATCGTTGTGACTTGTCTTGTCACCCTTACACTGATTCTATTTACTTGACAACTTTGTCTGTCGAAACACCCCAGTTGATCACGCGCTGGGTGCCTCCATTGCTGTTCATGATATACCAGTTGCCGTCTGATGGCCGCCACACGGCAATGTCAGTTTTTCCATCGCCGTCGTAGTCCCCGGGAACGGGGATGTCCCCGGTGATTCCAAGATTCACGACGGTTTGCGTGTTCGTGGCGCTGTTCATGATGTACCAGTTGCCGTCTGACGGTCGCCATACGGCAATGTCAGTTTTTCCATCGCCGTCGTAGTCCCCGGGAACGGGGATGTCCCCGGTGGTTCCAAGATTCACGACGGTTTGTGTGCTGTCAGCGCTATTCGTGATGAACCAGTATCCTTCACGCCACACGGCGATATCGGTCTTGCCGTCACCGTCATAATCGCCGGGAACGGGGGTGTCGCCGATGGTCCCATAGTTCACAATGGTTTGCGTAGTTGTGGCGCTGTTCATAATGTACCATTTTCCGTCGGTGGGGCGAAATACGGCAATATCAGTCTTGCCGTCACCGTCGTAGTCGCCGGGAACGGGGGTGTCGCCGGTGGTCCCATAGTTCACAATGGTTTGCGTACTCGTGGAGCTGTTCATGATGTACCATTTGCCGTCGGTGGGGTGCCATACGGCAATATCAGCCTTGCCGTCACCGTCGTAGTCGCCGGGAACGAGGATATCCCCGGTCGTTCCGTAAGGCAAAACGGTTTGCGTGTTGTCTACCGTTTCCAGGATAAACCAGTTTCCCTCGGAAGGTCGCCATACGCCGGCGGCGGACCTGCCTTTGCCAAAGAAATCGTTGAGTGTTGGAGCAAAGAACCCATTTCTGGAGTAAACCCCGTGGTCCGTTGCCGCATAGAGCTTAGAAGGACTGACAGGGTCGATGGCCAGGGAAGAGACAATTGTTGGAATTAGTCAGGCCGGTGCTGACGGCGCTCCAGTTCCCTCCGCCGTTTGTGCTCCTGAATACCCCGCCGCCGTCTGTACCGGCATAGAGAGTAGCAGGATTTATCGGATTGATGGTAAGGGAAGAGACGTTGGTGGTATTAGTCAGGCCGTTGTTGACTGCGCTCCAGCTATCCCCGCCAGTGGTGCTCTTGTAGACCCCGCCCGATGTCCCCGCATAGATGGTGGCCGGGGTGACCGGGTCAATTGCAAGGGCATTTACGACGGTATTAGTCAGGCCGTTGATGACCGCGCTCCAGCTATCCCCGCCGTCGCTGCTCTTGAAGACCCCGTCCCATGTCGTTGCGTAGATGGTGGCCGGGGTGACCGGGTCAATTGCAAGGGCATTTACGACGGTATTAGTCAGGCCGTTGTTGACCGCGCTCCAGTTATCCCCGCCGTCGAAGCTCTTGAACACTCCTCCGCTGATAGTCCCCGCATAGATGGTGGTCGGGGTGGCCGGGTCAATGGCAAGGGCACGGACGTCGGTACTCATCAAGCCGTTATTGACGGCGCTCCAGTTTCCCCCGCCGTTGGTGCTCTTGAACACCCCACCGCTGTAGGTCCCCGCATAGATGATGGCCGGGGCGGATGGGTCAATGCCAAGGGCACGGATGTCGGGACCCGTCACATTCATCAGGCCGGCGTTGACAAAGCTCCAGCTCCCTCCACCGTCGCTGCTCTTGAATACTCCGCCCGATGTCCCCGCATAGATGGTAGCCGGGGTGGTCGGATCAACTGCCAGAGAATATGCAATAGTCGTTAATCCGGTGTTGACAGCATTCCAGTTATTTCCGCTGTTGGTGCTCTTAAAAACCCCCTCGCCCCATGTTCCTGCATAGATGGTAGTCGGGGTGGAAGGGTCGATGGCTAGGGCAATCGTCGCAAAGGTACTATTCAGTCCGGACTTGACAGCACTCCAGTTCTCCCCACTGTTGGTGCTCACAAACACTTCGCCACCGTAAGTCCCTACATAGAGGATAGCCGTGTTGGTCCGGTCTATGGCAATTACCCTGACGTCGGTACTCGTCAGGCCGTTGTTGATAGCGCTCCAATTATCCCCGCCGTCGATGCTCTTGAACACCCCACCGCCCCATGTCGTTGCGTAGAGGGTGGCTGTGTTGTTCGGATCGATGGCCAGGGCCTTGACGTAGGTATTAGTCAGGCCTGTGCTGACGGAGCTCCAGTTATCCCCGCCGTCGCTGCTTTTAAATACCCCGTCGCCCCATGTTGCCGCATAGAGGGTGGCCGGGGTGGCCGGATCAATAGCCAGATCCCGGAGAAAGCTAGTAGACAGGCCGTTGTTGACCGCGCTCCAATTGTCCCCGCCGTCGCTGCTCTTGAGCACCCCACCGCCGTATGTCACCGCGTAGATGGTGGCCGTGCTGCTCGGATCGATGGCCAAGGCCCGGACATCAGCATCAGTGGAAAGAGACAGGCCGGTGTTGATGGCGATCCAACTCCCCCCGCCGTTGGTGCTTCTGAACACACCGTTGCCGTATGTCCCCGCATAGAGGGTGTCTGGATTGGTTGGATCCATAGCCATGGCTTGGACTTTTATGCCGGCGGGCAGGCCGTTATTGACAGTGCTCCAGTTTCCCCCGCCGTTGGTGCTCTTTATTACCCCCACCCCGCCGTATGTCCCCGCGTAGAGGGTGGCCGGAGTTCTCGGGTCAATGGCCAGAGCTTGGATAACGCCCCCGTATGGACCGGAACTGGTCCAATGGTTGTCCCCGGCAAACGAGGTTGTCGGGTTGGCATTTAAACATGCAAACAATAAGAGAAAAAATGATACTAAATCCTGTATTCTTCATAGTCATTGCCCCTCTTTATTGAACTGTGCTCAATGAAGTAGTCGTTCCATAAAATACTGGCGCAACTATGCAACTTACCGAGTAAATCCTGGTCAGACTACCGGTAATCACGACGCGGGAAGAATGTCGAAAAAGCTTCTTTACTCTTTTCAAAGGCAGGGATCTAATTTTACCGTTAAATATAATATTGCTTTTGAATTTCACAACTATTTGTAGCTTTTTCTTGCCAGTCTTCCGCAATATTGAGGTGTTGAGGGCGCTAGAATTAACCTGTTTTAACGACAATGGCTTACGCAGAGCGCAAGCAGAAAGTGATTCAATCAAGCATTTGCTCTCATTTCTCACGTATTAAACACCTTTCTATTTTAGATGTCCTGCCGTTGACTGGTCCCGCTGATGAAGAAGTCCTCGGTGACTCATCCCCTTCTCTATTAATTCAAATCCGCTCAACTCATCGCGTTTCACTGTGTAACACCATCTATATTTTATAGAAATTGTTCAAATTCCCCGAAAGTATTCCTCCACTGGGTTCCCCGCTGCACTATGGGTGAATATCTGAAAGTTATCCAATAAACCGAACATATACAGGTGAGGCACGCATGAGACACCTGTCGCATGCTTTGTCGTGAGTACGTTTGATTATTAAACAGTTTGTTTAGCTTTAACGGAAAAATGTTGAGCCAGAGTAATTGTGTGAACCAAATAAGCCTATTGTTTCAGATAGTTATGTTTTGAAGCGGAACGTAGTGACTCACTTGGTATGAGTGTTGCCAAAGGATATGGGTAAAAAGGCGTTCTATTGATACTTGTTCAAGCGGAAATATCGAGGCCATGTCATTCCACCACATCATGGTGATGGGGTGGTGAAAAACCTCCCTCTTTCACCACCCATTTTTTCCATTAAGTACTGCAGGCAATTCGGGCTGGAATCCTAAACCGGCCATCATTGAGATGAGTATTCTATCAACAAAAGGAGCGTGAGTTATGAAGTTGAAAGGAAAGGTTGCTATCGTAACAGGATCGGGACGAGGCATTGGCAGGGGACTCGCAATGAGATTGGCTCAGGACGGTGCTGCTGTCGTGGTAAGTGACATCAATTTTGAAAATGCCCAGAAGGTTGCGGCGGAGATCGAAGCCATGGGTGGCAAATCGATGGCCATTCAAACCGATGTTACCAAAACTGACCAAGTGAACGATCTGGTCGACAAAACGGTAGCGGAGTTCGGCAAGCTGGACATCATGGTGGCAAACGCGGGAATAGCCAATATCAAAATGAGCATCGAAATGACCGCTGAGGAATGGAACAAAATAATGGAGGTTAATACCACGGGTGTATTCCTCTGTGATACAGCGGCTGCCAAGCAGATGATCAAACAGGGGCACAACGGGACAATGGGCTCCGGTGGGAAAATAATCAATTGTGCCAGTATTGCTGCTCACTCCGGTTTCGCCATTCTTGCTGCCTACAGCGCCTCCAAATTTGCCGTCAGGGGATTCACACAGGCGTTGGCCAAGGAGCTTGGCCCTCACAAAATCAATGTCAATGCATACTGTCCGGGAATTGTCGGTACTGACATGTGGTCGCTCATTGACGAGAAAATGGGCCCGTACCTCGGCATGGGAAAAGGCGAAGTGCTGAAAGAATATACCAAGCTTATCACAGCGGGAACGGTAGGGGTGCCGGAAGAGGTGGCATGCTTCGTATCGTACCTGGCTTCCAGTGATGCCGACTATATGACTGGTCAGTCGGTCATGATCGACGGCGGGATAGTCATGAATTAGAAGTGGACTGAAGGGCCTAGAAACAATTCAATTGAACAGGGGGTTGTAATTATGAGTTTACTACAGAAAAGAGTTTCATTTGCCGTGATCATTGCGGCTATGGCCAGTGTTTTCCTGGCAGGCATTACAAGCAAAGCGGATGCGGGGATTATTCCCTACAGTGTTATTGGTCCTCATGAATACCAATTGCCGGTGGGAAAAGAAATCCCGAAGGACGGCCTTAATCTTTTGCTTTCCTATAACACATATAGGGACGAAGGAAAAGCGTGGGATGGCCAGAGCGATGCACGGAGCCTTTTCGTGAACATTGAAAAGTTCGTCCACATTTTCAATATTGAGGGGCTGGATAATTGTGGTTTCCTCTGGGAAGGTCTGTTAGGTTTCGGAAGCCTTCAAATGAAAACCAACTCGAGCGAAACCGGTATGATCGATGGACAGACCGGACTCGTGGCTTGGTGGAAGCCGACCAAAAACTGGGTTAATGTTCTCGAATACTGGTTATATATGCCGATCGGCAGCAATAATCTTTCAGGGCATTCCTGGAATAACAGCTTCGCCTATATGACCAATTACGTTCTTGGCAATTTTACCTTCGACGGCGACTTCGGATACAAACTCATGGGCGACTACAAGAATGGTGGCGTTGATAATGAGCAGGGCAATGTATTCTTTGCCAATACGGTCTTTACTTACCATTTCATGAATCAGGTCGAGCCATTCTTCAAGGTTGACTACCAGACTACGGAAAGTGGAAAAAATACAACTACCGGATTGGGTCTCCCAGGCCAGTCCGAAGTTGCATTGGGTATTGGCAACCAGTTCAAGATAAGCGATAGAGCAAACCTCGCCGTCTGGTATGAAGCAGGTGTCACGGGCAGAAATACCACCAAGACGAACGCCGGTTACTGCAGGTTTATCTGGACGTTCTAGTTGGATACCGGGCATGGCATGTCTTTTTAACGCATGTCGTGTCCACACAGTCGGTTTTTCGGTTCGCGAAGCTGGCAGCGGCTGGGTAACACAGGTGTCGCTTCTACGCAGCGAGCTACAACATAACCATTAAAGGAGAGTAAAGAATGAAAGCAGCAAAATGGTACGCAAAAAAAGATATCCGTGTTGAAAATGTTCCTGAGCCATCCGCACCGAAACCGGGTGAAGTAAAGATCAAGGTTGCCTGGTGTGGCATCTGCGGATCCGATTTGCATGAATATCTCGCCGGCCCGATCTTCATTCCGACATCGCCCCATCCCCTGACTGGCGCCCAGGCCCCTCTCATTCTTGGTCATGAGTTTACTGGTAGCGTTGTGGAAGTCGGCGCAGGTGTGACAGGTGTCAAGGTCGGCGACCTGGTTGCACCGGATGCCTGCCAGCACTGCGGCACCTGCGGACCCTGCAGGGAAGGTCGCTACAATGTCTGCGAGAAGCTCGCCTTTACCGGTCTGATGGCTGATGGCGCTTTCGCGGAATATGTCAATGTGCCGGCGGAACTCTGCTATGTTTTGCCTCCGAATTTCAACCTGGAGGCAGGCTCTCTCATCGAGCCACTCGCCACAGGCTTCAAAGCCGTTAGATTGGCCGGATCAATATTGGGACAATCTGTTGTTATCTTTGGCGCCGGCACCATCGGTCTTGGTACGCTCATGTGTGCTAAGGCGGCCGGTGCTTCCCAAGCCATCGTTGTCGAAATGTCTGCTGCCCGCAAGAAACTGGCCAAAGAATGCGGTGCCGACGTGGTTCTTGACCCGAAGGAATGTGATGTAATAGCCGAAATAAAAAAATTGACCGGTGCAAAGTGCGGCGCCGACGTATCCTTCGAGTGCATCGGCAACAAACTTACCGCGCCTCTCGCCGTGGAAGCAGTTCACAACGTCGGTAAAGTGGTTATCGTCGGTATCTTTGAAGAGCCTAGCTCTTTCAATTTCTTCAGTCTCAGCGCCACCGACAAGGTTGTCATCGGAACCCTGGCCTATACCATCGATGATTTCCAGGGTGTTGCCAATCTGCTTGCCTCCGGCCAGCTGAAGGCTGAACCGCTCATCACCGGCAGGATCAAACTGGACGATCTCATCGAGAAAGGTTTCGAAGAACTGGTCAATAACAAGGAAACAAATATTAAAATTATTGTCAGCCCTACCTAGGTTCAGTTGGACAGTTGCGAGCTTCGGGGAGGGGTGTCCCTCCCCGAAGGTTGAATCTATTAATAGTATCTGGCGTCAGAGCGAAACAATCATATTTCAGTATAGTTTCTCTGGAAAGGAGTAAGTATGTCACATTCATCAGAGGCAGCAAGTGAAAACACTGTCGCCAGTTCAAAGCCTTTCGGCTTGCAACTGGGTGCGGTCGGTTTTGCCATCGCAAGTTTCATCGTTATTCAAGGTGTCAGCTTTGGAGTCTGGAGGTTGTTCGTTGATCCCCAGGTAGGTGTCTGGAAATTTTATCCACAACCGTTTGGCGTATATCTGTTCTGGGCCATTTTGGTAATAGTTTTTATCGGTTTCAACCTCGGTATGCACGGTTTTAGCAAGATAAGCCAGCCAATGGGAGGCATCGTTACCACTGCCGTAACCCTGGCCTTGGGTTTTGCCATTCCGATGCTGCTGATCTTTGGCTACGGCCAACTTGATCCTGCTTTCAGCGCGAAAAACTTCGCCGGGCATGGTGCTGCAGGACTTATTGTTCTGATCGGTTTCTATGGTTTTGGTGTTGTGGCAAACAGTATGGACGGCTGGCCCTGGACTGATGCAGGCATGAAGCAGCCCATGGTCGGATTTGCCCAGATCTTTGTCGGTTTCTTTCTGACCTTTGTCGGCTACATAACTTTGATCTACCCCTGCCTGGCAAGTTGGACTGCTCCGGACAGGGTTGTCATGGCACTGCCCACGGCAATCGGATGGTTCTATTCTGTTATTACCGTTTGGCTTACCACGGTTCTGGTTCTCGATCTCTGGCCGTACAGCATGTTCAAGACCCGCGCCGGAAGGGCCATGGCCGCTTTCTTCGGAAACTTTATCTTGGGCACGATTCTCTACTTCATTTTGCTGGCTTTATTAAAGAATGTTCTGATCCCTGTCGATGCACTGGAAAAAATCGGTCCTGCCATCAACCTCTGGCCAGCCCAACTCGGTGTCTGGATTGTTTACGTCCTGCTCTTCTGGGCGCTCTGCTGCGGCAATGCACCTACTTCTCTGAGCCCGGCAATGAACCGGATAGCACGATTCATTATTACCTATGCCTTAGGGATTGGTGCATTTATTGTCTACATGAAATGGTTCGCTATGGAAGTTCTGCACGAAGCTGCAATAGTTCCCGGATTCGGTGGCGATCCCTTGACCTGGGTCGACCTACTGAACCTTATTCTGCTGATATTTGTCTGCTATTTCGGGTTTTTTGGTATCACGAAAAAGCAAGGAGCTGTCATTTGCTCCGTCTGTGGTAAGACTGACTGCTCCTGTCAGGCTAAGTCCTGAAAAGCTCTGAAACCGTCAAAGATAGAAAATCAGTTAAATGTTCTCTAATGTCAGTTTGGCTGCAAAAGATCAAGTCATGCATAGGGTCTATCCGTTTTATCCCGTTGTTTTTCGTTTACGGCTGTGCCGTGAAAAAAACCTGCTTTTTTAACAAACCAGGAGGCATGAAATGTTGGATAAGCCTGTATTTACCGGTGTTCTACAGATAGCCGTGGTTGTAAAAGATTGTGACGCTACGGTTCGTAAGTATGCTGATGACTACGGCATGGGACCATGGTCGATCTATGAGTTCAATCCGAATACCGTCAGTGACATGATCATTGAAGGCAAACCGGTCGAGTATGCAATGCGCCTGGCCTTGGCCGACATCGGCGGGGTCCAGTGGGAAATCATCGAACCCAAGGATGACAAAAGTATTTATGCAACTTTTCTGAAGGAGCATGGAGAAGGTCTGCACCATGTAGCATTTGGAACGGAAAACTACGAAAAAACAGTTGAATTTTACAAGGAGAAAGGCCGCCCTGTTCTGCAGGGTGGAACCTGGGAAGGCCTGACATACACCTACTTGGATTCCCGTAAAGACCTGGGTGTGATCGCGGAGATCTACAAGCTGGTCCCTGACTTCAAATGGCCTGAGCCTGATTCTGTGTACCCGGTAAAATAATTATCAAGGAGATGGAGATATGGCACTGAAAGCAGTATTTATGTTTGTTGCACCTGAATCCGATGCGGAAAAACATTGCACCGTGGTGAAAACCCCGGCTGTTGAACTGACCGTTGTGGGTGTCAATAATTATGCAGAGGCGGCTGAAGTCGCCAAGGCACTTGTGGATCAGGGTAATGTGGCCATTGAACTGTGTGCGGGCTTCGGTAACGAAGGTGTCGCCATCGTGAAGAAGGCCGTAGGCAACAAAGCCGCTGTTGGCGCCGTCCGGTTTGATAATCATCCTGGACTCGAATTCAAGAGCGGGGATGAAATTTTTGCATGAGTCCTGAAGCGATGGAAATGCAAAGAAAACAAAGTATTCTTGTGTCAGAATCGTAGTTTATAGGAAGTTCAAAGGAGACATATATGAGACATCTAAAGATAATGATCCTGTTGGCTATTACGTGCCTGGTATCTACAGTGTTGACGGGATGTGCCACTCCTGAGGTGAAAAGTGATGCAGCGGTGTCGTCGGTTGGAACTTCGACGATAGGTGACACGGTACGTCTCTTCCATAGTGGCAATGAAGACATTAAAAAGGTTTTTTGTGTTGGAGATGTAATCCCCGTTTACAGAGAAGTGGCTGCCATTGGAGTGACGAACAGAACCGAAGTTGGTAAAATCAAGGTCCTTTCTTACGATGGTAAAGAGTCAATAATTGCACAAGTGGTTGAGGGGACAGTGAAACCGGGCAATATTGCTGAGAAGGAAGCGACTGCCTGTATGATTTACGTTCCTGTCAAAGAGTAGATATGATGTTTGAGTTGTCCGGAGGACCCATTTCTCCGGACAACATTTGTTCGCGATTTGACATTTGGAGCAGGTATTTCTGCTCTCTATGGCAGGAAGACTCGTGTCTAATAAAGCATCCGGTGGGCCCAGGTGGGCTTATCCGGATTGCTTTATTATAATTAAACCAAATCTTCTTGGGTGTTTGTAACAATAATTGACTATTTTACTGTATACGTTACATGTTAAACTGATAACTATAATTTTTATCAGGAAAATCCAGTGGCTACTGGGTAGTTTATAGGGTCTAGGTTGTCTTTCATGGGAGGAAATGTCGTGGATGAAAAAGACTTGTCCAAACATGTGGAACATGTTGAAAGCCATGTGAGAGCCGGCATGAATTTAGTTGCCGGAACTCAGTCTGTGACATCCGGCAATACTCACGTTCAGGGTTCCTGGAAGCGCTGTCTTACTCAATACAACATTGATCCTTCGACAAAAAACAAGCCGAGAATTTTGACCGGCAGGGCCCTGAAAAATTATGTGGAGCCTCTTGAAGAGTTCCTTGACATTGCAAAGGCCGGGATACAGAGTCTTTATACATCGGTCGAGAAGGCTGGCTACGTTATCCTCTTGGGTGATGCAAACGGTGTAACAATAGATTATCTCGGTAATCCCAGAGATGAACGGGAAAACCGGGATGCAGGACTTTATCTTGGGTCTGTCTGGACAGAGTCAATTGAAGGGACCTGTGGAATGGGTACTTGCATTGAAGAGAGGAAAGCAATTACCATCCATCGAGACGAGCATTTTCGAGCACCGAACATCGGTCTCAGTTGTTCGACCTCACCACTCTTCTTGCCAGACGGCTCCTTGCTCGGTACCCTGGACATTTCCCTCCTTCGCCCTCCCCCTGAAAAAAATTCTCAGCTGCTCGCACTCCAGATTGTGAACTATTATGCGAGGCTGATTGAAAACGCATATTTCCTGCGTCTCTTCAAGGAAAGCTGGATCATACGTTTTAATACCATGCAAGCATTTGTCGAAGTCGTGACCGAGAATATTCTGGCCGTGGATTCCGACGGATTCATTATAGCCGGAAACGAGAGTGCTCTGCGTGAAATTACTCTGCGTGACGGTAGCAGCCCCGTATCCCGTCACCTCAGTGATGTTTTCGATCTGCGGTTCGATGACCTGATGAGTCATGCTCTGAATAAGACAACCACGATCATGCCGTTGCGTACCGTAAGGACCGGGCGTCAATATTATGCTACTTTCAGGGCACCAGAATTGAACATTGTCCGATTACCGCAGGGAGATGAGACGGTAGTTTCACCGTTGGCAGGTCAGCAAACTCCATCTTCACTCATGACTCTGGAATATCTTGCTGGTACCGACTCCAAGATGCTTTCCAACATCAATTGTGCGCGGAGAGTCATGAATAAGGACATCTCCATACTCTTGATCGGTGAGACGGGTACCGGGAAAGAGGTTTGTGCCCGTGCGATCCATGACGCCAGCGAGCGCTCAATGAATCCTTTTGTTGCGCTGAATTGTGCCTCGATACCGGAATCGCTCATCGAGAGTGAACTTTTTGGCTACAAATCAGGTGCATTTACCGGCGCAAAAAGTAAGGGAATGCGTGGCAAGATTCTTCAGTCAGACGGGGGGACACTCTTTCTGGATGAAATCGGCGACATGCCCCTGAACCTTCAAACCCGGTTGCTCCGAGTACTTGCGGAGAAGGAAATTCTTCCTTTGGGAAGCGAAACTCCCATCAGGGTTGACCTGCATGTCATCTGCGCAACGCTGCGCAACCTGGAGGAACTCGTTCAGAAAGGAGAGTTCAGGGAGGATCTCTACTATCGCATGAACGGTGTAACGATCACTTTACCCCCGCTTCGGGAGCGGACGGACAAGGCGCTGCTTATCGAGAATATCTTGTCACTGGAAAACAATGGGCAGCCGAAGGATATCGATTCGGATGCCTTCGAAGTTCTGTTGAGTGTGCCCTGGCCGGGCAATGTCCGGCAGCTTCGAAATGTATTGCGCTATGCGCTGGCGGTGTGTGAAGATGACACCATCAAGCTTGCCGACCTGCCACCGGAGATTCTGCAGACATCTTCATTACCGGTGGAAACCATTATCCAAACGATTGAACCCTGTCCGGAGCAGGTTTCGCCTAATTCCATGCAGTATGCCGAGCGAATGGCGATTTTAAACATTTTGAAGAAAAAGAAATGGAATATTACCGTCGCTTCGGCGGATCTGGGTATCAGTCGTGCGACCCTTTACCGAAAGATGAAAAAATATAACATCATTCCGCCCAACGAAATGGAAACATCCCACTAATCTTCCCAGCTCCTGAAATGTGTTCAACCACTCTACGTTCCTGTCTCCGTAGTGAATTTTCGGGAAGATAGCCGTTGCAGGTTCTACAGAAAGGTCGCTCCTCGACATCACCTGAGAATATCTTCGCTGCAAGAAAATGGTTGAGGGGGCCGTGACCGGAGCCCAGTGGTCGCGCATGGAGAATAGCGGCGGTTACGAACTCCTTGGCCCGGGAAACAGCCATGGGCAATGCTTCTCCCTGTGCCAGCAGGGTCGCGATTGCCGATGCGTAGGTGCATCCGGTACCATGGGTATTGTTGTTGTGAATCCGTTGTACAGTAAAGCGATGTATTGTAGTACCTTCTAAGAGAATGTCGGTCGATGTTTTTCCTTCCAGATGCCCTCCTTTAATCAGGACGTTCCTAGCCCCCAGTTTCTTTAGTGCAAAAGCCGCATCGATCATTCCCTGTTCACCATCGATAGCGATGCCGGTCAGTTTTTCTGCCTCCGGAATATTCGGCGTGACGAGGTAACTGCGGGGCAATAACAGGTTTACCAGCGCGGCCTGGGCCTTTTCTTCGAGGAGATCCCAGCCGCCCTTTGCCGTCATTACCGGATCAATGATCAGTATCCTGCGCTGGAAGTGATCCAAAGTTTCTGCAAGGCTTTCAATGATTTCCGCAGAGTGCAACATGCCGGTTTTGATCACATCGACAGGGATGTCACGTAACACAGCGTGGAGCTGTTCCGAGAAAAAGCCAGTCGGCGGCTGGTAAGTGGACTGGACACCGAGAGTGTTCTGGGCGGTGAGACAGGAAATAGCGCTCAAGGCATATCCCCCCAGGAGAGTGATGGTTTTCAGGTCGCCCTGGATTCCGGCTCCTCCGCCTGAGTCGCTTCCTGCCACGGTAAGCACTGATCCGCGCGGGTAAGCTTTACAGCGGTTGAAAAGCAGGGCGAACTCTTCAAGGTCGAGTGCCGGAAGCGAAGAGGGCAGCGCTTCCAGGGAAAATAGCAGTGCATCGGCTCCCAGTTGCAGCAGGTCCGTTACTGAGTGTCGATCATACAGGCATGGCACGACAAGCGGAACTGCGCGTGAAGCCTTTATCCTGGTGAAGTTTTCCGAAAGGACATCCGTTGGGGATGGGCATTGACTGGCCAAGGGTTGATCCAGCCAGTACAGGTAGTCCACCCCGCGAGCCACTGCCTGTTCCGCTTCTCGAATGTTGCTTACCGTGATACCGATACTCGAGTCTTCTCCCAGGGCATTTCTGACTGACACCAGATCATGCCTGGAGGTATGAAGGTGGATTCCTTGAGCACCTACCCTGATTGCCAGTTCAAGGTCATTCACAACCAGAAAAGGGATGTCCGCTGATTTGCAGAGGGCCAGAGCTTTCTTAGTTGCCTCGTCCTGAAGCGCTGGCTCACTGGATCCGCTGCGATAGCGCAGACAGGAAAAATGGCCACTGCGGATAACGTGTTCGAGGTCGTCAACGGATGTGGCTCCGAGATCTGCCAGGAGATGGAGGCCTGGTCGAAACTTTTTCATGCCCTGCTTCCTTTACGGGATAAAAAGTGATCGTATCCTGGCGCAATGCCTTGAAGCGTCTCACCTTCCGGAGAGAGGACACGAATTCCCGGTACCGAGGTTATTTCACCGATCTCGCTGACAGGTGTGCCGTATTTCCTGAAGAGCATCTCAATCTCGCATTTTCTGTATGCCGGGGCAGTGAAAAGGAGCTCATAGTCTTCTCCGCCTCCCAGTGCGAGTGAATAGCGTTCATGGACCCTCGATCCGAAATGCTCCGAGTATTCCCGGGAGAGAGGGATTTTATCCAGATGCAACCGTGCCCCCATTGCTGATTTACCGGTTATATGACCTAGATCTGACAACAGGCCGTCGCTTATGTCTATCATGGAATTCGTTAACCCTGCTTCGGCAAGTGCCAGTCCCTCATGGACTCTGGGCGTTGGATCCAGGTGCCTGTCGATGGCATTTCCCTGCCTTTGTCCTTCCTGCAGGAGTTTCAGTCCCAAGGCTGAGTCTCCAAGATATCCCGTGACGAAAATACTTTCACCAGGCCGGGCGGTACCTCGCTGCGTCACCTTCTGCTCCTCCTGCTCACCGTACAGAGTAATTCCAATTACCAGTCCGCCGCATGAAGCACAGGTATCGCCCCCAATGAGTGTTACTCCGAATTCATCGGCGATCCCAAGCAGGCCGGCACTGAAGTCATTGAGAAAGTCGAGTGAAAATTGTTCCGGGATTGCGAGTGTGAGGAGGAAAGAAAGGGGCCTTCCTCCCATAGCTGCAATATCGGATAGATTTACCGCAAGTGCTTTTCTGCCCAGTTTGAACGGATCGCAAAAAGAAAGGTCGAAATGCACTCCCTCCAAGAGCATGTCGGTGGTTGCCAGGGCCAGACAGTTGGCGTGCCACTGGAATGCTGCCGCATCGTCGCCGATGCCAATGGTAACTGATGAGGAGGGGCGGACTTTTCGGGCAATCAAATCGATGAATCCGAATTCGCCGAGATCAGTGAGACTCCGGCCGCATTTTATTTCTTGTGTCATGGTAACCTTCGTCCAGCAATGGGATTCGTATCATCCACGTTCCTAAGCATAAAAGACGCCATTGTGAAAGGCCTGCTGAGATGCAATCTTAATTTCTTCTTCGACTGGCTGGTGTTACGTGGTGCAGGGTTGGGTAAGGATCCTGCCTCATGAAGGCACGGTACTGTATCTATTGAAAATGATGAAACTAATGCGCTTTGCTCATTGTTCGCTCTGTTATTCCAGAGAGTGTTCATGCGTTGCCTGGAAATCAATTGCAACCTCCTGGCAGAAATTGATCCTTGGCTGGTGTCGCAGCGGGGGTGGACGAAGGTGATACATCTGTTTCAGGTTGCCGCCTCAGTTGTATCAAGTTTTGTCGAACAGCTTCGTGGGATGAAAGGTCATGTCTGATATTCAGCAAGAGAAACGCAGTGATTTGTAAAAAAAGTCATGTTTTTCGGCACGATTTGCTGTGTAAGGCGCCAGGTGGTGCTGTTTTTGCTTTTATGTAAGTGCATGTCGGAAAAAAGGATCGATAGCAAAAAGTTTTGCGCTGTCCAAAGGAGCAAGGCGATGTCACGAAAGGTGCTTGATTTCGAAGGGAGCAGAAAGGTTTCTACCGAGTTGATTGACAGGGTGGCCGATCTGCAATGGGAGATCCGGACATATGAGAGCAGGATGGAAAACCTCGAATCGTTGCTTGACAGCATCCTGATCTGTCTCAATGCCTATGACAATGGAGAAAGTCAGCATTCCATCCGCACCATATGTGATGCAATTGTCAATGATATCTATCTCTTCCGTTTACAGGACGAGCTGACACAGTTTTCCTACTCGTGATTTGACCCCCATACATTCGTTGGATACCTCTCTAGGCGTTTTGACAGATGGTCAGGCAAGCTAAAACGGTTTTGCCTTGGAGGAGAAAGGAAAAGTATGCCACGAAAGAGACTGGTGCTGAATCTCAGTTCATTCGAAAAGAAAGAGCTTATTAGCATTATCCAGAAGTCACAAGATGATCTGCGGATGGTGCAGCGGTGTGAAATCATTCTCTTGACTGAAAAAGGGATTTCACTTCTTGAGATAGCTGAACAACTTGGTTTGAGCAAGACAACGGTTAATACCTGGCGGCAAATTTTCAAGACGGAAAGGATGTCTGGACTCAAGGTAAGAAAACGTTTGGGCCGGCCTCCGTCTGCTAAGAAAAAAAGAGTGAGGAAGCCATTCGTTGCTATGGAAGAAAGGGTTTTGCTTCACGCCGCCGATTCATGCACTCCGTGAGGCCACATTCCGATTGACTTGAAAATTATTTTCCGCAGCAAACAATACAGGAGAAGATTATGGATTCCACAAGCGAATCATTGATTGAAGGGATGCCGTGCCGGGAAATTCTCGGTAGACCGTTCCTTAATTCCAGCAAGGTGTATGTTGTCGGTTCACGACCGGACATCCGTGTTCCAATGCGGGAGATTTCACAGGGGGAGTCCGTTTCGGGAAACGAAAAGAAAGTAAACTCGCCAGTTTATGTTTATGATACCTCTGGTCCTTATACGGACAAAAGTGTCCGGATGAATTTCCGAAAGGGTCTTGATGCACTGAGACTGCCATGGATTGAGGAGCGAGGGGATACGACGGTCGCTTCTGTGTCCGGCCCCTCTGGGCTTGGCAAACGCTCCTCACCAGGAGAGTCATCGTTCGCTGCTTTCGATGCTGAGCGGTTGCCCTGCAGGGCAAAAAGCGGCAGTAACGTAACCCAGATGCACTATGCCCGACGCGGTATTATTACCCCGGAAATGGAGTTTGTCGCTATCAGGGAGAACCAGCGTCGGGAGATACAGGATGCTTCGCTGGAAAGGCAGCATCAGGGGCAGAGTTTCGGAGCTTCCATACCGAAACTCATTACCCCGGAATTCGTCCGTTCCGAGGTTGCCCGGGGCCGGGCCATCATTCCACTTAATATTAATCACCCTGAAGCGGAGCCGATGATTATCGGCCGCAACTTCCTGGTAAAAATTAATGCCAATATCGGTAACTCTGCTCTTGCATCCTCCGTCATGGACGAGGTAGTAAAGATGGCCTGGGCCATCCGCTGGGGGGCCGATACCGTCATGGACCTTTCCACCGGACCGAATATCCATGAGACGAGGGAATGGATTCTACGCAACAGCCCTGTTCCGATCGGCACTGTACCCATCTATCAGGCGCTTGAGAAAGTAGGGGGGGTAGCGGAAGACCTTACCTGGGAAATCTACCGGGATACCCTTATCGAGCAGGCAGAGCAGGGGGTTGACTATTTCACGATCCATGCTGGAGTACGCAAGGACTATATCCCGTATGCGACGAGACGCATGATCGGAATAGTCTCTCGCGGTGGTTCAATCATGGCCAAATGGTGCCAGGCCCACAATCAGGAGAGCTTCCTTTATTCGCATTTCGAAGAAATCTGCGAGCTTATGAAAGCATACGATATCAGTTTTTCCCTCGGCGATGGGATGCGCCCCGGTTCACTGCATGATGCCAATGACGAGGCGCAGATCGCCGAGCTGAAAACACTCGGGGAATTGACCCAGGTTGCCTGGAAGCATGATGTCCAGACCATGATCGAAGGCCCCGGGCATGTGCCGATGCAGCTCATCAAAGAGAATATGGACTTGCAGCTGAAGTATTGTCACGAGGCGCCGTTTTACACACTCGGTCCCCTTGTTACCGATATAGCACCGGGCTACGACCATATAACCTCGGCAATCGGCGGGGCGATGATTGGCTGGTACGGCACTGCCATGCTTTGCTACGTGACACCCAAGGAGCACCTGGGGTTGCCCGACAAAAACGATGTAAAGGAAGGAATCGTTACTTTTAAGATAGCAGCACATGCTGCAGATCTTGCGAAAGGTCATCCGGGTGCCCAGATCAGGGACAATGCCATGGCAAAGGCACGGTTTGAATTCAGGTGGCGTGACCAGTTCGCTTTAGGGTTCGATCCTGACAAGTCCCAGGGTTTTCATGATGCCACCCTGCCGGAAGATGCGGACAAGGATGCGCACTACTGTTCCATGTGTGGTCCTGATTTCTGTGCCATGAGAATTACACAGAATCTCAAGGTGCAGGTGGCTGTGGATGAAGCTGGGGCTACCGACGAAAAATCTGCGGAGAAGTCTTTTGATAATGCCAGAGTAGCATAGCTTCCATCCGGAAAGCCCAGATGAAAACTGGCATAGCGAAATAGCGGGAATATTCATGAAAATACAAGTAAATGGTGAAGAAAAAATTACATCATCGATGAGCGTCTACGATTTTTTGCTGAAGATAGAATGCGACCCGACACCGATTGCAGTCGAATTGAATCGTGCAATTCTGGCAAAAAAGGATTATCGAACAACTTTTCTCCTGGAAGGAGACCAGCTGGAAATTGTCTGGTTCGTCGGGGGAGGGTAAAAGGAGAGCTGGTATGCTGCCACAGAATGACACCTTGAAAATTGCCGGCCGTGAATTTCGTTCACGACTTATGGTCGGAACCGGAAAATATGCGGATTTTGCCCAGATGGCCAAGGCGATTGAGGCCTCGGGAGCCGATATCGTAACTGTCGCGATCCGGCGGGTGAACATTTCCGACCGGAATAAGGAATCGCTTCTTGACCATATCGATCTGAAGAAATATACCCTTCTGCCCAACACGGCTGGGTGTTATTCAGCGGATGAAGCGGTGCGTACCTGCCGGCTTGCCCGGGAGGCGGGGCTCTCAGATTTTGTCAAGTTGGAGGTTCTGGGTGACGAGAAAACACTCTTTCCCAACAACGAGGAGCTCTTGAAGGCCGCAAAAATACTTGTCAAAGAGGGTTTTACCGTCCTGCCCTACACCTCGGATGACCCGATCGTCTGCAAGAAGTTGGAAGATCTCGGCTGTGCCGCAGTCATGCCGCTTGGTGCGCCGATCGGTAGCGGCTTGGGAATCCGGAATCCCTATAACATCAGGATTATCATGGAGGCTGTGGGTGTTCCGGTGATCGTTGATGCCGGAGTCGGAACCGCCTCCGATGCTGCCCTTGCCATGGAGCTCGGCTGTGACGGCGTACTGATGAACACCGCCATTGCCGGTGCCCAGGATCCTGTTGCCATGGCGGAGGCCATGAACCTGGCGGTGAGAGCAGGCCGTCTTGCCTTCCTCGCGGGGCGCATTCCACGAAAGTTGTATGCAACGGCATCGAGCCCCCTGGAAGGGGTCATCGATTAACCGGGCCACGCCGACCACGAGTTGTGCAGATTATTTTAGCGGAGTAATGATGTTCCACGGGCACATCCACAAGGATCTCCATATCAATTCATACGGATCCTATCTCCGTCGTCGTTTTGATCTTCGTGTCAGCAAAGTCAATGTGGATGGCGGATTTACTTGCCCTAACCGTGACGGAACCAAGGGAACCGGCGGCTGCATCTACTGCGATAACGCCTCCTTTTCACCCGGCGCTACTCAGGCGGTCATTCCCTTGGAACAGCAGATAAGAGAGGGGATGGACTACCACCGTCGGCGTTTGCGGAGCGAAAAGTTCATCATCTATTTTCAGAAATTCACCAATACCTATGCCTCGGTTGAGAAGCTTCGAGACATGTATTCCCGTGCATTGTCCCACCCCGATGTGCTGGGTCTCTCGGTTGGGACCAGGCCTGATGCGCTGGGAGATGATGCGCTATCCCTGCTTGCAGAGCTTGCGCGCAATCACTATGTCTGTGTTGAACTGGGTTTACAGTCTATGGATGACGATCTCCTGAACTGGATGAACCGTGGACATGACCTGGCTGAATATCTGAAAGCGGTTGAACGTATTGCAGGTCGCGGGATCGATATCTGTACACACCTAATTTACGGCTTTCCCGGCGAAACCCGCGCTTCATTCCTGAAAACAGCCGACCTGGTTTCCCGTCTCCCCATTGATTCGCTGAAGATCCATCAGCTCCATGCAGTACGGGGTACCAGGCTGGCGGAGCTGTACGAAAAAGGACAGTATCAACCGATCAGCAGGGAAGAATATATAGCAACGGTCTGTGACTTCCTGGAGCGGATCCCCGCGACGATTGCAATTCAGAGGTTGTACGGTTCGGCACCACTCGACCTGCTGGTAGCTCCCCGCTGGAAGCTGAAAAATAATCAGATGTGGTACGCAATCATCAATGAACTTGGCCGGCGCGGTACCTGGCAGGGTTGCAGAGTTGCTGGTGTCAGCCAGCGGGTATCTAACCTTTGAAGCTTCTTCTGGACTGCGGGCTTTTCAGCGGCAGCCGTTTTTAGAATTGTTAACAAGATAAAGGAGAATGATATGCAAACTCGCACATCTTTTGCTGAATGGAAAGGTTCATTACAGGCGGGTGCTGGCTCCATGTCCCTCGGCAGTCGTTCCTATGAGGGTCCTTTTTCCTTCGCTTCACGTTTTGAGAACGGGCCGGGAACCAATCCTGAAGAGTTGATCGGAGCCGCAATTGCCGGATGTTACTCAATGTTCCTGTCGGCTCTGCTCTCAAACGACGGCTTTGTCCCGACGCGAATCACGACAACTGCCGCAGTTGTCCTAAGTGATGGACCCGCCATTACCTCGATAACTCTAGACACGGAAGGGGTGGTTCCGAAACTTTCAGAAAAGTCGTTTCTGGAGAAGGCCGAGGAGGCTAAAAAGAACTGTCCTGTTTCAAAAGCGCTCGCCGGGACAGAAATTAAGCTGCATGCGAAGTTTCTGGTATAACCCTGATGCGTCTTCACTTTGAAAGCTGTGGGACAGGCCACCCACTTATCATTCTGCACGGACTGTTCGGTTCGCTGGAAAACTGGCGATCCATGAGCAAAAAACTCTGCCGCAACTTCCGGGTGTTTTCCGTCGATCTGCGCAACCATGGCAATTCTCCCCACAGTGACGAATTCAACTGCGCCTTGATGGTTGACGATCTCAAAGAATTCATGCAGGAACACTCCCTCGGATCGGCGCATCTGCTTGGGCATTCCCTGGGTGGCAAGGTAGCCATGCACTTTGCGGTGACCCATCCTGACTTAGTGGACAAACTTGTTGTGGTTGATATTGCTCCCCGTGCCTATCCGCCTTCCCACAAAAATATTTTCACACTGTTGACCGCCATCCCCCTTGAAAAATTTTCCGGAAGAAGCGAAATTCGCCAGGAGCTTGAAAAAGGTATCTCCGATCGGTCGGTAGTGGAGTTTCTGCTGAAAAATATCACCACCACACAGTCCGAAACGTTGCAGTGGAGAATGAACCTGAAGGCTCTCCACGAAAACTACCAGGAAATTATTGCGGCGCCTGAATGGGAAGGGAGTTTTGACAAACCAACCCTTTTTGTCCGGGGTGAGAACTCTGATTACATCAAATCTACGGACCTTGGGGGGGTCAAGAAGTACTTTCCACGTGCCGAAGTCGCCATGGTCCCCGGCGCCGGCCACTGGGTACATGCGCAGGCGCCGGAAAACTTTGAAGAGATGGTGCGTGATTTCCTGCTTGCTCCGAAGACGGTTAGATAGCTGAAACCAAATGAAGCTAAAGAGATTTTGGACGTTCATGCTGGTTACTGCACTACGCAAGTTTGATGAAGGAGGGAAAACAGATGGCATTGAAACGATTTATTGTTGAACTCGGCTATGGAGCCGACCTGCATGGCGGCAACTCGACCAAGGCTGCCTGCCGGGCAGTGAAGGATGCTGTTTCCCGAAGCTGCCTCTGCGGACTTTTTGAAATCCTCGGCCTCAAGGATCCCAATTTGATGAATGTCCAGGTGAAGATTGCCTGTCCCAAGCCGGAAGAAGTTGATGGAGAGCAAGTTCTTGCCACTGTTCCGTTCGGCACGAAGGAACTTGAGATCGTTTCCGGGGGGATGATGACTCAGGGGCTGGAAGTCCCGGAGTTGGGGAGCGGGGACAACATTTTCGTGGCCATTGCCGCCCTCACTGTTTCTGTCTCCGTGGAGTAAGCTGAAACCTAAGCTGATTGATTGAGACGTCCGTACCGATTCAAGATAATTTAAATGAGAGGAATGAGCCTTCCGGTTCGAGGGAGATACTTGTACGTGGGGTCGCCACATTTTTCGGGTCTTCCTGAAAGTGTGGCGGCCCCATTATATTTTGCTGTACGGCGCTCACGGGAACGTGACCGCACGTGTGTTCCCCCCTCCCCCCGATTTTCCCTGCGACAAGTGTCTCATCGTCCCAAAGAACATCTGTAACATTTCCCGCTGCGACAATCCTCCCATTTGCCTGAATTCTTCCGCATGTGATTTTTTTTGAGGCCGTTACCGAACTGTAAAGAAGATTTTAAGAAAATTGGATGACAGTAACATATTAAAATAAAGAGGGTTTTCTGGTATTCCGTCTTTGCCGCTTCATGCTGGGCCGTTCTCAAACCTTTCAGTGGCATACGTTATGCTTTTATTCAGACTAAGATGAACAAATCCATTGTTTTTATTGGCGAATATGAAATCTATACGACAGACAAAACCTTCGGTAGGCATTCTAGTTAATCCGGCGTCAGGGCGGGATGTGAGACGCCTTGTTGCCAAGGCTTCGGTATTCCAGAATACCGAGAAATGCAACATGGTCTATCGCCTTCTGGGAGCCCTTGGTGTTTTGGGTGTAGGAGAGGTCTTCATGATGCCTGATGTGGCCGGGGTGGCTTGCCATATTATGCACTCGCTTCAACACGGACGTCATGGAAACCCCGACTTTATTCCTGACGTGCATTTCCTGGAGATGCCCATTGAGGATTCTCCGGTTGATACCCTGCGGGCCATTGAGCTCATGGTGAGCCGGGGTGTCGGTGTCATCATCGTGATGGGAGGCGATGGTACCCATCGCCTCGTAGCGAAAAAATGCGGGACAGTTCCGCTTGTTACTCTTTCCACCGGAACCAACAATGCGTTTCCCGAGATAAGGGAAGCAACCGTTGCCGGACTGGCAGCCGGACTGGTGGCGATGGAAAAGGTTGCGATCAGTGATGTCTGTTCGAGAAGCAAGATCCTCCATGTGGACAAAAACGGGGTAATTGAAGATGTTGCCCTGGTTGATATCTGTCTCACTTCTGCCTGTTGGGTGGGGACGAAAGCCCTTTGGAAAGCGGAATGCCTCAAGGAACTCTTTGTGACCTTTGCCGAGTCTGATGCGGTTGGACTTTCATCAATTGCCGGGCTCGTCCGCCCGGTGAGCCGTTGCTCTCCCTATGGTCTGCGGTTGACCCTTGTGCCGCCGGGAGAGGGGATGATGACAGTGACTGCGCCCATTGCTCCGGGGATGATGGCACCTGTAGGGATTGCCAGCTTGAAGGAAATACGTCGCGGGGAGGTACAGGCAATCGAGTCAACTTCCGGGACCCTTGCGCTCGATGGGGAGCGCGAGATCGAGTTCGGTGAAAACGACAGTCTGAAGGTGTGGCTGGAAACAAATGGTCCGGTCATCGTGAATATATCAAAAGCCTTGGATCAGGCGGTCAAAAATCGTGTGTTTGTGGAGTTCCAGATGCAGGGGCACTGTTTTGACCTCGGAATTGGGAAGGGATCGGGTGAATCTATAGGCGCAGGAGGAGTGCTTGAATGAAAGAAACGAGAGCAGCACGATATAAAAAGGAGGAAACGAGATGAGTGAGCTGAAGAAAGAGGATCTTCTGAAGGCGTATCGGATCATGAAAGAGATCCGAGAGTTTGAAGAGCGACTGCATGTGGAATTTGCGACGGGAAAGATTCCCGGGTTTGTGCATCTGTATGCGGGCGAGGAAGCGGTAGCGACGGGTGTGTGTATGCACCTGACCGACGAAGACCGGATCTCGAGTACGCACCGTGGTCATGGCCATTGCATCGCCAAGGGCGTGGACATCATCGGGATGATGGCTGAGATCTACGGCAAGAAGACCGGGACCTGCTGCGGTAAGGGCGGATCCATGCATATAGCCGACCTGGAAAAGGGGATGCTGGGCGCGAACGGGATCGTCGGCGCTGGACCTCCTCTGGTCTGCGGAGCAGCGCTTGCGGCCAAGTACAAAGGAACCAATGGCGTCGGGGTAGCATTTTTCGGAGATGGTGCATCGAACCAGGGCACGATTCTGGAGAGCATGAACCTGGCTAATGTCTGGAACCTGCCGGTAATTTTCCTGGCCGAGAACAACGGCTATGCCGAATCCACCGGGGTGAGATATAACGTGCCGACGCCGAACATCGCCGATCGTGCCGCGGGCTTTGGTATGCCCGGTGTGACGGTAGATGGCAACGACTTCTTTGCTGTCTATGAGGCAGCCGGCGAAGCGATCAGCCGTGCCCGTGAGGGGAGTGGTCCGACGCTTCTTGAATGCAAGACCAATCGTTTCTTCGGTCACTTCGAAGGTGACGCCATGACCTATAAAGCTCCCGGCGAAGTGAAAAAGCAGCGTGAAGAAAATGATTGTCTGAAGATATTCTCGGCCAAGGTGATCTCTTCCGGCCTGATAACGGCAGCGGAACTGGAAGCGATCGACCAGGAAGTTGCCGCGCTGATAAACGAAGCAGTGGAAAAGGCCGTGGCGGCACCGAAACCGACCGAGGCGGATCTTCTGACTGACGTCTACGTAAAGTACTGAGAAAGGAGCTGATCAATGTCGAGAAAAATTTCGTATAAAGACGCAATTAATGAAGCGCTCTCCCAAGAGATGGAGCGGGATAAATCAGTGTTCGTCATGGGCTTGGACAATGCCGGCGGTCGTGGTACCGAAGGAGAAAAAGATGCCTGGGGTGGCGTTCTGGGAGTAACCAAGGGTCTCTACGAAAAATTCGGAGACCGGGTCATGGATACTCCGATCTCCGAGGCTGCCTATATCGGGTCGGCAGTGGGTGCTGCTGCCTGCGGGCTGCGTCCGGTGGTTGAGATGATGTTCGTCGACTTTCTGGGGGTCTGTTTCGACCAGATGATGAACCAGGCGGCGAAGTTTCGCTACATGTTTGGCGGCAAGTCGGTAACCCCGGTAGTCATGCGCACCATGTACGGCGGCGGGTTCCGCGCCGCAGCACAGCACTCGCAGGTACTGTACAACATCCTGGCGCACATACCTGGATTGAAGGTAGTGGTGCCGTCCACCCCGTATGATGCGAAGGGCCTGCTGATCGAGTGCATCCGCGACAACGACCCGGTAATTTTCCTTGAGCACAAGGCGCTGTATGGCATGAAGGGTGAGGTTCCGGAAGAGAGCTACACGATCCCCTTTGGCCAGGCGAACATCGTCCGTGAAGGGAAAGACCTGACCATCGTAGCCCTTGGGCGGATGGTCCATATGGCGAACCAGGCAGCGGCAAGCCTTGCCAAGACAGGTGTAGATGTTGAGATCATTGATCCGCGGACCATCTCGCCGATGGACTGGCCGACGATCCTGAAGAGCGTGGAGAAGACCGGCAAGCTGGTGGTGGTAGACGAAGCGAATCCGCGCTGCAGCATGGCGACAGACATCTCGGCAAAGGTAGCGCAGGATGCATTCAAGGCGCTGACCGCACCGATCAGGATGGTGACGGCACCGCATACGCCGCCGCCGTTCTCTGATGTGCTGGAAGATTTTTATATCCCCAATGCTGCAAAAATCGAAGCGGCTGTAAGGTCTATCCTCTGAGACGGATCGGAGAGCACCACCACGTATGTGAAGCTGCTTGACTGAATACGCATCATGGATCTAGAAACGTGACGGCGCCCTGCCTTTGTTTGGAGAGGGTGCCGTCACGAAAAAATAGAAACATTGTTCATTCCTAAAGGAATTTTACTATACATAAAATCAAAAATAGCACGGTGCTGCTTATATCAGGCATCGTTTTCGATAGGGGAATCTGGAACATCTCACTTGGCCGAGGTCCAGGAGATGATCTGGACTGGTGATGCTTTTTCGCAAAAATTTACCAATACAAAAAGAAAAGAGGTCAGACGATGAGTACGAAATTACAGGAACTTACCATGCCCAAGTGGGGACTCACGATGGAAGAAGGTACCTTGGTGAAGTGGATGGTTGAAGTTGGTGATGCGATCAACCCTGGCACGGAACTCGCCGAGGTTGAAACAGACAAGATCGTTAATATCATGGAGGCAACTCAGTCCGGTGTTCTGCAGAGAAAGGTGGCAGAAGAAAGTGACGTACTGCCGGTTGGGGCTCTGCTCGGCGTTGTTGGTGACGGCTCAGCCACAGATGCTGATATTGACGAATTTATTGCAGCCTTTAGTACCGAGGATTCTGCAGCAGAAGAGAGTGGCGAGGAGCCCGCAGCAGTTGAGGCCCCGGCCGGTATCTTCGAAATTACTATGCCAAAATGGGGACTCACCATGGAAGAGGGGACCCTGGTGAAATGGATGGTCGAAGTGGGCGCAACGGTTAGTCCTGGCTTGGAACTGGCTGAGGTTGAAACAGACAAGATCGTCAATGTTATGGAGAATATCCACCAAGGGGTACTTCGCCGCGTTGTGGCTGAGGAAGGTGATGTGCTCCCGGTTGGTGCTCTGCTCGGTATTATTGCAGCGTCAGACATTTCCGATGAAGCGATCGATGCTTTCATTTCCGGTGGAGGCTCCTGCCAAACAGAGGAATGTTCCTGCTCCTGTACGGCAGAAGAAGAGCCGGCCGCGCCGGCAGGAATCCCTGCCGAGGAGACAGTTCCGGTAGCCGGAATGAGAGCAGCCATCGCAAAGACTGTCAGCACCTCCTGGTCAAACATACCCCATTACATGGTCACCATTGCCATTGATATGCAAAAAGCTGATGCACTGTCCCGCAAGATCAAGGAGTCGGGTACCAAGGTTTCCATCAACGACATGATAATCAAGGCATCGGCAGCAGCATTGCAGGAATTTCCACTCATGAACGCTTCATTTGCCGACAAAAATATCATCATGCACCGTGATGCCAATATTGCAGTGGCAATTGGTCTCGATGAAGGCGTCGTGATGCCGGTTGTCAAAAACTGCCAGACTCTTTCCCTCCAGGAAATCGGTGCCAAGAGTCGCGAGTTGGTTGCGCTGGCCAAAGAAGGCAAGCTGGGCAAAGAAGAAATGGCTGGCGGTACTTTTGCCATTTCCAATATGGGAATGCTCGGTGTCGAGAGCTTTGTTGCCATCGTTCCGCCCGCTATGTCGGCCATCCTGGCCATCGGCATGGTGAAGGACGAGCCGGTCGTGAAGGATGGAAAAGTTGTGGTTGCACGCCTGATGCGCGTGACGATTTCCGCGGATCACCGGGTTCATGACGGTGCCTATGCTGCGAAGTTCCTCGGCAAGCTGAAAGAGATCCTCGAACAGCCGAAATCACTGCAGGGTTGATGATCCCTTTCATGGGCCGCACAGTACAAAGTTCATTTGCCCAAAGGAGCAGCATCGCATTCAGGACCACCCTGAACCTGCTCCATCTGCAGTGGGGTTGTTGATACCTCCTCCGGCAATTCCACTGCATATTTTCCCCGTTCCCTCAGCAGCAGAAGGGCCACCTGCGTCAGTCATGGTGTCTTTCCGCTGCACGAGAGAAAAACCTGAGGAGGAGCGACCGAATGAAAGAAACGAGAGCAGCACGATATAAAAAGGAGGAAACGAGATGAGTGAGCTGAAGAAAGAGGATCTTCTGAAGGCGTATCGGATCATGAAAGAGATCCGAGAGTTTGAAGAGCGACTGCATGTGGAATTTGCGACGGGAAAGATTCCCGGGTTTGTGCATCTGTATGCGGGCGAGGAAGCGGTAGCGACGGGTGTGTGTATGCACCTGACCGACGAAGACCGGATCTCGAGTACGCACCGTGGTCATGGCCATTGCATCGCCAAGGGCGTGGACATCATCGGGATGATGGCTGAGATCTACGGCAAGAAGACCGGGACCTGCTGCGGTAAGGGCGGATCCATGCATATAGCCGACCTGGAAAAGGGGATGCTGGGCGCGAACGGGATCGTCGGCGCTGGACCTCCTCTGGTCTGCGGAGCAGCGCTTGCGGCCAAGTACAAAGGAACCAATGGCGTCGGGGTAGCATTTTTCGGAGATGGTGCATCGAACCAGGGCACGATTCTGGAGAGCATGAACCTGGCTAATGTCTGGAACCTGCCGGTAATTTTCCTGGCCGAGAACAACGGCTATGCCGAATCCACCGGGGTGAGATATAACGTGCCGACGCCGAACATCGCCGATCGTGCCGCGGGCTTTGGTATGCCCGGTGTGACGGTAGATGGCAACGACTTCTTTGCTGTCTATGAGGCAGCCGGCGAAGCGATCAGCCGTGCCCGTGAGGGGAGTGGTCCGACGCTTCTTGAATGCAAGACCAATCGTTTCTTCGGTCACTTCGAAGGTGACGCCATGACCTATAAAGCTCCCGGCGAAGTGAAAAAGCAGCGTGAAGAAAATGATTGTCTGAAGATATTCTCGGCCAAGGTGATCTCTTCCGGCCTGATAACGGCAGCGGAACTGGAAGCGATCGACCAGGAAGTTGCCGCGCTGATAAACGAAGCAGTGGAAAAGGCCGTGGCGGCACCGAAACCGACCGAGGCGGATCTTCTGACTGACGTCTACGTAAAGTACTGAGAAAGGAGCTGATCAATGTCGAGAAAAATTTCGTATAAAGACGCAATTAATGAAGCGCTCTCCCAAGAGATGGAGCGGGATAAATCAGTGTTCGTCATGGGCTTGGACAATGCCGGCGGTCGTGGTACCGAAGGAGAAAAAGATGCCTGGGGTGGCGTTCTGGGAGTAACCAAGGGTCTCTACGAAAAATTCGGAGACCGGGTCATGGATACTCCGATCTCCGAGGCTGCCTATATCGGGTCGGCAGTGGGTGCTGCTGCCTGCGGGCTGCGTCCGGTGGTTGAGATGATGTTCGTCGACTTTCTGGGGGTCTGTTTCGACCAGATGATGAACCAGGCGGCGAAGTTTCGCTACATGTTTGGCGGCAAGTCGGTAACCCCGGTAGTCATGCGCACCATGTACGGCGGCGGGTTCCGCGCCGCAGCACAGCACTCGCAGGTACTGTACAACATCCTGGCGCACATACCTGGATTGAAGGTAGTGGTGCCGTCCACCCCGTATGATGCGAAGGGCCTGCTGATCGAGTGCATCCGCGACAACGACCCGGTAATTTTCCTTGAGCACAAGGCGCTGTATGGCATGAAGGGTGAGGTTCCGGAAGAGAGCTACACGATCCCCTTTGGCCAGGCGAACATCGTCCGTGAAGGGAAAGACCTGACCATCGTAGCCCTTGGGCGGATGGTCCATATGGCGAACCAGGCAGCGGCAAGCCTTGCCAAGACAGGTGTAGATGTTGAGATCATTGATCCGCGGACTATCTCGCCGATGGACTGGCCGACGATCCTGAAGAGCGTGGAGAAGACCGGCAAGCTGGTGGTGGTAGACGAAGCGAATCCGCGCTGCAGCATGGCGACAGACATCTCGGCAAAGGTAGCGCAGGATGCATTCAAGGCGCTGACCGCACCGATCAGGATGGTGACGGCACCGCATACGCCGCCGCCGTTCTCTGATGTGCTGGAAGATTTTTATATCCCCAATGCTGCAAAAATCGAAGCGGCTGTAAGGTCTATCCTGTAATTAATCATGGCTGGCGGGAGACGTATGCGTCTCCCGCCGGCCATGATGTGACGGAGTAAAATATGCACCAACAGAAGCAACAGACAAGCTTGAAAGAAGCGAAAAGACCAGTTGGGGCGGAAAGTGCGCCGAACTCTGAAAAAATCGCCAAGCCGGAATGGCTCAAGGCACGCTACTCGTGTTGTCCCGAAGTAGACCGGATCAGGCAGATACTGCGGAGCAACAGCCTCCATACCGTATGTGAGGAAGCTACCTGCCCGAACATCGGCGAGTGCTTCAAGCAGGGGACCGCGACGTTTCTTATCCTCGGCGACACCTGTACCAGGAACTGCCCGTTTTGCAACGTGACCCATGGGCTCCCTGTGGCGCCGGACGTGAACGAACCGGGAAACCTGGCCCGGGCGGTTGCAGCCATGGGGCTGCGGTATGTTGTGATAACCTCGGTCACCAGGGATGACCTTCCTGATGGCGGATTCGGACAGTATGCAGAGACTATTGCGTCAATCCGGAGCCAGGATCCCACGATTCAAATAGAAATTCTGGTCCCCGATTTCAGGGGTAGTGAGGAACGGGCTCTGACGAGACTTTCGAACGATCCTCCGGATGTTTTCAATCATAACCTGGAAACCGTCAGCAGACTGTATCCGACGGTTCGTCCCGAAGCCGATTATGTGGCCTCACTGGCCCTCTTGCGTCGCTACAAAGAGATTAACCCGTCGTTGCCCACCAAATCCGGCATCATGCTCGGCTTCGGCGAAACGCAGGAAGAGGTCTATGGTGCAATGCAGGACTTGAGGTATAACTACTGCGATATGCTTACCCTTGGCCAGTATCTGCGCCCTAGCAGTCGGCACCTTCCGGTTGTACGCTATGTGTCACCGGAAGAATTCGACAGCTATCGCGAGGTGGGACTCAGCATGGGATTCAGCCATGTGGAGGCAGGGCCGCTGGTCCGATCCTCCTACCACGCAGCTGCTCAGGCGCAACAGGCAGTCAACTGAAAAAACTCCCGGAAAGTTGGTTCAAGATCACGACCCTCGCCGGTTAATCATACGATGGCATGATTAACAAATATTCGCTACAGGTAGACACCTGTTTGAATACAGACAAAAACAGCGGTATCAAATCACAACAGAAGAGGTGAAGCAGATGAGTGAAGAAATCTTTGATCTGATAGTACTTGGCGCGGGCCCGGGTGGCTATGTGGCCGCGATCCGCGCTTCACAATTGGGAATGAAGGTGCTGGTCGTGGAGCCTCGGGGCACGATGGGCGGAGTTTGTCTCAATGAGGGCTGTATTCCCAGCAAGGCCCTGCTGGATTCCAGTGAACATTTTGCCATGGCACGGGACAAGTTTGCCGGGCATGGCATCGACATAAATCCGCCGACCATGAATGTCCCGCGGATGGTGGCACGCAAGGACGATGTGGTAAAAAAACTTACCGATGGGATTGCCTATCTTTTCAAGAAAAACAAAGTCCAGGTCCTCAAAGGCAGTGGCAAGTTGACTGCACCGCAAGGGGATGGTGTGCAGCGGGTTGAGGTTTGCCAGGGTGATTCGACAAAGATCGTTTCTGGTAAACGGGTTCTTCTTGCAACTGGCAGTATCCCGGTGGAAGTTCCGAGCCTGCCTTTTGACGGGGAAACCTTTGTCAGTTCGAAAGAGGCTTTGTGCTTCAGTACTGTTCCCGAACATTTGGTGATAATTGGCGCCGGGTACATCGGTCTGGAGTTGGGTTCTGTCTGGAGACGGCTTGGTGCCAAAGTTACTGTCATCGAGATGATGCCGAAAATGCTCCCCTTTACCGATAGCGAAGTGACGGACGCACTGATGAAGATCCTGAAGAAGCAGGGCTTTGAATTCCGAATGGGCACCCAGGTGACCGGCATGGAAAAGAAAAACGGGAAGGCTATACTTACATTGAAAGTGGGAGACAAGTCCGAGGAGATGGAGTGTGACAAAGTGCTCGTTGCTGTCGGCAGGAAGCCGATCCTGACCGGCCTTGGTCTGGAAGAGGCCGGTGTGTCCCTGAACGGTAACGGCAGGATCTCGGTAAATGACGACTACGAAACATCGGTTCCAGGAATTTATGCCATTGGTGATATCATTCCCGGTCCGCTCCTTGCCCACAAAGCATCGGAAGAAGGAGTTGTGTTTGCAGAACGTATTGCCGGAAAGGCTGCCAAGGTCAACTACGAGACGATTCCCGGGATTGCCTACACCTGGCCTGAAGCAGCATCGGTCGGCAAGACCGAACAGTCTCTCCAGGAGGAAAACATTCCTTATGTAGTGGGAAGGTTCAGCTTCATGGCTAATGGTCGCGCACGCTGTATGGACGAGACCGAAGGTTTTGTGAAGATTCTTGCCCATAAGGATACCGATAAGGTGCTTGGTGTTCACATCGTCGGTCCCAGGGCTTCGGATATGATCGCGGAAGCGGTTGCCGTTATGAGTTACAACGGTACGGCCCACGATATCGGCGCAATGTTCCATGCTCATCCGACCCTTGCTGAAGCGGTCAAGGAAGCGGCGCTGGACGTCCATAAAGCGGTAATTCATGCTTGAGTTGCACTGAATGCGGCACTCTCCTTCCAAGGGAGAGTGCCGACGACTACTGCGCGAGAAATCACTGTGGGTGACTGCTTGAGGCTGGATAGGCTTTTGTAATGATTCCAACGAAGTCTGGAAATCTGCTCAAGGAATTGTAGCGAGGATACGCCATGTTGATGAAGGATCTCGGCATTGTCGGTTACCAGGATGCATATGCTTTTCAGGAAGAGCTTGTTGCCTCAGTTTTCCGTCACGAGTCTACTGAGCATCTTCTGCTGCTGGAGCACCTGCCGGTTTACACCATAGGTCGTAGTGGAAGTGATGAAAATATCCTGGATCCTTCAATCGAAGTAGTCCGCACAAGCCGGGGGGGTGACATCACTTTCCATGGCCCCGGCCAGTTGGTCGGCTACCCGGTTCTCCGGCTGGGGCAGCGAGGAAAGGATCTGCGTCATTATCTGCGATTCCTCGAGGAAGTTATCATCCGTGTTGCCGGCGACTTTGGAGTCGCATCCTATCGCGTGTCTGACCGCACGGGGGTATGGACTGATCGGGGAAAACTCGCTTCTATTGGCGTTGCCGTCCGGCGTTGGGTGACAATGCATGGTTTTGCCCTCAATGTGAATACAGACCTCTCGTTTTTCGATCGAATACATCCCTGCGGTATCAAAGGGTGCCCCATGTCGTCCCTCAGCGACGTGTGCGGCAAACAGGTTCCCATGGAAGAGGTTAAGTCACGGGTTACGGCACAATTCGAAGAACTTCTCGATACCTGGCTCCCCTTGGAAATTGCTGCCATGAATAGAGGTGCCAAATTGCCTGTCAATCTGCGTTGTACCTGAGCGTCAGTTTTTCGGTTTATCCACTGTGTTCTGTTCTGAAGGAGACCTTCCCGCCTTTGTTAGGTTTATTAGATCGGTGCAAGTTTTTTCTCCTCAGCTTGATTTTCAGCAAAAGGAATACCGTCTCCTGCCCCAGCTTCTATTTCTTTTTTGCAATCTTTGCGTAGTCAGCCAGTTGCGTGTGCTGCATGATGGTATCGTGTTTGGTCCACGCTATTCAACGATTGGGCCTTCTCAGTTTGCGCTGATGGAGTGTGGAATAGTGCCAACGATCGTCCTACAGGAAGATTGATCTCGCTCACAGTCTGGTAATGGTGAGACCCATGATTGAATATGATATCGGAAGAAAGCTGAAAAAAATTCGTCTGAGCAAAAAAATGACACTGAAAGACATTGCCGAGCAGATGGGATGCTCCATCGCCCTACTTTCACAGGTTGAAAACGGCAATATTTCTCCTTCACTCGCAAAACTCTTGAAACTGTCGAAGATACTCGATTTCAATCTCGCTTCACTTTTTGACCATGAGAAGGAAGAGAAGGAAGCACGCTATGAAATAGTCAGGAAGGGACAAATGAATAATTCCCCCAGATACCTTCCCATCCGGAACAATAATAATCCCCATTTCAAGGAATCACATTTTCGGAAAATGCCCAACAAAAAGATGATTCCGTTCCTGATAAACTTGTCCGCTAAAACCTTCGATGCACCGAGCTATAACCATGAAGGTGAATCATATATCTATGTTATGAAAGGACAATTCGAGCTATTTCTTGACTCCCGCCAGATTGATCTCAAAGAGGGGGACAGTATCTATATTTATACTCCAGTGTCGCAACGATTCAGTTGCAGAGAGGACTTGGAAACTACGATCCTCCTGCTGAAAGCTGTTTCCTGATGAGGTGCAGAAAACTGTTCTTGATTTCGATTCCCATACACACCACTATCCGGTGCTCCAGTCTGTTAGTGTAAAAATAAGATCTTAGAGGATTGGTCTAAGTTGAAGACTATGGGGGGGGCGATATGTGAGTGTAAGGCATTTATGACGAAGTTTCCCCTCGATCAGGAAGAAGTTTTGTTCCGCGAGTTACCCCAAAAAGAAAAAGGCTTTACGGAAAAACCGTAAAGCCTTTAATGTAATGGCGCGCTTGGAGAGATTCGAACTCCCGACCTACGGATTCGTAGAGTGTTAATGTCCCCTTATCATCCCAATTCAAGGTATGTCTTTGGATATCACACCTTGAACCAAAACTGTTGACATTGCTGGGTTTTTAGATTAATGACTATATCAGGACGTTTCACTTTTGAGCAATAAAACTCACATAAAAACGGCAACAAAACGGCAACAGTTAGCAGGGGGGCATTTATGGCAGGCACTTTGACTGATATGCTTGTGAAGAATCTCAAGCCGACAGACAAGGAATATACCCGGCGGGAAAAAGGCGGTTTCGGAGTCCGAGTGCTACCGTCCGGACGAAAGGTTTTTTTCTATCTGTACCGAATTGATGGGCAACGACGCTTTCTCAACTTGGGGAGTTACAAGACAAAAGAAAATCCCGATGGGTTAACCCTTGCAAAGGCACGCGAAGAATACGACGCAGAACGCGCAAGAGTAAAGGCGTTGAAGGCAGGTCGACCGGAAGGGGCAGATCCGGTAGAAGAGCGCCGGGAAAAGCAGATTGAACGTGAAGATCATCGCGCAACTTTTACTGTTGCCGACCTTGCAAAAGAATTTATCGAAAAGTGGGTGAAGAAGAGGAAAGTTGCACGAAGTATCTACGATGACACTCGGACACTGGAAAAAGATGTTTTGCCGAGGTGGGGGAAGAGGAAGGCGGCAGATATCCGACGACATGATGCGATCAACCTCCTCGAAGACATAGTGGAACGGGCACCCGGGCAAGCGCGAAATGTACTTAAGGTTACCCGCAAAATGTTTTCCTTTGCCTTGCAGCGGGAAATAGTGGTAATCAATCCCTTTTCGAATATAACTAGCAGTGTGCCGGAACTCTCTCCCAATAAGAGGGAACGCGTTCTCACTGCCGATGAAGTGCTGCAGTTATGGGAAAAGTTGGAAGATCCGACAGTGTCTGGTTCAGAAGAAACCCGACGATGCTTGCGACTGATACTTGTCACCGGACAGAGACCGGGAGAGGTTGCTGGGATGCATAGAGACGAGATTGATGGCCGATGGTGGACGATACCCGCGCAGAGAACGAAAAACCGAAGAGAGCACCGGGTTTACCTGACAGACACAGCCCTAATGTTCATCAGGGACGCCGAAGCCTTTATATCCCCTTCACCGCGCAATGGTGGAGGGTTGTCCGTGAATGCGCTGTCTCACATGCTTAGAAAGAATTTTGCTTTTCCGGTCAAGGATGAAAAAGGTAAGCCGGTGCTCGGAGAAGATGGGAAGCGGAAAACGGAGAACAAACTGGGAATCGAGCCCTTTACACCTCACGATCTGCGGCGGACTGTTCGAACCTTTCTTGCTGAAATCGGAATATCCCGCGACCATGCGGAAGCCTTGATGAATCACAAGCTACAAGGGGTCGAGGAGGTTTATAACCGTTACAAGTATGACCGCGAAAAACAACTAGCACTAGAATCATGGGAACGGAAGTTGTCCAGCATCATTACTGGCAAAGAGCAGGATAATGTAGTAAGTATTTCAGGCAGACGTAAACCAGTCTGAGGCAATTGATACGGATGATCGGGCAGCTTCACATTGTTTATTGTTTTTGACATCAATCGAAATATTCGTTTGAACTGGTTAGGTTTACTCTACAACAAATACTGGAGAATCAGCATGAAAGCACCTGACCCCAATTGGTTTAGTATTGAACATTTGGCAAGACGATGGGGTATAAATCCTGATGATGTATATGACTATTTTGGAAGTGGTGCAGGCTAAACAGAAACAGACATTGACACAACCCACCAATAAGGCGAGGCCGACCCCAACCGGACGCAACCGGCAGGGTTGGTGAACTCCAAGCTTTTATTCTAGGTGGTTTACGGGACTTTTGCGATACATATAACCGGACACCCCAATATTAGAGGAGCGTACATGTTTTTGCCGAGAAAAGAATGGTTTTCAATTAAGGAGTTGGCAGAAGAATGGGATACATCGGAAGATTATATTGAAAATTATTTGTTAACAAAAAAACTGAAATCTTCAATAAGATTAGCACCTATGGAGCTTGATTATCTTGATGTAAACGCTGGCGCATATGAACGTAAAAGATCGTATGGGGGAATATATGAAATTCTCCATTATGATAATTTAGATTGGGAAATTAATTCAAATACGCAAATTATGGTTGCTGAAATGTCCTCAGGACTTGCTCATTCAGATTATGATGGGAAAATTCTCGTTGCCAACAATTACACGATAAATAAAACCGATATCATAATCACTTTGGCTGAAGTTCAGCAGTTTGAGGAAAAATATCAAAAATTATATAAAGCCGAATCTCTATCACAGGAAAATGTGATTCCGGCCTATATGGACCCGAGCAACCCTAAATTTTCTCCGGAGATTGAAACTGCAGTATCCGTCTGGTTGGCCATGTACGGTCAAGGTGAATTTAATGCAAAGAAGGGTCACAAAGTACAGATTGAAAATTGGATTACTGTAAATCGCAAAAATACATATAAACTTACGAATGAAGCAATTCAACGTATTGCCACAGTTGCAAATGCCAATAAAAAAGGGGGGGCTCCTAAAACAGATATAGATTAATAGGGACCGTATTTTAATCTTTTTTTAAAAACCTACCTACCCTATAAAGCAGCTTCCAGAGCTGCTTTATGCAACATACCCACCCCCTTCCTACCAAACCGTTCTGTCTATTTCAACCCAAAAAAACATGGTTTAATCCTCTCGTAAAAAACAAGCAGATAGCTGCTATTTCGAAAGAGAGGTGAGTTTTATGTAAACGGAAATCAAAAAGATCTGTCTTTGATCCAATCAAGTTATATCGATCATCGGTGTGTCACAAACTGCTAATTGGAGACCTGAATCCGCCGGACTAATTCCGACAATTAGATGTGTCACTGGCGGTCCTGTTGACCATTCGCAAGCAGAAGTGGAATGTTGGATTATTAATCGGTAAGTTGACGCGTCAAAAAATTGAACAGTTTCGAATCGTTGCTTCAAAAGAAAAAACAACAGTGGAAAATAATTAGACAAAAACGTGAGAATAAAAGGAGAACACGGAAATGGCACAATTAAATCAGGTAGAACGAGCAAAAATTATTAACAAGAAGCAGTTATGTGAAATCACAGGATTGAGTGCAACCACTTGGTGGCGTCTTACAAGAGCAGGATTAGCACCCGGAAGAGTTAAATTGAGTGCGGGTCGTGTCGGTTGGAGAATGGGGGATGTTTTCGACTGGCTATCGAGCCGAACAGAAGTCTAACAACTAACAAAAACACAAAAGGAGAACAAAAACATGGCGGAACAATAAACCAGTTCAAGCGAGCAAAGGTTATTAAGAGGAATCAGCTTCGTGAATTAACAAATATTATCTATTCGAGTAAATGGGAAGAACATTGTCTCTCCTTCGAAGAGTTTAGTTGGTTTCAGGATAGTTGGTATTGGAATTAGAAATGTAATGTATTGGTTGTCGAAATGACCAAGAAATTTAACAGCATAATAATCATTATTATGTATAAGGAGAAATAACAAATGGAAAAGCCAATAGATATAATTTCAAATATTATCAATAGTGCAGTGATTACTAATGTATATATTTTACCTGACGGCGATTTTTTAAATGAGTTAGATGAGCATCATATATGTGTGAACTTTACTTATAAGTTTAATGAAGAAGTATTTGTTGAATGGATTCATTGTGTATTCAATTCATATTATGCCAAAAATGGGTGTAAATGTATTGAACAGGTAACAGGTGGAAGTATAACCGATGAAAATATTTGTGAATTATTCTTAAATGCAATGAAATTTGAAAAAACTGCCATTGATGCTGTTTATGATTATTGCTACACAATGCATATAGAAAGTAAATTAGCATAATTAGCTACGATATCATATAGTTACGATCAGCATAATTATGTAATGAGTTTATTTGCAACTAATATTAATTGTCATAACATAGTCGCAACACGACAACACTGTTGCGAAGTGTTTTAAATCGATAAAGTAGATAGAATCATACTGCGATTGACAGGACAAGATAGCGGTGGAGATAATTAATGTTAAAAAATACGGACCTATCCCACAAACAAAGGTGTTATCAGATAATTAGTCAATGGAATTAGATTTTTTCAGCAAATATATGCTGATCTGAGAGTTAGCGGGAAGTTTTAATGTCACTATCACTAGAGGTTGCTCACCTTCTTTTGGAGGATAGGTCCGATAATTACTTTACAGAATGGAAGCAAAAAACAAAGGAGCATTAACGATGAGGACAACAACTCAAAACGGAACAAAGGGACAACGGTCGATTGAAGTCGGATCACGTCAACACACCTCAACCATCCGCATACAATATGCGGATGCAACACAGGCAAGGCCAAAGGAGAGATTAAAAAAATGGTGAATGGAAGTTCAACCGCGCAGGTTGATGAAAACGTAACGGAGCATTTCGACGGAAGTCGAGTCCAAATTGACTCGGCAGGAGATGCAGAAAAGCAAGGACCCTGCTCAGCGCCAACTGAAAAGGGTCCGGTCCAAACAAAATCAAACTTGTTATTGCAGGATAGTTCCAAACTCGAAGTGGATGCAAGTAAAATATCCGACAGTGATCGGGAAAAAAGTTTGTACACTACCCTCGAAGAAGCATACAGACACGGTTTATCAGTCGTGCCACCAAGAAATGATGGTTCTAAATGTCCATTTCCTAGCACATGGAAACCATTTCAAGAGAAACAGCCTACCACGGCCGAATTTAAAGAGTGGTACGGTCAGAAGTTGACCGGTATCGGTTATGTCTGCGGTGCCGTCTCCGGCAACCTCGAATGCTTGGATTTCGATGAGCGTGAGATCTATATCCAGTACCGAGATGAAGCCGACAAGGTGGGGTTGCTCAGTGTTTTGGATCGAGTAGAGAAGGGGTATATGGAGTACTCCCCAAACGGAGTACACCTGTTGTATCGATGCCCTGAAATCGAACGCAACATGAAACTTGCTACTCGCCCAAAACGGGATGAAGAAAAGAAAAGTCCCGATGATAAAACGAAGACCCTTATAGAGACCCGTGGTGAAGGCGGCTACATCATAGCAGCACCCAGTTATGGGAAGGTCAATCCGTCGGGTGTATATAGTATGGCCTCTGGTGGCGTCTCCACCATCGTGGATATCACACCAGAGGAACGTGATGATCTATTGGGTCTTGCTAGGACGTTTAATGTCCCATCAAAGATGGAAGAAAAGGCTGAGGTGGATCGGGGAGACCGAGAGACAAAGAGTACCGGTAAACCAGGTGACGATTTCAACAGTCGAGCAAACTGGCTCGACGATGTCCTTCTTGGATGGACTGAGGCATATCGAAAGGGTGATACGGTTTTCGTCAGAAAGCCCGGTAAGACAAAGGGAGTAAGTGGGACCATCAATCTAAATGGTAACGACTTGTTTCATTGTTTCACCACAGCCACCGGATTCGAGGCAGAGAGTTATACAAAATTCGGAGCATATGCAGTTGCTCACCACGGTGGTGACTTTTCGGCGGCTGCTAAAGATCTGTCTGCAAAAGGATACGGAGAAAAGAACATCAAACCGATTGATTCTGTAGGCGACGTGGACTGGGAGCCACCACAACTGTTCGGAAAAAATAACATGCCTGAAATTCCTTTGAGCCTTTTCCCTAGCATATACGGAGCATTCGGGGAAGCGGTAAGGAAAGCGACACAAACTCCTTAGGGTTGACAGCGATGTTCCTGCTCTCGACATTTTCCACCTGCCTTCAAGGTAAGTTCCTTGTTTCAGGATTCGGGGGGTACATTGAACCGCTGCAGATTTGGACCCTAACGGCACTGCCACCTGCAAGTAGGAAGACCGCCGTCATGCAACACATCACTGGCCCGTTAACAATGTGGGAAGCTGAAAGATACGCGGAGCAGGAACTCCAAATTAAAGAGACAGGGACACAGAGAGATATCACCCAACGACGTATCGAAAAACTAAAGCAAGAAGCAGGTAAAACAGAAGACGCCGCCGAACGTGATCGAATGATAAACGAAATTGAACAGTTATCAAAGGATATGCCTGAAGAGATCCGTGCTCCAAGAATATTCAGTGGCGATTCTAACCCCGAAGGGTTGCAAAAATTACTCGCTGAAAACAATGGTCGTATGGCCATCTTATGTGATGAAGGTGGAATCTTCGAGGTTATGGCGGGGATGTACTCAAATGGCAAGGTCAACATCAACACGTTCCTTCAAGGTCATGCTGGTAGTCCAATTAGAGTCGATCGTGCAGGACGTAGCTTGACAATAAACGATCCATCATTGACGTTCGGAATGGCAGTGCAACCGGATGTTATCAGAAACTTAACGAAGAACAGTAAGGGTACATTTCGCGGTAATGGTTGTCTTGCACGATTCCTATTCTGTATTCCAGAATCAAACATTGGCAAACGTAATGTCAAGGAACGGTACGAAATTCCTAAAACATTGAAAAGTGAATATATCTGCTCTATTAAGTCGCTTCTGGATTTGCCCGACCAGACGACAGCGGATGGCAGTAAGATGGTTTTGGTTCTGGATAAAGAAGCACTCAATGAGTGGGAGGATTTTGCCCAAAGGATCGAGGACGAGCAAGGGCCATCAGGGAGCTTGGAATCGATATCTGATTGGAGTGGCAAACTACCCGGGGCAACATTGAGGATAGCGGGACTATTCCATGTTGCTGAGTTCGGCATCGGAAGGACCTCTATATCGATCAGCACGATCCGAAATGCTATCAGCCTATCTGAAATTCTGATTGATCATGCCAAGAACGCCTTCGATATGATGGGTGCAGATCCGGTTATAGATGATTCGAAGTTTGTCTTCGAGCGGATACTGGCCAATGGGGAAGAATGTTTCAACCAGGCCCAGCTACATAGGCAGATTCGTGGCAGGTTTACCAAGGTAGACAGATTGATTGTAGCTTTGAAAGTTCTGACCGAGAGGAACATTATTTCCGAACCGGTATCAAGGGCTACCGGACGTAGACCTGAAATAATCTACTACGTCAACCCGAGCGTATGGAAGATAGCGAATACTTAAAAGTACTTTCAGTAGTGTTTTATGAATCATAAAAACCATAAAAACCATAAAAAGCAGCTATCGCTGCGCAAGTGGATTGTTTTTGTTTATAAAATCATAAGCTAACAATTTAATATTTAGACACATGCAGTTTGGATTTTATGGTTAATATGGTTTTTATGGTTTTAAATGAAAGTTACAATAGCACTACAACATAAACTTACTGATAACATACCAGATCATTATAAATAATATCGATACAGTTATCATAAAATGGAGAATAAAGATGTCAAATTATATAGAAAACATATTAACTATAACAGGACCAAAAGAAGCAATTGATTCTATAAAACAGAATGCGTATGAGATAATTGAAAATACAGAAATTGAAGATATTGATGATATAAAAACTTTCTTTCAGTATTATCGTGACGTAGAACGTATTTTTTCTTTAAACATGCTTTACCCTATTCCTCCGTGTCTAAAGAATGTTCAAAATCAACCTATAGATGATATCTCAACCAGAAATATTTCAGAGACAGGTTACCCCAGTTCAGTTGAATGGTGTCTCAATAATTGGGGGACTAAGGGAGACGTGGGTAGAGTTAAGGTCATTCAGAGCGGTGACGAACATTGGATATTATGCTTTGATTCGCTGCAGGATCCTCCTTTGAAAGCTGTCCGCAAGATTTCTGTTGATTATCCAGATCTAACATTCAAGCTAGAGTATGTTGACGACTACATGGATATCCCCGGTATTGCAATCTTTTCTAAAGGGGAATGTAAAGAGTATCAGGATGATTCTTATTGAGTATTCCGGTGCGATGAAGACAAAGAGGAAGCGGTCGTACGTGTTTTAAGAGGAAAGTGCGTGAAAGGAAAGACACACAATAACAAGGAGTTTTTTATGGGCATATCTTTGAAAAAGCGGATGTCCGTAGACGAAATCTATAATTCATATTCATACAAGGAGAAATACAAACATGGCAAATGATATATTTAATTATCTATCAGTAAAGGGTGACAACACACTCATCAATCGACTCAAGAACTCAGCTAAATACGACCCTGAGAATAAGACATGGTGCGAATCAGAGGATAAGAAATGGTACGAATCAGAGGATGATTCTGGTTGCGATAACAGTTTGTTTTGTTTTACTCGTATATATCCTGAACCAAAATTACTAATTGATACTGAACGAATTTATTACAAAAACATGGAATACAGATTCAAAGCAATTAGTGACGCAGAATACTGGAGAATTCAACACTGGGGTACAGACGGGGACATACGTGATGTTGTTGAACAAATTGATGAAAGCGAGTTGTGGAGAATACGATTCATGTCACGCTTTGCCCCACCACTGTTGGCCTTACAAAAAATATCTGCCGACAACTGTGGTTTAACTTTTGAATTGGGATATTGGACTCCAGATAGTGATTTTCAGGGTGATGCAATATTTAAAGATGGTGAATGCATTTTGGATGAGCGAGCGATATGGTTACCTACAAGGGTATGAAAGCAAAGAACTGTCAAATTTAATGTCAATCCGTTTGTAAATGGGAACCTCAGGAGATATGGCAAACTACGTGCTAGCATGCTGTTCAGACCATTTTAAAATTACTGGGGAAATATTTAAATAAATTCACAATAGAAGAAGATGCGGAGATCAAATGATAAATCCGCGACTGAATAACCAAAAATGTAAATAACCTAATTCTGAACACGTTAGTCTGAAGTCCGCCGATGGACATATTGATCCTTCGGCGGACTTTCGGTTCAATCGATGAATTTAAAATGTTCCGATGATTCTTTGTGATGTGTGGATCATGCCCGCTTGCAGAAGACTCCTTGCACCCCCCCCTCCCCGCTTCATGAATCCTTCCGTTGACACAAGTACTGATACAAAGTTTCCCGACTGATACCCATGTCACGAGCTATCTGTGCTTTAGATTCATTATTGGCAACACGTTGCTTAATCTCTTCGATCCGGTCATCAGTCATAGCACGGGGACGCCCTTTATATTTACCGTTTGCTTTCGCCAGTTGGACGCCTTCCTTCTGGCGTTCTTTGATGATCGCTCTTTCAAACTCCGCAAAAGCACCCATGACAGATAGGAGAAGGTTAGCCATAGGGGAGTCTTCCCCTGTGAAAGTAAGGCTCTCTTTCACGAACTGGACCTTAGCGCCGCGCGCTGTCAGGTCTTTCACGATCTTCCTGAGGTCATCCAGGTTCCTGGCTAGGCGGTCCATGCTATGGATTATGATGGTATCACCTTCGCGGGCAAACCCTAACATTTCCTGGAGGGCCGGGCGGGCAGTATCCTTTCCTGAAACCTTGTCGGTAAAAACCTTGTCGAGCTTGACTCCGTCTAGTTGACGTTCAGTATTTTGGAGAAGAGATGAAACCCTGAT
>CAVVDU010000022.1:0-17275 GCA_963746935.1 uncultured delta proteobacterium | reverse complement strand
AATCTTTGATCCTTCTGGATGACTTCCTTGAACTCGGTGATGTCGGTGCAGGTTCCTATCCATTCCCGGATCTTGCCATCTTTCCCGATCACCGGGACCCCTCGGGAATTCAGGTAGCGGTATTCTCCGTCATGCCGCAGCATTCGGAATACTGTATTGTAGAATGAGTGTGTTTCAACGGCTTCCTTCCAGGCTGCTAAAGTTTGCTGAATATCATCGGGATGAATGGCGTTGCTCCACCCATATCCCTTAATCTCCTCCGTGCTCTGGCCGTTAAATGCCCGCATCGAGGAAAGGTCATCGACTACCTCACCAGCCGCATTCGTTGTCCAGACAATCTGGGACGTGGCGGTAACGAGCGAACGGTAACGCTCTTCACTTTTCTGCAGACTCTCTTCTGCTATTTTTCGCTCAACGATCTCCCAGGTCAAATCCGCCAGCAGAGAGACAGCTTCTACATCCTGCTGGGTATAGTCACGTGCTTTGTTTCCCATGCCGAGGATCGCGAGTGCTGTCGTTGCGAAAAACCGGCACAACAAGTTCCGGAATCAGTGGCGAATGACCCGGAGGCAACCCTTTGCGGTGGGGAAGTACGGCGTAATCATTGTGAATGACTGGACAGCGCTGGCGGATGCAGTCTACCCAGACCCCGGCTTCAGACACGTCATTGTGGAGTCCCTGACTTTCTGACGCGCAGAAGCCCGCCTTTGTTCTGCTCGACCAGCTCTGCAGCGAGAGGGTTTTCTGGTCAGCCGCAAGGAAATGATAGAAACCTATGAGGCTGCCAGTCAGTTTCTCCGCCTCGTCGAGGGTCGCCTGAAGCAACTCGTCCAGCGAATATGTCGCTGCGGACTTGAGCATATGCATGCACGCCAAATTTACGCGCTCGTTGCTTTTCAACTCAGTAATATCGTGAAAATACCATTCTCTCCCGAAGTACTTCCCTTTGTCATCAAACATCGGGGCTGAATAACGCTCGAAGATCCTACCATCTTTCAGCGTGATCTCGTTCCGGCTTTTCTCCTCCCTGTGTGCATAGAGATACCTGATCCGTTCCTGAAAACTCTCCGCATCAACGACCTGAGCTACTACAAATTGTAAAACCGGCGCATCTTCCTTGGTGTCGAACAACTCAGGAGGGATGCCCCACATCTCAATGAACCGCTGATTAAACAATTTTATCTTATCGTTTTCATCAACGACCAGAATTCCGTTAATGGCTGTTTCCATCTGCGTAGTGAGGATGAGATTTTTTGACAGCAATTCTACCTCGGTCCGTTTGCGCTCGGTGATGTCAGTCAAAGTAATGCGGCATTCCTGGCCAGAAGCAGCGGCCAATGCTTCGATCTGGAAGAAGAGAGTGTTTTCCAGTGCCGTCTCGAACGCCTCTTTCACCAAACCTGTAAAAACCGTAGTAAGGAATTCAGCAAAAGAAGGTCGTGCCTCAACGGGGAGGAAATTCGCGAATCGCTGGCCGATCAGCTGGGAGCGCTCAATCTTGAGAAGAGTGGAGCCCATGAGGTTAACACTGCTGATAATACCTGCCCGGTTCAGAGTAAAGTAGCCCACAGGAGCGAAATCATAAAGGTCGGTGTACTTTTCCCGCGCTTCCTCCAGCTTATTCCTGGCCTGGCAGAGTTCCTCATTCTGCATCTCAAGCTCAATCTGGTGCACTTGCAATTCATGGAAGAGGCGCAGCGACTCTTCCCCAGATTCGGCGAGAGGTGCCAACCTTCTCCGTATATCGATCCGATCTTCCGACTGGCAGGGCAGTTCGTCATCATCAATTCGTGTGACTTCTTTCTCTTCCATGGGGTGTCCCCTCGACAAAAATGAGTTTGTAACAATAACTATACACTCATCAGCCCCAGTTGCTACTTTTGCTTGACTTTTTCAATTGTTAGCGATGTGGCAATCGACCTTCAAATCGAATACTGAATTGATTCAGTGCTGATTTCCAGTCCCTAATCGGCATCGTCCACTTTTTTGCTATATTTTTCAGTGCCAGGTAAAGCAGCTTGAACATGGCATCATCACTGGGAAAATGTCCCCGATTTCGAGTAACCTTCCGCAGTGACATGTTCAGAGATTCGATGGCGTTGGTTGTGCAGATCGCCTTGCGAATCTCTGCTGGATAGGAAAACAACAGGATTATCCGTTCCCCGTTGTTTCGCCATGATCTCGCTATGCTTGGATGACTGGTATCCCATTTGGCAGCAAAGGTTTTGAGGATCTTCTCTGCCATTTCTGCACTGACACCATCGGTACCCTGGGAAATCAAAGAGGGTGATACACCTACACCATAAATCTCTTCAAGATGCCTCTGAATGTCACGGGTGGTCATGCCACGGGCATACATGGAAATGATCTTGTCGCCAAAACCGGTGAACTGGGTTTCACCTTTGGGGAGGATGACTGGGTCAAACGTTGAATTGCGGTCACGAGGGATAGATGCTTCGAGGTTGCCAAAGTCCCCTTTTATGGTTTTCTTATAACCACTGTTTCGGGAATTACCGCGATCCCTTCCATCCAAGAAATATTATCACTAGTAGCCCACGAAATCGTGGCAAGGATTACCAGGTGAGTGGCATCGGGCGGTGGATGGTGGAGATGAATCTTATTTTCAGCTTGGGATATCTGAATATCTTGCCCGTTGATGACCCCAGATTTTTACCGGTAAGTCCTACTTTTGAAATGCCTTGAAATGCCTATCGTTCAGGAAAGATTATGTCCCTGGTTGACCGGGACTGCCATACACCCCGTAGCGGTGTTGGTAAAGTAGGCCAGGAATCATCGTGATAATCACTTTGGGAGCCGCCTATCGTGGTTTCGATGCGAAACCGTTGCATCCGAGGAGTTTGCAGGATTAGCTGTTCGAGAAGCATGGAGTTTCTACTGCAAACAGGGGTGATCGTCGGTTCTTTAGTAATTGCCTAATGAAAATCATGTTTTCAATTTACCGTGTGATTTTTATGCAAGAATGGCCGGTGTGTCCTTATTGCTTGCTAGAAGATTTCTATCTTACAAGGAAATCACCAACTCCGAGGGGCTGATATCTTTCGCTTTAGAATGGAGTATACTTCCTTAAAGAAGAAATTCCGTTACAGAAAACTTATATAAAAGGTTGATCGTTAACCAGCCAGGTTTTGCGGAATTAAGCGACATCTATGTCGTCACGGAAAGGATTGATGCGAACCATTGAACAATTCTCCTGATAAGACTGAAGTGCAGAACGCTCTGGCAACGTCGCTAGCTTTCGTGACCGATTACCTGGTCTCGTCCCGAGTTATCCAGTGGGCGGTTCTCAAGAATGATGGAACAATCAGATCGGCCAATCAGGCTTTGGCTGAATGTCTCAAAATAGAAAGCAGTGAGGTGGTTGGCCAAAGCATCCAAGACTTTCTCACAGAGCCTGATGGCGTGCTGCTCGCGCGTTGGTTATCTGGATCGGTCGCTATTCCGGATCGAGAGTTTTTGCTGAACGTCGTGGATAAAGACCAGGTTCCTCGATCACTGATCTGCCGGTTAGGAGTCGTGGAGAACGGTTATTTTCTGCTCGCGGAACCGCCCCGGGGAGATAACCAGTCTCTTCAGGAAGAGCTACTTCAATTGAATAATCAATTGACAGTCCTTTCCCGTGAAAATGTTCGCAAGGGAAGAGAACTGGCCAAAGCGCTAAATGAACTCAAAAAAACCCAGGCCATGCTGGTTCACCGGGAAAAAATTGCTTCCCTGGGGCAGATGACTGCAGGTATCGCCCATGAGATAAACAACCCTATTGCCTTTGTGTTGAGCAACGAACAGGTATTGAAGCGTGATTTCGATGACCTGCTGACGTTTGTCAATGCCTTGGGTGACATCCTGCCTGAATTGGCGACCCTGTCTCCCCGCATGCATGAAACGATTGTTGCCAAAGCGGTAGATGCTGGACTGGAATATCTGGCCGAAGCGATACCGCGAAAGCTCTCCGCCAACATCGAGGGACTGGAACGGGTAAAGAAAATTGTCCTCGACCTGCGGAACTTTTCGCGACTTGACGAAGCTGAACAAAAATATTGTACCCTTTCAGAAGGAATCGAATCGACACTTCGTTTTTTGAATCCTCTGCTGAAAGAGCGCGGAGTGACCGTAAAAACCGATCTGGCAGCACTGCCGCCATTGCTTTGTTCTCCCGGTCACCTCAACCAGGCTGTCAGCAACGTCCTGGCCAATGCAATCCAGGCAAGCCGGCCCGGTCAGGATGTCTGCGTAACAACCCGGGCCGAAGCAGGGGAATACTGCATTGAGGTTGCAGACAATGGCTGCGGCATTGCCGGCGAGAATCTGGGCAAGGTATTTGACCCCTTTTTTACCACGAAACCGGTAGGAGAAGGCACCGGACTCGGGCTGAGCATTGCGCACCAGATTGTCTCTGCGCACGCTGGTCGGATTGAAATAGAAAGCCGGCTCGGCTTGGGCACAGTTGTCCGAATTTTGCTGCCGAATGTTTCTGATCGTGTGTCGACCGGCAAGGAAAAGGAAAACCCTCATGGGACTCAGTAAAGCATTTTCAGCAGCTCTTGACCGCAGGCCAACAGCCGACAGTCTGTCTTCGAACCTTCCAACGCTTCTGGTGGTGGATGATGAACTTCAAATTACAGCATCTCTTGCAGACCAGTTTCGCAGAAGCTTCCAGGTCCTTACCGCGTCCTGTGCTGAAGAGGCATTGATTCTCCTGAAAAATCATGATGTGTCAATCATCATTGCCGACCAGCGGATGCCTGGCAAAACTGGGGCTGAGTTGCTGGCTGAAGCATGTCGCATTGATTCGGACACTGTCCGCATTCTCTTGACGGGCTATGCGGATATTGAGGCGGTAATTCAGGCAGTCAATGATGGGAAAATCTATTTCTATCTGACAAAACCGTGGAGGACCGATGAACTGGAAGCTGTCGTTTTCCGGGCTCTTGAGTACAGCCAGTTGCTGAAAGACAAGCGGCGGCTTATAGATGATTTGCGCCGAATGAATGCTGAACTTGAATTACGCGTTCAGGAACGAACAACGCAGTTGGAGCAGCGTGCCGTCGAGCTCGAAGATGCTAATCGAAAGATTTCAGAAATGGCCTACCTTGACCCTTTGACAAACGTGGCGAACCGCCGCAATCTTGACGAGAGTTTTTTTCAGGAAGCCAATCGCAGTTTACGTCTGGGCCTCCCCCTGACAATTATCCTTCTGGACATTGACCATTTCAAAGTAGTGAACGACACGTTTGGTCATACCATGGGAGACAGGGTTCTGCAGTCATTAGCCCAGACCCTTGCAGCGCAAATTCGCCCTTACGACCTGGTTGCGCGATATGGCGGGGAAGAGTTCCTGGTAATGCTGCCGGACACGACGCTCGAACGAGGCGGAGATGCCGCAGAGCGTTACAGAGTGGCCATTGAAACAATGTCTATTGAAGATTTTCCTCGCCAGGTGACGGCAAGCTTTGGCGTGGCAACCCTTATTCCCGGACAGCCTCCGGAAGCTCTTTTTGAAGGAGCCGACAAGGCTCTTTACCGTGCAAAACAAAACGGTAGAAACCGAGTGGAATTGGAAAGACATCCCACACTGGAGAGGTAAGATGATAGAGATCGGTAATACTGGCAACCCGAAAGTATTGATCGTTGATGATGAAAACGAAGTTTTGAACAGTCTGGCGGATTTACTGCGCAAGGATTTTCATGTATTTGCCACTTCAGACGTCGATCAGGCGCTTCACCAGCTTGTTTCAGACAACATGTTCTCCCTGGTGATATCCGACCAGAGAATGCCGACGCTTACCGGTGTGGAGCTTTTGGCAAAAGCGGCAAAATACAGTCCGGATACGGCCCGTATTCTTTTGACGGGGTACTCTGATATCGACGCGGTTATCGCTGCCGTCAACGAAGGGCATATCGTCCAATATATCACCAAACCCTGGGAACCCGCCAAGCTCCTCGAATTGCTGCGTCCCTTGGCAATAACACACCAACTCCTCCAGGAGAACCGCAGACTCGTGAGGCAGTTGGCAGAGTTTAACGAAGTAGTGAAAGATTCCAATTTGCGGATAGAGAACCTCGAAACTGAGCAATCATCACTATTGTTTAATAATCAGGTGATAAAAGAAGCGTATGAGCAGCTGCAAAACTCCTTCTGGCACCTGCGCAAAATACAGGAGGTCCTTCCCATCTGCATGGGCTGCGGAAAGGTTAAAACGAATGAGTCCTCGTGGGAGGATGTTGTTCTTTACCTGAAGAACAATGCCCTTTTTCTCAGCCATGGCTACTGCCCTGAATGTGCCGAGAAGGTAAAGGACGTGTGGTTTGTAACGGAAGATTTGGAGGACGAGACATGAGCGTCACGGATTCGGCTGGAAATTCAGAAAGTAAATGCTCCCGCGGAAAATTCAACGACGGGGAAACAATCCCTACAGTTCTGCTACGACAGGAATATCTGAAAGAGATTCTGGCGGGAAAACGCAAAATTGCCCTTGAGATAATTATGGATGCTTTCCGTAGCGGATATTCCATTCCCGGGATCTATATGGATGTTCTCCAGGAAGCACTCTACGAGATTGGAAGTCTCTGGGAAAACAACCGGATAACGGTTGCGGATGAGCATCTGGGCACCGCAATAACACAATTTGTCATGTCAAACCTCTACCAGCATCTGGAAATCAGCGGAGAGCAGATGGGGAACAGTGTCATCACTGGAGTGCAGGGTGAGTTGCACCAAGTGGGGGCAAATATGGTGTCAGACATCCTTGAGTCCGAAGGCTGGGATGTCATGTTCCTTGGCACTAATGTGCCGATGGACGGAGTTCTCCAGTCTATCCGTACACATAAGGCGAAACTGTTCGGCATTTCATCGACGATGTTTTTTAATATCCCAAAAGTAATCCAACTTGTGGAAGCGGTACGGGAAGAGTTCGGCGAAAGTGCACCCCGGATCATGCTGGGTGGTGGCGCATTCAAGACCTTGCCCAAACTGCCAAAAGAACTTGAGGGGTGCCTTGTCGCTCTCAACTTGCAAGAGGTGCTTGATGTGACGCGGTCCGTAACCACAACTGGAGCCAGATAACATTTTCAATTCGTGTGTTGAGGATAAAATTCATCATGCAGGTTCTTATAATCTGATCTCAGGGGGTCACGCACATGGTACAAGAGCACCGCACCAGTATTACTGAAAGCCTCAAGGAGGCCATCAGCGATAATCACACGCGAATGGAGGCGCTGCCCTTTTTCGTTGCATTGACGAAAGGTGAGCTGCCGCTTGAGAGTTATGTCGGCAACTTGAGGACCATGGCCGTCATTCTTGGAACCCTCGAACATGAATTGTCCTATGTAACTTTGGAGGAGGTCAGCAGGCTTTGTCAGTCCCGGCCTTCCAGGCTCGTTCATCTCAGAAGAGATTTGAGTATGTTAGACCCTCTTTTTATTGCCGACATGGTGCCGGCCAATCAGCAGGCCCAAAAAATTGCCGAACGTATCCGCCGCTACCGCATTGAACAGCCGACCGACCTGCTCGGAATTCTCTATGTGCTTGAAGGCTCAACCCTCGGAAATGCCATGCATCTCCCTGATGTCATCAAGACGTTTGGCCCACAAATTTACGGGACAGCTTGCTTCTATGCCGGTTATGGCGATAAAACAGCTGAAAACTGGAAGGTGCTGCTCTCAGCCATGAATTCCCTGCAGCTGAACAAGGAAGGTCGCGAAAGGATTATTCAGGTTGCTGAAGATTTTTTTGACCAACTGGAGGTTCTGTTTGCCTCACTATACCCCATTGATAAAGCCAAGCTCGAATTCACGGCAAGCATGCTTAATCCGGAAGCGGGCAATCATGCCGTTCCCGACACCGTTGATGAGCTTCAGGCTGCAGTGACTGCTGCCCGGAAATGCCGCGAGGAGTTTCCCTATTTCAACGAACGGTATCAGGAGCGCGGCAGGAGTTTCGCAAAAAGTGACGCTGCCTGGCTTGTGACTCTTGCCTCACTGCCGCAAACCCAGCTAATGAACCAGGTCGAATGGCTGGGGCGGGTTCTGGCCAACAGGGGAATGCCCAGGATTACCCTAGAGCGTCAATTGGAACTGCTTTATGGAGAGTTGTCGGCTGCCCTGCCGGAAAAGCGGGAGCACTACAAAGGACTTCTTGAAGCTGCCGGAAGCCTTGCCAGGGAACGGTTCCGGCATATCCCAGAACCGGTTTTCAGTAGCCTTGCAGAAGAATTCCGCGACGCCAGCGATAGTGAGTTACAGGGCCGGTTAAAAGGAACCGGATATCTGATAGTCTCAGCGGTAAGCGATACGGCAGCTGGTATCGCCGACGCTGAGACAAGTCTGCTTTCATGGCTTCTTGATAAAGAGCTTTTTCCCGAGCAATGGATTTCTGCCGTCAGAAAGACTTTGGATAAAGCACATCAGGAAAGTAACGATTGATTTCAGGCTTCGCCAAAAGATGGGTTCGCAGGGTGCTAAATCCAGCTATGTGAGTGCATGCAGAAAAACTGCTCGCCTGACCATTACGTGACCAATCTAACTCATCTTGAAATATCCAAGTATTTTTTGTACAAGTACTGGGGCGATTCAAACTTCCTCATCAAAAGACAGGTTGAAATTAAGGTTTATGGCCCCGAAGTGTCAGAAGATCGAAATCAAGGCATACATTCACCAGCGACAATTAAATATTGCAAATAATACTGGGAAATTGCAATGTTAATCCGTTACTTTTCAATATTGATCGTGAATATCCCAATATTGCCATGAAAATGTGATTTCCACCCTTTGAGGTCCATGGGTGGTCAAACAGGGTAATAACATTGGCTGTGTGATATAATTTTGATATGTCGATGACCTCTACTTCACACACCCCAGGTTGGCGCATCCTCGGCTTCGGAAAACATCCGGAGATCGCGGCCACCGTTCAAAAAAACTCCGCTCACTCGGATTCCAAGCGACCACCTTTGTGTTTACGAACGATGAAGCTGGGGACGCGAAGTTGGACTCGGAGCTAAAGCGGGCAGAGTACGATGGTGTAGCTATCGGCGGCTATATCAATGGACAGGACCCCGTGAATTTCCCTGCCACGGAAGAAACTACTGTCTGGTTCAATCGCATTCTCAATATCATTCACGAAAACTCGCCTAGCTCGAAGATCATCCTTGTACGCGGTCCAGAGGATGCTGTGCCGGCAATAGAACGAGTACTCGGGAAAAGCCTGCCGTCATGAGTACATTGTGACCACCGCACAACAACACCTTGCAGTGGATACTTTAAAGGCGGCGTGCCGTTTAAGGCGAACGTTTGCATCTCAAGAAAACAAAGATAGGTCGAAGCGCAAGCATGAGCTACAGCACGAAAGAGATTCTGCTTACACCATAGATGACACAAATCGGAAATGTCCGATAACTTTACTCAAAGGGGACGCGATATTATGCAACAGCGGACAACAAGAGTTAATCCTTCGGAAGAGACCATCGAGATTGGCCCGTTAAGGATCAGGTTTCTCCTCACAAGCGAAGATTCCAGTGGCAGCGTATCAGTGTTCGAGGTCTTTGTCCCCGTTGGACAGAAACTGGCGGCTCCGGCCCATAAGAACGACGCCTACGAGGAGGTTCTTTACGGTGTCGAGGGAGTTCTTACGTGGACGGTTGACGGCAAACCGATTGAGGTGGGTCCCGGGCAGGCCCTATGCATCCCCCGAGGCGCAGTACACCGCTTTGATAACCTTGGCAGTGTGGACGTGAAACAGCTCGCTATCATAACCCCTGCGATAATGGGCCCCGCATACTTCCGAGAGGCAGCCGAAGTAATCGGCACCACCGGTGGCGGTCCGCCCGACCGTGCAAAGATGATGGACATCTTCCGGCGACACGGCATGACGCTGGCCACTCCCCAGCCTGATAAGTAGCAGGCAGCTTTAGTGTACAAATTCTGATAAGAGGGATCATCTGGAAAGGAATTATTGAATTTTTACAGGTTTGCGAAAGTGTCAGCGAAAGTTTTGGGAAGTAAATTTATATGTAACTCATTGTAATTATTGTGTTTGGCGGAAGCGCATGGGAATCGAACCCACCTAGGAAGTTTCTCACCCCCCACACCGGTTTTGAAGACCGGGCGGCCCACCAGCGACCGACGCGCTTCCGTATAAGGGTTACATGCAAAGTACCGAGACAGGATCCAAGATCATCATCTACCTGATATTCTTCGAAAGTATCCTGAAAGGGAGCCAAATTCTATCCCATCATTTTTATTTAAGCAACCAAATATCTATTACTCACGGGGGCAACAGGGAATAAAGAGAGCGCAGCTAACTTAATGGTACACATTTCCACAAGGAGTGGAGAAACTTTCGGAGTTACACTCAAAAACCAGGGCAACTCACTGCGGTTCCCGCTATTCGGATTGAAAACGTTCGAGGATACAGGCAGTAAAGGCCTCGGCAGCCGGAGACAGCTCCCGCCCCTGATGGGTAAGCAGATAAAAATGACGAAAAATTACCAACCCCTTGACGTTGACCACTGACAGTTCCCCCCGATCGCACTCTTTTTTCACCGACATTTCGGAAAGAAAGGATACCCCGGCCCCATTCAGAATCCCCTGTTTCACTGCCTCATTGCTGCCAAGATGCATAGAAACTTTCAGCTGTTCGGGTGCATAGCCCGCTTTGGCAAATTCATCACGAAATGCCCTGTCCGTTCCCGAACCAGGTTCGCGAAAAATGAGAGGCTCAGCAATAAGATCTTCCGGAAGAATATAATCCTTTCCTGACCAAAGATGATCGGCAGGTACCACTAGCGAGATCTTATCCTGGAGGAGGGGGGTATAGACGAAACCCTTCTCCTCAAATCGATTACCGACAAGCGCAAACTCGACCTCTTCACGTTTCAGTCGTTCGAGAGTTTCACGGCTGTCGCCCTGAAAGAGGCTTATAATGACGCCAGGGTGCTGCTCCCGAAAGCACGGCATGCACTCAGGAATCATGTAGCATGCAGGGATATTGCTGCCACCGATCTTCAGAACAACTTTCTCCAGCCCCCGAAAACGGTTCAAAACCAGGGGAACTTCCAGCGCTTCCGCCACCACACGCCGGGCGTGGAGAAGGAGGATTTTCCCCGCCTCGGTGAGTAAAGCACCTTTCCCGGTCCGGTCCAGCAGCTTCAGGTCAAACTCGTTTTCCAGTGACGATACATGCTGACTCACGGTTGACTGGGTAAGGAAGGTACTTTCCGCTGCACGGGAAAAGCTGCCGCTTTCGGCAACGGCAATAAAAACTTCCAGCTGTTTCAGGTTCATGCTCGTACCCTTGAAATGATCGTTACGATAGTTTCTATGACATCTATTTCTTACGAAATCCCCATTGCGGCCTGTCAGTTCAATCGTAAACCAGCAGTTCCTCATCTGGAGTTTCCGTATGGAGACTAATTAACCATAGGTATACATAGCATGTTTTCTCAGGGCAGGAAAGCATTCCGGAATGTTGTACGGTCAATGGAAAAGCGCTCATCGCAAACAAAATGAATACCCTCACAGAGAAATAAATAAGTCCTTATGAGAACGATATCGAAAGTCATGATGAAATTCTTAGCCGTGCATTCAAAACTCCCACGGTGCTGCTTAAGCTCTTTGAATCAGTACCGGAATTGTTTTGACAGCCACCAATAACGGATGATACCGTCACCTGTAGAATTTCTCTGCCTCAGGACATAGCGCCAAACAATGACTTTCCGAATAGTATCGAAAGAATTTCCTTTCCCTGGAGGTAAAATGCAAAGCTTTGATCTCCGCGGCGTCCCGTGTCCTTCAAATTTCATTACAATCAAACTGGCCCTTGAAATGTTCGATCCCGGAGAAAAGGTGGAAATCCTGCTTGATGAGGGAGATGCGGCAAATTGCGTCCCGCCAAACCTCATGGCTGAAGGTCACAGACTGCTGGGACTGGAAAGAAAGGATGACTATTGCGTCCTGATCCTGGAAATTTTGCCCCGCCACACCGGTTCCGTGGATTCGGCAAGAGACTACTCATCCACAAAGATAACTCGAGAGGGTGCAGAGCCGGCAACAGACTCCGTCATGGTTGAAGAAACCATCGAGCTGATTGTGAACGGTACAAAACTCACCTCCATCGTGACAACCCCCAATCTCCATAAGGAACTCGCCGTCGGCTACCTGATAACTGAAGGCGCCATTCAGGATAGGACTGACATTGCCGCTATCGAAGAGAAAGAGGGCGGAGTGCATTTGCAAATACGGTCCTTCGAGCACTTCAACCTTTGGCACGAACTTAGATCTTCCGGCTGCATCGGCATTAACTGGGCCGGACGTGATGAAGACGTTTCCGTCCCAGTTGAACAGACTTTCAGCACCGAAGTCCTGCTGGAAAGCCTCAGAAACCTGTATGATGAGACACAGGAACGGACAGGGGGCGCTCACACCGCGAGCCTGGTGGCCGCGGATGGCTCACTGAGGTACAAAGCCCTGGATATCGGCCGGCATAATGCCATCGACAAGGTGGTCGGCATGGCAGTGCTGAATGGAGACAATCTGTCGAAGATGTTCCTGGTATCGTCGGGCAGACAGCCGGCCGGCATGGTCATGAAGGCGGCCCGGGCAGGGATACCGCTGGTCATCTCCAAGGCGGCACCGGTAAGTTCGGGAATCGACAGCGCGCTACGGTCGAATGTGACCTTGTGCTGTTTCGCTACACGGGAAAAAGCCAAGGTCTTTTCTGTTCTTGAAAGGATTACCTGGGAATGACGCACAGGATGAATGTATCTATTACTTCCAATGGGTATCTTTATTGATAACAGATAACGACTGTATTTCCTTTGCGGGTTTACCCCTGAAGGCAGTATTGCGGAGGAAGGAGATGGGCCCTAACCTTTTCACCAGTCAGTAGGAAGCCGTGCTCGGCAGGTATATCGATCAGTGCGTTGCACACCACCATTGATTTAAGGGCACCGGGACTCTGCATCCCCGCTGGAATCGCATGATATGCCCCGTCTTTCCATGCCACCACGGCCCTCAGAAGGCGCCTCTGGCTGCTTTTCTTTTTGAACGGCTGTTCCATTACAGCACTGACCTCGGGAAGATTCCCGGACCCCTTCCCGGCCATGGACCGCAGAATGGGACGCACGAGCATGAGAAAGGTTATCATTGCAGCCGAAGGGTTGCCGGAAAGGCCGATAATTAATTTCCCATCTTTTTCGCCGCAGACAGCGGGCGTTCCCGGCTTCATGCCGACTTTCCAGAAAAGGGTAGTGGCGCCGCTCAGGGCAATGGCCTCCTTAATCAGGTCCTTGCCTCCCACCGAAGCACCGCCAGTGGTTATGATCATGTCATATTCCGCAGAGGCACCTTTCAAGGCACTTGCAATGGCGGTTTTTTCGTCCGTAATGGTGCCGATCGGAAAGGCAGTTCCGCCAGCCTCCCTGACTTGGGCAGAAAGGGTATAGAGGTTGCTGTTGTATATTTTCCCAGGCCTCAGAACCTGCCCCACTTCCAGCAATTCATCGCCGAGAGAGAAGACGGCCACTCTGGGTTTTTTATAGACACGGACTTTCTCAAATCCCAGGGAGGCAAGGAGCCCAACTGCAGCTGGAGTTATATTTGTGCCTCTTTCAAGGACCTTTTCACCCTGGGCGACATCTTCTCCTTGCGGAACAACATTTTCTCCAGCCCGGAGAGAAGAGCGGATTGATATAGTATCCCCCTCCCGGCAAATATCTTCAAACTTGATTACCGTATCGCTTCCCTCCGGCATTGGAGCGCCAGTTGTAATGGCTGCAGTTTCCCCGGCCAGGAGAGGTTCTGTCGGCACCTCTCCCGCAAAGATTGTCTGGGTAATCCGCAGGGAAACGGGGCTGATTTCGTCTGCTCCGGCAGTGTCGGCGGCACAGAGAGCATAGCCGTCCAGGGGAGACCTGCAAAAGGGAGGAATTGGAAATCCGGCCACTATGTCTTCGGCCAGAATTCTTTCAAAAGAGTCTGTAATTGATATTTCTTCAATTCCCACCGTTGATGCGTACTCCTGGAAAATCTCAAGAGCCTTTTCCATCGAAATCGATTGCAGCATTCCCTGAATCTCCCACATAGGTTACCTGTTTTATCTCAACATTTTTTCCAGTGAGTCTACGGACTCTTCATCCCTGCCAAATACCGTCTCCTCCCTGAAAGTAAAGTAATCTTCCGGGGTATTGATATTCCTGAACGAAAGAAACTCGGGGTCAATTCCGGCAACCACGTCCCTGGACAGTACGGTTGTTCTCAATCTTTCACAGCATTTCACTATCTTTACCTTGCCCCTGGAAAGTGCTTCTTCCATGACCGGCAAAGCCCCTTTGCCATAGACCGCATGAAGTGGTTCCAGCCCCCCGCTGCCCTCCGGCATGACGATATCCTGATCATGCACTGCGGCCAGGAGACGTCTGATCAGGGCCGTGTTAAGAAGCGGCATATCGCAGGCGACCGCAAAGATATAGCGGGTTTTGCTGTTGCTGAGGCCGGCATGGATCCCGGCCAATGAGCCCAAGCCTGGATAAATATCCGCTACAATGGTGCACGGCAGGAAATTATAAAGCTCCGGTTTATTGGTCACAAGGATTATGTCATAAAATATGCTCGCCAGCTGCCGGTATATCCGTTCAATAAACAGCTCTCCCTGAAAAGGAAGAAGGGCCTTGTTGCTCTTCATCCTGCTGGAATTGCCGCCTGCAAGGATGACTCCGGTAACTCCCTCACACCTTGCGTCTTCACTGCCAACGGATATTGCAAGATCGCTTGTTTTTTTTCTTGTTATTTCCATGCTTCTCACATCGTACGTGGGGATGTACATCCGAAAAGCGGGAACAGCCGGACCCATAGTGAGTCCGGCTGTTCCCCGGCCTTAGGCTTCTGCGGCTCTTTCAATCCTTACTGCCGCAACCTTGTATTCTCCGGTTTTACTAACCGGGTCAAAGGCATTAACGGTCAGCTCATTGGTCGGAGTTTCCCGGTAATGGAAGCTCATCCAGATCATGCCCGACATGACCTTGTCGGTTACATTCACCTTGGTCTTGACGCTACCACGGCGGGAGGTTACCTGTACCGTATCTCCGGTACATACTCCCAGGGCCTTGGCATCCGCGGGATGAAGCATGGCCATCTCTTCCGGCCGGTGGGTATCCAGCGCGGAAGAATAGCGCGTTGTCACGTTATAGTGATAGAGGATTCGCCCGGTAGACAGCAGATACGGATATTCCTCGTCAGGCATTTCCGCGGGCGGAGTATGCTCGATTGCCTTGAAAAGGCCTTTCCCTCGGGTGAAGCTCTTGGTATGAAGGACAGGGGTACCGGGATGGTCGAGGGTCGGACACGGCCACTGCAATCCGGTGTGCTCGATCCGCTCGTAGTTTATACCGCCGTAGGAAGGCGTCAGGGAGGCTATTTCGTTGAAGATAGCCTCGGGATTGGCATACTCCATGGGATATCCCATCCGTTTGGAGATCTCACAGATGATCCACCAGTCAGGCCTGCTGTCGCCGATCGGCTCGATGGCCTTTCTGACCCTTTGCACACGCCTCTCGGAACTGGAGAAGGTGCCGTCTTTCTCCGCGAAACTTGCACCTGGCAGGATGACATCGGCAAGTTTTGCGGTTTCGGACATGAACAGCTCCTGCACCACGACGAAATCCATCTTGTTCAAGGCCTTCTTGATGTGGTTGGCGTCCGGGTCTGTCAGTACCGGGTCTTCACCCAGGATGAACATTGCCTTCAGCGTACCTTCCACCGCTTTATCCATCATATCCGGAATCATCAGACCCGGTTTTCCGGACAGCTTCACTCCCCAGGCCTTTTCAAATTTGGCCTGTACCTCGGGGTTCGCCACCTTCTGGTAGCCGGGATAATCGCCCGGCAGCGCACCCATGTCGCAGGCACCCTGCACGTTGTTCTGACCGCGCTGCGGGTTCACGCCGCAGCCTTCCTTGCCCAGGTGGCCGGTCAGCATGGCGATGTTGGCGGTACTCATGACGTTGTCCACGCCGCAAATATGCTCGGTAATACCCAGGGTATAGCAGAGCATGGCCTTTGCTGTGGTCGCGTAAAGCCGGGCCGCGTCATAGAGCAAATTTTCTGGAACTCCGGTCATTTCGGAAACCCGGGCCGGGGTATACTCCTTAACGGTAGCCTCCAGGTCTTTAAAACCTTCGGTCCGCTCTTTTATGAACTTCTTGTCGTGCAGGCCTTCCTTGATGATGATATGCATCAGACCATTCAGCAGGGGGATATCGGTGCCGGGCCTCAGTTGCAGCCAGATGTCGGCCTTCTCGGCAAGTTCTATCCGGCGGGGGTCAGCCACGATCAGCTTGGTGCCTTTCAAAAGCGAAGACATGATCTTGGCACCCGCCATTGGGTGGGCTTCAGTGGGGTTGGATCCGATGACGAAAAACAGGTCGGTATTCAGATAGTCGGCGAAAGAGTTTGTCATTGCGCCACTGCCAAAGCTTGTAGCCAGACCGGCTACAGTAGGGGCGTGTCAAGTTCGGGCGCAGTGGTCGATATTGTTGGTACCGATCCCCGCGCGCATGAATTTCTGCATCACATAGTTGTCTTCGTTGGTGCAGCGGGCGGAAGAGAGGGCCGCTATGGAGTCGCTGCCGAATTTAGTCTTGATTTTGCCAAGCTTGTCGGCAACCAGGTCCAGTGCCTCGTCCCAGGAGGATTCGACAAACTCACCTTTTTTCTTGATCAAAGGCTTGGTGATCCTTTTAGGGCTGTGGACGTAGTCAACGCCGAAGCGCCCCTTGACGCAGAGGTCACGCCCGTTCGTCGGGCTTGCTGCGTTCGAGGTAACGCCAATCACCTTGCCGCCTTTGACGTTCAGGTCAAAGTTGCAGCCGACGCCGCAGAACGGGCAGGTGGTGCGAACCTTTTGAACTTCCCATTTTCGCGCCTTGCCGGCCATTGCTTTTTCGGTCAGCGCACCAGTTGGGCACACGGCAACGCAACTGCCGCAGGAGACGCAGACCGAATCGGCGAGCGGCTTGTCCAGAGCGGTTGTCACCTTGGTCCTGAAACCGCGGTAGGCAAAGTCTATTACTGCCCGGCCCTGCTTTTCCTCGCAGGCCCGCAGACACTTGCCGCAAAGGATACATTTGTTCATGTTCCTGATGATGAAGAGATTGTCGTCTTCGATATTGTATGTGTGGCATTCGCCACCGAATCCGCCGCGCTTTACATTGTAGAAATAGGCGTAGTCCTGAAGCTTGCATTCGCCGGCCTGATGACAGGTGAGGCA
>CAVVDU010000021.1:0-64448 GCA_963746935.1 uncultured delta proteobacterium | reverse complement strand
ATCTCGCACAGCAGCATTTCCACTCTCTACTACCTGGTTGGGACACCCTTCCATTACTGCGACTATGCAACATATTGATATTGCGCAACAAATACAGTTGGCGCGGATTTCGCGATATATGACTTGCAATTCACACACACGAAGGGAAACTGTCCGGTTTGGGACAGGTCGCCGCCAGGGAGGAAACATCACCCTTTCCGGATGAAAAACAGTTACGTTGTTTTTGCAAAACACATTCAAGAAATTTTCATAAACGTCGATACGTTACAAAAGAATCAAAGTTTTCAGCAAAGAACAGTTTGGCTGACGGAGTACATTGCTATTCAGTCAACGGAAAACAACTCATAAGTTGCCGGTTTTATATTGTTCAGCTTGGTTGGATAATGGAAATTTATCAATAAATAGGAGGATTCTATGGGCACTGAAGAAACAAATAAAGACAGCAAGATTCTGACGAGTAATGATCTGTCATTGGTTCGCGATAGCGACGATTTAAAAATGGTCCGCGGCCTGAGCCGGCGGGATTTTATGAAATATACCGTTGGAACGGTAGCATCCATTTACCTGGGCACGATGACTACTGGCTGCGGCAGTAGTAGTCAAATCGGCATCCGACCCACCACATACCCGATTGATTCCACGGTCGTTACCACGACAAGTCGGGTCCTGTCATTTACTATGCCGACTCCACCAACCGGTCCCAACTCGGGAACGGGACTGTACCTGTCCGAGCTTCACCTGGTTGATCAGTACAAAAATTATGGCTACGGTGAATGGCAGTACAGCACAGAGGGCCTCCCGGTTATACTGCGGAAGGATCTCATGCCGGGCGTCGATGCCTATCCTACGCCCACCAGGTACACAAAATTTCTGAATTTCTTTACCATAAGCGACATCCATATCACCGACAAGGAAGCGCCGAACCAGCTGATTTACCTCCAGCAAGAGGATACAAAGAACTCCGGCACCAACACGTCCATCTACTCACCGGTCATGCCGTACACAACCCATGTCCTTGACGCAGCCATTCAGACGGCAAACGCGCTGCACAAGAAAAACCCCTTTGATTTCGCCATCTCGCTGGGCGACACCTGCAACAATACTTCTTACAACGAACTCAGGTGGTATCTCGACGTCATTGACGGCAAGGTTATCACCCCGAGTTCCGGCGCGCATCTCGGAGCCAACACCATCGATTACCAGAAGCCATACAAAGCTGCGGGACTCGACAAATCGATCCCCTTTTATCAGGCACTCGGCAACCACGATCACTTCTATATTGGTTCGGTTCCCGTCGATGCCAACCCGGCTCTTGGGCTACGTCAGTCGTACATCAGCGACACCGTCTGGTCCAGAGCGGATTTTCTCCAACCAGTTAATTTCCCTGCGGTGTTCAACTGTTACAACATGACCTCGACGCCTCAGTATTTCATGGGCGTACTTGATGGATCCACGCCTACCGGTGAAATTATCCACGCAGAAGCTGTCGGGCCATTCAGTATCCCGCCAAAAGTGGCAGCCGACCCCAATCGTCGTTCACTCCTGAGAACGGAATGGATCCAGGAATTTTTCAAGACATCCACCCTGCCGGTAGGTCACGGCTTTAATCTGGTCGACCCCACGAAATCGCCAGGATTTGCCTGCTACAGCTTCCAGCCGAAATCTGATGTACCGCTCAAGGTGATCGTTCTCGACAATACCCAACGGGAAGACGATGGCTCTATCGATATCCATGGACATGGCTTTCTTGACGAAGAACGCTGGCAGTGGCTTCAAGCGGAACTCCAGGCTGGCCAAGACAATGATCAGCTGATGATCATCGCAGCCCATGTCCCGATCGCTGTTGTTAAATATGGTGACGAGACCGAATGGTGGCTTGGCGCGTCAGGTGATGCATCTACTACGACGACAAATGCTGTTGACTTGACGGGACTTGGTTTCGACCCTCCAAAACACGCCAAACCTTCTCATGTGGATCGCCGGACATCGTCATCTCAATACCGTTAAGGCCTTCATGCCACCTGCTGGCGGCACACCTGATCAAGGCTTCTGGCAGGTGGAAACCTCATCACTGCGAGACCTTCCACAACAATTCCGAACATTTGAGATCTATCTCAACAGCGACTACACCGTTTCAATCGTTACGGTAAACGTTGATCCTGCGGTCGCAGATGGTACGCCAGCGGCAACATCGCGCAAAATGTCTGTTGCGACTCAGCAGATAGTTCAAAGTAACTTAATACTGAATAATCCCAACTATGAGAAGATGTATGGAACTATATTCCCCCCCATGGACCCAACGCGGCCTCAGGGAGGTGACTCCAGCGATCCAAGCTCAGGACTCCCCTATATCGATCCGTCGATAAAATATGGGTCGGTGCCGGAAGTTCCGTACTGTGCTTCGTACAATGCGGAACTGTTCAAACAGTTGAGTCCGACAATGATCGACGTGTTGAAGGTGAAGTACCCAACAATTACATAATATCTGCATGTTGCTAGTGTTGCACAAACGAGCGAGGCCGTCGGAGTCCAGACTTTGACGGCCTTACTGTTTCCAGAGCTATAGATGGGTGTCAAACATGCCATCGCGCGGAATTCTTCTGCACTGAGATCCGATGATTTGAAGTAGAGATTTTAACTCTACTATCCGTTGAAGTAAGTTTTAAAGGAATAATCATGCGCTATTCATCGATCAAATTATTTTTTTCAATCATTATTGTATGTTCTCTTACGGTGACTGCAGGCTGTGGATCATCATCCACTCAGGTCAGCAGCGACACCGAACTGCTCTCCGTTGTCGCAATCAGCCGCCATGGAATTCGTTCACCGACATCAACTACCGAGAGCATGAACCAGTATACCTCTCGAGTTCAGGGGTTCCCGATCTGGCCCCCCCATCTGGATACCCCTGATGTCCCTTTTCCCGCTGGGGATCTTACCGATTTTGGCCAGCAGAATGCTGCCCGATTGGGGTCCTGGTATCGCGATTTCTACGCTGCCCAGGGCATTCTGCCTCCGAGAGGCTCCTGTCCCGCGCCGGGAACGGTGTACATCTATGCTGACAAAGTCGAGCGGACACTCCACACAGCACAGGGCTACCTGGACGGCATGTTCCTTTCCGAGGCAACGCCAGACTGCGGGATCGTGGTAAAACATACAAATGACCTATTCGACCCCTACATAGACACGGCGATAATCCCCGGTCTTATCGACAGGGCGACAGATCAGGAAGTGTTCAATGCCAAGATAGGAGGTGTCAACGGCACCTTGCTGCAAAGCACCTACGCCGCCCAACTGCAGATGCTGCAGACAGTCACAGGCACCGGCACGACTCCCATACTGACCCTGCCTACAACGCAAACAACGTCCGGACCTGTGCAGTTCGCGTCAGGAACACTGTTCGATGTCGCCGATACGCTAACGGAGACGTTCGAGCTCGAATACGCCCAGGGAATGACCGACACCGACTGCGAATCGACTCCAGGGGCTCAGTGTGTAGGCTGGGGAGCAATTCCGCCGGGTGGCTTATACGACATGACGAAGCTCCATGTGATGAACATGGAATTGTACTGCGGCCTCCCCTCCTTCGCGCAGGTGACCTCGACGAACCTGATGTGGCAGCTGGTGGGAACGATGGATCAAACGCTGAGTGGTGTAAAGAATCCGGCTATGTTTGCACCCAAGGAGAACAAGTTTTCGCTGTTTGTTGCTCACGATGAGAACATCATGGCCATCGCCGCATTCTTGGGCGGCTTGACCTGGAAGGCAGAGGGGTTCCTGAAGAATGATCCGGGCCCTGCCGGCGCGCTCGTCTTCGAGCTCCACCGTGTCAAGTGGAGCGGTCAGCTCATTGTAAGAGGCTATTACGTAATTGCTTCGCTGGACCAGATGCGTAACGGTACGACTCTCACGCTTGATACGCCTCCTCAGCGCATCCCCCTGAGGATTCCGGCATGCGGCAATCGCTACGATTGTCCCTATGACCAGTTCAAGTCCTTCATCACCTCTCATGTGAGCCAGAAGAGCATCTTCCCGCCCCCCGCTCCCTGAGAAGAGTACAGCAGCCCCTGAAGCCGGAGACAGCTCATGATTCCTTGCGTTCCGGTCTGAAGGGGCTACTGTCCAAGCAGCAATAGTTGACGGGAGTATCTGGAGCAATGAGCTTCTTCGGAAAAATTAGACAGCAACATAAGACCTGCCTCACACCTGCTAAAATCCACCAGAAACACTCATTTACAGCGACTGACCGCCATCCTGCCAATTTGTCCCGGCATGGACAACCTGTCCCGTTAGAGACATCCTGCCCTTGCCGTATTACCGTAACTTGTCGAAATATAACAGAACACGTATCTGGCACACATTTCGCCATGTAACAATGCAAGGCACTCGCACAAAGGCAAAACCGTCCGTTATCGGACATATGCGTGCCATCAGGAGGAAACCATGTCACAGGCAGCTATTGAGCAGGCGCTGGGACGAATGATCACCGATGAGAGGTTCCACCGCTTGGCGACCGTGTCACTGGAAACGGCCTGCCTGCAGGAAGGGTATCGACTCTTCCCGGCAGAGCTGCGGCTACTGTCCGAGCTGGACGTGCAATGCATTACCGAGCTTGCCGACCGGCTTGACCCAGGCCTGTGCCGAGCCGGAACTGCGTCTGACTAAAATTTGGGACAGGAACAGACTGGCTACAAACGAAGGAGCAAAGTAGAGAGGACACCTATGAATCTTTTACATAAAATCAAGAATGATTATGTCGAAATTCAACCGCCAACCGTATTTTTCTTTATTGCCTTCAGTGAAGTTAAATATATCCCTGAGCAAAAATGAACTGGTAATTCATGTCCAACTTCGCTTTGAATCTTTCCTATAAGAGAATGAGGTTATCGAGCGGTAAAAAAATGGCCGTCCTTTTCAGGGCGGCCATTTTTCAGTAATTAGGTGTTGAGTGCCACGACATCGTGGACGAAATAATGTGCCAGGACATCGTGGACAAAGTTCTCTGACAATCGAATAGCTATCACGTATTTCTATGAACACCGAAAACATTCTGGGGGTGTTCATGAAGGATGAAATAACACAGCAACGGATATTAGCGGTGCAACGATTTCTCAATGGTGAGAAGCCTGAATCAATCTGCGTCTCTCTCGGCCGCTCAAAGTCATGGCTGTATAAGTGGATCGAGCGTCGTCTTAACGAAGATGATGTTTGGAACGAAAGCAGGTCAAGACAGCCTCTGCGTGCAACAAACCGTACACCGAAAGAGATTGAAGAGATCGTCAAGATAGTTCGCCTCAACCTCTACAATCAGGACCTGTTTTGCGGCGCTCAAGCGATTCTTTGGGAACTTGAAGACCTTGGCGTTAAGCCATTGCCTTCTCTTCGTACCATCAACCGTATTCTCAGCCGGAACGGTCTGACTTATCGACGTACTGGCAAGTATGAGGCCAAAGGAACAGCGTACCCCAAGCTACCATCGTTACTGCCAAACCAGAGTCACCAAGCTGATCTGGTAGGTCCCTGCTACCTGAAAGGGCCTATTCGCTTCTACGGCCTTAACGTTGTCGATACAGCAACTGTTCGTTGCGGGCTTCATTCGTCTCTCACCAAGGCTGGCCAAGACATTCTGGACGGGTTCTGGGCCATATGGAAACGATTGGGAATGCCTGACAACATCCAGATCGATAATGCCATGACATTCTTTGGCAGTCCTACGCATCCCCGAGGTATGGGGCCACTTATCCGGCTCTGTCTGCATCATGACATTGAACCTTGGTTCATACCAATGGCCGAACCGTGGCGCAACGGGATGATTGAACAGTTCAACGACCTGTACCAGCAGAAGTTTCTGAATAAGAGCCTAATGGCAACAGGTGATGATCTCAAAACGGGTGCCTTCGCCTTTGAACAGCGGCATAACAGCAGCTATCGCTACAGCAAGCTTGGTGGGAAAACACCTCTGAAAGCCCTTGCCGCATCGAAGACAAAGCTGAGATTTCCCACACAGGAGGTCGCTCCTAAGCATCGGTTGGAAAAACCGGAAACAGGACGTTACCATGTTGTTCGTCTCATTCGCAGTGACTTGAAACTCAATATCTTCGGCGAATTGTTTCCGGTTCCGCCTGAATTAAAGTTCGAATACGTGGTAGCAACTATCGATGTCAAAGATCAGAAATTGAAGCTCTTCCTGGACAAAACCCAGGTCGAGGAATTCGATTATCACTTACGATAAAAAACCCGAGTGTCCACGATGTTATGGCACGAAAATCTGTCCACGATGTCGTGGCACTCAACAATTAGGTATTTGTTGCGTGTAACGAGTGCCAGGGCAACCTGTCCTCAGGAAACAACCCATCAGGACAGACCCGTTCAAAAGAACCGGTTGTCTATGCCTATTTTACTGCGGCATGATAGGCCTGGACCCGACGGTTATGGTAGCGACCCTCGGCTGTTTTGTTGGTGTCAATCGGTTTGGTTTCGCCATAACCGACCGCCTTGATCCGTTTGGCATCGATACCGAACTTGTCGACAATGTACTTCTCGACAGCTTTGGCACGTCGCAGGGAGAGTTTCTTATTATAGGCGTTGCTGCCCACGTTATCGGTGTGGCCTTCAACAGTGATTGTGGCGTTGGGATAGTTCTTCAGGAACTCGCCTACCGCATTTACGTTCGAATAGAATTCAGGTTTGACCACTGACTTGTCAAAGTCAAACTCGATGAGCAGGTTGACGGTTTCTTCCTTTTCCGGGCAGAATACCACCGGCGATGGCGCAACAACGGTTACATTCGCCGTGCTGGATGTAGCACCCCCAGGCCCGCTGCAGTTCAGGAGATAGGTGGTGTTAACTGTTGGGGTGATATCCTTGCCGCCTTCCGCTGCTACCTGGCCGATACCGGGCTGGAGATCGCAATTCGTGACATTTTGCGCATTCCAGGTGAGCGTGGCTGTTTCTCCTCGTGTAATGGAGAGCGGGGCTACTGACATGCTGCTCGTCGGGACCGGTGCTGCGACCGGCTTGCTGGCAACAGTGATGTTTGCGCTGCTGTTCGTTGTACCGCCCGGGCCGTTGCAGGAAAGGTAGTAGGAGGTGTCAGCCACAGGGGAGACAGTCATGCTGCCATCGGTATTCACAGCACCGATGCCCGGTTGGATATCACAGGTCGTGGCGTTACTGGAGGTCCATTTGAGTGTGGCAGTCTCTCCGCTGGTAATGGAACCGGGCAGAACTGACAGGCTGCTGGTTGGAACAGGCGCTGTCTTGCCGCCAATGAGGAAGGTAAGTCCGGCGGTGTATTCCCAGTTGTACATGATGCTGTTATGGTTTTCGAAAATAAACAGCTGACGGGCATCACCACGCAGGGCAATGGAATCGGTCAGGAAGTACTTGAGTCCCAGGCCGGCATTGGCGGTGGCGTCGGTGTTGCTCCCCCCCTGGTAACTTGAGCCGTGACCTTTTGTGTTGCCGCCGCCTCCTATGGCGAGATACGGCACCAACGGACCATCAGGCATCAGGTTATAGAGAATGTCCAGACGATAGGACAGGACATTGACGCTCGTTTTTCTGCAGAGCGAACAAGTAGTCGCGAGGTAACTGCCAACCACTTCCACTTCCCAGTTCTTGGTCAGGTCGTAACCGATGCGCAGTCCATAGACAGGCGCTGTATCCAAATGCTCAACACCATCAAAAGTGTAGCCGCCGACATACGGTGAAAGGGAAAGCGCCCCGGCTCGTTCTCCGGCGGCAACAGGTGCTGCCATGACACACAAGGCAGCAAAGGTTATTAGCAACGCGGCTAGTTTTTTCATCACAAATCCTCCTTTAAATTTATTTCGCCAATCAGGGAATGATTACCAGTAAAAAGCTTTGATTGTGCTATTACCTGTAGTGCTTAAGGAGAGCGATAAGGGAACAGACAGAAAGGCTAACTACTGCCTGTCCCCTTCATTTATTGGCATGCTTTTACATCAGATATCTCATAGCTTATGGTGCAGGTACGTTAATGACAGTGTTAACCAGTGTTACTGACGCGTTTAGCCCTATTGCTCTGCCATTCAATGTCACAATAGCGACATTGCCAGCAGTAGAAAATGAAACACCGGAATATGCAATGATGGTTCCCACCATGGTACCACCGCCTGCAGCGTTAATTGTCGCCGCACTGCCTACGTACCAGTATACATTTTTTGCTTGAGCGCCATTGGTCAGAATTATGCTGCGAGGAGCCCCCGGTCCGCCCACATCAAGAGAACTTGCCATCTGGAACACAAAGACAGCATTAGCATCCCCAGCGGCATCCAGGGTCAGATCAGATCCGGTCAGCAGGAATGACCCACCCGCAGCTTTATAGATTCCAGGGGCAAGCGTGAGCCCACCCAACTGGCCTGCACCAGGATCAATACCGCCTGGTAAAGAAGCGGGAGACAGGTTATCGAACGCGGTTTGTGCTGCAAGTGCGGCAGCGGCTGCAACCACGCCCGGTACAGAACCAGGAGGAGCAGTTGCCGTGTATATCGTTCCGTTCACGAATCCTTGATTGAGTGGCGTTTCCGTATACACATTGCCTCCCAGGTCGTGGAATCCGGTAATTAACGTTGAAGCCCCGGTGGTGGCGATATCACCGTTGATTACGGTAAGAAGGCCCTGGTTGGTCATCCCTGCTGGCCCCCCAAAACCTCCAAACGGAGCGATCGCTCCAAGTTCCGGTGCGTCGGTCACAATGACGGATACGTTATATGTTGCCGTTGAGTTGTCTGCCGCGGTTACGACGTATGCCACCGTATTTGTGAAGTTATTTGGCGTTGTACCACTCGTCTGAACCTTTGTCCCCACCTTTACGACTTTCCCTGTGGTCGTGAATGTCGCAATCAGGTTCGTTACGTCTGTACCGTGCGGAACAGGCACCGTGATGGTCTTTGGCGTAGCTGCTTCATCTATCGTTCCTACAGCACCGGGATACCCGGCAAACGAAAATGCGGTAATAGCCTTGGCAGAGATCGAGGCAACAGTTACGGTCACGGTATAGGTTGCCGTTGAACTGTCTGCCGCAGTTACAATGTACTGCACCGGATTTGTGAAGTTGTTTGGTGTTGAACCACTTGTCTGAACCGTTGCTCCCACTTTTACATCTATCCCTGTCGTGGTGAAGTTTGCAATCAGGTTTGTTACGTTTGTCCCGAACGGCAGGGTGACACCTATAGTCTTTGCCGCTTCATTGATCACTCCTGTAGCCTCGGGAAAGCCGACAAATGAAAAAGCTGTAATGGCTTTCGCAGAGATCGAGGCCACGTTTACCGTTACGGTATAGGTGACTTTTGATCCGTCTGACGCAGTAACGATGTAGGCCACCGAGCTGGTGAAATTATTTGGCGTTACACCGCTCCTCTGAGCCGTTGTCCCCACTTTTACGCCTGCACCGGTGGTGGTGAATGCCGCAACCAGATTCGTAACGTTTGTCCCGAACGGCAGAGTTACCGCTATGGTCTTTGCAGCTTCATTTATAGTTCCAGCATACCCGGGAAACCCGACAAAAGAATATGCGGTTATGGCCTTGGAGGAAGATAGAGGGTTCCATGGACAAGTATCGCCCCCACCTCCGCAACCGGGCAGAATAATAAAAACACTCAGCAGTACCATGACTAGCAAACAAGCTTTCTTCGCCTCAAATCTTTTCATAATTCCTCCTTTCGAAAATTATTACATCACGAGTTTTCTTACCAATCTTCCACTTTGTCTCCATCCCCTTTATTTCAATTCCATTAAATATATTTTCATGGCCAGCAGATACGGTACCCCCCTTTCCCAACATATGACAAGACCTCGCCATTGGATGAGATGCCCAGATTTATTGAAAGTAAAAGCAATTAGCCTTCCAATAAATCAATAAATACCAACAAGGGGAACTTGATCTTTAATATCAGGTAATTAGACACATTTAAGAGACAGCGGGAAGCTAGGAAATTGTTTTCTTACCTGCATCATTTGGCGGAACCGCAATATATTGAGGGTGGCGTTGAGGGGAGGTACAACTCTCATAAAGGGGTGTCATATCACAGCCAGGGGAGGTAAAAAGAGAAACTCAAAAGAAGGGATCAGGCAGTCTGCCGGATTCAAGCGATTTCTTTCTGTCGCCATCTTGCATTAAAGCCGTACGAGAGACTCCCTGAAAACCCCAGCCCAGTGCGAAACAGTACTGTTTTGTTGTTTCCAGATGAATACTTTCTCGCTTCATTTGCTGCTCATGGTAGCTGTAGGCAGCGAGCCGTCAAAAAAATTCACGCAGGCTTTCGTCAATCCCCTTGAGCGCTTCATACCAGAAACTCCTTGGCGGCTTCGATCTTATCTTTGTTGAACCGGTCGAGCCATGCCGCGAGTTCGGGGGATGGGTCATTTTCAATCTCATTTTTGCGCTTCAGGAAGGTATGCACGAAGTCAACGGTACGCTCTGATTCCCAGAAAATCGGGGAATTATGGCTGTTCAGGCGGCTTGCCAAAACACTGATCGCACGTTCGAACTGTTCTTTGCTGTTATACAGTGAACCCATCACATCCGGCAACAGTTCTTCCGCCCATCCCCGGTGGAATCGGCAGATGCCGAGGTTGTCCAGTATCAGCTCTTTTTTCATGCGGTCTGCGCATCTTCTCCCCAGTTCCCGGGGCGGTATAAAATCGTTGCTGTAGACCATATAGTACTTGCCGATGATAGCCATTGGAACGAGGGTGCCGGAGACCCAGTACTGGTTCGGGACCATCCACCCTCTCCGGCCGAAAGCCGCATAGACAAAGCAATCGAGCAGAGACTCCTGCCTGCTGCGAGACAGTGCCCTGCCCCACTTGCGGACACCCTCGCTGAAATCCATGATCCCGCGATGTTCAAGTATCGAATCAATCAGTTCGCAACCCAGGTCTGCGTTGTGCATCGAGTCACTGACCGGGTCGAAGTCCGCCAGGTCCCATCGCGGAAGCACTGTGACGCCAAGGTCTTCCTTTGTCAGCAGCTTCTGGTCCAGCAGGTCCATGAGCCACGCCAGCACCCCCCCGCCTGAGATGGCATCAAAGCCCATTGCATCGCAATAGTGAGTCAGCTTTTCCGCCGCACGCTGATCGAATATGCCGCACAGGGGTCCCAGCGTCTGGTAGGGCTCGTAATCTTTTTTGTACTTCCCATTCATCTTTTTACATACTGCTACGCAGGGCTCGCCGCAGGTTGCCTGCTGCCGTGGAACGATGGTCTCTTCGTTGAATTGCCGGAGATAATGGTCAATGATGAATTTCTGATGCAGATCCGTTCGATCCTCTTCCGTCCAGAAGATGGACCGGTAATTAAAGGCCAGGACTCTGCCGCCCATGGTGGAGTAGTTGACGCCAAAGGTGCCGCCGCTGCCGACTTTGGCATCGTATCGGTACTTGCCCGTGCTTTCCAGGTCCTTCTGCTGAAGACGCATGTTGTATTTGTTACGGAACCATTCATCGGCAACCTTGCTGTCCCGGAAGTCATCATCCACTACGGTGCCTCCATAGATGATGGCTACAATTCCGTGTTGCTGGAGCAGCGCGCTGCCGAATCCGCCACGGCCGGCCCAGGTGTCAACATGGCTGATCGCACCGCTCGAGATGGGAACCGACATGATGCCGCCCATATCGGTATGCATGGCAGCGGGACCCGTAACGAGAATACGGGGATCGTTTTCGTATCGTGAGCCGTACATCCCGAAAACTGCTTCTGTCAGGGAGTACACACCCTTTGCGGCAGAACTCCAAGCTGCCCGCACATCAAAGGGAACCACTTCCACCTGGATCTCTTCACCGTGGTTTCTGTTCAGGTAAAGAATTGAAGATACCGGCGCCTTGCCCACGATGCTGAGCATGTTGATGCCAAGATTATCAAAAACCAGTCCGGCGCCACCCATGGAACTGATATACAGTCCCTGCCAGCAGGGGGAAAAACCGGTTACCACCATGCGATTCGAGCCAGGGAAGATTGAGCCGGCAAAGATCCCGACTCCGAAGTTGAGGCTTTGAAACTTTTCAGTAAGATGAATACCCAGGTCAACCGGACCGAAGTAACGATCGAGGGCGTACTTTTTCGTCCTGTAGAATCCTGTAGCGGGGTCCACAAACAATACTTTTTGATGTATTTCCATATCTCACCTATCTATTGCCGGTAGTTACCGACTTCAGGAAATATTTCCCAGGCTGATTATTGGAACCGGGCGAAGTTCTTTAATTCTTATAGAGTACCGCATTTTTTCCCGAGTGTGAGGACTCCCTGTTTTAATTCGGGTCGCGACAGGAAATGCTTTCAGTCGTTCACAGGGCAGGTGCGGTTCACACGACCAGCAGGGTCCTGGCGATAGTAGGCACTGAGAACACGGTACAGGTCGGAGGCATGCTCCTGAAGGGCAAGGGGGCGGTCAAAGAACTCCTCGGTGGCCACGGCAAAGAACTCGGCAGAGTTCGTCGCGCCGTAGGCGTCAATGAAGGTCTTATGACCCGTATCGGCAAGGCCGCGCAGCCGCAGAAATTCACGGGAACATACTTCCACCCATTCTGTGAGCTGGTTGCGGTCAATGAGGGGCGGAGTCCCGTCGGCAAATCCATCGAGCATATCGAGCTTATGGGCAAATTCGTGATACACCACGTTATGACCCTGTTCGGGATGGCGCGCGCCGTGGAGGACGGCATCCCACACCAGGATCACCGGACCTTGGGCAAAGGCCTGGCCCAGGATGGGAACAGGGGCCGCCACCACGCTGCCGCCACGCTCGAAGACACCGGATTGACGTTCGGGTGGCACGACAGTGGAAGGGTAGACGAGGATCGACTGCACATTTCGATAGTAGTCGTGAGGGAGCCCCAGAAGCAGCAGACAGGCCTGGGCCGCGATGGTAACGCGGATTTCGTCGGAAAGTTCGAGGCCGCCGCACCCTTCCCAGTTCTTCTCCTCAAGGAAAACCTGGATCAATGAGCGTAGCTCGTCTCGCTCAGCATTGTCGAGCATGCAGTAGTGGGCCACGTTCGCACGCACGAAGGCCTCCCACTCCGGAGGGAACGGACGCTCACGCGCCTCAGTACGTCGATGGTCTCTGAGCCAGTGGAACATCTATGCACCCTCCTTTGTGGCGAATCAACATTCGAACAGGTTTACAATCATTTCTGCCGGGTCCAGATTTGTGACCTTCCGAACAGGGGAATCCCTATGTAGCCGTGCAAATCAAGCCTGTTCGGGCAATCAGAGTCAGTCGGGAACGATAGGTCTTTCCCGAATCAGAATCGTAGATGGTCCCGTGATCCCAACGATCGTCATCACCACGGGTAAACCCTTCCATGATCTGCAAACCTATAACCCTGCGATTTCGAAGTTCAGGGTTGGGATTGTGCCGATCGGTGCGCGGCTTGCACGCCATACCCTCCCGGTCGTCCGCCGGGAAATTTGGTTCCCGCAACCAGGCCACTCGACCACAGATATTTGTACCGCAGTGGTACATTTCGATCAACGCTCTGCCATCCGCAGTCTTCCAGGTTCCGGTAACACCATCGTCTGCTGCCAGCACAACGCATAGCGATAACATCCAGAAGGCTCAGTGTCATAACCAGAACGAAAACTTCTTTCCCGCGCGATGCTCTACTGCAAGGGCCTTCGTACAGCCAACGAAAAATAGAAACAGATAAAATATCGTTACCCCCTTCTCTTCCGCTTTTCTTTTGGAGTACAACTGGTACACATCGCAGGATCAGGCATTATGCTTCTTGTGGTCCATTGAAAGGTTAAATGTTCGCTTTGTGGCCAGGCGAAAGGTGATTTCGATAAAGAAGGCCACCGCCACCATGATGAACAGAATCCAGAGATTAGCTGGTTTACTCATTGCTGTCTGCCAGAGAAGACTTGCCAGAGCACTGAGGCAAAGACCAACGCCGATCAGCGAAAGCCATCTTTTGCTCTGGGTCTCGTTTGACAGGACCACATTGGCAGCATTTACAGCCGCAAAGATCAGCAGAAAGCCGGCACTTCCCATCATCGACAGGCTGGAAAGGTCAACCAGATTGGCAATAAGCAGGGTCAATCCCGAGGTAATCAACAACCCTACTATCGGCGTTCCCCAGACTTTTCGTTCCAATGTTCCTGGAAGTTCCCCATCCTTTGCAATAACATAGCTCAACCGGGCCGCTCCGTACACGGTGGCATTAATGGCTGAAGCCGTGGAGAGCATGGCGGCAATGGCAATCAACAGAAATCCGCCTTGACCGAGGAAAGGCCGGGCAGCCTCTGCCAGAGCATAGTCTCTGGCGTTGACAATCCTGTCGATGGGCAAGGTTCCAACGGTGACAACGGCAACAAGAATGTACAGTACAATCACGAAACCAACACTGGAATAATACGCACGAGGCAGTGTTTTGTGCGCGTCACGCACGTCCTGAGCCGTGTTGGCAATCAATTCGAACCCCTCGTAGGCCAAAAATATGATCATACCACCGGCAACAAGGTTCAGCGGGGCAGCCCATGTCGATGGTTCCAGCCTGGTCGTATCAATGCCCCAGATGCCCACGGCAATGAAGAGCAGCAAAATTGCCAACTTGATAAACACAATCCAGTCTTCTGCTTCACCGATCAGTTTTGCACTTAACAGGTTCAGTCCGGTAATGCCAACGACACTACCAGTGATCAGAACGTGTTTCCAGAGTACCTGTGACGCTGGCGGGAACAATGATGCACCATAGCTTCCAAATGCATAGGCATACAATGACAGCATCACGATGTAACTTATCCAGAGCAAAATGTTCATGCTCCCCGTCAGCAAACCGGGGCCAAATGCGCGATCCAGAAACGCTACGGTTCCTCCCTGGCTCGGAAAAGAGACAGAGAGTCGGGCATAGGAATAGGAAGTAACGAGAGCAACAATACCGGCTATCAGGAACGCGACTGGCGCTCCCCCATGGGTCAAATCAACGGTCAGGCCAAGAACGGCAAAAATTCCACCGCCAACCATTCCACCGATACCTATTGCAGTTACTTCCCAATACCCGAGGCTTTTGTTTCCGGATTTATTCATAGTTGTTTTGAAAGTTCTATTACTCACTGAGGGGATGTCAGGCAGGCAGGCAGCATCCACCGTCTCTGCCAGCAGTGGACATATCGGTTCAATGCCGGTTTTTGGTGTATTCTGCTGTATTAATCCATTGTGCTCGGGCTGTAGTGCCGCTTGAGCCAGAGACTCAGACCGTCCAAACCGGGGAAAAGTACCCGTTCGTTTATATTTGCCTGATCGAGTTTATCACGTATTTCCCATTTCAGAGAAGCAGGAATGATAATCTTCCGGACCAGCTCGGGATGGTTTTCCAGCCAGTCGTCCAGAACCATGCTTGGATCAGACATAACCGAACAAAAAGCGAACTGGTTGACGATCCGGTCATCTATGGTCGGCGGTTCGAAAAATATCACGACCTTTTCACCTGACTGAACATCGAGTGCATCGAGCGCTTTCAATGAGTTGACAGACTCATTCATGAGCTGAAGGGTCATGACGTTCGCGCCTTCCTCTGCAAGCAAGTCTCTCAAGGATTGCGGCAGCAATTCATGGGCCTTTACATAGTTGACCGCCCAAATTGCTCCGTCCAGATCGAATTTGTCAATGGATGCCGTTGCAAAATGCATTGCAATAAAGGGGGAATAGGTCCAGTCAAGAATGCGGGTAGGCAGGCCGAAGTGCTGGGCCACTGACAACCAATGCCAGAGTGAGTCGCGCTCCACAAAACTGCGGTGGGCATATTTTTTAAAATTACGCAGCAGGTGGCGTTCCAGTCTTATATAATCACCCCGAAGTCGCATCAGAGTCGTTTCAAGCCGGTATTCCGCGCTCGAGAGCCCTCGAAAAGCATACCGAGAGCGAAAACGACCTAATTTATCATTCCATGAGTTGGCAAAAAGCTCTCGTTGCAGTTCGTCCCACGAATGAACAGTGATAATTTCCATGGTACCAGCACTCCTTTTCACACATGTTTCGGGCCAGAAATTTCTGTTTTGCGCTCCTGCAGATCAGCATCAAGCGGTACCGCTTACAAGATAGGGCATACGAGACAAGACAGTGATTCCACGTTTCATGTCTGCCCCCTTCTATCAATCAATAAATTCCCTGCACTATTTACTTTATTACATACTAGCCGAATATGATTTCCTTGTCACCTTCGTCCCGCACCAAGGTATCCCATTAATCAAGGCTCGCAGACAATAAATTTGAATCTGAACGAGGAATTATCAGACCACGACTCAACGGCTTACAGCCGGCTCAGATCAAAAATTCCTGAGTGGTTCACCCCCCTTAAACTGGATATTGATCTGTTCCCGATGTATAGTAGGACAATTCCAACGGAAAGGATACACCTCATGACAAAAAAGCCCATGGTCTGCCCGAAGTGCGGGCGACTGATCGGCAGCACGGAAACTTCCTGCTCCTGGTGCGGGGCCAGACGACCACCGGAGTGGCTGGCTGCCATCTGGCCCAGAGGTGCCGCGAACGGTGACTTGCTGGTAAAAACCATCATAACAGTCAATGTGGCCTTCTATGCTGCAACTCTCCTCCTCAGTGTCCGAGGCGGCGGAGGACTGCTCGGCATCCTCTCTCCGGACAGGACCGGACTGCTCCTCCTTGGCGCTACCGGAACGGTGCCCGTTGACCATTTTGGTCGACTATGGACGCTCATAACCGCAAACTACCTCCACGGCGGGATTCTCCACATCCTCTTCAACATGGTGGCTCTTTACCAGCTCGCGCCGCTGGTGATCCAGGAATATGGACCAAGCCGCATGTTCGTCATCTATACGCTCGGAGGCATTTTCGGTTTCTGGGTTTCCTGCCTGGCGGGAGTGCCCTTCACTATCGGTGCATCAGCGGCCATCTGCGCGCTGATCGGTTCGCTCCTCTACTACGGCAAAAGCCGGGGAGGCACCTATGGTGCGGCCGTCTATCGCGAGGTAAGCGGCTGGATTTTCGCTCTCGTCCTTTTCGGATTCCTTGTCCCCGGCATCAACAATTGGGGGCACGGGGGAGGAATCGTCGGCGGTGTTATTCTCGGAATGGTTTTGAAATACAATGAAAGGGGCCGGGAAACGTCGCTCCACCGTATCCTGGCCATGCTTTGCGCGATAGTGACAGTAGGCGCGCTGGGATGGGCACTCTTCTCCGGTCTTCAGTATCGGTTCGGGCAGTGAATCATTCAGGCGGTTGCCCTGAGCCACCAATTCCAACAACACTTTCACCAGATGAAATGGCGAGATACATCCAGCGACAGCCATTTCATACGTAAAAGGCTGTCTGCTCTCCATAATTCCTCACCGGACCTACTCAAAAAGCTCTCAAGGAAAGTCCGACGTTCCCGATGACGGTAGCTCTGGCGGTTTTGTTATAACCTGGCAAACCAATGTTGATTACTGAAAAACTTCTCCTTTATATAGATAATATGGTTTGTTGCCAACAGTACGTTATGCAAGTATCTACCGGACAGCAAATGCCCCTTTGACGAGAGCACATTCATCTCACACCTCGATCCGGAATTCTGCGCCATGATCGGTATTGCGTACAGAAATCTTGCCATTCATACGCTTCTCGATGATGGTCTTGGAAATGAAAAGCCCTATCCCGGTACCTTTGTCTGCTTCTTTGGTCGTAAAATATGGTTCAAAAATCCTGCCTAGTATCGTATCAGGGATACCACCGGCATTATCCGATATGGTTACCACATGCCTGTGGCCTTCTCTGAACAGTTTGATTTCTATACGTGGTGAAAGAATTTTCCGCTCCGCCAAAATGTCCCTGGCATTATTCAGGATATTGAGCAGGACTTGGCAATATTCATTTTGATATCCTGTCACAATCAAATCTTCCTGCGCCTCTGTATCAATAGTTATGTTTTGTAATCGAAAGCTGTCGCCAACCAGGATGAGTGTCTTATTAACAGCGTCCATCAGGGTAAATTGCTTAATTTCCTGGTCAGGCTTTAAAAAGTTCCTGAAGTCATCGATGGTCTGAGACATATGCAGGACCTGATTCATTATCTGTTTGACGATTTCATCAACATATTCTTCGCTGCAATCGCCCTGCTCATAGGTGACCAAGAGGTCCTGGATGGTGATTGCTATGAGGTTGAGCGGTTGTCGCCACTGATGGGCAATATTATTAAGCATCTCCCCCATGGCGGCCTGGCGGCTCTGGTGCAAGAACAGTTGGTCCTTTTCATGAAGAGCCTCGAGTGTTTGGAGACGTTCAACTACCTCCTTCTGCAAGGCCCGCTCAGCCTCTTTTCGCCGGGCCTCCCGATCAAGGTTGTCGAGAGCGAAAGAGATGTCTGCTTCCAACTGCAACAACAAACCACTCATTTGCCCATGAAAAAAGTGCTTTTCACCACCATAAATGGTCAATGCACCAATTGTTTTCCGGTTCAATTTCAGGGGGATAGCTGCCACTGAGTTGTAGCCGAGTTTTTCTGCATCCTTGTGCCAAGGAGAGGTGCGCGGGTTGCCCAGGAAATCGTTTACGATTTGCAATTTCCCCTTGCGGATGGCGGAACCGGAAGGACCCATTCCTTCCGGCTCCTCCCTGACGGTTACACGAATGTTGTCAAGATAGCCAGCTGTTACACTGTTGCTTGCAACCGGCTTCACTATACCGGACTCTTCGTCCACAAGTCCTATCCAGGCTAGCCGGAATCCGCCATGTTCGACAACAACCCGGCAGATTTCCTCAAAAAGTGAGCATTGGTCAACTGAGCGCACAATGGCCTGGTTAACCTCGCTCAAAATCGTATAGAGTTGGTTCAGCCGAAGTATCTCTTTTTCTGACTTTTTACGCTCGGTGATGTCGTGAAAATACCCGGCACTCAGTTCTTTACCGTCGTGTATCAGGTAGTTTGCCGTTACCTCAACGGGGACCAGTTCACCCGAGGCAACACGATGCAGAGTTTCAAAGCGTATTGATTTGTTTTGTTGTATCTGTTGCCTGATACTATCTATCTTCCCCATATCGAATACGGGGTCCCAATCGGGAATGCGCATGGTAAGCATCGTTTCGCGGTCCATCCCGAAGTGTGAACAGGCAGCCTGGTTAACGTAGATCAATCTACAACCATCTTCCGGATCGATTACATAGGTCGGGTCGCTTGTGTTTTCGACCAAAGTCCTGAAGAAAGACGCTTCCTTTTCAGCATGTTTCCGCTCCTTGATCTCCTGCTCAAGCTCGAGATTTTTCAGGCCCACATCAACCAGTATTTGCACCAGATTCCGGTAGAATTCCATAATATTGCGAATCTGTTCCCTGCTGAACACAGGGACCCGGCTCAGGGCTTCCAGATAACCCTCCTCGTCAAACCCATAGTGACGTGCCTGACTCCGAAAATATTCCGGATCCATCTTGTCGTCGTCGTAGAAAAACTGCCCGGTGAAGAACGTCGCCAGATGTTCCCCCGAGATAATGATCGGCACGGCTACATCCCGCAAGCCGTTCCTGCACTTGTAATCCAGGTATTCTCCGGAAAAGTCGGGCAAATGCTTTTTTATATAGGCATCACTTTCCCGGCAACGTTCACAAGTTTCTGGGTGAACGCGATGGAACCGGGTACATATGTCCTGCCAGCCGGCGGCTGCCAGAATGTTTTCATCGGTATCCAGGATGGCTGAAAGAACGCCTGTTATCTTGTAATTTGCATCCAACAGGTGCTGTATCTGCTCAATATCAACGAGTTGAACGAAGGTAAGTTTGGTTATTTTAGTATCTTTTACGAACAATCAATTTCCCCTTTGCTGAAGATCAATACGACCAGGATCACGCAACTTAGTGAGCAATTTTATCATATTTTCCCGGACAAAAGGCCCTTCACTAACTCGCTTGCTTCCTTGCCGTCGTAGCCTCCTGCATAATGAGTCCCCAACGCCTTCATCACCTTTCCCATGTTTGACGGGATAGCCTCGATGGTTTCGAGCAACATCACCTGGCGGATCGCTTCAATCAGGGTGGCGCCTGTCAGTTGCGAAGGCAGATACTCCATGAGGATATCTATCTCTCTTTGAGCGTTTTCCTTGCTCGCGGAAGTTCCGCACCCTTTTTCGGCTGCCTGCAGGTTTTCCTTGGCGTTCTCGATGAATTTTTTCACGAACCTGACCACGGTCATATCGTCAGGCTGTTTTTCATCTTTAGATGCATCTGCGATCAAAACACCAAGCAGGCTCTTCTTTTTTTCATCCTTTGCCTTCAGGGCCTTTAGCCTGTCATCTTTAATTGTATCGATAAGCATATTCTCACCTTTCCTTGATTGTTGTGATGGTACATAGCTACAACGTACTATCTGTGCGTACTGTGCTTATTCCGATAAAAGCAGCCAGTACTCCGGTTATTTCGGCCGGTAACGAGAGAGTCACCGGGTGTGTTTTTCACTCTGTCACAATAGCGGTTTTTGGGTCAAGCACAGATCGCATTCATCTCATGAATTTACCCTGTAATTCCTGCTTGAAGACTTTGTGAACCAGTATGACAAGTATGGCAACAGCCAGGGTAGAATCGAAACAGCGTTGCAACGTACCACACGTCGAGAGGGCATCAACTTCTGCTAACTGTCACGAGTTGATGCTCCTTGTGTATTTCCTGTGGCAAGCTGAAAAAGCAGGCACCAAATGTCGTAATTGTAACGGACAGAAGGAAACAAGGCGGGAAATTTCCAGGGCTTGAAATCAATGTCAGATATCTACCACGCAAACAGCACTGTATCGCGGGAAGTACTCTCAAATTGGTATCAAATCGCTACGGCGCGCAAAAAAAACCGGCGGGAAAAACCCGCCGGAACATTATTGATCCAAAAAAACAGAAACTGGCTTGTAAAACAATCTCAGCAGTCATCAATAAATGACAATACCTGTGGGAACGCCATCATTAGTGAGCGGGTAGTTGTTGATGGGCGTCAACGCTCCTGCCGAATTCATGAAAAACGCCTCGATACGGCCAGGCGAAGCAAAGTCCCACTCGGTTGCAAAGAGATATTTGCTGCTCGGATTGGCGACCGCATAGCCAACCGTTGCAAACGTGGTCGCGAACGGCGATCCGGCAACCTCGGTCAGAGTTCCATTTGAAGCCACCTGCACTACCGAAATAGCAGTGCTAGGGCCCGAAACGATAGCCAGCTTGCCTTTGCGGGCTGTTGTCACAGCCTGACCTCCCGCTGCAGCAATGGACTCCACAAGGGTCGGTGCCCCAAGCGCATCAAGGCTGAAACTGCTAAGCACGCCGCCCGTACCAGTAGAAAGCCCCAGAGTAGAAGACGAAAGGGCAAACGAGGTGATTGAGCCGCCGGCAGTATAGGCAAAAGGCGATCCAGCTATGGGGGCCAGGGAACCGTCAGCAGCAACACTGAGAACAATGAGGGTATTCGTATTGGGTGCCGACACATATAGGATTGTCCCGACAATGTTCAAGGTCATCCCGTCCGCAGCATCCCCGATAGCGAAGGGCGAACCTGCCACTGGTGTCAGCACTCCGTCTGCCGCAATGGAAAACACTGATATGTCGGATGTAATTTCATTTCCCACAAACAGATAATTTTCCTTGGCATCCACAACCATACTTCCGCATTGCCCCATTGTCCCGCCACTTGCAACCGGAGCGCCAACAGCGGTAAGTTCACCGGTGCCTGCATTCAAAACAAAGGAAGTGATGGTATCGTCCCCCTTGTTTGCCACGAACAGAAGCTTTTTAGCAGAAGCAAGCGCTATCGGATTCGAGGCGAAAAAGGTACCGGGTCCCCCTACACCTCCCGTTGCAAAAGGAGAACCGGGCAAGGACTCCAGAGACCCGTCCGACTTGATGGCAAACCCTGAAACATAATTCGGAAGATTTACGAATGGGCTAACGCTGGTATCACCGCTATTGTTGTTCACATACAGGTACTTGCCGTTGTAGGGGGCCACCACGAACGTGTTGTTGTCACTCCCACATCCGCCCAACAACAAGCCCGCCACTGCCATAAGAACCAGAAATAAATGTTTGAATCTTCCCATGATTACTCCTCCTGTTTTTGATTTTACTGCCATTCATCACATTGAAATTGATTGATCAAGATACCGAAAAACCGACCGTAAGCATTCACACAGGAACTCCCGGTCGACCTTCCGAAACAGCAAAACCGCCTCCATCAGCATCGTGCCAACAGAAGCGGCCATCTCCAGGCTTTCTTGACTTCAGCGACAAAATCCAGCGAAGCCTACTAAAACAGCGTTCCATTAAATTTTTAATTTGGGATAATTACAACATAATAATTTGTCATGTCAACTATTTTAATCCTCGACATATATAATCTGAGAATAGACAGAACGTGTAAGAAATTCAAAGCTTGATGTGTCTGAGGCAAACTGGAAAAGCAGGGAGCAAATACCTGATTGTCATGGCAGAAGGTGACAAGACGGGAAACTTCCAGTGACCTGAGATCGTAGCCATATCTCTTCAACGCAAACTTTACTATTTCTCTACATATTCTTCGCAATCTGTCGGCATGACCGTAATGGTTATGTCGGGGTTGCCGCAGTTGCCGCTGTACGGATTGTTAAACCTTCCTGGATCAAAGGCTTCAAATCCTTGTTTACGCGTGTTTTCTGCTTCAACCTTCCGACAATTGCCTCGCGGTACTTCCCCTCGTCAATAGTGCTCGCTATTAGTTAGTTAACCATGGAGTAGCTTTAGGTAAACTGCTTTCCAGCTTGATGACCTCTGCGGCCAAGACTGGCATGAGACCTGAAAGTTGGCTGCACTTTGCGGAAGATCAGTAGTAATCAGTTTGTTTATCACCTTCAAGACCACACACTTGTGTTACCAGTGTAAGCAAAAAAACCCGGCGGGACGAACCCGCCGGGGATGAAGACTACCTGGCAAACAGGTAATTACTGTGAATGGAGCTTTGTAACCGGTTAGTAGATGAGCCAGAGCTGGTTGTATAGCCTGAACCGTCGAGCGCGTATGTGTTGATGGAAGTTAACGCACCGGCCGAATCTATTACGAAAGCCTCAATCTGGTTTGTCCCCGCGAAATCAGATTCGGTGGCGTAGAGGAATTTGCCGCTCGGATTCGCGATTGCGTAGCCGGTGGTTTGAAGCGCGTGTGAACGGAGAACCGGTAACCAGAGACAGGGTTCCGTTGTCGCCAGATTTACCATGGAGATACTTCCGGTGCCGCCACCCGAAAGGATTGCCAGGCTGCCGCGACGGGTGGTGGAGACGCACTGGTTGTTCGCACCTGATGGGCAAGGGTATCAAGAAGAACCGGATCTCCGATGAAATCGATGCTGTAACTGGAAATCATGCCGCCCGAAGTAGGGAGAGGCCGCCGTGACGCAGAGGCGAGGACAAAGGAGACAAGGGCAAAGGAAGTGGTGTCGACAAAGGGAGATCCTGCAACGTCAGTCAGGGTGCCGCTCGCTGCAACGTCCATGACGACGAGCATGATTGGTACGGGAGCCCCGATGTACAAGCGGAGCCAACGGAGTTTAGGGTCATGCCATGCACAATACCGGCAACTCCGATGCCGAAGGGAGAACCCGAGACCGGCGTGAGAGTTCCGTTCGCGGCAATGGAAAACACCGAAATATCTGAATTGGTGTTCGATTTGCCGACGAAAAGGAATTTCTCGTTCGCATCCACCGCCAGGCTCCCGCCTATCCCATGGTTCCGCCGCTTACCACCGGCAGGCCCACCGCGGTGAGCTCACCTGTGACCGAATTCAAATGGAAAGACGTTACGGTATCGTCCAGCGGGTTCGACGCGAACAGAAGCTTCTTGTACGTGGCCAGCGCTATCTTGTTTGCGGCATAGTATCCGCCCTGCGAAGCCGGCGCCGCCGGTCAGGAAGGGAGAACCGGCCAGCTCCACAAGGGTCCCGTTCGCCTTGATGGCGAAACCTGAAACCGAGTTCACCACTGCATCATTATTGGCGTACATGAACTTACCGTTGTAGGGGACTACTAGGGTCGTGTTGTTGTCACTCCCGCATCCGCCCAGCACCAGGCCCGCGACCGCCATAATCGCCAGCAATAAGTGTTTGAATCTTCCCATGATTACTCCTCCTGTTTTTGATTTTACTGCCATTCATCACATTGAAATTGATTGATCAAGATACCGAAAAACCGATCGTAAGCATTTACGTAGTCCCTGTTCGACCTTCCGAATCAGCAAAACCGCCTCCATCAGCATCATGCCAACAGAAGCGACCATCTCCAAGCTTTCTTGACTTCAGTGACAAAATCCTACGAAGCCCAATAAAACAGCGTTCCATTAAAATTTTAATTTGGGCTAATTACAACATAAAAATTTGACATGTCAACTATTTTAATCCTCGACATATATAATTTGAGATCAGACAGAATGTGCAAGAAATATAAAACTTATTTTACCTGAGGCAAAGTGGAGAAAGAAGGCACCAAATGTCGTAATCGTAACGGACAGATGGAGAAAGGAGGGGGAAACACTTGGAACTTAATATTGTTATTTATACGCACTCAAACCCTGCTATCTCCCAGGAATTACGCGGCAATCTGTCGACCAGTAAAGAATTTTGTGTAAATGCCTTTTCGGTTATAGGTCGGGCATTCTGTTTTCTAAAGATGATGGTGAACTGGTTAAGGGCCGATTTCCAGTCCCGGATCGGCATAGTCCCATTTTTTGGCAATGTTCTTCAAGTGCCAGATAAAGCAACTTCAACATGGCTTCGTCACTGGGAAAGGAGCCTCGGTTCTTGGTGACCTTGCGTAGCGACATATTCAAGAGATTCGATGGCGTTGGTCGTATAGATCGCCTTGCGAATCTCCGGCTGGATAGGAAAACAGGGGAATGATCCTTTCCCAGTTCCGACGCCAGCATTTGCTGATGGTCGGATGGGTGGCGTCCCATTTTGCCTCGAACTGCTCCAAGTTCGCTTCGGCCTGCTGGACCGTTGGAGCCTGATAAATCTGTCTTCAGATCGGCGGCCACCTCCTTGCGCTGTTTCTTCCAGGAAACGTAGTTCAGGCTGTGGCGCACCATGTGGACAATGTCAGAGCTGAACCTGGGTGTCGTGGAAACACGGCTTCGATGGCTTCTGGAAAGCCCTTCAGGCCGTCAACGCAGGCGATGAAGATGTCTTTTACGCCCCGGTTCTTCAGTTCGGTCACTACCTGGAGCCAGAACTTTTGCCCCTTCGGTTATCGGCGGTCCACATGCCGAGGACTTCCTTAATACCGTTAAAGGTGACACCGATTGGCCAGATAGACGGCCTTGTTGATGGTTCCGGCGTTTGTGACCCCTCACCTTGACCCGGACGCGCTTCCTGATATATAATGGGATATACCTCGTCCGAGTTTCAGTTTCTGCAATAGGCATACAAAACTGATTAATTGACTACACTGGGTGGCTCTGCGGAACCGGCGGTTCGGCGAGTCCTTTTTGACCCTGTGGATTTTTTCTAGGTAGTGTTTTTATATGGCAGGTGATGATTTCTTGGGCTTTTATGTAGATGATGTCGTCGTCAACTCCGGTGAATTTGGCTGAGTCTGTCCCTTGGGGAGAATGATCGGCTCGAATGACGAATCCCGATCCCGTGGCACGGTGACATCGAGATTGCCTAATTCGCCTTTAACGTTCTTCTGGTATGTGCCGTTGCGGGAATTTCGGACCTGCCAAAGTTCACGTGTTACTGAAATGCGCCATCATTCTTTCATAATGCCTGTCCAAATCATCCATTGTTTTGTCTAAATCTATTTTCATCTTTTTCCAGGTCTTTTCGCTTGCGGTTTTGAGGTTAAACATTTTCTTATCCAACGCTTTTACCTCTTTATCCAGCGCTTTCATATCCTTGTCGAATTTTGCTCTGGATTCCTTCTTCAGATCAGCAGCCTTTACCTTCATCTCTTCCAGTTTCTGCTTTAATTCCTTTCGCTTGATCTCCATTTGCTTCTGATAATCTACCTTCTGGTTCGAGTACCCTTCGGCTTTCCCCTGTTGCTCGGCACCAAACGCCAAGAGGGAGCCAGAGAATATGAAACACGTTAACACAGCGAACATACAGATTCTTTTCATTTCATTCTCCTTTCAGGTCCATTATAAACATAATTTTTACAGCCCTAGATTTTTAGCAGGAAAACCCACCACAATGTCTTCGTCGATCAGGTTCTTCAGTTTACAATTTTCAGCATAATCGCAGCACTCATCACGAATATTACTCAAATCAACAGTACGGTTTTCCTTTTATCTGCCTCACCCTGATTCCACTTGACATGAAAATCGTTCCTATTTGAATGTATTCAGTACATATTCGGCAATAACCTTCGCATCCTTATCAGGAATGTTTTTCTCGTCGAATTTTGGTTATGCGCGGTCCAGGATTGCACATTTTCCCGATGACATCATCCGTCTTTATTACACCGCTTTTCTTCAGGTTTTTTTCAGTGCAGGGTCTTTTTGGAATTGATCGGTTTTTCGCCACCCGGGGTTGCATACGGCTTATTTTTTCTTGCCGTCGGTTGGCTTGTAGAAGTCAAGATTCCCATGTTTCACTGTCTTTTTGAATTTTTTCGACCAGCTCGGACGCACTCCCTTACTGTGGAAATAAAGTGCACCACCGGTCACATCTTTGAGTTGACGGTTTAAAGCTATGCGGGCGATTTCCTTGGCGACTTCGTAAGGCCTTTCTCTCCTGTGCGCTGTCCGGGCGGCCGTCACGCCACCAGGAGAACTGGCAGACTCTTCTTCCTTGCACTCGTTCTGACTATCCCGCAGATCGTATCCGGAAAGCCATCATTGCCGAGTCGGTTCATGACTACATTAGCGACAGCGTGCATCACGATTCTGTCCGTGCCTTTGGCTTCCCAGTAGATAGTACGCGCAAGACATGTTATCGCATCGTCCATACGTTCCTTACCTCTTGTATCCACCGCATTGATTTCGCTTTTTGTGATGGCTTTACCGGGAGATGCAGGCGCTCCATATGGGTTGATGATATCTTTCTTTTCAAGTTTACTCGCCTTGATCTTGGCGGTTTCTTCCTTTCCCGGTTTTTTCGCTTCGATCTTTGCGGTTTCCTCTTGTCCAATCTCTTTGTCTTTGCATGACGTTCCGGCAAATGACATCAGTGCAATTCCGGCAACAGACAATATCAGCCGGATGACTTTGGTTCGATGCAACATCAGGTAATTTGAAATATTCAGGAGAATAGTCATGATTTCTTATTCTCATCCTTCCCCGAAGCCCGGGCAATCCCGATTCTGAAAGCGAAGGACTTCTTCGCGATAAGCGGGAGCAGGATCAGGATGGTCATAGGTAGCACATCCTTTCTAATGACAGTGCCACAACCTTGAGTCCTTCCACTGCACTCAGCACGAACAGGGCACCGATAGTAACTGTAGCGATATTGCTGAATCCTGCAATTCCTTCTTCCGAGGTGATAATACCACTCAGAATGAGTGTACACATGATAATCAGCGCAACTAGGTCGATAGGAAGTTTCTCGGTTATGAACAATATGACGGCTATGACAACAAGTACCAGAACGGTGATCATTGCGATGCTCATACAATCTCCACGATGAAATCGCATCTATATTGGCTCTTTGATATTAAGGTAAAATTTCAAGCACACCGTTTTTACAAGTCCATCCGAAAACAGTTTCAGAGCATGTGCGCAAATAGATGCGCGAACCACTCCCGAACCCTGGAAAACAATGGCCTATTGTCCCACTGTTCTTCCGTAATCAGGTCCGACTCTGCCAGATCGCCAGCAAACATCTTTTCCATTTCTCCGGCGAATCTGCTGTCGAGAATAACAATGTTTACTTTCAAAATTTTCAGAAAAGCTCCAGAAATCCAGGTTGGTCGAACCCACTGTCGACCAGACACCGTCAATTACTGCGGTTTTCGCGTGCAGTAAGGCATTGCGGCGCTCATACAGCTTCACTCCTGCCTCCAGAAGCTCGTCATAATAATACTGCCCGGCATAGAGGGCCAGCGATGAATCACTGGCTTTCGGCAGGACGATTTTTACATCGACACCACGCTTGGCTGCGTCGACCAGAGCGTTCAACATCTGGTCATCGGGAACGAAGTCGGCAGCGGTCAAATGTATCGTTTTCTCGGCAAAGGTAACCGCAGATACATACATGATGAATGTCGTCCTGCCAAGTTCACCGGGTCTGTTGCTTCACAACCTGAACCAGGTCGTCTCCTTTTGCATCCAAAACGGGGAAATAATCCCTGCCGGATAGCAAAGGACCCTTCTGCCATATCCAGGCACGGAAGAAAATTTTCTGGAACTCCGCAACCGCGGGACCTTCTATCTGAACATCGGTGTCACGCCAAGGGATCGTGCTTTTATTTTTCCGGTCGGAACCGGAAAAACCTCCGGAATATACCTTGCTGATGTTTACCCCTCCGGTGATGGCAATCCTGCCGTCCACCACGAGGATCTTCCGGTGGTCACGCATGGTTATCGGCAATTTCCCATGTGCTTTCACTGGATTCAGCGGATTTAATTCCACCACATTTACCCCCTGCTCCCTCATGTGCTGGAAAAATGAAACAGGGGTATTCATGCTTCCCACGCTGTCATAAATGAGGTTAACCTGAACGCCTTCGCTTCGTTTACGGATAAGAAGATTGGCCAACTTTTGTCCAGTCTCGTCGTCCTCGAAGATGAAAGTCTCCATGTTTATGTTATATTTTGCACCTTCGATCGCCTTGAACATGGCTGCGTAGGTTGCAGGGCCGTCCACGAGCAGTTCGACACTGTTCCCCTTGACGAGCGGACTCCCGCTTACGGCCTCGATTACCTTGGTCTGACGTTCACGAACTCAGTTGGGTTTACGGAATGTTTCAGGCGTTCCATCAAAGCCATACTTTGGCTGCTGGATAACACCCCGTTGGATGAGATTATCCGTGGCGATCCTTGATTGGTGGGAATTTCCCCGATAATGGCAGGGGTATTCGGAAGAGATGCACAGCCTGAACCGAAGGCAAATAGAGAGACTCCCAGTAACAGCCGAAGCGCTGGAAATACTTTCTCAAGAAATCTAAATTCCGGTGTCGACACAGGCAGTCCATATTCAATATTTTTGAAGTTATTCTTTTTCTTTGCCTATCGCGATTTAGTTTATCTAGCTTATCTCCTCCGGCGGAGATGTGGATTTCACCCCATTACATCCCCACCGGAAGAAGACCGACGAACTGCTGTATCTTTGGTTTTCACAAGTTCAGTCGTTCACATATCAATATGCTGGAAGTTAAATCCAGTCTGGCATTACTTCCTGGTGGCCTTTTCCAATTCAGCTCGAAGTCTGTCTGAACCGGGATTGACTGCCTTTTTGGTGAAAAAAATAACTTTCGGCGTGACAGCTTTTCCATAATATGATTCATTCAGAGAGTCGCGCACCGCCAGGACAGACCCTTCGAGGTTCAACCCGGCATAGAGACCTTTTGCCTTGGTGAATGAGACAAAATCGGCTGTCACTTCAGGCAAAGTTGCCGAACCCTTGGCTCCACCACCGATCGGGCCAATTGCTATAGACGCATCCCCACCAAGCTTCACACTTGAGGATAGCAGGGAGTCAACAGCCTTCTGGTTCATCGCCAGCATTACCACCTCGGCAGCTTCACCACCTATCTGCAGACCAAAGGTTACCGACCCTAAAGTATAAAAAGCCGGTTCGCTCCAGGTACCAGTTGCACGATCACGGACCAGTAGAACGCCGGTACCTCCCGAGCCCCCTATAAAAAAACCGCCCTTAATAACTTGGGGGAATATGATCACGCCCTTGGCATGTTTGATGTATTTCCACATCCAGGAAAAATTAGAATCGCTCATCAGATCAGCAAGTGTCCCATGGGCTTTGTCGACTATCGATTGAGCCTCAGCCTTATCGGCAGCAGTCGCTGTGGAAAATGTACCGCAAAACCAAGGTAAACGTGAAGATGGCAACCAGCATTGTTATCCCCATCTGTAAAACTTTTCTTACTTTCGTTTTCATGGCACTTTTCCTTTCTCAAGTTGTGGTGAAAGAATAAATATACCTTCTTTCTTTTTCATTATATCACCTTCGTCCAATCTAAATATCAATATTGTAGGCTTTCAGCACATATTCTTCAGGCTCTTAATTGCTGACTCTTGGCTCATAATTGAAGACTGTCAACTGAGAGAGCAATGTGTCACCATTTTCTCGACAAGCTCCCGCATCTCGATCATTCCAGCCACGCTTCAGGAATTGCCCCTTTACCCAGGAGCGCCCCAAGGATGTTGCCGGTGATGGAGCCGGTCAAATCGGAATCCCCGGAGGGGTTGACCGCCAGGCGCAGCCCCTTGCGAGATCGCCTTTCGCAGCCACGGAACAATAAAGAGCAATGGCAAGGGCCTCGTCAGTAAAACTATCCTTGCTTTTCAGCTCACTCATGCCCACCCTCTTTTCCTTTCACCCGTAAAAGTTTCCCTCCCGGTGATGACTTCTGGGATATTATCTTGTATGATCTGCACTTCGTCAAACCTGGCGCAGCCAACAGGCAGAAATCCAAACACGCCGCCGTCATGAAAAACACAAACAATCAAAGAACAGGTAAACCAGCCAACCCATGCTTATTATCGTCGAGTCGCCCACCAAGGCGAAAAAAATTCAATCTATTCTGAAAGTGAAAACCATGTCCACGGTTGGCCACTTCAAGGACCTGCCCGATTCCAGTATGGGCGTCGACCTGAAAACCTACGAGCCGACGTTCGTCTACCATGAGAAAAAGAAACACCTCCCCAAGGATCTGCGCGCGGCAGCCAAGGATGAAATCGTCATGCTGGCTGGTGACCCGGACCGCGAGGGATATGCCATCAGCCGCCATATCTACGAAGAGGTGAAGGATGTGGCCAAGGAATGCCGGCGGATGGAAGTGTTTGAGGTCACTGAAAAGGGGTTGAAGGAATCCCTTGCCAAGGCGGTACCCTTCGAAGAGACCAACGAAGGGCTATACAGCGCCTTCCTCGGCCGAAGGATCGGCGACCGCCTGGTGGGCTATATCCTCTCCCCCCTGGCAAGCAAAAGCTTGCGCGGCAAATACAGCGTCGGTCGGGTGCAGTCCCCTGCGGTTCGGCTGGTGGTTGACCGGGAACGGGAAATCAGGGATTTCACCTCCACCCCCTACTGGATGCTGGATATTGAGTTGGAGAAAGAAGGGACGACCTTTCTCGCCCGGCACCTGAAGGGCAAGTTCACGAAGGTTGAGGATGCCCAGGCCATTATCGAGGCCATTAAGGCCGAAAGCCATGCCCTGGCGGAAAAAGTGGACAAGAAGGAGGCTCGCCAGTCACCCAAGCCGCCTTTCACTACCGTCGACCTGCAGGCAGCCGCGGCCGTCCACCTGAAATTCACCCCGGAACAGACCATGAAGCTGGCCCAGGGGCTTTTCGACCACGGTCTGACCACCTATCACCGCACCGACTCGGTGCGCATGGATGACGCCTTCATCAAGGAGATTCGGGAATTCCTCTCCACAGCACTTGGCGCCGAGTACCTTCCTGCGAAACCCAACAGCCACAAATCAAAAAATACTCAGGCTGATGCTCATGAAGGTATCCGTCCGACCAAGATGCACTCCGTTGCCGATATCACGGCAATTGTTCGCAAGGAAGGACTCAGCGGCGAACATGCCCGGCTTTATGAGCTGATCTTCCGGCGGGCCATAGCCAGCCAGATGGCCCCGGCAGTCTATGACTCCACCTCCCTGCTTTTCCAGGTGGCCGGAGAAAAGTTCAGGGCCAGTGGACGGGTTTTAAAGTTCGATGGCTTCTTGAAGGTTTATGCCGTAACTGATGAAGATAAGGAAAAAAAGGGTGACGAAGAAACTGTACAGGAACTACCGCTGATAGAAGTCGGGGAACTAGTTCCGAAGGTTAAGGAAATCCTGGCGGAAAAGAAGACCAAGCCGCCCGGAAGATTCACTCTTGGCTCCCTGGTAAAAGAGTTGGAACGTCTCGGCATCGGGCGCCCGTCAACCTACGCCGCCATCACCAAAAACATCATCGACCGGGGTTACGTCAAAGAGGAAAAGCGCAAGGTTGTCCCCATGCCCCCTGGCGAAACATTGGTGGATTATCTTCGCGACAAACATCCTTGGGTTATTGATTACGCCCTCACCAACAGGATGGAAGGTTTTCTTGATTTGATCGTCGAAAACAAGGAGACCTGGCAGCGATTCTGCAAAGGTGTTCATGGCAAAATGGCTTTCACCATGCCGCCGGTTCGGGCCGTGGGCGGCGGCCCCAGCGAGGCCCAGTTGAAGTTTGCCCGGGACCTGGCAACGAAAAACAACCTCACCATCCCCGAAGAAACCCTGCAGAGCGGCAAAGCCCTTTCATTGTGGATCGAAGGTGTTGTACGCAGAAAGGGGCAAAAGGGAAGAAAGAGTGAGATAAAAGAGCAGGATACTGGGCAATAAGCTCTTGGAACAGAACACATACGGAATCAAGCGACAAGGGGTTAACCATACGAGGCTAGCCCCTTTTTAGTATCCTGAAAATGTCACAGAGAGTTACGGATATTGCCGATTTTGGCTAAATATCACGGAAATTTCAACAGTTTTTGTGACGCATAATGGCGTTCTCTTTCGGCATCATGATTTTCCTCTTATAAACTTTTCTTTGCTTATCAGCCGGTTATCATCGTCACAGATGACAGCCCAAGTCTCCCCCCTAACGGGTATAACACAGGATTCTTTACCTGACATAAAATTCCAGTCAAAATTTCAGGAATAACCAATTTATTCGCACGCCATTTCAAACCACTGTTTTCCATCACACGATCAGTTAGTTAGCATATAATATCAATCAGTTAAAAACCTGACAACGATGTTGTGTTCCATATTTTTCCGTTGACACCTGCCTTTAGCTTAACTAAAAATGCAAAGTGATCACGCAACAGAAAGCCGTCACAGACGGGGTGTCTCCAGAGAAATCTCCTCTGCCGCTTTCTGCAATGATCAGCACCCATAAATTTTAACCGGGCTCCACAAACCCGGCATTTTCAGGAGGTTCTACAAGATGGTCGAAGAAACAATCAATCAGATGGTGCAGAAAGCTAAAGCAGCCCTTACCGAGTACAAAAAACTTGACCAGGCAAAGACCGATGCGATCTGCGAAGCAATCGCAAAAGTTATCGATTCAAACAAAGAAGAACTTGCCAAAATGGCCGTAGAAGAAACCCGTCTTGGCAACGTAGCTGACAAGACCATCAAGAACTACTTCGGTTCCACCGTCATCTGGAATGACATGAAGGACGTGAAAACCGTCGGTGTTGTCAAGGACGAAAACGATATCATCGAAATCGCCGAACCGGTTGGAGTTGTTGCTGCCGTAACTCCTACCACCAACCCCACCTCCACGGTCTGCTTCAAAGTGCTTTCATCACTCAAAGGCCGCAACGTGGTAATCTTCGGCTTTCACCCCCGCGCACAGAAATGCTGCGTCAAAACCGCCCAGCTCTGCCTGGACGCAGCCATTGCAGCAGGCGCACCCAAAGATTGCATCCAGTGGATTGAAGAGCCTTCCGTGGCAGCAACCAACGCACTGATGACCAACCCCGGTGTTGACGTAATCCTCGCCACCGGTGGCGGCGCCATGGTCAAGGCTGCATACAGCTCCGGCAACCCCGCTTTCGGCGTAGGCGCAGGCGGCTGCCCGGTGTATGTCGCAGCTGACGCCGACATTGACCAGGCTATGAACGACGTTGTCCTCTCCAAGACCTTCGACAACGGTGTTGTTTGCGCATCAGAACAGAACCTGATCTTCGACAATGCCGCGGTTGCAGAGAAAGCCGTTGCAAAGTTGAAGGAAATCGGCGTGTACCTCGTTAATGCAGAAGAAAAGGCAAAACTGGAAAAACTCTATTTCGGTGACTGCTCTGTTGTGTCCGGCAAAGTTGTCGGTCAGGCTGCACCGGTTATCGCTGAAATGGCCGGCTTTTCCGTGCCCGAAGGAACCCGCGCTCTGTTGGTCGGCCCACTCAAGGGAACCCAGGAAGTTGAGCCCATGAGCCGCGAGAAACTTTCTCCGAGCCTTGGCTACTACATCGTTGACGGCAAAGATGCAGCCATCAGCCTCTGCGCCGATCTGCTGAAAAAAGGTGGCGCAGGCCACACCGCAGGCATCCACTCTGCAAGCGACGCCCTCTGCGTTGAATTCGCAGAGAAGGTCGACGCAAACCGCGTAACCTTCAACTCGCCCACCAGTCACGGCGCCATCGGCGGCCTGTTCAACGTTATGATCCCCTCGCTGACCCTTGGCTGCGGTTCACAGGGCAACAACATCACCACCGACAACGTCAGCTTCCGTAACCTGGTAAGCATCAAACGCGCTGCTCGTCGCGTTGTCCAGGGCTAAGACAGCGTCATAACCGGTTATAACAGTGCCGTGTGGCTTGCCATCGCAAGCAGGGCCACACAGCAAGCAGCACCATGACATTCCCCCTCCGCTCCGGCGGAGGGGGAACTCCAACCCTCCTGCAGATCCCCGCACCACCGTAACCCCCTATAGTTTCAGAGTTCTTCCGGCGTTATCTCCGATTTTGTCCTGATGCGATATAATTTGCTCACCGGGATAACGGCAACGATACCGTCGCCCTCCATTCCCGTGTTGGCAACCTCCATAATGGCAGCTGCTATCTCTTCGACCCTTGCCTCTTCAGTGTAAATTTCGATTCTCGAATGCGTGACAAGCCAATCGGGATTGAAAAAGTTGGCATACTCTCCATACCCCTTCACTTTTGTCACGCTGAGCCCTTTAACCCTCATTTCCACAAGCCTGCCTTCGACTTCTTCCAAAAACTGATTCCGGATGATTGCGACAATTTTCTTCAGTTGCATGGCGATTCCTTCCCTTGGTATGTATCAGGTAAAAGTTCAAGAAAATATTTCACTTGGCACTCAAAGTCAATTTTATATCACTCTGACAACTATTTTGTGATATGATCGCAAAATTTTTAAAACAACTGAATATTTAGTGAGGAATACCCAATGGATGATCTTCTAGCAAAAGCGTTTGATGCAATGCCGTCCCCGGTCTTTGTTGTGGACGAGGATGTACGGATTCATGAATATAATATCGCGGCCACAGCACTTCTGACATCCGAAAAACCGGAAGTGCTCCAGATGCGCGGTGGAGAAGCCCTTCGCTGCGTGCATCACCACGACGCGGAGGAGGGATGTGGCCGGGCCGAGGCATGCTCGGACTGCGTTGTCAGGAACTCCGTGGACAAGGCCTTCCAGGGAGGCAGCGTTGTTCGCAGCCGCCAAAAAATGGATCTCATCCGGGATGATAAAGTAATTGAGGTTTACGTCCTGGTGACCGCCTCACCTTTTGTTTTCCAGGACACACACTATGCAATTCTGGTGCTGGAAGACATCTCTGAATTGGTCGAACTCCGGAAAATTATTCCCATTTGCGCTGTCTGTAAACAGGTCAGGACTGATGAAAATTACTGGGTACAGGTGGAGTCATACCTCAAAGATCGCATGGACATCGAATTTACCCACGGATTGTGCCCATCCTGCCGCGACAACTACCTGGATGAACTGGACACCCTGAAACAGAATAAGGAATAATTTCCCGATTTCACCTTGAGCTATAGGAGATTTTTTCTGCAATCTTGCGAAAATGAAATCCGTAAATGGCCAGGGTGATGGCAGTCGGAAACAGCCGGGGCCGCCGAAATAGTGACCAGAAAAACAATTTCCAGTACTGGAATCTTTCCTTGCCCAGAATTCCAAGTATCAGCATTGATTTGAACAGCGCCCCAAGGTAGCCCGGCTTAAGATGAATCCCTCCACGATGCAGAGGCTGGTAGTCCTTGAGGAAGGTGATGACGCGTCGGTAATAGTTCTTTGGCGCATATATAGTATCAATAATTGAGCGGTAGCCGTTAACAAGCAGTTCCATCTTCATTTTGGGAACGAAATTCGTTGCAATGGAGGTGTTGTTGCCGGAAGCATCCTCCAGCATTCTCCCTTCCCTGACCAGGCGCTGATACAGTTTCGTGCCGCTCAGCGCGGTGAGCATCCCGACCATGGCGGTGGCGATGCCGCTTTCCTGGATGAAACGAATCTGCCTTTCAAAAATAGTCGGTGAGTCACTGTCGAAGCCGACGATAAAGCCTGCCTGAACCTGAAGGCCTGATTTCTGAATTCTTTTTACGCAGCCGAGTAGATCGCGGTTCTTGTTCTGCTCTTTGCCGCTCTCATTATGCCCCTCTTCGCTGGGCGTCTCGATACCGATAAAGACCTCCTCGAACCCGGCAGTGACCATCATTTCCATCAACTCATCATCATCCGCCAGGTTTATTGATGCCTCGGTTATGAAGTTGAACGGATGTCCCCTGAGTGTCATCCATTGGATAAGTGCCGGAAGAATGTCATTTTTCAGCTTTTTCCTGTCACCAATAAAATTGTCGTCAACGAAGAAAACCCCGCCTCTCCAGCCCCCGACATAAAGGCTTTCCAACTCTTCAAGCAGCTGTTCTGTCGTCTTTGTACGCGGTACCCGCCCAAACAGCGCCGTTATATCACAGAATTCGCAATCATAAGGACACCCCCTGGAATACTGGATATTCATTGCCGCGTATTTTTTCGAATCTATCAGTTTCCAGAGAGGGACCGGGGTATCTTTCAACTCGGCACGGCTTTCAGAAGTGTATATGTGACGTGCCAGTCCTCGCTGCAGATCTTCGAGAAAGGGAGGAAGAGTAATCTCGGCTTCGTTGAGCACAAGGTGATCGACGTCATCGAATTCATCCGGACTGGTGGTGAACAAAGGTCCGCCCGCAACAGTACAGACGCCTAACTGCCGGCATCTGGCCAGCAGTTTTTTCACCGATTCCCTCTGGATGGTCATGGCACTGATAAACACATAGTCAGCCCACCGAAGTTCCTTGTCGGACAACGTTTGAGTGTTCATGTCCACAAGCCTCTTTTCCCAGCTTCCAGGGAGCATTGCCGCGACCGTCAGCAGACCCAGCGGGGGATAGCAGGCTTTTTTGGAGATAAATTTCAAGGCATGTCTGAAACTCCAGAAGGTATCGGGATTGTTTGGGTAAATCAGGAGGATTTTCATAGTAAACCTGTGCTTTCTTTTCAAAAAGGGTAAAAGATTTTTACATTACTAGTGTACCCTCTCCGGTTACCTTTACATGTAAAGGTAATGTAAAAGCTTGGAGCGTATCCGTACATAACGTTACGAGAGATCGCGCCCGAATTCATGTCAGATTCAGATGTGTAGATTGAGCAAAACCGCTGGCGAAGAAGGGTTACGGCGAGGATTTTGTGGTTGAGACGCGGTTAAAGATGACGTAAAGACGGGATGCGAGACTGGAATGCATATGAACGGACATGATCATAGTCACCCCGGCTATTTCAAACATTCGGCAGAAAGTATCGTCAGAAATATTTTTTCACAGAAAAGCTCTAAAGTATTTCCTCACCGTGCCGATACATTAATTAAAGGGTGTCTTCTTTGACACCATTAATTTGTTTGGCGACGTATTTTCGGCTATTTTTAAAAATAAGGGGTGGTGCAGATCACCTTTTTACCTGAAAAACCAGTGGCAACAGGAAATTGGCTACTTTATCAATGTATTCAAGGAGGAATTGGCTATGGCAGAGAGACGTTTCAGCCGCTTCAAAATTGTCGAAAAATGTTTTGTGGATTACGAACACGGTTCAGCTGAAGTAACCCTTCAGGACATCTCCCTCAAAGGGGCAATGATCGAGTTCGGCATGGCCACCCCGCTCAACAAGGGAGACGGCATATGCCTTTCCTTCCCCCTTGGCCATTCAGACAAATACCTGCAATTGAATGCCGAGATAAAACATGCCGATGGCAAAATTGCCGGAATGGAATTTCTTGAAACAGACCTTGCAACACTGGTCGAACTCCACTCATTGCTGAAAGCGAACACGGATACTGTCGAAGAGATAAACCGCGAGTACAGCCTCCTCATGGGCGCCTGAAATTGGCATTTCGAATGTAACACCCAAGCAGACTACCACGCTTGGCATCCCTTGTCTTGCCCGTAGCCGCACTGTCCGCGGCATGCCAATCAAGACAAGGGATGGACCGTTTTAGTCAATCACTCCTATTTTTCAGCAATATCCTTTTTCATCTCTTCATAGTGTTCCTTGGAAATCTCTCCCTGGACATACCTCTTGTTCAATATTTCAAGGGCTGAATCTACTTTGTGCGCATGCATCACTTTCCCGCTTTTCCCGATTATCCACAGCACCAGCAGGACTGTGCAGACCACGATAAAAATCCAGAAAACGAGACCGAAGAGCATCCATCCAATCCCGAGATGATATCCGTACATCATGTTGTTTCCCACCATGGCACCACCTCCTGTTCAGCTCATGCCCAAATCCACACCAAGAGTGTTTCGCAGCAGATAATGTATACTCGCAATTATATTCGCGCCATCCCCCGCGTTTGAATACTTTAGCACCACTGTAACACTGCTGTCACATTCTACCGCTAGTATATCTCAAAATGCAGACTTCTCATTTCTCAGAAGGAGGAAATAATGCTTAAAAAAGTTTTCTGTATCACAGCCCTTTTAGCCGTAGCTACCACGGGAGTCGCATCCGCTGCAGCACTCAAGGTGGACAAGGGATTGAAGAAATACCAGACCGTCAGCGGAGTATCGGGCAATGTCAACAGCATCGGCTCCGACACTCTCAACAACCTGATGACCATGTGGGCCGAAGGTTTCCGCAAGAAGTACCCCAACGTAAACATCCAGATTGAAGGAAAGGGCTCCAGCACCGCGCCTCCCGCCCTGGTGGCCGGAACTGCCCAGTTTGGTCCCATGTCACGGGATATGAAGAGCACAGAAATCGATGCCTTCAAGAAAAAGTACGGTTTCAAGCCGACCAAGGTTGCCGTGGCCATCGACACCATCGCCATCTTTGTCAATAAAGACAACCCGCTGAAAAGCCTTTCCCTTGAAAAACTCGACGCCATCTTTTCCAAGAATCGCAAGCGTGGTTACCCCACCAACATCACCACCTGGGGTCAGCTCGGCCTGACCGGCAAAATGGCCAAACAACCCATCAGCCTCTATGGCCGCAATTCAGCTTCCGGCACCTACGGCTTCTTCAAGGAGCACACCCTTGAAAAAGGCGACTACAAAGACACTGTCAAAGAACAGCCCGGTTCCGCTTCGGTTGTTCAGGGAATCACCAAAGACATGAACGGCATCGGCTACTCCGGAATCGGCTACAGGACCTCCGGTGTCAAAGTCCTGGCTCTTTCCGCAAAAGAGGGACAACCCGCTGTCGAAGCAAACTATGCTAACGCACTCAGCGGCAAGTACCCCCTGAGCCGCTTCCTCTATATCTATGTAGCAAAGAATCCCAAAAAGCCCCTGCCAAAAATGCAGGAAGAATTCCTGAAGTTCGTCCTTTCCAAGGAAGGCCAGCAAATCGTCATAAAGGACGGCTTCCTCCCGCTGACTGCGGCTATGGCTAACAAGAGCATTTCCGAGCTGAAATAGTCGCACATTCCCCCACGAAGTCCCCCATGAGAACGGCCGGCACACACCGGCCGTTCTCGCATGAAACAGCCATACATCAGAGGGTCAGAAGCCGTTCAACTGTTAATGGTCATAAAACCAAACTGAATACGCCGCCAGTATACCTTGAATGTCGAACATCGAACCAGTATCCCGAGGTGCTCCATGGAACGAATGCACAGCGTAAAGCAGTTTGACGCCGATCTACAGGAAATACGCACCCTGCTCCTGGAAATGGGAGGCAGAGTTGAACTGATGATCTCCAACGCAACCCGGGCCCTTGTGAAAAGGGACGTAAAGCTTGCCGAGCAGACAATACTGTCTGACCACGAAATAAATCGCCTGGAAGTCCACATTGATGAAAAATGTCTGGAAGTACTGGCACGCAGGCAACCTGCAGCCAGTGACTTGCGCTTTATCACCCTTGCCTTGAAGATTGTTACCGACCTGGAACGGATAGGCGACCAGTGCGCAAGCACAGCGAAACGGGCAAAGGAATTGAATGAAGAACCTCAGCTAAAACCCTACATCGACCTGCCGCGCCTTTCCGAACTGGCGCGGACCATGGTGCAGGAGTCGCTCGATGCCTTTGTGAGGGGTGATGTGGAACTTGCCCGAAAGGTCTGCGGAAACGATCAGATCGTCGACGACCTGAACATCCAGCTACAGCGAGTTCTCCTGACCTACATGATGGAGGATCCTGCCGGCATCAATCGGGCAGTGAAACTGATCTACATTTCCAAGTATCTGGAAAGAATCGCCGACCACGCCACAAACATAGCCGAGATGGTCATATTCATGATCAAGGGAAAAGATATACGGCATACCTCGCTGTCATAATGGTACCTGCTTAGCGTCAATCTTCCGCCAGTTCCTAAAACTGTCATTCCCGAAGTGATTCTGATCGGGAATCCAGCTTCTAACCGACTGATATCATTGATCCCCGATAGAGACATTCGAGGATGACAAGTTTTATAGCGGAAGAATAGCGCTGATCTGGTAATGGAAAGAAATCTTCACGATTCCCACTTTCAACCTACTCTTTTCCCGACTGCAACAGAGGTGTAACGCCACCATGGGATAGTTCAGGCATCAGCTCTACGGGAGGAGTGACTGCCATGGCTAGAAATTTCGCAGGCCCCGATGTTGCAAAAACCATTCGACAAAACCAGGCCATGCTTGCGGTTGCAACCGTTGCCACCGGGTTGATGCGCCAGATATCCATAAAACCCCACAAAACAACGCCACGCCGCAGAGAACTGGAACTTAGGGAAAGATGCTCCAGGTATCACTCAGTCCGTTGCCACATCTACAGAGAAAAGGGACATGGCTCAACCCCAACCATCGTTATTGCCGGATTTGTTCCCGACTCAACGGAAGTGGTGGAATTTCAGCGACCTTTCCTGAAAACATACGGGGACATTTATTACATAAATTATCCACGCAACGGTTTTTCCAGCGAGATGTTCGTGGCGCAATTGGCCGACCTTATCGAAGAGATCAACAGCAGGGGCGAGAGTCCAATCCTTTTCAGTATCAGTTTCGGGTGCGGACTCACGGCACGTCTTCTACGCGAGAGAGTTGCTACCTCTGTGGAAATACGCGGCATCGTAATGGCCAGTCCGGTACTCTGCACGGAAGACCTGGTCCGGCCCAATGGAGACAAAAAAGGTGGCGTCAGACTCATTGAAAGCAATCTGCGCCGTATCCTGAAGGCCGAAAGCGGAAAAGCCGAAGATGTCACGCGTCAGATTGAAAGGGCTCGCCGCTGTTTCCAGAGCCTGTTCGAGGCCGGCGCGGAAAACCGGACAATGACAAGGCGGCATCTCTCCATCCGTAGGAAGATTATGGAGGTAATCGCAATGACCACTTCCGGTGGCGCATATGAAAGGGTCAATGCGCTGAAGGAGTTTCCCTTGCCCGACACCTCCGTACCGCTGTTTAACGGACCGATACTCACCCTGCTTGCTGAAATGGAGGAAAACATGTTAGTACCGACCTCGCCGAGTCTTGCCGCCATGAGGTGCCACAAGACACACACATCTCTCTTTCCAAACGGTATCGTACGGAATGTCTGTTCTGTTGATGCCGGAGACACTGTTGCCCATGCCTCCCTGATCTTTCATCACAGTTCGTACAACCCTCTTCTGAAGGAATGGTATGACAAAACCTGCGAAACAACCCTTGTTGCGGTAGTCTGACCTTATGCAACTATGAACGTAATCCTGAAGACAGCTGCTGCCGCCCGTTCGAGAAGCTTTCACTCCCGCGACCCTCACCTGAGCCAGAGGGCAATTTTTTCACGGCTCATTTCACGTGCGGCGCTTACCAGTTTCGGCATTGACCACGGTTTCAAAGGACTGATCGGCATACCCTTCCATGAAGCCTACCGACGCTACCAGGAAAGCGTTCCACTGAGAACCTATGCCGACTTCTGGATCGAGTACTTCTCGGCAGGCATCCGGGATGAGAACGGCACACTGAGCATCAACCTGGAAAATGTCACCTGGCCCGGGAGTGTGCCCTTTTATTGTGAGACATCCGGCACCACGGCACCGACCAAATTCATCCCTTTCAGCTGGGAGATGTTCGCGGAAAACCGCAGGGCCGCTCTCGATCTTATGGCCTGTTATCTCGCCGGGAACCGGTCCAGCAGACTATTCGGAGGAAAACTCCTCTACATGTCGGGCAACACCCAGCTGAGAGATGTGGGTAATGGCGCAAAAAGCGGCGACATGAGTGCCGTCACCCTGAACAACCGCCCCCTCTACCTTCGGCCGTTCATAGCCCCGGATGAAAAAACAGCAAGCCTCCCCTGGGAAGAAAAAATGGAGCACATGGCTCGGCTCCTCCTTTCCGGCGACAGCATTCGCGGCATCTCTGGCGTACCTCCCTGGATACTCCTGCTCCTGAAGCGCTGCACGGAACTGGCCGGCAGGAATGCGACGGATCTGTTCCCTCACCTGGAACTCATCATCCATGGCGGCACCAGCATGAAGCCGTACCGTAACGAATTCGATCGACTCTTCCGCACCAGTCAACCCTCCTTCCTGGAACTGCTCCCCTCTTCCGAAGCTTTCATGGCCTTTCAGGTTTTTGGCGAAGAACTGATGCGCTTCACCCCTTACTACGGCGTCTTTTTCGAGTTCCTTCCCTTCGAACAGCTCGACGAAAACGGCAGGCCCAGCCCGAACGGGCCCGCTGTCCCCCTTGAAGAAATAGAACTGAACCGTCGCTATGCGGTACTGCTTTCAACCTGTGCAGGCCTCTGGAGGTACCACATCGGTGATACCCTGCGTTTCGTCTCGCGGAATCCGCTGCGTATCGAATTCACCGGCAGGGACCGGTTTCTGGATCGTTTCGAGGAAAAGGTCAGCCAGGGAGAGGTTGAAGAGGCAGTTGCGGCCCTGAACCGGACTCCGGGTGTCGAAGTCAGGGAATTCATGGTCGGTTCGCATATCGTCGGACGCCGCCACCTATGGGTCCTGGCTTTGCGCCAGGGCAGCCTCCGGGAAAATACCCGATTCGCCGACCAACTTGACAAAAGTCTTATCTCCCAAAATGCCGACTATGCCACATTCCGCAGCCAGAAAAGGATAGATACTCCCGAGGTCATTACAGTGGATGAAGGGCTGATCTATTCCTGGTCAGATGAAATACGCGGCAAACTGGGAGGTCAGAGCAAGATCCCCCACATCGACCCGACTCCGGAAGGCGAGATGATCAGGAGCCTTGTGGAATTCGCGGATAAGTATCGTCCGGACGATGGTGCAACAATGGCCCAGTGAACGCAGATGCATCCTTCTTCCACTTTGGATGCGGCTGTGAGTTGCAGTACCAATAGCGATGAAAGGTTCAAATACAGGCAGTTACACGGCAAAATCGTCGAGGGCTCGACGAAGAGTTCAACCTTCTCTCCCTTTCCATTGGCATTGTCAGCACGGAAGTCTAAAGGATCGAGTCTTTTCCACAGCTTGCCTCTCTCGCCACCGAGGTGAAGAAAAAAGCCAAGATGGAAAATGGCTTTTCCATCGTCAGAGATCGCCGCAAACTTGGACAGGATGACTGCCCTGCCCTCTCCTCAACTCGAATGCAGTTCTGCAACAAGAACCCATCCCCCCTACGCTCAAAAAGCCCCTGCCTTAACGGCGGGGCTTTTTGCACTGTGCAACCCTTTTCTGCAACAAATAAATTAAGTTCCAGATAATTCTGTGTTATAAAACACGAAAGATGATTGACGGTTTCTATGAATGCATATTTCATTAAATTAAGTAATTACAGAAGCATGGGGACGCCCCTAAATAAATACGTTTCTCAGGAGTACCTTATAAACTTATGGGCATCCTCCTGGTGTCCCACAGATGTTATTTTCAGTGGGGGAGTTGAGAGGATAAAACCGTTTTCCCCCAGCACTGGGTGCTGACAAGGACGGCTTTTTATTTAGAAGGGGGGATACAATACTGAAGGAGATGAAGGCATATGGCCACCTGAAGCCGGGACAAAAAGGGACTCAGCGATTGGTGGCTCGGGTTGGCGCTGCGCTGGTCTGTGTCCGGTACCGGTATGATGAGCGAACAGGGGACAACCTGACGACGGCCGAGCTCATCGTGGACAGGCGACCAAGGTTGACGTCCCGCTACCGGGACACGGACCTGGTTGCCGTTGCCGTGCAGTACACCGAAACGACATTGCGGGAGAAACTGAAAGCCGCAGGTGGGCGATGGAAATCGGAGGAACGTGTCTGGCGGGTCTGTTTTGGTGCGATTCGGGGTGATTCGACACTGGTGGACGGATCGTGAGGGAGTAGGCGGCAGGCTGGGGTACGATGCGAGCAGACCGGACAGGACAGGTATATGGAGAACAAGTCACTTATACCGGTTACCAGCTTTTGCCACGGAAATACGGGATGAAGCCTCCTATATAGGTGACTGCCAGGCAACTTATATACGGCACTGTTTACGTATATAGGTGGAAAGTCACTTATATACGGATACCGGTGATTAACGAGTTGGGCAGCAAGAATGCAATAGGATTACTCTAATATGAAATCAAGATTCATTATAATGTTAGTGCTCGTACTCTCTTTCATAACTGCATCTTCAGAGGCGAGTTGGCTCATTTACCATAAACCGGAGTTTAAAGGTAAAGTCTTAGATGCGGAGACTAAGGAGCCAATAGAAGGTGCAGTGGTGGTAGTGGTATATACTAAGTTTTTACCAGGATTCACAGGGGCCGGCGGTGATACATTTCCAATGAAAGTCAAAGAGACTTTAACCGACAAAAAAGGTGAATTTTATTTCCCATCTTATACTACTCTGATACAACCATTGTCTACAGAAGACAAGGCTGAGTTCATCATTTATAAACCTGGATACGGTAGTTTTCCCGAGTGTGATTTCCCTAAAGGAATTACTGCTGTGGGTGAACAGATATTTTTCTCAAAGGAAATAGGAAGCACTGGAGATTTGGAGTTATTGTTAAAGGAGGGGGGGTATCCTCAATTAATAAAGTTGAAGGTTATTTTTGGCATAGTAGAACTTCCTAAATTAAAGTCGAGGGAGGAGAGGTTGAAGGCTATACCTAGCTCACCAACCGACATCAGATCTAAAGAATTACCTCTTTTATACAAAGCTATAAATGAAGAGGGAAGAAGATTCGGTTTGGGAGAGGTTAAGTAACTCTCTGAGGTTGTAACATTAGAATGCCCAACCAACGCGGGTTGCACCTGCCTTAAAACCCGGCAGGTGAACCCTCACCCCGTTGAATTAAGGGTTAAGGTCACGACCTATATTTCATATTCGTGCGCCTATTTTGTACCGAAGGAGACTGTATGAACAAGCGTATCATCAAGATAGCTTCTCTTCTGAGCGTTGGGATCCTGATTTCAGGCTGCACAATGCTGAAGGCCATCTCCATAGTGAATAGTGGCGAAGCAATATCATCACATCCTATTGAAAGCACCATACCTTTCGATATGAAAGCACACGCCATAATCATAAAGGCGCGTGTCAACGATTCAACAAAAGAATTCAACTTCATCCTGGATACCGCCGCTCTCACGGTAGTTGACAAAAAAATTGCATCAGAATTGGGACTCAATGGTGAAGTGGAAGTCGATGTTAACGACTCGGCTGGCAAGACAAAAAAAGTCAAACTAGCCAAGCTTGGTATCCTCAGTATAGGCGACGTCAAAGTGAAAGATTCCGCGGCTGTCATTACAGATTTATCAGATTTTGGATTTGATGGAATTGTGGGGTCTTCGTTTCTCAGGTACTTCAGAGTCACCATCGACTACAGGCACCGGTTGCTGACAATTTCCGACAGCAAGAAAAGTGCTTCCTGCCAAGGACGGCGAGGTGGTAATAAAGTTCAAACCTGAAATGACACAAGGGTTCGCACCTAAAATTGAATGCACAGTCGACAAAAGCATAGACACCGACGCTTTCATCGATACCGGGCATCCAGGCATTGGTCTCCCGACTGAAATCATGCGTGAGTTGAAGGAATTCAAGGCAGGTGATGTTTTAGAATCAGAGGGGTCAATGAGCAGTGGCCTGGCCGGGTCAAGTGATAAGGACTACCTGCTGAGAATGAACAGTCTCAGCTTGGGCAAACTGGAGTTCAACAACGTTCCTTGTGCTTCATCCGGGACCCATGAAGTTTTAATAGGGCAAAAAGCCTTATCGCATTTCCTGGTTACTCTTGACTACCCCGCCGGGGAGATGATCCTGAAGCGTTATGAAAATGATAAATACGAGACGAATGTGTATAGTTGGGGCTTGGCGTTGAAGAGAGACAAAGGCAGGGTGGTCGTAAAGGGGTTGATGAAAGGTTCTCCCGCCGCCAGAAGCGGAATCAAGGTGGGTGATGAGGTCTTTACGGTTAACTCTATGGAAGTGAGTCAATTATCCATGCTTGACCTCATGGCTCTATCTTTGGATGACGGTATTGACCGGGTCGAGCTTGTCTACACAGGCAATGGCGGCAAGAAGATGGTTGTACTGAAGAAGGAAATGCTATTCCCTCTAGTGAAGTGACGGGTCAGTTCTCGGTGCAAAAGGAGTGAGGCTGAACGTAGGTAAGTTTTGTAACTTATTGAGATAAAGAGTAAGTTGCCAACCAAGCGCAACAGCGGTGATCCCAATGAATGACTCATGGTACATATGCAAAGAGGATACACCTGTTAAATTTCTTTGGTGGTATGATACTGTCGCAATATTGCCAGAGTATGATGACATAGAAGATGGGACGCTCCCGAAAGACGAGTTGGTTAAAATGTCGGGAGATGAGTATATAAAGGGTTTCATAGTATTGGATTTAAAGAACCATAAGAAGTTGAAAAAAAGTCAAATACCAAAAGGCAGGATTAAAGAAATATTCATATTTTGCAGGATCACACCGTTACAAGCATTGGTGAGCCAGCAAATATTTGATCGAAATTTTGAAAAATATAGCTGAGGTTTAACGAATAAGGCTAGATTGTGTGGGAAATTCAGTGAAATTCAGGGGAGTCTTTTCCACAGCTTGCCTAACTCGCCACCAAGATAAAGAAAAAGGCCAAGATGGAAAACGGCTTTTCCATCGGCAAAGATCGCCGCAAACTCGGACAGAATGACTGCCCTGCCCTACCCTGCCCCACACTACACTACCCTCTCCTCAACTCGAATGCAGTTCTGCAATAAGCCTCTCCTGTTTTGACTCAGCGAGAATAGGACTTTAAAGTCGTTTGTGATACACCACCACGAACGGAGGAAAGTCCATGCGAAAAAAGCGTTACAATTACCCCCCCGAAGAGAAGGTTTTCATCCTCAAACGTCATTTGATTGACCGCGTCGCAGTACCAGACTTGCGTGACGAATATCGACTTCAACCGAAAGTGTTTTACGAATGGCAGAAGAAGTTTTTCAAAAACGGGGCAACTGCCTATGGCCGCAATGAGCGCAGCCGGAAACGTGCAGAGGAAGCCAAAACAACAACGAACCAACCAAGTATGCAGCAATCCAAGGGATCTGGAATTTTCTAAACTTGTACAAACCAGATTATCGTTTTGCAGACATTGTAATCTTTGATTTAGATTCTAATATCTAAAGAGGCTAAGTGGAGTTGGGCCAACAGAAACCCAAATTTGAAATTACTGTTACATATTAAACAAGTTATTGATTTAATTAGAGTTTGCCACAACACAATGATTCTGCGTCGGCAGCTTAGAGGTCTCAAATGGCAAAGTATGACAAAATGACCAAAGCCGAGTTAATCGAAGAGCTCAAGGAAAAAGAGAGACAATTTTCCTCGGCTCTTGAACTGGTATCTTCCTCAGACGATGCGATTATCGGCAAATCGTTGGATGGCACCATTTCCAGTTGGAATAGAGGTGCGGAAAATATTTACGGCTATTCCGCAAAGGAGATTATCGGTCAAAATATCTCGATCCTGTTCCCACCCGACCAACAGGACGAGGTTTTGTGGATTCTTGAAAAAATCAGTCGGGGAGAACGTATTAAGAACTTCGAAACCGTGCGTGTTACGAAGGAAGGCAGGCAGATCAACATCTCCTTGAATATATCTCCAATCATCAATGAAGCAGGCGGATTCACAGGTGCATCAACGATTGCCCGCGACATCACCGAATGCAAAAGGGCGGAGGAGGAGCTTCGACAGAGCGAGGAGCGTCTGAGTCGGGCCCAGGAGATCGCTCACCTGGGCAGCTGGGATCTGGATTTAGAAAAGAACGAGCTAAGCTGGTCGGATGAGGTATGCCGGATTTTTGGCATGCAGCCGCGCGAGTTCGCCGCAAACTACGAAACTTTCCTGGAACGGGTCCATCCGGAGGACCGCGCCGCGGTGAACGAGGCCTACTCAAGGTCCGTCAGTATGGGGCAGGACAAATACGACATCGAGCATCGTATTGTAAAGAAGGATTCCGGAGAGATACGCATAGTTCACGAAAAGTGTGAAAACATTCGGGATGAGTCAGGCCGCATCGTCAGGTCGGTTGGAATGGTACAGGACATCACCGAGCGCAAGCGAAGCGAGAATATTATGCAGGCACGCCTCCGTTTGCTGGAATTCGCCAATACTCACTCGATGGATGAATTGCTTACTGCAACATTGGATGAAATTGAAGCACTGACTGGAAGTAAAATTGGTTTTTATCATTTTCTCGAATCAGATCAAGAAACGCTCTCATTGCAGAATTGGTCAACAAATACCCTGAAAAACATGTGTACGGCTGCTGCGAAGGGCAGCCACTATGACATTGCCCAAGCTGGTGTATGGGTGGAGTGCGTGAAGGTACGTCGTCCCGTTATTCACAACGATTATGCTTCCTTGCCTAATCGCAAAGGGATGCCAGAGGGGCATGCCCAGGTCGTCCGGGAAGTCGTTGTACCAATTTTCCGAGGCGACATGATCAAGGCGATTATTGGCGTTGGCAACAAATCCAATAACTACAATGAAGATGACATCGAGACGGTATCTCAATTGGGTGACCTTTCATGGGATATCACTGAGAGCAAGCGGGCGGAGGAAGCACTGAGGGAAAGCGAACTGCGTTACAGAGAGGTGTTTGAAAACAGTTCGGAGTGTATTTTCCTGCTGGATGTAACCGCTGATGGCCGCTTCAAGTTCGCAGGTTTCAACCCGGCCGAGGAAAAGACAGCGGGGTTTTCAAATGCGAAGATGTACGGCAAGTTTATCGAAGAGGTAATCCCCGCGGAACTGGCCAGTCAAGTCATCACCAACTATCGTTGCTGCTTGGAGGCAGGAACGATTATCAACTACGACGAGGAATTAGATCTACCGCTGGGACGCAGGCATTTTCACACAGTGCTAATCCCCGTACGCAATATCGTCGGCGAAATTTACCGGATCGTCGGCGTTGCCCGCGACATCACCGAGCGCAAGCGGATGGAAGAGGAGTTGCGCCTGGCTCACGAAGAGTTGGAAAAACGGGTTGTCGAGCGGACAAAGCAACTGGAAAAAACCTTGGAAGCTCTGCGAACAAGCGAGGAAAGATACGCTCTGGCCGTTCAGGGGTCAAATGACGGTATATGGGACCGGGATTTTTCAACCGGCGAGGTCTATTACTCACCACGCTGGAAAAGCATGCTCGGCTATGAAGATGATGAAATCCCCAATGATGCGGAAGAATGGAAGAAAAGGATCCATCCTGATGATTACCGTAGGGTGATGGATGCTTTTGTCGCATATATGGAGGGGAGAATTCCCTCATATGAGGTCGAATACCGACTCCGGCACAAGGACGGCAGCTATCGCTACATCCTTGCCCGTGGTATCTGCCTGAGGGACTCTAACGGGGTTCCATACAGATCCTCCGGGTCGCATACTGATATCACCGATAAAAAACGGGCGGAAGATGCCCTGATGCAGAGCGAGAGACACTTCAGGCAACTCGTTGAACATTCCCCTGTAGCAATGGCCGTATCTTGCGACATAGAGGAAAAAATCATCCTTTTGAACCGGAAATTTACTGAGCTGTTCGGATACACGCAGAAAGATATTCCCGATGTAGGTCACTGGTGGTCTCTTGCCTATCCGGATAAAAAATATAGAAGAGTAGTTAAGACTGCGTGGGAATCAAAGGTTGAACAGGCCATTAAGAATATACGTACATTCGAACCAATGGAAGCAATGGTTACCTGTAAGGACGGCACCATTCGCCATATTGAGTTTAATTTTTCCTTTATAGGAGAAAGAAATCTGATTACCTTCATCGATCATACGGAGATCAAGAGTGCGCAAGAAGTCATCAGAAAGTCTGAGGAAAAATACCGGGGACTCTTCGAGAAATCAAAGGACACAATTTTCATTTCGGATCCCGAAAGAAGGATTATTGACATGAACCAGGCCGGCATAGCCCTCTTTGGTTATACAAAGGAGGAACTCTTTTCCCTGGATCTGGAAAAACTCTACTGCAATCGGAAAGACAGGGAGGTGTTGTGGCAAAAGCTGTACCGATCCGGATTTGTAAGTGACTTCGAAGTGGAAATGAAGAAAAAGGCCGGCGAGAAAATCTTCATACTTCTTTCCATGTCGGTCATCAAGGACGATGCGGGACAGATTTCAGGTTACCAGGGAATAATCCACGACATGACGGATCGAAAAAAACTGGAGCGGCAACTCCTGCAATCGCAGAAGATGGAATCCGTCGGCATCCTTGCCGGTGGGGTGGCTCATGATTTCAACAACCTGCTCACCGCAATTTCCGGCTACGGGCAAATACTCATGGAGAGTATCCCCGAAGACGACGAGATATCGCAGGAAAGCATCAAAATCGTACTGACAGCAGCTGAACGGGCCGCGGAGTTGACCAGGGGGCTCCTTGCCTTCAGCAGGAAACAGGTAATCAGCCTGAAACCTTTACACATTAACACCGTCATCAGTGATACCGTCAAACTTATTGAAAGGATTATCGGAGAAGATATCGCGCTTAGTACCAATTTTATCGACAAAAACTTGGTGATCAAGGCTGACCCCGGACAGATCGAGCAGGTACTGATGAACTTGGCGACCAATTCCCGCGATGCCATGCCACATGGAGGCCATCTGTCTATCACCACAAGGCAGGTGGTTGTTGAGGATGGCTCGGAAAAGCTGTATGACCTGCCGTCACCCGGCAAATACGCCATGATATCCGTAACCGATACCGGCACAGGGGTTGACAAAAAGACGATGGAAAGCATCTTTGAACCATTTTATACAACCAAGGAGATCGGCAAAGGCACGGGCCTTGGATTATCCATTGTCTATGGAATCGTAAAACAGCACGGCGGTTCAGTCCTGGTCAGCAGCGAACCTGGCAAAGGGACGACATTCGATATATACCTGCCGGTGGTTAAGGGGCATGCCGTCAAGGAAGAATCAAAAATCTCCACACCGCATACCGGTGGTACGGAAACCCTGCTTGTCGTCGAGGATGAAGAGATCGTAAGGATGTTTATGAAGAAAATACTGGAAAGGGCCGGTTACAAGGTAATTATTGCCGATGACGGTGAAAACGCGGTGGCACGGTTCAGGGAGCACGATGATATTTCCCTTGTCCTGTCCGATCTGGTAATGCCAAAGAAAGACGGCAAGGAAATGCAGTACGAAATCAGAAAGATAAAACCCGGCATCAAAATAATGTTCATCAGCGGTTACGCGGCAGATGTTATGCAGAAGAAAGGCATGTTAGAAGAAGGAACGGAATTTATTACGAAACCTTTTAATAAGAACGATCTATTACAGAAAGTACGAGAAGTTCTGGACAAGGATTAACTAAATTAACCAGATTAAATTTCGCGTTGTCCCTAATCAATATGCTGACTATTTTACTAAATCAAACGGCTTGAAAGTCCATTTACGACTGAGGCAAAACAGCCTCTGCTTATCATGGATATCACCAGAATTATATATATGATAGCGTTACGTGTAAAACGCACCTATGCCGGAGAACAACCATGGACATTCTAAAAATCTATCAGTACGCCATGCTGATGGAGTTAGAGGCAAACGTTTCTTTGAGCAGAACGCGGAACAGAGGTGGCAAGCGGTGGCAGGTTGCCGCACCGTCAGGGGGGGGGTGGACTACACAGGTTACAGTTGTCCCTTGAGTAACAGTTAAAAGGGACAGGCTTGGAGAATTCACTTTGCGGAAGGATTCATTTTAAGGCGATTCAGCGCTTTTCTGTTGATAATCGTCTTCAAAAGGGAGAAGGAATCCTGATCGAAAGATCCGAACTGAAATGCCATCCCGTCATTCTCATATCTTACTACCGCACCATTTACAGAAATTTCAGAACTTCTTGATGCACTGGGCAGCAAAAACATTATCTGCGCCCTGTTCCCGACGGGTAGCCGTTTTTCAGTGCGGATGAACAAACCATTCAGGCTGAGATTTTCAGTAGAAGCCTCAAACGATTGTCCTCCTGTCTTTACCATGGCCTGGGATTCGAACTGAATTCTGTCGAACCTTCTGTTTGGCATGGAACACCTCCTTGTTTCTAAATTTTATCCATTTCTGAAGTTTAATTCAAGAATAAATTTGCTGTTATTTTAATCGGATATCCGAATATCAACACGGTTAGGGATTTGCAGAAGATTTTGAAGGTTGGAGAAAAAGCTGAAAGCAAGTCATATGAAACTGAAAAACAAATTTGTCCCCTTTTCCTTACACCTATTCCTCCCTATCATCTTGACCTAGGAGTCTGTCGGACTTAGGGGCAAATCTGCTGCAAATCCATCAGGCCCTGCCACATCTTCGCTGTTTTTGGTCAAAGAGAACAACTATTGCCCGGCAAATTCGTCAGAAAACTGCTTGTGGCTCGCCCAGTCGAATTTTCGCATCGACTTCCTAAGCCCGACAGACTCCTAGCCGTAACTTCCAACTTTTAAGGACGTCCCAACTTTTCCTCCTCCTTGACAACCCACCTGCAACTGATATTAAAAAAGTCTAACACCCCTGACCCAAAACAACAACGGGCTTTTCACGCTACATGGAGGTATTTATGTTCAGCGAAAAATGTCTGGAAAAATTCAGGACCGATCTACGCGGGGAGCTTATCAAACCCGGAGAAGTAGAGTACGACATCGCCCGCAAGGTATACAACGGCATTATTGACCGGCATCCCCGCTTATCGTCCGCTGTGCGGACGTGGCGGATGTTATTATGGCCGTCAATTTTGCCCGTGACAGCGACCTGCTCCTGGCAATCCGGGGTGGTGGCCACAACGCGGGAGGGCTGGGGGTCTGTGATGACGGCCTGGTCATCGATCTTTGCGCATGAAGGGGATCAGGGTCGACACTGAAGCAAAAACGGTGAGGGTAGAGGGTGGCTGCGTCTGGGGTGATGTGGACGATGCCACACATCCTTTTGGCCTTGCCACTCCCAGCGGGATCATCTCGACCACTGGCGTTTCAGGCTTACTTTGGGGGGCGGCATCGGCCATCTGACACGCAAATGCGGTCTGTCTGTCGACAACCTGCTGGAGGCAGATGTGGTGTTGGCGGATGGGAGTTTCGTAACGGCCAACGCCAAAATAAATCCCGATCTCTACTGGGCAATTCGCGGCGGAGGGGGAAATTTTGGCGTCGTCACCTCTTTCTGTTCCGTCTGCACCCCATCGACACCGTCTATGCCGGGCCTATGTTCTGGGAACTGGAGCAGGCAAACGACGTGATGCGCTGGTATCGTGATTTCATCACGCATGCTCCAGAAGAGATCAACGGCTTCTTCGCCTTTCTGGTCGTGCCCCCGGGCTCGCCATTTCCCGAGCATCTCCACAAAAAGAAGGTGTGCGGCATCATCTGGTACTACGCCGGTCCAATGGACCAGGCCGAGGCGCTTTCCACCGCATTCGCAGCTTCAAACCACCACTTCTCGACCTGGTCGGCCCGCTACCGCACCCGGCGGTGCAGGGCATGTTCGATCCCATCTATCCGCCGGGGCTTCAGTGGTACTGGAAGGCCAACTTCGTCAATGAACTGAGCGACGAGGCCATCAACCTCTACGTAAAGTCCGGCTCATCGATCCCGACCATGCTATCCACTATCCATCTCTATCCGATCAGTGGAGCAGCCCACCGGGCAAGCCCTAATGACACGGCTTTCAGCTTCCGCGAAGCCAACTGGGCCCAGGTCATTGTCGGCGTTGATCCGGACCCGGCCAACAAGGAGCGCATCACCAGATGGGCCAGGGAAAGCTGGGATTCCTTACATCCCTATTCAGCCGGCGGAGCATACGTGAATTTCATGATGGAAGAGAGGACAGGAGCGCATCAAGGCAACCTACCGCGACAACTACGAGCGCCTCGCTGCCATCAAGAAAAAATACGACCCGGCCAACTTGTTCCGGGTGAACCAGAATATCAAACCTGCCGTGTGAGGAGGAGCGAACGGGATGACTGCGTTCCCGTCATAAACGAACTTCGAACTCTTAGTGTTTTTTGGGATGACAAAGGAACCCATTTCGGTAATCGGGATAGGGAGGAGTCGCGAGACTCCTCTCCCCCCACACCACCGTACAAGCGGGTCCGCATACGGCGGTTCAGAAAATTGAGCTACAAAAGACAAACGAAGTCGGGCATTTTGTTACTGCGGAACCATTCAAGGTTCAACCCGATATGTAGTGCCGGTGAGTTGGCGATCCTGTACGGCCCCTTGGCAGAACCAACTGTCATGCGGGCCGTTCCTTCTTTCACGCCAAGTCTTACAAGTTCATCGTACCTTCTACCGCTGCGTTTCCACAGCCTCCACTGTATCATTCTGACTCTGTGTCTGACCCATTCCCCAAGCCTTTTGAGTATGCTTGGAGTGTCGCAGTGCCCAAAGTAATTCAGCCACCCTCTCAGCAACGGGTTCAACTTCTCAAAGACCTGCTCAATGCTTAGTCCCTTTGTCGGAGAGGTGATTCTTCTGACCTTGGCCACAAATCTGGCAATATTCTTCTTTGCCGGACTGGTCTTGCCTCTTGCACCGACGGTAAATCCAAGGAACTTTCGCTTACTGGGTCTGTCAACTGCACTTTTGCTACAGTTGACCTTGAGCTTCAGTTTCTTCTCGATGAACTCGGTTATTGAGGCCATGACTCTTTCGCCTGCACGCTGTGATTTTACATAGATGTTACCATCATCGGCGTATCTGACGAATGCCTGCCCTCTCCCCTCAAGTTCTTTATCGAGGACATCTAGCAGAATGTTGGACAGCAAGGGCGATAACGGGCCGCCTTGCGGCGTGCCTTTCTCGGTTGGCGTTGTAAGGCCACCCACCAAAACCCCCGCAGTAAGGTACTTCCTGATCAACTTGACAACACCTACATCGGCAATTCGTGACCGTACGATCCCCATTAAGATATCGTGATTTACCGTATTGAAGAAGTTCTCAAGATCAATATCCACTACATACCCATACCCTTCGGCAACGTATTCCTTGGCCTTTTTGACTGCTTGCACCGCAGATCGTCTGGGCCGAAATCCGAAGGATGACTCAGAGAAACCTGGGTCGAAGATCGGTGTCAATACTTGAAGTACAGCCTGTTGGATCAGCCTGTCAAGGACCGTTGGGACAGTTAACGCAAACTACACCGTATCACAGCCAGCCTTCAGGATGGGCTGAAATCACTCATCCTTACCACCCTCTTCGAGGTCAGAACTTACAAGTCTTAAAGACCAAGAAGTCCTGCGGAACAGACATCTTCTCACTCAGGGACGGTTACGGTATGTTACACGCGATCCCTCGAGACTGGACAAGCCTCGCAGCGCCCTCTTCATTTTCCGATAGATTGCCTACAATCCTTCATTTTGATTCCCTCATGGCCCTTAGCGATCTCATAAAGGAGCTGAGCCATGAAAACAAATAGCACCGGCCAGATCTCTGAGCTATTACTAAAAAAATTGTCGGCAATCAGAAAAAATGACTGGACATCTTCTCTCCTCAATTGTATAGTAACATCGGCCCTGAAAATATTATGGATTGGAAAGGCTATATCTGCTATGCCACCTATCACGTTTCTCGGGCAGACATTGAGCGATCGCGAGCTGGCTGACATCAAAGAAGTTACTGACACTTGCCGGAACCTTAGCCGCACAGAAATTGCCAGTACCATTTGTGAGCTCTTTTCATGGGAACGGCAAAGTGGTAGGCTAAAAACCGTTGAATGCCGGCAATTTCTTGAGCAGCTCGAATCAATGGGCCTTGTTAATTTGCCACCTCAGAGAGCAAGCAATTCTACCTCCATGCTGGTTTCGCCAAGTGATAAATCCAATCCACCAACCACGATCCTTTCATCTGATCTAAGCGATCTCCCACCTATTTCCATAACAAAGGTCACCACAAGGACACAGAGGCAGTTGTGGTATGAGTATGTCGACCGCTATCACTATCTTGGTTATCGGTTACCTTTCGGCGCACAGCTGCGATATTTCGTTGAACTAATAGACCATCCGACCACTTGTCTGGGCTGTATGCAATTCTCCAGTCCGGCATGGAAAATGGCTCCCAGAGACCAATGGATAGCATGGGACGATGGGCAGCGGGCCAGAAATCTGCAAAAGATCATATGTAACAGCCGCTTTCTAATCTTGCCTTGGATACTAGTGAAGAATCTGGCCAGCTTCACCCTGGCTTTGGCCTTACGGCAAGTGGCCGATGACTGGAACAGTGTCTATGGTATAAGGCCGGTGCTTGTGGAAACTCTGGTTGACCAGCAACGTTTCAAAGGAACCTGTTACAAGGCAGCCAACTGGCAGTACCTGGGGGTAACCGCAGGGAGAGGCCGCATGGATCGCGAAAACAAACGTCATGGTCTCTCCCCCAAGGACATCTATGGCTACCCTCTTACCCCTCGGTTTCGCCGGGAATTGCTGGCCTGAACAGAAGGAATTTCAACTTCGGCACTCCGCCATGGAGACAAAGCAATGGATTGTCCGGGAATCCATTTCGATCAAACTCAGGCAGCCTATGTGGTCGCCAACATGATTGAGGCCTACCTGGACGCCGACCACACCTTCATTACAGGAGGTAACGATGATTTCGAAGATAGAGGAGCGACACCGGCAGAAACCGGCCTACATCTACCTTCGTCAATCGACGATGGGACAGGTCAGGCATCACCAGGAGAGCACCCAGCGGCAATATGCACTGAAGGAAAAAGCTGTCGAGTTGGGGTGGTCCCCTTCAATGATCCGGATGTTGGATGGAGACCTCGGCCTTTCCGGGACTCAATCGAGCCAGCGCATGGACTTCAAGACAGTGGTGGCCGATGTCTCCCTGGGTCAGGTTGGGGCAGTCTTTGCTCTGGAGGCATCACGGTTGGCCCGCTCCTGCCTCGACTGGCAGAAACTGCTCGAACTATGTGCGCTGACCGGAACTCTTGTGATCGACGAGGATGGCTGCTACGACCCGGCCGAATTCAACGACGGTCTTCTCCTTGGCCTGAAGGGAACTATAGCTCAGGCGGAACTCCACTTCATTCGCGCGCGCCTCCAAGGCGGCAAGCGCAACAAGGCGCAAAGAGGCGAGTTACGCTTTCCTCTGCCGGTAGGTCTCACCCATGACGATCAGGGTCATATCGTCCTCGATCCCGACGAGGAGGTCCAGGGAGCGGTGCGGCTCGTGTTCACCACCTTCAGGAGAACCGGTAGCGCCTATGCGGTTATGCACGAATTTACCCAACAGGGACTGCGCTTCCCAAAGCGTGCTTATGGTGGAGCATGGAGTGGGAAACTCATCTGGGGAGCTCTCTCCCATACTCGGGTACTCAATATCCTGAAAAATCCGACCTATGCAGGGGTATATGTCTTTGGCCGGTACCGGAGCATCAAGGAGATCACTCCGCAGGGAGACATCTGTCATAAAACCCGGCAGATGCCGGAGCAAGAGTGGCTGACTCACATTCCCGAACATCATGAGGGCTATATCAGTTGGGAAGAGTTCCTGGATAACGGCAGAAAACTGGAGCTCAATCGTACCAATATGCCGGAAGCTCTTTCATGCGGGCCGGCCAGGGAAGGCCATGCGCTTCTGCAAGGACTGCTGATCTGTGCTGAATGTGGACACAAGTTAACGGTAAGATACAAATCCAACGAGAAAATCTCCCCCTTTTATGAGTGCAATTGGCGAAAACGGGAGGGACTTTCCTCTGCCGGATGTGGTTCGACACGATCAGATCCCTTGGATGCTGCCATCAGCAAGCGGATAATGGAGATAATTGTCCCCTCGGAGATCAATCTTGCCATCGAGGCAATGGAAGAGCTGGAAAGACGGGATCAGTCCCTGTGCAAACAGTGGCAGATGCGAATCGAGAGGGCTGATTACGAGGCTCAGCTCGCGGAAAGACGATACATGGAAGTTGATCCATCAAACCGACTGGTGGCAAATTCACTTGAAAAGAGGTGGAATGGGGCTCTGACCGCCCTTGAAGAAATCAAACGGGAATTCGCTGACTTCAGGCGCAAAGAACTACGCATAGCATCTGCAGAGCAAAAATCACGCATTCTCGCTCTAAGCGAGGATTTCTCTCACCTATGGCACGCGTCCACAACCAAGTCGAAAGAGAAAAAACGCATCCTCAGGCTCCTTATCAAGGACGTAACGGTAGAAAAGGATGCTGACCGTAAGCAGACACTCCTGCATATCCGATGGCAAGGGGGAGCCTGCGAGACATTACGGGTGGATCTACTCCGCAACCATGCAGATGCACTCCGATATCCCGAAGAGATCATTGAAAAGGTGCGTAATCTGGCACAGAAGGAACTGAGCGACGCAGATATTGCCGCAGCCTTCAATATGGAAGGGCGCCTCAGTTCAACAGGGAAACCTTTTACCGTTTCCATGATTAAGTGGATCCGCTACAAGCACAACATTTGTCAAAGACCAACCGGCAAAATGACCGTCAAAGAACTTGCCGAAATGTTGCATATCAGCACCAATGTGGTCTATTATTGGATCGAACGGGGCATCATCGCAGGCCATAGAGTAAACAGAGGATCTCGCTATCTGTTTACGCTTGATGCCCAACAAGAGAATATCCTCCGTGACTGGATTCAAAACTCCTCAAGGATTCAGACGTCAACTAAGATGATGTCATTACCAAAACAAACTGCGGGAGGTGCAGTATGAAGCAACCATCGGGATACCCAATTGTCGCACCCCACCATCCGGCTTCGGTATTTCCACACAACGTACTGGCGATGGTTTATACGTACCGTTCATGAGACGTTTCCGTAGCCCTTGCCAGTGTGTCACCAAGTGCGGTTTCAGTTCGTCAACCGTCATGCTGTCGACTCCACCAGCACCTTTATTTGCCAGTACTCTCTTCAGGGCATGTTCCATGTTGACCCTGGCAAGAATCCTCTCCATCAATTCTTCCGTTGCTGAGCGCCATTCCTGTTCCGGCATGACCGAAGGTTGATTTTGTTCCCTTAAATCGGCGCACTTCGCAGCTTCACCACTAGTATCGCCGGACAAGGTTTCTTCTGTTTTCTGATCTACTACCTCACCTTGGTTCACGTCTGTTCACTCTCTTTTCCGTTCGGGCCTTCGGCTTCGTAAGACTTCCGGCCTTGACCGGCTTGTGTCCACCTACTATGCCCTCTGCTGAATCCCTGCAACTCATGTTGCAGGGCCTCCCGTGGTAAGCTCACATACTTTCTCCGCACACCTGTCAGGTTTACCACCCTGGTCCTTGATGGATATGGACTTCGCGATCAATTGCCCGCTCGTCCGACCAAGTAGGCCTCGTACCTGCTTCTTGTCCATCAGCTCGCGGATTTGTTCCACCCTTCCTTCAGACCTCCGTTACCGGTTTAGCCCTTGGGCTTCGCTACACTTCACCTCCATCAGGTTGTGACAGGGACTTTCACCCTGCAAGTATGTGCGCATGCACGGCGCACAATAAAAAAAGCCCCGTGAGATCCGGGGCTTTTAGTTACGACAGTAAAAACATTCTAGCACTTCTCACCATTTGCCGCGGGAGCCCTTGATCAGGCGGTACGATCCGTCTGATCCGTGCCCTGCTCCTCTTGAAGAGCAGCGTGGGCAGCCGCAAGACGTGCAATAGGCACCCGGTAGGGAGAGCAGGAGACATAATCAAGCCCAAGCTTGTGACAGAAGATGACCGATGCGGGATCGCCGCCATGCTCACCGCAGATACCTATCTTCAGATCCTTGCGAGTTGAGCGGCCCTTTTCACAACCAATCTTCACTAATTGACCGACTCCGTTCTGGTCAATGGATACGAACGGGTCTTCCTTGAGGATGTCGTGTTCCACATAGAAGGGCAGGAATTTTCCGGCGTCATCACGGGACAGGCCAAAGGTTGTTTGCGTAAGGTCATTGGTACCAAAGGAAAAGAATTCCGCTTCCCGTGCAATTTCGTCTGCAACGAGTGCCGCACGCGGCAGCTCGATCATGGTACCGATGAGGTATTTCACCTTCACACCATACTGTTCCATGACTTCGTCACAGATCCGCACAGCATTTACTTTGAGGCTGGCCAACTCTTCCACAATAGCAACAAGCGGGATCATGATTTCCGGAACAATGGTGAACCCTTCGTTCTTGTTCAGTTCGCAGGCAGCCTCCATGATCGCCTGGACCTGCATGTCATAGATTTCCGGAAAAGTCACACCAAGACGGCAGCCCCGGTGTCCCAGCATCGGATTGAATTCATGGAGATATTCAACCTTGTGCTTCAGCTTTTCCACACTTACCCCCATGGTCTGGGAAAGGGCTTCGATGTCCTTCTCCTCTTGGGGCAAGAATTCGTGGAGAGGTGGGTCAAGAAGACGGATGGTAACAGGTAGCCCCTTCATTTCACGGAATATTCCGATAAAATCGCCCTTCTGCATGGGAAGAATTTTTGCCAGAGCCTTCTTCCTGTCCTTCCACGTCGTCGGCCAGGATCATCTCACGAACAGCTGCGATACGATCCGTCTCAAAGAACATATGCTCGGTACGGGTAAGACCGATGCCTTCAGCGCCGAATTCACGTGCCGTACGGGCATCCTTCGGAGTGTCGGCGTTGGCGCGCACACCAAGTGTGCGATAGATATCGACCCATTCCATAATTGTTTTAAAATCTTCGGTCAGCTGCGGCGGAACGGTTGACACCATACCCAACATTACCTCGCCGGTGCTGCCATCAAGGGTAATAATATCACCCTTGCTCACCGTGGTGCCATTAACAGAAAACTCATTTGCTGCATAGTCGACAGAGATCTCGCCACACCCCGCAACGCAGCACTTGCCCATGCCGCGGGCAACGACCGCAGCGTGTGAGGTCATGCCACCGCGAGCGGTAAGAATTCCCTGCGCAGCGTTCATGCCGTGGATATCTTCCGGGCTGGTCTCCACCCTGACAAGGATCACCTTGAGACCGAGCTTTGCCGCCGCTTCGGCCTCGTCGGCCGTGAACACGACACTGCCACTGGCAGCGCCGGGGATGCGGGAAGCCCCTTTGCGATAACGGTGCGAGGGGCCTTCGGGTCGAGAGAGGGGTGCAGGAGCTTATCAAGCTGATCCGGAGAGACACGCAGTACTGCGGTCTTTTCGTCAATCAGCCCTTCCTTCACCATGTCAACGGCAATCTTAATAGATGCCAGTGACGTTCGCTTGCCATTACGGGTCTGAAGCATGAAGAGCTTGCCCTTTTCAATGGTAAACTCGATATCCTGCATGTCCTTGTAATGCTTCTCCAGAATATCCCGGATCTTCACCAGCTGCTGGTAGCACTCGGGAAGCACCTCCTCCATTGAGGGAAGATCGCCATGCTTATGCTTGGTGCGGTTTATGGGTTGAGGGGTCCGGATACCGGCAACGACGTCCTCTCCCTGAGCGTTTTCCAGATACTCGCCATAGAAGTAATTCTCACCGGTTGAAGGGTCACGGGTGAAGGCGACACCGGTTGCACAATCATTGCCCATATTGCCGAAAACCATTGCCTGGATATTCACCGCGGTTCCCCAGTCAGCAGGAATGTTATGCAATTTACGGTAGGTGATAGCCCTCTGGTTCATCCAGGAGCCAAATACCGCGGTGACCGCCCCCCAAATCTGCTCCTGGGGATCTTCGGGGAAATCGCATCCGAGAACCTCCTTGATTTTTGCCTTGTATTTTCCAACAAGGTCTTTCCAGTCTTCTGCAGTAAGATCCGTATCCAGATGGACACCCTTCTCTTCTTTTTTCTGTTCCAGGAGCTCCTCGAGAACGGCACCTTTCATCCCCATAACAACATTGGAATACATCTGGACGAAGCGACGATAGGCGTCATAGGCGAAGCGCTCGTCACCGCTCTGCTTGATAATTCCTTGAACGGTAATGTCGTTCAGGCCAAGATTCAGGACAGTATCCATCATACCGGGCATGGAAGCGCGGGCACCGGAACGAACCGAAAGGAGGAGCGGGTTGTCAGGGCTGCCGAATTCCTTGCCGAGGAGTTCCTCCACCTTGCGGATGTTGGCATCGACTTCAGCTTTCAGGCTGGGAGGATAGGTGTCGTTATTTTTATAGAACTCCGTGCAGACCTCAGTCGTTATGGTAAAACCCGGCGGAACGGGAAGCCCAATGCTCGTCATCTCTGCCAAATTGGCCCCCTTACCGCCAAGCAGGGATTTCATCTCAGTTGCACCATCAGCCGAGCCATTCCCGAAGAAGTAGACATATTTCGCCGCCATAACAATCCTCCTCTATACATTCCAAATAAGTGTATTTAGTTAGTAATCAGCTTCGTGCTATAAAAGATCCGCCTCAAGCGGATATTCGTGCAAAGTCCGCAATGGCCCCGAAAAGACGGGCTATCCCGGTCAGCAGGGCGAGCCTGTTGTTCTTAACCTTTTCATCTTCCGCCATTACCATGACCTGTTCAAAGAACGTATCCACCGCACCGCGCAACCCTGCAATTTCCGTAAGTGCGGCCAGGTAATTCTTCGCCGTAATCTTCTCACCGGCACTGGCTGCAACCACTTCAAAAGCATTGAAAAGCTCTTGCTCCGCCTCAACCTGGAAGAGAGCAGCATCCACGGGAATGTCGATACCCTGTTTGACTATATTACAGACCCGCTTAAAAGCAACAGCTAACGGTTCGAAATCTGGTCTTTCCTTGAATTCCGCAAGCGCCTCTATCCGTGCCGTGGTGTCGTTCAGGTTATCAAAGGATACCGCAACAACCGCATCAACGACATCAGAGGGATAACGGCCCGCCATCATGTTTACATAGCGGCCCCGGAAAAATTCCAGCACGTCGGCACGGACTGCGGCAAATTCGCGGTTCAGCTTCTTCTGCAGCAGCTCCAGTGAATCATCAATCAGCTCGGTAAGAAGCAGCTCATAGCCACGATCCAGGATGATGGCGATAATGCCGAGGGCAGACCGTCGTAAGGCATAAGGATCGGCGGTTCCCGTGGGGATGAGCCCGACACCGAAGCAGCCGCAGATCGTGTCGATCTTGTCAGCGATGGAAACGATTGCCCCGACATCGCTTGCAGGGAGCGTGCCCCCTGCCTGGACAGGAAGATAGTGTTCGTGAATAGCCCGAGCCACACTCTGATCCTCACCGGCAAGGAGCGCATATTCCCGCCCCATGACGCCTTGGAGTTCGGGGAACTCCCCTACCATGGCAGTCACCAGGTCGGCCTTGCAGAGGTAGGCAGCACGGGATACTTTATCGGTAAGGTCCGGAGCTGTCTGCACAGAAAGCTTTTCCGCAATCGTACGGAAACGCTCCATCTTTTCATAGGAGGTACCGAGCTTTGCCTGGTAAACAACCTCTTTCAAGCTGGCGACTCTTTCTTCCAAGGGGATCTTCTTGTCCTCTTCAAAAAAGAAGCGGGCATCGGAAAGGCGGGCCCGCAGCACTCTCTCGTTGCCACGGGTTACTACAGCCGGATCCTCCGCGAGGGTATTGTTAACGGTGATAAAGTGCGGGAGAAGCTGGCCATTTTCATCCACCAGGGAGAAATAGCGCTGGTGCTCGCGCATGGAAGTGATGAGCACCTCTTTCGGAACCTGGAAGGAAACCTTTCTCAAAGGTACCGCAAACCACACTTGGGTATTCAACGAGGAAGGCAACCTGATCAAGCAGCGCCTCGTCGGGCAGTACCTGTCCGCCCATGGCGCGGGCCGCCTGCTCAACCTCACGGCGGATGATCTCTTTGCGCTTTTCAGGTCGGGAATAACAAAATGTCGTTCGCATTCCTCGAGGTAATGGCCAAAATCGCGAACCGGAAATACCGTATTGGCCATAAAACGGTGACCACGGGAGGCGCTGCCGCTCTTTATCGGCCGAAAGAAAACGGAACGACCACGCCGTCGAATAGGGCAACTATCCAATGCATCGGCCGCGCAAAGCGCACATCCAGATCTGCCCAGCGCATTGACTTACGG
>CAVVDU010000020.1:0-17621 GCA_963746935.1 uncultured delta proteobacterium | reverse complement strand
TCTCCCAAAAAACTGGCCGCAGCCGAAGAAGAAAGCAAATAAGCGAACATTCGCCCTGGTAAAATCTCAGATGCAACAAAGGAGGAAAGAATGCCGAAGTACATCATTGAGAGGGAAATTCCGGGAGCAGGGTATATCTGCGGACCAGACATGCAGGCAATCTCGCAGAAATCCGCCACGGTTCTTCAAGGGCTTGGGCCGCAAATTCAGTGGGTGCAGAGCTATGTCACCGAGGACAAGATCTACTGCGTCTACATTGCCCCCAACAAGGAACTGGTCCTGGAGCACGCCAGGAAGGCCGGTTTCCCGGCCAACAGTGTAGCCGAAGTCAAGCGCATGATCGATCCGACGACCGCGGAGTAAGACGATTTACCTATATCTTTTTTCCTGAAGATCAAAATCTTCCTTGTACCTTTTCCGGAACAGGCGGAATTTTTCCATCTCTCCCTCCTGTCGCGACCACCGCTCAATCTCCTCCCAGTCAACCTGCTGGGCCATAGCCACCCATACCGCCTGCTGCAGGCACTGCCGGTCATTCCAGTAATAGAATGCAGCCAGGCGGTCCTTCACGCAATCGGTCGCCGAAAGCAGCCTGAGGCTCCCGGTTTCCAGGTGAAGCTCCTCTACCACGAAGACCGGCTCGCTCCCGACCGCCAGTGGTCCCGACGGGAACTCCAGAAAGAACGGGGTGTCCGGGTGGACAAAATATCTGTTCTGCTCGGTGAAGCCTATCTCCGCCAGCGCTTCCTTGAGTTTCCGGCGCATAGTATGAAGCCGGTCGATGAAATCCAGATCCATGGAACTGTACTTGTCCGATGCGTAGATGGCCACGCAACCGCCGCCGCTGAGAACGACCTTGATGCCCCTGCCATCCAGATGAGAACAGACGTAAGCCGCCAGTTCGCCCAGGCTCATCTGCGAAATCGCCTTCATAACGGTTTACCTCCCCGCCGCGGCCGCAGTCGAGCCAGCAGAAGCCGGTCCTGCTCCTCCGGAGGATAGAAAGAAATCGCCTTGGCAATCAACGCGGTCAGTTCTTCCTTCAGCGGGTAACGGGGGTCGAACGTGTAGAGGCGTGTCCGGCCGGCCATCCTGCTGGCGAGGACCCCTCCCCTTTCCAACGATTCAAGCTGCCGCTGAACCGGGGTGAGATCGGTAGCGAAAAAACGGGCAATGTCCCGCGCATACCCTTCGCCTCGTGCATAGATGAAGAAGAGAACCCTTTCCTTGTTGACTGAGCCCAGAAGTGCTTCCAGCATTTTTCCACCTCACTGGCAGGTCAGATAAACTGTAAATGATGTCATATGACCTAAATATGAGGTCATTATACAGCTCCCTGTCGATTGCGCAACGGGAAAATTTGAAAAAGCCAAGCTCGCAACGAAATCTCTCTATCTCGAAATTTTTGATTTGCGTCATGACAAGTACCGCGGAACATTGTTATCCTGGTACCATCAACCACAGGAGGTGCGAGCGATGACCCCAGGACAATTGGCTATAAACGATAAAGATTGGACACAACAGGATGTACCGGAACACGGCCATGGTTCCCGCACTACGGAAGAAGACGCAAACGAGGTTGCCGCATTTCGCCCGCTCCCTTCGCGACTTTTCGTAGAAACTACCACCCGCTGCAACTTGAAGTGCAGCATGTGTGTGAAGCAAACCGAAGACTGCGGGATCATTGACGGAGATATGCCGTCTGACGTCTTTTCCGCCCTGGAACCGGCCTTTCCCACTCTTGAGACTCTCGTCCTGAACGGGATCGGCGAGCCTCTTTTGCACCCGGAACTGGAGAACTTCATCCGGAAAGCCAAGGCAGCGATGCCGCAGGGAAGCTGGATCGGATTCCAATCGAACGGCCTCGAGCTCGATGAAGTCCGTGCCGCCTCACTGGTCGAAGCCGGTCTTGACCGCATATGTCTGTCCATGGACTCCCTGTCTGAGGACGTCTTCCGTGACATACGGGAAGGTGGAGAAGTTCAGGATATGGAAAGGGCATTTGCCGCACTCAGGAAAGCAAAGACCACGGCCGGCCGCGATCTCCAGATCGGCGTCGAATTTGTGGTGATGCGCGACAACGCCCACGAACTGCCGTCGGTAGTGCGCTGGGCGGCGAAACAGGGAGCATCCTTTGCCATTGTTACCCATCTTCTTCCTTACGACAGCGAGCATGCCAAAAAAATTGCCTATGACCTCAATTCAGAGCAGGCACTGGCGTTTTTCCAGGAATGGAAGGAGCGGGCAGATCGGGAGGGGATAAACCTGGAGACCTACTTCAAGGTCAGGTGGAATTTTCTGCGCTCGCCGGAGGAGGAACGGGTAGTCGATTTCGTTACGGCCATGCAGGCCGAAGGACGAGCTCGCGGGATATCGTTTCACATGAAGAATCTGATGACGAGAGACGAAAAGTGGCTGGAGCGGTTGGCCCAGATTTTCGCGGAAGCAGAGAGGACGGCAAAGGAAGTCGGCCTTGACCTGTCCCTTCCGGCAATCATACCGAAAAACAACACCGGGTGCGAATTTGTCGACAACGGGAGCGCGTTCATTTCCTGGAACGGCGACGTCCACAACTGTTACTTCCTGTGGCACAAATTCAGCTGCTGGTATTATGGGCAGAAAAGGTACGTCAACAACAAGTCTTTCGGCAACCTGTCCGAGAAGGGGATAGAAGAGATCTGGAACAGTCCGGCCTTCATCAAGCACCGGGAAGGAGTCCTGGGGAAGGACTATTCCACCTGTTCCGACTGCAACCTCACCCCCTGCGACAACGTGTACAGGGAAGATTTCGAACACGACTGCTTTGTCAACACCGTGCCCTGCGGAAGTTGTTTCTGGTCGAAGGGGCTGTTCAGGTGCCTGCAGTAAAGCCAGGTCGAGAATAACAGGGGTCTGCCCTGGACATTGGACAGGATCCCCCGACCTTCCCGGTTTGTCGAAAAAAGGCGGGACTGTTGGCAGGGCAGACAGTGCTTTGGCAAATTGGCTGAAAAATCTCGGTTTGCTAGAATAATTAATAGAAAAGATGGTTTCAGGAAGGGAAATGGGGCAGGCGGCTTTTTACTAAAGTTGCCTGCCCCATTTTCGTCCAGAAATTCGCCATGGCTGGAAAAAGCTGCATAGAGGAATTTCATAAACTGTCCGCGGAATTCCGCCTAGATAGTTCTGTCAGAGTTATTCAAGTTGCCGTGAGTTCTGTTATTACTGACCTTGGTGGCGGTACATTCTGGGTTTGAGTTGTCCCTTGGATAGAATGCGTGAACATTCCTGGCTCATAATATGGCACCTTCTACTTTACTTTAAATTAATAATTAGCTATTACTTATATTTGTTGAGGTGAATCAGGAATTGTTGAGCGGCGTGTTGTGCGGTTCACTGGACATTATTGTCTTTGTATATTGGTCGTCTTGGAAATTCTTGCAAAACAGCTGGCTGCAAGAATATGGTTTTAGTGGGCTGGTTCTGAAGGTAAGTCTGGTTGGGTGTTGGCCAGATCTGGTCAATATGGATTGTAGAAAGCAAAGGGGGGCATAATGACAAAGTTGAAACAATTTGCTAACGGTGCAAAGCAAGCGCCTGGTGGCAGCGGAAGATATTATGCTGGCGGCAACGGAGTCAAGACCTCAAGAGCCCAGGCCAACCAAACAACAAGCACTGCCAATGCCGAACGCTGTCCCTGTACAGGTAGAGAAAAATCATACATTGTGGGCTTAGGAGCAATAAAGGGTTACACAGGAAATTTTCCTTCTCCTCTGCAAGCAATGTGGTATGTCCCTGAGAACAATGAGCTTGCTAAACCGCAAATATCTGATGCGGAAATTCGCAAATGGGTTAAAGATGCAGCGAATTATCATGGTATTCCGCATATTCTTCTCGCGGTTATTCTTCAACAGGAGAATGGACCTAACGCTACAAAGTTTCAGAAAATCGGGCAATTTGCCGAACGAACTCTTACAACTCTCGGGGCGATTATAGATGAACATCTTTGGGACATTGTCCCTGATAAAATCGCAGGAGGGTCTTCCGGCTTCGCGAATATGTCACGTTCCCCTTTGAAAAGAGCCGCCAAGTATTCGGAAGAAAAGTACGGGAGAAATCCTATGCCGAATAGCGTCAGATACAGATGTTTCGGATGGGATCAGGATACTCGTATTTCCGGAAACGACTGGAAAGCCGACATCTATTATTGTGCGGCGCATCTTCGTCAACTCATTGACCGGTGCACAGGGAAGATTTGCCATAGCGGCCCGCTCACACTTGAACAACTGCAGATAATAATCTGCGCTTATAATGGAAGTGGACCTTTAGCGGACAAATATGGTCGGGATGCAATGCAGACTCTTCAAAATGTTGCAGCAGGCAAAGGATACCTTTACTTTTATGAAGAATAAAGCATGGAAGTTAACCCCAATATTTACGGCACTTGCCATTTTTTCCCTTTTTTTCTATCTGCCCGCAGGTAGCAACGTGTGGCAAATTCTTACAAGTAAGGAATATGTTGTACCAGGTGAGTCGTCAATTTTTACCTTCAGGCCGACTGTGATGAATGAAGGGTCAGGTGAGTGGTGGCTGTATGGAGAAGACGGGCATTACTTTTATCATTTCATAGGCAGTCCGGCTGTTTCATATATGAAAATATCTAGATCTCAAGCAGTAGCATGTAAAGGTTTTGATCCGCAGGATTACCGAACTTGGTGCAAAGCTTCCCCCTGAATCGCTACCCTTACCCATTATGCAGAGCAAAGTTTCCCACCATCAGAAAGTTCGAAGGTCAGAGTTACAGGAACCTAAGGCGAGCGAAGTCGTCAAATTGCGACTAATGCCCAACATGCTGATCACTATGCTTGCTTGTGTATAGTATTTTAGCCAATTACCAATTATGAGGCCAGAGGGTCAATTCTTGAAATATACGTTACCCTTACGGGCAACCCTCTGGGATCAGATACTTTCTTGACAATGGTTTGTCAAGAAGGCATTTGACCTCGACCCAGGCTTGCTTCTCCGCCAGAATAGTCAACCTTTTATTCCCTTTCCGTCTGTTCCTCCAGGCACATGGTTGAAGTGTCCTGACGTTCGACTATAGTTTGATTATCACCGAAGTTCCATGGGCGGTAAGGCAGACAATGCACGGAAGGGAGCATGAACATGCGAAGAAAGCTGCATCTTGCGGGAAAGGTTGCCGTAGTGACCGGCGGCGGTCGCGGGCTGGGACGGGCATCGGCCCTGGCATTCGCCGCAGCCGGGGCGAAGGTTATCGTCGTCAGCCGGACAAAGGACGAGCTGGAGGAGGTCGTCCGGCTCATGGGAGACGACTGTGGTCTGGCGGTAACCGGGGACGTGAGCGAGGAAGCAACCGCAATCCGGGTGATGGAGGCGTCGGTGGAGAGGTTCGGCGGCGTGGATATCCTGATGAACAATGCCGCCATGGTTGGTCCGTTCCTGCGCATGGAGGAGGTCAGCGTAGCGGATTGGAACACCGCCCTGTCCGTGAACCTGAAGGGGGCCTTCCTTTTCGCACGGACGGCCGTCCCGCTGATGCGCCGCCGCGGAGGAGGGGCGATCATCAACGTCACCTCCGGCCTGGGGAGCTACGCTCGCTCCCCCTTCGGCCTGTACTGCATTGCCAAGGGTGGGCTGAACCAACTGACCCGCATTCTGGCCCTGGAACTGGAGGGCGACGGCATCCGGGTCAACGGTCTCGACCCCGGCGTCATGGATACCGGAATGCAGGCGGAGATCCGCGCCGCCGGTCCGCAGATGCTCGGCTCCGAGACCTGGCAGACGTTTAAGGACTATAAGGAGAAGGGAAGGCTCAAGCCGGCGGAGAAAACGGCGCGCCTGGCGCTCTTTCTCGCCGACCCCTCCCTTTCCTTCACCGGCGAGATCGGCGACGCCGACCATTACGCATCCCTGGGGTTCGCGGGGTAGGAACCTATCTGCCTGGAGCACGACCGAGAGTCAGGTTTTGAAGTAAAGTTATTCTTCCCGCTCCACCTTTTCACGTCCCAACATGAATCAGTCATAGTTAATCTGCACGTCGTTGGGTGCCGGCTGCCCTTTGCCTTTTTCCAGAAGGTCCTTGAGGCTCAGCATAAAAACCGCCCATTTTGTTGAGCAGTGAGGAAAAAATCCGCCCTCACTGCGCCAGCCTGAATGACTGAAATGGACATAGCACTGTTTTTCATCGGCGCTTAAAGAAAAGGCTATCTCAGTTCCAGCCCACCCATCCAGATCTTCTTCTCTAATGGCCTTCCAACGAACGAGCCTGCCCGGTTGAAGCTCTACGACTTCGAACTTCTTGCAATACTCTCCGAACCAGAACTCCAGTACGTCTCCTGCCTTCGAGCCGCTGCCGCGGGTATCGGAAGTCCACCATCCCGCGAGCCTCCTTGTGTCCGTCAATGCCTGGTATACGGCTTCCGGTGATGCTTTGATCCCTATTTCATGACGGATACTGTAAGTTTCCATTTTAACCTCCTGCTAGTCGCGCCTGGCCCACGGGAGCGTCCGGTTCGCAAACCCGCTGTCATGCCGGAGAAGGTGAAATATATAGGATCCCAGGCACAATTTGCCGAAAATCAGGGCGCTGAGCGCTGCGACCATCAGGCCTTCGAAAATCAAGGCTGTACCATACCAGCCAAGCAGGAGCGTAGCGCCGATTGCCAGCATGAACGTGGCGGCCATTCCCTGGGCAAAGCGCCTTGGCGCCGGTGCCCTCGTGAGCCGCGGAAGCCCCTTTGGTTCGGCGATGAGTTTGTTGTACAGGGCATCAAACGGGTTCAGGCCGGGCACGAGGACGTTCCACCAGAGGACGGCTGAGAGGATCAGAAAGAACAACCCGTTTTGCAGGACCAGTCCGATAATCACCAGGATCCCGATGAGTTTTGGCTGAAACATCAATGCCGGGAAGAGATGCCCACAGGAATCGGCACCCGTATCCCGGAACCCCTGTTGTTCAACGAAGTTACGTTTTGCTGAAATAGCCATATGACCTCCTTTCCCGACAGTGCCACCGCCTTTACTACGTTTTGTCGAGGAAACCGAAGCAGAGCGCCCTGACACATTGTCCCTTTTCACACGATAACTTGAAGACTCTTTCTCATCAATTTTCACAGGACAATCAGTTGATGCTTCAACTGCTTACATTATCTCTCCCCTGGTGATAGCCTGTCAAACGGCAAAAATGTGTCGCGAATCAACCCTGTTCCAGAGGGTAACCTGGTCATGGACTTGGCACCTATGCATGAAGCCGTTCGGTGACAACTTCCTTGGCAGCATAATGCATTACCCCACTTCGGGACGGGAACGGACCACCTTCCGGCTTTCTCTACTGCAACAATAGGAGGTTGCTGTCCTGATGGTTGTCCGGTATTCTGTCTTTGGAAAATATAGCCATATCTGCAGCAAACAGGAGGGAAGCACATGAAAGCTCTGGCATTCAATGGTAGTCCCAACAAGGAAGGCAATACCTATCACGCGCTGCGCATCGTTGCCGATCAACTGGAAAAAGAAGGAATCGAGACCAGGATCATACAGGTGGGGGACAAGGCCATCCGCGGGTGCACTGCGTGCTACGGCTGCATTCACAGCAAAAACGAGCAATGTGTTCTGCCCGGGGACGAGGTGAATGAGTGGATTCAGGAAATGAAGCACGCAGATGGCATCATCCTTGGTTCACCTGTTCATTATGCGGCCATGGCCGGCACGATGAAATCGTTTCTGGACCGGGCCTTTTTTGTGGCCGGTGTGAATGGAAGCATGCTGCGGCATAAGGTCGGCGCGGCGGTGGTAGCGGTACGACGGTCCGGTGGCCTGCCGGCCTTTGACCAGTTGAATAATTTTCTCTGCTATTCCGAGATGCTGATACCGACGTCAAACTATTGGAACGTAATCCACGGCATGGTGCCGGGCGAAGCGCTCAAGGACGAGGAAGGCGTACAGATCATGCGTGTGCTCGGCAAGAACATGGCATGGCTGATGAAACTGGTGGAAAACGGCGCGGGTACCATTGCCCCACCGGCACGGGAGCAGAAATCTTTCACGAATTTTATCCGCTGAGATGAAATCGTGCCAGGTTGCCGGTCATGAAGCAAGCAACAAGGTCAATAGATTTCCTTTAACAGGCACAACCCACTACCTGGTTGACCAGGGTGCCGATCCCTTCGATTTCCACTTCCACCACCTGCCCGGGACGAAGGTAAACGGGCGGCTTTCGCATGAAGCCGACCCCGCTTGGGGTTCCGGTCAGGATCAGGGTGCCGGGCAGAAGGGTAAAACAGTGGGAGAGGTGCGAGACAATCCGCCGCACCGGGAAAATCATGTCGGCGGTGTTGGACGCCTGCATCACCTTGCCGTCCAGGCGACAGGTCACGGCCAGATTGTCCGCATCCAGGTCGGTAACGATTGCAGGGCCGACCGGGCAGAAGGTGTCGTGGCTCTTGGCCCGCGCCCACTGGCCGTCGCTGAACTGGACGGCCCGGTTTGACACGTCGTTTGCAGCCGTGTAGCCGAGAATGTACTCATCCACCTTATCTTCCGGAACGTTCCTGGCTCTTTTTCCGACCACGATGACCAATTCAGCCTCGTAGTCGATTTGGTCCGGGTACTGGGCAGGCAGGATGATCGGATCTCCCGGACCGCACAGTGCAGTGGTCGCCTTGATGAAGACCAGGGGCTCGGCCGGCAGCGGATGGCCGGTCTCGGCGGCATGCGCCCGGTAGTTGAGCCCGAGGCAGATGATATTCGGAGGGACCACCGGCGGCAAGAGCTTCACGTCTGCAAGTTCGAGGACGGCAGACTGAGGGTTCAGTCCGGTAAAGGGGTCGCCGTCGCAGGGATAGATACCACCCTGTTCGACGATTCCGTAGCGGGGATTCCCTTCATACAGGTATCGTACAATTCTCATCAGAAGTACTCCTTAAACAGGCTGTTGAAAACTACTGCGGTGCCGTTCTGCAGCACCAGTTTTCAATACTACCCGCAAAATGCTGACCCAGCAACATCGGGAATTTGAGGCAGACAGGCTTGTCCACCAGGAATACATGTGCGGATGGGAGAGAAGATATCTGATGGGTTGGCGTTATCGGGCCGTGGTCACGAATCCGCAGTCCGGAATGGCAAAAACTTTACGTACACCAGGTCCTCTATGGCCGGATCTCAACAATCGTACCATTTGGAGCCAGCTTGTCTATTTCCTCTATTTCTTCGTCTGTTACGGCAATACACCCTTTCGTCCAGTCAACCTCTGACTGAGCATCACCAACCCACGAGAAACCTTCCTTAATGCCATGGATCATGATGTTTCCGCCTGGAGAAACACCCAGTTCTTTTGCTCGCTTTCTGTCATTATCGTTCGGATAGGAAATATGAAGAGCCAGGTGATAATGGCTGTCCTTGTTTCTTGAATCGATGATGTACGTTCCCTCCGGTGTTTTGTCATCACCTTGCCTTACTTTCGGACCATTAGGGTTTCCCCCCAAGGCAATCTTGTAGGTTTTAATCACATCACCCTTTGAGATCAACATCAATCGTCGTGCTTTTTTTTCTATCACTATCCTATCTATTGATCCATGCTCGACTACATCGGCAAAAACCTTCTTTTCGAGTGCTTTATTCTTTTTTTGCAGAGTGGCAATATCATTCTGCTTGCTTGTAACCTCTTGCCGGAGAGTATCAATCTGTTTTTGCTGCGCGGCAATCGTCTCATCCTTGATAGCACCATTATTGATAGTAAATATCATCATCTCACTGTTCTGCCTGTACTCACTCGCAGGGTAATCCTTTATGAGTTTCTGAAAACATTCCAGGGATTTCTGATAATCTTTTTGTTCATTCTTCGGATGCGCATAAATAATTCCCATTTCAAAAAGGATCCTGTCTCCTGTCGTGGGATATTTTTCGCTAATCTGCTTGTATTTGTCCAGAGAGGCCACGTAGCATCCCTGGCTGAATAAATTATTCGCTTCTTCGTAGGGTGACCTTGCCGTACCGTGACTGCATCCGGATAAAAGAATTGGTGTTAGTATGATGCAGAATAAGTAAAGGCAAAGGCGCTCACCCATCCTGCTCTGATTTGTAGCCATGTGTGTCACAGACGGTCTGAATCTGCCAGACAGTGCAATTTGAAAGATTCTCAGTTCCTTCATCTTCTCATCCTTTGTAAAAATCATCAGGAATATCTCGTACTAAGCTTAACAGGTCAAATGTTCGAACGGTCCATAATGAAATGGCAGGGTTTTGAGACCCTGCCATTTCATTATCCGGGGCACCAAAAGTACCGTTACCAGCCCCTAAAAAGTTACCTTATTTTCTCATCGATTTCTGGAAAACAGCGTCAGCTTTTTGCGCCTTTTCATCGGCGATTCTTTCTCTTTCCGCAGCCGCCTTTTCAGCAGTTTCGGCGCGGGCTGTGGCATCATCTGCCTGTACCTTGGCAGCATCGGCTGCAGCCTTGGCAGCTTGTGCATCCTGTAATGCCTGATCAGCCTTCGCATCAATCAGTTTTTGCTGCGCCTGCACTTTCTCGAGGTCACCGGATGTTGCACAACCAATCAAGGTAATAGGGAGAACAAGCATCATTGAGATCAGCAATAAACATTTCTTCATCTGCAATCACCTCCTTTCTACTCTGTGTACCTTGCCATGAAGAGGGATCGACTATCCCTTTTTGACAGGTTCGATCACTATACCGTCAAGTTCCATTTCAAGTTTCAATCGTTTGACAGCATTTTTGGCCTCGCTGCCATCATTGAAGGGGCCGGCAATTATGCGGTAGCCATTGTCCCTCGGCAGCACCCGCGCCGGAATATGCGGACCCAGGTGGTTGATCATGGCGGCAATCTTCTGAGCATCGATCTCTTCCCGCACATCGGCAGCCAAGACATACCATGCGTCCAGTTTCAGTTCCGGTATTTCCGGTTTGCCATACAATTTGTCCGGATGCTCGACTTTTATGGGTTCCGCAACATCTTTTTCACTACCTTGACGGAGCTCGAAAATGGGAACGGGAATCCCGCGGGCCTCGGTCCGCACTTCCTTGACTTTGATCCAATCGAGAGCGCGCCCCGAGTCCTTTTCAATTTTTCTCAATTTTGCATAGACACTGTCAAAATCAACAGCGTCCAGGCCTTCCGGAGGCTCATGAACCTCCAGGTAAACTTCTCCATTACGCTGGCCGAGAAGATAGGGCTGGTTGACGATAAGTACCGGAGTCTTGACCGGAGTGTCCGCATAGAACCTCTTCACATCTTCAGGGTAGAGTCTTATGCAGCCGTTGGTTGCCCTGAGACCGATGCTTGATGGCTTATTCGTGCCATGCATCAAATAACCCGATCTGCTCAAATAAAGCGCGTATTCTCCCAAGGGATTGTCAGGTCCCGGCGGAACTTCGGCAGGAAGAATATCCCCTTTTTTTCGATGATCCGCCGCAATCGAGGCAGGCACATGCCAGGTCGGCCGAGGTGTCTTGCGCACCACATACATTTTTCCCATGGGCGACGGTCGGTCTTCGGCACCGACACCGACCGGATAGGTAGACACCACCAGCGACTTGCCATTTTCTCTATATTCAAAGAGCCTCATGGTGGCAAGGTTGATCACGACGCCTTTTCGGGGAGCGTCCGGCAGGATAAAGCTCAGAGGCAACAGGACACGCTCTCCGGCATCAGGCGCCCATATGTCCACCCCCGGATTAGCCTCTCTGATTGCATTAATCCCCAGACTGAAGTGCCTGGCAATATCCGGAAGCGTATCACCCTTTTCAAGCCTGACCACTGCCAGCCGGCCAATGACGTCATCTCCTTTTGCAACCGGAAAATTATTTCGTTCGATCTCCTTTTCAGGATGGCCTGGAAAAAACCACGATCGCTCCTGAAAGCCTTTCAGGGCAGCACATCCCTGGAGAGACATGATGAAGAGACAAAGAGCGACAAGACGAAGCCAATTGGCTGAAAATGACAAGTCAATGATTCGACGCATGGGTTACTATAGTACCTTTCTCGACAATGAAATTAATATTCCGGAGTACAGACACAAAAAAGCCGGGACCGAAGATAAGGTGACATTTCGGCAACCCGGCTGTCTCAGTGAGACCCTGTAGGCTTTCCGCCCCACCCTCGCGGATGGTTGAGCATTATCGTTTACCACCAATTGTTTTAATCCCGTCGTACGTCAACGACGCGAACAGGCATAATTAGGTGCAAATGGAGGAGCACCTCTTGCTGCTGTGATCTCCTTAACCTGAATTTGAAAACAAAAAAGCCGGGGCACGAAAATCATATGATAATGATATTTCGGCAACCCGGCTATCTCAGTAAGACCCGTAGGCTTTCCGCCCCATTCTTGCGAATGGTTAAGTATTATCGTCTATCTCTCAATCAAGTTTGTGCATCAGTATCATTTCCCTGAGGATTTGTCAAAATTTTTCTAACGTCTGGTTTTCGTGGGCAACCGATTAGGAACTGTCCAGTTCATCTCATAAAGTAGATTGATGTTCGAGATTTTTCTTGCCATGGAGTTGCAAGAATAGCCGAAACTCCTTGCATGAATTGGCACTCTGTCGTGAGCGAACTTCGATCTCTTGAGGGTATTCTCGACGAGACCGGAACCAGGTCTTGATAACAACAAAGGCCATACCCTGTTCGGATATGGCCTTTGTTGTTTGACTCCCTAGCGGCGGAGAGCAACGGCTTCAGCCGGCAAAAACATAGTTCTTGGGCACGACGGTAATTCCGTCCGAAACCCTGAACCCCCGTGCCTCGTCTTCCTCAGCAGAAAAACCGATAAGGGTATTGGGGGGGACGAACACATTCTTGTCGATTATGCTCTTCCGCACCTTGGCCCCCTCACTGATCGTGACACCGGCGAAAATGACACTATCCGTGATCATTGAATTCTTCCCTGCACACACCATCTGGCTGAGCACCGAATTGCTGATCTCTGACTGAGTGATTATGCACCCGCCGCTGACTATGGCATTGTCTATGAGTGACTGCCTCATCACCCATTTTGCCGGAGGGGCGAAGTCGGGCGATGTCTTGACGGGCCATAGCTGATTGTAAAGATTCAGCTCCGGCTCAATGCTCACCAGATCCATGTTGGCTTCCCAGTAAGACTTGATGGTACCAACATCGCGCCAGTACACGTGATCTTCCCCCGGGACCAGGTTTTCACTGAAATCATAGGCATACATCCTGATTCCCTTTTTCAGCATGAACGGAATAACATCCTTGCCGAAATCATGGGACGATTTTTCGACCTTGGCATCTTCGCTGACCACCTCGATCAACGCTGGAATATTGGCGATGTAATTCCCCATCGAAGTGAGGCAGAACCCGGGTTTACCCGGTATCTCCTTGGGATTCTCCGGCTTTTCCTCGAACCCGATCACCCTGCCGTGTTCATCCACCTCGATGATGCCGAAACGGCTGGCGTCTTCCTTTTTTATCGCCATAACCGAGATAGTGAAATCGGCGTCTTTTGCCCTGTGGAAGCTGTCAAACTGGCTGGCGTCAATCTTGAAGATATGGTCTCCGGAAAAGATCGCCACCCTTTTGAAGCATGGATTATCCCTGAAGATGTTCAAATTCTGATAGACGGCGTCAGCCGTGCTTTTATACCACTGTTCGCCCATCCGCTTCTGCGCGGGTATGCACTGGACGAAGAAATTGTAAACCGGCGCCGACGGCCACATGGTGCTCACATGATTGATCAGCGGTTGTGACAGTGTCTGCACCAGAATCTTGATGTTCTGGATGCCCGAGTTGATCAGACTGTTGAGGACAAAATCAATAATCCTGTACTTGCCGCCGAAGGGAACCGCCGGTTTGGCCCTTACCAAGGTAAGGGGCTTCAAGCGTTCTCCGGCACCACCCGCGAGGACAATCCCCAATAAATCTTTCATAACATTCCCTCCTTATCTGCAAGCTTAGTTCAATCAGCAACCCTATAAATAGCATGGCTTTTTATAGTGTATCACGCAGCGGAGCACCTTGAAGGGGAGAAAATAATATTGGAAAGATGAAATTCGGAAAGAAAATGCTTTTCGATGAAAAAAAGGCCATACCCTATTCGGATATGACCTTTGAATTTTGGCTCCCCATAGTGGACGAAATTCGAACTTTCGAAGGTATTTCAAAAGGACCCGAAAGATTTTTCCTGCAACAGGTTTATATTGGGACGTCACAATGGTTATAAAAATCTCCGATAGACCTTTCTTGCACTCTCAAGATTACTATTAGAAGGAATAGTCACGATTTTGCAAGGTTCAAGGCCTAATTGATCATTCTTTAAAAAGCCTCGGAAATGCTTCAGTCTAATAGTCAAAACTCTCAATTCTGGGCTCGCAGCCGGTATCCCACTCCCGGTTCAGTAATGATGTATCTGGGACGGGACGGGTCTTTTTCAATCTTGTGGCGAAGATTGCTGATGTTCACCCTGAGGACATGTGGCTGTTCAACATAGGCGACACCCCAGATCTGTTTGAGAATGTGGCTGTGCGTCAGCACTTTCCCGGCATGTACCACCAGCAGGCGGAGCAGATCGTATTCGGTGGGAGTCAGCTGCACTTCTCTGCCGCTGACCAGTACACGTCTGCGTGGCAGGTCCACCTCCAGTTCCTCTATTCGATAAACGGGTTCCGGTGTCTGCTGCAAGGATCGCCGTAATGCCGCACGTATCCGGGCAAGCAGCTCCGCCACGCCAAAGGGTTTCGTTAAATAATCATCCGCACCGGTTTCCAAAGCATTAACCTTGTCATCCTCCCGATCCCGCACGGAAAGTACGATGATCGGGACCTGCGACCACTCCCGTATGCGTCGAATCACTTCAACCCCATCCATATCCGGCAAGCCGAGGTCAAGAAGGATCACATCAGGCCTCGTTGCGGCCGCAGCAGCAAGCGCTGCATGACCGTTATCCGCCTGATGAAGGGAAAACTCTCCCGTATCAAGTGCGGTGTGGAGAAAGCGCTGAATGGACGGTTCATCATCTACAACAAGTATTCGCGGCAGATTGTTTTCCTTCGGCATAACAATTCCCTTATTTCATAACGGTAAAGTGACTATTATTTTCAACCCGCCACCGGTCCGGTTTTCAGCCCGAATCGTTCCTCCGTGCGCCTCGACAATTCCCTTGCATATGGAAAGACCCAGCCCGGTCCCTGACACCCCTTCCGGAACTGGTATTCGGTAGAACTTTTCAAAGACCCTTTTCAGGTCCTGCGCAGGGATGCCCGGGCCTCGATCGGCAACCTCAATGTTCAGCCGGCTTGCATCAGCCCGGGCAGCTATCTCGATAGGACTTGCATCAGGAGAGTACTTCAATGCATTGTCAAGAAGGTTGACCAGAACCTGGGTCATCAGCGTCATATCCATTCTGACAGGCGGCAGCGTAGACGGAACATGCAAATCGACTTTCCGGGTCCCGAGTCTCCGTTCCAGGGCGGCCAGGGAGCAACCCACCAAGTCCTGAACATCGACGAGTTCTCTCCTCAATTTGACCGCCCCGGCTTCCAGTTTGGTCATGTCGAGAAGATTACCGACAAAACGGTTCAGTCGCTCCGCCTCTTCCCATGCGGTATCGAGGAGTTCCAACCGGGCTTCGATGGTGAGCGTTCGCACTCTCTCCCGCAAGGTATCCAGAGCTCCTGTTATGCTTACGAGTGGAGTCCGCAGGTCATGGGAAATGGAATTGAGCAGGGCGCGCTCGAGATTTTCCCTGGCCTGCAGTATCTCGGCCTGCTCGGCCTGGTGGGAGAGTTGGATGCGTTCCAGCGACATGGCGGTAAGACTGGCGAACGCATCGAGAAGCCGGCGGGTTTGCCGGGAACGATAGCTCGCTCTCGTTCGCCAATTTAATTCCGAGTACTCCCAGCAGGTTCCCGGATGCCTGGAGAGGGAGATGAAGAAATTCCGCGGAGCCGAGAGTCTCGGTTCCGTGCCCGGCGTCCTTGCGGTTGCGAAATGCCCAGTCCGCCACAGCCATCTCCTTGATGCTCGGTGTGAATGCCCTTGCTTGCAGCCGCAACCTTCAGACGTTCCCCTTCCGGTAGCAGCACGGCGACCCTGGCATTCAGGGATTCCCCCAGGTTTTTCAGCACAGCCTCCAACAAGGTTTCGATATCGGCAGTTGCTGCCAGGTCTCGACTGAGGTAGTAGAGACTGTTCGTCTGCACCTCCCGAACCCGCACTGCTTCGGCCCGCTCGCGGGCCTTGGAGACAAGGGAACTGATGATCACGCCAACGGCAAAAAGCGCAATGAACGTGATAAGGTACTGCGTGTCGGCCACGGCAAAGGTCAGATGCGGCGGAACGAAGAAAAAGTCAAAGGAGAGCACCCCGAGGAAAGCCGTGAGGATGGCGGGCTTCTGCCCGAAACGGAGCGCCGCCACCACGACCACCAGCAGATAAATCATGACCATGTTGGCCGGCTCAAGGAACGGGCGGACCAGCATACTGACCAAGGTTGCCGCGACAACCAGGGTCAGGCTTGCCAGGTACCCTGACAGGCGAACAGCCTTTTTCGGTTTGGCGACGGCAGACTCCGGCTTCAGCATGGCCGGGTCCATACTTACCACATGCACGTCGATTGCCCCGCTCAGCCGGATGATCTGGTCAACGGTGGGGGGCAGCAGAAATTCGCGCCAGCGCGGTTTGGAAGGTTTGCCGACCACGATTTTGGTGATGTTGTGCCTGACGGCATATTCGATGGTCGCGTCCGCCACCGATGTCGCCGCGACGGTCGCTACCTGTGACCCAAGGCTTTCGGCCAAGCGGAGGTCTTTCCAGACCCGTTCCCGGTTTTCCAGGGCATGCTTTCCGCCCCCGGGGGTTTCGATGTACACTGTGTGCCAGGTGGCGTTCATCTCATCGGCAAGATGGCGGGTGGTGCGTATCAGCCTTTCACTGAAGGGGCTGCCGCTGACGCAGACCATCAGCCGTTCGGCGGCGGGCCAGGGGCCGGGAATTGCCCGTGACTCCATGTAGGCCCGCATCTCATCATCTACCCGGGCAGCGGTTCTCCGCAATGACAGCTCACGCAGGGCGATAAGGTTGCCGTGGCGGAAGAATTTTTCAACGGCCCAGGCCGCCTGTTCCGGGACATACACCTTCCCTTCGCGCAGGCGCTGCAGCAGGTCATCCGGCGGGATGTCAACGAGCCGGATCTCCGCGGCCTGGTCCAGCAGGCTGTCGGGGACCGTCTCGCGCACGACCACTCCGGTAATCTGCGCCACGATGTCTTTCAGGCTCTCGAAATGCTGGACGTTTACCGTGGTGTACACGTCGATGCCGGCAGCCAGGAGTTCCTCCACGTCCTGCCAGCGCTTCTCGTGCCGTGAACCGGGGGCGTTTGTATGGGCCAGTTCGTCCACCAGGGCGATCTGCGGCCTTCTGGCCAGCACCGCATCGGTATCCAGTTCCGGAAGCAGCACACCCTGGTATTCGATCTGGCCTTGGGAATGATTTCCAGACCTTCCAACAGGGCATCCGTCTCGGCGCGACCATGGGACTCCACGTAGGCCGCCACGACATCCCGGCCTTCAGGCTCCGTTGCCGGGCCGCTTCCAGCATGGCGTAGGTTTTTCCCACTCCGGCGGCATAGCCCAGGAATATCTTGAGCCTGCC
>CAVVDU010000019.1:0-87233 GCA_963746935.1 uncultured delta proteobacterium | reverse complement strand
GTCAACAATTATGCAATCAGGATCAACGTGTTCGTTAACAGGGGACTGCAGACTTCCGGATCGTGCAACGCTACCTTCAGGGCTTTACAAGGAGCTGGAAGAGTTCGTCAATCAGCTTCCCACGAAAGAAGGTCACTTAGTTACCGTGCTTCACAAAGCACAGAGCCTTTTCGGCTACCTGCCCAAGGAAGTACAGCAATTCGTTGCTGACTACATGGACGTTTCCCTGGCCAAGGTTTATGGTGTTGTAAGTTTCTACACCTTCTTCACCATGGTTCCACGGGGTAAATATCCCATCTCTATCTGCATGGGTACTGCCTGCTTCGTCAAGGGCGCTCAAAAAGTCGTCGAAGCCTTCAAGGAATCACTGAATATTGAGGTTGGAGAAGTTACGCCGGATGGTAAGTTCTCCATCGATTGCCTCCGCTGCGTTGGTGCATGCGCCTTGGCCCCGATCCTGACTGTCGGCGAGAAGGTTTATGCCCATGTGTCGGCTGATCAGGTCAAATCAATTATCGCTGAATATTAATTCAATAGAACTGAAGGAGTTAGATCATGGCAAAAATATCATCTGTGGCGGATCTCATGGCGTTGCAGGCAGATTCCAAGGCCAAAGCAGCAGCCAAAAAGGACAAGATTGTCGTTAACGTCTCCCTTGCTACCTGCAGCATCGCATCCGGAGGCAAGGTAGTTCTGGAAGCTATGAAGGACGAAGCAGCAAAGCAAGGTGTTAGCAACGTTGAATACATGCAGTCCGGTTGCATGACCTACTGTCACTCTGAGCCGACTGTTGTCGTAACCCTGCCCGGCAAAGACCCTGTCTGTTTCGGCAAGCTGGATGAGGCCGGAGCCAGGGAACTGGTGCAGAAGTACTTGAAGAACGGTGAAGTTACCGGCACCGTGATTCCCGTTAACTATAACAGGGTTGAATTATAAAATAGGGGAGGAGTTCGAGAATGGATTCAACGAAAAAACAGCTTAGAATTGCCACCAGAAACTGCGGCTTTATCGATCCTGAGAATATAGAGGATTACATTGGCGCGCGCGGCTACGAGGCACTTGCCAACGCCATTACGAAAAGCACTCCGGCCGGGATTATCGACGAAATGAAGAAATCCGGGATCCGTGGCCGTGGGGGCGGCGGTTTCCCTACCGGTACTAAATGGAGTTTTGCAGCTGCGAACCAGGCCGACCAGAAATATGTCGTTTGTAATGCCGACGAAGGCGACCCCGGTGCATTCATGGACCGCGCAGTCCTCGAAGGCGACCCGCATTCAATCGTTGAGGCAATGGCGCTCTGCGGGTATGCAATCGGCGCATCCATCGGTGTTGTCTACATCCGTGCAGAGTATCCTCTTGCCATTAAGCGCCTCATCATGGCTATCAACGATGCTCGTGCATATGGCCTGCTCGGCAAAAACATCTTCGGTTCCGATTTCAGCTTCGACATCGAACTGAAGTACGGCGCAGGCGCGTTTGTTTGTGGTGAGGAAACCGCTCTCATCCGTTCCATGGAAGGAAGCCGCGGCGAGCCTTACACCAAGCCCCCCTTTCCTGCCAACTCCGGCTACTGGGGCAAGCCGACCATCGTCAACAACGTTGAAACTTTTGCCAACATCCCGGCCATTCTTATAAAGGGCGCTGATTGGTTCTCTTCCATCGGAACCGAGAAGTCCAAGGGAACCAAGGTTTTCGCACTGGCGGGCAAGATCACCAACGTTGGTCTCATCGAAGTACCGATGGGCATCACTCTGAAGGAAATCATCTTCGAAATCGGCGGCGGTTGCCCCGACGGAAAAGAGTTCAAGGCTGTTCAGACCGGCGGTCCTTCCGGTGGTGCTCTTACTTATAAAGACGCTGATGTACCCATCGATTACGACAACCTCCTTGCTAAAAACTCCATGATGGGCTCCGGCGGCATGATCGTCATGGACGAAGATACCTGTATGGTCGACATCGCCAAGTTCTTCCTCGACTTCACCATGGATGAGACCTGCGGAAAGTGTACCCCTTGCCGTATTGGTTCCAAGCGTCTCTGGGAGACCCTTGAGAAGATTTGTGATGGCCATGGCACCGTAGAAGATTTTGAAAAAATGAAGACCCTCGCTGTTAACATCAAGGACACGGCACTGTGTGGTCTCGGTCAGACCATGCCTAACCCGGTTCTGTCCACCATGAATACCTTTGCTGACGAGTACCTTGCCCACGTTCGTGACAAGAAGTGTCCTGCCGGTGTTTGTTCGAACCTGCTCGAGTTCGTCATTGTCGCTGACAAGTGTGTTGGTTGTACTCTCTGTGCCCGTGTATGCCCGGTAAATTGTATTTCCGGCAAGGTGAAGGAAGCTCACCTGATCGACCAGGCTACCTGTATCAAGTGCGGCGCATGTGTCGACAAGTGTAAGTTTGACGCGATTGTTAAACAATAAGTGAAAGGAGCTCATATACATGTCTATGCTGAAAATTACCATTGACGGTAAAGAAACCGAAGTCCCGCAGGGCAGCATGATCCTTGACGCTGCCAAGAAACTAAACATTGATGTTCCTACTCTTTGCTTCCTTAACCTTGAGGAACTGCACGTGAACAATATGGCTGCTTCCTGCCGCCTCTGCGTGGTCGAAGTAGCAGGCCGCAAGAATCTCGCACCGGCTTGTGCTACCCCTATCACTGACGGTATGGAAGTCAAGACTACAACCATGCGTGTTCTTAATGCCCGCAAAACCGTTCTGGAACTGCTCCTTTCCGACCACCCGAAGGACTGCCTGGTCTGCCAGAAGTCCGGCGAGTGCGATCTGCAGGACGTTGCCCAGAAATTCGGTATCAAAGAAGTCCGCTACGAAGGTGTTATGTCCACCTATCGCAAGGACATCTCTCCCTCTATCGTTCGCGATATGGACAAGTGCATCATGTGCCGTCGTTGCGAAACCATGTGCAACGACGTACAGACCTGCGGCGTTCTGTCCGGCGTAAACAGGGGCTTCACCTCTGTTGTGGCTCCGGCATTCGAAATGAACCTGGAAGATTCCGTCTGTACTTTCTGTGGTCAGTGTACTGCAGTTTGTCCGGTTGGTGCTCTTGTTGAGCGTGATCACACCTGGGAAATCGTTAATGCAATCGCCGATCCCGAGAAAGTCACCGTTGTTCAGACTGCTCCGGCAGTTCGTGCAGCACTTGGTGAAGACCTCGGAATGGAAGCTGGTATTTCCGTAACCGGCAAAATGGCTGCTGCACTGCGCAGACTTGGTTTCGACCATGTTTTCGATACTGACTTCGCAGCTGACCTTACCATCATGGAAGAAGGGTCTGAATTCCTTGATCGTCTTACCCGCTATCTTGATGGCGACAAGACTGTTACTCTGCCGATCCTTACCTCCTGCTGTCCTGCATGGGTAAAGTTCTTTGAGCATCAGTTCCCTGATCTCCTTGACGTTCCTTCATCTGCACGGTCTCCTCAGCAGATGTTTGGTGCCATTGCAAAAACATACTATGCTGATCTGCTCGGTATTCCGAGAGAGAAGATGGTAGTTGTTTCCGTCATGCCTTGCCTCGCCAAGAAGTATGAGTGTGAGCGTCCGGAATTCAAAGTCAACGGCAACCCTGATGTTGACTACTCCATCACAACCCGTGAGCTTGCACGCCTCATCAAGCGTATGAACATCGACTTCGTTGCACTTCCTGACGAAGATTTCGATAATCCTCTCGGTGAGTCCACCGGTGCTGCTCCGATCTTCGGTGCAACCGGCGGTGTTATCGAAGCAGCTCTGAGAACCGCATATGAACTTGCTACCGGCCAGACACTTGAAAATGTAAATTTTGAAGCCGTCCGTGGTATGGAGGGCATTCGTTCTGCAAAAGTTCAGGTTGGTCCTCACACTCTGAACATTGGTATTGCACACGAACTCGGCAATGCACGTAAACTTCTTGAAGAAGTACGCGCCGGCAAATCCGAGTATCATGCAATCGAAATCATGTCCTGCCCCGGCGGCTGCATCGGCGGTGGCGGTCAGCCGTATCACCATGGTGATATCGAAGTCCTCAAGAAAAGAACCAAGGTTCTCTACGATGAGGACGCAGGCAAGAAACTCCGTAAGTCCCATGAAAACCCCTACATCATCGAACTGTATGAGAAATTCCTCGGCAAGCCGCTGAGCGAAAAGTCTCATCACCTCCTCCACACCCACTACTTCAAGCGCTCCAAGCTTGGGGGGTAAGTTTGATCATGTAGTATTCTCGTTTTGAAATGTGACTTGATTTGATACGAGATCAAAGAAGTGAAAAAACGGCCGGATGGTTATCATCCGGCCGTTTTTTTGTTGAAGATTAACAAGTGTAATAATTGGCAGTTCTTTTTGGTTTGTCCTGAGGTGGGAATAGTGATCAGTAAATCTTCTGATAGACTACTTTATTCTATCTTTTATATGATTTTATGTCAGAAACAAGACAAGGTGGCTTAGCTACATCTCTATATCATCTCAACTCTGGCAGTGCCATGATGCTTTAGGATTGTTAATAGCTCGACATTGAGAGCTGCAGAATTGCTGTCATGGTATCAGGATATAATGATATTAACTGTTTACCCATAGAACTTAACAACGATTTATTTCAGTTATAATCTGACACAAACTGTATTTATGAACTTTCTTCTTTTTATCGTTGTAATGTCGGTGGAGGTTGGTTTTGAAATTCTGATAAATTATAGCAAAAGTGTAAAATTTGACTCAGGTCAAAGAATTCTCGATTCTCCTATGAGAATGTAATATACGCGAAAGAGAAACATCAATCATCAATATTGCTAGAGCGAAATGCCTGGAACCATCCGGAGAAAGAATGGAAAAGAACGAGATACTCGAGTGGTTGAAATCGGATGATCAGGAAAATCTCGAAAAGTTGTGGCATCTGTCTGATGAGGTACGTCGGGACAATGTGGGTGAAGAGGTGCATCTTCGGGGTTTGATCGAGGTGTCCAACTTCTGTGCGCGTGATTGCGGCTACTGTGGGATTCGAGTCGGGAACCAGGAGGTTTGTCGCTATAGGATGACTGCTGATGAAATCATGGACTGCGTGCAGATGGCGGTAAATTTTGGCTACGGCACGGTTGTTCTTCAGGCAGGCGAAGATTACGGCATCACCCGCGAATGGTTGAGCGTCATCTTAACCCGGATTAAGCGCGAAACGAACCTGGCGATTACGTTGAGCCTGGGTGAGAGGGACGAAGCTGATCTCATTGCCTGGCATCAGGCTGGGGCGGACCGTTATCTTCTTCGCTTTGAAACATCAAACAGAGAGTTGTATGATCGCATCCATCCCCCTCTCCCCGGACGATTTTCCGACAGATTCCAAATTCTTCGCGGTCTTCGGGAAATTGGCTATGAGGTCGGGAGCGGAATCATGGTGGGAATCCCCGGGCAATCTTTCGATGACCTGGCAAACGATATCCTGCTTTTCAAAGAATACGATATCGACATGATCGGCATTGGTCCGTATATCCCTCATCCTGGGACCCCGCTTGGGATGTCTTCTGAGGAGCACCATTGCCCTTCCGGGGAACAGGTGCCGGGCACGGAACTCATGACCTGCAAGGTAGTTGCTTTAACCAGAATTATCTGCCCGCTAATCAATATTCCCAGTACTACGGCCTTAGCTACCATTAATCGTGTAGAGGGGCGGGTGCACGGTCTGTCACGCGGGGCAAACATCGTCATGCCGAACCTTACCCCAAAAAAATACCGGGAATTATATGAAATTTATCCCGCAAAAGCCAGTTGCGATGAGAATGCTGACGAGAGTAACAGCCGCATAAAAAATAGCATCAGTGCTATGGGCAGAGTAATCGGAGTGGGCCGCGGAGATTCGGCCAATAAGAAGACGCGAGCCGTATAGAATACGAGAGGAGTATAGACATGAGTGGAATGCCATCTTTGAAATTGAGTGAACGCGCAGTTGATTTTATAAACGAAGACTTTATCAATGGTCTGCTTGCCGGAAAGCGTCCAGATACGTCGCGTGTTCGAGAGATAATCGCCAAGAGTCTTGCAAAGGAAGCCCTTAGTGTCGAGGAAACAGCAGTTCTGCTTCGTGCCGATACTCCTGAGCTGAATGAAGAAATTTTCGAAACGGCACGGCAGTTGAAGAAGAACGTCTATGGTAATCGCATAGTTCTCTTCGCACCTCTCTATATCGGGAACAAATGTGTTAATGATTGCTCCTATTGTGCCTTCAAACGGAGCAACACCCTTGCAATCCGACGTACGCTGAGTGACACGGAAATCCGCCAGCAGGTGGAAGCACTGGAAAGCAAGGGCCATAAGAGGCTCATTCTGGTTTTCGGAGAACACCAAGCCTATGATGCTGAATTTATAGCCAATAGTGTCCGTGCTGTGTATGAAACCAAAGTGGGACATGGTGAGATCCGTCGGGTCAACATCAATGCTGCTCCCCTTGACCACGAGGGATATGCAACCGTCAAGGCTTCAGGAATCGGAACGTACCAGATCTTCCACGAGACCTATCATCATGATACCTATGCCAAAATTCATCCGGCCAATACCAGGAAAGGGGACTACCTGTACCGCCTAGACGGCTTGAGCCGTGCTTTTGAGGCTGGCTGCGACGATGTGGGACTTGGCGTCCTCTTCGGTTTGTACGACTGGAAGTTCGAAGTTATGAGTCTTGTCACCCATGCCCTCTATTTGCAGGATCGTTATAATGTCGGGCCTCATACCATCAGCTTCCCGCGCCTCAGACCGGCGTCCGGCGTCGATATTGACGAAAAGTATCTGGTGAATGACGCTGAGTTCAAAAAGCTTATTGCTGTTCTTCGACTTGCTGTCCCATATACCGGCTTGATACTGACTGCCCGTGAAAACGCCGAACTGCGACGGGAATGTATGTCTTTCGGTGTTTCACAGATCGATGCAGGTAGCCGGATCGAACTGGGTGGATATACCGAGGTGGGGGATGCCCAGGTTATGGAACGTGAACAATTTTCCCTTGGTGATGTCCGTTCCCTGGACGAGGTTATGCAGGAGCTGATGGCTGATGGCTACGTGCCAAGCTTCTGTACTTCCTGCTATCGTCTCGGTAGAACGGGTGAGCACTTTATGGAATTCAGTGTTCCCGGCTTTATCAAGGAATACTGTACTCCCAACGCTCTTCTTACCCTCGAGGAATATCTGGTTGACTATGCGTCACCGGAAACGCGCGAGGTGGGAGAGAGGCTCATAGCCGACGAGCTTTCAAGGCTTGCGGATGGGGATACGAAGGATATGGTGGTGAATCGCCTTAAAGCTATCAAAGAGAGTGGAGATCACGATATCTATTTCTAAGACAATTTCCAGAATGTCCCCCGGTTCGCCGGGGGGCGGATTCCCGATGATCATGACGAGACAATGACAAACTATCGCACTGAAAAAGACCTGCTCGGTGAGCGGGAAGTTCCCGCAGATGCACTCTATGGAATCCACACCGTTCGCGGAATCGAGAATTTCCCTCTTTCCCAACGTCCTGTGAACACCGCACTGATACATGCTTATGGCGCGGTGAAACTTGCCTGTGCCAGAACGAATCATGGGCTTGGCTGGTGGGATAACGACAAGGCTGCTGCTATAGAGTCAGCCTGTACGGAGATGATGGAAGGGCAGTTGGATGCCCACATCGTTGTCGATGCTCTTCAGGGAGGGGCGGGGACCTCGACCAACATGAATGTCAACGAGGTCCTGGCAAACCGGGCACTTGAACTCCTTGGGAAAAGACCGGGAGATTATGACAGCGTGAGCCCTCTGGAAGACATCAATCTCCACCAGTCAACAAACGATACCTATCCCACCGCTCTCAAGGTAGCTGCGATCAATCGACTTCGTGCCCTGGAGAGGGAAGTTGTGGCTCTACTGGAAGAATTCCAGAACAAGGAAAAGCAGTTTGCCCATGTTGTCAAGGTCGGCCGAACCCAGTTGCAGGATGCGGTTCTTATTACCCTGGGGCGTGAAATGTCGGCCTATGCAGAGGCTTTTGGCAGGGATCGCTGGCGAATCTACAAGTGCGAAGAGCGACTCCGGGTGCTCAATCTGGGCGGCACCGCAGTAGGTACCGGTCTCGCCGCACCACGGCAATTTATTTTCCAGGTCACCGAGAATCTCCGAAGCATAACCGGGCTGGGTCTTGCCCGGGCGGATAATCTCATCGAAGCGACGCAAAATAATGATGTATTCGTTGAGGTGAGCGGCATTTTAAAAGCCTGCGCCAGTAACCTGCTGAAGGTATCCGGCGATTTGCGTTTTCTCTCTTCTGGGCCTGATGCCGGCATCGGGGAGATTCGGCTTCCGCCTCGTCAGGCAGGATCATCCATCATGCCGGGCAAGGTCAATCCCGTTATCCCTGAAGCAGTATCGCAGGCTGCAATGGCTGTCATGGCCCATGACCAATCCATTACATTTGCGTCTTCATTGGGGAACCTGGAGTTGAACGCATTCCTGCCGCTCATCGCTGACTCTCTCTTGGGGAGCCTTGACCTGTTGACCAATGCCTGTTCCGTGCTTCGCAGGTTTTGTGTTGCCGGGATGGAGGCCGACGAAGCCAGGTGTCGCAGAAACGTTGATGGCGCGACAGCAACCCTTACCGCGCTCATTGACATAATCGGATATCAGGCTGCGCAGGAGATTGCTGCGGAGGCAACGGCTTCCGGCAGTGGAGTCCGTTCCATAGTGTTAGATCGCGGATTGCTCACCGCGGAGGATTTTGACGAACTGGTGTCAGCGGAGAATGTAACGCGACTTGGCTCTCCGCTCAGGAAGGAGAATAAGCAACCATGAGGAATACACCCAAGGGTTTTAGATTGCATATAGGGCTGTTCGGGCGAAGGAACGTGGGAAAATCATCCCTCTTGAATGCCCTGACCCGGCAGACTGTTTCGATAGTTTCGGACATTGCAGGAACCACAACGGATCCGGTTGAGAAGCCCATGGAGTTGCTTCCCATTGGTGCAGTGCTCTTTATCGATACCGCTGGTATCGATGATGTGGGTGCACTGGGAGAAATGAGGGTGCAGAAAACGAAACAGGTTTTTGACCGCACCGATGTTGGAATTATCGTCACTGTTGCAGGTGATTGGGGAGACTTTGAGGAGGCAATCCTTACAGAACTCCGTGAAAGAAAGATTCCGGTAATCGTGGTTTTCAATAAAACGGATGTTGCCAAGGTCGACCTCGCACAAGAGGCCAGACTCAAGGATCTTCAGATTCCTTGTGTCGAGACGTCCGCAGCCCGGGGAGAAGGAGTCCTTGACCTGCGTGAGGCACTGGTAAGATCCGCTCCGGAAGAATTCATCAATGCACCGGCAATTATTGGAGATCTTGTTCCGTCAGGCGAGCTGGTGGTTCTCGTGATACCGATCGACCTGGAGGCACCCAAGGGCCGTCTCATTCTTCCCCAGGTCCAGTCGATCAGGGATATTCTTGATAATGACGCCTACTGCCTGGTGGTCAAGGAGCGAGAGCTGCGTGACGCTCTCGACCGTCTGAAGCGGCCACCGGCCCTGGTGGTGACCGATTCTCAGGCTTTTCTCAAGGTTGCCGGTGATACCCCTGATGATGTTCTCATGACCTCATTCTCCATTCTCTTTGCCCGCTTCAAAGGCGACTTGGTGGAATTCGTACGAGGCGCCCTTGCCATAGAAAACCTTGTCCCGGGAGACAAGGTGCTGATCTGCGAGTCCTGTTCCCATCATCCGATCGGTGAAGATATTGGCAGGGTTAAGCTTCCCCGCTGGCTGCGCCAGTATGTTGGTGGAAAACTCGAATTTACCCATATGCAGGGACACGATTTTCCTGAAGATCTGGGTTCATACAAGCTTGCGGTACACTGTGGTGCGTGCATGTGGAACCGCCGAGAGGTCCTTTCCCGCATTATCCGTTGTCAGCAAGCCGGTGTTCCCATAACTAATTACGGACTTGCCATTGCGTACTCGCTTGGCATCTTTGCGCGGGCACTGCGTCCATTCCCGGGTGCTCTTGATGTGTACAAGCAAATTCTTTCCCAATGACATGTCGCTGAAATGGAGCGACTCACTCTTCCGTCTGCAGGAGTCCTGTTGTTCTGGAAAATGACGGTGCGGTTAGCATACTCCAGATCCTGCAAGCGGGGGTCTGGGGGGGACTACTTTCATGCTTTGCCGTTCCCAGTGCACATAGATCTCTTTGATGTGCCCCGATTGTGGCGTCTCGTGTCCATGGCATTTCTGCGCTACATCCTAACCCCTTCTCTTGCAACTCTTCAAAGATTTGCCCTGCTATACATATTCTTCCCTTCCTCATAGATGGTTTATCCTCTCTGGTGGTCGTTGCCCTATCTTTCCTTCCCTGCAGGCCTTTCCCGGGCCCTTCTGATTCTCGCTGCAAAAATAATGGCATTGGGGTTCAGCCCGAAACAATTTTGATTTGAGTTCAAAGAGTTATGGATAAAAGATTATCAAATAGCTTGACCTGTGTTAACAGGTTATGCTATATGATAAAAAAATATCGATAAGCTTTACTCTTAAATAACATAATATATTAGTATCTTAATATAATGAATTGATGGGTGCTCGAGTCGCAAAGCTGCCTGTTGTCTGGTGTCTTTCTGCTTACCTCCAATTCCTTCGGCAGCTTGACATGAGTGGGGAGCAGTTAGTTCCGTCCATGTACTTGGTAAAGAATTTGCTCGATCACCGTCATTGCACGTGAATCCATGGCAAAGTTGTTGGTGTGTGGGACTGCCGCCAGAAATGCTCTGGTGCTGCTGACCACATACGAATCGATGTATTCGTGCGTCCGGAATCCGCGGCGTGGCCTGAAATTTCATGATTTAAGCAGGTTCTTTCCCTGAAGATTGGCCGAGATCGGCTATAAAGGCCAGAGAGTCTGCGAACATACAACAAAACCGGAGAGGAGAAGAACATGGCAGTATGCAAGTGCAGCGGCGAACAGGTTGCTTCACCGCAGGATGTAGAGTTGATAGAACTGCTGGGCCACTACCGCGATTACGAAGGTGGCCTGATCCCGGTACTGCAGGGGGCGCAGGAGATATACGGCTACCTGCCTGTCGGAAGTGCTGGAGAAGATTTCGCAGGAGCTGCAAATCCCGTTCAGCGAGGTATTCGGGGTAGTTACTTTCTATGCCCAGTTTCACCTGAAGCCGCGGGGACGCAACATCATCCGTGTCTGCCTGGGAACTGCCTGCCACGTGTTGGGCGGCTCCAAGATTTTCGCTGCTCTCCAGGACGAACTGGGCGTGGAGAATGGCGGAACCACGGAAGACCTGCGTTTCACCCTGGAATCCGTGGCCTGTATCGGTGCCTGCGGCTTGGCTCCGTGCATCATGATCAACGACGACACCCATGGCCGTCTGGTGCCGAGTGATATGAAAAAAATCCTGGAACAATATGAATAGGGAGGGTGGCAAATAATGAGCAATTTACAGCAAATGCGCTCCGGGATTGAGGAGAGCTATAAAGGGAAACTCGATCGGGCCCGGATTGTGGTTGGGCTCGGCACCTGCGGCATAGCCGCGGGGGGCAACAAGGTTATGGAGGCCATCAAGGGCGAAGTTGCGACCCAAGGACTTGATGTTGACATAGATTTCACCAGCTGCATCGGTATGTGTTTTGCTGAGCCGGTGGTTGAAATCTCGCTGCCCGGCGCGTCCAGCGTTATCTACGGCGGGGTATTTCCCGAAAACGTATCCAAGCTGATCGCGGGTCACCTGATTGCCAAGACGCCCGTCACAGAGATGGCGCAGATCCAGATTCCCGGCGATGCATCCCCCTACGAAGGGATTCCGGTCATGGACAAGTCCGGCTACTACGCGAAACAGCTGCGTTCCGTCACCTCACGTCTGGGCCGCACCAACCCGGAAAGCATCGAAGACTACATCGCCACCGGCGGCTACGCGGCGATCGAGAAGGCCATCTCCATGGACCGTCTTGACATCATCAACGAAGTCAAGAAATCCGGACTCAGGGGACGTGGGGGCGGCGGCTTTCCCACCGGCACCAAATGGCAGTTCGTGCACGATGCCGCAGGGAGCAAGAAATACATCGTCTGCAATGCCGACGAAGGCGATCCCGGCGCATTCATGGACAGAAGCGTCCTGGAAGGCGACCCGCATGCCATACTGGAAGGGATGCTGATCGCCGGATACGCGATTGGTTCCGACGAAGGCGTCATCTACTGCCGTGCCGAATATCCGCTTGCCATCAAGCGTCTCAACCTGGCCATCGAAAAGGCCGAAGAGATGGGCCTCATGGGCAAGAATATCCTGGGCAGCGGATTCAACTTCACGGTAAGGATCAAGGCCGGCGCGGGCGCATTCGTCTGCGGCGAAGAGACCGCGCTGCTGAACTCCATCGAAGGGAAGCGTGGCATGCCGCGCGTGAGACCTCCGTTCCCGGCACACAAGGGACTGTGGCAGAAACCGACCTGCCTCAACAATGTCGAGACCTTTGCCAACATCCCCTTCATCGTCAGAAACGGTGGAGAGTGGTACGCCGCCATGGGCACCGAGAAGAGCAAGGGGAGCAAGGTATTCTGCCTTACCGGCAAGATCAACAACACCGGTCTGTGCGAAGTCCCCATGGGCATCACGATGGGCGAGATCCTCAACGACATTGCCGGCGGCGTCCTGGGCGGCAAGAAGTTCAAGGCGGTACAGAGCGGTGGTCCCTCCGGAGGCTGTCTCCCCACCGAAAAGCTCGACCTGCCGATCGACTACGACTCGCTGATCGGAGCAGGGGCAATGATGGGCTCCGGCGGCCTGGTGTTCATGGACGAGGGAACCTGCATGGTTGACGTTGCGAAATTCTTCCTCAACTTCACCCAGCTGGAGTCCTGCGGCAAGTGCACCCCCTGTCGCGAAGGCACGAAGCGTCTCCTGGAAATCCTCGAGCGCATCTGTGTCGGCGCTGGTGTTCCGGAAGACATCGAGACCCTGGAGCGTCTTGCCAAGGTCATCAAGAGCTCGGCGCTGTGCGCCCTCGGACAGACTGCACCAAACCCGGTCATGACCACCTTGCGCTACTTCCGTGACGAATACGAAGCGCACATTGTCGACAAGCGTTGTCCGGCCGGAGTGTGTCCTGAACTTCTGACCTTCTGCGTCGTGAAGGACAAGTGTGTCGGCTGCGGGCTCTGTATCAAGGCCTGTCCGGTTGGCGCGATCAAAGGCGAGAAGAAGCAAGCCCACGTGATCGACGGCAAAGCCTGCATCAAGTGCGGCGCCTGCGTGCCCAGCTGTAAGTTCAGCGCCATTGTCAAGGCGTAAGGGTAGCTGATTTTCGCTACACGACTCGTCTTGATACGGGCAACCGATTATAGCTATTCACATAGAGAAATTTCGTCTTTTGAGACTAGAAGGAGGTATTACCATTGTCTACTGTCACTCTCACTATTAATGGCCAAGAGGTCACGGTTCCAGCCGGTACTACGGTACTGGATGCAGCATTGGGAGCCGGTTTTTTTATACCGACTTTTTGCCACGACCCTGCGTATCCGGGCTACGGCGGCTGCCGTATCTGCGTTGTGGAAATCAAGGGCGCACGTAACCTTCCTGCTTCGTGCGTTACCGCGGCAGCACCGGGAATGGTTGTCGAAACCGATTCCCCTGCAGTTATTGAAGCCAGAAAAACTATTCTTGAGCTGATGCTGGCAAATCACCCTGTAGACTGTATGACCTGTGAAAAAAGTGGCGACTGCCGTCTGCAGGACTATGCTTTCCGCTATGAAGTGAAGTCCTCCAATTTTGGCGGTGCCAAGAAAGAATACGATTTTGACGATTCAAACCCATATATCAGCCGGGAAATGAATAAATGCATCCTGTGCGGAAAATGTGTCAGAACCTGTCAGGATGTTGAAGACCGCGGCGTCATCAGCTTTGCCTATCGCGGTTTCAAGACCAAGGTTTCGACGGCAATGGATTCCAGTCTTGCCGCGTCGGCCTGTGTTTCCTGCTCCCGTTGTGTTTCGGTCTGTCCGGTTGGTGCGCTTGGGTATAATTCCCTCACCGGCAAGGCCAGGGTCTGGGAGTTGGATAAGGAGCAGTTGACCTGCACCTGGTGTGACGCAGGCTGCCTGTTTGACCTGGTTCGCAAGGATGGAAAGGTCATTGGCGTTGCTGCCAAAGCTCCTGGTGAAGGAAGACCTTTGTGTCTGAAAGGCAGGCTTGGTCTTGAGCTTCGCTACAATGACGAACCGCTTAAGCCGATGATGAAGAAGGACGACGAGTTCGTTGAGGTTTCCTGGACAGAAGCATTGGGTCTCGATGAAATAATGGAAAAACTGAAGTAACAGCTGAAGGAGCGTTTTCCCTGGTAAGGGAAGCTATTGGGGGAAGCGTTCCTTCCTATTAATTATTCTTGTCTTAACGTCAATGATGGAAATGAATTTTGCTGAAGCAGACTCATAAGTTCTTCCATGGTAACGTCATAAAAAGTGTAAACCACACTTGTGTTTATTGATTCTGGAGCATAGATTTAATATAAACTATAATGCAAGTGATTGTATTGAATGATTATATTATTCAAAGGCAATCAAATTGTGTTGGTTTGCTTCTGCATTATTCGAATATATATTTTAAAGTCGATATATATCATTATAATTATTGTTATGTTTATGTGTACCTGGTTGATATAGCAATGCAATTGTTCTATTGCATTGAAACTACTTTACAACGTGTAAGGTAAATATTTTCTACTATGTTAATCAGAATTTATTGTGAAACTAAAAAACTGTTTGTTTTTTTAGTATTATTGATGTAATTATATTGGCAGCATAGACATGTATATGTGTTTGGAGGCCAGTTAGCCTACTATGGGCTTATGGCCTCCCTCTTTTGTGTTGTGTTTAAAATAGATCTGTTCGTTGGAGAATTATATCAATTTCCATAGCTGAAATGTGCGCAGTATAATAAATGTAATTATATTGTGTTCATCGTCTTTGTAACAGCATTTGTCAATACTATTGTTTGGCAAGGGAGAGTGCTGATTACTTTTTGGGTAGGTGCAGTTTCTGTTAGAAGATTTTATTGATATGTACTGGGCTAATTGTTGTGGTCAACCACAAAAATGGGAAAGGAAAAATGGAATGGTAAAGGTATGTATTGACGGCAATTCGGTAGAGGTACCCAAAGGGTCCATGCTTATTGATGCTGCCAAGGAAGCAGGAGTGTACGTTCCGACACTGTGCTATCTCGAACTGCACAGCAAAATGTCTGGAGCGAACTCATCCTGCAGGATCTGCATGGTTGAAGTGGCTGGACGAAAGAATTTAGCTGCTGCATGCTCGACCCCTGTGGTAGACGGTATGGATGTTAAAACGGACACTGACAGGGTTGTGAATGCCCGGAAACTGATGCTTGAGTTACTTCTTTCCGACCATGAGCAGGAATGTTTGACCTGCGCGAAGGCAGGGAAATGCACTTTGCAGGATCTTTGCTACGAAAATGATGTCAAAGAGAGCAGGTACCGCGGCGTAATGAGCAGTTTCCCTCAGGACGAAACAAACGAATTTTATGTTCGTGATATGAACAAGTGCGTAAACTGCCGACGCTGCGTTAATGCATGTACCAGCTTTCAGTGCACGGAAGCGATCGATTTCGCTGGCAGGGGATTCAAGGCACATCCTACACCTCCGTTTGATGATTCGATCAATGAATCAGTCTGTGTTTCCTGTGGCAACTGCGTTTCTGTCTGTCCGACAGGAGCTCTCCTGCCGAAAACAAGGGAAAAATACCGTACGTGGGAAGTGTCGAAAACCAGAACTACCTGCTCCTACTGCGGGGTTGGCTGCTCCATGGATCTCCTTGTCAAGGGTGGAAAAGTTGTCGGCGTTGAGCCGGCTGACGGCCACGCAAACAATGGCCTGCTGTGCGTCAAGGGCAGATTCGGCTACAACTTCATCAATCATCCTGACCGCCTGAAAAAACCTCTCATCAGGAAGGACGGCGATCTTGTTGAGGCGACCTGGGATGAGGCTTACGACCTCATCGTCGATAAAATACAGAAAACCAAAGCTGAATTCGGCAGCGAAGCACTTGCCGGACTGACATCGGCCAGGGTAACCAACGAAGAAAACTACCTCTTTCAGAAATTGGTACGCGCGGGGTTCGGTACGAATAATATCGATCACTGCGCCCGACTTTGACACTCCTCGACAGTTGCCGGTCTGGCAACTACGCTTGGCAGTGGCGCAATGACCAACAGCATTGCTGAAGTTGTAAATTCCGATGTTATTTTCATTACAGGTTCCAATACAACCGCGGGGCATCCGGTTATCGGAGCGAGAATTCGTCAGGCAAAACAGAATGGCGCAAAGATTATCGTTGCAGAGCCTCGGGCAATTGATCTGTCAGCAGATGCGGATTATTTTCTGCAGATCGCTCCGGGCACCAACGTGGCACTCTACAACGGCATGATGAGCTATATCATCAGCGAAGGCCTGCAGAACTCCGAGTACATTGCGGAGAGGACCGAAAAATATGAGGATCTGGTTGCTGCTCTCGCGGACTTTTCACCGGAGAAGGCCGCTGAAATCTGCGGTGTACGTGCAGAGGACATAAAGGCTGCAGCTCGTCTCTATGCCCAGGCACCGAAAGCGGCAATCTTCTACTCCATGGGTGTTACCCAGCATACCACCGGTACGGAAGGGGTTATGACCCTCTCCAACATGGCAATTCTGTGCGGGAACATCGGTATTGAATCCGGCGGAATTAACCCTTTGCGTGGCCAGAACAATGTCCAGGGTGCCTGCGACATGGGCGGCCTTCCGGGAGATCTTCCCGGCTATCAGAAGGTGACAAATCCCGACGTTCTTGCCAAGTTCGAAAAAGCCTGGGGAGTCAAGCTTTCCGACAAGCCTGGCCTTACTCTGACCGAGATTGTCCACAAGGCCGGCCACGGTGACATAAAGTTCCTCTATATCATGGGTGAGAATCCGATGATTTCCGACCCGGACCTGAATCATGTCGAAGAGGCGCTGAAAAACACCGAGTTCCTGGTCGTGCAGGATATCTTCCTTACCGAGACGGCACAGTTGGCGGATGTTGTGTTGCCGGCCGCTTCCTTTGCAGAGAAGGATGGCACCTTCTCCAATACCGAGCGTCGCGTTCAGCGGGTTCGCAAGGCCATTGAGCCGGTCGGAAAATCCAAGGCTGACTGGGTTATCCTGATGGACATTCTGAACCGGCTCGGGATCAAAGAGCAGTACAGCAATCCATCGGAAATATTTGCTGAAATATCCTCAGTTACCCCTTCGTACGGGGGGATCAGTTATGACAGGCTTGAAGAGTTGGGCAGCATCCAGTGGCCCTGTCCGACAGCCGACCACCCTGGCACCATGTACCTTCATAAGGCCGCAATTGCAAGAGGGAAAGGTTTGTTCAGACCGACAGAATACAAAACGAGCAATGAACTTCCTGATGCCGACTATCCATGTGTCCTTACGACTGGCCGCGTTCTTTACCATTACCATACCCGTACCATGACGGGAAAAGTTGCCGGCCTGAACAAACTCAGCCCTGAATCTTTCATCGAGATCAATCCGGTTACTGCACAGAGTCTGGGTATTGTTGACGGCTCCAAGGTAACTGTTTCTTCTCGCAGGGGTGAGATTACGACGGTTGCCAAGCTTACCCGTACAATAAAAGATGGTGTGCTGTTCATGCCGTTCCACTTTGCCGAAGGCGCGGCAAACGTGCTTACCAATCCGGCTCTTGACCCGATTTCCAAGATTCCTGAGTACAAGGTTTGTGCGGTTAAAATTCAACCTTTTGATCGTGTTTCGGATTACGTTTGATTCAGGCATTTTAGTCTCCGGCGTCTCCTTCCTGGAGGTGACGCCGGGCGTTATGAGAGAAAAGTACTTTACCTTGCCAACGTAAATATATTCTTCAGGTTTCTATGCGATAGCAGTGTAGAAAACAAAATACTATTTTAGGGGGAGTAACAATGAGTAACGAGAATCTTATGTCGAAACGGTGGGTGGTTGCCATCATGGGAACCCTGCTACAGGTTTGCCTGGGAACCGTCTACGCCTGGAGTTTTTTTCAGAAGCCTATTATGAAGGCTAACGGTTGGAACAATACCCAGGCTGCCTGGGCATTTAGTCTGGCGATTTTTTTTCTTGGCCTGGCAGCTGCCTGGGGTGGGATGAATCTGCCCAAGTACGGTCCCCGCAAGCTTGCCATGGGTGGCGGCTTATTGTTCGGTGTCGGCTACCTGATCGGTGGCTATGCCCTCTCCATTCAGAGCCTTCCGCTCCTCTACATCGGCTATGGAGCGATTGGCGGAATGGGTCTTGGACTTGGTTATGTTACACCGGTGGCAACTGCTGCAAAATGGTTCCCTGACAAAAAAGGTTTCATCACCGGCATGGTTGTCATGGGTTTCGGCTTCGGTGCCTTGGTCATGTCCAAAGTTCTCGCACCGATGTTCATGGCTCAATTTAACAACAATGTTTCCTCAGTATTTTATTCACTCGGTATCGTAATGCTCCTCCTGACCTTGCCTGCCGGTTACTTCCTGATGAATCCTCCCGCGGGCTTCGTACCGACCGGATATACTCCCCCTGCAACTTCTGCCGCTAACCAGGCCTCTCAGGATTCCGTTACTTCAAAACAATGCATTTTCTCTCTCCGCTTCCTTTTGATGTGGGTTGTCTTCTTCTTCAACATCATTGCCGGCATCATGTTTATCGGTTTCCAGTCTCCGATGATCCAGGACTTGCTGAAAAAGACGCATGGATCCAGCGACCTTTACTGATCCGAAGGTTATCGCTTCCCTCGCGGCATCCGGTGCTACCCTGATTGCCGTCAGCTCCATCTTTAACGGTGTTGGCCGCTTTTTCTGGGGTGGCTTGTCCGACAAGATCGGCCGCGTGCAGACCTTCCGTCTCATTCTCGGTAGCCAGTTCGTGGTATTTATTGCCCTCATGTTCGTGACCAACCCTATCGTTTTCGGCGTGTTGGTTTGCTACATCCTTCTTTGCTACGGCGGCGGCTTCGGTTCCATGCCTTCCTTCGTGCTTGACGTATTCGGCGCCAAGCACATGCCGGTGGTGTACGGAGTAATCCTCACTGCCTGGGGTTGCGGCGGAATCGTCGGTCCGCAGATCGTTGCATTCCTTAAGGATAACTTTGCTGCTCAGGCTGCTCAGTATACCTTCGTGAGTGCAGCTGCTTTGCTGATGTCAGGTCTCCTGATTACTTTGGCTTTGAGCAACAAGCGTTATGAGCCGAAAGCAGCCTGTCAGGAAGTCAAGCCTCTTCCTGCTGCCGACTAAGCCGAAAATTGTTGAACAGAAGGGCGGATAGCGATGTCCGCCCTTTTTTATTTTCGGACTGTCCGCAGAACCTGTCAGACCTGGCAAGATACCGTGAATGTCACTCTTTGCGGCGCATGGTGATAGGGGAATATTGTACTCGTAGTATTCATGGTGAAAATAATCGTTTACCTACTTCATGGTTCCTTGGTAAGAATATCCAACAAAGAAAAACAGCACGTGAGGTTCGCACTGCTGACAGAAGATGTTTTTTGTTGAATTACTTTGGCCAGGTAGCGGGTGTAAGCAAAATCCCCGGTACCACGGGGGACTCATGGAAGATATTGCCAAACTTATCGATGGATTCAAGCAATTTCAGGAACGCTATTTTGGAGAGGAAAGCACACTCTTTGCTGCATTGAAATGTGAGCAGAAACCGAAGACTCTGGTGATTGGCTGCAGCGACTCACGCGTTGATCCGGCTCTTCTCACAGGATGTGATCCTGGAGAATTATTCGTTGTGCGTAACGTGGCAAACCTGGTGCCTCCCTGTGAGCATGCCGGCGCTTATCACGGGGTTAGTGCTGCCTTGGAGTATGCTGTCTGTTATCTGGAAGTGGAACATATCATCATCCTGGGGCATTCCGGTTGTGGCGGGATACTTGCGTTGCTGGAAGGTACCTCGCAGGGAAAAAGCTCCGAATATATCAGCAGGTGGGTTGAAATTGCCGGACGTGCCCGTGATATTGTCAAGCAGCAGATGGCCGATAAACCACTTCACATTCAGGCCGAAGCCTGTGAGCAGATTTCTGTTCTTATCTCGCTGGAAAACCTCCTCACCTTTCCCTGGCTCAGGGAGCGGGTCGAAGCGGGATCCCTCTTTCTCCATGGCTGGTATGTGGACATTTCGACGGGAAATCTGTTCTGTTACCTGCCGACATCGGGACGTTTCGAACTGCTCGTCTGAGGAGTATGCACCGACGAACAGAATCGATCAATTTGTTTTAAAATTTTGTTTGCAATTTCCCTTGAATCTGAGCCGTGTCTGGAATAGTATTATAACGTTTTGCCAAAATCATTGCAGGCGAGAGGAATTGGGATGCTACTGTTTTATGAAAGTTTTAGTGATGAACCCTTTTAATATTGCCATTTTTTCAGTATTCCTCATGCTCTCCCCCGTCATTCTCTCGCCCTGCTGCGCAAGATTCCGGAATCTCAACATAAAACTTTCTTTTACCATTACTGCTGCAGCATCATTCGCGGCGGTCATTGCCGGAATTATGGCAGTTCAATTCGGCACAAACACCTCGGCCGTTCTGCAAATGGGATTGCCGGACCTTCCCTTCCATCTTCGGCTCGATCCTCTGTCAGGATTCTTCCTCTGCGTGATCGGCCTGCTGGCCTTTTTCGTTTCGATCTACTCGCTTGGTTACGTGAAAGGTTTTCCGGCAAACCGATCAGTTGTCAGGTTCGTCATCTTTTACTCTCTTTTTATTACCGGTATGTTCCTGGTGGTCCTTGCCGATGATGCATTTTTCTTCCTTGTTGCCTGGGAGTTGATGGCAGCTTCGTCCTATTTCCTGGTCATGTATGAGGACGAAAAGAAGGAAAACAGGCGTGCTGCATACCTCTATTTGGTTATTGCCCATATCGGAGCGATTGCCATCCTTCTTTCCTTTGGGGTGATGGCGGGACTGTCAAACGGGTTTGAGAGCTTCCAGGGGTACACCTTTGATTCGATGCGTGCTACTCACTATCCTCTTGGCTGGGCAACGGTAGCTTTTCTTCTCGCTTTCTTCGGCTTTGCCGCCAAGGCCGGAGTGATCCCGCTCCATGTCTGGCTCCCGGAGGCTCATCCTGTCGCACCTTCCAACGTTTCAGCGCTCATGAGCGGGGTCATGCTGAAGACCGCCATCTACGGGATTATTCGCATAACCTTTGATTTTCTGAAAGTTTATCCCTGGTGGTGGGGTGGGATCGTGCTTGCCCTCGGACTGATCTCGGCCGTCCTCGGTGTGCTGTACGCTCTCATGCAGCACGACCTGAAGAGGTTGCTTGCGTACCATTCGGTGGAGAATATCGGCATCATACTCATCGGTCTCGGCCTGTCCATGATATTTACCGCCTACCATTTTCCGGCCCTTGCCGCTCTCGCTATGATGGCAGCTCTCTATCACACGCTCAATCATGCAATGTTCAAGGGGCTTCTCTTCATGGGGGCCGGAGCGGTTCTCCATGCAACCGAAGAAAGGAACATGGAGGAGATGGGCGGACTTATTCACCGGATGCCGTGGACCTCGGCTCTTTTCCTGGTCGGCTGTGTTTCCATAGCGGCACTTCCGCCTTTTAACGGGTTTGTTTCCGAATGGCTCACCTTCCAGGCCTTTCTCCTTACCCCGGCGCTGCACAGGCCGATCCTGGGTCTCCTTATTCCTATCGGAGCGGCCCTCCTGGCCTTGACCGGGGCCCTCGCTGCGGCATGTTTCGTCAAGGCTTTTGGTGTTACTTTTCTTGGACATTGGCGTGGTCATACCCCTGTTCAGCGCGTTCATGAGGTCGGGTGGGAGATGCGCATCGGTATGATGCTTGCCGCAGTGACCTGTTTCTTGCTTGGCATTTTTCCCACAGTGGTTATCCGCTGGATGGATGTCCTCACGGAAAGTCTGGTGGGTGGCAATATCGGAATCACTGCGGGCAAATTCGGCTGGATGTGGCTCACCCCCATTGCTCCCGAAAGGGCCTCCTATTCGGGCTTCAATGTCTTCATTGCCATATTGGCTGTCGTGCTGGTCGCCTGGTTCCTCCTGCATGTGAGGAAAGCGACGGTCCGGAGGGTTCCGATCTGGGACTGCGGCTTTGAGAAAATAAACGCTCGCATGCAGTATACCGCCACTTCCTTTTCCATGCCGATCCGGCGCATTTTCGGGTTTCTTTTCCAGGTCAGGGAAGAATCGCACGCACTGGAGCCGGTGAGGCACTCTGCCTATCCGGAAAAACTTCAGTACCGTCTCAGGGTGAGGGATCGTTTCCAATACTGGATCTATCAGCCGATAAATGAGGGAGCGTACTTTATTGCCAGGAAGGTAGGAATGCTCCAGCAAGGGAGGATCCAGGTGTATCTGATTTATTCGTTCGTAACCATTATCGTGCTCCTGGTGTTTTTGTGATGAGAGCATATCCGTTCACCATAGAAGCCCTGCAGGTAATTATTCTGCTTCTTGCCGCCCCAGCTTTTACCGGATGGGTGAGGACGGTTAAATGTCGTATGCAGGGGAGAACCTACGCCGGGATATTTCAGCCCTATCGGGTCATCGCCAAACTCTTTTCCAAGGAAGTGATCCTGGCGGAGAACGCTTCATGGATATTCCGGTCAATGCCATACATCGTTTTCGGGGTCACCGTAATAATCGGGGGGATCATACCTTTCATCTCCATAGACCTTCCCTTTGAACACACCGCTGATGTTATTGCCCTGGTGATGCTGTTCGCGATTATCCGCTTTTTTACCGCCCTTGCAGGGATGGATATTGGTACTGCCTTTGGCGGGATGGGGTCGAGCCGGGAAATGACCATCTCATCATTGGCGGAGCCGGCCATGCTCATGGCGGTTTTTACCGTTTCCCTGGCGGCAAATTCCACCTCTCTGACACAGATGGTGAAGGTTATTGGCCATGGTGAATTTATCCTCAGACCCTCGCTGGCGTTTGCGGTACTCGCCTTTATAATGGTCCACCTGACTGAAACGGGGAGGGTCCCGGTGGATAACCCGGCCACCCACCTGGAATTGACCATGATTCACGAGGCGATGATCCTGGAATACTCGGGTCGTCACCTGGCTCTTATCGAGTGGGCCGGGATGATGAAACTCTTTCTCTTTTCCGTGTTAGGGCTTACCGTTTTCTGCCCGTGGGGAATTGCCGCTTCCGGGGACCTGGTTGCGATTTCTAGTTGCAGTGCTCTTGCTTACCGCAAAATTAGCCGTTTTAGGGGTTGTGGTAGTTTTGATCGAGACCGGACTCGCGAAAATGCGTTTGTTCCGGCTTACTGAATTCCTGGGGACCGCCTTTCTTCTGGCGACACTGGGGATGTTATCTTTTTTCATCCTGGAGTAAAACCATGTCCATGTCCTTTGCCGCCCAGGTCAACAGTGTCATGGCGGCCCTCATTCTGCTGACATCATTCGGTCTGCTGGTGCAGCGCAGAATCCTCGGCCTGATTCACCTGTTTGCCTGGCAGGGTCTGTTTCTCTGCATCAGTACCGCAATCGTAGGCTATATAACGGGAATGCACCACCTTTTCATCTCATCGCTGATGACGCTTTCATTCAAGGTTATCCTGCTGCCCTACATCCTCTATGTCCTGGTCCGCAAACTTGACATCAGGAGGGCGAGCGAGTCTCTGGTGAACATCCCCAGAACCATGCTGATCGGTATCGCGTTGGTGATCTTTTCCTACCATCTCACCGCTCCGATAACGCAGCTCTCGACCATGGTAACCAAGTCAACGTTGGCAGTGGCCCTGGCAACTGTCATGCTTGGCTTGCTGATGATGGTTACCAGGAGGCACGCCGTTACCCAGATAATCGGATTTCTTGCCATGGAAAACGGCCTTTTTTTCGCGGCAACCAGCGCCACCTACGGCATGCCGATGGTCGTCGAACTGGGTGTGGCACTGGATCTGCTGATTGCCGCCTTCATTTTCGGCATATTCTTCTTCCACATCAACACCACGTTCGACAGCCTTGACGTGGAGCAGATGGCGAAGCTCAAGGAGGAGGATTAGCGTGATACTCCTTTTTCTGCTCTGCATCTCGCTGTTTTTTGCGATTATCCTGGCTTTTATCGGCGACTGGAAGTTTGCCCCGGAGATCAACATCCTCGGTTCTGCTTTAACCTTTGTCGCCGGGTGCGCACTGGCTGTTCAGGTCTATCTCAATGGTCCGATGACGGTAGCCGGAAAGTTTTTCTTTGTAGACGCCTTTAATGTCTATCTGGCTGTACTTACCTCGTTCGTTTCCATGACAACCGCCATTTTCAGCCGCAAGTACATGCGATTGGAAAGGGAGCATGGTCGGGTAGGGGCCTGGAAGATGCGTTTTTATCACGCCATGTACCAGCTCTTTATCTTTGCCATGCTTCTGGCCCTGCTGACCAACAACTTCGGGGTTCTCTGGATATCCATGGAGTTGGCGACCCTTTCGACGGTGCTCCTGGTTTCGCTTTATCGTACGCCGACCGCTATCGAAGCTGCCTGGAAGTATTTTATTCTCTGTGGCGTCGGCATTGCCCAGGCCCTGTTTGGCACTGTTCTGCTCTACTTTGCCGCGGAACGGGTGCTTGGTGTTGGCGGCGAAGCGCTCCTTTGGACAAACCTGAGCCAGGTTAGCAGTCAGTTGGAACCGACTGTGCTCCGTCTGGCGTTTGTATTCCTGATGGTAGGTTACGGAACCAAGGTCGGCCTTGTCCCTCTGCACAACTGGCTGCCGGATGCCCACAGTGAAGGTCCAACGCCGATCTCCGCGGTCCTCTCCGGCCTGCTGCTGAATGTCGCCCTTTATGCCCTGGTTCGCTGCAAGGTCCTGGTGGATGGTTCCACCGGCAGCCATATGGCCGGTAACATGCTGATGGGTTTCGGTATGCTGTCGATCCTGGTGGCTGCGTTTTCCCTGTTGCGACAGAAGGACATCAAGCGGATGTTCTCCTATTCGTCCATTGAAAACATGGGGATCGCCACCTTCGCTTTTGGCATTGGCGGCCCCATTGCCACTTTCGGCGCCCTGCTGCACATGCTGGTACACAGCTTGACAAAATCTGCCATCTTCTTCACCGCTGGCCACGCTTCGCAGATGCACGGCACCCAGGATATGGACAAGATTCGGGGACTCATCAAGGGGAATCCGGTTGTTGGCTGGTCCTTCATACTTGGTATTGTGGCCTTGGTTGGAATGCCGCCTTTCGGTATGTTCGCCAGCGAATTTCTGATTCTGACCGCTACTATCAAGGATGCCCCGATGTTCACCCCCCTGCTTCTGCTTGGACTGGGGGTGGCTTTTGCTGCCATCTTCCGTAAGGTTCAGCCAATGGTGACCGGGCTTGTCCCGTCCTGGCAGACACCGCTCCGGGCTGCACATGTTCCGGTCGTCCTGCACATGACCCTGGTGCTGTTGCTGGGACTCTATATGCCCAGGTTTCTATCCGACTGGTTTCATACGGCAGTGGGGTTACTGAAATGAACTCACTTCACGAAAGGCTTGTAACACAGCTGGGTAATGATGCAGTTCTTGTTGAGGGGCTTCGACCGAGCGATATTCCGGTGATTCTGGTGCCCAGGGAGCAGTTCTTCGAGGCGGCGCGGACCATGAATTACCAGGAGGCCCGCCTGGTGGCTGAATGGGCATCTGATGAAACCAGTCTTGGGAGTGGCTATGGCATCTATGCCTGCTATAGCAAGGGGACGGAATTCCTGGTGGTGAAATGCGATATCCCGGAGGACGATCCGACCTTTCCGACCATCACCAAAAAATACGTTGCAGCCTACCGATTTGAACGTCAGATGCACAGCCTGATGGGGGTTATTCCGACCGGCAGCCCTGATCTGAGGCCCTGGATCAAGTTCGAGGATTGGCCTGAGGATGCCTGGCCGCTGCGCAAATCCTTTGATCCCCGGACCAGGATGCCGCGTGTTCCCGGAGACTACCGCTGGATACGGGCAGAAGGGGAGGGTGTCTACGAGATCCCGGTGGGTCCGGTACATGCCGGCATCATCGAACCGGGGCATTTCCGTTTTCAGGCAATGGGAGAGGCGATCCTCAACCTTGAAGCGAGACTCGGATACGTACACAAGGGCATAGAAAAACGCTTTGAAGCTCTTTCCTGGGAGGATGGAGCGCGGCTGGCGGGGAGGGTGTCCGGCGATACAACCGTGGCGCATTCCAGCTGCTATTGTCAGGCGGTCGAGGCATTGGCGGGTTGCACTCCGCCGGAGAGGGCTCTCTGGTTGAGGGCCATCATGCTGGAAAGGGAGAGGATCGCCAACCACATTGGTGATATCGGTGCCATCTGCAACGACGTTGCCTTTGCTTTCCTGTTTTTCCAGTGCAGCACCCTGAAGGAGCATTTTGTAAAAACCAATTACCGGCTTTTCAACCACCGCTTCATGATGGACCGAATCGTCCTTGGTGGTGTGACGGTTGATCTCTTTGATGAAGGAATCGACTACATGCTGCGGGAGTTGGATACTTTCTCCAAGAAATTTGAACAGCTGGTCCATATCTATGACAATAATCCCTCGCTGGAGGACCGGGTCAGGGATACCGGGACACTGTCACAGGAAATGGCCAAAGACCTGGGGATGGTGGGAATTGTTGCCCGGGCAAGCGGTCTGGACCTGGACATCCGCTTGCAAAAACCTTCTTCTCCCTATGACATCATCGTTCCGAGGGTATCTGTCCAGCAGGCTGGTGATGTGAATGCTCGAGTCTGGGTGCGTATTGACGAGATTCGTGAGTCGATCCGCCTGTTGCGGGAACTGCTCTTTAATCTCCCTTCCGGTGAAATACATACGCGTTTCGTCCCACCGGAGTCAGAGGCAAGCGGTCTGGCCTTTGTCGAGGGGTGGCGAGGAGAGCTTGTGTACTGGGTTCAGGCAGGGAAGGCTGGAGAGGTGAACCGCTGTATGGTGAGGGATCCCTCCAGCATCAACTGGCTCGGACTGGAACAGTCTATCCACGGAGAAATCGTACCGGATTTTCCGGTCTGCAACAAGAGTTTCAATCAATCGTATTCCGGTAATGACGTTTAGGCTCGAGGAGACAAATCTGAGGTAAGCGGTGTGGTTACTACCAAAGTACACCTCGCATCACGAACCTCGTTCCTCGTTCCTTTCAATAGAGAGGCCATCATGCTCAGGATTCTTCATCAGATATTTCGCACAGGCCTGGTTACCGAACCGCTTCCGACCGAGATTGAACAGGAAATCGTCGAAATAGGCGCCCGGCTCGAAGAAAATATCAGAAAGAAATTTTATCGCAGCCTGACAATACGGGAGGTGGATGCAGGTTCGTGTAATGGTTGCGAGCTTGAGATCCATGCCATGAACAATGCAGTTTACAACTGCGAACGGTTCGGTATTCATTTTACCGCTTCGCCCCGTTTCGCTGACATGCTGCTCGTTACCGGCCCGGTTTCTGTGAATATGGAGATTGCGCTGAAAAGGACCTACGCGGCGACACCTAATCCGAAAATCGTGGTAGCCGTCGGTGACTGCGCCTGTGATGGCGGAATCTTCGGGGAAAGCTACGCCTCTCTCGGCAGGATCAGCAACGTTATCCCGGTTGATGCCCATATTCCCGGCTGTCCGCCCAACCCGGTTGAGCTGCTTCTTGGCATACTCAGGGCCATAGGGGAATAGCCTGTAAACTGTCGAGTTCCTGATAGGCAGGGTGCAATGAATGGAGAAATGAAGGTTTCATGGCTGCCTGGCAGGCAACTGTCTATGAAACAATGAAATAAAATGCTACCTGATTAGCATTAATCTTCCGCCGGTTCCCAAACCCGTCATTCCCGAAGTGCTTCTGATCGGGAATCCAGCTACTAACCGACTGTAATTATGGATCCCCGATAAAGGCTTTCGAGGATGACAATCTTCATAGCGGAAGAATAGTACTTCTGAGGAAATTCAAGGGAAGTGCAGAAATAGTCATTGGATTTAAATTATCCTGAAACGCGTAGGCGCGGTTGTAATCAGAAATTGGTATGTCGAGGTACGTATGGATAGGAAAAAAAAGAGTGTCGTCAATTCTCCCTCCAAGGTTTTACGTTTTGAAAAAGACAGAATTCGACCGGTAGAGCATGAACCGGTCCAGGAGTTCCCCTTGGCACTGATTGTCAATGGTCGGGAATTGGCTACCCTGATATCTTCTCCCCATGATTTGAGGTTTCTGGTTGCCGGTTTTCTGCGGCTCCAGGGTTTTGTCCAGGGACTTGATGATTTTCAGATGTTCAGCGTCTGCGAAGATTTTGGTGTTGCGAACGTGATAATCAAGGGGGAGATCCCGGAACATCTGAAGCCGGCACTTACGTCCGGGTGCGGAACCGGCATCACGTTCAACCTTCACCAGAAGATGCAGATCAAAGAAAACGGAAACAGGAGCCTCACTCGCCCGTTATCTTCCCGCTGACCTGTATGCGCTTATGGACCAGTTGGCAAGTTTTGCCGGTGAATATCGAAAGTCCGGTGGGATCCATTCGGCAGCGGTTGGAGAAGGTCGAACGATCCTGCTCCACAGCGAAGATATTGGTCGCCACAATACACTTGACCGAATTGCCGGTGAAGCGCTCTTCAAGAGTATCGATCTCAAAGGCAAGGTTCTTTTGACGTCCGGCAGGGTTTCCTCGGAGATGGTGACAAAGGCTGCCATGCTGGGCATATCGCTCATAGCATCCAGAACGTCCCCAACCGATCTTGCCGTTCAACTCGCAAAGGAAGCGGGTATTACGTTAATCGGCTATCTTCGATCTTCCGGCTTCAATGTTTATACCTATCCGGAAACTCTGGTACGTGTTGCTCCCGGGTCGTTGGCCTCCGGTGTAACCGCCGTCATCCTCGCCGGTGGGAACTCCACACGCATGAAAAGCAACAAGGCCCTTCTTCCCTATAGTGGTGAACTCTTCATCGAAAGGATTCATCGCCAGTTGTCAGAGATATTTCCCGAAGTCATCCTGGTTACCAATACACCGGAATACTACCGTTTTCTTCCCTGTCGTATGATCCCGGACGAGTTCCCCGGATTGGGGTCCCTTGCCGGCATCCACGCCGGACTTAAACATAGCAATACAGAGCATATCTTTGTCGTTGCCTGCGACATGCCCTATCTGAACAGTGAGTTGATACTTCAGATGATTTCAAAGGCTCAAGGGAGTGATGTGGTTATTCCTGAAAGCGATGGTGGTTTTGAACCTCTCCATGCCGTCTACGCGAAAAGTTTCCTGCCAGCAATGGAAGAGGCCTTGAAAAGCGGCACGAGCAAAATCGTGGACTGCTTTGACTGGAGCAGGGTCACTGTCGTATCCAGAGATGAAATCTCGGCGGTTGATCCCGAATTTCAATCTTTCAGAAACATCAATACCCCAGAGGAGTATTTCCGTTTCCGGGAGGAGATGCAGGACCGGAAAGTCGAAGCCGATGAAGAGAACCTCACCGCTCAGCGTTGAGGTTAGCGGGGGAGCTTTCCCGCAGCAGGCGGAGGATATGCCGACTGACTTTGTGCGGTGACCGACGAATTGACAATTGCCTCGAATACCTTTCCCCTGTCCGAATTAAGGAGAAGGAATCTCGGCAGCAACAGGGGAGTATCCTGCGGTGATGCTGCCCTGCGAACGATGGTAAAGGCCGCTACATAACCCGCTTTTTTTGCTTCCTCCAAGAGTACCTGGTCAGGGCGTCCGCCAAAGGGCCAGGCAATCATGTCAACCTGTCCTCCCAGCTCCTGTTCCAGTTTTCCCTTTGATTTTTTCAGCTGCATATCCACGAATTTCAGGTACTCTTCCCGACTCAACTTTTTTCTTTCCTTTATAAAATTGGGGTGCCAATAGGTATGCGACTGGATGTCAAACAGGCCGGTTTTCTTCAAAGCTCTGAGCTGATCCCATGTCAGGGCGTATTTGGCGTTTGATATGGCCGATGGATAGATGAACAGCGTTACCGGCATGTTGTATTTTCGTATGATGGGCAACATCCAGGTATAGATGGATTTGTGTCCGTCATCTGCTACAAGAACGACCGATTTGGCTGGCGGGGCTGGTGCCTTTCCAAGGTACCAGTCTACCAGTCGCTGCAGAGGGATTACACGGAAGCCGTTTGCCTTAAGATATGCCAACTGTGATTCGAAGACCGCCGCTGTCATGGTCATGGAGTCGTTGACGCGCGTGTCGAACCGGTGATAGAGGAGAATGGGAACACGAAAGGACTGACTGGTCTGTGTCGCCCTTGTAGCGGCAGAGGTCGAGACAGGGGCGATGCACAGCAAAAGTACGACACACAGTAGTTTGAGATGTTTCACGGGAAATTCCTTACGGTAGCAGGGGATAAAAGCTGAGGGGTTGCACCATCAGCTTTTCAGTTATCATCATCTTCATCGCTGAGGCTCACGTTACACTCTTTCAACAGTTCGCTCATTTCCTCTTCCGAGATTTCAGGGACAAATATCGAACCGTCAGAGTCTTTTTCCAGCTGCGTGATGCCGGGATACCTGCTCTCGATGGAACTCAATTCACCAGCCTGTTTTCGCACCACTTCCAGCAAACGTTCATTTTCCTTCTGCAGGTCGAACTTCTCAATGGCTGACCGGATGGCCATAAGCAGATCCGTATCATCCCAAGGTTTCATGAAAAAACGGTAGATTTCACCGTCATTCACCGCTTTCATGGCCGCATCGATGCTTGCGTAGCCGGTGAGCAGTATCCGGACGGTTTCAGGGTACAAATCTTTAACCCGGGTCAGAAATTCTGCGCCGCCCATGCCCGGCATTCGTTCATCGGAAATAACCACCTTGCAGGGCTTTTCGTGGAGTATTTCCAGGCCCTTTTCTCCCGAATCTGCATCAAGAATTTCATACGGTTCATCCATGAGAACCCTCTTGAGTGCCGCGAGAATATTCGGTTCATCATCGAGCAACAAAATCCGGTTTTCCATAGAAACCTCTCGTGAAGTGCAGTATGCGAGCTTAGTTGTACCTATTCAGCATACACTGGACCGTTGGCAAAAACGTCTGTCATCCCCGAGTGACTCTATCGGGGATCCAAGGTTTTGTTGTCTGGATTCCCGATTACACCTTAGGGAATCGACAAATTTGAATTGTGTTGAATAGTTACACTCATTTTACATCATCACTGCCCTTTGCTTTACCGCAAAACGGGCATGAGAGCCACTCTTCCTCGAGCGGCAGTTTGCAGAAAAGGCAATAATTCTGTCTGAACTTACCACAGAATGGACAGAATAGGAATTTCGCATCTATCATCCGTCCGCAGGTCATGCAAATGCGTTCGAACTTTGTCTGGGGGCCGATTACCCTGATCAGCTCCTCAAGGGTTGTCAGACCGGACTTCACCTTTTCTATGCCGTCTTCCACCAGCATGTGCATTCCGTTTGCGCGTGCCATGTCGCAAAGTTCGCTCTCCTTGTAGTTGCTGCTGATGAAGTGTCGGAAGTCGTCATTCATGACAAAGAGTTCGAAAATCCCTATACGGCCCTTATAACCGGAATTATTACATTGGCTGCAGCCCTTGCCGAACCAGGTCGTCTCCCCGAATGTTTCCGGGGAAATCCTCAGCAGTTGCAGGATTGCGGTGTCTGGAACCGCCTCCGTCTTGCAGTTCTCACATATTTTTCGGACGAGGCGTTGTGCCATGACCGCTTCGAGAGCCGATGCAATAATATAGGGTTTTATCCCCATGTCAATAAGTCTCGTGATCGAAGCCACGGAACTGTTCGTGTGAAGGGTTGTGAGGACCATATGCCCTGTCAGGGAAGCCTTAAAGGCGACGTCGGCAGTTTCGTAATCACGAACCTCGCCAACGAGGATGACATCAGGGTCCTGGCGCAAGGTGGAGCGAAGGATCTGCGCAAAGGAAAGGCCGATCTTGTCCCGGACCGAGACCTGGTTAGCATCCTCGACAAAGTATTCAACCGGCTCTTCTATTGTCTCGAAATTTTTGGTGTCTTCCAGCATGGCGTTCAGGATGGAGTAAAGCATGGTTGTCTTGCCGCTTCCGGTGGGGCCGGTTGTTATGATGACACCTTGGGGCTTCTTTACCAGAACAGATATTTTTTCCATATCAGACTGCGACAGGCCCAGTTCCTCCAGCGTTTTAATGGATGCGGTCTTGTCCAGTATACGCATGACAATCTTCTCTCCATTAAGGGTCGGCATGGAGGATGCTCTGATGTCAACAATGCGGGTTCCTGACTTAACCGTAATCCTCCCATCCTGGGGTTTTCTCCGTTCGGAGATATCCATTTTTGCCAGGATCTTGATGCGGGAAATGATCGCCGGGTGCAAATCGATGGGTGTTTTTATCTTGCAGTGAAGCAGTCCGTCGAGGCGATAGCGGACCATGGTATATTTTGTTTTCGGTTCAATGTGGATGTCGCTGGCCCGGTGCCGTACAGCTTCCGAGATGATAGCGCTGACGATGCGAATGACCGGCGGAACTTCAGACGAGCCGATCAGTTCCTGAACGTCAATCTCTTTTTCCTCTTCATCGAGGATGATGTCAATTTCATCCATCGGCTCATTTTCGAAAAAATCATCCAGGGTATCGTCAGCTGCTTCCTGGCGTGCATGAAGATTATTCAGATGCGCCCGAATATCTCCTGCCGACGCGATACAGGGAATGATTCTCAAGCCGGTCATGAGGGAGATGTTGTCAATCTTGTTAATGTCGGAAGGGTCGGCCATGGCAAGTGTCAGCTGACGACCATCGATCTTGATCGGGAGCATGAGGTTTTTTTCGCAGAGATCCCTTGGCAGGAAGCGGGCAGTACTTTGCGGGATAACGATCTCCTTCAGATCGACAATTCCGGTGTTCAGCTGTTTCTGCAGGGTGCCTACGATGAGAACATCCGTTACAAACCCGAGACGGATAAGTGTTTCGCTGATGTGTTCTTCGGGTTTTTTCTCTTTCAGCGACTGTTCCAGTTCTTCCTGCCGAAGTATGCCGGCTTTAACGAGGATCGACCCGAGCATCTCCCTGTTTTCGCCGAAAAGAAATGCCCCGGCCTTACCCTTCAAATCCCGTTTGCGGGCAAGTTCCTTCAGTTTCCGGTTTTCCTTCAGCAAGACATACTGTTGCAGTCCAAGGCTGACGGTGAGCCGTAGATCTTCGTCATTCCAGGGTTTTGTGATGAACTTGAAAACTGCACCATCCTTTACCGCCCCCATGATGGACTGCACATCAGCGAAACCGGTCAGCATGATTCTGATGATTTCGGGCCATTTCAGTTTTGCTTCCCGCAGGAACTCGGCTCCGGACATTCCCGGCATGCGGTGATCGGTGACAATGAGATGGACGGCTTCTTTTTCCAGAATAGCGAGTGCTTCGGTCGCAGAGGAGGCAGTGATGATCCGGTAATTTTCATCGGCAAAAACCCTTCGCAGGGCATTAAGCACTCCCACCTCGTCATCCACAAGCAACAGGGTAAATCCCGATTCCTGGGTTCCGGAGTCAGTGACACTGAGATCGGCATCGTTTTCTGAACGGTCGCGTCGGGAAGGACTTCTGAAAAGCGAAGAATATTTTGACATTACGGGGTCCTTCCTGGCGGAAGCACGATGGTGAACATGGTTCCTCCCGATTCAGGGCAGTTGACCTCAATGGATCCCCCTGCCGCTTTCACGATATCGTAGGCAACGGTAAGTCCCAGTCCGGTACCGCTTCCAATGTCGCGGGTGGTAAAAAAAGGTTCAAAGATCCGTGCCGATATTTCTTCCGGAATACCGGGCCCGTTATCGTTGAAGGCCAGGACCGTTCCTTCGCTGGTAAAGTTGGTTTTGATCAAAAGCTCCAAGCCATCGGTCCGGGCCTGCAGGGCGTTTTTGAGAATATTGAGAAAAACCTGGCAGAACATTCCCGGATTGCAGATAAAGGGGGGAAGATCCCCGTAGTCCCTGACGATACTGGTACCGGAAGGTATATCATGTGCCAGTACCCTGAGAGTCCTTTCGATTTCCTCATTCAGATCAACGGCGGCTATGCAGCCTTCATCGATATGGGCAAACCCTTTGAGATCGGTCACGATTTTTTTTACCCGTGTTGCTCCGGCAATGCTCTGTTCCAGAAGAGGAAGGATATCGCCGCAAACATAGTCGAATTTCATCTTCTTCCAGAATGAATCTCCTGAATTGCTGTCCGTTGAGGAAAAATTATTATCTGCGCGGCATCTCTCCGCCAGGAGAAGGAATTTTTCCGCATAGGTTTTGAGGGTGGTCAGATTACTGATGATAAATCCCAGCGGGTTGTTGATTTCATGGGCAACTCCGGCCGCAAGTTGCCCGATAGCTGTCATTTTCTCCTGCTGGATAAGCCGGAGATGGGCTGCATTAAGATCCTTCGTCCTTTCCTCAACCTTTTTCTCCAGTGTCTCCGAGAGATCCCGGTATTTTTTCTCTGACAGGGCCAGGAGCCGATTCTTTTCCAGCAACTGCTCATAGGACAGGTTAACAACCTTGGAATGAACCTGGTTGGTGAATAATCTCTTGAGCCTGCAGAAGAGGATTGTCTTTATTGAGTGTTGGAGTATCGCTGCAAGGGACTCCAGCGGAAGAGGCTCTTTAGTGCCCTGGGTCAGGCGAACCTGGCCGATCACTTCACCTTCAAGCTTGATCGGGAGGGAGCAGGCCGTGAGTTCCGTTCCTTCCTGAGTCCCCTGCTGCCAGAGGACGGTACCGTGTTCGTCCAGGATGGATGCCTCGCCAGCGCCTCCTGTAACGGCAGATGCAAGGAGCGGGATCACATCCTCTCCGGTGAGTATATCCACCAGCCGTTTTTCCTCTCCGATAATTCCTGGATTCAGTTCCATAGCTCTCCTGCTTTCATCCGACCTCGCAGCTTCTATTCCACCTCATGCGGAAAGAGTTTTGCCAGGAACAGTTCCCGTGTCAGGCCATGCTCCTTTTCCAGCTGGTAACGCTGGTCGATAGACTGATAGGTCAGGCCGGCAAGTGTAATGAACGTTTCAAGCACTCCCCAGCCGTTCAGGGCGGATGCCATGAAAATCGGGATTCCGGTCGCCTGCCAGGTGCGGCGGACTTCTTCCTCCGGAAAAATATCGCTCAGATCCCGCTTGTTGAACTGGACGATAAGGGGTAGTTTTTCGATGTCCAGGCCTACGATTGAGAGATTATTCTCCAGATTTTCAAAACTCTCGAAATTGATCGTTTCCTGAGAGAGCTGCGAATCGGCTATGAAAGCGACCCCGTCTGCTCTCTGGAGAACAGCCTTCCGTGTTGAATCGTGCTGAACCTGTCCCGGAACCGTATAGACCTTCAGCTTTATTTTGAGCCCACTGGGAGCCACCAGGAAGAAGGGGAGGAGATCAAAATACATGGTGCGGTCTCCCACCGTGTCCATGACCATCAGCTCTCCTCGCTCTTCCCGGGAAATCAGGTCATGGAGCTGGAGAATATTCGTTGTTTTTCCAGACAGTGCCGGACCGTAATACACCAGCTTAAGCACCATTTTCCTGTTTTTCTGATCGTATTCGATCATGGTCGGAAGAACCTTTCGAAAGTCTCATTTGTATTCTAAACCAATTCTTCCCTTTCCAGAATTTCGAGGAAGATCTCAGTCAGTACGGGGTCGAGTTCCTTGGAACTCAACTCTCTCAGAATGCCCATTGCGTCTTCCCGGCTTCGCGGCTCGTTGTAAGGACGAGTGCTGGTAAGGGCATCGTAGGTATCAGCAATCGCGACAATTCTGGCCTCAAGGGGAATCCCTTCGCCGGTCAGGTTGTCAGGATACCCTCCTCCGTTATAGCGCTCATGATGGTTGCGGATTATATTGATCACAATCGGTGACATCCGGGCTTTTCGAGCCACCTCCGCCCCCCATTCCGGGTGGAAGCGGACGGTCGCAATCTCATCAGTTCTGAGACTTCGCGGAGCATTGAGGATCTGTTCCGGAACCCCGATTTTGCCACAGTCGTGAAGCCAGCTGCCGAACCGTATGTCGTCTTTAACGTTCTCAGGGAGATTGAGCTTGTCAGCAATGAGCAGGGCATAGTGAGCAACTCTTTCGCAATGACCCTTTGTGTAGGGATCCTTCAGTTCTATTGTCTCGGCCAGTGCGTAAAGGACCGCTTCGCTTTCATGCCGGAGTGAGTCAAGGAGTCGATGGCGGTTTACCCCTTCATTAACGGTGGCGAGTAAATGCTGGTTATCCCATGGCTTTACAATAAAGCGGAATACCTCAACGCGGTTTATTGCTTCGATAACTGTCGGGAGGTCTGTGTAGGCTGTCATCATCATCTTTACCGTATCCGGTGACACGGTGCGGGTCACTTCCAGCAGTTCCATGCCGCTCATGCCCGGCATCATGTTGTCCGTAACCAGAACTGCTATTTTCTGGCTCTTCAACAGATCAAGCGCCCGAGCCGCACTCGGTGCAGTGAGAATGATGAAATCAGAGTCGACAAAGGTGCGGACCACGGAGTTAAGGATGTTTTCTTCGTCATCAACAAAGAGAATTGACTCATTCATCCGTAGTCTCCCTTGTCAGGACCGCCAGCAGATAGCTGTCGCTGCTCCGGGCTTCCAGTCGGGCAGCGTGCACCAGGACCGGAGTCGTGCCGAACTGCAGGCGCTGACCCTGTCCGCTGATAAGAGAAGCGCTTTCCAGAAAGTCGCACAGGCACCCCGGTATTTTTGGCCCCGGATTAGGGTGCTTTCCTGCATCGGCAGCTGCTTGCAGCAGAGCACGCGCTTCTCGATTGCTTTGAACCATATTCATGGTCCGGTCCAGCACCACAATGCCGACCGGAAGGTTATCCAGAATTTCCCGTGAGGCTATGCCGTCATCGGCTAAGGCAAGGCGCTGGACCAGAAACGAGTTTTCCTTTTCCAGATCGTCAATCTTCTTTTGCATGTTCTCGGCGTAGAGGATTTCTTTCCGCAGTCTCTGGTACTGTTTGATAGCGGCGGCAATCGTCATCCTGAGTTCATCATCATTCCATGGTTTCGGGATGAAGCGATAGATTTGACCGTCATTTATTGCCGAGACAACTGCTTCCATGTCGGCGTATCCGGAAAGAATTGCCCGAACGGTTTCCGGCCACTTCTCCCGAACAGTGCGGAGAAGTTCGACGCCGTTCATTAGCGGCATGCGGTAATCTGAAACAACTACCTGAACCGGCGAAATGCTCGAAAGTATTTTGAGAGCCTCGTCTGCCGAACCAGCCGTGATAATTTCATACTCTTCGTCAAGAAAAACTCTCTCCAAAGCCCGAAGGATGTTGGTTTCGTCATCGATAAAAAGAATTCGAATCGCTTCAGTCATTTACCCTGCCTCGATAACGGGAATGCGGATATTGAAGGTGGTGCCTTCCCCCGGTGTGCTTTCGACCCAGATATCTCCTTCGTGGCGTTTGATCACTTCGTAGGTGATGCTTAAACCGAGTCCGGTTCCCTTGCCTACCTCCTTGGTGGTGAAAAAAGGCTCGAAGATTCTGGAAACAACTTCTGGTGAAATGCCGCATCCGGTATCGGAAATCGAAGCCCTGATGGAGTCGTCCTCCTGCCATGTACGTACGGTTATGGTGCCCTGATTTTCAATTGCCTGCACGGCATTGATGAGAATGTTCATGAACACCTGGTTCAGTTGGTTAGGATAGCAGAGGGTTTGCGGCAGTATTCCGAGTTCTCTTTTGAGGGTTGCCTTGTATTTGATTTCGTTCCAGACTATGGTGACAGCGCTTTCGAAGCATTCGTTGATATCCGCGGGAATGCGCTTGCCGTCATCACTGCGTGAAAAACTCTTGAGGCTCTGGACTATCTTCTGCACCCGGTCGGAACCATCGAGGGATTCTTCGATAATCTTCATGCTGTCGTCCAGAATAAAGTTCATCTTCATGGTCTTTTCTTTTTGCCGCACCTCTTCCAGTATCGCGGCATCTCCGGGCGAGGCAAGGGCCTTTTTCTGCAACTGGATGAAGTCGGATAGTCTCGTAAGGTATTTGCCGAGACTATTCAGGTTGCTGGTGATAAACCCGATAGGGTTGTTAATCTCGTGTGCTACACCTGCGGCAAGTTGGCCGATTGAAGCCATTTTCTCCTGCTGAAGGACTTGGGACTGCGTGGTTTTCAGTGATGCGTATGCTTGCGCAAGTTCAGCATTTTTGTCATTCAGGTCACGAAGATTTTCCATGATCTGTGAGTTTTTTTCTTCCAGTTGCTCGGCAAACTTCTTCTGCATCGTTATGTCGGTAATCGTGATGACATGTCCTGATGAGGCAAGTTTCCCTTTTGTGGTATAGGGATGTATTTTCAGCTCATACCATCTGTCAGAAGACTCCTCACGAATCGTCCTGGTGGATCCATGGCTGGAATTTACCGGAAGGCCCCGCTCGCAAAGCAAGAGGGCCCAGTTTCGTCCGATTATATCGTAAAAATTCTTTTGCAGATAATCGGCGAAAGTTTTGTTGCAGCGCTGGACAGAACCGGAGGTGTTCGTGAGTATGACCATCTCGGGGACACAGTCCATGGTCTGTTCCCACTCGGTCTTCGCGACTTCAACCTGATCAAAGAGGCGCAGTAATTCGCGGTGATTTCTCAGTAAATCGCCATCGAGTGTTTCCGGAGTTGGTTCTGTAGCAGGTCTGTTATCCATTGCTGCGCTCCCTTGAAATCAGAATGAGAGGGGCCAAACCTCACTCTTTTCGGTGAATACCAACACTTGTTTAACTGTACAGAAGAATGAGCCTCGGTCAATTCGTTAACGCACTTTTACCAAGGTTTTTTTAAGTTTTTTTCCAATCAGGAGACTGTTCATTTGGGTTATGGAGCATTGATAGAAGGTAAAACTCACACCATGGTAGAGGAATTGGTGAAAACATTTCAGGAAGAAGCCTGACAATGTAGTGCGTGAGCGTTGTTTGCAGAGAGGCGGGGGGAGGACAGGGGGCGCTTTCCGGTATTTCCTTCGAATGTTAGCGCCGGTTGTCGGATTGGAGAAGATTCGAATCGGCCCCGTGTGCCGGTAGGGAAACCGCACAGGGGCCGATTCTATTTATAGAGTGTGTCATGGTCAAAGGGCTGCTCCGCCGGCTTTTTCAGAGGAGGCAGCAGGGTTTTCTCAATGTTCGGAAATATATCCCACCAGATCATTGGCCACTTCCTGTGTTGCTGCTTCGATTTCCGCCCCTTCGCGGGCGGAATGCCGGAACTTTGCGACTATCTTGTTATTGCCATTGCGCAGTATCATTTCGACGCCCATGCCAGCCTGCATTTCGTGCCCGCCCACAAAGGGAATCCACGCTTTGCCGGCACTGAAATGCTCTGCTTCGTAAACACAGATATCTGCGGTCAGAGTACCGTTTCCACCTTTGCTGTCCCTGTCGGCAAAGGTTTCCGAAAACACCGATTTCACTGAGTCCACGAGCGATTTGCTGTGGATCTTTGACTTGTTTTCAACCTTTCCCACCTTAAGATTGTACTGAGACAGTTTTATTGCCGGATCGGTCCATACCCACTGTATATCATCCCCATCAACCATATTAGAATAGTCTGAGATAATGCATTTATTGAAATCTTTGTCAGAGTAGTCACTGCTGTCGATTAGCTTATCCGAAGCTGATGCAAGGGTCGCAGATGCCAAGAGAACCACTGAAAGAAATACACCAATTTTCCTGAAAGATTTTCCTGCGCCGATTACTGTCATACTTTTTCTCCTTTTGGGTTGTTGATTGATAGGCAGGGGCAATGACAAAATCTTTGCCCCGTGGGTACATCACTCCAGGGTAAATACCTTTCCATCAAGTTCGACTGTGTCTCCCCGGTAGAGCTTTCTCCCTCGGCGGGTTTCGCATTCACCATTTACCAGGACCAGTCCCTCGGATATGAGGATTTTTGCCTCTCCACCAGATGATACCAGGCATTCCGCTTTGAGGAAGCTGTCCAGTTTTATATACTCTGTTTCAATCTTCATTCTCCGCATTTCTCCTGCTGTCTGTGTCGCAAGCCGTGCAGGTCTGCAGGATCTCCTGCTCCATTGGTTTAGCTGCTTCGCGTGATTGCGTTATCTTCATGTGAATGATTTCTAAAACTATACTGGTTGCTCTGAGTTTTCAAGAAATATTTCCTTCGGTATGCGGAGACGAACGATATTATCTTCGCTGGAATATTCCTGAGGTTGGGAATAGGCTGGATGGAAACATTCAGGAAAACATCCTTTCTCCGTGTCGTTGAGTGATGAGTTGATTGACAAAAAAACCGTCAGTCTCTACCATGGTAGAAAATAGATCACCCTGGAGGAAAATGCATGGATGGAACACTGAAGCTGGCGGGTCTAATTATCGGCGCTACCGCCATGAACGTTCCCTTGGGTTATCTTCGAAATGCCTATGAGCGATTCACCTTCGGCTGGTTTTTTTACGTTCACATATCAATTCCGATCATTATATTCCTGCGAATAAAAGCAGGTTTTTCCTGGCAGATAGTTCCCTTTACCATTGGTGGTGCTGTTGTGGGGCAACTCCTCGGCGGCGCCATGCAGAGAAGGAAAAATTCCCATGGCTGACAGGAAACCGGGACGCCGTTCACCATCGCCACTTTCCACGCTTCTGGCGGGCTCATTCCGGGGCAAGCCGATGGAAAAGCGTTTCGGAGAGGTGGAAATCTGGCGAATATGGGGGCAGGTGGTGGGAGCCCAGATTGCTTCCAAGGCTCACCCTTCAAGGTTTACTAACGGTGTCCTCACTGTCGTTGTCATCAGTGCGCCCTGGATGCAGCAGCTCAATTTCATGAAAAGAGATATTGCGGAAAGATTGAATGAAAAACTGGGGACTACACTGGTCCTCGAAATTTTTCTGAAGGCAGGGAAACCTCCTGCTGCGGATAAAGCTGAGGCGTGGGTGAAACCGCAGAAACGGGAACTGACCGTCGCGGAAAAGGAGAGAATCGCCGCAAAAGTCGCGGCCGTGAGTGATCCTGAGTTACGCAGCCAGTTTGCCAAACTTCTTGAGCAGAATCTTATGCACACGCCCGGCAAAGACTGAAAGACCTGTCAAAATTTACCACTTGCCTGCAAGCCACTATTGTTTGGCTGTACCGGCTTTCCCACCGAAAATCATTTCCATTTCCCGTGTATACTCCCCCTTATCATCGTAGACGAAAAGTGGCGGTAGCACCGACAGATCACACTTTCTTCCCTTTACCAGTTCAATCAGGAACATGCGGGCTTCTGCCGTTGAATTCCCGTGTACCATTCGCAGTCTGACCGGGGAGAGTTTCATGATGCCGGCTTCGGTGAGGAATTCTGCCAGGCGGTATGGGTGATAGATGAAGCAGATTCGTCCGGAAAGCGTGACCAGATTTTTTGCTGCAGCCAGAAAGTCGCGCAAAGCGGCGGTGGATTCATGTCGGGCAAGATCCCTGCCCGGCTTCGGGCTTATCCTGCCGGTGCCCTTTTTCCGGTACGGCGGATTGGCAACGACCAGGTCGAAGGAAGAGGCGGGGAAAAGTTTTCTTGCGTCCAGGATATCCGCATGCCGGATGTCGACCCTTTCGGTCAATCCATTCAGTGCAACATTCCTTACCGCAAGTTCAGCCATCTCCGCCTGACTTTCAACCCCCACCAACCGGCTCGCCTGAGCCTTTCGAGCAAGAACCAACGGGATTATGCCGCAGCCGGCACCAAGGTCGACAGCCTTTTCCCCCTCGCGGATCGCGGCAAAATCGCACAACAGCAGAGGGTCCAGGGAAAAGCGGTAGCCATCGCGAGGCTGGATGATCTTCAGCCCGTATTTCCTGAGTTCATCAAGTGTTTCTTCGTTCCTCACCCGAACTCCTTTTTCCTCACTCCTCACCCCTCTCCTACCCTTCACCCTGCCTTCGTCGTATCCACACTTCTCGCCCCAGCATCGCCGCAAAAAATGCGAAAGAGAGCAGGGTCAGCCATTTCCCGATCTTGAAGGGAAGAGGATCGAAAACGAATTCCACATCATGCGTCCCGGGCGTCAGGTAGACCCCGCGCAGAATGTGGTCAACCGGGTAAATCTCCGTCTTTTTCCCATCCACGGTTGCCCGCCAGCCACGGAAATACTTCTCTCCCAGCACCAGCAAAACATTCCGCGCGGCATGAACCATAACGCTGATATGCTTCCCTTCGAACGGGTTACGGAGACATCACCCACCTTTCCCGTCACGGGAATATTCGGATCAGCCAGTGGTATCGGCGGCTGCTCTTCCACCATCGCAACCTGTCGTGGGTCGAAGAGCGGGTTACGCAGGATTTCAAGAACCTGGGCCGGATCGGTCAACAACTGCCACCGCCGGAACCAGCCAGCCCTTGGGAAGAACCGAAGAGTTTTCCAGGACGATCTCTGCTCCATCCGGTGACTGGAATACCTGCCGGTACTTTGTACCCAGTTGCGCCCTGTCCCGGGCATACTGAGCAGCGTCGTAGACGAGATACTTCACATTCATCATATCCGGCATGGGAGAGGTAAAGGAAAAGGCATCGAGAAAATTCTGCCAGCGTTGCTGTTGCACCGGGTTGGAGGTGAACATCACCGGAATGCCGTCTGACGCGTATTGCATCGGATCCGTGCCGTTGAGGAGAAGCACCCGGTATTGCTTGGATTGCGGTTCCAGGTACTTCATGACTGCGGTCTTGGCCCCTGTGACTTTTACCGGAACATCCTGCAACAGCATGAATTTGGCATCGACACGGCCCACATCGGCACAATAGAGCACCAGTAACAGCACGGGGAGTGTTCTGCTGGTAATCCATTTCCTGGAAAAGGCAAAAATAGCAGCCACAAAACCTGCTGATAACAGTGTTGCCCGGCCGGTTTCACTCAGCAGATTTTCCCAGCGCTGAGCTATCAGGGCTGGTACCCTGTTCAAAGCGGGTAGGGTGCGCAAAGGTCCCATGAAACCAGGAGAGCCAGAAATCTTTTCCCCCTATTTCCGCCATCAGCAGCATAAGAAGGAGAACCGGGAATAACAGCAGGCAGATGAGGTAACGCTTGAATAATCGGGTTTTTCTCACCTCTTCGTCCAGAAGGATATCCAGTCCTCTGGCCGCCAGTACGCCAAGTCCCAGCAGAGGAAGGAACATCATCATCTTCGGTACCCGGAAGTGGTTGATCCCGGGGAAATGTTCATAGAGGAACCAGTAAAAGGGGGAGTACTTGCCCAGAGAAAAGAGGACCCCTCCCACAATCGCAGTGAGAGCCAGCCAGGTGATTGCATCCCGGCGAAAAAGCAAGGGGAGGGGCAGCAGCAGCCAGGGCAGGAGACCCATATAGTCGCTGGTTTGGGTGAAGTGCATCCTTCCCCAGTAATAGGATTGTATGTTGGCGGTATCGTAGGCGCCCTCCTGACGGGAGAAGCCGAAAAATCCCGGGACGATGAAGGTCAGCACCTCTTCCGGGGGAAGCGACCAGGACATCGCCTCGTCAACGTTCAGACCTCCCTTGCCCTGATTTGCACCGTTCTGAATCCCGCGGGTGGTGTCTCTCGACCAGTCAGCCAGGGGGATAAGAGAGATGGCCACCGTCGACAAAAAGAACAGCATTGTAACCATGTTTAAGCCGAAGATTTTGGCGAATTCCTTCCCCGGGCTTTTTTGTTCGGCGTAAAGGATGCCGATAGAGCGAAGGATACCGTAAACTCCAATACCCAGACAGGTATAATAGGCAATCTGCCAGTGCATGTTGAAAAATTGGAACGCAAGGACAAAACCGGTGGTAAGGAAGAAGATGAGACGCCTGGTTTGGAAGCCTTTTTCGAAAAAGAAGAAAGCCCAAGGTGCAAAGGAAATAGTTGCGAGTTTCTGGACATGCCCGGCATTAATGAGAGAGGCATTTTCCGGAGCCAACGCAAAGATCAGGCCTCCCAGGAACGATGCAAGGCGGCTGGCGCCAATTGTTCGGCAGTAAAGAAAGGTTCCTGCCGCCCCGAAAAACATTTGCAGAACCATGAACCAGGCCACATTGGCCGGCGCCGGGAACAGCCGGAAAATCAGGTTCCGGTAGAGCAGGAACTGCATGGACAGCGTACCGCCGCCATCGCTGGTGCCTCCGTTGATGAACAAATCCCAGGTTGGTTGCAGGCTGATCCTGAACAAATCCAGAAAGCCCATGTCCTTAAAGCTCTTCACTGTCCAGTAGAACTCGTTGGTTATATCAGGCGCACGGATAATCTTGTCCGTGAAGAGGATTTTGGAAAACATCAGTATCAACACGGCCAGAAGCCCTGCAAGATAGAGCAGATCTTTTTTTCGCTCGGTCATGGGAAACCTCATTTATGATGCAGGAGACAAGAGTCGCTGGTAGAAGGAGTCCAGTTCTGCCGCGGCATCGTTCCAGTTGAATTTTTCCAGGAGAAACGCACGGCCGGATGTGCCCAGTGCCCGCCCCTTTGCCCGGTCAAGCAGCAGTTCTAAGGTTCTGTCGGCCATTTCACGCCAATCGTCCGGATTGCACAGGACACCGGAAATCCCTGGTTGTATATACTCCGCAATCTGCCCGACCCGGTCCGCAACGACCGGAATCTCTGCAAGCAATATTTCAGTCAGCTTGGCCGGGCATTTGGACCGGTTGAGAAGAGTGTCGGCAAAGGGATATATCGCTACATCAGCTGCTGCAAGATAGTCAATAATTTTAGACGGGTCCAGCCATCCGGCCAAGATGAGCGCCGGTAAAAACCCCAGTTCCTCTCCCGCTCTGGTGAGCAGCTCCTCTTCATTGTTCCGGCCGCTGCCGATGACGAGGAAACGGACTTCAGGGATCTGTCGGTGGATATCGGCAAAAAGTTGATGGAGCTTTTCCTGGCTGAATTCAAAAAACCGGGTATAGAGGAGCAGTACGGGAATGTCGTCTGGTATTCCCAGTTTTCCTCGGGTTGCGGCGCGGTTTCCCACCGGTCCGGGGTCCACACTGTTCGGCAGGTAGTGGATTTTCTCCGCTGGTATTCCCATTGCCATAATCCGGGCCCGCAGGGCAAGGCTGGCCACCGTCACACCGGCTGCGCGCGGCGGCAGCCATTCTTCCTGAAATCGAAAGACAATTCTTTCTGCTGGTGAATAGGGCAGCAGGTCGTTCATGCCGCCGGGTCCTTCCCAGTCATCCGTGTCGATGAAGAGGGGCGGTAGCCGCCTGCCCAGGCGTTTGAACAGAATAAGCGCGAACGCAGCCAGTCCGCCATATCCTTTGGGTTTGAAGAGGTGTACCAGGTCAGGCTTCTCAAGCATGGCCGTCCGGAGCAGTCGATAGGGCAAAAACACCGCTGCGGCAATTTTATTCGACGGCCCAAGTTTCACATTCTTTACCAGGACTCCCCTGACAGTTTCGAACTTTCCGGAATCTTCCGGGTTTGTGTACGGCGGGGCGACAATGGTAACCGTGTGCCCCAAGGACTGCAGTCCGGCTGCAAGCGGGAGCATCCGGGCAATGAGCGTTCCCTTGGGGCGGATTCCGAATGGGGCTATGAATACAATCTTCACCGTAGTTCGACTCCGTTATCGGCCTTGAACTTCCCCAGTTTACCGCGCCGATAATCTGCATAGCCTTTATACATCATGGACAATTTTTGCATTTTTTCCCGTTCGAATAAAAGCAGCCGCAGCAGTTCCAGTACAAACCTGATGCGGTCCGCCCGGCAAAAGCGGGGATACGCTGTTTTGTATCGGTCTGCGACAAAAAACCTGTTCCTGGTTTTGTAGTATTTTCGCAGGGCGTCATGGCTGGTCAGGTAGACATCTTTTGAAAAAACGCTGAATTTTATTTTGGTGCCCACCTGGTGCTGGAGTAGCGCCCGGGTGGCCAGGATAACCCTGAAACCGGCTTTTTGAAGCCTGAGACAATATTCGATATCGATAAAATCGATAAACAGTATGTCCAGAAAAGGCCCCACAGTTTCGTATGCCTGCAGGTTCAGCAGGTTTCCCGAGGTCATTGCCGTCAGAACCTCGCGGCAGTCCTCTTTCCCTGAAGGCTGCTCCCCGGGCCTGGTTGCATGAAAGGGCGAAATAATGCCGACGGGGCGGCTATCAATGCTGCCCAGACAATCGAGCATCTTTCCTACCATGCCCGGTGCCGCGCTGCTGTCCTGATCCATGGTCAGGAGGAAGTTGCAGCCGCGCTCAATAGCCAGCTGCGCACCGATATTGAGTCCCCTTGCTATACCTTGGTTTTCATGGTTGGCAATGTATACGACCTTGCCGGTCTCCGTCAATTGTTCCTTCAACTCCGGACGGACCGACTCCGAATTATCGACAGCGAAGAGGATGTCCACCTGCTCCAGATAGGATCTGATATTTTCCAGAACATCATCTGTGGGGTGATACAGAACAACCACCCCGGCTATGGAAAGTTTCCGGTCCGGAGCGGCGGGAATATCCTGACAAAAACATTTCTGCGTCATGAGGAGCCTTTGTTTACGAAAAATCGGCAAGCATCTGCTGCATTGCCGCCCGGGCGGAGTTTTTGAACTCCCTGACAATCCGATAGTTGTTTTCCCGCATGGAAGCCAGCTCCTCTCCTGACGGGAGGTTGCCGTCGGCAAGACGCCCAATGGTAATAAAAGAGTAGCCCATTTCAGCGAAATCACCTATCTCGGGCTGCAGGACAATCGGGATAACCCCGCAGGCAAGGTATTCCACAAGTTTGGTCGGACAGGCTGCCCTGTTGACAATGGAACTGTCCCTGAGTATGAAGCCTAGGTCGGAGCGGCAATAATATTCGTACACTTTCTGCTTCGGCACCGAAAGCAGCTGCACCGTGCCTTCCAGTCCGTGTTCCGCAAGCTTCCGACTGAAGGTGTCCAGGTCGGGAGTCAGGACGGTAACTGAACACTCCCCTTGCACTTTTTCCACTGATTCCAGCATCAGATCCACGTTTTGCCATTTTTGCGTCCCGCCTGCATAGATGAGGGCAGGCATTCCCGGAACGCGCCCTGTATTTCCCTCGTCCATTGAGAAGTTATCAAAAATGGGGATTGTGTAGATATTGCAGCGGTGCGGGCCGTATTTTTTGCGGAAATGCCTGCCCATGGCATCGGTTACCAGTATGAGAGCCCTGCTGTAGCGGACGATGATCCTTTCGATTATCCCATAGAGCTTTGCTGCGGTTTTTTTGCCGTAATAGTCCAGTTCTTCAGGGAAAACCCCATGCATATCGGTAAAGATATTTTTGAACCTGAAGAGATAATAAGGGAGGGCACGAAACCCGTTATGGATGGAGTGGACGTAAATCCCCTGGGCCTTGCAGCCAAGGTAAAGAATTGCCGGGAAATGAAGGAAAAAATTAACCTTGTAAATCCTGAGATTTTCCAGCGGTTGGGTTTTACGCAGCCGCAGATTCCCGAAAAAGCGTATGCCCAGATAGATCCTTTCCTGCTGAACAAAGTACTGGTCGATGGCAACCACCCGTTGCATCATTCCGTCTCTTTCAGCGGTTGTGTCGGGATAGTTGGCGACAAATAGTATCATGTTAATTCCGGGTACCCTTTTTATCCTTTTTTGCAGATCAGAATAGTATCAAAGCGGGCAATACATCTGGTCTTAAAACGTATTGCATGAAGGAATTTCATCGCCGCGGTATTTTTCTCGATGGACGAAATCAGTTTTGCCGGAAATCTCAGGAATCCCAGATAGTTACGTACTTTCATGAAGGGAAAGATGGTCTGAAACGCGGTAAAGCCGTACTTTCCGAGAAGCTCCATCAGTTCCGTATGGGTCGGTTCGTGTAAATGTGTTCCCATTGCACTGATTTTGCCTGTATGGGAGCAGTCGAGTATCCGGGTAACATCATTAGGGCCAAAATTTCTGTTCGGAGCACAGATAATCAGGGTTCCGCCTTCCTTGATGGCCCTGGTGATGGAAGTGAGGTGTGCCGCCAGGTCTGCGGGTGCTATGTGTTCAATCACGTGCTCTGAATAGACCACGTCGTATTTCTTGTTCAGGGTGAAATCGATTATGTCGGCCCGGATAAACTGTATCCCATCCTGGTCCCCAGGCAGTACCGGGGCGGAAATGTCGATTCCGACCAATTCCTTGTGGGGCAGAAGTTTCGCAACGCTTGCAAGGAAAAATCCATTTCCGCAGCCGACTTCCAGAATCGATTTGCCGGAGAGTTCTTTTTTGAAAAGGCGAACAATCCGGTCCTTGGGATTGCTGATTCCCGCTACAGCAGGTTTCGTTCCGTAGATCGGGTGGACGGTTTCATAGACTTCACGGTACATCTGTTTTCTTTTGCAGCTGTCGTCTTCCAGAAGGACCCTGGTATGGAAATCTTTCTCGATGGAAAATGCCCGTATCAGGTTTTCCACCGGGATGCCGAGTTCCCGGGACAGGGTCTTTGCTTCACGAAACTCGCTGTAATCTATCATTCATTGCTCCCGTCATGGGCAAATTCTGAAGCGAACTTTGTTTCAATCAATCCCAGAACCAACTCCGCGCGTGATTCCCAGGAATTTTGTTCCGCGATTTTCAGTCTTTCCTCGATCAGCAGCGGATTATCAGCCAGGGCAATGGCCTCGGCAATTTTAGCGGCAAAGGCCGCGGGGTCATCTGCAATGGTGACAATACCTTCCGCAGCGTACTGCATAACCTCCCTCATTCCGGTCGAAACAACCGGCAGGCCGGCGCCGAGGTACTCGTAGAGCTTGATGGGATTGGTGCTTTCGTTGAGAAGGTTCAGTTTGAACGGTATTATGCCGACGTCAAAATAGGCGACATAACTGATCAGTTCCGAATAGGGCTTCGGCCCCAGGTAGACAATATTGTCAACTCCCTCGAACTTGGGCTTCAGGGTTCGCAGCGCCGGACCGATCAAGACAAAGATGGTGTCTTTTCGCAGCTTCGCGGTTTCAACGATAAGTTCAACGTCGACCCAGTCGTGTATACCCCCGACATATCCTGCGATCGGTTGATCTTTGTATCGATAAAGTGCGTCGCTTTCCTTTTTCTGATAGGTCAGGGTTTTGGCAAAGAAGTTCGTATCGACACCGTTCGGAACCAGGTAGGTGTTTTTATTCAACAGGCGGTGTTTTTCATAGAGTTTTTCACTGACCGCCAATACCATGTCGGCTCTTGCGACGAGTTCATTTTCATTGTCGATAAGTTGTTGGTCTATTTTGTCGGAAAACGCTGCCCAGTCATCCATGGCGTCATAGATCAGGAGCTTCCCCGTGCAGTGCTTCAGGTACCTGAGATCCTCGATATGCCAGGTATACACTATGTCCGAGTTCCTGAACTCCCGCATCCGGTATTTGAAATGACCCTGCAGTCTGATGAGGATGTTGTTGATCGATTTGATCAGGGGAAACCGGTTTTCTTCTTTCAGGATAAATATGCTGGAGATCTTGTCAACTAGGTGCTTCTGTTCCTCCATGTAGCCGTAGCCGCGAAACGGAAGCCCTACGATATTATTGACTACAAAGGTGTAAAACCGCTTGGTCAGATATCGTGCAAAGTGGTGAGGCCTTTGAAAGGTATTGAACCAACCGCCATAGGTGATGATCGCTAGTGAATGTTTCCTGGCGCGTGTAGTCATGCTGCCTCTTCTAGGACTGGTTTCGTGAAATTCAGGGCAACCACTCGGGTTGCCTTCTCAGGGGACTTTCCCCTTCTCTTGAACATAGGGAGTAACTGCCCGCGACGGTTATGTCAGGCCTTGATCCGAGAAAATCTTTGCACATAAAGAATCTGCCAGACCGAATGCAGCATGTAGGAAAAAAGCATTGCCAGGGCAAGCCCGAGTGCCCCATAGAGCGGGATCAGGAAATAGGCGGTGCTCAGGAGAGCTATCCCCCAGAGCAGATTGAACAGGAAGCCGAACCAGGTGCGGCCTGCGCTGGCAATTGCCGAGCCGGCAACGGAATTGACCGAGATCAGCACGGCGGAAAAAGACAGGATTATCAGTACGTATCTGCCTTCGACCAAAACCGGAACCATAGCTGTGCATGATAGGGCCGGCAACAAGGGCTATGGCCAAGGCAACGACGAAAGCGCTGCCGCCGTTCAGGGCGATATTGTACCAGAGAGCCTTTTTATATTCACCGCTCCTGCCGGATCCATAGAAATCGGAAAGCATCGGTAAAGCAATTGCGTTCAGGCATCCCGGCAAGAACAGGATCGCTTTCTGCCAGGAATTGGCTGCGCTGAAAATCCCCATATCCGCATAGCCATTAGGCTGGTTGACAAGCATGGCCGCACAGGCCCAGTTGACAGGGTTGAACATTATCCCGGCCAGAACCGCGGGCATGCTGAATCCCAGCAATACCTTCTTCTCTCTGCCGCAGCCGGAATACCTGATGGGAACTCCGGCTCGCAACGCCACGGCTCTCAGGGCGAAAGTATTCATACCACAGTTTGCAGCCGAGGAAACAACCATAGCCGAGACCCCGCCCAGCAATCCGAACAGGTAGACACCACCGACGATGAGCGGAAACGACACCAGGCCGGTCGCGATATTGATCCTGGCAATGATTCTGAAGGCCTCAAATCCGGCAAGCGCGCCGGTTTGCGCGCCGCTCAACGCTCCAAAAAACAAAAAACCGGCACTGATGCGCAGCAGAACGGCAAGCTGCGGAGCTGCCAGTGTTTCCGACGCAAGCCATGGCGCTATCGCCAGCAAGATCAGTGCTACCGCGGCGCCAGTCCCTATGGCAACCAGGCTGGAAAGGGCAACAATCCTTCCTGCCTTAACCGGATCTTTTGTCCGGAACTCGGCGACATACTTGGTTGCCGTCATTCCGAGAGCAAACCCGGCAAAGACACTGAACATGCCGATGGTGTTATTTATGATGCCGAATTCGCCGAACTGCTGCTTCCCGAGAATTCTTGCCGAAATAATCGAGGTCAGCAGCATCAGTGACTGGGAAGCGCCGGCTCCCATCATCGACCAGAAGGTACCATGGGCGAGACGATAGCCAAAGGATGAAGCTTTAATCCGGTCCCACAATTTTTTCATGAAGGGAGGCAGGTACCGGTAGAAATAATATTCCAGACTCACTGAAGCCTCCGGGGCGGTTGGGAAAACTTCATGGCTTTTCGGAGCTGAGGGAGCGTAGCGCCATGGCAATCCGTTCCGATGCCCTGCCGTCACCATAAGGGTTATGGGCTTTGCTCATGCGGTCGTACGCTGCCTTGTCTTTCAAAAGCAGAGTGGCTTCTGCGACGATCTTTTTCCGGTCGGTACCGACAAGCTTCACCGTGCCGGCTTTCAAGGCTTCGGGCCGTTCGGTCGTTTCACGCATTACCAGTACCGGCTTCCCAAGTGACGGGGCCTCTTCCTGGACTCCCCCGGAATCGGTAATGATGAGATGGGAGCGGTTCATAAGGTAAACAAAAGGCAGGTAGTCCACCGGTTCCGTCAGGTGTATGTTGGAGAGCCTGCCATCACCCAGGATACGTTTAACCGGTTCCTGCACGTTCGGGTTCAAGTGCACGGGATAGAGGATCTCCACATCAGGATTTTTTTGCGCGATTTCGGCAAGGGCATGACAGATTTCCTCGAAGCCTTTGCCAAAGTTTTCCCGTCGATGCCCGGTGACAAGGATCAATTTCTTGCTTTGGTCAAGGAAGGAAAAATCATTGTTGAGCTGTTGCTGGAGGGGCACATCAGACTGTATCATTTCCGTGATGCACAAAAGTGCATCAACCACGGTATTTCCGGTAACCGTTATTGCGGTATCCGCGATACCTTCCCGCAGTAGGTTTTCCCGCGCCGCAGTTGTCGGAGCGAAATGCAGGTCGGCAATGGCACCGGTTACCCGGCGGTTTACTTCCTCGGGAAACGGGGCATTTTTATTGTGGGTCCGCAGGCCTGCTTCCACATGTCCGACCTTTGTCCTGGAATAGAAGGAGGCTATGGTGGCAGCCATTGTCGTGGTGGTGTCGCCATGCACCAGGACTATATCGGGTTTCTCCTTTTCCAGCACACCTTTCAGACCTTGCAGCACGGTGCTGGTAATGCCGAACAGATCCTGTCCGGGCTTCATGATATCAAGGTCGTGGTCGGGAGTAATGGCAAAAAGATTCAGTACCTGGTCCAACATCTCCCGGTGCTGAGCGGTGACACAGACCCGATTCTCAAACAGTTCCGGGTACTTCTCCAGTTCTTTAATCAGCGGGGCCATTTTGATGGCCTCGGGACGTGTGCCGAAAACCGAGAGCACCTTTATCATGGGAGCTTCCTTTCAGTCCCGGCATTCGGAGTGCTCAGGAAATTTTTATACACCTCCTGCAATCCTTCTCGCAGTCCGATTTTATGCCGCCAACCAAGTGAATGGATGCGCGAAACATCGCAGAGCTTGCGTGGTGTACCGTCCGGTCTGGCTGAATCGAACGCCAGTCCTCCGGCAAAGCCTACCACTTCTTTCACGAGCAGTGCCAGTTCGCGGATGGTAACCTCTTCACCGGAACCGATGTTGATCAGGGCGGGTGAGGAGTGAAGCGTGAGGAGTGAGGAGTACCGGTCCTCCGGCAAATTCATGAGAAACAGACAGGCATCGGCCAGGTCGTCCACGTGGAGGAATTCGCGGTAGGGGGTGCCGGTTCCCCAGATTGTTACCGTTTCCGCTCCTGTTTCCTTGGCCTCGTGGAACTTCCTGATCAGCGCCGGCAGGACATGGGATTTTTCCAGGTCAAAATTGTCGCCCGGACCGTAGAGATTCGTCGGCATGGCGGCGAGAAAGCGGGTCCCGTGCTGGCGGTTATAGGCTCGGCACATGGTGATGCCGGCGATCTTGGCTACGGCATAGGCATCGTTGGTCGGTTCCAGTGGTCCGGTGAGGAGATATTCCTCCTTGAGCGGCTGTGGAGCTAATTTGGGATAGATACAGGTGCTGCCAAGGAAAAGGAGCCTTTCCACACCGGATAGATAGGCCTGGTGGATGACGTTGTTTTGGATCATCAGGTTGTCGTAGATGAAATCGGCCGGGTAGGAATTGTTGGCCACGATTCCACCCACCTTGGCAGCGGCAAGAAACACGAAATCCGGCTTTTCTTCATCGAAAAACTCTGCGACGGCTGCCGGGTTACGCAGGTCAAGCTCTTTACTGGTGCGAAGAATGAGGTTTGAATAGCCCTCCGTCCGGAGCTTCCGGACAATGGCGGAACCAACGAGTCCTCGGTGTCCGGCAATGTAGATTTTCGCGCCTTTATCCATCAGCTCTTTTCTCTCTTTCGGCAAACTCCATGTCGGAATCGGTCATCATGGCAACCAGCCCATCAAGATCGGTCTTTGGCGTCCAGCCCATTTTTGTCCGGGCCTTGGAGGGGTCTCCCAGCAGCATTTCCACCTCGGCGGGACGGAAGTAATTGGCGTCCACTTCGATGACGATTTTGCCGGTCTTTGTATCAATCCCCTTTTCGTGCACCCCTTCCCCCTGCCATTCCAGCGGCATGTCGAGCCGTGCAAAGACCTTTTCCGCAAATTCACGGACAGAACGGGTCTCCCCGGTGGCCACCACGTAATCATCCGGGTCGGCCTGCTGGAGCATCAGCCACATTGCTTCAACGTAATCGCCGGCAAAACCCCAATCGCGCTTGGCGTCCAGGTTTCCCAGGTAAAGGCAGGGTTGGAGGCCCAGTTTGATCCTGGTGGCGGCACGGGTAATCTTCCTTGTGACAAAGGTTTCGCCCCGTCGAGGGGACTCATGGTTGAACAGGATGCCGTTGCAGGCGAACATGCCGTAACTCTCCCGGTAATTTACGGTAATATAGTAGGCATAGGCCTTGGCGCAGGCATAGGGGGAGCGTGGATGGAAGGGCGTGGTCTCTTTCTGGGGCGTTTCCACTACCTTGCCGATACAGCTCTGAAGATGATGCCTGGTAGAAGCGGGTGTTGAGGCCGGTTTCTCGGATCCCCTCCAGAATGCGCACTGCTCCCAAAGCATCCACCTCGCCGGTGTATTCGGGAATGTCGAATGAGACCTTGACATGGCTCTGTGCACCCAGGTTGTAGATTTCGTCGGGCCGCACGTCCCGTAATACCTTGTTCAGCGAACTGGCGTCGTTCAGGTCGCCGTAGTGAAGAAACATCCGGACACCTGTTTCATGGGGGTCCTGATAGATATGGTCGATCCTGCCGGTATTGAAAGAAGATGAGCGACGGATGATGCCGTGGACTTCGTAGCCCTTTTCCAGTAGGAGTTCAGCCAGGTAGGATCCGTCCTGGCCGGTGATGCCTGTGATCAGTGCTTTTTTCATAGATCCTCCGAACTATTTGTACCGTATGGTCGGCCGGTTCCGGCCCGAAAAATGAAGCTGCTATTGATGCCACGACGCAGGAGTTCTTCTTCAAGATCATCTCCCCGTTTCAGGGAGGTTATGATGATGGGCAGAGTGATGTTTTCACTACTGGTGGCGAGCGGGCAAATCTTCTTTTCGAAAAAAATCTTGCCGCCATGCTGGTCGTCCATCACTTCGACGAGTTCCAGGCCGGTTTCCCGGAGCGAGAGATAGGCTATCTCCGCGGTCTCGTCAACTCCGCAAAAAGAAACACGCCTGATTCCCGAGGCATGGAGCGATCTGAAGAGTGTCAGGTAGTCCTGCCTGGCTGTCTGGTAGAGATTGGTGAAATAGCTGAGATGCTGGTAGGCGAGACGGCTTTTTTCCGCAAGCCCCTGGGGCGTGAGAAGGTAGCCGTAGCGATTCCTGGGGAACGACGTGATCCTCACATAGCCCTTTGCAACCAGGTTTTTCAGATAGGAGTTGACCAGACCGAGGGCAATGCCGAGGCGGCTTGCCAGTTCACGCTGGGACACCGTCTCTTCCTGCTCAATCTCACTCAGGAGGAGGAAAGAGCGGTGAGTATCCATCGTTTTCTCTTCGTTGACGTTCATTATGTGAACATTACCTCAGCTTGGGCGTGAGGGCAATAGAATAGATTGTAGACAAGGAAGAAAATGATTGAATCGGTCCACGTTGATAGCTCGTCAAGAATAATCTGTCTTTCACCTGCTGACAAAGGGTCGTTATTCGCCTTCCCAGAGCCTCTCGACCAGGGACTTTTAAAAAACGTAGCAAGATCGGGAAAGAATAACCGCATGAAATATTTTTGTGTGAAGATTTGTCAACGTGAGGTTCTGCTGTATAATTCCAGTGTAAAAAATGAAACGCTTTTTGTTTTTGGACATCATACGCATTTCGTTCGAGTTTCTGCGCAACTATTCGAGACGGAGTGGAAGGAGGTGACGTGGATAGCGGGTTTTTGTTGCGCACAAAGATGTGACCGAGTGCAAGAAGCACGAATTCTCCTGGGCCAGAATGCTGCCACTGCCCTTTGGGAAATACTGAGCTAATAGAAGAAAGCAGTTAAACCATTCATTGTTAAGCCAATTTACAACCCGATCTTTCCAAAACAGATTATAGGGGAGAAGGGAATTCAGCAAAGGAGGAATGACATGAAAAACTTGTTAAGAATGTTTGTCACGGTGGGTTTATTGGCTCTTTTTGCGTTTTCCGTGACCGGCTGCGGCAGCGATAACGGCTACTGGTACGTGCCGACGAAAGCCCCAGCCGCGCCCACGGGGGTTACTGCAGTCTTTACCAGCAGCAACTCGGCAACCGTATCATGGGATGCGGTGACCGGCGCAACTTCCTACAACGTCTACTATTCGACAGTGCCCGGCGTTACAAAGACGGTCTACACTGCGACGGTTAACACTGCAGCGACTTCGTATACTTTCGATACCTTCGCTCCCGATACGACCTATTATTTCGTAGTGACCGCGGTCAAAGGCAGCAAAGAAAGCGTGGAATCGCTAGAGGTGTCGGCAAAATGGGTATTAGCTCTGTATGGGACGACGGTAGGGACGGGTGTCCTGGGGGTCAGTGATCTCGTGCTGCTTGACCCGGATACGGGCGCTTCCATCAGGACCATCGGCTCCGTCGGCTACTATGTCAATGGTCTCACCTATGACACTACCAACAATAAGCTCTATGGGACAACGTCGAAATAATGACCCCGTTTTTCGCTGAGCGGGCTCATCGAGATCAACACGTCCACCGGTGTCGGCACCCCCATCGGCACAGGGGCAGGAATGCCGTGTTAACTGCCCGACCGTGAACTCGCTGGGCGCGATGTTCGCGTGGACGGAGATGATACTGCGACTGACGACCCTGTCAGCATCGATAAGGCAACGGGGCTTGCCACCGCCCAATCGGGGATTCCGGTTGAACACTTCTGAGAATGGACTGGCATTTGACAACTCTGACGTCCTCACGTTGGTATCTCCTGATGGCAGCGGAAACACCAATGCCTACTCTATCGATACAACCACCGGGGCAAATACCTATCTTACAACATTTATTGCCCTTCCCAGGGCGCACCATGGTGTTTTCGATCCCCGCACAAATTACTATTGGGGCATAGATGTAACCAACAACTCGGGGGTAGCTACGCGGAATCTGCTGGTGCTGGACATCGGGACGACAACCCTTGTCGACACCCTTCCCACGGCGGATAACCTGCATTGCGTTACTTTCGGCTACATGTCGGTTTCTAACTGACGATGGGTCATGATCTGACCACGTAAGAAAATCGAAGACAAGAAGACAGGGGGCAGGCCGCATATTGATGTAAGGCGGTCTGCCCCTTTTGTTGTGTGGCCGGATAAAAACTGCCCTGAAGAGGGTTTTGTTCAGGGGGCAAGTCCTCTCAGTCGGCCAAGAGCCAGCTTCGAGTCCTATGAGGTATGCAATCTGTTATATCCCAGTTCCTTGCCGAGTACGGCAACGAGTGCCGCATCGTGACCAATGCGCTCCACCTGCAGGCGGCAGTCGTGGCTGATCTTTACATGGAACGTTGGAAGATCGAGCTGTTCTTCACGTGGATCAAACAGAACCTGAAGTTCAAGACCTTTCTCAGCACCTCGAAGAATGCAGTACTAACGCAAATCTGGATTGCCCTGAGTGTTTCCCTGTGTGGATCTGGCATTTCTGTCTAAGATCGGAGCATCGATGCAGCAGATTTTGCGGTTATTCCATCTGAACCTGTTCAATCGGCGAGACCTTGAAAGCCTATTCAAACTGTCTGAAATAGAGGCTCCTCCTCAACTGGCATTGCTTGAGAAACTATGACACAGTATTGTTACTTTTCCTATTATTAGGCTACAAGGAAAGCATTGTATTGTTGTTAACAGTTTGTACTACTGTCACAATATTAATTAAATATCTGTTATCACCTGAACGACTGGCAGAGCGTATTTTATTATTTTATCCTCAGAGTAAAGATTGCCCCATTTGACAAGAAATATATTTGTGAAATAATGAGCTAATAGAAGAAAACAGTTAAACCATTCATTGTTAAGCCAATTTATAACCCGATCTTTCCAAACGATCTTTCCAAAACAGATTATATGGAAGGCGGGAATTCAGCAAAGGAGGAATGACATGAAAAACTTGTTAAGAATGTTTGTCACGGTGGGATTATTGGCTCTTTTTGCGTTTTCCATGACCGGCTGCGGCAGCGATAACGGCTACTGGTACGTGCCGACGAAAGCCCCAGCCGCGCCCACGGGGGTTACTGCAATCTTCACCAGCAGCAACTCGGCAACCGTATCATGGGATGCGGTGACCGGCGCAACTTCCTACAACGTCTACTATTCTACAGTGCCCGGTGTTACAAAGACGGTCTACACTGCGACGGTTAACACTGCAGCGACTTCGTATACTTTCGATACCTTCGCTCCCGATACGACCTACTATTTCGTAGTGACCGCGGTCAAAGGCAGCAAAGAAAGCGTGGAATCGATTGAAGTGTCGGCAAAATGGGTATTAGCTCTGTATGGGACGACGGTAGGGACGATGCCCTGGGGGTCAGTGATCTCGTGCTGCTTGACCCGGATACGGGCGCTTACATCAGGACCATCGGCTCCGTCGGCTACTATGTCCATGGTCTCACCTATGACACTACCAACAATAAGCTCTATGGGACAACCTCCAGTAATGATCCCGTTTTCCCTGACGGCCTCATCGAGATCAACACGTCCACCGGTGCCGGCACACCCATTGGCGCAGGGGCCGGAATGCCAGTCAGTTGCCCGACAGTGAACTCACTGGGCGCGATGTTCGCTTGGAATGAAATCACCTTTGACCTTGTCAGCATCGATAAGGCAACGGGGCTTGCCACCGATATCGGTAATTCCGGATTGGCACCTTCACCAACTTCACAGCAAGGACTGGCATTTGACAACTCTGACGTCCTCACGTTGGTAGATCCAGACGGTGCAGGAAACACCAATGCCTACTCTATCAATACAGCCAGCGGGGCCAATACCTATCTTACAACGTTTCTTCTCCTTCCCCAGGCCCCCCATGGTGATTTCGATCCCCGCACAAATTACTATTGGGGCATAGATCAAACCGAAGCCTCGGCGGCTGGAACTGCTCCGCGGAATCTGCTGGTGCTGGACATAGGGACGTCAACCCTTGTTAGCACTCTTCCCACGGCGGATTACCTAGACAGCGTTACTTTCGGCTACATGTCGGTTTCTAACTGACAATGGATCATGATCTGACCACGTAAGAAAATCAGAGATGAGAAGACAGGGGGCAGGCCGCTTATTGATGCAAGGCGGTCTGCCCCTTTTGTTGTGTGGCCGGATAAAAACTGCTCTGAACAAAGTTTTGTTCAGGGGTCAAATCCCCTTGGTACGGTTTTCGTAAGGCAGCTTTTCTTTGTGCGATAGTATTGAAGGGGCAAGTTTGCGGGTCGATGGTTCACCGTAATCAAGTCTGTTCTGGTAGAGATAGTTTGTCCCCTGGTAGTATCCCAGGGCGTCCTGCAGGTAGGCTTTCTGAAGAGGGATTTCGGTCGTTTTTCCCTTCTGAAGGTTGCAGGTGTAGAAGGAAATCTCCTTTTTCGGGGAGAGCACCAGCAATTTATCATCTTCAAGGAACCCAAGCTTTTCGTATGTTGAGATGAATGCCCGCCGAGGCCCGGCATCTTTATCCAGGATATCCCTGCCTATGAAACGGCTGGTATAACTGAAATTAAGCAGACTCAGTACGGTCGGTGCGATATCTATCTGGCTTGACATGGCGTCAACCTGTCGCGGGCGAATATTGGCAGGAGAATAGATGATCAGCGGAATGTGGTATCTCTGAATGGGGAGTGCGTATTGCCGCGCGCTCGAACTGCAATGGTCAGCGACAATAACAAACAGGGTCTGGTTGAACCAGGGTTGTTTGCGGGCCTGGGCCTCAAGCCTGCCGATGGCGTAATCGGCATACATCACTCCTCCTTCACGTCCCGAACCGGTGGGAACATAGACTTTGCCGGAAGGGTAGGTGAACGGACGATGGTTGGATGTGGTCATCACCATGCTGAAGAAAGGCTTGTGCTGTGAGTAGGACTTGTTTGCTTCCCCGATGACTTTGCCGAAAAGGTCTTCGTCGCAGACCCCCCAGGCGTTCTCGAAGGTTTTCTCCGTATCGCTGAAATCGGCTTTGTCTACAATGCTGAAGCCGTTATGGGAGAAGAAGTAGTTCATATTGTCGAAGTAGCCCCGACCACCGTAGATAAACTTGGTGTCGTAGCCCCTGTTTTTCATCACCGTCCCCCAGGAGAAGAGGTTTTCGTTGCCGGGGCGTTTCACAATAGAACAGCCGGGCAACGGGGGAACGGAAAGAGTGATTGCCTCCAGTCCACGGACGGTTCTTGTGCCTGTTGCAAAAAGATTGGTGAACAGCAGGGACTGCTTCGCAATACGATCAAGGTTTGGGGTAAGTTTCAGTTTGTTGCCGAAGGTTCCGAGAAAATCGGCGCTCAGGCTTTCTTCCACGATAACAATGACATTCAGCCTCTTTTCCGGTCCTTTGGTCCCTACGGTTCGGCTGATGTCCATGTTGGTGCTTTTCAGAAACGTTTCATCGTCGTCCTTCAACATTCCCCTCAGTCGTCCAAGAGCCAGTTTCGAGTCCTCTGATGCATAAAAACTAGTATATTCAAGTTCGTTGTTTCGAAATGCTGAGGCGATTGAATAAATGCCGTTTGCAGCCAATTCGTTTGCAAAGTTGTTGGGGGAAATGGAGTTCCAGGTATGGTCCACGAAAAGATATGACATCATCGGCAGGAGGATGAGGAGAGATCCTTTCTTCAGCCGTGTACCCAAAGTAGTGACAGTGTCGCGGCCCTGATCGATGAATCTTCTGAGGAAAAGAAATACGAAGATGTTCAAAACGAATATGATGCCGAAGATCCAGATAACCGGATACGATTCCCAGATATTGCGGATAACTTCGCTCGTGTAGATCAGGTAATCGATGGCGATGAAGTTATAGCGGGAGCCGAATTCATCGAAAAAGATATATTCGGAGACGATATTGAATAAAAGTGCATAGGTAAGGAGAAAAGTGGCTGTCCAAAGGATTGGCCGCCATCGAAAGACCCTGTCGGGAACAAAGAGCGCATACAGGAAGAAGGGAATGGCGAAATAGGAGAAGGTAACGCAGTCAAAGAAAAAGCCGACAGCAAAGACCTTTGCCAGGAGAAGGGGGGTTGGGTCAAGATTCGGGAAAGCTTTTACCAGAAGAACCACTCTGGTGACCAGGGAAATGACCAGGAAAATGAGAGAAAAGAGATACAGCGAACCTGCTCTGCCTTTGAAAACCATGAAAGTTATTGCTCATTATCTAAAGGGATTGTTTTATTCGGGAAATAATTCTACGCAGACCGTTTTGAAATGTCCAGAAAATATAGCAGCATGAATCAGTCGAGTTTTCCGGATAATGGGGTAAAAGAAAAGGCCGATTCTATCGGCCTTTTCTTTTACCTTCGTATTGGGAAGGAGAGGGTGGCGGACGCCCGGGCAGACGCCCGCCGGTTGGAAACGCTTCGCAAAAGAATGGGAATGGAGGCGTTTCCTGGGAGAAATCTCTAGTGACTAGAAGTTCCAGAACTCATCAATCTCCGCATCGGTGAAGTCCCATACGGCATTGTGAGGCGGAACCGCTTCTTCGAAGAACTCGGGGAGACGATCGTCTTTATTGGTGAAACCGGCTGCAATATTGAAGGCGTGTTCAGTCTTGAGAACATACTTGCCGAATTCTACAACACCTTCTGCAGTTAAGTCCGTACCGTACCGGGCGTTGATCATCTCAAAAATCGCCGTGAAGCATTCGGGGATGTCAAGGGCCGGGAAAGCAACGAAGATGCAGAGGCCGCAACTGTCAACGGCAGCGGTGGCAATCTGCAGGTTTCTGGAGAGTTCCACCTGGCCGGCTTTTGACAGCGGATCAACAAAACCGCCGACTTTGAGGATGTTGGTGGCGATGGTATAGCCTGCGGTATGGTCGGCTCCCATAGTGGTGGTTGCGTAGGTGATACCGATACCCTTGACGGAACGCGGATCATATGCCGGGATAGCCTGGTTCTTGACAGTCGGGATCCTGGTCTGGCCATAGGTCCTGCCGACAGAGCCGGCGCCGTTGCCAAGGATGCGGCCGAGGGGGCTTCCCTTGCGAACTTCCTCATCAAACAGGCGGTAGCACTCTTTACCGTCACCCCAAGGAAGGATGCCCGATTCCATGGCAACGTTCATGATGACGGCACCTTCGATGGAGTCGATGCCGATGTCATCCATGACCCAGTCGCACTTGGCGATATCGTCAAGGCTTTCAACCAGGCTGTTGGCGCCGAAACCCCAGACGGTTTCGTATTCAAAACCAGAAGTCACATATTTGCCTTCTGCGTCATTGTAAATCTGCGAGCACTTGATGATACAGCCGGCATGGCAGCCATGGCTTGGGTTACCCTTGCGGGCTACGATCGTGTCATGCATGGTTTCGCCGCAGATTTTCTCTGCATGGTCACAGGTGCCGAAACGGAAGTTTTTGGTGGGGAGGCCGCCGGCTTCGTTCAGGATGTTGATCAAAACGTTAGTGCCGTAGGTGGGCAGGCCTTGGCCGGTAACGGGGTGATCGAGCATCGCTTTGGCGAAAATTCTTGCGTGGGTCTTGAATTTTTCCGGATCCGCCAGTTTTACGCCGGGGCCGCCGGTATCATCAACGGTGATGTACTTGATCTTTTTGGAACCCATCACCGCACCACCGCCACCACGTCCGTGGCTGCGAATGTTGCCGTCAGGGTCTTTGACGGAGATATTGGCGGCTGCCATCCTGAACTCACCAGCAGGACCGATGGCAAGGATGCCGACCTTTTTGCCCAATTTCTCGCCGATGGCATTGAACAGCTCATAGTTGCCTTTGCCGAGGTATTCAGAGTCTTCCTTGATGGAGGCGCCATCATTGTTGATGTGAATGCTGTACCACTTGTCTTCGGTGGGCATCCCTTCGATGATGACGGCTTTGATGCCAAGTCTTTCGAGGTTCTGTGCAGCGGTACCGCCGGCATTACTCTCTTTGATGCCGCCGGTCAAAGGGCTTTTGAAACCGGCGGAAAGACGGCCCGAGTTTGCGGCCGAGGTCGCGGTCAAGAGGCCGGGAGCGAATACCAGTTTGTTGTACTTGCCCAGTGGTTCGCTTGTGGGGGGTACTTCCTTGGCAATCACCGTCGAGGTGAGTGCACGTCCGCCGAGTCCTGCCAAGTCTGCCGGAACCTCTTCAATTGCGGTAGTGAGATTTGTCATGTTGATACGGATAATCTTTTCTCCCATTTCATCCTCCTTTGTGTTTGGTGACTGCTAAGAATTTTTTCCGGATATGCGAAATTTCGTCAACATGCCGGGTCTGCCCAGACCGACATGCCGTTTGAAATATTCCGGAGTTATGCCTGAAGGCTCTTTACACACTAGTGGAAAACTGCTAAGAATAACAGATGCAGATTATAACATTATAGAGCAGTACAGTTTAGCGATGCTAAATAGTGTGTCCGTGTCAAAAACGATAAACTGTGTGCGGTGAAATGAGACGCTTTCGAGCTTTACCTGGGAAGTCCCGGCGGGGTTGGGCTGAAATTTCTTCGAAGCCTCTCGTAATCGGTGGGCATCCTTCTCAGGGGTCAGGCAGACTACCGGATTCAGGGAGGGTGTCGTTATCTTGAAATATAGCTGTACGAGCGATTCCGTTAAAGCCCCAGCCCAGCGTGGAACAGCACTGTTACAGGGATTCCGGATGGAAACTAAACTAACGGATTCAAATTTGGGAACTATCTGATTTCTTCCGGAAACGCCCAAATTCCTCCCCCTCCCTTGATGGGAGGGGGTTGGGGGGGAGGGTGGCAAAATCAGCGGAATCAACTGGTTTCCCCTCTCCCACCAGGGGATAGGGAAAAGTCAGTTGCCGGATGGTAACTATCTAGCAGGGGGGGCGAAATGCCGGAAGAAAAAACGGGGCGTGGTGTAACAGCTGATTCATTTCTCTATGAAAATATTGCTGATCGTATTGCTCGACTGATCCGCAAAGGGACCTATCGTACCGGGGAAAAAATTCCTTCTGTCCGTTCTCTCAGCAAGCAGATGGACGTGAGTATATCCACGGTTGTCAAAGCCTACTACCATCTGGAAAATCAGGGACTGATTGAAGCACGGCCCCAATCCGGATACTATGTCAGGCACCAGCTCAGCCGCGTGCTGCCCGAGCCGGATGTGGGGCTGTCCGCGCCTGCGCCGACTCATGTGAGTGTTGGCGAGCTGGTGATGATGGTCATGCGGGACATGCGGAATCCCGGCCTGGTTCCCCTTGGCGTTGCGACACCCAATCCGGAGAACCTGCCTGCGGATAAACTGAACCGGATCCTTTTCAAGGTTGCACGGAGCAACAATTATCAGGCTATTTCCTATGAGTTTCCTCCCGGAAACGAGAGACTTCGTGTGCAACTTGCCCAGCGTGCGCTGAAAGCCGGCTGTTCTCTGACTCCCGATCAGTTTGTCATAACAAGCGGCTGCCTTGAGGCGGTCATGCTTTCACTGCGCGCTGTCTGCCGACCTGGCGATACGGTTGCCATAGAGACACCGATTTTTTACAATCTCTTGCAGCTTATTGAAATGCTCGACCTGAAAGCCCTGGAAATTCCGACTCATCCTATAACCGGCATCAGTCTGCCTGCTCTCCGTTATGCACTGGAACACAATCCGGTGCATGCCTGTCTGGTCATCCCCAATTTCAATAATCCCTTTGGCAGCCGCATGCCGGAAGAGAATAAAGAGGAACTGGTCATGCTTCTTGCGAGCCATGGTATTCCACTTATTGAAAACGATGTCTATGGTGACCTGGGGTTTTTGCAAGAACGTCCCGGCATCGCCAAGCGCTATGACAAGAAGGGATTGGTCATCCACTGCTCTTCATTCTCAAAGACCCTTGCTCCAGGATACCGGGTCGGATGGGTAGTTGCGGGAAGATTTCAGGAAAGCATTGAAAGGCTGAAGGCGGTCAATAATATCGCCACGGCAACCCTGCCGCAAATGGCTATAGCAGAGTTTCTCGCAAATGGCGGATATGATCAGTATTTGAGGAAGATTCGTGGAGTCTATGGCCGACAGACATCACTGATGGCGAAGGCGGTGGAGAGGTATTTCCCAAAGGGCACCAGGGTCAATACGCCTTCCGGGGGATTTGTGCTCTGGGTCGAAATGCCGGTAGGAGTGGACTCCATACAGTTGTATGAGGAGGCGTTGAGCTGCGGAATTACCATTGCTCCGGGTACGATATTTTCTGCTACGGGGAAATACAGCAACTTCATCCGGCTGAATGCCGCGTACTGGTCGAAGCGCATCGAGCAGGCCGTTGCAACAGTCGGTGGCCTTGCAAGCGCACAAGTATAGCTGGACATGTCTCCGCACAATCTGAGGATAAAAAAATGCGGCCTGGGGAGGAACACCAAGCCGCTAAGTAGGCATTACGGAGGGGTAATGCCCGGAGACGCTCTTACATTCTGCTGTGCTGAAATTGTTCGGTTTCAGTCCTGCCTGTTCTGGTCGTTGTTGCCGGCATTTTACCAGCACGTATGCTTCTATGTTTACCGGAACGATCAATGGGGAACTCCTGCTTCAGGGGGGGAAGCGGAAGTTCTCCCCATTGATCGAAGCGGGGATGACCTCTGATGCTCAGCATCCGGACCAGGTTCTTTTTCGGGTTGAGGAGACCTGGGTGTACTTTACTTTCCGGCAAATGCCAAGGAATGGATTCGTGCTGCCTTTTGATGGATTTGACTATACCCGGTTCAGTCGTCAAGTTGGGTTAAGAGATATGCTGAATTGTAAAGCTGCCGGGAAGTCAATTGTTCCGAGTCTTACCCTATGGTTCCAGTCAAGGATTAAACGTGGCTGCAGACAAGTCTGCCGGGATTGGAAGGGGATGGATTTACTGTAAAGCGGTTGCCAGGCAGGATCGACGTTTCGTGTGCTGCTTTTGAAGCATGATGCTCCCCTGAGTCAAGCAATTTTCACAGTGACCCGGAGGCAGGTACTGCTCGTTTGAAGGCCCAAGCCTCGATTTTCTTGATCTGTTCGGCCATGGTTATGGAGAGGGGCACGGTTCTGCTTACCATGGCCATCAGGTCCTGCTGGGTCATGGGGCGCTGGTCGGCACGTGCTTCAAAAATGGCAGAGTGGACAATCTGTTCGATCTCAGCTCCGGAAAAACCTCTCGTTGAGCCGGCCAGGAGCTTGCAGTCAAAGAGGGAGAGGTCGGCATCCCGATTTGCCAGATGAATGCGGAAAATTTCTTCCCGGGCGGAAGTTTCCGGCAATCCGACATAGAATATTTCATCAAAACGACCCTTGCGCAATACCTCGGCAGGGAGCATTTCAATGGCGTTTGCGGTCGCAGCAACGAACACCGGTTCCCGTTTTTCCTGCATCCAGGTGAGGAAGGAGCCAAGGACCCTGGACGACGCTCCGCCTTCAGACTTGAAGCCGTGGGTTGTGATGCCCGACTCGATTTCGTCGATCCAGAGAACGCACGGTGCAACCGCCTCGGCGGTTTTAAAGGCCCTGTTCAGGCTTGCTTCGGGGGAGCCGAAAATGCCACTGTAAACGGTAGACATATCGAGTCGGATCAAGGGAAGATGCCACTCTGTTGCGATTGTCTTGACAAGCAGCGATTTGCCGCAGCCAGCGACCCCCATGATCAGCACTCCTTTGGGGAGACCGATCCCTGATGAGATCCCATCGAGGCCGAAGGCACTTTCACGACGCTTGAGCCAATGTTTGAGATTTTCCATTCCGCCAAGCTGGTCGCAGCCGGCGGTATCGAGAATCAGCTCCATTATGCCGCTTTGCTGCAATATCCGCCGCTTGTTTTCCAGGAGTGATCGGACGGCGTCGGAGCTGCTCATGTCAGTCAATCGAAGCGTGCGAACTGCCCGCTCAAGATCTGTCAGGTCAAGTCCTCGGGCAGCTACTACCAATCTTTCCAGCAAATCAGGCTCGGCCTCGCATGCCTTGGCAAAAGGTGGGTCACTTTCCCTGATCTGTCGGAGGAAAGTTCGTATCTCCTCTATATCCGGGAAACCCTGCCTGAACAGGACAATTTCCTCCTGGAGACAGAGAGGTATCCATTCCTCTTCTGCGACAATTACCGTGACCTTTCCTTTGCCTTTCGATGCGCAGGCCAGGTCCTTGATTTTTCTCACAAGTATGGGGTTGTCTCTCCAGAATTTGTGGATATCCTTGAGGATGAGCAAAAGGGGGCCTGGATGCGACAGGGCGAAATCGAGAGCCTTGAGCGGATCGGCCGTGTCCGGAATGATTTCATTGCCACGGCTCAGACCGTCTGTGCAGGTCCAGCTTACAGGGTTGCCCATACCCTTGATACGCGCGGCAGCCTGGCCAAGCAGCCTTTCACAGCGCCGCTCATTTTCGGTGAGAACATGCATAAGGGTTGTGCCGATGCTTATCTGGCGAAGGAGTTGCTGCTGGGTCAGGTTTTCCATGGTGTGGTCTCCGGAAGGGTATCACTAAACAAATTGAAAACCTCAGGCACTTGTTTGCGGATCAATGATAAGCTAAATAATGATGAGATGCCAATTTTCTTTTTGCCCTCGTGGAGATATCCAGTTTTTGTGAATGTGAATGCAGCAGATACATTCATACTACCGTACCTGCCTGGAAAACGCATCTTTCAGGAGCCTCGTTTCAGTGAGAGGGTATCCGGAACTGATATGCAGCCTGGAAGGTAATTTGGCGGTGTTTTACAATTTTTTACAGATATTGAGCGGGTTTGCGACTATACTAATCACAAATTTTCGTGAGGATGAGAATGACAAACAGGATACTGATCATTGATGACGATATTGAATTGTGTGAGCTGCTGAACGATTACCTTTCCGCAGAGGGGTTTGATGCCGAGGCGGTCCACGATGGTGAGACGGGTGTGGAAAGGGCTTTGAACAATGCCTATGGTCTGATAGTGCTTGATGTGATGCTGCCCAGACTCAGCGGTTTCGAAGTCCTTCGCCGTATTCGAACAGGTTCTGCTGTGCCGGTCCTGATGCTGACTGCACGGGGGGATGAAGTTGACCGGATCGTTGGCCTCGAGATGGGGGCGGATGATTACCTTCCCAAGCCTTTCAACCCAAGAGAGCTGGTGGCACGTCTCCGTGCGATCCTCAGGCGTGCCGTACTTCCCATGACAGGGCCGGAAGATTCATCCTCTCTGCTTGCCGTGGGTGACGTTTCGGTCGATCCAGGGGCCAGAAGCGTAGCCTGCGGAGGCAAACCGGTCGAGGTGACATCGGTGGAATTTTCTCTTCTCGAAGTCCTGCTCCGCATGGCTGGGAAGGTCATTAGCCGGGAGGACCTTTCGGTACAAGCGCTTGGTCGAACGCTCAACTATCAGGATCGCAGCATCGATGTCCACGTGAGCAGTCTGCGAAAAAAACTGGGAGCTCTCAGTGATGGCAGCGAGCGGATCAAATCGGTCCGGGGAGTCGGATACATCTATACCTGCCCTGCAGCTGATCGAAATCCTGAGTTGTAGCGGTCAGTGTAAGGAATTTCATGCGGACAATCTTTTTAAAACTGTTTTTCTGGTTCTGGCTTGCCATGACTTTTTCGGGAGTCGTCGTCTTCCTGATAGCGTTCAATATGCGCATTGGTCCCATGCATGCCCAATTCGAGCGTCGCTACTCTGTTGAGCGTGCCAGGATAGTCTGTGAGGCCCTTGCCCTCTATGGCCATACCGCTGCTGGAATCTACGAGAAATACGGTGAGTTGGCGACCAAAAATTTTGTCCATCACGGGGATCCGCACGGCATGCGCGCCTACCTCTTCTCAATGAATGGCACATCGCTTTCGGGTCCCGCTCCTATCCATCTGCAGAAAGCCGTTCAGCAGTTGCTGTCCAGCGGTGTTTCGGATATTGTCTTCGGAAAGGGTGTTGTTGCCGCGGCTGTTCTGGTGAAGAGTCCGAGAGGGAACTTGTACGTGGCTGCCGCGGAAGGGGTGCCGCCTTTACCCGCGCCTCAGGTGATTTTGCAAGGGTGGCCTTTCCCGTCTGATTTCTGGTTTCGCTTCTGTGTTACCTTCGTGATTGGCGGGCTTGTCTGTTATGGCCTTGCCTGGCACCTGACCTCTCCAATCCGTCAGCTCCGAGCCGCTGCTCAGCGTCTGGGTACCGGTGATCTGACTACACGTGTATCCATTCGTTCAAAAGGCCGCGGAGATGAAGTGACCGACCTGGTGCGGGATTTCAACCGCATGGCTGAGCGGATAGAGAAACTGATGCTGGCACAGAAACAGCTGGTAAGGGACGTTTCCCACGAACTGAGGTCTCCCCTTGCCAGACTGAATGTAGCCCTGGGGCTTGCACGTCGCACCGCTTCACCCGCTGCTGCGGCGCCCCTTGACCGCATTGAGCAGGAAGCGGAACGCCTGAACGAGATGATCGGCGAACTCCTGACCCTTAGCCTCCTGGAAAGCGACAGTGCACGGTTCGATAAGGAATCGTTTGACCTGTCGGACGTTGTGGATGAAGTGGTCCGTGATGCTGATTTCGAGGCGGCAAGTCGCAACCGTCGAGTGTCGTACGATGCTGCTGGCCCGCTGATGATGGCGGGTAATCGCGAAATGGTGCGTCGCGCGCTGGAGAATGTGGTGCGCAACGCTGTCCGCTATACTGCCGAAGGGACGTCGGTGGAAGTGACTATGGAAGAGTCGTCGAATCACGCCGTGGTTCGCGTCCGAGATTACGGTCCCGGTGTACCGGAAGACGTGCTGCAACATATCTTTCGCCCCTTTTACCGAATCGCTGAGGCCCGTGATCGTCAATCCGGAGGTGCCGGCATAGGGCTCGCAATTACGGAAAGGGCAGTGCTGTTGCATTCCGGTGAGGTGCAGGCCTCCAATGCACCTGACGGCGGTCTGATGGTCGAATTCCGTCTTCCCCTTTCCTGATCATTTATATGTCATGGTGTCCCTTTCAGGTGCTAGGTTTTCCGCCTCTGCTTCGCAGGAAATGGTGAAGTGAGAGGATAGGGTGCCGGAGGAGCATGCGGGGCCCGGCATAACGCATGACCTGCCGGATATTTTCCCGCATCGCAGCCTCGTAACAATGAATCGGGCATGCTGAGCAGACCGGTTTTCCTTCCTTGTAAGGACATCTGTCTATGCGTTCCAGGGCATAGCTCAGCAGCGCCCGGCATTCCGAACAAAGTCCTTCCTCTGTCTGATGGTGTGCCCTGCAGTAGATCCTTGCCATTTTTCTGATTGTTTGTTTCTCTCTCTGCAGGCGCTTGTCTCTGCTTTTCACGATCATTCTGCCTTTCTCTCTCCACTAAGCTTCAAACTGAAAAATTACCACCCCTTGCCCCTCCTCAAAAAGGAGGGGGACTATCCTTTCGTCCCCTCTTTTCTAAGGAGGGGTTGGGGGGACGAATGTCGTGCCTTGGATAAATTACCAATCATAACGTGTCCGGTTGTCCGGATCTTTTCGGCAAACGGATGAATTGGGCGAAAACCAGCGAAACCAAGCAAAGTCCGGTGCCGATAAAGAAAGGAAGACGGTAGTCGATCATCCACGTCCTTTCATGGAGTTTCCGGTTGATTGGTGGCCCATTGTATGCTACGTAGACCCCTTCTTCAACTGTGATTAGCAGGGTACTCAGCTCTGAATCGCACCATTCGGGAATTTCTTCTGGAGACAAACAGGTTTTCTGTATTACTATATAGGTTCAAGCTGGATGTGTCCGCAGCGGCTGGGTTGGATCTTTCCCAATGCCTCAGGTAATCGGTCATCCGACTTTACACAGATTGGACAGCGTGCCAGAGTTTAAATGCTTTTTCGTCCAGATTAGCGCTATTCTTCCGCTATAAAGATTGTCATCCCCGAATGTCTCTATCGGGGATCCATGATATCAGTCGGTTAGAATCTGGATTCCCGATCAGAATCGCTTCGGGAATGACAGTTTTAGGAACTGGTGGAAGATTGACGCTAATCAAGTTTATCATTGATAGGTGATTATTTATACAGGGTCGGGAGGAGTTGTGAAGACTGAAAGCGGGTTGTGTAACAATTCAATCTCTACAAACTTGTCATCACCCGCACAAAAGTCCCCTGCCATGCGTCAGCATCCTTCAAAACTGTTCGTCGAGCTCACAACGCACTGCAACCTATCCTGTCAGATGTGCGTAAAACAGTCACCCGGCAACGAAATACAGCAGGGAGAGATGAGCAGAGAGACTTTTCTTGCCCTTTCCCCCGCCTTCCCCTTCATCGAGGCACTAATTCTTAATGGCATAGGTGAAACCCTGCTCCATCCCGATTTGGAGGAGTTCATCCGCATCGCCCGGAAAGCCATGCCAGCGGAAAGCTGGATAGGTTTTCAGTCCAATGGCCTGCTTCTCACTGAACAGCGTGCCCTTTCACTGGTGGAGGCCGGCCTTGACAGGATCTGCCTATCCCTTGATGCCGTATGCCCCGACATGTTTCGCACCATTCGGGAAGGGGGTGAGGTCGATGATCTCCAGAAGGCTTTTGCCGCGTTACGATCGGCGCGGGAGGCCTGCCCCGAATCCCGTCTTCAGGTGGGGGTTGAATTTGTGGTAATGCGCGATAACCTTCAACAATTGCCTGATGTGCTACGTTGGGCGTCTGCCCAGGGCACGGACTTTGCTATTGTCAGCCATTTTCTGCCCTATGATTTCGATCAGGTCTCCCAGGCGGTGTTCGATACCAATTCTGATCGAGCCGTTGACCTGTATCATGCCTGGAAAAGGCGGGCCGAATCCGAGGGGATCGACATCAGCCAGTACTTTTTCATAAATTTCTACAAGTTCTACCGAACAGACGAAGAGCAGCGGGTGGTGGATTTTGTAAAAGACATGGTTGCCGACGCACGATCCAAGGATATTTTCTTTCACGTGAGGAACCTTCTGGCAAGAGACGAGGGGCTGGCAGAGGAGGTGGCCCGTGTCTTTGAGGCAGCGAAAGCCGTGGCGGCCGACGTGGGGCTCACCCTGAAACTGCCCGGTCTTTCCCCTAGGGCGGAGCGCAGGTGTGATTTCATAGAAGACGGAAGTGCAATGGTTTCCTGGTATGGCGCGGTCCATCCCTGTTATTTCCTCTGGCATAGCTATCACTGCCACTTTTCCTACTGGAGAAAATATGTGCCCGGACTGGAGTCGCCATGGGGAAGCAGTACTGCACTCCATTTTACCTATTGGAAGAAGTCTGTGCAGGCGAAGGTCTTCGGGAACATAACGGAAAAAGCTCTTCTCGAGATCTGGAATGATCAGGATTTTCTGTCTTTCCGTTCCGAAGTTGTTTCTAGTGAGTATCCCTGCTGCTCCAACTGTAATCTGGTCCCCTGCGACCATCTCACTGCTGACGTGTTCGAGAAAGACTGCTTTGATACCTCCGTGCCTTGCGGGGACTGTTTCTGGGGATTAGGGATATACAGCTGTCTTCAGTAATGGCGTCGGTGGAGGTTTCGGACGAAGCAGGGGACGTGATGTGTTGCCCCCTGTCAAAGAGAATGCAGACCCCGGAAAGCGGTTCTGCGACGTGCGTGATTTTCGAACCTATTAGAGTTGTTCCAAGGAGTCTTCTGATGTATGAACTTTCCGACATGCATGAAAAATGCAGACAGTGTGGATTCGATTATGCGCGGATCGATACCGAGCGGTGGAATAATAACACCGCCCGCCGTGTCATGTGTCCCATCTGCGGTTGGACCAAGCATGAAGAGCATCAGTGGAATAATGGCACATCGCTGCTGGTAAAACGTAATGAAAGTTACGGATTCGGGGCTTATCGACTGGTACCGCCCGGAGGGTATTCCGGGTACAATGCCTTTCATTCCATTCCCGCTCCGGAAGTGATCGAACAAATCAAGGATCTGCTGGGGAGCAAGGGCTGGAAAGGATACCTGACGCTCTGGGACATTGCTGTAAATCGCGCACGCCTGATTGCCGGAACCCCGCTGCAGAAATTTGATAGTACAGCAAGGAATGAATAGCTGCGAGCACGGGGCTTGAATCGCTGTCGGCAACTTCCAACCTATCTGCAGAGGAGCTTGTAGGTGGCTTTGTTGAGAGGACTCCCTGCCAGGGGATATTCCTTCGGCGAATCATACTGTTCGTCCATCGCAAGATATTTTCCGGATGCGTCGAAGGGAACGCTTGCAATCGCAGACAGCTTGGATGCTTTGCAGTCTGCGGTGAACTGGATTTTCTTCCCGCCGATCCCTTTTACAGGGGAAACATATTCCCATCTGACCCAGACCGAAGGGTTGCCCTTGAAGGGCGAAAAAGAGAGGTAATCATATGAGGCAATAACATTGCCTTCTTTCTTGTACAACTGCCAATCCGCATTGGCCACTCCGGTCGTGAAAAGCAGCACCAGCAGGAAACATGCTGAACGTACCATCCTGTACCTCCTTGTGTCGTGTTATGGTATACAGTGCCCTTATTGATTGCCCGCAGGAAATCCGGTATGCCTTGGCTTTCTGGAATTCATCCGGGATATCTTCCTGCCCGGTGTCGGGATGAATGAAAACTCTTGGTGATTACGGAAATCAGGAAACATACCATTCGATTATACCGAAGTTTGCGACGATTGCTGACGATCCCTCACCCTGCAGAGTGTATTGCGTCGAGGGCGCATAAATAAGTTCTGAATGAAGTGCATTGCTGCCGTTTTGCAAATTCTTTGACAAGGTCTTTCTGAGAGGAACATATACCGGCATGGAGAGAGGAGGGAGAGATGGTTCGAGAAGGTGATCTGGTTGCCATCTTCAACAGTATCCACCGGGTTATGAAGGCTGAGAAGCTGTTGAAAGAGCGTCGCCTGGATATGGTGTTGATTCCGGTGCCCCGTTCCCTTGCTTCCGATTGCGGCCTCGCGATTCGATATGCGGAGGCTGACCACCCGCCAATCTTTGCCGTCCTTGCCGAGGCCAATCTTCTTCCCGAACAGCTATATCGCTTCAATGAAGGTGTCTTTGTCCTGATAACAGATACTTCTTCCGTCGGAACCTGACCGGGGGAGGGATACCCTGCCGGAATTCCGCACTTTCAACGTTGGAACCGGCATAGTATGCCGGATTGGTGCGACAGTGTGCAGGACGCGGTGCAGAGAAATAAAGGAAATTGCGGTGTTGGAAAATGACTGATTGTTCACAGCCTTTTCGCTTGACATTCGAAGTGATGTGCTATATAAACAACAGGCGCGTGAGTCTGTGAGTGTTTTTACCTTGCAGCCTGTTCTTTCAAAGTATCAGACGTCGAACCCATACAAGAATTTATACCTCTTTGGTGTGCCCGGAGAGGTATTTTTTACGGTATCTTTTCCAGTATGCAGAGTTTGGCGGTGTAGCTCAGCTGGTTAGAGCACACGGCTCATATCCGTGTTGTCCGGGGTTCAAGTCCCTGCACCGCCACCAATTTTATCGCAAAAGCTAATTATACCAAATTATTAGCGTCTAACTGAAAGCCTCTTTTCGATTCTGCGTACACAGTGCGCACAAACGGAAAGGGGTTTTTTTGTTCAGATACCTGCTTTTGACGGTCAGGGGGTTCATTTTTCGTATGAGGGTCCCTTGCGACCTGCAAAAACTGTTCAAGAAGCGCGAGCTGAAAAAACGCTCAAAACGTCAGTTTCAGTTTTTGAAAGAGGAAGCGCATGGCGGGGGAAATATCCTGGATGGTAGCTTATTCAAACAATTTAATTCTAGCTTCTGAGAAAGCTATATGGAATAGTTGAAATGACGAGAACCTGGGTTTATTCTCAGACTAATGGGCAAAGTGGGTTAGCAAGACAAAACCGCGACAGGTTCGATAGACCCCATAACCTTTGTTGTGAAATCAACAGGGGAGAGTAACGCGGGAAAACTGATGTTGCGTTCGACGTGGCGGAAGTTGGAAACGTAGTACGGTCCGGTCGGGATTATGTGATGCTGGCACTGACTTACGAAAGTGCGAGAGAACAGAAAACAGAATCAGGTCCAAACCGGCGCGCCAGCTCGACCCTACTGATGAGGGGATGACAGGGGAATATCTGCTTCCAACTCTACCCTTGTAGGAGAGATTTTGCATGACGCGACTTAGAACAGGACGACGTAAGTACTACGATATTTTCTCCCATTTTTACGATGCCTTTATCCGGATGCATTCCCGGCAGGATGAAGATGATACCCGGAATTTCCTGGTCGATGCTGCCTATCTGGATGGAAAAACCATGCCACGTATCCTGGATATTTGCTGCGGGACGGGATCGGTGATTATTGCCTTTGCGGAGCGTTATCCGCAATCCCAGGCGATAGGCTATGATTTTTCACACGGCATGCTCCTCAAGGCGCAGGAAAAAAATACTTTCGGCCGAGTAGTTTTTATCGAAGGGGATGCGGCGGTGCTTCCCTTTGCCGATAACATTTTTAATGTGGTGACCTGTTCCCATGCCCTCTATGAATTGAAGGGAGAAACACGGCAAAAGGCCCTGCATGAAATGAAACGGGTGGTGCGCCACGATGGCTACGTGCTGCTCATGGAGCACGAAATTCCTCAGCATCCGGTTGTTAAGTTCCTTTTTTACTTGAGGATGCTTTCCATGGGGGCGAAAGACGCCCGTGAATTTATTAAGGGGGGGTTGGGGCCTTTTGAAAAAGTATTCTCCCATGTCACGTTAAGCCATTCCAGAACCGGTAAAAGTAAACTGATGAGTTGCCGGAAATAAGCCAGCGTGGTTTCCAACCGTAAACGTCAGGTTCAGATGATCTGGGAATTTGGCGGTACCAGCACTTTATGACAAGTTTGAACCATTCGTCTGTGTCACCGGCCAAAGAATATTATATGGGATGGGTCTGATCTGCAGGCCTTTCTGTTTCGGAAATATCCCGAGTTTATAATGAAAGGACAGCCGTCTCTTATTGAGATGACGGCTGTCCTTTTTTTGTCAGGGCATCATGGTTTTAGCAATTTGCGCGTCTGGTTTTTGATTTTCGGGGGTTTTACAAGCTGATCTTGTATTTTTTTATCTGATTCCAAACACTGGTTCGGGAAATTCCGAGCATCCGGGCGGCTTCAGACTGATTGCCATCCGCCTGTTTCAGGGCATCGATCAGCCGCTGCTGCTTTACTTCATCCAGAGTCTTGTTGAGGGAAGGCTGCGCCTGAGCAAAGGATGGCGTGCCCGCAATAATCTGTGGCGGCAGATGTTCGACGCCAATCAATCCGCCAGGGCAGCTGACAAAGGCAAATTCAAAGGCGCTTTTCAATTCCCTGGCGTTGCCGGGCCAGGGGTAGGCCATCAGGCTGTCCATGGCCATTGAGGAGATGCCGTCTAGCTTCTTGTCGCTTTTCAGCAGAATCCGATTGAAAAATGAGCGTGCCAGCAGAGGAATGTCCTCGATCCGTTCTCGCAGGGATGGGACGTGAATAGGAATGACGTTAATCCGGTAGTAAAAATCCTCACGGAAAGCCCCTTTTGCGATCAGTTCAGGCAGGTTCCGGTTGGTGGCGGAGATGATTCGCACGTCAACCTTAATGGGCCGATGGTCACCCACCCGCTCCACCACCTTTTCTTCCAGTACCCGCAAAAGCTTGATCTGGGTAGAAAGCGGCAGGTCGCCAATTTCATCAAGGAAAATATCACCCCCTTTGGAGGCTTCGAACCGGCCTTCACGGCTTATATGCGCCCCGGTATATGCACCTTTTACATGACCGAACAGTTCGCTTTCCAGCAGGGATTCATTCAGGGCAGCGCAATTGACCTTGATATACGGCTGATTACTGCGGGGACCGGCGTCATGGATGGCTTTCGCCACCATTTCTTTGCCGGTGCCGCTTTCGCCGTAAATAATGACCGGGGCATCGGACTGGGCAGCGTTAGTGATCAGTTCATAAACCTGCTGCATGGGCGCACTCGTACCAATCATGCCATAAAACCGATCCTCGGCATCCAGTTCACAGCGGTAGCTTTCGATCTGCGTCTCCTTGGCTAGCAGGTCTGTGATGTCAGTCATGGTTTCAACCGCACCAATAACCGCACCATTTTCGTCCTTGAGCACCGAGGCGTTTTTGAAAATATGAATGATGTGGCCATCTTTATGAATTATGCTGCAGCGCTGCTTTTTTAAATGCCCCCTCTTAAACATCACGCACCAGTGACAGCCATTTTCTTGTCGAACAATTTCGCAGGCGGCACAGTCCAGGGTGGTACAAGATTTTCCTATAATTTCAGATTGTTTATAGCCGGTAATTTGCTCAAAGGCGCGATTGACCGAAACGACAATTCCTTGTGGACTGACAATCATGACGCCATCCTGGATCGTGTCAACGACAGATTCCCAATAAGAGTTCAAAGTTGCCTTGTTCAAACTACCACCCCTTGTTCAGTTACTTAACAGTCTATCGTTTAAATTCTTAACACATGGAAGTGTTAACCACAAGAAAAAACAAAAAATTAAAGCCCAATTGAAATGACAATGATTTCTATAATATTAATTTAACCCGAAATATCAGTTAGTTAGGCAAGTTAATAAAGAATTTTGACATTGTGGCACGGCCATTGCGAAGTAAGCATTGCTTGATGATAAGACGCCTATCAGATCAACAACCAGTGAAAATCAGGTTTTTACCTTTGTATTTGTACGTGATCGTTTTTACTGTTTCGAATAATCAACAGCTTCAATCAAAGGAAATTCGTTGAAGAGTCCATGTAGGATTAAATAAAAAGGAGATCCAAAATGTCTGAAATTGATCTGAATTCTTTGGCAGTGGCAACTACGGTAGACGCAAGGGGAAGCGCATGCCCCGGCCCGCTTTTGGAAGCTAAAAAGGGAATCGGCAAGGTCAAGGTCGGCGAAGTGCTTGAAATCTATTCCAACGATTCCGGTACCCGCACCGATATCCCGGCCTGGTCGAAAAAAGTTGGCCATGAGTACGTGGGCATGCTTGAAGCTGACGGTTATGACAAGCATTTTGTGTGTAGGAAGAAATAGAAGGTGTCTGCCATGTCAACCCCCACCCGGCAAGAAGGCAAGATTCTGATCCTGGCCACCGAGAGTTGCGCGTATCCAGGCGCAAACTCTGTTGGCCAGGCCCACTCATCCTATCCAGCCAACACGTATATCTTGCGGGTCCGGGCCCCGGTGCTATTTCCTGAGCATTTCTATCTGGACTGCTTCAAAAAGGGCATTAGTGGAATCATCATCATGTCCTGCGGCGAAGAGTGCCCGTACGAGGGGGCTTATCATGCCTTGGCCAAAAGAATTGACCGTGTTTACCAGATGATGAAGGCTGAGGAGATTGATCTTCGGCGACTGAGGCTAACCGCCATTTGTACGGTATGTAACCGGGCCTTTTTAAAAGAAGTCAACGATATGAACGTTCTGGTTCAGGAACTGGGCCTTCTGGAAAACCAGTCGGCAATGTAGAAAGGAATGAGAGATATGTCGAAATTCGCACTTTCGTACGAATTCGATGCCCTGGTGGTTGGTGGTGGAATTGCCGGTCTGCAATCGGCGTTGGATCTGGCCGACCAAGGGTTTACCGTGGCCGTTTTGGAAAAGGATGCTTCCATCGGTGGGAAAATGATCCGACTGTCCAAGGTTTTTCCTACATTAGACTGTTCCAGTTGCATCACCACCCCCAAAATGGCAGCTGCCTCCCATCATGAGAACATTACTGTTTTTACCGATTGTGACCTTACATCCTTGAAGCGGACCGATGGAATGCTGAACGCGGAAATTGTTCAGCGGCCCCGTTTTGTCGACCCGGATACATGCATCGGTTGCCGGCAGTGTGAGTACAGTTGTCCGGTGTATGTCCCCGATGAGGAGGAAGGCGGGCTTACTTTGAGAAAGGCCATTTACATTCCTTTTTCCAATGCCATTCCCCAGATCGCCACCCTCGATGTGGAGCACTGCTCATTGTGCGGCAAATGCGCCAAGGTCTGCCCTACTGATGCGGTAGACTATTTTCAGCAGCCCCGAACGATGACCATTGCAACAAAAACCGCGGTCATTGCCACGGGGTTCAGCCTTACCCCGATCCATCAGAAAAAGGAATATGGCCAGGGTCAGGTACCTAATGTGATCACTTCTTTGCAGATGGAGCGTTTGCTGGCTCCCCACGGTCCATATCAGCGGGTGCTGCGGCCATCGGATGGCAAAGAGCCGGAATCCATTGCCTTTGTCCAGTGCGCCGGCTCAAGAGATAAAAGCATGGGCATTCCTTACTGTTCCAGAGTTTGCTGCATGTACTCAATAAAACAGGCGATGCTGCTTTCAGGGTCCCTGCCCCTGGCGGACATTACCATTTACTATATGGATATCCGCGCCTTCGGCAAAGGGCATGAGCAATTTTACCAGAATGCCAAGGCGATGGGGATTGAATTTGTCAAAGGGAAAATTGCCTCTATCGCAGAAGCATCAGATCAAAATGTGGCTATGAAATATGAGGCCCAGGAAGAGGGTGGTCGACTGGCCACCCGTGAGCACGATCTGGTGGTGCTGAGTCTGGGCATCGTTCCGCAATGGAATCCTGCCGGCATCTGTGACCTGTCCACGGGAAATGATGCGTTTATTCGCTGTGCCATGCCCCAGACCGCGCCGACCCTGACAGATATGGAAGGGGTGTTCGCGGCAGGCGTGGCCGCTGGTCCCAAGGACATCGTAGACACCATTATCGAAGCCGGAGCAGCGGCCATGGAGGCGGCCAACTATCTGGGGCGGTTTTCTTCGACCCAGGCGGCCCGGGCAGCTGACAACACCACGCAACCCATGTGAAAGATGAACCGGGAGACGGTAGATGAGTAGTGAGAATCCAAAAAACAAGCCGGATGAGATAAAAACAGGGGTCTATATCTGCAGTTGCGGAGGAAACATTTCCGACCATGTGGATGTAGCGCAACTGGCCGAAAATGTTAAAGGACTCGAGGACGTAACAGCGGTCCGCGCTAATGTATTCATGTGTTCGGATCCGGGCCAGGAGCTGATCCAGGAAGACATAAAAAGCGGCATGGTCAACCGTGTGGTGGTGGCCTCCTGCGCGCCAAGCCTGCATGAGCTGACTTTCCGCAACGCCATCAAACGGGCAAATCTGAATCCCTATCTGTACGAACACGCCAACATCCGGGAACAAGTCAGCTGGGTCCACCACGGCGACCTGGCAACCGCCAAAGCGACGCGCCTGGTTGCCGCAGCCATTGCCAAGGCTAAACATCTGCAGCCGCTGGAGCCGATTCGGGTAGACGCTGCCGACCATGTCACGATCATCGGCGGCGGAATTGCCGGGATGCGTACGGCATTGGACCTGTCCCGGCGCGGGATTCGGGTGACTCTGGTAGAAAAATCGCCGTTTCTCGGAGGCCAGACCGCCCGTTTGCACCGGCTGGTGCCCACTGAAGACACAGCGGAAAACGTGGTCCGAACCTTGGCAGCCGCCGTGCTTGAAGATAGCCGTATCCAGGTCCACGGTTGTTCACAGATTGTGGGATACGAAGGGTATGTGGGCAATTTCAAACTGGTTATCCATGGCGCTGAGAATAATATGCCGCACACCGGCCTTACACAGGGCGACTGGGTGCCCTTCTCCGGCCTTTTTCTGGATGATGCGGACAAGGACCGGCAGTGGACAATCGAGACGGGGGCTATTGTTTTTGCCACCGGCTTCAAGCCTTACCAACCTGGCGAGGGAGAGTACGGTTATGTGAGTTTCCCGGAAGTGGTGACTTTGCCGGAATTCATTCAACAGCTGGCGCAAAGCAGTCACAGCAACGATACCCTGTCCATCGCCGGCCGGGCCATCCGTCGGGTGGCCTTCATCCATTGCGTAGGCAGCCGCCAGATTCCCGGCATCCACGAACCGGATGCAGGCGGCCACTTGAATGAATACTGCTCCAGGACCTGCTGCAGCGCCATTCTGCAGTCGGCTATCCAGGTTTGCCAGCGTTATCCGCAAACCCAGGTGTTTGAATGTTTTCGGGATATCCGCACCTATGGCCGCGGGCAGGAAGAATACTACGATCAGGCATCCGACCTCAATGTCATGTTTTTCCGCTATGAACCGGATTCTCCGCCCCAGGTGGAGCGTAGCGACCGAAGCCGGTTTCCCCTGCGCATCCGGGTGAAAGACACACTGACTTTTGGCGAAGAGCTGTCGGCGGAGGTTGATCTGGTAGTCCTGGGTGTGGGCATGGAAGCCCATCCCATCGGAAATCTGGCGGAGATGATGAAGCTCCCTACAGGTATGGATGGTTTTCTGCAGGAGGTCCATCCCAAACTCAGACCGGTGGAAATCGCCAATTCCGGTATCCTGCTGGCTGGTACCTGTCAGGCCCCCATGGATGTCAGTGAGACCTGTAGTGCTGCCCAGGCGGCGGCGGCAAAGGTCGCCGTCTTGTTGACCAAAGGGTATGTGGAACTGGATCCTTATATTGCCTCCGTAGACACCGGGCGCTGCACCGGTCATGGCCTGTGCGCCGAAGTTTGCCCGGTGGAAGGGGCAGTAAAGCTGACAGACGGCAAGGCAGTAGTAAATCCGGCGCTGTGTACCGGTTGCGGCATCTGCGTCGGCGCCTGCCCCGAACAGGCCATTGATATACATGGTTGGACCTTGAAACAATATGAAAAAATGGTTGATGCCATCGTGTCCACCTGATGACCATGGCACCCAGAATCAGGAGAGCATTATGCAAACGAATGACCAGAAAGAAGCCCTCCAACAGCTGAGGGAAGAGCGCAAAGCAATCATTGAACGGGTTAGGAAGATGACCCTGAATCAATACAAACGGATTTCCGCCATCCATTCCCAGATTGAAAAAGAAGCCAAGACCATTCCGGAGCTTGCCTCTGCACTCAGTATGTCTCCAGCAGATGTTCTGGTTACCATTTCTGCATTGCGCAAATACGGCAAGGTGGTTGAGGGTGTCAAGGATGGCTACTATTTTACATATCAACTGCCCGCGAAAGCAGGCTGACGGAAAGTTGTCGCGACGAAAGTCGCTTTTATGGAAACTTCATGAGAAACCCACTGAATGTTTCCTTGCAATGCCGGTTTCCAGAATATCTGCTTGAGTATTACCATAACCACAACCATTGGAGACTTTCTATGAGTGCCGAAGTAAATCCTGGCCTGATCGTCGATCTTGAAAAATTCGGGGTGAAAAGCGCATCGGCATGCTTCAACTGCGGCAACTGTACGGCGGTGTGCTCCCTGTCGTCCGAAAATATGCCGTTTCCGAGAAAGGTTATTCGATATCTGCAGTTAGGACTCAAAGACAAACTGCTGGAGAGTCCGGAACCCTGGCTCTGCTACTATTGCGGCGATTGCAGCGAGAGCTGCCCGCGCCAGGCCGATCCCGGCGAGGTCATGATGGGGCTGCGTCGATACTTGACGTCGATGTATGACTGGACCGGCATTTCCCGACTGTTCTATACCTCCAAGGTCTTTGAGGCATTCTCCCTCCTCCTGGTGGCGGCACTGGTGGGGTTGGGGTTCTATTTTTTTCACGGACCCATGATCACCGACCGGGTGGCCCTGAACGTATTTGCCCCCAACACCACCATGGAAATTCTGGATCTGATCATGCTGGGAGTTCTCTCCTTTTTCCTTCTGAGCAATGCCTACCGCATGTTCAAGGCGATCATGGGAGACCCCGCCCCGGCGGAGTTGCCAATTTCCGAAAAACAGCAATTCCGAAAATGGACCATCAGTGGCATTCCGGTAGCCATATTCATCAGGGAGGCAAAGGAGTTTGTCGTCCAGTTCCTCACCCAGAAAAAATACAATGCCTGCGGAACCGCTTCGCAGCGTGTGCAGTGGTTCAATCACCTGCTGATCATGACCGGATATTGCACGGTGTTTCTGCTGGTGGTTGTCGGACTCCGCTGGTTTCAGCGTGACGAGATATACGCCCTGTGGCATCCGGTTCGGCTCCTGGGCTATTACTCCACGTTTGCTATTCTTTACGGAACCACTATTGCCATTATCGGACGGATTAAAAAAGGCAAAACCGTGTATACACATTCCCACTCATCAGATTGGGCCTTTTTGATCCTGCTGTGGCTGACCACCTTCTCAGGCATTCTGATACATGCCACGCGGCTGCTCCAGATGCCCCTGACCACCTACTATATCTATGTCATTCATCTGATGATTGCTGTACCCATGCTGGTTATCGAGGTGCCCTTTACCAAGTGGAGCCACCTGCTTTACCGGCCACTGATTCTCTACCTGATGAAAGTAAAAAAGAGTGCCATGGCAGAAGTTGAGAACAGATAACCTCTAAATTTGCTTCAAAGAAAGGACTTACTATGACTGAAGAACAGACTGAAAAGATGCTCTACATCGGCACCTGCGCCGGAGAAAACCCGGAAAAAGCCGCGATGCCGTTTGTTATGGCCAACGCAGCGTTAGCCATGGATATGGAGGCAGTGGTCGCTCTCCAGGGCAGCGCTGTTTACTTGGCCCAGAAGGGCTACGCAGAAAAGATGACCAAGCCAGGCGGTTTCCCTCCAGTGTCGAAACTGATTAGCGACTTTTTGGAACTGGGCGGCAGGCTCCAGGTGTGTGTCCCCTGCATCAAAGAAAGAAATATCGACGAGAAGACCGATCTGATTGAGGGTGCGAAACCCACGGCCGCCGGTGCCTTGAATATTGAGGCAACCGAATCTAAGGCGGTTCTTGTTTACTAACCTTTTTCGTAGAATCTTTGGGAAGAGGGCGAAAAAATAAGGGTATTGTCCCCCAGAGAGGGGCAATACCCTTATCAGTGTTTTACTCAACGAGGTTGAGCGTTCAAGTCCTTTATCGATGGAAACTCCCGACTGACGACTGACGACGATAAAAATGCACCCCAAGAAGAAGCGAAAGCACTGCTATTCCACTGCTGCTTCAGAAATGCTTCCCGCTACAACGCTCTTCACGTCCGCGGCGAATCCAGCCAGTGAGAGAGAAAGCCTTTCCATGACTGCCATCCACTCGCAAAGGTGCTCCTCGCCGGAAGGGGTGAGCGTATAGTGCCTGCGGGCAGGTCCGCTTCCTTCTATATCCCAGCTCGAAACGACATGCCCGGTTTCCTCCAGGCGTCTCAGCGTCCGGTAGAGAGCGCCCGGTTCAACCAGGGAATCGGTGAGCCCATATTCGTTCAGGTCTGCTGCCAGGGTGTATCCATGGGCGCCGCCCTTGATCTTCAGCAGGTATAAGGTAACTGGTTCCACGAACCGGTACAAGTTCCCCATCCCACACGAACAGGGACGGTTCGGACCGTGGCGATTGCATATTCCGCGGGGCATAGCAAAGACTCCTTTCATGACGTATCATTCTTCCCACTGGGAGAATCAGACCTGATCCAGGGGATAATGGAAGGGGGGCGAAACGAAAAAGTGTTCGTGCCACGATTGCCCCTGTGAAGGCGGAAAAAAGGTAGGTCATCCTTTTCAGAAGAAACTACCAAAGCAGTGTGACAGATTACGTACTATCCACCTTGTTGGTGGATAGGTCCAATGATTAAATAGGCTGCAGGTTATATTCTATCCTGATTAGCACTATTCTTCCGCTATCAAGATTGTCATCCCCGAGTGCCTGTATCGGGGATCCATGATTTCAGAAGATTAGAAGCTGGATTCCCGATCAGAATCGCCTCGGGAATGACTGCTTCGGGAGCTGGCGGAAGATTGATGCTAATCAGTTTTCATTTTGTCTTGTGGTTACTCACCTGCTAAGCGGTATCTTTTCACTGAATCTCTTCAGATAGAAACTGTTGCCCTTGTACTCCATTTCGACTAGACGCCCGCTCTCGATCAAATCTCGCACCGTCTGCCAATCCTGTTTTGCCCGTACGAGAAAAGCCTTTACTGCATCCTCCCTCATGGGGTGTACGGCGGTGATTGACAGTAGTTCCTCCCCGGTATCTCCAGCTGAGGAGAAGGCGTCTCCCTCATAGTCAACGAGCAACTCCGCGGGTGAGCCACTCTCAAGGAATATCTGGAAAGCCCGGTTTACCGTATCCTCTGTGGGCGGTTCAACCCACCGTTCTGCAGGAGGACGAATGGGAACGGAGAGATAGGCCCGTGCAGGTTTCATTTTTGCCAGAAAGCTTCCAACCAGTTCCAGATCGTCCCCGGAGTCATTGACATCCTTGACGAGCATCGTCTCCGTAACCAGTTCGCCCCGAAACTTGCCGGCAAAGGCAAGCATCCCCTCAAGGACGGCCGGAAGGCGAAGTGTCGGATGAGGCCTGTTCAGCTTGCGCCAGACATCCTCCCGTACCGAATCGACTTTAAGGGACACCCATTCGGCTTTTGCGAGATCCACCCGCACATCCTCCCGCCAGAGAAGCGATGCGTTGGTTATCACCGCAATCGGGATGCCGAAAGGTTTCAGGAGGTCAATCGTCCGGCCGAGATTACAGTCCAGTGTCGGTTCGCCGTTCGGGACGAACGAGAGATAGTCGATCTGCTCTCCGTTCTTTCGAAGTTCTCCGATTCTTCTGGAGACCTCAGTGGCGATCTCTTCCGGGCTGAAGAACGGGCTGCGTTCTACCTGGAGATGCGTTGTTCTCCCCACCTGGCAGTAAACGCAGGAATAGCTGCACACCTTCGGCGGGATATTGTTGATCCCGAGACTGCGCCCCAGTCTTCTCGAAGGAACTGGCCCATATATGATCATCCGGTTAACCTCCCTGTTTTCTCTCGTATGGAAAAGAAAAGTTTCTTACCTGGCATACCATCTCGAAGGCCCCTGCAGGACCTGCCATTCCGCTTCGCGAAACACCTCTATGCAGTCCTGAACCGTCATTCCCCGCTTTTCTTGGGTCTTTTCCGCTGTATCACGGGGATTCGATCCGGATTCGGCCCACAGCAGATTGGCACCCGCTGCTGCTCCGATAACATTCGGCTCATGGGTGCAGTTGCCGGGAGTGTTGCAACCGACCGCCAGCCGGACAACAGCCAGAATATGCGCCATTCTTGCCTCGCTCACCATTCCGTGCTGAGCCAGTTCGGTTCCCGGTATCGGTATACGACGGGCCGCACCACTGAAACAGGGAGATGCATCTCGGGTAATGATGGTCTTTACGACCAGCTCTTCGATACTGTGCTCCGGCCCGACCGGCTCGACGCAGGTCCCCACCGACAGCCCGGCTTCCCGCGCATTTCTCATGGTGCGAAATCGCTGTTCGACGGACAGGGAGGTAACGCAACCCTCACCGAGACGAACAGCATGATAGATTCCGGAATAGCCGACATCCTTCAAGAGCCGCGCCTGTCTGACATCGAAGTCTCCCACGTTGGCGACCAGCACGGTATCTGCTTCCAAGTTTGTGCGTATCTCCTGCGACATTTCGATATATTTCGCGAACAGATAATCAGCGGTTGCCATCACATAGATCGCATTGGCCCCGTCCTGTTCGAACCGCATTGCCGCAGCAACGGCTTCCTCTACCGACAGTTGTGTCGCAGTGGCAAAGACCTTGTTTTTTTCTGCAAAAGCGCAAAAGGCGCAGTTTTTGGGACAGGGCGCAATGTTCAGTCCAACCTGGGCGTGCACTTCAGCCAATCCGCCACTGGCCTCTTCGCTTCTCTGCCGTGAAGCGGCAATAATTTTCGCCGAACCCTCCGAAAAAAGGGGGACTTCAAACAGGTAGGCTATTTCTTTTGGAGAGACAATCTCTCCCTGTAATGATTTCTTGAGTATTTCATCCTGCATTCGATTCTCCCGTCATATCCGACACTATTCCCGCGGACCGCGAACCCGCTACTTCATCTTCCCTAATTCTTCCTCCACCTCTTCAGCGCCTTCGTCATAAAATTTCTGCTCGTCCGGAGCAAGTTCATGGAGCAGTCGGAGAAATTCTCCGGCGTGGACCCGTTCCTCATTCGCTATGTCCTTGAGAACCTCAATGGCAAGACTGTTGTCCGTTGACTCGGCCAGTTGCATATACAGCTGGATTGCCTCATACTCCGCAGCCACCATGAAACGTATGGCGCGAATCAATTCCTCGCTGGTAAGCTTTCTGTCGTGTGCCAACCCGGAAAAAGGTGAACCGAACTCAGGCATGAGAGCCTCCTTTCTTGTTTTCTGTTAGTGACAGTGCGCCCCGAGGGGCTTATTCGGGGCGCACTGCTTCAATAAGGGGCCCCTGCACCGGTTTCAGCGGCGGAAGCCGTACTGCAGTTGGAAGAACCGCGGCTTCAGGACGGACTGGTGGCTCGCCGCAGCCAACTAACTGGCTGTCAAGGCAGGCAGGGAACCATCAGCCATATAACAATTTCCTCAATCCATAACTAGTCGGATTCCATCTCGGTTTTCCAGACTTCCCACACCCTGCCAACCAGCTCCGGTCCGGGTTTGAGGGTCATTTTACCCGGCTTCCACCCTGACGGCGTTGCCTCGGCACCCTTGCTCTCTCTCACTAACTGGAATGCCTGGATCTGCCTGAGGGTTTCAGCCACATTTCTGCCGACAGGAGGGGTGAGCACTTCGAATGCCTGAATAACCCCTTCGGGATCGATGATAAATCTGCCCCGATTTTCCACCCCCGCATCATCGTCATACACGCCAAGGGCAGTCCCGACCTTGCCGCCTCCATCGGAGAGCATCGGGAAAGGAACTCCCCCTTCAACCATTTTCGAAATTTCCTTGTCATTCCACATTTTGTGAACAAAGACGCTGTCTACGCTCATTGACAAGACTTCAACGCCCAGCTTCCTGAATTCCCCATAGTGAGCGGCGACCGCCGCTATTTCGGTTGCTCAGACAAAGGTGAAATCACCCGGATAGAGACACAGCACAACCCATTTACCCAAATGCTCAGACAGTTTCACCGAGGTAAACTCCCCCTTGTGATATGCCGGTGCTACGAAATCAGGAGCCGGTTTTCCCACTTGGA
>CAVVDU010000018.1:0-52144 GCA_963746935.1 uncultured delta proteobacterium | reverse complement strand
ACAAACGGATGAAGGGATTTAAGACGCTGGGGTACGAGCAGGCAACATAAACTTTTTTCACTCCTCCGGGAAGGCCTCCGAGAAAATATCACCCGAACATCTTCGTGAAATCCCGAACCGATAGGTTTGGTAGATGTCACCAGATCCTCGAACCGGTCATAGAAGTCGTCAATGGTTGCCTCATCTAGCGTGAGCAAAAGCTTAATGGCCTTTTCATACATCCTTTCCCAGAGCTGCAAAAAAATACTCATCGCCATAACCAACGTCGAGAGAAAAACTGGCGCCGCGCTCGACAAAGTACAACATCAAGTTCCAGCGTCCCTTTCGGATCGCCTACTGCCTTGACATAGTCGGAAATCGCCTTTTTTGCGGTCGCTATTTCAACATCGTCATTGGACATGACATCGGGAAAAAGCGCATCGTCAATAATTTTCTTGTACGGCTTGAGTGTATCGCTGCCGAGCGAAAATCGGGCATGCAGGAAGTTTTTGTTCGACGTATTGTAGGCATATAGGTCGGAAATTAGGCCGATCAGTGCCGGGCGTTCAAAATTGGCAATGGCTGCCTTGACATCGCTCCAGGATGGCTTCTTCTTGAGCGGTTTAACGAGCAGCTGTCGATTTATTTGATTTTCTTGCAGTCATGAGAAAAGGAAGGTCCATTTTCAGAAATTTTTCTTGCTATACTCAGGTCTTCAGAATCTGTTCGGGCTAGTTACTATTGCTTTGTCTTGTCCCGCCACGCCGCGAACTCCAGGGGACGGATGCCGAACCGGATCGCATTCCCTTCGTACAGGTTCTCGAACTCATCAAGGACAAGATTGACGAACTTGTCGTGATCTTCTTCCGCGACCGACGGAGGAATATGTTGCCCCAACCGTTTCTCTGGTTGGAGACTGCAATTGCAAGCACAATGGTCTTCACTGTCTCGCTGAGTGCCTGCCGGTAACGCAGGCGGAAGGTGTCCGGCGGCACCAGTTCACGACGCACCGCAAGATACTGCTGACATGAGCGCTCATAGGTCCAGACGAAAACATCTCGCAGCAGTTCGATGCGGTTCAGTTCGTATACTCCCAGCATGGCGTGAATGTAAGCTCGCTCCGGCACGTCGATGAACGACAGGGGGCAGAGATTGTGCCTGATCAGGGGGATGTTGGCGGCAAGTCGGGAAACCCGCTTGTTCACATCCTCGAACGGTTGCAGGTAGGGCAGGTGAACCATAACGAAAAAGGCCTGTTCGAACGGGTCGCGATTCCCGGGCCATGGAGATGATGATTCCGAAGAGCTCTTCAAGCCGATGAGGCATGGCGATTGGCCGGTAGACGCTGCCGCCGATCTCGACCGGCCGACTGCGGATCCGGCCGCAGGCGCTGCTGTCCTCAAGAAGTCCGTCGGAAAGGAGCGCGTGCAGGCTCAGGATGGTGTAAGGCGTAAAGTCGACGAGATCGGCCTCATTCAGCAGCAGCTCGATTGCGGCTTTGTGATTGAGGATCATCTGGGTTTCCAGCACATCTTTTCCCTCGGCAACCTGGCCGAACTCGATAAGCCGTTCGGTATCGAGTCTGCTGTAGGTGTTGCCTTCGAGGCGCGAAGACGCCCATGACAGGTCTATCAGCAATCGGTGCATGATGTCACGGGCAAAGGTGCCAGCAGGCCGGTCGCCGTCCGGTGGCGTGCCGAGTTTGCGGAGCTGGTCGCGCAGTTCGGGCGGCAGGTATGCGGTCTCATTGGGATAGTATGCTTCAAGGAAAGCCTGATTGTAGCCCACGGGTACGCGCATCTGGCGCGGCCGGCGGACCTGGTCCTTTATTTCCTGCCCTTCAGGCGAAAGAGGGACGTATGTTTCAGCGGTGATTTTTTCGTTATTTTGCAGCAGAAATAACATCTATCTCCGACCGTTGAGCGGCGCAAGCCGGTAACGAAGTGCCCGCCGTTTTCCGATTGTGACCAGCTTTCCTTCTGCTACGAATTGGGCCAGTCGCCGCTGCAAGGTTCGCCGGCTGATGGCGTCCGCCAGACGGGTATGGAGGGCGTCGATTCCAATCCCCTCGCCATGATGACCGATTTCTTCGAGAATTCGGGCATCCGTATCGGCGGCTAATTTCTTTGGCACAATCTAATCCCTCATGTTATCGGCGCAAATGATGAAGCAGTGGAATCATATCTTTATTGGCGCACAATGTCAATAATTATGCCAATAAAATGGCGCAATAAAGTAATTTGTGCGCCGAAAGAAATGGCGCGTTTTGCATTTTTATGGCGCAATCAGTTGCGGTTTGTCGCAAATCCAGATTTCGCGGCATAAATCAATTACAACTCAATGACCAACTTCCTGTCGAACTGAGGGTTTACCTCGATATCCTTGTAGCCGTATGGGTTCACAGCCAACCGGGTCTTCCCGAGCGTGTAATCGAAGGAATTGTGTGTGTGGCCGTGAACCCACAGGTCAGGGCCATGGTCGATGATTTCGTTTGAGAGGTCGGTCATGAAGGCGCAATTGAGGCTGTCTCCTTTGAACCGTTCGTGGATGGAGAGAGGCGAGACGCCATGATGCGTTACAACGACAGTTCTCTTTCCGGCCGCGTCTCGTATTGCATCGAAGATATACATCTTGGATTCGCAGAACAGATCAACCGTATCCTCCGGAAGAAGCCGCTGGCAGGTCGGTTTCTTGATGACCACAAAGTCGTTCATGTTCTTTCGGGCGTACTGCATTTTGAAAAAGTCCTTCCCCTGGAAATCGGTCCAGAGCGTTGCTCCGATGAAGACCACGCCATTGATTTCAACGGATTCGTTTTCCAGAAAATGGACGTTTTCGGGGAGTGATAACGTGCTTTTCAGGTGGTGGATTCGTCCAAAAAAGTCGTTGTGGTAAAAGAAGTGGTTCCCTTCGACGTAGACGACGGCCAAGAACTGCTTGGAAAAGATGCTCAGTACCCTGAGCCAGGTCTCCTGCCGGTGCGCCAGTCCCAGGTCTCCGGCTATGATCGCTACTGTTTTCCTGTCATTCGGAAGAGAAGGCACAACTGTCCCGAGGATTCGGGCTACCTTGTTTGCGGGCCAGAACTCGACATGAATATCGGAAAAGGGGCGTAGAAACATGATACGCTCTTTGGAAGCCAAAAAGGGATACCCACCCAATCGGGGCTTGCGGGTTCAAAGCCATTCTATAACCCCTTAACCTTGAAATGGCCAGGAAAATCGCTCAGAATATGCTCACCCCGGATTCGACAATTCTCGGCGCCAGCAGGTTGATTGCCTTTCCGATGGCGATATCCAGCATGATTACCTCCTGACCGTCCAGGTACACCTCGTTGACCGTCTCGGTCTTTTTTACTTGAGAGACATGCAGGTAATTCCGCTTGTCCTTCTGTCTGGCTACGAAACAGAGCGCCTGTTGATTGCCGTGGTAATCCTTGCGGTGGAGGACCTTTGCCAGTTCTATTTTGCTGCCCTGCTTGCTGGAGCGCTTCCAGTAGGCCTGCATGAAATAGCTCAGCGTCGCCTTCACGAAAGCAAGCTCTGAGAGATTGCCGGGCTGGAGAAAAAAGTCCCAGAACTGGACGGATACCGTGACATCCTTGTCAAAACGGGACCGGCTGTGCCCTCCGGCATCCGTGTAGCTGCTCTGTTCCATCCGGACCTACGGCCGAGATGCTGATTCCCTTGAAGTCGAAGTTAACCACCGCATTCAACCTCCTTCCACAACTTGACCAGGTACGACGCCGAGGTCTTGACCTTGCGGGTCTTGGCCAGGTAGTCGGCAATGGGACGGAAGCCCATCCCTTCGCCCTTCAGCTCCTTAATCTCTCCCCAGTAGGCCAGGATCTTCCTCCTGAGAACCGGTGTCCGGCCGTGACGGACAAGTTCCGCGGCCCTGGACTTGCGCAGGTGCGAGAAGTCGTCGTACTGTTCTTGCCCGGCAACGCGGTAGCCTTTCCCCTGCAGGGTGTCCCACCCGGACGCGCGGGCAGCCAGGATGAAGGCGCAGTACTTTACGACCTTTCCGGGAAGGTCAGGGCTGGCATCCTTCAGCTGGTACGATTTCTTTACCCCGTCCTGGAAGATTCCGATGACCGTTTCCTCCGGGAGCGACGCCACCCAGGCGAGGACCTTTTTCCGCTCCCGGTCTGACAGTCCGGTAATCTGGGTCAGCAGGTCATCCATGCGTTATCCTCTGGTGTAGGTCAGGGTCTCCCGCAGCCGGAAATGGGATGTCTCCAGGGAGGTCTGCTGCAAGGCCTGTTCATGGCTCATGCCGTGACCGATGCACTCCAGGTAGCGTTCCTGGGCGAAGTTATGCTTGAGGCCGTGGCTGCCCCGCCCCGGAGCATACTGGCCCGTTTTCCGCGCCGCCAGGTTGATTGCTTCCACGTATGCGCGGTAATCGCTCTCCAGCCTGCCGTGGCTCTGGAGATAGTATTCCAGACGCTGGTAGGTTTCCACCGAGATGAAGTGCTCCGTTTCTTTGCCCCCCTTTTCCACCGCGGCCACGATGCCTGCCGGTTTACCGGTTACCGGGTCGGCGCCGATACCGCGAAGGCCTGCGGCGGTCAGGGGGTTCCTGAGCCTTCGATTGCTCGGCGCACCCACTCCTTCTGTCCGCAAACCTCCCTCGTACTGCAATGAAGCCTGGAGCTGGAAAGTCCCGTCATGGATTGCCTCGATGAGGCGGACCGGGTCGGGATAGGCACGGTTGGTGAACACCCGGCTCGATTTCCCGAGCAGCGCACGGCTCCGGGCGTAATAATCGAGGCGGAGCGGTTCCGTGTTCAGGGGAGGTGCCTCGATACCGTGCTCCTCAAGGTAGTGGTTCAGTGCGTACTCGAACTTCCCCAGCGCCGACAAAACGGTCTCCATGGTCTGACGGGACCGTTTCCTTTCCACGAAGCGGGCGAGCATTGCTCCGAGATAGTCGGCCATGTCGGTGCGAACAAGTTCGGTGTCAAGGATGCTTTCCCTCTGTCTGCTCCGCATGAAGTCAGCGAAACGGTGGACCTCGTAGCGGTAGACCTTCCAGGAGCCGAAGGAGCGGAGGCCGAGCGGATTGTCCGCTTTGCGTCCCCGGATAGAACGGATGGAATGGAATACCGCCTCCACCTGCGAGTGGAGGGAGCGCGGCCACCGGTGCTGCATGGTTACCTCTGGCCTGTCCGGCCTGCGTGTTGAGATGACATGCTCTTTGTGCGGTCCGTCCGGACCGGGCGGCAGCAGCTCCGCCTTCCTGCCTTCTTCGGGTCTCCTCTATGGGGACCGGGTGGCTTCCGGACCTGGTCCGGAACCTGCCTTCTGTCCGTTGCCCGAGGTGAACCGAGACCCTGGTGATGGTTCACGCCGGACAGGTCCTTTGTTTTTGCTGCACGGAAAACGCCTTGCTTAAGGGCGCCGGACTCAGGGGCTTTAACCTGGTCGTCAACACTGATTTCCAATGCAACCCGCGGTCATGGAGGGAAGGGGATACCATCCACCCAGCCATGACAGGGCCTTGTTAGGTTGGCCAGTCCCATGGTGGTGTTGACCGGGCGCAGTGCGCCACGGCTTTGAACACCGGGCAAAAGATGCCGCGAAAAAACCGGTATAATTTCCTTTCTCCTGAAGGGTTTCAACTGTTTTGTTTGTTTACTCAGATTCCGCAACCTCTTGATTACACGAGGTTATATCCGTGCTCCCAGGATACTCTGGAAGCCCTATATTGTTCATTCGTGAACGATTCGCCCATGCCATGGATTTGGCGATGGCGGCTAAGGCGACGGCCGGCGCTTGCAGGCCGACACTAATTGATGCCCTTGCAGCTGCGATAAACCCTTGTCGGTCTGCTTCGGTCAAGGAGGTCCAGAGTTCTTCCTTTGCCTTCGCCTCGTTCTCCGCAACGGCCTTTTGTTCTCTATCGGCCTTGATTGTGGCGAGCCGTCGTTCTTCGGCAGCCAGCTCGCTGGCTTTCCGTTCTTCCGGCGGCAGGTACCATGAGGGAACGACCAGGGAACCGCAGAGGGCATTCAGGTAACCGCCCGGGTTGCGGATCTCCACCCGCTCCCGCCGGCAGGTTTCAGCGGCGATATCGGCGGCCTTAATCAGCTGTTTCGAGCCGTAGCGGGCTGAGAGAGCCTGAATCTCGAGATCGCTGATTCCGGATAGTGGCGTTCCGGACAACAGCAGTCGAATCTTGTCTGTTGTTGTCTCTTCTCCTCTGTTCTTGTCTGTTCTGTTCTCCAGCGTGACGTCACGTGACAGCGGGGAATGACTGTCACGTGACAGATTCTCAGGCGCTTGCAGCAACAGAATTTTTTCCCGTTCCTTCTGCCGGTGCCGCTGTTGACGCTCCCGATCCTTTTCCCGTCGCGCTTCCAGCTTGTCTTCGCTCTGGTACTTGCTCCAGTTTTTGAGACAGATCACACCATCCCGCTGATCGATCATTTCCAGTCCGGTAAAGGTTGCCAGACCGAGTTGAACGGTGGGCAGCGGGATATCGGTCACCATGCCCAGCGTTTCAGCTGTGTAGGGGAGGCTGTCGGAGATCATGAGGTAACCTCCCCGGTCACACTTGCCTGCCTCGATAAGCATCAACAACCAGAGCAGAACGAGGGTGTTCCCCTCCGGACCCTTGCGGATCATCTTGATTTTTCGGTGATCGAGGATGTTGCACATGACCTTGATCCAGTCCAATTTCCGCTCCAGAAACGAATCAATGGTGATTGTGGGAAAATTATCCTTCTACCTATAATTATCTCAGGGGGGTGTAGCCGGAGGATTCGAAAATGGCGGGGCAGTACGAAAAAAGTATCACGGAAAGTATCACGGGTAAAAAGAAAGGGGCTAGGCCGAATGAGCCTAACCCCTTGTTTTTATTGGTGGAGATGAACGGGATCGAACCGTCGACCTATGCGTTGCGAACGCATCGCTCTCCCAGCTGAGCTACATCCCCGTGGAGTCGTTTCCTGCACGGGGAATAACTATACAGGAATTGTCAGTTGATGAAAAGGGCGAATTAGTGGCGTACCGGGAGTATGACGCGGAATTCGGTTCCACTCCCTGCATGGCTCTCTACCAGGAGTTTGCCCCCGTGATTAGTGACAATTCGGTGAGAGATGGGAAGTCCCAGACCTGTTCCGCCATCCTTGGTCGTGAAAAAAGGGTTGAAGATATCGTGAAGAATAGCCGGTGTTATTCCGCATCCCGTGTCCCGAACCTTGATGGATACAGCCTCCCTGCCTTCCAGAACGGTTGGCGCAGTTGAAATAAAGAGACTTCCACCCTGTTTCATTGCTTCCCCTGCATTGAGGAACAGGTTGATGCAGACCTGTTTTATTTGCTGGAAATCCCCTGTAAGTTCAATCACTTTCCTGGAAATCCGTTTATTTACCTGAATTCTGTTCTCATCGAGAACTCCGGAGACAACAGCCAATGACTCCTCGATGATGTCTTTAATGGTGCAGTGGGTATAGCAGATCGTTGCCCTCCTTGTGAAAAAGAGGATTTCATTCAGCATCTTTTCCAGGCGATCGGCTTCACGGGCAATGGTCTCGGCGTATTTCCACTCGGTAGACCCAGGCTCTTCCTTTCGGAGCAGGCGTCGGGCGAGTCCGCCAATGGAAATCAGCGGGGTTTTCAGTTCATGGGCAATTGATGCAGCTGTTTCGCCGAGTGCGGCCAGGCGTTCACCCTGCAGAAGACGCTGGCGGATTTCGGTGAATTCACGGTTTGCGTCTTCAATGCGGTTGTAGAGCATGGAGTTTTCGATTGCCATGCTTGCCTGATTGGCGAACAGTTGGAGAAAGTGAATGTCATCGGTGGTAATGACCTTTCCTGACACGGGATTATCAAGGATCAGGAGGGCAACGGCTTCTCCTTTTGCGATAATTGGCATTGAGGCGAAGGATGTCAGATTGAATTTGGTGATGACTTCATCTTTTGCAGGCTTTTCTTTTGCAGTGCTCCCAACCACGATGAGCTTTTTCTCGAGAACTGCCCGTGAGAACATGTTGCGAGTTTTGTCAAGAGGAAGGCGAGTTCCCTTAACCATGCAGTTAAGCTTGGAATTCTGTTGGCGATTCAGGTCCTCATCCGAAATTTCCCAGCGAGTATAGAGCGAGTTTTCATGGTTGTCTGAAGAATGAATGATTTCCTGGCATTCTTCGCTGGTGATACCGAGCATTCCCTGCATGACTCCGGAGCGGCGGTTTATCAGGAAGAGCATGGCGCGTTCGAAAAGATGCGATTCACCGGAAACGAGAGCCGTCAGATTGAGCTGGATCAGTCTGTTGATCCGGGTGGTGGTGTGCATGGCATTGCTGACGCGATAGAGGAGTGAAAGCTCTTGCAGTTTTTTGTTGTTTTCACTGACGAGCAAGTCCATGCGTCGACAGTGTTCTGACTGCACCAAGGCGGTAGCAATCAGGTTTGCCATGCCTTCGAATAGTTCGCGGTCCTCTTCATCAAAATTGCGCCGACCCGACCTGCCCGTTTTACCGAAGAATGTCAGGCAGCCAAAGGTTTTTCCCTCGTACTGAAGCGGGACACTCACATAGGAAGGAGGAAGATCCTCATCGGCAATGAGGTCAACGGTCAGATGTGGAGTTTTTGTGGCGAGCATTCTGTTCGCAGACCGGACTTCGATTTCCCTCAGGGTCCGGATATGTGAACGGTAATTTTTCCTGCATGCCTGAATTATCTTAGGGGCTGAATCCTCCTGACCGGATATACGCAGGATGGTGCAGGACGAATTGGAGGAACTATGGGCTGTTCCAAGGAGAAAAGGGAGGGCGTCCTTGAAGGGAATTGGCTGCTGGAGAACCTTGCCCATTTCATTAAGCGTCATGAGGTTCAGAATGCGCTGATTCGAGCGATGCGTAATTTCACTGGAGCAGATGAGGCCGGCAATTGTACATAGTATGTCCCTGAATACTGCAGGCACTGCCGTTGCGAAGGGCGACTCATCCGACAGTTTTAAAGCAAGAACCCCTGCAGTTCGTTTGCCGCTCATGACAGGAAGGAAGATTGAGCCCTGATTATGTGAGGATTTTGATTCGCTTCCTGGTGTGGTGCCGTTTCGGGAAAAAATGGCTTCTTTTCGAAGGGCACATAAACCCGCAGTCTGTTCACCAAGAGGAATGTGGCAGGAGAGAACTTTTGCCGATCCTTCTGCAGCTATCATCCGGGAAAGGGTATGTCGTTCTTCGTCAAGAAGATAGATAGTAACAGAGTGGAGGTGGAAAGACCTTTTGATAAGTCGGGCGAGGGATTTGAGCCGAGCTATAGGAGAAAGATTGGCGGCGTTGGCAATCTGAACCGCGGTGCTCAAGAGAGAATAATGTGCCTGATTAGCCATAGGGCTCGCCATTGGTTGGTCGGGTTCTGTAACGTGGGGCAGCTGAGCTGGTGAAGTCTTTACTGACAGAGCAGGTTGCTAATGTTTTTCTGCTTTTTCCTGTTCAATCTTGCAGTCAATGCAGAGGGTGGTGACCGGGCGAACCTTGAGCCGTGCTTCGCCAATTTCCTCGCCGCACATCTCGCAGGTGCCAAAAGAGCCGTTTTCGATTCTTTCCAGGGCTTCCCTGATCTTGAGGAGAAGTTTTCTTTCCCTGTCCCGAATGCGCAGCTCAAAAGTCCGATCTGACTCCTGGGTGGCTCGGTCGGTGGGGTCGGGGAAGTTGGTGGTGTCCGCATTCATTTCGGACACGGTCTTCTCAGCGTCCTCGAGCAGCGACCTCATTTCTTCCAGGAGGATGCCCCTGAAATGTTCTCTTTTTTCAAAATCCATACTTGTCTCCCGAGTCATTAAATCTCTAACATACTAGGAGAATTGAGCTCTTAAGTAAAGGAAAATATTCCGCGCGAATCACGAGGGAAGAAAGAGATTTTCCAGGGTTTGCTCCACTGAGCTAACGCCGATCAACTCGACATCGTCGGTGCGGACATGCTTCAAACTGCCGGCGGGAAGGATGCAACGGGTGAATCCCAGCTTGGCTGCTTCCCGTACCCTGATTTCCGGGTGGGTTATGGCTCGAACTTCACCGGCAAGCCCGACCTCGCCGACCACCATGGTGCGGGGGGTGATGCTACGGTCAAGATGGCTCGAGGCGACAGCGGCAACGATCCCCAGGTCTGCTGCGGGTTCGTTCAGTTTTACCCCGCCGACGACGTTGAGGAAGATATCCTGTCCTGCCAGGGAGAGTCCCACTTTTTTTTCCAGGACTGCTACCAGAAGTGCCAGGCGGTTATGGTCAACACCGATGGTGGTCCGTCGTGGAACACCATAGGTGGAAGCGGTTACCAGTGCCTGGAGTTCCACGAGAAGAGGTCGGCTGCCCTCGATGGTGGCGGCTACCACAGACCCGGAAACACCGAGGGGCCGTTCGGAAAGAAAGAGTTCCGAAGGGTTCGATACTTCCCGGAGTCCTTCCTCTCTCATTTCGAACACGCCGATTTCATTGGTGGAGCCGTAACGATTCTTGATGGCCCGCAGAATCCGGTAGGGATGGCCGGTATCCCCCTCGAAATAAAGGACCGTGTCGACCATGTGCTCAAGGACCCGCGGTCCGGCAATGGCCCCGTCCTTGGTTACATGCCCGACCAGAAAGACCGGGATCCCGGAGCTCTTGGCGAGCATCATCAGTTTTCCGGCAGTTTCGCGAACCTGGCTGACAGTGCCCGGGGCGGATTCCAGAGAGGAGGTAAACACGGTCTGAATCGAGTCGATAACGAGTACCTTTGGTGACAGCTTGTTCAGGTGGGAAATGATCTTTTCCAGTGAATTTTCGGCAAGAACAAACAGCTCCTTGGCCGAAACACCAAGTCGTTCGCCACGCATCCTGGTCTGACGCGCAGATTCCTCACCCGAGACGTAAAGAACTTTTCCCCGCCGCAGGGCCAGGTGGTCCATTGCCTGGAGCATGAGGGTCGACTTACCGATGCCAGGATCACCGCCGATCAGAACGAGCGACCCGGCGACAATTCCTCCGCCGAGAACCCGGTCGAACTCAGAAATCCCGCAGGAAAACCGGTCTTCGGTCTCGCCGGCTACTTCGCCGATTGGCGTCGGTACAGTTGCAGTACCAGCCTCTCCTGAACGTCTGCCTTCCCGAAACTGAATCTCCTCAACAAGGGTGTTCCATGAGTTGCAGTCCGGGCATTTCCCGAGCCACTTGGGAGACTGGTAGCCGCATTTCTGGCAGGAAAAGATGGTTTTCTCTTTCACGGATTCTTCCCTTCGCAAGGATTTTCCGGCGATAGTATTCTTATTCGCAATTCCTGTCAACCAGGGTGGTGAGTACTTGAAAAGAGGTGTGCAGGGCACTGGTAAAAGGTAGAACTATAGGTAAACAAGAGGATGTTTCTTGGAAAAGAAATGCTGAAAAGGAAGAGAAAAAAGATGGTGGGCGCGCGCGGGATCGAACCGCGGACCTGACGATTAAGAGTCGCCTGCTCTACCAGCTAAGCTACGCGCCCGCACTGAGCCATAGAAACATATCATGGGATTTCGATAATTTCAATAGGAGTTATAACTTTTATCGATGGTAATGCCGGCGAAGAAACGGAGAGCTACGAAGTTTCATGGTGTTTCCGGACTGCCGGTAGTGAATGTCACCTTCTGAGTTTCTTGCCAAGGAATGCTGCAGCGAAAAAGAGAAAGTTTATGATGATAATGGTTGCACCGGTGGGCAGGTTCAGGATGAAAGAGAAAAAGATACCCCCGACAACGGAAACCACGCCCAGACAGGCTGAAAGGAGAATGGCGGCCTTGAATCCTCGGGCCAATTGCAGGGCGGAGACTGAAGGCAGGATCAGGAGAGCCGATATCAGCATGATTCCGACGACCTTCATGGCAAGCACGACCGTCAGGGCGGTTAGCAGCACGAGGATGGAATTGATGCGATCGACGTGTATGCCGGATGTTGCTGCCAGTTCTTCATCAAAGGTGATGGCGAACAGATCGTTGTAGAGAAAAGCCACGGTGAGCAGAACGACTACGAAAAGCACTGCTGTGACCCAAAGTTCGGTGGGGCTGATGGAGAGGATATTTCCGAACAGGTAACTGAAAAGATCTACGTTGAAGCCGCCGGCCAAACTTGCCAGCAGGATGCCGGAGGCGATGCCCAGGGAAGAGACGATGCCAATGGCTGCGTCTCCATAAATGCGGGCCTTTTCGGTTATTTTCAGAATGCCGATGGCGGAAAGCAGCACGCAGGGGATGGCGGCAATGGTGGTATAAACGGACTGGAAGTGAAACAGCATGGCCAGGGCAACGCTGCCGAAGGTCACATGGGAAAGTCCATCTCCAATAAGGGACAGTCTGCGCAGAACCAGAAATACGCCGAGAACCGAACAGAGGACCGCAATCAGGGTTCCCGCAAGGATGGCCCGCTGGAGAAAGGCATAGTGGATGATGTCGGCCAGATTCATAAAGCCCTTCTTTCAGTGACTGTGGCAGATAAGGTGCTGGTTTTGCGGACCGAAAACCTCGGTCATGTTGGGAGATTGACAAAACTCCCTGAAGCTCCCGTAAAAAATCATTTTCTTGTCCAGGTAGAGGAGCTTTGAGGCATAGAGGCCGATTGTCGCAGAATCATGGGTTATCAGGATAACCGTTGTGCCCTTGCTGGCGTTGAGGTCCTGCAGGGTTGCGTAGAAGCTTTCCCGTGTCTCGGGGTCCAGCGCGGTGGTCGGCTCGTCGAGAATAAGGATATCGGGCTCATTGACCAGGGCTCGTGCCAGGAGTGCCCGCTGACGCAGCCCCCCGGAGAGTTCTCCGATGAGTTTGTTCCTGATGGAGGATATCCCCATGCGTTCGAGAGCCTGTGCTGTTGCCGTGGAATCGACAGTGGTGAAACGGCGCGGAAAGCTTTTTTTCGACAGTCGGCCGAGTTTGACGATTTCTTCGACCGTGGCCGGGAAATTCGGATTAAAAAGCTGCAGCCCCTGCGGCAGAAAACCGATTCGGTCCCAGGCGCTGAAGTCAGCCTGGGGGGTGCCGAACAGGGAGATTTTGCCCTGTACCACCCGGTTGAGTCCCAGCAGGCAGCGTATCAGGGTGCTCTTGCCAGAGCCGTTGGGGCCCACCACCCCCACGTAATCCCCTTCCTTGATGGCACAGGTTATGTCGTGCAGTACCTCGTTGCCCTGATAGGCGAATGAGAGCCCTTCGATGGAAATAATGTCTACTTGCATTGCAGTCCGATCCTGAGATTCTTCAGGTTCTGTTCCATGAGGGAAAGGAAGGTGGCGCCGGCCTCCAGATCTTTTTTGCTGATGTTGTGAGCGCCGTGCAGCTTGAGGACCGTTGCGCCGGTTTCCCGGGAGATGGTGTCGGCAATCCTTGGTTCCACCAGTTCCTCGGTGTAGATATAGTGCAGGCCGTTTTTCTGGATCTGGCGAATGAGCCGGGCGATTTTTGCCGGTGAGGGCTCGGCATTGGCACTGACGGCATAGGCTGATTCGTAGGTGAGTCCGTAGCGGTTGGCGAGATAGCCGAAGGCGTAGTGGCCACCGTGGAGAAATATGTGTTTGTCGCAGTGAGACAACCCGCTGCGATACTTTTCGTCCAGTTCCCGGAGCTTGGCCTTGTAGGCCTCGGCATTGGCGGTGTAATAGGCCCGGTGTGAAGGGTCTTTCGCAATGAGTCCGGAGAGGATGTTGTCGACCATTGTTTGTGCATTTGCAAAGTCAAGCCAGATGTGAGGGTCCATTCCTTCGCCGTTATTTCCTTCATGGTCGTGTTCTGTGTCCTGACCCGCTTGCAGGAAATGCACTCCTTGGCTTGCATCCACCACCAATGTCTTCCGGCTGTCGAGTCCGCTGGCGATACTTACTGCCCATGGTTCCATATAGCGGTTCGTATAGATGAAGAGATCGGCCTTGTTTGCCCTGATGATATCGTCAGGTTTCGGCTCAAAGCTGTGTGCTTCCATGCCGGGAGGGAGAAGCAGGGAGACATTCACCTTGTCCCCGCCAATAGTCCGGGCAAAGTCATAGAGGGGGAAAAGCGAGACTACGACCTGAAGTTTTCCCTTGTTTCCGGTACCTGGAGAGGTTTTCTCACATGATGCGCACAGGAGCAGCAGAACGCAAAAGAGGACTCCGGTAAAAAAAACTTTTCTCACGGTACACCCCGTTTCTGGATAAGATGGTGGGTCTGGATTGTCAGGGCTTCTGGGCACTGTGGCAACCGGTTATCTCGATTGATTTGTAGTACCAAGCGTAAAGCCTGAAAGGCTCTTGTCAAATGGTGAGGGAAAGAACGCATTGTTCGGAAATCATGAATCATCATGTCTGAACTTTTCTTTAGTATCAGAAAACAATCCTCATTTCCAGACTAATATATTTGCGACAGGTTGCTCCGTTCGCAATAAAACCGTTGTCAGAAGCCCCCCTGAAGTGATACAAAAATGAATGGTGCGGGAAAAACTCCTATGGAACAAGGCCTCTTTCGGAATACATTTTTCTAGCCTGACAGGTGGGAAGGTTCACATTGGGATCGGCTTCGTGACCGCAGTAACCGCACGGAACACACGTGAGATGGGATAGGGAAGATGATCAGGGAGGAAAATGTCGGTAAGGGAATTGAGTCACACCAGCCGCCGGGTTTTTTCGGGATGCTCCGGACTTTCCTGGAAACGATAAAATTTTCCCATACGGTTTTTGCCCTTCCCTTTGCCTTTACCGGTGCGGTACTCGCAGCCTCAGGACTTCCTTCCCTGTACCAGGTATTCTGGATTCTGATGGCGATGGTTGGTGCTCGCACCGTTGCAATGGGTTTGAATCGTCTGATAGATGCTGAAATTGACCGGGCAAATCCTCGCACTCGCGGGAGGGCGATCCCGGCCGGACTACTCGGAAAAAAATCAGTTGCCCTCTGCAGCGCTGCAGCCGCAATCCTTTTTGTCTTTGCCGCGTATCGTTTGAATTTCCTCTGCTTCGTCCTTTCGCCGCTTGCACTCTTTTTCCTGGCGATATATTCCTATTGCAAGAGGTTTACCGCCCTGAGCCATGTGGTGCTTGGACTGTGTCTTGCCGCGGCTCCGGTCGGAGCATGGATTGCTGTCCGGGGAAGCATGGAACTTTCTCCGGCCATTCTCGGCATTGCCGTCCTGTTTTGGGTCGCTGGCTTCGATATCCTTTATTCTCTTCAGGATCTCGAATTCGATCGCTCAACGGGCCTTTGCTCAATTCCGGCTCGTCTCGGTGTGAGGGGTTCTCTTCTGACGGCCCGTCTGTTCCATGGTATCACGCTCGGAATGCTTTTATTCCTTTTTGTGGTCGCAGGACTTGGAAATATCTACCTCGTGGGTGTCATTATAGCCGCGCTCCTTTTGTCGTACGAGCACTGGCTGCTGAAGGATGGGGATCTCACGAAGCTGAATGCTGCTTTTTTTACCATGAACGGCTACATCAGCATCACGGTCTTTCTTTTCACCCTGGGTGATGTATTGTTTCACAGGTGACTCTTGTGAATGGGAGGGCCAGATCAGGACTTTCCTCCCTCCACTCCTTCGGAACGAGGAGCAGCATCTGGCAGAAAGCGAATATGCGAATCATTCTGGCAATAACGGGAGCTTCCGGCGTTCAGTACGGTCTTCGGTTGTGCGAAGAGCTGCTGGCAGCGGGCCATACGCTCACCTTGCTGGTCAGTACGGCAGGTTTTGAAGTTCTCAGGGCCGAGGCGGGTTTTGACTGGAGCGGTGAGGAACAAGAGGTGTCCGCCCGGCTGCAGGAACATTTCCATGCATCGGACAGCCGTCTCCGCTACTATGCCGGAGATAACCTGCTTGCCCCTGTTGCAAGCGGCTCATCGGCTGCCGATGCCATGGTCGTCTGCCCATGCAGCATGGGGAGCCTTGCCAGGATAGCCTGCGGTAATTCCGGAAACCTCCTGGAGCGCTCCGCCGATGTCATGATGAAGGAGAAACGCCCCCTGGTCCTGGTGCCGAGGGAGACCCCTCTTTCCGAGATTCATCTGGAGAACATGCTGAAACTGGCCCGCATGGGGACCAGGATCGTACCGGCCATGCCGGCCCTGTACCACGCTCCTCAATCGGTGGGGCAGATGATAGACTTCGTGGTTGGAAAGGTTCTGGAGGCACTTGGTATCGAGCACAGCCTCTACCGCCGGTGGAATCCTCAGGTGAAGCGATGAGTACTCTTGCTTCCATTGCTGACAAGGTCAGAACAGGGGAACGAATCAGTGATTCGGAAGCACTTTTCCTTTTCGAATCGGATGACTTCCTCGAGATCGGTGAATTGGCAGCGCTTGCCAACGCCAAGAAAAACAGCAATCGCGTCTACTATAACGTAAACCGGCATATCAATTATTCCAACATCTGTGCCAATCACTGTCGTTTTTGCGCTTTTCGCCGTGACCCGGGTGAGGAGGGGTGCTATCTCCTGGCTCTCCAGGAAATCCGTTCCCGTGCCGAGGAGGCCTTGCGGCAGGGGGCCACGGAGATCCACATCGTGGGTGGTCTCCATCCGGACCTTCCGTTCCCGTATTACGGGGAGATGCTCCGGACGGTGAAGGAGGTTTCGCCGCGTCTCCATCTGAAGGCCTTTACCGCAGTGGAAATTGACCATTTTTCCCGTATCAGCGGCCTTTCGCTTCGGGAGGTATTTCTTAGTCTCAAAGAGTCCGGGCTCGATTCACTGCCCGGGGGTGGCGCGGAAATTTTCGCGCCAGCCGTCCGGACCGAACTCTGCCAGGAAAAGATCACAGGCGACCGGTGGCTCGAGGTAATGGAGGAGGCTCACCGCTGCGGACTTCGCTCCAATGCAACGATGCTCTACGGACATCTGGAAAGCTACACCGACAGGGTAGATCACCTCGCCCGCCTGCGGGACCTTCAGGACCGTACGGGCGGATTTCAGGCTTTTGTACCGCTTCCTTTTCAGCCTTTGAATACGCCTTTGCAGTTCTCCAGCGAGATGCGGGCCGGGGGGGTGGACGACCTCAAGACGGTTGCCGTAAGCCGCCTTTACCTTGATAATTTCACTACTATCAAGGCATACTGGGTCCTGCTCGGTGAAAAGCTGGCCCAAGTGGCACTCGCCTTTGGTGCCAACGATCTGGATGGGACGGTGGTTGACGAGCGGATTGGTCATGAAGCCGGGGCCGATTCCCCCCGGGGAATGGGCCGGGAGGAGATCCTGCGAATGATCAGGTCAGCGGGGAAAGAACCGGTGGAACGTGATTCCCTCTACCATGAGATACCCAGCCGGTAACGCAGGATTCTCTTGTTGCAGGCATTCACCGTAGACTCCGGAAGGAGAGGTCATTGCAGTCATTTCTGAGAAAATGCGCGGAACGCCTTGAAAACGGTATCCCGTTGAACAGGCATGAGGCCCTGCGGATCTTCGAAGAGGCTGATCTCCTGGCAGTTGGGAAACTTGCCGACGAAGTTCGGCGACGGCTCCATCCGGAAAAAATAGTAACCTTTGTGGTTGACCGGAACGTGAACTACAGCAACGTTTGTGTCTCCCGTTGCCGGTTTTGTGCCTTCTACCGTGATGAAGGGGCAGCCGGTTCCTACCTGTTGTCACAGGAGGAGATCTGCCGTAAGGTTGAGGAACTGGTGGCGCAGGGAGGGACCCAGCTTCTCATGCAGGGGGGACTTCACCCCCGGCTGGGCATTGAGTTCTTCGAGGAGCTGTTCCGGGGAATCAAGGGGCGTTTTCCGCAAATCCGGAATCACTCCCTGTCTCCGGCCGAGATTACCCACATCGCCCGGATTTCCGGCCTGACCATAGCTGAAGCGATGCGCCGCTTGAAGGAGTCGGGGCTTGATTCGATTCCAGGAGGTGGAGCCGAGATACTCGTCGACCGGGTTCGGTCCGAGATATCACCGGACAAGATCGGCTGGGAAGAGTGGGCGGATGTTATGCGCGAAGCTGCCCGCCAAGGGCTTCCGACAACGGCTACCATGATGTTCGGCAGTCTGGAGCGGCCTGAGGATATTGTTGAACACCTGTTTCGCGTCAGGGAAATACAGGAGCAGGGCGGGACGTTTACCGCCTTTATCCCCTGGACCTATCAGCCGGGTAACACCGAGTTGGGGGGCGTCACCGCCTCCGGTGTGGAGTATCTGAAAGTGCTGGCCCTGTCACGCATCGTGCTCGGCAACATCCCGAACATCCAGGCGAGCTGGGTTACCCAGGGGGCGAAGCTGGCACAGGTCGCGCTCTTTTTCGGCGCCAATGACCTGGGGGGAACGATGTTGGAGGAAAACGTCGTGGCCGCGGCTGGCTGTTCCTTCCGCATTACCAGGGAAGAACTTATTGCCCTGATCAGGGGTGCAGGTTTTGTCCCGGCTCAGCGGACCACCAACTATGAAATCGTACACTACTATTGATACCGCCGATCCCGGGTGGGGCGCAATCCGTGTCCTCACGTGAAAATTCCGGCCGGCGGGGAAGGGCATAATGAAACAGCATCATGAAATTCGACCAAAAATGATAGCTTCGCAAGAAGCGCTCCAGCGAATGGTGGAAAAGCTTGCCGGGGAAACCGTGCTTGCCTGGGATCTGGAGGCCGATTCACTCCATCATTATCGGGAAAAAGTCTGCCTGATACAGATAGCCACTTCGGAAGAGGTGTTTCTAGTTGATCCGCTGGCGGTTCAGGATCTCTCGCCCCTTGCCGCTCTCCTGGAAAACCCGGCAATGCGCAAGGTATTTCATGGAGCCGACTACGATATCCGCTCCCTCCACCGGGATTTTTCCCTTAGTGTTCATAATCTCTTCGACACCATGATTGCCTGCCAGCTCCTCGGCGAGAAGGAAGTCGGCCTGGCGGCGGTACTGAAAAAACGCTTCGGCGCCGAACTGGATAAACGATACCAGAAGGCCGATTGGAGCCGGAGACCATTGGACGCAGGGATGATCGCTTATGCGGCGGCGGACACTTCGTATCTCGTCGCACTGTACCGGCAGCTGGAAAAGGAACTTGCTGGGCGAGGAAGGCTTTCCTGGGTGGAGGAAGAGTGTGAACTGCTTTCCGAGGTCCGGGCTGCCGACCGCGAAGGTGAGCCGTTATATCTTCGATTCAAAGGGGCAAACAGGATGGATCGTCGGACTCTTGCCGTTCTGGAGGAACTCCTGCAATTTCGTGACGAAAGGGCCTGTCTTTCCGATCGTCCACCGTTCAAGATCCTTTCCAACGAGACACTTCGGGAGTTGGCTGAGAAAAAGCCGTCAACCCTGCAGGACATGGCAGGGGTCCCGGGGCTGCCGGTTCGTTCGCTTGAGCGGTATGGCAGGGATCTTCTGAAAGCGGTGGCCAAAGGTTGTTCGGTTCCGGAAGGACAGCTGCCCTTGATTGCGCGTCCTGTGCGACCTGAAAGGGATGCTGAAAGGGAAGATCGGCTGAAACGTCTGAAGCGTTGGCGGGAGGGAAAAGCTCTCGAGTTGGGAATCGATGCAGGTATCCTTGTCAATAATGCCTTGTTGGAAAACCTGGCAAAGGAAGTTCCCCGCAACCTGCGTGATCTGGATGCCTTCCCGGTGCTCCGTCGCTGGCAGAAAGGCGTACTGGGCGAAGAGCTCCTGAGCATGCTGGACTGACAGGGGCCTATTTGGTCGTTTTTTCTCCGGATTCGTCAGGGTCCTCGCTGGCAAAAATCATTTCGAATTCTTTGTCAAAATCTTCCAGGTTAGGCTGAGGTTTTTTCTCTGCAGGAGTCGGGTGCTCAGGTTCGTTTCCCGTCCCGAAAATATCTTCCCGCGCCGCTTCCGGTGCAAAATCAAAATCGCTGGTGCCGAAGGATCCAATATCTTCAGCCTTTTCCGGCACATTTCCGTCAGGTTGGTCGCCGCTGGAATCAATGCTTTCCGGGTCAAGGATCCTTTCGTACTCATCCATTCCCGAACCGTTACTATCGAACTGTATATCCCAGCTTGTGGATTTCGAATCATCTTCTGCCGGTTCGCCAAAGGTAAAATCATCCACGGATGCTTCGTTGGCTGTCGGTGTGCTGTCTTGTGCCGGGGGGGCAGGTTCATCGGAAAAAGTGAAGCCAGTGAACTCCTTATCATTCACTCCTGCCGGGGGGGTGTCGGGGAAACCGAGATCAAAGCTGGCATGGAGGTCTTCCTGCTGGACAGGAGCCTGTGTCGCGACCAGAGGGACTGCTTCCACCGCAGCTTCCATTGGAACTGCAGCCGCGCGGCGAATCACCGTACTAATGCGGTGTGTTTTTTTGAAAGAACCGAGTTCCGTACCGCATTTCTTGCAGGCATCGAGAAACTCGAAGCTGTTGTAACCGCACTTTGGACATTTCATGTCAGAATCTCCTTTATTTCCTTCTTACCCCATATCACCCCAGAAAAACTGCAAAACGGCCAGCAGGGCTATTCCGGCTGTTTCCGTCCTGAGAATCCTCGAGCCGAGGGTAACCGGAATGAAACCGGCCTGGGTTGCAGCGGCAACTTCATCTTTTGACAAGCCACCCTCGGGTCCAACCATGACCGCAACAGTTTCGGGGAGTGGCAGGGACCCGAGTACCGACTTGAGTCGATTGGATTTTTCTTCTTCCCAGAGTAGAAGTTTTACCGTCTGGTCAGCGGAAGCGAGAAGCTCCGAAAAATCCATTACCGAACGGAGTTCAGGTATAGTCGGCCTGTTGGATTGTCGAGCCGCCTCAGCGACTATCCGCCGCCAGCGTCCCAGGCGTTCGGTTCCCCGATCCTGCGGCAATTGGGCAATGGAGCGGCCGGCAACGAATGGTACGAGGGAATCGACTCCCAGTTCCGTACACTTCTGCAAGATGAATTCCATCTTGCTTCCCTTCGGCAGTCCCTGGTAGAGCGTAATAAGGGGACCGTGGGGCCTTTCCTGCTCCAAGGTGCTTTCTTCAAGCAGGATAACAAGATTTTCCTTGCCGATGCTGTCAATAATCCCCACATGTCGCCTTCCGATTCCGTCGGAAAGCAGCACGCGAGTGCCGATTTTCAGTCGCAGCACCCGCACCATGTGACAAAAAAGGTTACCGGAGACAACGGCTTTGTTTTCACTGATGGCATTTTCGTCGATAAAGAATCGTCGCATTTATCCTTTCCGCTGTAAGACGAGGCAACTCCACTCACCTTCGCGGGAAACCTCCGTCAGTGTCATGGTGCTGTTTGCATAGCCGTCAATGACCAAAGTTTCTTTTTCGATCAGAATGCCGGAAAGAATAAGCAAACCATCCGGATTCACACGGGCGACCAGATCGGGTGCCATGCGAACCAGGTCTTCAGCAAGGATATTGGCCAGGACGATATCAAAGCTGCCGTTAATCAGGGCCAAAGGGGTGTCACTAACGGTAACCCGATCTTCAACCCCGTTCAGCTGGCAATTTTCCTGCGCAATTTTTACCGCTTCAAGGTCGATATCAACCGCGAAAATGTGTGCAATTCCGAGTTTTGCGGCTGCTATGGTGAGTATACCCGAGCCGGTCCCCACATCAAGCGCTGTCAGCGTTTTTTTCTCAGTCCGGAGGCCGAAAAGCAATTTTTCCAGAACGGTGAGGCAGAGCATGGTAGTCGGGTGAGTGCCGGTTCCGAAGGCCATTCCGGGGTCTATGTCCAGCAATATGTCATCAGGTTCGGCCGGGAAGTCCTCCCAGGTGGGTTTTACCACCAGATGTTGTCCGACCCGCAGGGGCTTGAAGTGTTCCTTCCAACTGGTGCTCCAGTCTTCATCGGTAATCCGTGTAATCGTTGGATCCTGGTAGATGAAGCCAGGGAAGTTCGGGCCGTTTTCAATCAGGAAAGCCTTGATATTCCGAATATTCTCGTCAAGGCATTCGTCGCTCGGGAAAAATGTCGTAACCGTCTTGGTTGGGGTTTCTTCGAGGGAATCAAGTGAAAAAGTGTCAAGGGTACGATTGTCGATTCCAACTCCGTTTGAGGTGAGCTCGATCAGAAACTCCGCAACCGTGTCAACCATTGCATCCGGAACCTCGTATGAAAGCTGAATCCATTCTTTTTGCATTATTTGCTACCCCTTATGTTTATCGCACTGACAAAATATCACGAATATTCACACGCAGTTGATCAGGTGCCGCTTCGTGGCAAATCCGGCCCCGAGGTCGCCCTGCGCGGGAGACAGCTTTTGTACACAGAAGCCGCCCTTAATTATTGAAAATAGCAAAAGTACTTGAAGCTGACAATTAAAACCTTGACAAGTGATAGGGGATAACGGTAATTCTCATTAGAACCTTTCTTGAGTAAAATCCTTTATGCCTTCAAGCATGATTGAATTATCCCCCGAAGGAAAATGGTTCACAAATAGTTTTTTTAATTGGGGAAACTTATTGCATCTTCAATGTTGTGTGGTATAAGTTTCCTCATGAGATTATTGTTTTCTTGCGTTTTCTGTCGTGATGTTAAGTAATTGCAGTAAAATAGGGCTGAAAACGTGGCTGGATTGCGGTTTTTTTTGCAAAGTTCAATTCGGTTGTTACAGTAAATTTGTTGTTTCAAGTATTTCTCAAGAACATGAAGAGGTGAAAAATGAAAATTCTGGTAGTGGAAGACGAGAAAAAGGTTGCCAGTTTTATCAAGCGAGGGCTTGAAGAAGAGAAATTTGAAGTGGATGTTGCCTATGATGGCGAAGAGGGTTGCCAGAAGATCCTGGATGGCTCGTACAGCCTTATTGTCCTTGATGTGATGCTGCCGAAAAAGGATGGTTTCGCGGTGGTCAAGGAAATGAGGATGAAAAAGCTTCAGACCCCGGTATTGATGCTGACGGCGAAAGATACGGTCGAAGATATCGTTGCCGGTCTCAACTCGGGATCCGATGACTATCTGACAAAGCCGTTTGCTTTTGCCGAGCTGCTTGCCCGAGTTCGTGCACTCCTTCGCAGGTCCGAGCAGGAGCGTGGCGCAGAAATCCGTTTTGCCGATCTGCGTCTCGATCCGGTTACCCATAAGGTTTGGCGGAAAGACAAGGAGATCGACCTGACGGCAAAAGAATACTCTTTGCTGGAGTTCTTCATGCGCAACCCGAACCAGGTGCTGACCAGAACTACCATTGCCGAGAATGTCTGGGATTATATCTTTGACAGTTTTACCAATATTATTGACGTGTACGTCAACTACCTGCGCAAGAAGATCGACCGGGACGCAGACAAGAAGCTGATCCACACCGTGCGCGGCGTCGGTTATATCCTGAAGGAAGAAGACTGACCGGACTTGGCAGACTTTCGCTACCTGCCGGTAGCAGCAACAGCAGGCGGGACAAACCACTCCTTCCCAGGAGTGGTTTGTCCCGCTTTTTTGGAACCATTCCCTGATGATTCCGCGAAATCCTTCCCTGTAAATCCGGCTTGCCCCTACCGGTTTACAAATTTTTACCCCATCGCTACCATTAGATACGGTACAGTGTGTCAAACAATCTAGAGGAGGTATCCCATGCGCACATCAATTTCCCATGTGCTGATGGTCATTGTGACCGCTTCCATTGTATCCCTTTCGGGAGGACTTGCCTTTGCCAAGAACGCCCCGCCTGATTTTGTCGAACTCTCCAAAAAGCTCACACCTTCAGTTGTCAATATCAGCACCTCGAAAACAGTCAATCAGCAGCAGCAATTCAACCAGCCACAGACAAACCCTTTCGGCTCGAATCCCTTCGGTGATTTCGAACGTTTTTTTCGGGGCTTTCCCTCAGCTCCCGCACAAGCAAAGAAGCCTCGGGTCCGGTTTCATCATCAGTGATGAAGGCTACATTCTCACCAATAACCATGTGGTAGCAGGGGCCGACGAAATCAATGTCAAGCTTTCCGATGGCCGGGAATTCAAAGGTGTGCTCAAGGGCTCCGATGAAAAGCTCGACCTGGCGCTGGTCAAGATCTACTGCCAAGGATCATTTGCCCGTGGCCCCGCTTGGCGACAGCGATGCCATTGAAGTGGGCGAATGGGTCCTGGCTATCGGCAACCCCTTTGGCCTCAGCCAGACAGTAACCGCCGGGATTGTCAGTGCCAAAGGCAGGGTGATCGGCAGCGGGCCGTACGACGATTTCATCCAGACCGATGCCTCCATCAATCCCGGCAATTCGGGAGGCCCGCTTTTTAATGCAAAGGGCGAGGTGATCGGCATCAATACCGCAATTGTAGCCGGAGGGCAGGGTATCGGATTTGCCATTCCGGTTAATATGGCCAAGTCCGTTATCACTCAACTGCGGGAGACGGGCAAGGTTACAAGGGGTTGGCTGGGTGTTTCGGTTCAGCCGGTTACTCCTGATCTTGCCAAGTCTTTTGGCATGAAGAACGACAAGGGCGCCCTGGTCTCGGAAGTGATGAAGGATAGCCCGGCGAAAAAGGCCGGCTTCAAGGTCGGTGATATCATCCTGGAGTTTGACGGGAAAGCCATTACGGATATGCATGAACTTCCCCGGCTTGCAGCCGTGACCCCTGTCGGCAAAAAAGCCGTTGTCAAGGTCCTGCGAAACGGGAAGACCATTGAGAAGACCGTTACCATCGAGAAGATGCCCGATAGCGCCGTGACTGAGCAGCAGACCGCGAAAATTCAGGAAAAGCTGGGTATCACGGTATCGGATATCACCAAGGAGCTGGCCGCGCAGCTGCAGACAAACGATACGCGGGGAGTGGTCGTGATGGAGGTCAAGCCGGGAACCATGGCCGAAGATGCGGGCATTGCCCGGGGAGACATCATCACACAGATAAACAACACTCCCATCGAGAATAGCACGCAATATGCAAAAGCGGTCTCAACTCTTAAAAAAGGCGATATCGTCCGCTTTCTCCTGCACCGGGGAGAGGCATCACTTTTTATCGCGATGAAGGTGGAATAGTCACTGTTTCTGCCCTGCGTTTTGTTGCGTCGGGAGAAATCAGCAGCAGGGAGGTCGCCGGAAGTAGGCGGCCTCCCTTTTTCGTATGTGACCTGATGAAAAATTTCCGCAGTTGCTGGTATACTGTTCCCAATGCGGAAAGATACTCTCAGGAAGGACCCATTTTTATGGAAACCCTGAAAACAACACCCCTCATGGGAGAGCATACACGCCTCGCAGCCCGTCTCTCACCCTTTGGCGGCTGGCTCATGCCGCTCCAGTATGACGGCATCCTGGCTGAACATCGCTGGTGCCGGGAGTCGGCTGCCCTGTTCGATACCTGCCACATGGGACAGTTTCTCTTCCAGGGAGAGATTGCCGCCGCAGGCTTCGAACGGCTGTTTTCCTTCCGGCTCGACACGATACCGGTCGGCCGCTGCCGTTACGGGTTTCTCCTCAACGAGCGGGGAGGGGTCGTCGATGACCTGACCGTGTACCGGTTGGCAGATGATCAGCTGATGGTGGTTGTGAACGCCGGTCCCGAGGAAAAGGATTTTGCAGCTATCCAGGCAGGATTGCATTCCTGTTCGAGTTTTTCAGACCATACCGGCCAGAGCGGCAAGCTGGACATCCAGGGGCCCCTTTCCCGGGAGGTTCTGGTGCGGTTTTTCGGAGCAGATGTCGAGAAAATTCCCTTCTTCGGTTTCAGACAAATGGACATTCTGGGATCGACCGCCATCGTGAGCCGCACCGGCTATACCGGCGAGCTTGGCTATGAAATATACTGCGGAAACGACCGGATCGTCCAACTGTGGCAACTCCTGTTGGAAGACGAACGCGTTAAACCGGCCGGGCTCGGGGCACGGGACCTTCTGCGCCTGGAGATGGGCTACAGCCTCTACGGCAGCGACCTGGATGAATCGACCACACCCCTGGAGGCCGGGCTGGAGCGGTTCGTCGATTTCAGCAGGGATTTTGTCGGCCGGGAGGCCCTACTCAGCCAGCAGGCCGAAGGTCTCCGGAGAGTCAAGGTGGCTTTCCAGGTCGATTCCCGGCGCTCACCGCGCCACGGCTACGGGATCTTCCGGCATGGCGAGCAGGTCGGCACGGTAACCAGCGGCGCCTTCTCGCCGATGCTCGGCTGCGGCATCGGCATGGGCTATGTGACGCCTGACGCTTCGGCAATCGGGACTACCCTCCAGGTCGGCCAGGAGGGGCTCTCCCTTGAGGCGACCGTGGTGGAACTGCCGTTTTATCGGGACGGTTCGCTGCGGAAATAGGAGTGAGGAACGATCTTACCACCCCTGACCCCTCCTAAAATAGGAGGGGAATGTGAGCCCCCGCCTTGATAAGGAGGGGGTTGGGGGTGGTTGGCTGAAAAAGCATATACAATTTTTTCTGTAAATTTCAAGACAGGCGACAGTTGCTTGTCAGTTCACATTTCACTGCGGAGGGCTGAAAGCATGGATTGTTACTTTACCAAGGAACACGAATGGCTCAAGATTGACGGACGTAACGGTATCGTCGGCATCACCAGCTACGCCGTTGAGCAGCTGGGAGACATTACCTTCGTGGAGCTTCCCCGGCCGGGCAGGGATGCTAAGCAGGCAGAGGTGTTGTGCGCGATCGAATCGGTCAAGGCGGCCAGCGATATCTATGCCCCGGTTTCGGGAAAGGTGATTGCGGTAAACGATCAGGTGGAAAGCGGGCCGGAGATCGTCAACCAGAGTCCCGAAGAGGAAGGCTGGCTGGTGCGGATCGAGATCACCGATCCGGGCGAACTGAAGAGCCTGATGACTCGCGAGCAGTACCAGGAATACCTCGGGGGACTTTCGTGAATCGCACCGGCTACTGTCCCCAGACTCCGGCACAGGTCCGGGAGATGCTCCAGGTGATCGGTGTGGGCAGCATTGATGACCTCTTCAGCGTCATTCCTGCCGAGTTGCGCGCCCGCTCATTCAATCTCCCGGAAGGGATGTCCGAATTCGAGATGCTGGCCGGGATGGAACAACTGGCCGGGAAAGACCTGCGAACCGTGGTGCCCTTTATCGGTGGCGGAAGTTACGATCACCTCATCCCCGCAGTTGTTGACCATCTTGCCGGACGCGCCGAATTTGCCACCTCATATACGCCCTATCAGCCGGAATGCTCCCAGGGCACCCTCCAGGCCCTGTACGAATACCAGACCTGCATCTGCCGTCTGACCGGCATGGAAGCGACCAACGCCTCCCTCTACGACGGCGGTACCGCCTTGGCCGAGGCGGTCCTCATGGCCCTGCGCATCACCGGCCGGAAGAAGATCCTCATGGACGGTGCTGTCAATCCGTTTTCCCGCCAGATCGTGCATACCTACCTGGCGAACCTGGAGGTGGAGATAGTCGAAATCGCCCCCGGAAAGGGGCTGACCGATCGCCAGGCTTTCCTTGCCGCCCTTGATGAGGGAACCGCTGCCATCGTCCTGCAGAACCCCGGCTTCTTCGGCGGCGTCGACGACTTCAGCGACCTGGCCGCGGAAGCCCGCCAGCGGGGCGCGCTGACCGTCGTCTCCGTCTACCCGGTCAGCCTTGGCCTGCTCAAGACGCCCGGCGAGATGGGCGCCGACATGGCTGTCGGCGACGGCCAGAGCCTCGGCAACCCGCTCTGTTTCGGCGGTCCTTCCTTCGGATTCCTGGCAGTGCGGAAGGAGCATATCCGCAACCTGCCGGGACGGATCGTCGGCGAAACCGTGGACAAGGACGGCAGGCGCGGCTTTGTCCTCACCCTCCAGGCCCGGGAACAGCACATCCGGCGGCAGAAGGCCACCTCGAATATCTGCAGCAACCAGAGCCTCTGTGCCCTGCGCGGCCTGATCTTCCTCGCCACCCTTGGCCGTGAAGGATTTGCAGATCTGGCGAGGCTCAATTACGACAAGGCACAGTATGCCAAGGGATTGCTTGGCGGCGTCCGCGGGGTCTCGCTTCTTACCGATGGTCCGACCTTCAACGAATTCACTCTCACGCTGCCAATGGCTGCGGAAATTGTCAGCGAGCGGCTTCTGGCGAAAGGGGTTGCTGCAGGTGTTCCTCTCGGCCGCTGGTATCCGGGCATGGAGTCCTGCCTGGTGGTCACGGTAACGGAGAAGCGCAGTCGCCAGGAAATCGAGACCCTGGCGGCACGCTTGGAGGAGGTCCTATGGAGTTGATCTTCGAAAAATCCGTACCCGGCCGGCACGGGACCATGGTTCCGCGGAGCGATGTGCCCCGGGCCGCCGACCTTCCTGTCGGTTTCCTCAGGGGTGAGTCAGCCGCGCTGCCCGAGCTGAGCGAGCTTGAGGTGGTGCGGCATTTCAGCAATCTCTCGCGCCGCAACTTTGCGCTGGATACGAATTTCTACCCGCTTGGCTCCTGTACCATGAAATACAACGCCAAGGCGCTGGAGGAGGCCGCCCGACCATTTGCCGGTGTCCATCCGATGCTGCCCTTCCTCCCCTCCGGCGAAGGTTTCGTCCAGGGCTCCCTCGGCGTCATACACGAACTGTCCCGGCTCCTGGCCGAGATTACCGGCATGCAGGCCTTTTCCTGCCAGCCCCTGGCAGGAGCCCACGGCGAAATGGCCGGCATCATGATGATTGCCGCCTGGCACCGCTCGCGGGGAGACCAGCGCCGTTTCGTGGTGGTGCCCGACTCCTCCCACGGCACCAACCCGGCCACTGCCTCCATGGCGGGGTACGAGGTGCTCACCGTGCCGACCGCCCCCTACGGCGATATGGATCTTGACGCCTTCAGGAGCACCATGAATAATGAGGTGGCGGCGGTCATGATGACCTGTCCCAACACCCTCGGCCTTTTCAATCCCCACGTGGCGGAGATCTGCGCCATTGCCCACGAGCATGGTGCCCTGGTCTACTGCGACGGCGCCAACCTGAATGCGATTCTCGGCAAGGTCCGGCCCGGTGATATCGGTTTCGATGTCATGCATGTCAACCTGCACAAGACCTTCGGCACGCCCCACGGCGGCGGCGGTCCGGGCAGCGGACCGGTCGGGGTGAGCGAGAAGCTGATTCCCTTCCTTCCTTCGCCAAGAGTTGCGCAACGCTCTGACGGCAGCTATTATCTCGCGGAAGCCGGGGAGGGGAGCATAGGTCGGCTGGCCAACTTCTACGGTAATTTCGGGGTGCTGGTGCGTGCCCTTGGCTACATCGCCATGCTCGGCAGACAAGGCCTGGTGGAAGTGAGTGAGCAGGCGGTGCTGAACGCCAATTATGTGATGAGCCGATTGAAGGGCTGGTACGACCTGCCCTTTGACACGACCTGCATGCACGAATGTGTCTTCTCCGCCTCGCGACAGCTGAAGCACGGCGTCCATGCCCTCGACATCGCCAAGTATCTCATCGACCGGGGCTTCCATCCGCCCACGATCTACTTCCCGTTGATCGTCAAGGAGGCGATCATGATCGAGCCGACCGAGACTGAAAGCAGGGAAACCCTCGATGCCTTTATCAGCGTGATGATCGAGGCGGCCGAACTGGCCGAGACAAATCCCGACGCGCTGTTCCGGGCTCCCCGTACCATGCCGGTTTCGCGCCTGGACGAGACAAAGGCGGCACGGGAGATCAATGTCTGCTGCAGCGGTTGACGGTAGCTCCGGTAATTTCAATAACAGGAAATTTTCTATGTGTAGGGGCACCCCCCTGTGGGTGCCCTTGATTTGGGCAGGCACGGGGGCCTGCCCCTACCCGGCGGATATACTCTAATGACCGATTCCTCAAAATCCTGGCGGCTGATCGACACCGGACCGCTCGACGGCCCGAGCAACATGGCGCTGGACGAGGCCCTGCTCTCCTGTTTCGACCCCAAGAGTTCACTGCCTTTGTTGCGCCTCTACGGCTGGAGTCCGCCCGCCTTCTCTCTTGGCCGTTTCCAGAAGCCGGAAGACGTCATTGACCTGGAACGCTGTGCCCGGGCCGGGATTCCTGTAGTGCGGCGGGTTACCGGCGGCGGATGTATCTTTCACGCCGAGGAATTGACCTACAGCATCGTCTGCACCCCCGGCCAGATCTCGGACATCGTCGGCGTAAAAGAGTCATTCCGGAGGCTCTGCGGCTTTCTGCTCCTTGCCTACCGCAAGATCGGTCTCATTCCCGCCTTTGCCGTCGATTCCCCCAGCCGTCCGGCGAGGCTTGGCGAGCGGACACCGCTCTGCTTTGCCGGCACCGAGGAGTACGATATCATGGTGGACGGCCGCAAACTTGGCGGCAATGCCCAGCGCCGTTCGCGGGGCATTATCTTCCAGCACGGTTCCATCCCCTTGCGTCCTGCACTGTCCCGGGCTCGGCCTTATCTCCGCTGTGAAGTGCCTGATGGAGCAACCTCCCTGGCCGAGTCGGGGTTCCCGTTGGAAACGGAGGTGCTGAAGGAGCAGCTCCGCTCCTCGTTCGAAGAGAATCTCGACATTACCCTCCAAAGTTCCGTTCCCGACAGCGAGGAACAGGAAAAAGCCAAGCTGCTGCGGGAGTCGAAATATTGTTCGGATAGCTGGAACCTCGAGGGGGAAACAACATGAATCGCTCCCGGCGACCCGAGTGGCTGCAGAAAAAGATCTCACCAGCCGCCCATGGCGAAATGAATCAGCTGCTGGAGGACCTGCGGCTCCATACCGTCTGTCGTGAGGCCCATTGCCCGAACATCAGCGAATGCTACGGCAACAACCAGGCCACCTTCCTGATTCTCGGCACGATCTGCACCCGACTCTGCTCCTTCTGCAATGTCAGCAAGCAGGTCCCGCTGCCTGCCGACCCCGAAGAGCCGCAACGGGTAGCGGAGGCGATCCGGCGGCTGCAGCTTCGCCATGTGGTGATCACCAGCCCGACCCGCGATGATCTTCCGGACGGCGGCGCGGCCTTCTATGCCGAAACGGTGCAGGAGATCCGGGCGGTCTCTCCCGACACCACCGTCGAACTGCTGATCCCCGATTTCCGGGGTGACAGGGAGAGTCTGGAGAAAGTGGTATTTGCCCGACCGGACATCCTTGGCCACAACGTGGAAACGGTTCCGCGGCTCTACCATATCAGGGAGGGTGCTGATTATCGGCGGTCGCTCCAGGTACTGCGGATGATCGTCGATATGGATGCTGCGGTACTGAGCAAGTCGGGGATCATGCTCGGCATGGGGGAGAGGGAGGACGAGGTCGTCGGGGTATTTGCCGACCTGCTGGCAGCTGGTTGCCGATTCCTGAGCATCGGCCAGTACCTGGCCCCGAGCAAGCGCCACTATCCGGTCCAGGAGTATCTGGCCCCCGAGACCTTTGATTTATACCGGGAAAAGGCCCTGGCCATGGGTTTCCGGCACGTGGAGAGCGGGCCGTATGTGAGGAGTTCCTACCTTGCGGAGCGCTACGGGAAATGAGCAGTCAAACAGTGAACTCTCGCTAAATGTCATTCCCGCAATGATTCTGAGCGGGAATTCAGCTTCTAACCTGTTGAAATAGTGGGTGCCTGATAGAGTCATTCGGGCATGACAAAAAGAATTTGCGAGTGCAGTAAAAATTGAACCAACAGGGTGTATAGGATGAAAACCTGATATCCAGGTTCATTTGCTTGCGGCTTGACATTCGCCCGGTATTTTATGATAATGCCCGGGCACTGAGGAGAGATGTCCGAGTGGTCGATGGTGCCTGACTCGAAATCAGGTGTACGGCAACGTACCTAGGGTTCGAATCCCTATCTCTCCGCCACTATATCACCAGCGATAGCAGCTGGTTATCTTTTTTGACCCCTGCTTTTCAGCACTATTCTCACTTGTGAGGTAGTGCGGGAAGAGCAGGGGTTTTTCTTTCTCCGAAGGGAAATGGCCAGGGAGCTGTTGAATAGGAGTTACGTCGGCGGATGAAGGCGTTGCATTGTTATGTGGAGGAAAGGGGCAATCTGAAAGGTAGCTTTTTACTATACTCGCAAAAATAATTTTTTGACAGTCTGGAATATGCATCTTGCCGGTGCTATACTATTATCAGGCAGTAGAGGTGACCGGCTGCCAAAAGGAGGGCGATGCTATCGTAGAGACCACATCGTGCGATGACGCACAACATATGGAAGTATCGATCCGGGGGTTACGGGAACCGGAATTGCCCTTGAAAAGGGACTCAAAGAAATAAGTATACAGAAGCCCGCCGAATAATTGGCGGGCTTTTCATTTCTGTGCATTGAATCTGTTGCTAAGAATTAAAGTGTGGTCATTTCCAGGCTGATTTGGTGTATAATTAATGCATATGATCTTTCACGCGGGAGGTGACGGAAATGTATAAAACCATGATTGTTGCTCTTGCCGCACTAGCAGTTCTGCTGTTGATTCCGCTGCCAGGTTTTGCACGCGGGTCTCAGTCCCAAGGATATCAGCACCAAGGATCTTATTCACGTGGACCTTCTTCCGGATCCTTTCAACGTGGAGCCCATCCTGGTGGATTCTATTCGCAGGGAGGGTATGCCAGATACGGTGGTTACCGTGGAACGTATCCGCGTAGTGGTTACCGAGGGACTTCTCCCTATAGTGGTTATCGATATGGAGGATATCACTATGGAGGGTACCGACACGGCGGATATGCCTATGGAGGTTACCGATACGGAGGATATCCAAATTGGGGCTACCGATATGGGGGATATCCATATTGGGGCTACGGAGGATATCCATACTATGGTTCCTATGGTTCGAATGTTTATTTTAGCGGGGGCGTCTGGTTGGATCCGGGATGGGTTTTAACCTGGCCGTTTTATTATCCATATTACTATCCGAATTATTCCACGCCACCTGTAGTCATCCAGCAACAACCCACCGAATATATCGAAAGGGACCAGGGAACAGAGGGGGGGAATTACTGGTATCACTGCAGCAACCCCGAAGGCTACTATCCTACCATTCAACGTTGCCCGAGCGGATGGACGAAGGAAATTCCTTCATCTTTGCCCCCGGACCAATAGGAGAGTGAAAACATGTCCAAGTTCTTTACAGGTGTTGTTTCAGGTATCGTAATGCTGGCAGTGTCGGGGTGCGTGACTGTGCCGACCGGCCCAAGCGTGATGGTGTTGCCGGGCAGCGGGAAGTCATTCGAGCAGTTCCAGGCTGATGATGCTGTTTGCCGGCAATGGGCGGGATACCAGATTGGACAGTCGCCGCAGCAAAGCGCAGAACAGAATGTCGCTGCTGGATCCGTCGCCGGCACGCTGATCGGCGCTGGTTTGGGCGCTGCCATAGGAGCCGCATCCGGAAATCCGGGCGTCGGCGCAGGCATCGGCGCGGCCAGTGGTCTGCTTCTCGGGTCCAGTGCCGGGGTGAATGCTGGTCAATCCAGCGCCTGGGAAGCACAACGGCGCTATGACATCTCTTATCAGCAATGCATGTATGCCAAGGGAAATCAGATTCCCGGAGCCGGACAAAGGAGAAGCAGTAGTCCCAGCACAGCACCTCGTCAGGGTTATTATCCCGTTCCTCCGGATTATTCGCCTCAATAAGCCTGTGGTACTGCCATGTTTTCGGTGGTAGGTGTCAGGAAAAGGGAAAAGCATCGTCCCTTCCTAGTATGGTACTTTTTGCAATTTCGGCTGTCATCAGAAAAAAACCCCGACGGGATTGACCCGCCGGGGTTTTTGTTTCCTGATGCAGCACAGACTGCTGCGGTAGCAAGAATTTTACATGGTGTTAATAGATCGTCAGGCTTCGAGCACCGCCCGAATTGGTGAGAAGGAAGGTGCCGAGGCTTGTCAGGACGCCGTCGGCGTCGATGCTGAATCCTTCTACCCTGTCACTTTCACTGACATAAAGGAGCGTGCCCTTCGGGTTGGCGGCTGCATAGCCCCTCGTTGCAGTTGCGGTTACGAACGGTGAGCCGGCAACCTGGGTCAGAGTACCATCCGTGGCTACGCTCACGACGGATATTTGGGGATCAGAACCGCCGGAAAGGATAGCGAGGCTGCCCTTACGGGTGGTTGTAACCGCCTGGCCGTTTCCACCGATGGTCAAGGTATCGAGCAGGGTTGGGGCGCCGGTTGCATCGATACTGTAACTGGAAAGCACTCCTCCGGTAGCGCCTGAGAATCCCCTGGTCAAAGAACCGAGGACAAATGACGAGATGGTCACCGCCGGCCGTATAGGCAAATGGGGAACCGGGAATCGGGCTGAGTGATCCGTCGCTCGCCACGCTCAGGGCGACCAGAGAAGCTCCGCCGTCCGCTACGTACAGGATGTTGCCGGCAAGATTCAAATTAATCCCGTCCGTGAATGTTCCGATAGCAAAGGGTGAGCCCGTCACTGGTGTGAGATCGCCGCTCGAAGAGATAGCGAAGGCCGATATGTCGTTTGTAGTGTCGTTCGCTACAAACAGAAATTTATCGTTTGCGCTGACAGCCAGGCTTCCGCTGCTTCCCATTGTTCCGCCGGATGCAACCGGAACACCGATCTGGGTGAGTGTCCCCTTGAGCTGGTTAACTTTGAATACGGAAATAGTGCTGTCAACTACGTTTGAAACGAAAAGAAGATTTTTGCCGCGTGCGAGAGCAATCCTGTCGGCGGCGTAATATCCGCCGGCCGCGACGCCTCCGGTAGCATAAGGAGAGCCATCCAGTTCTACGAGGGTGCCGTCCTTCTGGATAGCGAACCCGGAAACGGCATTTGCCGCCGCATCGTTGTTCACATAGAGATACTTGCCGCTTGGCTTGAGAATTACCACGGTTGCGTCATCGCTTCCGCAACCCCCAAGCAGCAAGCCTGCGACCGCCACCATAGCCAAAAAATAGTTTCTGATTCTACGCATAATGCATCCTCCTGTTTTGATTTGCGCTGCATACATAGCATTAAATTGATTGAACTTGTTTGCCGAAAAATGTTGAAGTCAGTAAGTGAGTTGCACTCCTGCTGTCCCTCTGCAACATTCCCGGCCTGCACCGCGCCTGCTGATGAGCCGTTCCGAATAATGTCTCCTGCTACCCGGCTCACAATCCTTCTTAATTGTGTAGCAAATGGAATGCTGCATATTATAGTTGTATAATATTAAATGTCAATTATTATTCATTGTCAGTAATTTCCATCCTTTCCTTCGGGAAGAGGGGCTGCCGAGATGCCTGGAGTGGGCTGACTTGGGAAAATAAACGGGGTCTGACCACGTAGCATTTTTTATCTCGGAAAAGGCCTTGCCGAAGCCCAGGCACTCAACTTTAATTCAAATTATATAATTTAGCCATTATTGACATCGGAGCAGTGCCGGGTGTAAAAAAGAGTTAATAATATTGCCGGAATTGACTGTTTTTAGGGGATCTGAAAGATGGGGTCAGAGGTAAAACATTTCGTTGAGGGGAAAACCGGGCCGTCCGTGTCAGCTGAGAGCTGATTGGGCGGCTTTTTTGCGTCCTGAATGTGTGGCTGAAGATTCGTGATGGGTACCCGCCTTATGCCTGATGAAAAAACCGTTGCTGATAGCCCTGACTGCCCCTTCTGCAGTATTGATCCATCTAGAGTCTATGCAGTCAATGGGCTGGCCGTTGCCTTGGCCGACAGGTTTCCCGTCAACCCCGGTCATACCTTGATCGTGCCCAGGCGGCATATTGTGTCGCTGTTCGAGGCTACGGCTGAGGAGCGGGCGGCGTTGTTCGACCTGCTGGAGGAGGCCCGGCGAAAACTGCTGGAGGAAAGAAGCCCGGACGGTTTCAACATCGGCATCAATGACGGGGCCGCTGCAGGGCAGACGATTTTTCATCTGCATATCCATTTGATTCCGCGTTATGCGGGAGACTGTGATGATCCGCGCGGCGGGGTGAGAAAGTTGTTTCCTGACCGGGCGCCGTATTGGAAGACTCTGTGATTATGCTTGATAAATATCTGCGGCAGTTTGCCCATCTACGCCGTGCCCCGGGACAAACCTGGACCGAAACAACAAGGCAGCAAGCACCCCACAAACCGCTTCTGCTTATGGCGGTGATGGACCTGGTTACGCGTGGTGTTATTACCTCCAATTTTATTGAAATTACCGGCGACCTGGTGGAACTGAATGACCTTTTCACCGGTTATTGGCGAAGGGTTGTGCCGATTACGCAAAAGAGCAGCATCGCCTTTCCGTTCTCCCGTTTGCACAATGAACCTTTCTGGGAGCTTGTACCGGCATCCGGTCGAGAAATAACTCCGGCGGTTGTCAGCACTATCAGCTCAGTGAACCAGCTTCGTGAAATCGCCCTTGGTGCTCGGATGGATGATGACTTGTTCCTGCTTCTCCAGTCACCGGAAAACCGAATGGCGTTGAGGCAGGTGCTGCTGCAATCATGCTTTTCCGAGGCGGCCCAGAAGACGCTTCTGGAACAGACCCAGATAAATTCCGAGGCATTTTACTACAACCTGGAACTGATGCAGATGGCTCACCAGCCACGGATGAAAGAAATCCTCGAAGGGGAAAAGTACAAACAGGCAGCGCGCGACCAGGGATTTCGACGAGCAGTGGTTAAATCCTACGATCATCGTTGCGCCCTCTGTGGGGTGAGGATTGTGACCTCCGAAGGTCATACTGTGGTTGATGCTGCCCATATCGTGCCGTGGAGTGTGAACCGGAATGATGATATCCGTAATGGAATGGCGCTGTGCAAGCTTTGCCACTGGGCGTTTGACGAAGGGATGATAGGAGTGTCGGAGGGATACAAGGTTATTACCTCACGACAGATTGAGGCTACTAATAATGTGCCGGGTTTTCTGCTGATGCTCTCGGATAGCGGAATAAGGATGCCTGCAGATAAGAAATTGTGTCCGGCGCAGAAGTATCTGAGCTGGCACCGAAGGAAGTATCGTCTCTAGTGCAGCTTACCTAATAAATTGGAAATAGGAGTACTGTTTGATTACTAAGACGATAATTATTATCTGTGCCTGCATTACACTCATGTCAGTTACAGGATATGCCGATGATTTTGAATCGTGCCGCTGCGCAAAAGGACTTGCAACCAGGGGTGACTTGAAAGAGGAAGTTTTGCAGGAGTGCGGCAAGCCTGTGGCTAAGCATTACACGTACAAAAGGGTCAGGGGCAGTCGGATGTATGTCGAAGAATGGGTTTACAACTTTGGACCGAATGAATTCATGCAGGCCATCAATTTCGGCAGCAATGGAAAAGTGGTGAGTGTGACCAGCCTCGGGTATGGGAGTTGAGAAGGTTGTCGTATGTCTCGATTTGCTGAGCGAAGAGGAAAAAACAAGCAGGAGAGTTCAGCTTCATCACTGATGGTCATTGTTGTTACTCTATGCGCTGCTTTGTTCATGGGATGCATTGTTGCAAGTTTGTTTTTGTCCGGTGACCACCGAAACCTATTCCAAAAAGTCAGTCCGGTATCTGTTCCCTTGAGCCAACAGGCCAAGGCGATTGAAGTGGCTCCGTCTTCTCCTGTGGCGGCAACCGAAACGCCACTGGCTGTAAACCCTCGAACGGAAGTGACGCCAGAAATGCAGTCTGGTGATTTCTACCGCTTTACCGATCGGGACGGGGTCATTCATATGGTCAATGACCCTGACAAGATACCTGCAGAATATCGCACAAAAGTACTGGTGACCAAATCTGCATCCATTGAAACTCCAGTCCGGGTGACACCTCAGGGGCATGTCCTTGTTCCGGTTACTTTTCACCATCAGGGGAAATCAGTCACGGCAACACTTCTACTCGATACCGGCGCAACGAACACCATTATTTCGGAAAAAAAGGCTGTTGAGCTGGGGCTTCAAGGGGAGGACGTGAGACGTGGATCTGCACGTGTTGCCGACGGACGTAGCGTCCCGTCGTATGAAGTGGTTCTCGATTCTATTAAGGTGGGACCCAAAGAGCTTTTCCATGCACCGATTACCATAATTCCTTTTACTGGACAGCGGGACGACCATGACGGTCTTCTCGGAATGAGCTTTCTCAAGGCTTTCAGGTATCAGGTGGATTTGAGTGGGCAGAAGATTGTGTGGAGATAGAAATCAGTTCTTAAAATTTGAAATTTGGCCTGATGAGCTTACATTAAAGGAAGTATCGGTTTTGACATTCTGATTTATGGAGTAACTTCATTGAAATATCAGCTTATTCCTCTTGTAGTATTCTTTGCTTCAATGTGCTTCCCCCTGTGCGTAATACTTTGGATACGCTACCAAAGAAGAGGGAGACGTACACCGCTTACCGTCCAACTGTTGAGATCACCGGGCGAATCGCTTTCAAAGCAGGTAGAAGACCTATCTGAAGAGCTCGACACCTATTTCATTTTTTTTACACTCATACCGTTGCTGTGTTTTTCTTCATATCTTTCCATGAGATACCTGGGGAATCAGAAAGTCAGTTGGCTCGCTATATTAATCCCATATGCTGCATTTATGGTTTACTTTAGCTTCAAATTTTCTACTCTTTTGAAGAAAAGAAACAGCTTGCGGCTTGGCCTTGATTGCGAACGTGCAGTCGGTCAAGAACTCAACCAACTTATGCTTGATGGCTATCAAGTTTACCACGACTTCCCCGCAGAAAACTTCAACATCGATCATGTTGTCATCGGCACGAATGGGGTTTTTGCCGTTGAAACGAAGGGAAGGGCAAAGTTGGTCCAAGGGAATGTAAAAATCATCTATGACGGTCAAGGGTTACAATTTCCCACCCATTACGAGCGGGAACCCATTAATCAGGCAAAGCGACAAGCAGATTGGTTAGCCAAATGGCTAACAAGTGCAGTGGGTGCGGAGGTAGCGGTGAAGCCTGCCCTTGTTTTTCCAGGTTGGTATATAGATAGGAAGAAACCTGGTCTGCTCATTTACAGCGGGGAAAATCCGCGTGTTGTTTATAAAAATGCTGGAGGTTCGGTCCTATCTGCTGAAATGATCCAACGAATTGCTCATCAGGTAGAGCAACGTTGTCGCGATGTGGAGCCTGTTGCGTACCAGAAACTTAAAAGCAAAAGCTAGTGTTATTCGGGATGCATGGACGGGATATTTAGAAGAAAGTAGAAGCAAAACTCATTTTTCAAGAATTAACCCTCTAGCACACTAAATACCTAACTATTTCCGTGCAAATAGCGATCGACCTTGGTGGCAAATGTCAGGCACCTTGAACTATTACAACGCAAATGCTCAGAAATTTTTCGATGAAACGATTAACGTTGATATGTCTGTGCTGCGTGATCGATTTCTTTCTAAGGTGCCTTCGGGTGGATACGTCTTAGATGCTGGTTGTGGTTCTGGAAGAGACACAAAGGTTTTCAAAGAGCGAGGATTCAGAATTGCAGCCTTTGATGCGTCGCCTGCTTTAGCAGAACTTGCCAGTGAATATATTGGACAAGAGGTAGAGGTTCGCACCTTTGCTGAAGTGAGTGAAGTTGCGGTTTATGATGGAATTTGGGCCTGCGCCAGTCTTTTGCATCTTCCTATTGAAGAAATCACTGTGGCTTTAAGCCGGCTTTGGCAGGCACTTAAACCTGGCGGCATTTTCTATGTGAGTTTCAAAGAGGGCCAAGGTGAAAGAAAGAAGGATGGCCGCCATTTTACTGATCTCAACGAAACAAACTTGAGGCAGTTGTTTGCCAATTTTGTCGATGTTGCTCAAGCTGAATATTGGCAGACCGTTGATGTGAGGCCAAAGCGAAATGACCTTTGGTTAAATGCGATCATCCACCGCAAACATCATGATGTTGACCGTTTGATACCAGGTGGTGAGAAAAACCCCTTTCTACCCTGCCTCCTTGAAGGTATTCGTGAGGCAGTTGAAATCGATATGGCAGTTGCCTTTATTAAGGCTACCGGCCTTCGTCTTTTATTCGCCGATCTTAAGGATGCAATTACGCCAGAAGCAGAAAGTAATCGGCAACCGGCTCGTTTGCGCATAATTACCAGTGATTATCTTGATGTTACCGATCCTGAAGCATTGCGCTGTCTCATGTTGTTACAGGAGCGTGGTGCGCAAATACGCGTTTATGAAGCAGCGGCTTCCAGCTTCCATATGAAAGCTTATATCTTCATGCGGCAGAATGACAGGTCTGGTGTGCATGGGATGGCATTTGTTGGTTCCAGCAATATTAGCAGACAGGCGTTGCAGGATGGCCTGGAGTGGAATTATCGCATCGATAAAAGTACAGAAATTGGCGAGATTCGCAGTCGTTTTGAGGAGCTATTTGCCGATCCAAGAAGCATTCCACTTACCCATAATTGGATTGAGTCTTATGAGCAGCGGCGTAGGTTGCCTACGTTGCCTGTGGCGCCGGGAAGCAACGAATTAGAACCACCACCATCACCTTCTGAAATTCAAAAAGAAGCTCTTATGGCTTTAAATCAAACTCGCAAAAAAGGATATCAGCGCGGGTTGGTGGTTATGGCTACAGGCTTGGGTAAAACCTGGTTGGCAGCCTTTGATTGTCAGCAGACGTGCGCAAGGCGAGTGCTGTTTGTGGCTCATCGTGAAGAAATTCTTTTTCAAGCTGAAAACACCTTCCTACGTATCCGACCTCAAGCTCGCGTCGGTTTTTATACCGGACAAAACAAAGACGAAGATGTAGACATTTTGTGTGCCTCAGTGCAGACGTTGGGCAAGCTCGAACACATAAAGCGATTCCCGTCTAGGCACTTTGACTATGTGATTGTTGATGAATTTCATCATGCAGCGGCAGTTACTTATCGTCGCTTACTCGGTCATTTTGAACCCCAATTCTTGCTTGGTCTAACAGCAACGCCGGACCGAACCGACCAATCGGATATTCTTTCTCTTTGCGACGATAATCTAGTTTTCACCAGGGATCTCTTCGCTGGAATTTCCAGTGGTTTGCTGGTTCCATTCAGCTATTACGGGATTTTTGACGAGGAAGTCGACTATCGCGAAATTCCCTGGCGAAGCGGAAAATTTGATCCTGAACAGCTTTCCAATAAACTGGCTACCTTGGCCCGTGCACGCCACGCGTACAAGGAATGGGAGAAATACTCGCAACAGCGAACTCTTGCGTTCTGTGTATCCATTAGACATGCCGACTTCATGGCAGAGCGTTTCCGAAAGCTGGGAGTAAAGGCATTAGCCGTTTACGCTGGTTCAACAACGTCGCGCGGGGAGGCGCTTGAACAGTTAGCGGATGGCCATTTACAGGTAGTCTTTTCGGTCGATTTGTTTAACGAAGGGGTGGACTTACCGGGAATCGATACCGTGATGCTGTTACGTCCCACAGATTCAAAAATCCTTTTTTTACAACAAATTGGCCGCGGTCTGCGAAACGCCCCAGGTAAGGAAAGATTGGTGATTCTCGATTTCATCGGCAATCATCAAAGTTTTCTTCATAAGCCACAGGCTTTGTTTAATGTTGGCGCGACGTATAAAGCGCTGGCACAATTCGCCAGACAGGTAGAACAGGGACGGTTGGAATTACCAGGAGGTTGTTTTGTTAATTACGATTTGAAACTGATTGAATTCCTTAAGGAACTTGATAGAGGTGGAGCGCAAAAGGAATATGAGGCTTTGCGCGAAACTCTTGGACGTCGGCCAACCATTGCAGAGTTTTACCGAAGTGGTGCATCTGTTGTACAAATCCGTCAGCAGTATGGGGATTGGTATTCTTTTGTCGACAATATGGGGGATCTTGAAAACGACGAAAAGGCTTGTGTAGAATTTTATAAAATGTTTTTACGCGAAGTTGAGACTACCGCAATGTCGAAGTCTTTCAAAATGGTTCTACTTGAGGCTCTGTTGGAGCATGGCGGATTGGTTGATCCACCAACGAAAGAAGAGTTAGCGGCACAATCGTTGACTATTTTTCAGAGACGACGCAATTTGATTTCCGATATCAAACCGGAACTGCAGAATATTGATGTGGTTAATCCTGCAACCTGGCAAAAATACTGGGAGAGCAATCCAATTAACGCCTGGATCGGAGGCAACAAAACTGGTAGCTCAAAAACTTGGTTTCAGATTGCGGATAATAAGTTTACTCCGCGATTTAAGCTCGATGATGGTGATTTAGAGATTTTGACGAACCTGCTTCAGGAGTTGGTTGATTACCGATTTGCGTCCTACGAAGCAAGAAGTTTAGCTGAATTGCCTGACAACGTCGTACCACTTCTGCATTCAGTGGATAGGGTCGATCTGCCATTTTTTCCAAATATTAAAATTGCTTGTGGACATTTCAAAACAGGGTATGCCGATGCCGAAGAATATCGGAGTCTGGGTACTGGGCATGGGAAACTCGATCCAGCAAGGCATTTCATTGCCAGAGCCTCTGGCAATTCTATGAATGGTGGCAAGAAACCAATTCATGATGGCGATTATCTATTGTTGGAACGAGTTACTTCCCAGAGCGCTGGTTCGATTACCGGCCTGACCATGGCAATCGAACGCCAGGATGCCGGAGACAACCAGTATTTGTTACGCTTGGTCACAAAACCCAGCCCCGGTCGCTATGTCCTTAAAGCCGCCAATCCCGATTATGAGGATTTGGAAGCTGACGAAGAAATGAGAACCTTTGCTCGGTTGAAGCAAATACTTGATCCACTAGATTTGGCTGTTGGCAGGATGTTCATGCGTGAGGAGATCCCGGAGCTCTTTGGTGAGGAATTTAATCCTGGCAACTGGAACTCTGGCCATGTCGTACTCAAAAAACAGAATGCTCATGTACTGCTAGTAACCTTAAACAAGCAGGGGAAAAGTGAAGAATACCGCTATCATGATTACTGGATAGACGAACAAACGTTCCACTGGCAGAGTCAAAACAGTACAACGCCAGAAAGCAAGCGAGGGAAAGAGTTGATCGACCACCAGAAAATGGGCATCAAGGTCCATCTGTTTGTCCGTGATGGAAAACTTTCCGGTAATAAAGCGGCCCCGTTCACTTATTATGGTGAAGTAATATACCTCCGTCATAAGGGTAGTGCACCGATGAGTATAGAGTGGCAACTACAATAATAAGCGCATATGACCCTGGGCGAACTCAATGGCCAAAGAAAACTTTGAATTTGTGAAATTTCTGCATCCGGTAGGACTATCCACCTTCAAGTACGGCGTGACGGTACCCGTTGAGGCTCAAACGGATAGGATGCGCGCCATCGAAAAAGGTGGCAAAGTGCCGGTCACTATTATGATCGGTACGGAAGAGCAATTCATTGCCGAGATACGGCGATTGAACAATAAACCTGGACACTTGCAATTACGCTACGAAAACAAGGCACAAGAGCGTTTGCGTTATTCCCTGATTAGGTTGTTCGGTGACGTGACGGAGGGTGGGCTCCTTGAAGTAACGGAAGTTGCCCCTTTTACTTTCTACTTCAAGCCGATACTGAAGAGCAATTTTCCATCCCTCCATGTCAGCGACATGCTGTTGCACAGGTTAGCACAGAAGGAGCTGAACCGTTTTTCGGAGATAGGCCAAATCAAAGAATCCCTTGCTTCGGTGGGATACGAGACTGGCTACAGTCAGTCGGATTACAACAAGCGGATTAGTGAAGGTCTGATGAAAACAGGCTGGAATAGCGAGCAGAAGGTAGTTGCGGAATTGGGCCTCAAATGTGATTTCGAGAAGAACGGCATCTGGGTGGAAGTGGAGTTCGGAAATGCCCGATCATACTACCAAGACTATGTAAAATTCATGCTGGCTCGAAAGTATCGAAATGCACGGCTTGGGCTCCTTCTCTGTCCGACCATGTCGTTTGCGACACTATTGTGTGAATTGGGACGACAACGGGCACATGAAAATTCAGTGCGTGAGCGACCACCTGTTTATTCAGGAATGATGCATTATGAAAAGGCGGAGCGAGAGTTGCCTTTTCTGGGGTTTATGTTTGAGATGCCGATTGTTGTTGCGGGGGTTGGGGTAAGCGAGAAATAGGTGCTGTCTTCCCGTAATTACGTCTGTAGTGGAAGGAATAGTAAGTAGCAGATAAAATTTTAAAGGAGAACACAATGATTGCTATCCCGAAAAAAGTATCTGATCGCCTCGCCAAGGAACTCGGAAAATTTCAAACAATTCTCAGAAGTGCGGGGCTTAAGGGGACGTACTTGAAAAATAGAAATTCATGTGATAACTTTCCCCGATGCCAAGACACGCCCGCATAGACATACCCGGACTGTTGCATCATGTCATAGTCCGGGGCATAGAGAAGCGCCCCATATTCCTTGACGATCAGGACCGCGAAGAATTCCTCTCGCGCTTTTCCCTGCTGCTGAAGGAAACGTCAACGGACTGTTTCGCCTGGGCACTACTGGATTCCCATTTTCATTTATTGCTCAAGCCAGATGCCGTAAAACTCGCACATTTCATGCGTCGCCTGCTCACGGGCTACGCGGTAGTGTTCAATCTGCGCCATGGTCGAGCAGGGCACCTGTTTCAAAACCGCTATAAGTCGATTGTCTGTGACAGTGACTCCTACCTGTTGGAACTGGTACGGTACATTCACCTGAACCCGATCCGCGCAGGAATTGTTGCCACACTTGAGGACCTCGCTGGGTATCCTTGGTGCGGACAGGGAGAATTGCTCGGTAAGACGTCGCGAACGCTGATCAACGAGGCTGAAGTGCTGTCGCATTTCAGCCCGCAAAGAATGACGGCCCGAAAGCGTTACGAACGGTTTACCGCTGACGGAATCGCCACACCTGCCACCGTCAAACTCTCAGCGGGTGGAAAACGAACAAGCCAGGCATTTGATCCCGGTCTCGGCAACGACGAGCTTTTCGACGATCGCATCCTCGGTGGTGGACGTTTTGTCGAGCAGGTCCTGAAGACCGCCGAGATTGCCACGGAGGCGCCGGAGTTGTCACTGGCCGATCTGATAGGGCGGGTCGCCGAGAATTACCGCATCGAACGGACACGCTTGTCACAACCAAGTAAAGAGCGAGACCTCGCCCGGGCAAAAGCGGTGATTTGTTATCTGGCGGTCAGGGTGTTGGGTTTGAAGGGGATAGAAGTCTCGGCTGCGCTTGCCTGCACCCCTGCTGCCGTTTCTCACGCCGCGAAAAGAGGGGAAGCTGTTTTTCGGGAGGAGCAGGGCTTGCGGGAGCGGCTTGAAATGAAATTATAAATTTCAAGAACGTCCCCTTCCAGACCGGAAATATGCAATAAAGCAAAGCCTGACCCCACGACTTGCCGATGACGATAAGAGGATCGACCTGACTGTCAGAACCAGGTGACCGTCAGGAGTGGTGCAAAAGATGCCCTGTCATCAGGTGTCGCCGTCGAGTCGTCGATTTCGATAAGCCCGGGGTTAACTATTCCCAGATCCTCCAGAATGCGGACCTGGAAGTCCGGCTGAAGTCGAAATTGCGCCTCTTTCATCAGCGGGGTCACATCGAGGATTACGTGCTGGCCGAGGTCGCTCTGGAATATCGTCGTTGAGAGCGAGGCCTGCGGAAGCAGGATGGTACGGTCAAAATCGGATGCAATCAGGTTCGGTGGCTGAAAATCCACCAGATCGATACGGACCGGGATCGAACCGACCGTCGGCTGGATGCTATTGATGAATATATCCAGGGATGCCGATACGATCACGGCATTAGCCGGCACAACGCCGTTCAGCGGGAAATCCAGGAAGGCGCGGGTTTCCGTACCAGTGACCGGATCAATACCGGCAAAGACACTCTGTATCGTTGGGAATGACATCCCCTGCGTAACGATATCCGCCGTTGGGGTTTGTTCAATGTCGCCGTCGAAAAGCGGATTGCTGAGAGTTTGAGTGGTACTTGTCGGTTGTGTGTTGTCGCCACCGCCGCATGCCGCCAAGGCCAGAAACATGGACAGCAGGAGTACTGCGGAAATTGTTCTCTTCATTGTTCCCCCCCCTTTATTCTCCCTGGAATCCGAATTCCTGATGTACACATTATGAAAAGAGTACCAAAATAACATCAAAGCACAAATGGGAACTACACGAAAATTCGCAGCATTATGGAGTCATAGCCCTTTGGGGCGGGTTTGACAGTTTGATATCCGCCACCCGCAAGTCAAATGGATACCCCGGGTTTGGGGGACACGCCTTGACAGGGAATTTGTATCCGGTCTTGTGCACCTGTGGCCAAACCCTTGCGCATGGAATTACCCGGTGCAGTCCGTCAGGCAGCCTCCCACGGTCGACATTGCTGCTCGCCGAAGGAGATCCCGGCGCCCCTTGGCATTCACGACACGGCAGTCAGCAAGGTTGTCTATCGCCAGGAGCAGCAAAAAAGTTCCGGAGTGAGAACCGTATGTTGCATGAAAATATATTATGAAGTAGAGTGCCTGGAGCATTTACACAGGAGGCGGCAGGCATGAATTTGATCAGAGCGACAATCATTTCCGGTGCGATGTTTTGCTGTGCGGGATGCGCGGTGGTTTCCGTGGGAACTCCGACGGGGGCGGGCGGCAAGGTGGCTGTCTGTCACAAGGGGAAGAAAACCATCTACGTGGATGAAGCGGCAGTCGATGCCCATCTGGGCCATGGTGATTATGTGGGAACCTGCAGGTAGCGTCAGCTTCCTTGAACGCTGCCATGCCAGGGGGAAATCCCGGGGACAGTATCAGGTATCAGAAGGGATCATTCATGAAATATTTCATGCTGCTTGCAGCCTTTATCCTGCCTCTTTTCGCCGGTACCGCCCAAGGTGAAATCTACCGCTATACGGACAGTACCGGGTCTCTACATTTTGTCGACGACATCTCCAAGGTCCCGGCCAAATACCGCAAACAGCTCGGGCAAACCGGGTCATCAGGCGACATTTCTATTGTTGATGCCGGCCCGGCCTCCTCACCTCGAAAGGCTGAAGAGCCTTTGCCGCGCAAGGGCATTTCCTACGGCGGAAATACCGTCGAGTTATACCGAACTTCATGGTGTGGCTACTGCAAAAAGATGGAGCGGTTCCTGAAGGAAAAAGGCATTTCGTATGTTGCCTACGACATAGAGCAAGACAGTACTGCCGCAAAAACATTCCGGGAGTTGGGCGGGCGCGGTGTCCCGCTTGTCCGGATCGGTTCCACGGTCATTCGCGGTTACAATCCAGATGCAGTGCTGTCGTGTCTTGGCAGATAAGTTTCGCGGAAAACCGAGACAGGTCAATTGTGCCTCACTCCCCGGTATTCATAACGGTGAGCCCTTCGGTGGCTAGCGCCCTTTTGAAAACTGCATCAACGGAGAGTAGGGGGGCTACCCGGCCTTCCTTCGCAGTAGCAGCTTTATGGACAGATAGGGGAACAGGAAGAACGCTATGTTGATTATCTTCAGAAACCCTATCAGCCCGTAATTCAGCAGATCAAACTCGTGTCTGCTGATGTCGAACCATCTGCTGTTCATGCCGTACATCCAGTCGTGGGCGGCTATAAATACGAGAGCCCATAGAAATAGAAGCGCAAGGTTGAACAGAAACACCCCGCCCAGTATCGTGGCCAGATTTTCCAGCGTAATGTTTTTTCCCTGAACAGTATTCATGGCTACCCCTTCCTTGAAAATCGGGGAATAAACGAGTCATTTTGCCCGAGACTCCTTCATCCCCCTACCTCACATCATAGTCCCCAGCGTCATCGAGAACCGGAATCGGCACGGCGCCGGTTCTCCAACCTACGTTGGAATAGCCGTAAAATCCGGTCACGTACAGGCGTTTTGGGTCAAGGATTGCAATCTTGAAAACGTAGCAAGGCAAAAGGGGCATCCTCTTTTCCGAATCAAGAAATAGGGTAGTACCCCAATTAACGCGAGTTCTGGTGAATCGTTGCCACTCCTTATTCACGCACATAGATATCCATATCCGATTCATCAACCATCCCCATGAACCTGGAGTATTCGGCCTCGATCATCAGATAGTGGTTATGTGTGCCCCTGATATTCAACTCGAACACCGCCTTGACTGCCGGATCGGGTATCCTTTCGGCCATCCTGGACAGAACTTCCTCTAACTGCTTTTCCTTCTGCATGGCCAGTTCAAGCGCCTTCTTCTCGTTGAAACCGGTGTCGATAATCCGATTCAGTTCCGAGAGCCAATCGGATTCGTGACGTGGCGGCTGGTCGAGAAACGCATCCAGAGACGGAATATCGGTGCCCGAGTAAATAGTATAAAAGAAGCCGGCATGTTCTCGTTCTTCCCCCTCAAGGACCTTGAAAATCCTTCGGGACTCGGGATCTTGCATTTTCAGGGCGCTCAGCCGGTAAAAATCCATGGCATTCTTTTCGGTTTGCAGTGAGCTTCGAACTGCCTCCTGAACAGTAATGGATTCAAGGTTCATACATTCCTCCTTTTGCTTGACTCTTAAATTCTAGCTCTGCTCCAGGGACAATGCAAACCCGGAAGCCTTGAATTTTACCCAGGAATATAGGGGCACTTCCCCTTATAGCGGAATTGGGGGCAGGTCTTGAAATATTACTTTAATCCGGTTTTGTGTAGACATGACAAGGCCTTTACACATAGAAACTCCCCGTCGGAAGACAAGGGAGCAAGTCTAGAAAAATAAGTTTCTTGTGTATAGAGGGCTGGGAAAAGGATTTTTCAAAGCAGATGCCTAAGGGATAGGTATCCAAAAACAAATTTGTATTTTGGATATGCACCCCTCAAGAAGTTTCTAACGGCGGGTTATTTCCGAGGACTCGTTCGATCGCCGGCACAACGTCCTCCGGACCGCGCACGAGGATTATCTTCGAGTTCGGCGCATTCAGGTGGATGATATTGAGAACACGATTAAACCAGACTGTGGTCTCTTCCGTGGCAGGGAAATTCACGGCGTCCTGTCCGTTGATATAGCCGCCGATGACCACTCCATCGTACTCGGCCCGTTTCAGTTCCGATGCTAGCCGTGAATCCCCGGCTTCATCGTTCGTGAGCACAAAGGTGGCCGCCTGAAACCCGAGCGAACGTAGTTTCTCCTGAACAGCGGCAGCAATCTCCGGATGTTTGCCGAACCCGAGGATGCGCCAGCCAGTGGGGCTATAAGAAGTGTTGATCGACATTCCTAAACAATACCACTCAAGTCATTCTTTACAAGATGAGAAGGCTGAGAGTTCCGGGGCCAGCATATAAAACTTATTGTCTCAATTGTAGATACTGTCCCCGAAACTCTCACATGCATACTATACTTTCCCTATGCTTTGCAGTGAGAGACACGAAAGGTTCAGGCAGGATGTTTGCTGAAAAAGGGTAGCGGGGGACTGAAACGATGAAATCAGGATGTATTGCAGCCTTACATGGTATGCCGCGAGTAAAGGCTATTTTGCTCGTCCTCGCCCTGGCATCCGTGACCAAGGTGGCTGGTTTGTCCATGGCTGCCGAAACAGCCGTAAAGGCGCCACTGCATCCAAGGGGGATGGAAAGCCATCATCCGATGTGGAGAGGTTTCGTCAGGGGCAGGGTTCCGGAGACATCAAAGTTCTATTGTGGTGAGCAAATCGTGGCGCAGGGCGACACCAAAGCGGACGTCCTGGAGAAATGCGGGGAGCCGGCCTGGAAAGAAATTCGGGAAGACACGGTTACCGAAGCCCTTCTCGCGAACCGGACACCGGTGAATTTGGTAACAACCGAAGAATGGGTCTACAATTTTGGCTCCGCGGCCCTGCTTGTCTTCCTCCGTTTCCAGGGGAACCGTCTGGCTACTATCGAGACCGGCGGCTATGGGTATGATGACCCGACTTTCGGACAGAATTGCGCTGATGGGAAAAATGTCTCCCTCGGAGACAGCAAGTATGAGGTCATGGTCAAGTGCGGGGCGCCGCTGGATAGCGGGCAATCCGGAATTGACAATAACGGGCAGGAGGAGTCTTCACCCCTGGATGCTAACAACTGGACCTACAATTTCGGACCTGACAGGTTTACCTATACCTTTACCTTCAGAAACGGCAGGGTGACCACTATTAAGACCGGTGGCTACGGACACTGAATTGTGGGACTAGGTAATTTACCCGTTCTTGCAGGGGGTAGGGTAGAGGGCAGGGGAAACCTCTACCCGCTGATGTGTCGCCCTCTGGTGGAGCGTTACTTTCTTTCATTGTCTGAGACATCCTTGAATCTGGGCATTCTGGTAAATATTGAGAATAAAAGGAAATACAGCAATAAAGACAGAGGTGCTACAATAAGAAGCCATGCGGCTATGGCTTTAAGGGTTGCAACAAGAATGAGGGCTATATTGCCAAACCAGTTTTCCATGATTTTTTTCAAGGTAATGTCAACAGGCAGGGACGGACCCCAGGGAAAAATTCTTGCGCCCATGCTATAAAAAGGAACTATCATTGCTAATTGAATTGGGTATACCAGATAATTCGCGGCCTGGATTCCAGGTTGATTGAGCCTGAAGATGAAGGCTAGAGCAGCACATATAATAGTTGAACCCCAGATGACAGGAACAGTGCCGATGAAAATTCCGAGGGAGATGGTCAGAGCCAGTTTTTGGGGTGAAATTCCCTGAATAAATATCTTTTCGACTAGATTCCTGATTGTACGGCGGACCATTTTGACAGTACTCCCAGGTAAAACAAAGTTGCTTCCCTATAAATTCGATCCGCAAATATGCAGTTGTCTGACTTCTGCGAACGAGCAGGTTCCGGTAATGACAAACTCCCCAGCGGGTAAAAAACGGGGGTGCGAATGAGTGCCTTTCGCTGTATGCCGAGCTTTACAAAAGGCTAGAACCAGCGACGTTTAACGCCCAGGCTCATTAACATGAGCATAATACCCATTGCAACGCTGGCAATATAGATGTGAAGCGGCAAAGCAACAGTGTTACGTCGCAGGATTAACGCCGTAGCTGTCATAAAGCCGCTGATACCGCTATCGTTAAAGTCTTTTTTTTCGTAACTTATTTTATAGTTGCCGCTTCTGTTAATGTTGACTATCCCTAAAAGATCCGTTGATTTATCTCCACCTATCAGCATATTTGTAAAAGTAGCATTGTCTGCAGTTAATAATTTAACATCATTTTTTTCGAAGGCAGCCACACCGTTCTTGTCCATTAATCGCAAACTGTAGGTAAAATGGCGGGTTGGCATTTTTGATGGCAACAGAAGGTGGGAAAACTGCAGTTCTACCCGGATGGGATTCATCTCCGGCGAAAGAAAAACGGTACCTCCCGAGTCGGACAGGTTATTCCAGTCCCAGGACCCTGTACCCGATCTGCCAAGAATGACGGCTTTCGTGTCAGATAATTTCAGCCAGGCAATTTCTTCACCTGACCATCTTTCTACGATAAAACATGCTATCAGCGGCAGTAGAGCTATTAGTGCCAAGATGAAGACAGGCAGTGCATACCGCACTATCTTCCGACATCCTTTGAGCATGATGCCCGAATATCGTGAGTACTGGTACAAAGAGTTGAAATTCTCTACTGGTTTTCTTACTGAATGGATTGCTATCTTCTCGAAAATTACCCAACACTTTACACACATAGCTGTTTTTTCTTGCGCTGTCCCGCATTTGGGACAGGTAATATAACTCGTCAGCACAGGATCCTGCGATTGAACGGGTAACTGCCGTGCAAAATCTATCAGCGGCTTGATACGTATATCAGCAGCACTATTTTCAGATATATTCATGGGAATCCCCCTGAATAGGTAACAAATCAAATACAGCAGAAAGCGCGATATTTTCATGTTCCCTATAGAAGGAAAAGCGCAACTAACGTGCCAGAGAATAACTTCGGTTCCTTCATGTGCAACGTTATGTATTTACAGTAAAAATACATGGAGAACGGCCGGGTGGTAGCGTAACCCGCCAGCAGCATCCGTCATATTTAGCGTAACTGCCATATCTGGCGGATTGTCAGCTCTTTCGATTTCAGGTGCCTCAGCTTCTCCTTTTCAGGAAGAGGGAGCAAATTCAGCCTGTCGAGCTTTTCCTCATCCGCTTTCCTATCATTATCGGGACAAAAGGGACTAAAGGGGATGTTCCTGAAAATTATAACTATATGTGCTTTCTCTGATGCCAAGACACGCCCGCATAGACTGCTGCATCACATAATCGTCCGGGGTCTAGAGAACCGCCCCATATTCTTTGACGTCCAGGATTGCGAAGAGTTCCTCTCGCGCTTTTCCCTGCTGCTGGAGGAAGCGTCAACGGACTGTTTCGCCTGGGACAATTGGGGCCAGGATTGCAATCTCGCCAACTTAGGATAAGATTCACCCACGCCACGCAAACCACGAATACATAATCCTGGAACGGTATGTCATGTGCACCAGCAAGACGGCATAGAGCGTTACGGATTTCGCCTCCATGGCTATTACCCTATGACACATCACGATCACCTGGTCATCCAGGTGGGAGAGTTGCCACTATCCCGTAGTATACAGAATTTGTCGCTTCGCTCCACGAATGGATTTGGTCAGGAAAGACGCTCTTGAGTTTGCAAGATTGCAATCCTAACCCTGAAGATGCCTAAAGGTTCCCAGCTTTGACAAAACTACCCATTGGCGGATTTGGTTAGAGGTGGACTATTTTGAATGTGACCAAAAAAACTTTCGGAACTTTCGCAGGGGTTTTTACAC
>CAVVDU010000017.1:0-48492 GCA_963746935.1 uncultured delta proteobacterium | reverse complement strand
ACAATTCAGAATTACCGGTTAGATAAAACATAACCTGCTGCCTAAATTATCATCAATTATAAAGCCAACTGTCTCAACAGCCAACCCCTCCCTTTTTTTGAATTGCAATAGATGCGTATGTTCTCGAAGCAGGGAAAATAATCACACCTCCTATCCAGTTTTACAATCAAATTACTCAATTATCCCCAAGTTTAATTAATGCCTGTGCACAACTTTAATGATAACAGTAATCATCAAATATGCATGTCGCCATAACCTATTGTAATTGCATTAAATTTTGCATCTATTTGATATTATTGAATATGTTGTCTCTGGTTATAATAAAAGCAGTTTGCTAGTCCTTACCAAATTACAATACTTTACATTTTTTCGAACTGACTTATCCACAGGGTTTCCACATATGAATGTGGAGATTGGGTTACATCATATAGAAAATATAACTTTCCAGGTATTCCTTGGCAGCTTGTGACGTAATATGTTGCGACCACATGTTATCCTCCTCACCATGATATCCATATGCTGTTCACTACCTTAACCTGACTACCAGGTTCTTGCATCTGTAGAAAAAATGGAATCTGTAACTCGTTATATCTGCACAGGAAAAGGCAAACCATTCACCGGTTTCATTCCTGTCTGTGCTGGTAAAGTCCGAGGGGACAAAAATCGAAACGGAATTTTACGCGCGCCAAGCCATTTTGTCTGTGCAGCCATCAGTCGCAGCCAACTTTCTAACAAAATACAACTTTGGAACCCGCATTTCGACGGGTAAGATATCTGCCCATTTAATTCAAAGTATTACTTTGACTAAATATCTAAAGCTGCTAGGTTAAGTGTATTGCAGTACACTTTGTAACATGTTAAAAATAAAGATGATAAATGCTTGATCGTTAGATAAAAATCCTGAAAAATAATTTTTCCCAAGTTAAATATTGTATTTAGTTAAATTAAAATTTTTCTTGCTTTTGGTTATATAGTATGGTAAATAACGATCAGCAATTTAAGGAATTATTTAGGAAATTTGGACTCTGTTTTTACCACGGAGGAAACACTATTCGATCATTGTTTGAACCAGAAGTAATACAAAAAATCTAAAAGGATTTATTTAGATTCATCCGGACTTTCCGGGTGGAAAAACTTATAAGCGTTTATTTCGTCCTTCGCCCATTGCGAACTCAACGAAACCCGCATTGATATTGACGTATGTTCAGTATTGATGCGGGTTTTTGTTTTTGAATTTCTTACGGTATCGAGGTTTCCCCAGAGAGGGTGGTTGATCCGTTTTATGACGGATACGTAGTATTATCCGAGTTTTACCGGGCTTTGCCCCGATATATTCGCCAATAGGAGGAGATTGTATGGGAATGGTTAAAAAGGTTCTGAATGTCAATGGTGTCGAAAGAACCCTCATCGTAGACCAGGAAGCGCTTTTATGCGACGTGTTGCGGAAGCAGCTTCACCTGACTGGCACGAAAGTCGGCTGTGGAACGGGACAATGCGGGGCATGTAATGTGATCGTGAACGGGAAACTAATCCGTTCCTGTGTCACCAAAATGAAGCGGATTGAAAACTGGTCCGCGATTACCACGATTGAAGGGATTGGAACTCCGCTCAATCTCCACCCCTTGCAGAAGGCTTTCATTTTTCACCACGCCATCCAATGCGGTTTCTGTACCCCCGGTTTCATCGTTTCGGCCAAGGCGCTCCTTGACCAGAACCCGAATCCGAGCCGCGAAGATGTTCGCGACTGGTTCCAGAAGTACCGCAACGCCTGTCGCTGCACCGGTTATGTCATGATCGTCGATGCCGTCATGGACGCTGCCAAGGTGCTCCGCGGTGAGCTTTCCGAATCAGCTCTTGAGTACAAGCAACCGGCTGATGGCAAGGTATACGGAACCCGCATGCCGCGTCCCACGTTCATTGCCAAGGCTTGCGGTATGTGGGATTTTGGCGAGGATATGGGTACTCAACTCCCTGAAGATGCCCTGCAGTGCGCCCTGGTGCAGCCGAAGGTGTCCCATGCCATCATCAAGGGCATCGATACTTCGGAAGCGGAAAAAATGCCGGGTGTTTTCAAGGTTGTTACCCATAAGGACATTAAGGGACGGAATCGCATTACCGGCCTGATAACCTTCCCCACCAACAAGGGTGACGGCTGGGATCGGCCGATTCTCAATGACGACAAGATATACCAGTATGGTGATGTGTGCGCAATTGTCTGCGCTGATACCAAGGCCAACGCCTTGGCTGCTGCGGAAAAGGTGAAGGTTGACCTGGAAACCCTGCCTGCATACATGAATGCGCCGGCAGCCATGGCGGAAGACGCCATCGAAATCCATCCCGGAACGCCGAACGTATATTACACCTGCTACGGCAAAAAAGGCGCGGATGTAAAACCGATCATCGAAAAGGCGGCACATACCTTCACCGGCGAATATTACCTGCAGCGTCAGCCCCACATGCCGATCGAGCCGGATGTCGGCTTTGCCTACATTGATGAGCAGGGCAGGGTTGTTATCCATTCCAAATCCATCGGTATCCACCTGCATCTCTATATGATCGCCCCTGGTCTTGGACTTGAACCGGACCAGATCGTTATCGTCCAGAACCCGACCGGCGCTACCTTTGGCTACAAGTTCAGCCCGACCATGGAAGCACTGGTAGGCGCGGCTGCCATGGCCACCGGACGGCCTTGCTTCCTGGGCTATGACTGGTATCAGCAGCAGACCTACACCGGCAAGCGCTCACCGTCCTATCTTACGGGTACGCTGGCCTGCGACGCGGAAGGCAAAATGCTCGCCATCGACGCAAGCTGGAACCTCGACCACGGTCCCTATTCGGAATTCGGCGATCTGGTCACCCTGCGCGGTCAGCAGTTCGTCGGCGCCGGCTACGACATTAAGAACTTGAACACCGTTGGCAACACCGTCTGCACCAACCATGGTTGGGGTTCCGCGTTCCGCGCGTATGGTTCGCCGCAGGCATTCATGCTCGGTGAATCCCTGGTTGACGAACTGGCGCGGAAAGCCGGTTTCGACCCGTTCGAATTCCGCTATAAGAACATCTATCGCCCCGGCGCAACAACGCCGACCGGTCAGGTGCCGGAAGTTTTCTGCTTCGAAGAAATGTTCGACCTTATGCGTCCGAAATACCAGGAAGCAAAGGCAAAAGCCAAACTGGAATCCACCGACACGGTAAAACGCGGCGTCGGCGTTTCCCTCGGCATCTACGGTTGCGGTCTCGACGGCCCCGACACATCAACTGCATGGGCTGAACTGCTGCCCAACGGAGACGTGATGATCGGCAACGCTTGGGAAGACCATGGCCAGGGCTCCGATATGGGAACGGTGGCCTTCGCACACGAGGCGCTCCGCGCCCTCAACCTGAAACCGTCTCAGATCAAGCTCTGCATGAACGATACCAGCCTTACGCCGAACGCCGGACCTTCCGGCGGCAGCCGCCAGAATGTCGTCACCGGCAACGCCATTGTTGCGTCATGCAGACTGCTGCTCGATGCAATGAAAAAAGCAGACGGAACCTTCCGTACCTATGACGAAATGGTGAAAGAAAAGGTCGCTACCAAGTACGAGGGGAGCTGGACCACCCCGTGCACCCATCAGGATGAAAACGGAATCGGCAAGCCTTTCTGCATTTACATGTATGCCCTTTTCATGTCTGAAGTCACCGTCGATGTCACTACCGGTAAGGTTGACGTCGTGAAAATGACCTATGTTGGCGACAACGGTACCATCACCAACCGCGGTACCGTTGACGGCCAGGTATACGGCGGTCTTGTTCAGGGTATCGGTCTGGCCCTCACCGAGGACTTCGAAGACCTGAAAAAACACACCACCCTGATCGGTTCCGGCTTCCCGTTCATCAAGGATGTACCCGACAACATCGAACTGATCTACGTAGAAACACCCCGTCCTGACGGCGCTTTCGGCCAGGCCGGAGTCGGCGAGGGTCCGCTGACCTCTCCGCACGTCTCCATCGTCAACGCAATCCATGACGCCTGCGGCGCGCGTATCAGATCACTGCCGGCATATCCGGAGAAGGTTCTGAAAGCCCTCAATTCGGAGAAGAAAGCCTATGATGTGAGCGATGCCATGGCTGACGGTTACATGTCAACAGGTGGCATTGACACCTTAAAATGATAAGCATGAAATATTTTGTGTGATTTCATGGCATACATCTCGGGGAGAGTATGGCACTGAAGCCGTGCTCTCCCTGTTTTGTATTCCATGAACAAGGAATCCCGATGAGAGTCTTGAATAATGATTTTTGGAATACGCAGATACTTCCGAGAAGTCCTCCCGGTTTATATCGGTATAACCCCACTGTGGAAAATGAGCAGAAGTGAATCTGGTCGTGGAGGGCTGGACGCCCCTATGTTCATTATTGATGGAAGAGGGCGGGTATGATCTTGGTCGTGGAGGACCGGGAGGGTATCTGCCTTTTTCTGTTTCTGAAAAGCAGGCGAGTTCTGCAATGGAAATTTCTTGGCTGCAGCGGAAGTCTTGTCTTGTGTCCAAGGTTCCCTGGCGCTCTATACTTTTTGCAGCCTTCCGACAGAGTCTCGAACCGATTTGGATAGAAAAAAGGCTGTATCTATAATGGATAAAGCCTTTGTAATGTTTGGGGAAGCTTATGGATCAGCATTACGTGCCATTCCGGAATACCTGGGAATAGAGGTACTCATTTCACGCCTAAGTATTGGGCAGTTCCTATTTCTTGCTCTTTTTCCGATGCTTTCCTGGTAAAGCATTTCCATTCTTAACAGCTTCCTCTTGCTCCGCCTTGTGATACTTCTCCTTGATCTCTTTAATGTCCACCGTCGGCTGTGGAAACGCCATCTTCAGTGATTCAAGGGTCTCGACGACTATCTGAGATACTGCCAGATTTCGGAACCACTTGTGGTTGGCCGGGATGACAAACCACGGCGCATGCGAAGTACTGCATTTGCTCAGGGCATCTTCGAAAGCTTTGGTGTAATCGTCCCAGTACTCGCGCTCCTTGTAGTCCGATTCGCTGATCTTCCAGTGCCGCGCGGGATCGTCTATCCGCTGCTTGAATCTCCGGAGCTGCTCTTCCTTACTGATGTGCAGGTAAAATTTGAGGATATGGGTGCCGCTGTCGACAAGGTTCTTCTCGAAATCATTGATCAGTTCGTAACGCTTTGACCATACCTTCTTTGGGACATAGCCGTGTACCCTGCTTATCAGCACATCTTCATAGTGCGAGCGGTTGAAAATCGCTACCTGGCCACGCTGAGGAGCAGCCTGGTGGATGCGCCAGAGGAAATCGTGGGCCGCCTCCTCGGCAGAAGGGACCTTGAACCCATACACCCTTGCTCCTTGAGGATTCATGCTGCCAAGGACGTGATTGATGGTGCCGTCCTTGCCACCGGCGTCCATGGCCTGGAGGACAATAAGAAGCGACCGTTTGCCCTCAGCGTACAAGAGGTACTGCAACTCGCGAAGCCGATGGGTGAATTTTTCTATTTCGACCAATGCTGAAGCCTGGTCTTCGTGTTTGTCCTTGAACGCAGCATCAATCTTGTTCAGTCTGACTGTATTCCCCGGCTTAACCCTGAAATTTTCACTGTATTTCATGACTCGACTCCTTCCGATAGCGGATTTAATGCAGCAGTTTATTGCGAGTTTGCCATACCGATTGAGTGTCTTTGACTGTAGTCGTTTATAACGGCGGCAGGTGTTTGGTAAAAGACCTTTTTGTCGAACAGTTCGGTGAGTTTCGAGCGATCAAACTCATTCCGGACTTCATCGACGACTTCACACCACACGAATCTGATGCCTTGGGCAGTCAAGGTTCCGTGAAGAGTGCGCAAAGTTTCGGCCGCAGTAAAATCCACATCGTTGACGGCTGCCGCATCAATACAGAACCATGACAATGGTGGGTCCGCACTCTTGACAAGTTCAATGATCTCTTCGCGAAGCACCGGACTATTGGCGTAATACATGTTGTGCATGAAGCGGTAGATCATAAGGCCAGGCACAACCTGTTCCTTGCTGCTGACCGGCCCCTGCTTCCAACCGCCTTTATTGTCGAGCACGATCAGCATGTTGTTTACGAGATACCCATGCCGCGTATGGACTACAAGTGAAAGAACGATGGCCAGGAGGATGCTTTGTTCGACACCTACAAAAACGACTACCGCAGTGGTAATCAGTGCCGCCCAGAATTCCCAGGGACGTTCAGCATGGATTTTCTTCAACCCCTTGATGTCGATTAATTCCACACCGATCAGGAAAACTATTGCCGATAAAACCGCTCCCGGCATATAGGCCAATGGACCAGTGAAAAATATGAGCACCAGGAGCACAATAAAACTCGTGGTAAGTTGCGAAATCTGGTTGTCTCCTCCTGCACTTTCGACCATCTGGGTCTTGGTCGGGCTGCCGTTTACGACGAAGGTTCCGGACAGGCCAGCACCTATATTGCTCAGGCACAAGCCCACCAGGTCAACATTCTCATCGAAAGGCTCGTTGTTGCGGTCTGCATAGGCGCGCGACGTGGCTGCACTCTGGGAAAGGATGACCACAAACATGGCAAATGCGGTTGGAACCAGATTTTGGATCAGTTCCATGCTGATGGCAACTTCAGGTAACCCAATCTTCGGCAGGCCGCTCGGGACCGGTCCGAGGACACTCACGCCGTATTTCTCCAGGTTGAGAGCCCAACTGACAACGATGGCTCCTACTACCGCAATCAGAGCACCAGGAATTTTCTTCGAAATTTTACGTAAGCCAATGATGACCACAAGCACGGAGACCGCTACCAGGAGCGAGGTGACATTTGTCTGATTGATCTCGCGCACGGTGGTGACGAGCTTGTGAACGGTACCGGGCCCCCCATCGGGCAAACCGAGCATCCCGGATATTTCTCCGACGGCGACCTGGATGCCTACCCCTGACAGAAATCCGACGAGTACGGTGCATGACAGAAAGTCTGACAGGAAACCAAGGCGGGCAATACGGGCAATAAACAGAAACCCTGCAGCCATGAGCGCGAGTAACCCGGCCAGCGCGAGCCACTCGGCTGACCTGGGGGCCGCCAAACCGGCGACGCTGGAGGCGAGAATGGCAGCCGTAGCAGAGTCTGCCCCGACAACAAGGTGGCGGGAGGAGCCGAAGAGAGCATACAGGGTCATTGGAATGAGGATAGTATAAAGACCTGTGATTACCGGTGTACCGGAAATCTTCGTGTAGCCCATTACTTCGGGGATGGCGAGGGCCGCCAAGGTAATGCCGGCGATAATATTGGCCGGCAACCGGGAGCCATCGAATTACGTGCCATTCCTTAAAACCTGGGAATAGAGGCACTCTTTTCACGTCAAAACATTGGGCAGATCCTATTTCTTGCTCTTTTTCCGATGCTTTCCTGGTAAAGCATTTCCATTCTTCTCAGCTTCTTCCTGTTCCGCTTTGTGGTACTTCTCCTTGATTTCTTTGATGTCCACCGTTGGCTGTGGAAATGCCATCTTCAGTGATTCAAGGGTCTCGACGACTATCTGAGACACTGCCAGATTTCGGAACCACTTGTGGTTGGCCGGAATGACAAACCACGGTGCATGTGTGGTACTGCATTTGCTCAGGGCATCCTCGAAAGCCCTGGTGTAATCGTCCCAGTACTCGCGCTCCTTGTAGTCCGACTCGCTGATCTTCCAGTGCCGCGCGGGATCGTCTATCCTCTGCTTGAATCTTCGTAGCTGCTCTTCCTCGCTGATGTGCAGGTAGAATTTGAGGATATGGGTGCCACTGTCGACAAGGTTCTTCTCGAAATCATTGATCAGGTCGTAGCGCTTTGACCATACCTTCTTTGGGACAAAGCCGTGCACCCTGCTTATCAGCACATCCTCATAGTGCGAGCGGTTGAAAATCGCCACCTGGCCACGCTGAGGAGCCGCCTGGTGAATGCGCCAGAGGAAATCGTGGGCCGCCTCCTCTGCAGAAGGGACCTTGAACCCATATACCCTTGCTCCTTGAGGATTCATGCTGCCAAGGACGTGATTGATGGTGCCGTCCTTGCCACCAGCGTCCATGGCCTGGAGGACAATAAGGAGCGACCGTTTGCCCTCTGCGTACAGGAGGTACTGCAACTCGCGAAGCCGATGTGTGTATTTTTCTATTTCAACCAGAGCTGAAGCCTGGTCTTCGTGTTTGTCCTTGAACGCAGCATCAGTCTTGTTCAGTCTGACCGGATTCCCCGGCTTGACCCTGAATTTTTCACTGTATTTCATGACTCATCTCCTTCCGAAAGTGGATTTAATCACCGTTTATAGCGAGTTTGCCATGCAGTTTGAGGGTCTTTGACTGTAGTCGCTCATAACGGCGGCAGGTGTTTGGTAAAAGGCCGTCTTGTCGAACAGGTCGGTGAGTTTTGAACGATCTAACTCATTCCGGACTTCATCGATGACTTCACACCACACGAATCTGATGCCCTGGGCAGTCAAGATTCCGTGAAGTGTGCGCAGAGTTTCGGCCGCGGTAAAATCCACATCGTTGACAGCCGCAGCATCAATACAGAACCATGACAATGGCGGGTCCGCACTCTTGACAAGTTCAACAACCTCTTCGCGAAGCACTGGACTATTGGCGTAATACATATTGTGCATGAAGCGGTAGATCATAAGGCCAGGCATAATCTGTTCCTTGCTGCTGACCGGGCCCTGCTTCCAGCCGCCTTTATTGTCGAGCACGATCAGCATGTTGTTTACGAGATATCCATGCCGCGTATGGACTACAAGTGAAAGAACGATGGCCAGGAGGATGCTCTGTTCGACACCTACAAAAATGACTACCGCAGTGGTAATCAGTGCCGCCCAGAATTCCCAAGGACGTTCAGCATGGATTTTCTTCAACCCCTTGATGTCGATTAATTCCACTCCGATCAGGAAAACTATTGCCGATAAAACCGCTCCCGGCATATAGGCCAATGGACCAGTGAAAAAGATGAGCACCAGGAGCACAATAAAGCTCGTGGTAAGCTGAGAAATCTGGTTGTTTCCTCCCGCACTTTCGACCATCTGGGTCTTGGTCGGGCTGCCGTTCACGACGAAGGTTCCCGACAGGCCGGCACCTATATTGCTCAGGCACAAGCCCACCAGATCTGTATTCTCATCGAACGGCTCGTTGTAGCGGTCTGCATAGGCGCGTGAAGTGGCGGCACTCTGGGAAAGGATAACCACGAACATGGCAAATGCGGTTGGAACCAGTTTTTGGATCAGCTCCATGCTGATGGCAACTTCAGGCAAACCAATCTTCGGCAGGCCGCTCGGGACCGGTCCGAGGACACTCACTCCGTAATTCTCCAGGTTGAGTGCCCAACTGGCAATGATGGCTCCTACTACCGCAATCAGCGCACCTGGAATTTTCTTCGAAATTTTACGCAAGCCAATGATGACCACGAGAACGGAGACCGCTACCAGGAGAGAGGTGACGTTCGTCTGATTGACCTCGCGCACAGTGGAGACGAGCTTGTGGACGGTTCCGTGTCCCCCATCGGGCAGACCGAGCATCCCGGATATTTCTCCGACGGCGACCTGGATGCCGACCCCTGACAGGAATCCGACGAGTACGGTGCATGACAGAAAGTCTGACAGGAAACCAAGGCGGGCAATACGGGCAATTAAGAGGAACCCGGCTGCCATGAGCGCAAGTAACCCGGCCAGCGCGAGCCACTCGGCCGACCTGGGGGCCGCCATCCCGGCGACGCTGGAGGCGAGAATGGCAGCTGTAGCGGAGTCTGCCCCGACGACGAGGTGTCGGGAGGAGCCGAAGAGAGCATACAGGGTCATTGGAATGAGGATAGTATAAAGACCCGTGATTACCGGTGTGCCGGAAATCTTCGTGTAGCCCATTACTTCGGGGATGGCAAGGGCAGCCAATGTGATGCCGGCGATAATGTTGGCCGGCAACCGAGAGCCATCGATGGGGAGAATCCCCTGGAACATGGAAAATCGGCAACCTCGTTGGTTTGCTGCTGAATTTGCCATTATAATCTCCCTGGCTGCATTCAGTTCATAGGATTGACAAGCCGGGAATTTTCAACTCTTAGCCGATCCAGTTTTCGGGAGGAGGTCAGTCACAGCAGGATATTGCTTTGCGTTCTATTTTGTTTATGGCAAACAACAGCCCGATAAGTACGGTGAAAATCGTAATAAAGATGTCGGAATTGTATATATCGGACATCATTTGAATGCCTGCTCCCGACAAGGCTGCGAAGATGCCGGCTCCTATTGCGGAATATAATCTGTCATCGAGCTGATAAATTTAGAATGAACCCCGGTAAGAGCACAGGAGAAACCCGCAATAAAAAAGAAGCCCGATTAAACCTGTTTCCGAGGCAACCAGCAGCTTGGGGTATTTTGCCATGATTATAACGTTACTTTAAGCCTTGATGATAGCTTGTGTGCCACGTTTTGCAACTGAGGAACGTCCAGACGTCTCATCTCGCGTCTGCGTCAACCCGTTATCAGTTGCCATAGAAACCATTGTATATTATCGTAGTATGCAATGTGGTGCTGGTGCCAAGATGGACAAGCAACCTGCAGGGTTTTTCTGTTGGCTAACAATTGATGACTTATAGGACACGACATGAATATCTCGGATGAACTACGTAAACTCGCTGATTTGCTCCAAGAAGGACACCTTACTGAACAAGAATTTGCCGAGGCAAAGCGACAGCTACTTTTGAAAGGCAATGCGGAGCAAAAACCGCAACTAAGCAGCTGGAATGAAGGAGAGACCCAAGATTTAATTCAAATTGAGGAAAAGGCATATCACTCAAGCCGTTGGACATCCGGAAATACATTCTTTCCCGATGCTGTAATTCTGGTTAGAGATGGAATAGTGTTCCGCAAAGGATGTTTATTCGGTTCAACTGAAGAGCATATTAATTACAAATCTGTCGCTTCTTTTCGCATAACGAATGGCATATTGTTTTCAACTATATCGATAGAGACTTCTGGTGGGAGCCAACCAATTGTGGTTAATGGTCTTTGGAAATCAGATGCGAAAGAGATGCAGGACGCTCTTAACGAATTCCAAAGACAAGCAAAACGGTAACTAGTGTCCCGTATGGTTAATTCCATCCTTTTAATTTCGGTTCTTTTGGCCCCTGACTGTTTAGTTGCTCCTCGTCAGGAGCCAAAACTCCTCTGAATTAATGTAGCGAGCTAACCATACGGGACACTAAGGCAGATGCTTTGCTATAGTACTTGCTTTTATAAAATGTAGTACATTGCTTCAACAAATCCATGGACACCATAGCTTATGGAAATGTGTTCTGTATGGTGTTTTTGCCAGGTAATGACATTTCTTAACACATCATTTCTATAAAGAATATTTGACATTTTGTCTCTGATCTGAATAATTACGATATAACTACTACTGAATGGAGAAATTACAATGGCATCTTTAACAGAACTGGCAGGAGAAATAGTACTAGCTCACGCATCAATGACAAGCTTGACCACCGAACAGCTCCTGGAAGAAATAAATCTTGTCTACAAAACCCTGAAAGACCTGGATTCTGGTGTTGTATCCTCTGAACTTTCCAAAGAGGACCAGAAACCTGCAATTACAGCCAAGCAATCAATTAAGCCGAATGAGGTAATTTGCTTGATCTGCGGTAAGGGGGGAATGAAGACACTCGCTCGCCATCTGAGTACAGTCCACAATATGAAACCTGGCGAATACAAAAGGCAGTTCGGTATTCCTTCCAGTCAACCGTTAACAGCCAAGAAGTTTTCAGAGGCCAGAAGAAAAACTGCCCTTGAAAGAGATCTTGCAGGAAATCTTGCCAAGGCAAGAGAGGTGAGAATGGCAAAAATTGCAGCTGCAAAAGAAGCCACGGAAAAGAAAGTGCCACAAACCAGGAAGGCAGTTAAGAAAGTTAAGGCATAAGTAACAGATACGAACTGGACTTCAGGGTAAGCATCATTGAGAGCCACCTCCAAAAGGGGTGGCTTTTTACGTCTAACATCCCTTACTACCCTGAACATTTGTTATCTTCTTTCAGACAAGACTTGGTGAAAGTTATTTTAATTAAATCGGAACTCCTCTTCCAGGGTTGCCATTCTTCCCGGATACTCGCATTCATTTGTCACCAATAATTTTCATTACAATGAAGGTGCTTGTACTCGAAGTTCATCTTCTTCCCGAAAAATATTCTCTTCATTGATCTGGGCAAAAATGTCGTTTTTCTCATATTTTTCAGCATGATAAAGCTTGTTTCGCAGGTTGACATCCGGTCTTTCGCGATTATGATTTAAAATAGAGTTGATTGAACGGATTTTCCAACCAAGCTTCCAAAAAGCAGCAAAGGAGGAGAGAAATGGCTAGATATCAATGCAGGTGCCAGTACGTCTATGATCCTGTTAAAGGAGATGCGACCCAGGGTATCGCTCCGGGGACTCCTTTTGCCGATTTGCCGGATTCCTGGGTGTGCCCGTTGTGTGGTCTGGCAAAGAACTATTTTGTCAAGGAAGTGGGGAAACCGACCTCCGAACAAGGACATCCCACCATCAAGGTATCAGTAAAATGCTTCACAACGCTGAGAAAAGCCGACACCTGCGACTGTGGGGCAGGCACGGAACATCAGTTGTTTGAAGGGGCCACAGTTCATGACCTGGTGGAGAAACTGGATATCCCACTAGAAGCAGTTATGATCGTTTTTGTTAACAATACAGAGGTTGATTTCCAGACCGTCCTGAAAAACGGAGATAAGGTGGCTCTGTCTCCAAAGACAGGCGGGATGTGAGCTGGATGGAAAAAGTATCACAAGGATGATTGGAAGATACTGCGTTGATCTTTTTTGTGACGGACTTTTTTCCGTTAGAGAGTGACTGGCACAAGGCCATATCTGCAAGGATATGGCCTTGTGTTTTGTGAGAAATCTTGATCTGCCTGACAGTTCAGCGGCAAAAGTGCCTACTTGCTTTTGCGAGGTTACGGATTCAAAATGGGTAATTTTAGGCCTCTCTGGGCAAGGTTTCTGCCGTATAGGTTTCTTGACAATTGTTAGCATATCAGCTAGTTTTCGTCCGGAAAGGGTGCTTTTTCCCCCTGGCGGTGTCAATCTTCGGCTTTGCTTGTGCGGCGTACCGGTACGCCGCACACGCAGCCCCTCGATTTCCTTGCCAGAAAAAATCCCCGCTTTCCAAATCGGAAACCCGCAGTTTCTCATCCGGAGTTTCCGGATGGAAACCAGCTGGTTTCTGGCCGATATTCATGTGTTACCGTAGACGAAATTCTCCTCAAATAAAAAATTTGCCGAGTGAATATGGGCGCGACTTCCTTCCCGCGTTCATCCATTTTCCATAAAACTTTTCTGAAGTCAGAGTAGCAAAACTTTCTGCCCGCATTCATGTGGTGATAAGGGTATTCCATGAAACACCTCATTCTTGGCACCGCCGGACATATCGATCATGGCAAGACCTCTCTCGTCAAGGCACTGACCGGCATCGATACAGACCGTCTGAAGGAAGAGAAGGAGAGGGGCATTACCATTGAGCTCGGCTTTGCTCACCTTGAACTTCCGGGAGACATTCAGTTCGGGATCGTCGATGTGCCAGGTCATGAGCGGTTTGTCCGGGCAATGGTGGCCGGGGTTGGCGGGATGGATCTGGTCATGCTGGTGATTGCGGCAGACGAAGGGGTTATGCCCCAGACCCGGGAGCATTTGGAGATATGCCAGTTGCTCGGGGTCAAAAAAGGGCTCGTGGCTCTCACCAAGTGCGATATGGTGGATGAGGAATGGCTACAGCTTGTGGTTGAAGAGGTGCGCGACTACCTGGCTGGCAGTTTCCTGGAAGAGGCACCGATTATTCCGGTTTCGTCAAAAACGGCTGCCGGACTTGAGGATCTCAGGAATGTTTTGGCACAATTGGCATCCGAGGTACACGAGAAATCTGCTGATGGCCCGTTTCGTCTGCCTGTCGATCGAGTGTTCAGCGTTGCCGGTTTCGGTACGGTGGTTACCGGCACCCTCCTTTCAGGGGAAATCGCAACCGGTGATGAAGTAGAAGTCTTGCCTTCCGGTATCACTTCTCGCGTCCGCAGTGTGCAGATCCACGGGAAGAAAACGGAGCGTGCTTCAGCCGGTCAACGGGTGGCGGTAAATATCCAGGGTGTTGAACATGGTGACATGCTGCGCGGTGATGTGGTAGTTCCCCGCGCGATGTTTCACACGACCCGTGCCGTAGATGCCCGGATTGATTATCTCTCGTCGGCCCCGCGTGAATTAAAGCACCGTGCCACGCTACGTCTTCATTCGGCAACCTATGAGGTGCCTGCACAGGTGATCTTGCTTGACAGGGACGTTCTGGAGCCGGGAGGTTCTGCACTCGTCCAGTTGCGCCTCAAGAGTCCGGTTCTTCTCCTTCCCGGTGATTTTTTCATCGTGCGCAGCTATTCGCCCCAGATTACCGTTGGCGGCGGGGTGGTTCTCGACCCTGCACCACCACGACGGAGACGGCGCTCTGTCCAGGCCCTGGAGCTTCTCACCGCGCTCGGTGATGGTGAGGATGCGGACAAGATCCTGCTCCTGACGCAGGAAGGTCTCCTTACCGGGATGACGCTGGAGGAACTCATTACCCGCAGCGGCCTGTCCGCAAAAAGGACCGAGGCTGCCCTGTCTGGTCTCCTTTCCGGAGGACTCCTTGTTCAGGTGGTGCGGGAGCCGCGAATTTTTCTCTCAAAAGAAGCTTTTGCAGAGCTTAAGTCTCTGTTGCTCATCGGTCTGGAGAACTATTTGCGGGAAAATCCCCTCAAGGAGGGTATCGGTAAGGAGGAGTTGAAGGCAAGCATCCCGAAGAGGAGCGACATCCGTTTCTTCGGCCCGCTGCTGGCTTCTCTGGAAAAGGACGGAAAGGCCATTGCAGACAGGGAACTGGTGAAGAAGCCAGGACATAAGGCCTCTTCCGCCGTTGATCAGGCGGGGCTCCAGGCAAAGCTGGAAAATGCCTTGCAGAAGGGTTGTTCTGAACCTCCCGGTATCAAGGAATTGTGCGAATTCGTGAGTTGCGGGGAAAAGGATGTGCTGGAGCACCTCAACCTGCTGGCCCGTGAAGGTCGTGCGGTAAAAATCAAGTCCGATATATTCTATGCACCCCAGCCGCTTTTGTCTCTTCGGGAAAAATTAGTTGCGTTCCTGCAGGAAAATGAAGAGGTCACCCCGCCGCAATTCCGGGAGTTGACCGGGCTGTCGAGAAAGTACATGATTCCGCTCCTCGAATATTTCGATCAGGAAAAGGTTACTATCCGAGTGGGTGACAAGAGGGTGCTGAGGAAGAAGTAAGGAATGCGAAAAAAGCTTTCATAACGGAGCTTGAGCCGGGACGATGGTCTCCGGTGTTTCGTGGACAGGGCTGTTGACTGTTGTGGAGACTTCCCATTCCTGCAAGAGTTCCGCCGGGTATGGCCGGTAGAGGTTCTTGAGATTTTCCGGGTTGTTTACTGACCGGTCCAGCCAGAGATCATATTCCGTGGGGTGAAGTATCACCGGCATGCGGTCGTGGAGTTGTGCTACGAGACTGTTGGCCACCGTGGTGAGGATGGAGAAGGATTCAAGCATTTCTCCCTCGGAGGTTTTCCAGAAATCCCAGATACCGGCAAAGGCGAGGGGTGTACCATCTCGCATGGTAACATAGTGGGGGAATTTCCCTGTGGGGGTTGTGGCCCACTCGAAGAAGCCGCTGGCAGGCACGATGCACCGGCGCGCACGGATCGCTTGCCGAAATGCCGGTTTTTCGTGGATAGTTTCGCAGCGGGCATTGATCATCCGGTTCCCGATTGAAAGGTCCTTCGCCCAATGGGGCACGAGTCCCCAGCGAGCGGCGGACAGGTGCCTCCCACCGGTTGCGGCCTCCCGAATCGTCCAAACCTGTTGGGTTGGAGCAATATTGTAGCGGAGAGGAAAGACCGGTGGCGCCTGGACGCCAAAGGTATTTTCCAGTATTTCTGCCGAAAGCAGAGAGGTAAAGCGTCCGCACATTTCCCACTCTCCCTGAATTGTTTTGTCTCTCACGTTGTCCGGTTCATCACCTCATGGCACGTCGCACAAACAAGCGCTACAAAAAATTTGTCATCCCTACATCTCAGCGGCCGGCTTCTTCCGAGTTGGAGAAACCTGCCTTCTGGCCGGTGTGCCCGAGTTGGTTGTGAGAAGTAAGACCCATCAGAATTTTCATTTTATTCTCCATGACAGCCGCAAACGCAACCGTCCTGATTCAGAAGGCTACCTGCTGAATGATTCAGATCTCAACCCTGTGCGATGTTCATCTTACGTTAAACTCTACACCACATCCGATATTTTGCCAGAACGCAGAAGGATGAAGAGTCAGTTCGATGAAGAAGGCAAAGTCCACTGTGCCGCATCCGCCTGTAACTTGACAAGCCGTATCTTCTGTTACTATAGAAAGGATAGATGCGTCCTGATTTCAATCATAAAAAATTTAAACAATAAACAGGGGCAACAGCATCGCTCCAGACGCGATCGGGACTGCGACTGCTCTGATGCACAGGAAACGTACGCTGCAGTGGCGAAGCAAAATACAAATTTCCGATCCTGATTAGCATCAATCTTCCGCCAGCTCCCAAACCTGTCATTCCCGAAGCGCTTCTGATCGGGAATCCAGCTTCTAATCGACTGAACTATGGACCCCCGATAAAGGCTTTCGAGGGTGACAATCTTCATAGCGGAAGAATAGTGTTAATCAGGTTTCCGATTGAGTATTCAATTAATCGGGATTTGATCCTAAGGCTGCTTCACCGCTCAAAATCACGGAAAGAGGAGATCTCCATGGAAAGAAAAATTTTGACAGCATTGGTGATTCTGACAGTAAGCGCAAGCTTTATAGGTGGATGCAAGAAAGAGACGCCGCAGAAAGCCGAAACGCCGCAAGCGCAACCTGCACGCAACCTGCACCGATGACAGAACAGGCACCCCAGGCAGAGGTGGAAACGGGAAAAGAGTTGTTCCAGAATAACTGTGCTACCTGTCACCCCGATGGCGGCAATATAGTGAAGCCTGAATTTACACTCCACAGCAAGACCCTTATGGCACATAACATCACCAAACCGATGGATATAGTAAAATTAATGCGTAATCCAAACCCGGGTATGACCAAGTTTGACGAAACAATGATTCCTGACAAGGAGGCAACTGAAATTGCCGAGTATGTCCTGAAAAACTTCTAGAGTGACGGCTAGGTGTTGCAATGACCGAAATATCACCGGACGACAGAAAGCAAAACGAGAAGGAAAAAGCGTTTTCAATGGAAGAGACCGGCCGCCGCCTGGTCTACTTTGCCGCTGAAAGGACGCTGCTCACATGGATCAGGATTGCACTCACGCTCATGGGCCTGGGTTTCATCATCGATCGTTTCAGTCTGGTCTTGAATCAGACAGTCATGCTCAACCAGGAGAAGTGGTTCGGAATATCGATACCCTCCTGGGCCGGATCGGCTATGGTCATCTTGGGGACAGTGGTGAGCATTGTTGCAGCAGTCAGCTACGGCCGCTTCACTCTCCGCTACCAGCGCACCGGAGATACGACGCCTGGAAGGGGACTCCACTTCGGTGTGATACTCTGCCTGATTGTTGCCCTGTTCGGGATTGCCATTTTTTTGTTACTGTTCGCAATCTCAATGTGATGCCGGTTCGACTCAGTCGAAAGCGCCGCCCACCATCTGGATCTCTTCCCGTATTTGTTTGCTCACAACCGGTTGCCGCAGAACGAAAAAATGGCGATACCAATGGAAATAACACTACTATCCACAAGCGCATTTTCTCCTGCTTCAACCTCCAGGGGACACAATGAGTACTTCTTCTAGTTCGAAATATCCACCAATCAGCGACTATGGTTACATCTCCGACTGTCATTCGTCGGCGCTTATTTCCCGCGCAGGGTCAATCGACTGGTGTTGCATGCCACGCATTGATTCGGCCAGTTGCTTCGGCCGCCTGTTGGATTGGGAAAACGGCGGCTACTGTAAAATTTTTCCTGCGGAAGATTGTCAGGTCTCACGGCGGTATATTGAACGAACCCTGGTTCTCGAAACGACCTTTCTATCCGAAAAAGGTGAGGCCCGAATGCTTGATTTCTTTCCGATGCAGAAAGGAGGAGAGCACAAACCTTTACAGCAGATACTACGTATCCTGGAAGGAGTTCGCGGTGAGATGGAGGTCTCGCTGGAGTGTGCCCCCCTTTTCGATTACGGGGCCATTCGCCCTTGGATCAGGCAGAAAGGGGATCATTTTCTGGCAATCGGAGGGCAAACCGGATTGCTGCTCTCCGGGTTTGACTGCCTCCGACTGGAAGGCCGGCACAAAATCTGCGGTACCTGTCGGGTGAAGAAAGGTGACCGCCACAGGTTTTCCATCCTCTACGGCCGCCCCGAAAATCTCGAGGAAGGGCTTGTCATCCCACCCTCCAACGAAGAAATGGACAGTCGTCTTGACCAGACCATCAACTGGTGGCGTCGTTGGGCCGACCAGGGAACTTTCAGAGGTTCGGAGCGTGAAATGGTGATACGCTCGGCCATTGTCCTCAAGGGGTTGTCCAATGCCCCTACCGGTGCGATTGCTGCGGCAGCGACTACCTCTCTTCCCGAAGCGCCCGGCGGATCCCGCAATTGGGACTACCGCTTCTCATGGGTTCGTGACTCCTCGTTTACGGTGCGCTCCCTGGCTGAATTGGGCTATACCCGCGAAGCCGACGGATTTCGCCGCTTCATCGAGCGCAGCTGCGCCGGCAGTGCGGATGAACTGCAGATCCTTTTTGGCGTTGGCGGGGAACGCCGCCTGCACGAATATGAGATCAGGGAACTCGAAGGCTATCGCGGTGCCCACCCGGTTCGAATAGGGAACGCGGCAGAAAGTCAGCTGCAGCTGGATGTCTACGGAGAACTGCTCGATCTTGCCTGGAGCTGGCACCACCGAGGACAATGCCCGGATGACGATTACTGGGAGTTTCTGATCGAGTTGGTCGAAGCAGCCACGAAACAGTGGCGCCGCGCCGATCAGGGTATCTGGGAAATGCGGGGAGAGCCACGACATTTCGTATTTTCGAAGGCCATGTGCTGTGTCGCCATTGAGCAGGGTATGCGGCTGGCCCGGGAACTGAAACGCGATGTACCTCTGAACGACTGGCGAAAGATATGCGTCGAAATTCGTGCCACTATAGAAGAGAAAGGCTACGATGCTGAACGGGGTGTTTTTATCCAGGCTTTTGATTGTCCGGAAATGGACGCCTCCCTATTGCTCCTTCCCATTTACGGTTTCATCGATGCCCGCGATGAACGCATGGTGCGCACCGTTGAAGCAATTCGCTGCGACCTCGACGAAGATGGATTGCTGCGCCGCTACCGCGCAGACGGTATGGATGGTGAGGAGGGGGTTTTTCTCCCCTGCTCCTTCTGGCTGGCTGAGTGTCTTGCTCAACAGGGCCGGACCGAGGAAGCACGGGAGATCTTTCGACGGGCAGCTTCCACGGCCAATGATCTGGGGCTTTTTTCAGAGGAATACGACACTCGCAACAATGAGATGCTCGGTAATTTTCCCCAGGGGCTGACACATCTTTCCCTTATCGCTGCCGCAGTAACTCTGGAACGGACTTCGAAAAATACTAAATAATATTGGATAAATAGCCTTTAAGCATGCTCTGTACGGAGGTAATTCGTGGAAACCATTGTCGGCATGTTTGAACATGTAAAGACGTTCCTGTCATTTACCTTGTTGAAAATTGGTCATTTGCAATTGACCCTGTGGACTGTGATCTATTTGGCTGTTCTGTTCTTTTTCCTCTTCTATTTGTCCGCCAAGCTGAAATTCTTCATAGCCGAGCGGGTCCTTGCCAGCAGGCATATCGATATTGGGGTTCGTCAGGCAATAGCAACGATTCTCCGTTATATGATCATTGCCGTCGGGTTTGTTATCATCCTGCAAACAGCGGGTATCGATCTTACCGCATTGAACGTACTGGCCGGTGCCGTCGGTATCGGCGTCGGCTTTGGATTGCAAAATATTGCCAGCAATTTTATCAGTGGTCTGATTATTCTTTTCGAACGCCCCATCAAGATTGGTGACCGGATCGTGGTGGGAGACGTAGATGGGGATGTCGTCAAGATCATGGGACGCAGTACCACCGTGCTGACCAACGACAACATTTCGATAATTGTTCCAAATACCAGCTTCATCACGCAGAACGTTGTCAACTGGAGCCATAACGACAGAACGGTACGGTTCAAGGTGCCGATAGGTGTCTCTTATAATAGCGATGTCCGACTGGTGGAGAAACTCCTGTTGAAGGTAGCAGACGAAAATCCCGACGTTTTGAAAACTCCCGTGCCTTTGGTGACTTTCATGGCATTTGGCGACAACGCCCTGGCTTTCGAACTGCGGGTTTGGAGTTCTTCCCTCATCCAGAAGAAAGACCTCTTGATCAGTGCTCTCAACTTCGCCATTATCGAGAAATTCAGGGAGCATGACATAGAAATCCCGTTCCCGCAGATGGATCTGCATCTACGGAGCAGTTGCGTTGGGACACAATCGGTTGCTGAATTTGGCAATGGAGAGTCTGAGCCGGATCATGGACCGGAAGTTTTATCGTAAACCGACAATCACCGAGGTTCGCTCGCTTCCTCTGCGCTTTCTCCCACCACAAAGCCTTGTTTTTTGCGAGTTGCCAGAAAATCGAGCAGGTCCTCGGTTTCCGTAGTGGAAAGGATGGCGCCGTACACCGGCATGTTGTAAGCGCCGTTCAGGATGCGCAGGGTCATCTGGTCACGGGTGAGACGGTCTGCCACCCAGGTCAGGTCGGGACCCCTTTTACCGCCGTGCCCGGCTATGGCGTGGCAATAGAGACACCCTCTCTCGTTAAACACCATTGCACCTTCGTAGGTCGAACCGGAAGAAGCACCTATGATTTCCGCGGTCAGGGGTGAGGCGTCGAAGCGGGGAGACCAGTTTACATGCCACCCGGCGAGTGTCAGGGCGCCTATAACCGCGATTGCAAAAATTACCATACCCACGGCCAGAGGTCTTCGCATCGGATGACGTTCCCCCCGGTTGCTCACCAGCGGAATAGAGATGAGGATCACTCCGGCCACTAAAGGAAGCAAAACTATGATGTAGTTCTCGAGGCTGTGCGGCAGCAAGGCCAGAAGGGCGAAAAGCCACCAGAAATACCAGTCCGGCCGGGGCAGTGCATTGATCAGTGAGGGGTCGGGAGGATTGTCCAGTGCTGCCGGCCCGACAAAATATGCAAGCAGCAGCACGATGAGGATTACGGCAAGGGCGAATACGGAATCCCGCCAGGCAGCTTCGGGCCAGAACGGGACACCCTGCCTTTGCAGCATGTCGTGGTATTCCGAACGATAGGTCGCGGGTTCGACTTTGGACCCGGGCTCGGGAGGTTCGGATACTCCGTTGCGCAACACGAGTTGGAGATGCAAGCCGACCAGACCCATCAACAGAATCGGAAGGACAAAAACGTGTACGGCGAATACCCGGCTCAGGGTATAGGCACCCACCACATCTCCTCCCATGACAAAATGGGCAAGCCAGGAGCCGATCAGGGGGACGCGGCCTGCCTGTTCGGCTCCAACCACCAGAGACCACACTGCGTTTTGGTCCCAGCGCAAAATCTGACCGCTGAATGCCAGTGCCAGGGTGAGGCCAAGCAGCAGGACACCGCTCATCCAGTTCAATTCCCGTGGGAACTTGTAACTGCCGGTGAGGAATACCCTGAGAAGGTGGATGCCGACCAGGACCACCATGGCTGACGCTCCCCAGTAATGCATGCCTCTCAGGACCGCACCCAAAGGTGCCTTGTCGGTAATATACTGGAGACTTTGATAGGCACCGCCGGTTGAAGAAACATACGTTGTGGCCAGGCCGATTCCTGTTACCACCTGCAGGGCAAAAACGGCCAGTATCGCACTACCGAAAACGTACTTCCACTTGGCACCGGGCGGGACTGGATGAACGGCCATCGGTCCGATCATGTCTCCGAGACCGGTTCGGTCATTCAGCCATTGCAGGAGGTTTTGCAGCTTTTTCATCCTGTATTCCTCTCCGGAGTTGAAAAATATCTCATGTGATTGGAATAGGTCTGCTTTCCAGTTCCACCTGCCCGTTGTTCACTCTGACCTGGAATCGTTGCAGAGGCATTGGAGGAGGCCCTGCGGCGACCTCTCCATCTTCGTAATAGACGCCACCGTGGCATGGGCACATGAAGAGTTTTGCCTCAGGTTCCCAGCGAACCGGACATCCGAGATGAGAGCAATTGAGCACAAAGGCGATGAAATCCTTATCTCCTACCCGTCGCAGCCAGGCCCCCGTCTTGCCGGTCACTCCTGCCCAGGAGACTGCGGACGGGTTTTGGAAAGCTACGTGTACCGTATCGCCGACGCTGAACTGGTCAACCGGGCCAACAGCCACCCAATATCTACGCTGTCTGCCTAAAAGCGGCGCAAGGACGTAGCCGATTACCGGAATACCTGCCAGGAATAATGCCAGAGATCCCGCGAACACGCTGAGCCAGAGAAGGAAGCGTCGTCTGCCCGGGTTTGTTGTGTTGTTATCATCCCTGTTCACGACACAATTCTCCTATCCATTTTGACATGGCAAGAATGAACAGTACCAGACCCACCAGGCTTATCAGATATGATGTCAGGACACCGAATCCCATGAGCGTTGCAGCGAAGGCAAGTACTACCGGCCAGTAGGTGGGCGCGGGGATTGTCTCCGGTTTGGGGGTATGCCAGCCTTCCCTGTTCTTCTGTTCGGCCAGCGGCATGGTGCCTTGTGAGTCGAGCCCGTTTTTACTGTTGTCCTTCATTCAATGGGCCTCCCTGTTCAATCGAGCCTCCGTTTTCCTGGTCTTCACCGTTTCGAAACAGGCGGCTGATAACGACCAGCATGGCGGCGAAATATAACAGCCCGCCGACTATCCACATGAACATCCCGCCCAGGTTCAGGTCCGACTGGGGGTACAGCTCCCAGACCGTGCGAATGAAATGGAATATCGCGTTGTCGTCGGTCGGACGCATGTATGTGGGATAATACCCAAGCGGCGAGAAGGTCAGCAAAATACCCAGAATCATATTGGCCGAAGCGGCCAGAAATATATAGATGAACCCCCCGATGGGGGTAATCCGGTGCTCCTGCACCGGGGTGAAAACGGGCCACCAGAATATGGTCCCGGTGACCAGCATGCTCAGATGCTGGACCGCGTGGATCATTTCGTTGTCAAGGGCTGCGTTATAAAGCGTCGGTACATGCCACAGCCAAAGAGTCAGCACCGCCAGCAACCAGGCAACGGTGGGTTTGCGGAGGAACCTTTCGGCTAGTGCCATACTATTCACGGACAAAAGAGACCGGACCGCGGAAGCTGGAATGCCGAGCAACAGCAACGGCGGAATGGCCAATTCCAGCAGGATGTGTTCCAGCATGTGGGCGCTGAACATGTAACCGTCGCCGAGAAAGTCCAGCGGCCCGATCAGGGTAAGCAGCATCAACAGCACGCCCGATGCGAAAAATGCGGTTTTACCGTTCATGCGGAAGCGGACCATCCACAGGTACGCGAGGAATAATACGAAACAACCGATTATCACGGACGGTTCGAAATCCCATGCTTCCAGGAAAAGCTGCCCGGCTGTCATTTCAGGACCCACAGGTAGACTGTCGGAAAGATGATTAACCACACCGCGTCTACGAAGTGCCAGTATATTGAAACAGCTTCCACGGCTTCGGGACGGTGCCTGAAGTCGCTCTTGAGCTCAATGCCGAAAAAGCTCGATCAGAATGACCAGGCCGATAAGAACGTGAAGGCCGTGAAATCCGGTCAGGGTAAAGAAGGTCGTACCGAAGAGGTCCCTGCTTATGGTCACGTTCTGTCGGATCAGGGAGGCATATTCGAGGCTTTGCCCTATCAGAAAAAATGCTCCCAGGGCAATTGTGCCCAGGATCCATCCAAGAGCCGCCCGTCGCTTGCCTTTGTCAAAGTTGATACCGGCCCGCCACATGCTGACACTGCTGCTCATCAGGGCCACGGTGAATATCGCAGTCCTCTTGATGTCCAGATACCGTGCCGCATCTGCGCCGCTGGCCGAGGTCCTGTGGTAAACCACATAGGCAATGATCAGGAGTATGAAAAACACGGCTTCGGAAGCAACGAAAAGCAACATGGCAGCCCTGATCTTGCTCATTTGTCACCTCCCGTTTCAGCGGATACCGCAGCAACTGCTGCGCTGCCTTTCCGCCACTTCGAGATCCCACAGAGGTCTGATGCTGTGAACGGGCGGAATCTGCTCGAAATTGTGCGGCGGGGGTGGTGACGATGTGGCCCATTCAAGGGTCCAGCCGCCCCACGGGTTGTCACCGGCTCTCTTGCCCTTGCGCAGGCTTATGATCAGATTGGCGAAAAAGACCAGGATACTCAGTCCCAGAACATAGGCAAAAAGCGAGGATGTCAGATTGATGTCAGCGAGATACGGCAGATCCGGGTAGGTGAAGACCCTGCGCGGCATGCCCTCGAGACCTGCGAAGTGCAGGATGAAAAAAGTGCCGTTGAAGCCGATGACCATGAGCCAGAACTGAATCTTGCCCAGCTTTTCCGAGAGCATGTGACCGGTCATTTTGGGGAACCAGTAATAAAATCCTGCCATCACGGTGAACAGGGTGCCTCCCAGCAAGGTGTAATGGAAGTGTGCCACCACGAAATAGGTATCGGTCAGCGCCCAGTCGATGGGGATAGTGGCAAAGGCAACACCGCTCAATCCGCCGATGGTGAACTGGAGAATGAATGCGACAGAAAAAAGCATAGCGGTGTCGAATCGGATCGATCCGCCCCACATTGTAGCGATCCAGTTGAATATCTTGATTCCGGTGGGAACCGCGATCAGCATGCTGGCAAGGGCGAAGACGTAATAGACGGTAAAACCCATGCCGGTAGCAAACATATGATGCGCCCATACACCAAAACTGAGGAATGCGATCGCCACGGTGGCGACAGACATGAAGGCGTATCCGAAGATCGGCTTGCGAGAAAAAACCGGTATCACCTCGGATATGATGCCGAAACCGGGCAAGACCAATATATATACCTCCGGGTGGCCGAAAAACCAGAAATAATGCTGCCAGAGCAGGGGCTTGCCTCCTGCCTCGGATACGAAAAAGAGGGCGTTCAGCTGTCTGTCCAGGAAAAGCATAACCAGGGCAGCGTTTAAAGCAGGCATGGCAAGGAGAATGAGAAAAGAAGTGACCGCCGACATCCAGACGAACAGTGGCAGCCGGCTGAGCTTCATGTCCGGGGCGCGCAGGACAGCTATGGTGACGATGATGTTGATGGAAGACATGATCGTCCCGGCTCCTGTAAGGAGGAGAGCGATTACCCAATAGTCCACTCCAGTACCGACCATGTATTTGCTCATGGTATAGTTGACCTCGGTCAGAGGTGCGTAGGCAAACCAGCCCACTGCGGGTGCTCCGCCCGCGAAAAAACTGAAGTACAGGAGCAGTCCACCCATCAGGTACAACCAGTAGCTGAGGGCGTTCATCCTTGGGAACGCCATGTCCCGGGCACCGATCATCAAAGGAGTGAAATATGTCATGAAACCGATTAGCAGCGGCATGATCGCGAAGAATATCATTGTCGTGCCATGCATGGTAAAAATCTGGTTGTAGGTTTCGGGAGAAAGCCAGTTATTCTCCGGTTTGATGAGCTGAGTGCGCATTATCATCGCTTCGGTCACCGCTGCCAGGAAAAAAAACAGCGAAGTGACGATATACATGATGCCTATCTGCTTGTGATCGACGGAAGATAACCAGCTCAGCAGTCCCCTGTATTCCTTGACTTCAAAGATGCTCTCGATTTTTTCAGGGGCAACGGTTTCACCATTCATTTCAATCCTCCGAGATAGGCCGTAAGATTTCCGACTTCTTCGTCCGAAAGTTGGAGGTTGGGCATTTTACAACCCGGCTTGATGGCCTGGGGGTTCTTCAGCCATTTGAAAAGGTTTGCAGGCGTATTGGCAAACACCCCCGACGCAAGGGTTTCCCGGTCGGCCAGATGGGTCAGGTCCGGAGCTACGTGGCCTCTGTCTTCAAGGCCATTAATGGAGTGGCAGTTGATGCAGTTCTTTTGCATGAAGACCTCGATACCTTTCATTGCCGGAACCGAGGAGGGCGGCACGGCTGGTTCTTTCTGATGCAGGAGCCAAGCTTCGAAATCTATCGGTGACTGCGCGATAACCCGGATTCTCATCCAGGCATGTTCCGCTCCGCAGAATTCGTCGCAGGTGCCGAGATAGGTCCCGGTGCGTTCAATGGTCAGCCACAGGTGATTCGGATGACCGGGAATGATATCGATCTTCTTGCCAAGGGACGGGACCCAGAAATCATGGATAACGTCGCCGGATACGAGTCTGATGAGCTGGAGACTTCCTACCGGCAAGTGCACCTCGTTGGCCGTTGTAACTCCCGATTGCGGATAATGCAGTTCCCACCACCACTGGTGGGCTACCACGACAAGGTCCGGTTTGTGGTTGATCACCGGCGGATTAACCTTGGACATGACTACTACGGTGATGAAAAATAGTCCAATGACGATCAGTGTCGGAATGGTTATCCAGATGACTTCGAGCCTGACATTTTCCTCGAACTGCTTTGGCTCAGGTCCCCCTTCCCGATACCGGAACTTCACGGAGGCGAATATCACCAGTCCTGCGACAACGGCGAAAATGAAAGCGGCGACGCCGAGCGTAATATAGAAGGAACTGAGGATTTCAGCGGCCTGCTGTGTGCCTGCGCTCAAAACGGATGTGTAATAATTCATGCTCGCTCTCGCATCTCCAGCCGGAAAAATTATCTCGCAAACGCATGACTACGCCGATCAAAGCGAATAAAAGGGGTATGCCTTGTCAAGTCGAAGAATTATTTCTGTGAGATCGATCTTTAGAATCAATCCGGAAAACGGGAAATGCCATCGGATTGAAGATGATGCTCTCATGGCTTTTTCGATTGTAGATAGATTAAATCATATACGACAAATAGTTCACGTCAAGGAAAGCGAAGTACGCCTGTGCGAAACAAGGGGAAGTGCCTGAATTCATCCTGACTAAATGGACTGAAAACTGAAATCGGGTACTGCTTGAGTACTTCTATAACGGACAGTTCCTGATCCTCAAGACTTCTTGTCAGGAATAACTAATACCGCGATTACTATGATAGTCGTAAAAAGTCTGAAAAGCAGCGCCTCTGACGTAAAGGTGGGAAAAGTAAAAGTTCTGTTCCATTGTACTATCTTTCCATAAAGGTATACTGCTGTTGAAGCGTTCCCTGTGGTTCGCAATACGCAGAAGACCGGGCTGAAAAGAGAAGAGGGGGCATCGCGGACTATCCTGACTTTGCCCTCGAAGGATAGTGTCTTCAGCGAATGCAACGGGGGTTAATCCGGTTTGTAAACTTACAAAGATCTGGGTGCCATAGTACGATTATTTGCTTGTCTGGCAGGCCGGTTTATCCTAAATTGTTCCCGAATGGAAACTACATTGCTATTACAACCAAGCACTTAGAGACTTGTGAGATTGATAGCCTGGTGTACAAAGGTTCACGTTTGATGGGACGGGGGGCACACCATGTCTGGAAAAAAGGTCGAACACACTACTGGTGACGAACTGAACCGCTTGGCGGAAAAACGACTCAGAGAGAAAATAAGGACTGATTACCCCCGCGGAATTGAGGAAGAGTCGCTGCGTCTCCTTCACGAATTGCAGGTCCACAAAATCGAGCTGGAAATGCAGAATGAAGAGCTCCTCAAGGAGAGGGCCAAGTTGAAACAGATGGAAGCTCAGCTGGGAAAATATAGCGACCTCTATGACTTCGCAACGGTTGGTTACTTTAATCTTGACCACAGAGGGACTATCCATGCAGTTAATCTTACCGGCTCGGGATTCCTGGGAGTTGAGCGCTCCTTGTTAATAAACCGGCCTCTTGAACATTTCATCTCCGCAGAAACCCGACCGGTTTTTCAGGAATTCCTCGCCAACGTATTTGCAAATAAAGAAAAAAAAACCTGTGAGCTTGTGTTTCTGAAAGAAAGAAATACGCCGCTCTTTGTACAGGTCGAGGCAGTTATCTCCGAATCAAATGAAGAGTGTCGTGCCACGGTTATTGACATCACTGAACGCAAACAGACCGAGATGGTCAAATCGATCTTGACGACCCTTGTTGAATCTTCGGACGATGTAATCTTTATTGAGGACCTTACGACCGGTACTATCCTGAGTTGGAACGCAGGTGCCGAACGACTGTACGGCTACCATGCAGATGAGATCATTGGCAAACCGATAACGCTGCTTATCCCCCCTGAATTTCAAGATGAGGAATACAAAATTCTGCAGCGCCTGTCGGCAGGCGAGCGATTCGATCACTTCGAAACGGTACGGTTGGCCAAAGATGGACAGCGATTTGATGTGTCGGTAACTGCCTCGCCAATAATAGATGGTTGCGGCCGTATCCTCGCGGCATCGAAGATTTGCCGAAACATCACCGAGCGCAAGCGGGCAGAGGCTGCGCTGAAAAAGTTGAATGAAGAGCTTGAACAGCGTGTGGCGGAACGGACAGCGGAACTCGGGGTTACTATTGAGAATCTGCAGGTTGAGATTTCCAAACGAAAAAAGGCGGAAGAACGCGCTTTACGTCTGAACAGACTCTACTCGGTGCTCTCAAAAACAAACCAGGCTATCATCCGCATCAAAGACCGGGAGACACTTTTTAATGATTTCTGCAGGATCGCCGTAAAAGACGGCAACTTCAAACTGGCCTGGGTCGGGCTGGTGGACGAAGGTAGCGGCGAGTTGAAGGTAGTGGCAGCCAATGGTGCGACCGGCTACCTGGAAGACATCAGGATAACGGCCGACGAAGAACCGGCAGGGCTTGGGCCAACCGGCATATCGGTTCGTAACGGCTACCTATTACATCTGCAATGACTTTCTCGGTTCCCCAGTCACCCGTCCCTGGCAGGAAAGGGGCCGGACTCACGGCATTCGCGCCTCTGCGAGCATCGCCCTGAAACAGGAGGGGCGAGTGATAGGGGCACTTACCCTCTATGCGGACAAAAAGGACTTTTTTGACCGGCAACAGGTTGAACTGCTCCTGCAGATGGGCGCAGACGTCTCATTTGCTCTTGACTTCATCGTCCTGGAAACCCGTCGCCATGTAATCCGAGAAAGCCCTGCATGAGGAGACCACCGAGCGCTTGCGGATTTCGGAAGAGCTGCGAGAGAAGGACCGGCTCCTCATATTACAAAGCCGCCAGGCCGCCATGGGGGAGACGATAGACTATATTGCCCACCAGTGGAAACAGCCGCTCAATATCTTGTCCCTCGTCGTGCAAACCATGAGGGGAGCCTATCATGATGGCGAGCTCAACGGGGAAGATATGGATAAAGCGTCCGATCAGATCATGGAAATTATCATGCACATGTCCCAGACTATCAACGATTTCCGCAGCTTTACCAGCCCGGACCGTGAAATGAAAACGTTTGAACTGAATGAAATGGTCAATAAAACGCTTGCTCTGGTTGACGACTGCCACAAGGAAAATAAAATACAGGTTACTATAAAGGCAGAGGATGCTCTGATTATCACAGGGTATCAAAATGAATATTGCCACGTGCTGCTCAATATACTTAATAACGCCAGGGAAGCATTGGTGGAACGTAACATCTCTTCGCCTCGAATTGAAATTAATCTTTACAGGGAAGGCGGGAGGACGGTAGCAACTATCTCGGACAATGCCGGCGGTATACCGGAAGAGATAATCGGCAGGGTCTTCGACACTTATTTTTCAACCAAAGAAGAAGCAAAAGGCACCGGGATTGGGCTGTACATGTCAAAGACAATCATCGAAAAGCACATGAACGGCAAAATAACAGTGCGCAATACCAATGAAGGGGCGGAATTCCGGATAGAGGTATGATAGGGAGATTTCAGCCTCGTCTTCATGGCAGATTGGTTAAATAGTATCCTTTCATCCCCTGACCAGATCTCGCAGGGCATGCTCACCGACTACCTCGCAAACAAACCCATCAGACTTTTCGAGCGCCGTGTTGGCAAACTTGAAGGTGCCGACGATTTCATTTCTGGCTATTCCTGAGTTTCGAGAAAGTCCCGAGTTGTTTCCGGGCCTTACGGAGCCAGAGGATAGCTTTTGGAAACCATGAAAACCATATAAGGACCTTTGCGTTCATCCTTACCATTATTGAAGTATGGCAGCCGATTGAACTGTGAAGCGGTAAAGTAGAGATTGCGATCAGGGGATATGCTGATACTGTCCGGCCAGGATATGCGCTCGTCTTGCGCCAGGGTTATCAAGGTGCCGTCATAAACCCGATAACGCTTCACGGCATTTTCAAAAGGCAGAGTCAGGAACAGGTTGTAATCGCTGTCCATCACCATCCCGTCAACCTGGCCGGTATCCGCCAGGCGTTCCACATGCGCCCCCACCTCTGCCGGTGAAAGCTGGGGATCATTCAAATACTTAGTCTGAATCCGATAGAGGGTGCGCGCAGATAATGCATGGTAATAAAGGAAATTGCTGTCCTTGTCCAAGGCAATTCCATCAACATGAATCTTCACCGGCTTTCCGTTCTCATACCGTAGTTCTTGCAGGCCCTTCTTGCCTGGCAGATCCGGTTCAGCCATTGTCGAATGGTTTTCAGCCAAAACCCTCCGACTCGATCCACTCTGGAGGTTGGTTACTAGTATCGCACCTGAACCCGCATCACTGATATATGCGAGATTGCTCCACTGATCTACGCATACTTGACGCAAATAGCTGTTTTTATGAACAACCCCTGCATCGAAAGAGATAACTTTGGTTACGCGATTAGTGGCCAGATCGATACCGACCAGTTTGGCCCCCATAGGCCAGACGGTTTTCAGATTGATCGATGCAGAGTCCAGGACCCAGAGTGTGCCATTACTGTCTATGAACATGCCCTGTGCAGAAATAAAGTGGTCCCTGGGATGGCTTTCCTCCGGTCTTCCCCAAAGATTCCATGCAGTATCGGGGAAGGGACGAAGCGATCTGTCAGCCAATACCTCGGCAACCGAATATGAAGGGTTCCCCTGCCAGCGGGGAAAACTGATAAAGATCCTTCCCGAACTGGAGACGGCAATTCCTGAAGGCTGGTCGTTGCACCACGGATATTCATAAAGCGCTGCCCGGTCGACCGTAGTGGGTATGCTGTAACTTGTCGGATTCAGGGTGCATCCTCCCAGTGCAAAGATCAGCGCTGCTGCGTATAAGATAGCCGCCATCATATATTTTGAATTTCCCCGCATGACGTATCTCCTTTCGTTGCTTTATTTCCCATCCAGAAACCGCTCATGTCTCATCCAGTGTTTCCGAGACCTGATTAGTCGTCAATCTTCCGCCAGTTCCAAAAACTGTCATTCCCGAGGCGATTCTGATCGGGAATCCAGCTTCTAACAGACTGAAATCATGGATCCCCGATAGAGCCATTCGGGGATGACAATCTTCATAGCGGAAGAATAGCGCTGATCTGGTTCCGAAATGGACACTATGTAAATGTATTACTATTTACCCTTCGTATTGTTCCTCATCTTCAAGACTTCTTTCCAGGAATACACGAAAGCCGGGATCACGACGATTATGGTAAAAAGACCGATTACCAGATATCCCATATCAAATGGCACGAAGCGACCAAGCCCGCCAAGATACGCAAAGCCGGCTGCACCGAAAAGAATTCCCCCGAAGAAAAGCGTTCTGCCCCCGGTCTGTGCGCCAACCCGTTTGACCTCCTGTTCCGTCAAAGCTTTTGTCCATCGCAAAGACGCGCCGAACAAAGCCCCGATGATAACCAGCATGATCATTGTTCCGAGTCCGAAAAGTAAACCCGGCAAGAATCCCAGCCAGGGACTTGGCATTTTAGGTGCTGCAACCGTCATGATAAAGAGCGCAAACCCACCGAATCCGAAACCTGCAATGAATCCATGAAGTAAAGCCCATCGTGCGGGAGGCGCCATTACCGGACCATTCGCTTCCTTATGATGTCTCGTTGCGAAATGGCTGGAGGTTTCCATCAACATGCCATCCTTATGATGGTGTCCGATTACGTGGAAATGGGGGTAGAGATTGCGGCGAATAACAATGGCCCCGGCGACCGACATCGCGAAACCGACGACGATATAGACTATTCCTTCGACCATGGGTAAAAGGAGATACTTGCTCAAGGCCAGATAGGCGAGTTCCGAAACCAGCATACGCTGCACGGTAAACGCAGCGGAAAAATACAGACCGGCCTTCATTCCCTCCTTTCCGCTTGCGCCGCCGATCGCGTAACTGAAAGTTATAGGCCAGGTATGCTCGTCAGGAAGAATCCCATGCAATAACCCGAAAAGGAACGAATAGGTAATCGCCATAAGTGCCGTCATCAAAAACCTCGAAGCGTAGCGGAAACAGTGCTGCAGCAGGTGGTAATGTCTGATTGAATCGATTGAAAGAGTCACAGACAGCAGCGATTAAAGAAAGAAAATATTTTTGCGCCCCCGGAGAGCGGTAAATTTCCTGCTGATCGAAACCTGAGAAGCTGTCACACGAGCGCCAGCAACCGGGGTGTTGTCCTTTAATGCGTAACGGATTGTTGACTATAAGCAAACGATATCAGGGTTTTTGGCAAAAGCGAGGGTGAGAGGAAAAGGGAATCAACAACGAGTTTCTTGGGAAGTTCACGTCAAGAGGGTTGTTATGTATCCATCAGGCAACCCGAGTTTACTCTGCACTGAATTCCCGGTTTTTGTTGATAGTCTTGATATTCTGATGTTTTGGTTACCTGATACGTGCTCATGGTCAAATCATGGACCGCTAGTCCGTGTTTCCTGGCAACGACCGAAAAAAGAAAGGGATAACAACGGAACTGTTATCCCTTTTCATACGTTTCCGGCATTTTGCATCACGAAATTACGACTTTTTGTGACAGGCCATGCAGGTTGTCGGTCCCTTGCCCTTGCTCTTGTGGCAGCTTATGCAAAGCTTGTGCGCTACATCTTTGCCGAAGCCTTCAATTTTGCCCGGTTTCGTTGTATGACAATCTTTGCAGTTCTTGAGTAACTCCTGGTGCATTTTGTGGGGGAACGTGACAGTACCCATTTTGGCCGGGAATGTCATAACATCCGCAGCCATAGCTAAAGAAGCGGTAAAGAAAACAAGGGCCAGCGCTGAAATGATTTTTTTCAATTTTTTAACCTCCTTTATCTGGGAAATGGGGAAATGCAAAATCTTGTTTTATTGTAGCTAGAGTCTGTTGCATGTCAAGATGAAGAAAATTGCCTGAATTGATTCAAAATATATATCCGGAACTATTTTCTAAACAAAAGTGCACAAGAATTAATACATAAAATCAGGCCATTAAGGAAAGAAACAAGCTGATAGTGGAGATGACGCGAAGCTTTGATATTTCTATCTTCACAAGCCTTCAACCTGTTTTTGGGGGGGATAATTCCGATTTTATGCATCAGACAAATTGCAGTCCGAATAATTGACAGGGGTGCTCAAAGGGATACTCTTTTCAAGGGGTAACAAGCTTGAAACAGGCCGACAGCTTATCACGGGCGGTGTCGTTTTTTTTTGCTCCCGAAAAGCTATGGTTTCACTAGTGAAAATATCTGCAAACGTGCCTTGGTGTTGGCAAACCGGACCTGGGAGGCGAAAAATTGTGTATTGGAATTGGGAAAGATCATGAGGGCTTAGCTTTGAAGAAACAACTGATCAAATTGTTTCATGAGCGCGGCAGGATGGGAGGTGTGAGATGACCAGTTTCCGTTCGGACGCGTTGGTACTCTTCGGTGTAACAGGTGATCTTTGCCACAAGAAGATCTTCCCGGCACTCTATGCAATGGCGAAACGAGGCGTCCTCACGGTCCCGGTCATCGGCGTCGCCTTCCCGGAGTGGACTCTGGACCGTTTGCGCGATCGCGTGACAGACAGCATAAAGCAATCGGGCGAAATTGATAACCAGAGTGCCCTCGACCATCTTCTGTCTCTGCTCAGGTATGTGAGTGGGGATTATAATGACCAGGACACATTCGCGAAGATAAAAGAGGCCCTGGGGAGCGCTCGGCACCCGGCTCACTACCTTGCTATTCCCCCCTCGCTCTTCGAGGCGGTGATTAAAGGGCTCGGCGCCGCGGAGTTGGCCGAACATGCGCGCGTCATCGTTGAAAAGCCGTTTGGCCGCGATCTGGCCTCAGCGCGTGAGCTTAATAACGTCGCGAGGTCGGTGTTCCCGGAAGACTCGATTTTCCGCATCGACCACTTCCTCGGGAAAGAGGAAATCATGAATATCCTCTATTTCCGCTTCGCCAATTCTTTTCTTGAGCCGATCTGGAACCGTAACTACGTTGCCAGCGTCCAGATAACCCTATCCGAGGAATTCGGCGTGGAGGGCCGCGGCGCGTTTTACGAAACCGCAGGTTGTCTGCGTGACGTGATCCAGAACCACCTGTTCCAGATCGTCGCGTTGCTTGCCATGGAGCCGCCGGCTTATAGGGGTTTTGGAGCTGTGCATACTGAGAAAGCCAAGGTTTTTCAAGCCATGCGTCCTTTGCAGCGCGACGACCTGGTGCGCGGTCAGTACTCTGGCTACCGGAAGGAGCCGGACGTGGCGAAGAGTTCCGACGTCGAGACTTTCTGCGCCCTGCGTCTTTTCATCGACTCGTGGCGTTGGGAGGGTGTGCCATGGTACCTGCGCTCCGGCAAATGCCTGGCCGAAACGGCAACCGAGGTCTTGGTGGAATTGAAGCCGCCACCACAAAAGCTTTTCGCTGACTCAGCTCCGGTGACCGGCCGGGCCAACTATCTGCGCTTCCGGATCTCCCCCAACTCCGCTGTTGCCCTTGCCGCTCGTGTTAAAAGCGTAGGGAAGGAGTTTGTCGGCAACCAGCAAGAGCTCTACCTGTTAGAAGAACAGCTCGGGAGAGGAAACACCCTACGAGCGGCTTTTGGGCGATGCCATGGAGGGCAAAGGAGGGCTTTTCACCCGTCAGGACTCGGTTGAGGCTGCTTGGGCGGTCGTCGAGTCAGTTCTCAGGACCCACCACCGGTCCCGACTTTATAAGCCGGGCAGCTGGGGGCCGAAAGAGGCGGACGGGCTCATCGCTCCGGATGGCTGTTGGCACAACCCCAGGACCAGGAAGAAATCCGGACGATAGGTCTGCCACGACTGTCTTTCTGCCCGCCTTGATCCGGCGTTGAGGTCGTAGGAACTCAACGAAGGTCGAGGTCGAACATTTTAGGCCAGGGAGAAGGCGGATTAAACGATCCGGAAAACGAGTCATCAAAATGAACAGATACGAAGCAAGCTGCTGAACCAAGATGAAATCATTTCCAGCGATTTCCAGAATCAGCTTTGAAGGGAAAACCATGACTAGTGAGCAAGCTCAACATCAGTATGAAATCGGCATGGTCGGCCTGGGTGTAATGGGGCGCAATCTCGTGCTGAACATGGCCGACCATGGTTTCTCGGTTGCTGGCTATGACAAGGACCCGGCCAAGGTCGAGTCGCTACGGAAGGAATCGGCCGAGCGTCCCCGTTCAAGGCGCGACGAACATGCTTGATTTCATCGCAATGCTTCGTAAACCGTGCGCAATCATGATGCTGGTGCCCGCCGGCGCTCCGGTAGATTCGGTCATCAAGGATTTGTTGCCGCACCTGGACAAGGACGATCTTATCATCGATGCCGGCAACTCCTACTTCAAGGACACCGACCTGCGTGCCGGCTACCTGGCGGAGAAAGGGATTCATTTCCTCGGCGTGGGCGTATCTGGTGGCGAAGAAGGAGCGCGTCACGGACCGAGTATCATGCCCGGCGGACCGAAAGAGGCTTACGAGCGGGTTCGCCCCATCTTTGAGGCTGCCGCCGCGAAGGTCAATGGCGATCCGTGTGTGACCTGGTTAGGGCTCCGGATCGGCCGGGCACTTTGTGAAGATGGTCCACAACGGCATCGAATACGCTGTGATGCAACTCATCGCTGAGACCTACGACCTGATGAAACGCGGCCTTGGCTTTAAACGATGACGAACTGCATGACATATATTGCAAATGGAACAACGGTGAACTCAACGGCTACCTGATGGAGATCACCAGCCATATTTTCAGCAAAGCGGATGAGAAGACCGGCAAGCGGATTAGTCGACGAAATCCTGGATATCGCCAGGCAGAAAGGCACGGGCATGTGGACTTCGCAGAGTGCAATGGAACTGCAAGTGCCGATCCCGACAATCGATCTGGCGGTCGCGATGCGTGACTTGTCTGTGTTCGCGAAGGAACGTGAACAGGCCGGCGCGATCTATCAGCGATCCCAGCGGCGCGTAGCCGTCAACCCCGATACGTTTCTCTCGCAACTGTACAGCGCACTTTTTGGCGGGATGATTATCATCTACGCTCAAGGCATGGCGCTTTTGGCGGTGGCTTCAGACAAATACGAGTATGACCTCGACCTTGGAGCCGTGGCGCGGATTTGGCGAGGTGGCTGCATCATCCGCGCCGCGTTGCTTGAAGACATCCGCGCCGCGTTTCAGGTGAGGCGTGATCTGCCGAATCTGCTGCTGGATCCCTCCTTGTCGCGCAAGGTCATGGAACATCAGGAATGCTTGCGCCAGGTGGTGTGTCGGGCGGCCGAGTCAGGGGTGCCAGCCCCGGGTTTGATGGTTTCATTGAGTTATCTCGACGCCTATTGCAGCGAATGGTTGCCGGCCAATCTAATCCAGGCTCAGCGCGACTATTTCGGAGCCCATACCTATGAGCGGATCGATGCCAAAGGAACGTTCCACACGGAATGGGAGATAGAGTGATAATCATGAAAACGAATGTTCAAACCGCATCAAGCCGGAGACACGGCAGCGCCCTGAAGCGAACACTGCCAGTGATGAGGCCTTGACAGGCAAGACGATAAAAGCGCAAACGCTGCCATCGTCGCCGCTTGGCAAAAGTGGCAGACTTGGAAATCAAGGAGACAAGAACATGAAAAATAATCCCTTGCAGCAATTGGGAACGCTCGGCCAATCCATCTGGCTCGACTACATCCGGCGAGATTTGATCTCCGGGGGCGAACTCCGGCGTCTGATCGAGGAGGATGGACTGCGGGGGATGACCTCGAATCCAGCCATCTTTGAAAAGGCGATTGCGGACAGTCGTGATTACGACGAGGACATTCGGGCCTTGGCGCTTGAGGGGAAAGGTGTTGAGGCAATGTATGAAACTCTCAGCCAGCGTGATGTGCAAAGCGCCGCCGATGAATTCCGGGCTCTCTACGACAGGGTTGACGGGAAAGATGGATATGTCAGTCTGGAAGTAAATCCCCACCTGGCGCACGACACTAACGGTACGATTGATGAAGCCCGTCGGTTGTGGGCAGCACTGAACAGGCCTAATGTCCTGATCAAGGTCCCGGCGACTGCCGATGGGCTTCCCGCCATCAGGCAACTGATCAGCGAGGGAATCAGCGTTAACGTGACGCTGCTCTTTGGCTTGCCTCGATATCGACAAGTAGTGGAAGCGTATATCTCCGGCATCGAGGAGCGCCTGGCCCAAGGTAAGCCTGTGAAGCATATCGCCTCGGTGGCCAGCTTCTTTCTCAGCCGCATTGATGTGCTGGTGGATCCCCAGCTGGAAAAACGCATTTCACAGGGCGGCAAGGGGTCAGACCTTGCGAAAAAGGCGCATGGGCACGTTGCCATCGCCAGCGCGAAGACGGCCTATCAAATCTACAAAGAGATCTTCGGCAGTGACCGGTTTATGAAGTTGGCAGCACAGGGCGCTCGTGTCCAGCGGCTGCTCTGGGCCAGCACCAGCACCAAGAATCCGGACTACAGCGACGTGAAATACGTTGAGGCACTGATCGGACCGGATACTGTCAACACGGTCCCGCCGGAAACCCTTGATGCCTACCGCGACCATGGAGAGCCGAAAGCTCGGCTCGAACAGGATGTCAAGGAAGCCAGCCAGGTGTTGGAGCGACTCCCTGAATTGGGCATCAGCATCGACAAGGTGACGCAACAGCTTGAAGACGAAGGCGTCGACAAATTCAACAAACCGTTCGACAAGCTGATGGAGACCTTGGCGCAAAGGTCTTCACGGTATTTGAGGAAAGAGTCATGAATGTAAGTCCTTGTGCAGGAAAGCCGGCCGAAGCATCAATGCTGGTGAACGTACCCGGACTTGTTACGGCCTACTATACGGAGATGCCTGATCCTTCAGTGCCGGCACAACGGGTTGCCTTCGGCACCTCCGGACACCGTGGTTCCTCGTTCGAAAAGGCTTTCAATGAAGGGCATATACTCGCAATCAGTCAGGCAATTTGCCTGTATCGGGAGCAGAAGAAGATCGATGGCCCGCTGTTTCTCGGCATGGACACGCATGCCCTTTCCGTGCCGGCCCATGCCAGCGCGCTTGAAGTGCTGGCGGCAAACGGGGTGGAAGTCATGATAGCGAAGGACGATGAATTTACCCCGACCCCTGCCGTTTCCCATGCGATTCTTACCTACAATCGCGGCCGCAAGACGGGACTCGCCGACGGTATCATCATCACGCCGTCACACAATCCACCATATGACGGCGGGTTCAAGTACAATCCCCCACACGGCGGGCCGGCGGAATCCACCATCACCGCATGGATCGAGGGGAAGGCCAACGAGTTTCTCGAAAAAGGCCTTCTTGGTGTGAAAAGGATTTCTTTCGAGAAGGCTCTTCATGCCTCCACGACGCACCGACATGACTACCTCAATGCCTACATAGCCGATCTCGCCAACGTGCTCGACATGGACGCCATTCGCGGTGCAAAGATCAGCATTGGCGTCGATCCGCTCGGCGGCGCCGGGGTTCACTACTGGGGGCCGATTGCCGAGCGTTACGGGTTGAACCTCACGGTTGTGAACGACGCTGTCGACCCGACCTTCCGATTCATGAGTGTGGATTGGGACGGCCAGATCCGTATGGATCCATCCTCTGCCTATGCGATGCAGCGGTTGATAGGGATGAAGGACCGCTTTGACCTTTCCGTCGCCTGCGACACTGACCATGACCGGCACGGAATCGTCACCAGAAGCGCGGGTTTGCTGCCGCCCAACCATTATCTTTCCGTCGCCATATTCTACCTTTTCCAGCACCGGCCGAACTGGCGCGAGGGGGCGGCGGTCGGCAAAACGGTGGTGAGCAGCCAAATGATTGATCATGTCACCGCCAAGCTTGGCCGGAAGCTCTACGAGGTGCCGGTTGGCTTTAAGTGGTTTGTTGATGGTCTGCTCGACGGTTCGCTGGGCTTCGTTGGCGAAGAGAGCGCAGGGGCCTCCTTTGCTCGCCTGGATGGCACCGTTTGGACAACGGACAAGGATGGAATTGTCCCGGCTTTGCTCGCGGCGGAGATCACAGCCCGCATGGGCCGTGACCCCGGCGAGATCTACCGCGAACTCACGCGCGAGTTCGGTGAGCCGCTGTATGATCGCGTTGAGGCGCCGGCTACTCCGGAGCAAAAGAAACTGTTGGCGAAACTCTCTCCCCGGCAGGTTACACTTACCGAGCTGGCGGGCGAAAAAATCCAGACTGTCCTCACTCACGCGCCGGGCAACGGCGCGCCCATCGGCGGGTTGAAGGTGACAGCCGAAAGCGGATGGTTCGCGGCACGTCCGTCCGGGACGGAAGACATCTACAAGATTTATGCGGAGAGCTTCCGGGGAGCGGATCATCTCCGCCGTATCCTGGCCGAAGCGCAGACGATCGTCAACGATACTTTGGCGACCTCCTCTCAGCAGCCAGGGATTCCCCCCGATCCAAAACTGCAGGAGAAACCATGAGCAAACAAACACGAGTCAGCCACCCCCTGTACAATCTCCTGCCCACGGAAATCGAGGGGTTCGATTCCCTTGCCGAGCTGGCCCTGGATATGCGCTGGTCGTGGAATCATGCTACCGACGAAGTATGGCGGCATGCTTGATCCTGCGCTCTGGGACCTCACGCAGAACCCTTGGGTTGTCCTGCAGACGGTCTCGCGAGACCGGATCGAGTCCCTGTTGGCCGATCCCGCTTTTCGCAAAATCGTTGATGGTATGGTGCTGGCCAGCCGGCAGGCGCTGGAAGCGCCAGCGTGGTTTCAGCAGAATCATTCGCAGGCTCCCTTGACCTGCGTCGCTTATTTCAGCATGGAATTCATGCTGAGCGAAGCCTTGCCCATCTACTCGGGCGGGCTTGGCAATGTGGCCGGCGATCAGCTCAAAGCCGCAAGCGACCTGGGCGTGCCGGTAGTCGGCGTGGGGTTGCTCTATCAGCAAGGCTATTTTCGCCAGGTGATTGACAAGGACGGAGCGCAACAGGCCCTTTACCCCTATAACGACCCCGGACAGTTGCCGATCACACCGTTGCGCCAGGAGAACGGCGAATGGTTGCGATTGAAAATCGACTTGCCCGGCTACTCGGTCTGGCTGCGTGCCTGGCAGGCCCAGGTCGGCAGAGTGAAGCTTTACCTGCTGGACAGCAATGACGCTGCGAACTACCCCGCTCATAGAGGGATCACCAGCGAACTTTACGGCGGCGGCCCGGAGCTGCGCCTTAAACAGGAACTGCTTCTCGGGATCGGCGGCTGGCGATTGCTTGGAGCGCTTGGCATCAAGCCGGAAGTCTGTCATCTGAATGAAGGGCATGCGGCTTTTGCGGTTTTGGAACGCGCCCGAAGCTTTATGGAAGAGACGGGGCAACCTTTTAACGTCGCGCTGGCGGCTACAAAAGCAGGGAATCTCTTCACTACCCATACGGCAGTGGCCGCCGGTTTTGATCGTTTTGCTCCGGCTCTTATCGAACAATACCTCGGTGTTTATGCCGAGCAGAAACTCGGCATGACACTTCAGGATTTACTGGCCTTGGGCCGTCAGAATCCGAACGACTCCTCGGAAAGTTTCAACATGGCTTATCTGGCAATCCGGGGGAGCGGAGCGGTTAATGGCGTGAGTCGCTTACATGGGAGAGTCAGCCGGCAGCTTTTTGAGCATCTCTTTCCGCACTGGCCGGAGGACGAAGTGCCCATCGGTTACGTGACTAACGGAGTTCACATCTCAAGCTGGGACTCGGCAGAGGCCGACGAGCTCTGGACGGGAACCTGTGGAAAAGATCGTTGGCTGGGGACTACGGAAACCTTGGGGCAGAACATTCGTCGACTCTCCAATGCAAAACTCTGGCAATTTCGTCTCGCCGCCAGCAAGTCTCTTGTTGAATACACCCGCGAGCGATTGTCCCGGCAATTGGCCGCCTCCGGCGCGTCGCCCGAGGCGGTTGACGGGGCGAAACATCTATTTGATCCCAATGCCTTGATAATGGGCTTTGCGCGCCGATTTGCGACCTACAAGAGACCAAATCTGCTGCTGCACGACCCGGAGCGACTGCTTCGTCTGTTAACCAATCGAGAGCGACCGGTGCAACTCATCATTGCCGGCAAAGCTCACCCGGAAGACCTGGCGGGGCAGGCCCTCATTCAGGAATGGACACGCTTTATCCGGCGGCCCGAGGCCCGCCCCCATGTGATCTTTCTCAGTGACTATGACATGCTCTTGACCGAGCAACTTGTGCAAGGGGTGGATTTATGGATCAATACCCCACGCCGCCCTTGGGAAGCCTGCGGAACAAGCGGCATGAAAATCCTCGGCAACGGAGGCATCAATCTATCGGAACTGGACGGCTGGTGGGCCGAGGCGTACACCCCGGAGGTGGGGTGGGCGTTAGGCGATGGTCAGGAGCATGGTGATGATCCCGCTTGGGACGCTGTTGAAGCGGACGCTCTCTACGACCTGCTTGAACGGGAGGTGATCCCGGAGTTTTATAGTCGAGACGAAAACGGCATTCCCACCCTATGGGTCAAGCGGATGCAGGAGAGCATGGCGCGCTTGACACCTCATTTTTCCGCCAACCGCGCGGTGCGCGAATATACCGAGCAACACTACCTTCCGGCTGCGAATGCCTACCGGTTGCGTGGTGCCAATAATGGCGCAATCGCAAGGCAAATGGTCGATTGGCAGCAAATTTTGGCGAAAAAATGGGCCACGCTGCGCTTCGGCGAAGCGAAAGTTGCGTTGAACGGAGGACAGCTCGTTTTTAAAGTTCAGGTTTATTGTAACGGCCTCGAACCGGATGCGGTCAGTGTCGAGTTATATGCTGAGGGAGTCAATGGCGACGGCCCTGTGCGCATGGAGATGACGCTCGGCCAGAAACTGCCGGGCGCGGAAGAATGCTATGTCTATGGCGCACAGGTACAGGCGACACGAGCAGCTGCAGACTATACGGTACGAGTGATACCGCACCGCTCAGGGGTCGCTGTTCCCCTCGAAGCCGCCCAAATCTTATGGCAGCGATGAAGATGAGCAGGGCAGGGCTTTGATAATGTGACACAACGCAGCCAGGGTTTAAAGAACCGGATTTGAGAGGAATGCTTTAGGCGCATGGAACACGAGTGCATTGGGAGAAATAAAAGATGCCAAGAAAAGAATCTAAACGTACCACACTTTTTCGATTTCTGACTCAACAACAGCAGCTGCACCCGGAAGCCAGCGGAGAACTGACCAGGGTCATAGTGCAGCTCAGTACCGTGGCCAAAATCATCTCCAGCTATGCACGCCGTGCGGCCTTGCTTGGTATCAAAGGGCTTACGGGTGAAGTCAACGTACAGGGCGAAGAGGTCGAAAAACTGGACAGACTGAGTAACGATGCATTTATGGAGGCCTTCGAGTATGTTGACATCGTCGGCGCCATTGTTTCGGAAGAAATGAAGGACCCGATGATCTTGCACGCGGGGAACGACCAAACCAAATACGTGGTACTGGTAGATCCCCTCGACGGCTCAGCCAATCTGGAGGTGGATTGCATTACCGGTTCGATCTTTTCGATCCGAACCTTCGAAGGCCCCGTGCAGGAGAACATCTTGCAAGAGGGCTCGAAACAGGTCGGGGCCGGCTATATCATGTATGGCGCATCAATCCTTTTCGTCTATACCTCCGGCGATGGGGTCCACAGTTTCGTGTTGGATGAGGAGATAGGGGAGTTCGTCCTCGATCATGAGCTTATCCGCATGCCTGCTCGCGGCAAGATCGTCAGTGCCAACTTCGGTAACCGAGACCGCTGGAAAGAGCCTGCCCGCACCTTTGCGGATTCACTGCTCCTCGATAAAGGGCAATCCTACACCTTGCGCTATTCAGGGGCGCTGGTCGCGGACCTGCACCAGATTCTTCACCTCGGTGGCATCTATTTCTATCCTGAAGACGAGGGGCGACCGTCCGGGAAATTGCGCCTGCTTTACGAGTGCGCTCCACTAGCGATGATCGCGGAGCAGGCCGGGGGCGGTGCCACCACCGGGAGAAAGCGCGTATTGGATCTGTGTCCGGAAAATATTCACCAGCGCATTCCATTCGCCATCGGCAGTCTGCATGAGATCGAGGGATATGAAAAGTCATACGCTGACTATCCCGCAACCTGAAAGGAGGAAACGAGATGACGAATCAGGTGGCAAAAATTCTTGCGTATTATGAGGGAGAGAACCTCGGCGTACGGAGCAATCTGGCAAGGATTCTCAATCACGGGACCCTTGGGGGTACCGGCAAAATGGTCATTTTACCCGTGGATCAGGGCTTTGAACACGGCCCAGCCCGGAGCTTCGCCGAAAATGCAGTGGGCTACGATCCATCCTACCATTTCCAGTTGGCCCTTGAGGCCGGCTGTAACGCCCACGCCGCTCCCCTTGGGGCGATAGAGACGGCGGGCGGCGACTATGCCGGCCAGATCCCCTTGATCCTGAAACTCAACAACCACGACTCCCTGGCCCCTGATGGCGCCGATCCGATGCCCTCGGTCACCGCTTCGGTTAAGGATGCTCTGCGCCTCGGCTGCTCGGCCGTCGGCTTCACCATCTATCCGGGATCAGCGGCCTGCAAAGGAATGTACCAGGAAATTCGCGCCATTGCCGAAGAGGCGAAAGGGTGCGGCCTGGCCGTGGTCGTCTGGTCCTATCCTCGCGGATCGGGGCTCTCCAAGAAGGGCGAAACAGCCATAGACGTCGTGGCGTACGCCGCCCAGATTGCCGCTCAACTTGGCGCTCACATTATCAAGGTCAAGCTGCCCACCGATCACATTGAACAGGAGGCAGCCCGCACGATATATCAATCCCAAAACATCCCTGTTACCACGGTCGCCGACCGGGTCAGGCATGTGGTACAGAGCGCTTTTGCCGGAAAACGGATGGTTATCTTTTCCGGGGGGTCCAAGGTGAGCGAAGAGGCGTTCTACCAGGACATCAAAGGGATTCAGGAAGGCGGAGGTTTTGGCTCCATAATCGGCAGGAATTCTTTCCAACGACCGCAAGCAGATGCCATAATTTTTCTTAAAAAGGTCATGGAGATCTACTCCGGGAAATAGGAGAGGCTGGTCTCGTTCACCCTGATCTCGCAAATGTAGTCGAGGGTACTGTTTGCAAGGCCGGATTCGACCACATCCTTATTGTCCAACAGTACAAATAGAAGGAAATTTCTGCGCAGGCTGATTCAGATTTTGACGCCGGTTCATATTCAGGCCTTGCCGCGCTGATTCACTTACGGGCGGAACCCCTTTCGAGGAAACGCCGCCACTTCAGCCTGATATGCCGTTACCGGGACGATTCTTAGACCAAACTCGCCATTACATTTTTCGCAAGTATGAAAAAAAGGCCGACCATCCTTCCGCCCAGACGGCGCTTCCGCCTTGTGATTGCAATAAGGGCATTCAAAAATGACTGGCTCGCCCTTGGTGCTTTTTCCGGTCTCTCCTTTCTTTGCCCTCTTTGAAATCCGTTTTTCTTCTACTTGAATCTCTTCTTTAGGCGTCTCATCAACGTTTTCCATAATGGCCCTCTCTATTTTCTGAACTTTCCCCAAAGTCTCTAATGTTTTTGTTTCTTCCCGAGCTTTCTGCCGAACCGGATCCGATCCGCTTGGGCCCAAATCGTCCTGGACAGTGTCAGAAGAATGTCCCGTTTGAGGAGAAGAATCTGGAGCACCGTGCAATGCTTTCTTCCAAATCGCAGGGAGCGTTGTGGCGGTAAAGCGCATGGGTCGTCTATTCTTCATGAGCGGTACATCTCCCCTGATGACATAGAATCGCTTCTGGTAGCTCACAAGCAAGTCCCCGTCCAATTCCCCATTTACCACGCCGTAAACCTGCCTGTTATCAAGCCAAAACCGTACAGTTTCAGGTTTCATAAATATACCTTTCTGTCTGACAACTAAGTAGTTTCCATCCGGAAACTAATTACAATGCATCATAAAGCCGACGTACCTCTTCCTGACCGTGAAGCCGCTCCAGCCTTCGGACAATAAAATGACCTCTCCCCATATCCTGGAAATGATCGATGAATAATGCATTGATCGCTGCACCACCGAATGCTCCCACTACAGGCACTGCCTGAGCTGCCGCTTTTTCCGAGACGACAATCGAAAACCGTGACGCTACCTGGGAAATCAATCTGACAAGTGCAGGAGCCCCACGCTGGGACAGTCCCTTAGTTGTTAGATGTGAAGCCGCTTCCGAGACCGCCTTGGCGAGGGCTGCCCTTGTGACGAAGTAGCCTGACTCAGTCCCGTCGTCACTCTTTGATTTTCCGCCAAGCGCCAGGACCTGAACACATTGCAGCTTGGCGTCGGGTCGACTCAAATCTTCTCCTTCGCTGCGAGCTATGTCTGCAATGGAACGAAGTATGATCGTTGTGGATACCGGAAGCTCTATAGCCAATGCCGGCAGGCCAAATGCCCCTCCACCTGCACCGGTTGCTACCACCGCAAGCTTATGCCACCAGTTCGACGAAGGCAACTGCTTTTCCCTGTTCATAGTCAACAGTGCAATTTCGAGTGCTGTTACAATTGATTTTTTCGCGACGTCATTAACAGTCGTGCTCCACGATTCGGGCAGTTTTTTAAATCCCTTTTCGATGGGGGTGCCGACGAAATTGCTGAACTTGGCGGCAATTCCGGGGTTTTCGAGAAGAGCTTTCGCTATCCTGAGGTCACTGGTTTCCGAGTATGACAATGCCATATATAACCCTCCAATTAAATACCACGTCAGGGACCGCACATACGAGAAAGGGGCTAGGCCGAATAGCCTAACCCCTTGTTTTATTGGTGGAGATGAACGGGATCGAACCGTCGACCTATGCGTTGCGAACGCATAATTTTAATTTTCCTACTGTTTCTAAATGTTTCCATCCGACTCCTTAAGCTTAACTATTCTCTTTATTTTCAATATGTTTTGTACTATTATGCGTCCCGTGATGTTTCACATATTATCATGAGTTTTCCCTTCCAGCCAGAAAAAAAGTATCACGGAAAGTATCACGGGGTAAGAGGCGTGAAATGTAAATTTACTGACACTTTTCTCAGGAATCTGAAGCCGCAGGGGGGTAAGGACAGAGACATTCTGGAAGGCAATGGTTTCGGTGTCCGTGTCCGCGCCGGCGGCAGCAAGATATTTTTCTACAAGTATCGCTTTCAGGATAAGCTCCGATTTCTCAACCTTGGGACCTATCCTCATGCATCCCTTGCCGACGCTCGACAAAAATACGGTGACGCTTACAAACTTCGAAAAAACGGTTTTGACCCTATCGAGATTGAGGCTGAATCCGCGAGAATAGCCGCAAAAGAACAAGGAGAAAGGCGCCAAAAAGCCCTTACGGTGGCTGAACTGATAGATCAGTACATCGAAAAGTATGCAAAGGCCCATAAAAAGACGTGGCATAAGGACGAATTGACGCTTGCCAAAGATGTTCGCCCCGCTTGGGGCAACCGTCAGGCCAAGGAAATTACCAAGCTCGATGCCACCACGATGCTGCAGAAAATAGTTGATCGCGGTCGGCCTGGCCAAGCTCAAAACGCCCTTGAAACAACCCGAAAAATGTACAACTGGGCCATTGACCAAGGGATGCTCGAGACGACTCCTTTTCTGGGGGTCAAGCGTCCGGCGCCGAAGAATAAGAAAGATCGCGCCCTTTCCGAAAATGAAATCAAGATCCTTTGGTTAGAGCTTGATACAGCGGACATATCGGATGAAATCAGACAAGCCCTCAAGCTGACCCTTGTGACAGCACAAAGGCCAGGAGAAGTCATCGGGATGCACGCAAGTGAGGTCGTCGACAAGTGGTGGATAATACCAAAGGAAAAAACCAAGAACAAAAAGGCCCACCGGGTCTACCTGACGGAACTTGCGCTGGCGCTCATCGGACCTCTTGAGGCGCCGGACCCCGATACCGGCGAAACCAAATCGACCGGGTTCATCTTCCCCTGTCCGCATAAGAAGAAGCAAAAACCGATTCAGGAAGGGGCAATGGGCTATGCGCTCAGGCGAAGCTTTGAGGCAAAGAAGCTCTCCGTTGCCACTTTCACCCCCCACGACCTCCGCAGAACCGCCGTCACCCATCTTGCCCGGCTGAAGATTCCCCAGGAGTGGCGGGAGCGGATCGTCAACCACCTGCCTAAGGAGCTTGACGCGACCTACAACCTGTACGAGTACGATGAGGAGAAGGAGACCGCCATGCAGAGGTGGGAGGCGGAGTTGCTGCGGATTCTCACGTAACTCAAGCTGAAAAACCTCACGCCAACTTGTTGCCTTGGTTACCAATCCGTGTTACATAGTGTAGGCATATATTATTATCTGCCGACATAACGATGTGAAAGCCATGAAAACTTTACCAATAGAACGAATAATCAGCCTTGTCAGGGAAGGGGGCATGATCCGCCCACGAGATCTTGATGCACACGGCATTCCCAGGGAGTATCTGCGCCGTCTCTGCGCCATGGGAGTCCTGGAGCGCCAGTCCCGCGGCATCTACACCCTCCGGGATGCCGAACTAACCCAGCACCACAGCCTGATGCACGCTTGCAAGCGGGTGCCGAAAGGGGTGGTATGTCTTCTCTCCGCGCTCAGGTTTCACAATCTCACCACCCAGGCACCCTTTGAGATCTGGATGGCCATTGACCGCAAGGCTCGGCTACCAAAGACAGAAGGGGTGCCGCTTCATCTTGTCCGTTTTTCCGGTGAAGCCCTCACTGAGGGAATCGAGCGCCATCGGATCGAAGGCGTGGACGTGAGTGTCTATTGTCCGGCCAAGACCGTTGCCGACTGCTTCAAATACCGCAACAAGATTGGGCTTGATGTGGCTCTTGAGGCCCTGCGCGAATGTCGTCGTCCGCGCCGCTGCACCATGGACGACCTGTGGCGCTTTGCAAAAATCTGTCGGGTGGCGAACGTCATGCGCCCCTACATGGAGGCTCTTTCGTGACCAGAAAGAATCCGTCTGACATTTCTGCTTCGGTGCGGCAGCGTCTCCTGAACAGATCCAAGGAGCAGGGCGAGGATTTTCAGCTTGTCTTTACCCCTAGTAAAAAAC
>CAVVDU010000016.1:0-11712 GCA_963746935.1 uncultured delta proteobacterium | reverse complement strand
TCTCGGTATTGCTTGTTGACCACCAAACCGGGCTGACCAACCTGGTCCATGATTTCTCGCTGGACGATTTTCTCGCCCTGGCCGATGCGGCCAAATATTTCCAGCTACCCACATTCTCAATACCAGCTTCGAGGACGGACCGAACGGACCGCTCATACTGGAACTGAAGGAGCTGGTACGCAGTTGCCTGTGAGCTCCACCGTGACTGGCGCAACGACGTGGAAGGCTGGGAACTTTGCTTTCCAACGATTTGCCACCGTATCGCTGTCCCATCACCTGCTATCTGGCTGGCAAGAATGTCGGGCAGAATTGATTGCAGCGTTACTCAACGTCACGGGATCAGCACGATCTTGCCCAGCGTACTCGTCTCCAGCACCGCATGGTGGGCCGTTGCGGCATCCGCCAGAGGCAGCTCCCTGCTCACCACCGGCCGCAGTGTGCCGTTTTCCAATCCGGATACAAAGGCCGCGTGCATACTTCTCCGCTCCTTCTCCGAGGCATTGAACAGGATCATTCCAAGGACCGCTGCTTCACGCGCCATGGCGTTGCGCGGGTCGATCTCCACCCGGCCCCTGCTGCCGATCACCACAACACGTCCGCCGGTGGCGAGGGTCAGGAGGTCATGATCAAGGTTCACGTTTGCCAGCATCTCCAGAATCACGTCCACGCCCCGATGACAGGTCAGCTCCGAGAGCGCGTCCATATAGCCCGGCTCCTTGTGATTCAGCACGTGATGAGCCCCCTGCGCCAAGACCAGCTCACGCCCTTCGGCAGATCCAGCCGTGCCGATTACCCGGATTCCCGCGGCCTTGGCAAGCTGGACAGCCGCAAGTCCTACCCCGCCGCTGGCTCCATGAACCAGCACCGTTTCTCCTGCCAGGGTATACGCCCTCTGGAACAGGGCACGGTACGCGGCTCCGTAGGGGACGCCGATGGCAGCCCCCTGGCTGAAACTGATCCCGTCGGGCAGAGGGTGGCTGTCGAACTCACCGCAGAGGACCTGGTCGGCATAACTGCCGGAGGTTAACGACGCCACGTACACCCGCTGATTGACCGTTCTGTGCCTGACCCCCTCACCGACCGCAACGATAATGCCCGCGGCGTCGAAGCCGGGCGTATAGGGGAGTTTCAGATCGGGCCGGAACGCTCCCGCTCGGATATAGGTATCCACCGGATTGACCCCGGCAGCTTTCACCGCTACCAACACCTCTCCCGGCCCGGGAGAAAGATCTTCCAGCTGTTCCAATGTCATGACTTCGGGAGGCCCGAAGCTATTGACTCTGATTCCTTTCATCTGCTTCCACCGTCCTTTCTCGAAGTACAATTCTCTGTTCAACACTCCAGATAGACCTAAGCGATAGCTTGCCTCACCTGAGATTATTGTACCCTTTTCCACTCCGGCATTTCCAGAAATAACGTGTATTGAGGAGAAACCCTGGATTTCAGTGCAAGATCAATAAAGGCGGGTGTCGATTGGCAGCAGGAATGGGGTTTTCGCTTTTACCTCAAGTCACTTCACTGAAGCAGGATCGAACCAAAGCGAAGGGTCGGCCAACGGTGTGTCCTTGGGCAGACTGGGATTCACGATCCTGATGATGCGCCGGTTCTTGAGATTGGCCTTTCGTATCGAAGAGCTGTTGTATTTCATGAAAATCGCGTCGAAAGAACCGTCCTTCATCATTTTCCGTAACCCGGTCTCGATGCGTTTCGCGAGGGATTTGTTGACTTTGTTGAAAAAGAAATAGCCGGTGATTGTCGTACCGAAAACTTCGCGGTTCCGCATGGTGCTTTCGATGATCTTACCAACCTGTTCGGAATCAAAGTTCCACAGCGGGAAGGCAAGGCTGTTTGCAAGCTGTGCGGTGATGACAGCGAGCTCAGATTTCAGCTCGCTGGTCCTCCGACTCCGTTCCCAACAATAATTCGCAAAACCGAAAGCGGGCAGTAATGTCCGCTATCAGAGTAAAAATGATGACTTTTGTAACCGACATATCGAGTCTTTTCATGAGGTTCGATCCTATTCAAATGATTATCACTCGCTGGCACCTTTTCCCGTACCTGTCAAGTGCATCGAACCAAATCGGAGGAGCTGATTTTGTAGCAAAGCATAGTACACAATTTAGCAACAAGGCACAAAAGATGTCTCACCGGGCTCGCAAACGATTCAATGCCCTGTTTTTCTATCGCAGAAGTGGTGTATCAATCGGTGTTGAATTTTTCCAGCCTGCCATCCCCCTGCTCATGCCCTTATAGGCTCGATCCAGTGATTCTTTAGCATGATTCATTGATGGCAAGGCAGGTCAATACTATACCGAGGAAGATTTGGAATTGTTTATTCGAAAGAAATTCGTTCAGAGAGAAGTGGGATAAGGAGGGATATCAGGGACTTTTCTTCACTGATGGAAAGCCGACAATATCGACAGTCATCGAGGCAACCTTGATTTCAGGTTCCTTGTCAAAGCATTCCAGCAACTCTGCGTGGATCTGCCCTTTCACGACCCGGCGGTTTCTGACTTCAACGATATACCGCAACGTCAACTCGATCCAATTGTCCGTCATGGTAATGTAGCTGGATGGTTCGACCGGCACTTCATGAAGGGATGGATATTTCTTTATCATCTCCTCGAATTCCGCTCGTGCACCGGCATGAAATGATACCGTCATTTCCTGTCCCTTTGCCAATATGATTTCGACCGCGCGCCGCCAATCGCTGTCATAGGTTACCGGGATCATAATCTCATCCCAGAGGTAACAGGAATGTTGCGTATAGTTGAAAACCGGGTCGGAGAAAATCACGCGATTGGCGAGACTTACGACCCTGCCCGTGTACTGGTCGGCTTTTACCCATTCGCCGATCTCCATGACCGTGGTACGCAGCAAACTGATGTCAAGTACGTCTCCCACCACGTTGCCGATCCGTATCCGGTCACCGATTCTGAAGATATTGCCGGTAATGATGTTCATGTAGCCCGCGAAAGAGCCTATTACCTCTTGCGAGGCGAAGGCGACACCGGCGCCCACGATCCCGATAATAGTTGCAAAATTACCACCAAATCCGAAGACGATTGACACAATGATCAGTGTGGCCGCAATGTACGTGCACTTTCGAACCAGCGCGCTCACGGTGAGCATTTGAGCCTCATCCTTGATGCTTTTCTTGAGAAGCCTTCTCGCCAAACGGCTTGCAACGACAGCAAGGCCGACAACGATCACCGAGACAATGAGTTTCTGCACTATTTCAAGATAGATCGGTGGGATGTGATCCATACGTAGCTCCTGACCATCACTATATCTGAAGAGTTGAAACCTGTCCCCTGTTACCATGTGCTTCTAATGGCTCACCTATACAATACTATACCAGAAGAAATATGAGGAAGATCTTCCCATTATTCAGGAAAAGAATTGGTGAAGTGTCCCGGTTTTCTGGATTCAATAAATAAGTGGGACTTTTCTCAAGGAAAAGTCCCACTTTTGGAGTATGGCTCCCCAGCGAAGATGGAAATGGGAGGGGAGCTCTGAACGCTGCAACCACTTGGGCTGCTATGTGACGTCTCTACGTTGGCATGCAATCGTGACTGTCAGGCTGGTCATTCACTTAGTCGGCACGATGCCCGGCGGACTCCAACTGCCTGAACCGGCAGGAAGGACGGAAGGTGCTTCCGTCTTCGGCCAATAAAGTCGCATGACAATGTAGATCGGGCCGTTCGGGGCCGGCAGCCAATTCGCTTCCTTCACTTTGCCCGGAGAATCCTTTTGGATGTAGAGCGTGAGTGAACCGTCCGCATTCTTTTTCATGCCGGGCAACATCGGCGAATTAATAAGGTAGCGGTTGATCGGATTCTTGATAAGGAGCTGTGTCTTGCCATCGTACATCGTCACTGACCAGAAAGCATTCACAGGCGGCAGTTGGCCAGCCGGAAATGTGAGCGTATAGTTGTGTTTGCTGCCGTCGAGCGTCTCGCCCGTCACATCCACCCGGGTCAACGGATACGTTGCCTCGACGCTATCGTTGCCATAGATGCCTCCCTTGGCCCCGGCCGCCCGCTTCAACCAGTTACCATCGAAGAACGCACTGTCGCCGAAAAGTGAGCCGATCTTCCAGCCATTGACATCTTTCATTCCGGTGGCCAGATACTTGTCCACCTTGTTGTCGCCCTCCTTCATCGCCAGCAACACGGCGGCTTTATGTTCCGGAGAGAGATCCTTGAAATCGAAGGTCTTGCCCGGCCCGATGCCGATTCTGGCGAGCCTGGCGCGGATTTCTTTATTCTCCGGTGTCAACGGCACGAACTGGAGGGCGGCGTCAAGATACTCGTAGAAATTCGACTTGATCCCTGCTGCCGTGGCTGGAAGAAAATCAATCTTCGGTGCGGCTGGCGGAGCGGGTTGTTTGAGGAACGCGGACAACGGCTGCGCCTTGTATCCTGCCTGCACCTTCACCACGTTAGGCATGTCCTTAGCATTGAAGAGCTGAGTACGGTAGCCCGCGAGCGAAAACGGTGTACTGGAACGGAACACCTTTTTAATGCCCGCAGGCGTCTCGCCCTTCCAGTCGGGGCCAACGACGAGATAGTCTCCAGGGTCGTTGCCCGTGGCGCGGCTACCGATGTAGCCATAGTTGTAGGTGTTGCCATCTTCCAGCTGCACGGCATAGTAACGGCCCTTCTCTACCGCTGGAACCGACAGCACCATTGGCTCAGTACGCAAGTCCATCCACAGGAAAGAATACGGGGTGTCGCTGTTGGGGGTAATAACGGCCGTGTCTTTGTAGGTGAAGACGCGAGCTTCGTTCTTGATCGTGTTGAACGGCGCCTTGAACTGACCAGAGTTGCGATCGACTGCATACTCGTACATCACCGCGTAGTTCATCACGATTGGCAGTCCATAGATAAAACCTTCTTCGGCGATAGCCTTGGTCTCAGCGATGCCTGGCACGGCGATGCCCGCCTTCTTGTCGGCCTGATCGGCAGTTGAAATGGCGTCGTTCTTCTTCTTACAGCCGGCTAATAGCGCAACGGCGATTGCGCTGCATAGTACTCCGATAAATAGTATTCGTCTTGAACTGTTCATTTTTTCCTCCAGTCTCGCTTGAGTTGGTAATAGAGACAGAATCGCACTCTGTCTCGCACCCAATACAATACCTTACGTTGTGCAGTGCGGTTTCGGGGGCGCTCAGCACCCTGTCAGGCGGTGGCCGGATAATGGTGCGTCTCAACAGGCTCGAGAGCCATGGCGTGAACTGAATGATGACACGTCCGGCTCATGCCTCCTTGCGCACACTCAATTCGTTCGCTGGATCGCCGGCGGCAACCAGGTACCGTTCAGCGCCGCTTCCTTCGGCCAGTAGAGGCGCATCACCAGGTAGATTGGCCCGTTCGGCGCCGGTAACCAGTTCGACTTCTGGACCGGGTCTGAGGGTTCGTCCTTCTGGATGTACAACGTCAGCGAGCCATCGGCGTTCTTCTTCAGATCAGGCAGCATAGGTGAGTTGATCAGGTAGCGGTCAATTGGATTCTCGATCAACAGCTGCGTCTTGCCGTCATACATGGTAACCGACCAGAAGGCGTTTACCGGCGGGAATGCCCCGGACGGAAAAGTCAGCGTATAGTTCGCCTTGGACCCATCCAGTGGCTGTCCGTCGCCGTCCTGACGGGTGATCGGATAGACTGCCTCGGCCGGATCGTTGGCCAGAATGCCGGCCACAGCCACCGCAGCTCGCTGAGTCCAGTCTCCGTTGTAGAGAGTACGGTCGCCGATCCCGGATGTCACGACTATCCAGCCGTTGACCAGCTTGCCCATTTTCTCGATCTTTGCCTTGATCGCTGCCTCTGCGAGCTTGCCAGCCTCGGCCATTGCCGCCTTGTCGGCTTCTTTTAGCGTAATGGTAGGGAACGGCTTGTCTGCCACTATGCCGATGCGGGCAAATTGCTTACGGAGAGGAACTTCCACGGCCGCTGGGCCTGTAGGTGGAGCAAACTGGAGGAGAAAGGCGAGGTAGCCGAAGAGATCGGACTTCTCCATTACCTTGTCGATCTTCGGCCAATTGACTGAGGGCGCCGACGGCGGTGTCGGCCGGCCGAGAAACGCCGACAAGGGCTGTACTTTATACTTGGCCTGAATTGCCTTCACATTGTCGATGTCGGCCGGATTGAACAGCTGGGTCCGGTAGGTTGCGAGTGCAAATTCCGTCTCGGAGGTGAAGACTTTCTTGACGCCTTTAGGGGTGGCGCCCTTCCAGGCTGGCCCGGCGACGGCGTAACAGCCGGCACCGTTGCCGGTCGCACGGCTGCCGATATAGCCAAAGTTGAAGGTATACTGCGACGTCAGCATAACTGAGTAGTAGCGGTCCTTCTCGACCTCCGGTACGCAGAGCACCACCGGCTCGGTGCGAAGATCCAGCCACAGCCACGAATAGGGCGTGTCGCTGTTGGGGGTAACTATTGCGGTGTCCGCAGGCGTGTACACCTTGGGTTCATTCTTGATCGTATTGAACGGCGCCTTGAACTGGCCAGAGTCCTTATTGATGGCATATTTGTTCATGATGCTGTACATCATCACCATCGGGAGGCCATAGATGATTGCCTTTTCCGAGATAGTTTTGATCTCGCTGGTCGTCGGTGCAGTCCGTGCCGAAGCAACCGTAGAAATAGAAATGGCAGCCACGAGGGCGGCAGTCATCAAAATGGCTCTTATTCTCATCGGTTCTTCTCCTTGTGTCTTAGTTTCGTAGGCCGCCTGATCGCTATTGGCCGGTTCACGCGCGTGTCGACCGGTGGTCTGACCAAAACAGATATTTAGTCTGTGCGCATTAACCTATGTGGCATTGCTCAAAAAGAACACAACTTCTTGTCGCAAACTCAATTCTGAAAGAATACAAACAAAATATTGTTTATCAAGTCCCAATTTGCAGAAATGGTGAGTCGATTCAGAGATATATCCAGGAAAGTTGCTAGAGGAAATGTGCCCAGAAACCTGCCGCTCAGTTCGTGTTTGCGAAACGTTGCCATCTCTCTGCCTGAAAACAATGTCAGAAAATCCACCTAATTGCCGACCCATGCCAGCCAGAGCCCTACTCGTAGTAAGGCATCAGACACCAAACCCATATTTCAGAACCGTTCCATGGCTCTGTCATCTGCAACAATCCTATGGCAGCCCCCCGGCCCACTTGACTTTTACCGTTTTTTGCTTTTAAAGTTGTTAAAATACTATCTGATTAACACTATTCTTCCGCTATGAAGATTGTCACCCTCGATAGCCTTTATCGGGGGGCCAGAGTTTAGTCGATTAGAAGCTGGATTCCCGATCAGAAGCGCTTCGGGAATGACATGTTTGGGAGCTGGCGGAAGATTGATGTTAATCAGGAAATACTATGAGAAAATTTCCGGAGGATTTCAATGCAAGGTGATGCTGTAGAGTTCCAGGTAAAGGATAAGGAAGTCAACATAAAGCGGACATCTCCAACCGAGCGTTTTCTGGCCGAATTGCCGGTTCAGGTGGCAAAGGCTTTTCTTTTTGAAGGGAAGATTCAACCGGTTGCCTTCACCGTTTCGGAGGAGTCTCTTCCGGTAAAGGATGAGGCACTTCTGCGCAGGCAGTTTCCGAACATGAAAACGCCCCTTCTGGTTGTGGGTGCAGAGGAAACCTCTACCAAAATCCAGAATCTGTCAGACAAACAGATAGGCGTAATCTTTTCCGGCGGCCCTGCATCAGGAGGGAACAATGTCCTCTCCGGCATACTGAAAGCGCTGGGACAAAACAATACACTCATAGGCTTCGAAAAAGGTCCTGATGGCCTCCTCAAGGGGGAAGGATTGCTGATAACCAGCAAAAAAATGAAGTATCTCCTTAATACCGGCGGTTTTGACTACCTGGGCACCGGACGGACCAAGATAGATTCTCCTGAAAAATTTGCGGCGGTTCTTGCCACCGTTCAGAAATACCGTCTTGACGGCATAATCATTGTTGGTGGCGACGATTCCAACACAAACGCTATCGAACTGGCTGAATTTCTGAGCGAACAGTACAATGCCTGCATTCTGGCCAAACCTTGCACCGTCGTTGGCGTACCCAAAACGATTGATGGCGACCTACAGATAAATGTGGGTGGAAAAACCCTGCTCCCCATTTCGTTCGGATTCTATACCGCTGCAAGGGTTTACAGCAAGACCATCGGGAATCTCCTTACGGATGCGGCATCACAGGGCAAAACATGGTTTTTTTACAAGGTAATGGGTCGCTCCGCCAGTCATATCGCCCTGGAAATCGCCCTTCAGACACGCCCTCATATCACCATCATCTCCGAGGAAATCGCAGAGAAGAAGCAATCGCTGAAAGACGTTGTCTCTTATATGACCGGAGTGGTGGTCAATCGCGCCAAACAGGCAAAAACGTATGGGGTCGGGGTAATTCCGGAAGGTATCATCGAATTCATTCCCGAGATGAAAATGCTGATACAAGAGCTTAACAAGCTATCGGCAAGACTCATGACGATAAAAAGAGATCTGACAGATGCAGGCATCCTCGCCGAAAATGGATTTCTGGACGAACAGAAAGTGAAGGAATTTGATAAGCTGTACGGCGTGGACTCCATCCTGAAGCATCTGCAGATACTTGGGCTTGAATACAGGATCAGCGAAACAGACTATGTCGCCAGGGAGATGGAACTCTCCACCAGGGTGAAAAAGGACTTCATCATCAGCGCCCAGGAATTGTCCGATGCGTCGAAAAATCTGTTCATGTCGCTTCCCGACGACATTGTGGAGGCGATGCTTCTGGATCGTGACGACCACGGCAACCTCAAGGTTTCTCAAATACCTTCCGAGAACCTTCTGGTCAGAATGATGAGGGAACGGATTCGGGATATGCAGCATAACCCTGATCACTATGAGAAATCGGGAGAACTGCACTTTGCCAATGAAAGCGAGCGGAAGAACTTTCTGAAATTCGTGTTTGCCGTGCAAACCGGGTTTTTGGGATATGAAGGGCGCTGCGGAGCACCAACGCGCTTTGACGCCGATTATTCCATGAACCTGGGACTCACTGCCGGCTCCCTGGCACTTGGCGGCCATACCGGCTACATGGCGTCCCTGATCAATCTGAACAATGGATCACAGCCGATCGGGATACCGCTTGCGGCGCTCATTCATGGAGAGGAGCGTAAAGGAGTTGTCAAACCGGTCATCGAAAAAGCGCTGGTCACCCTTGATTCACCTGCTTTTCAGGTATATGCCAAAAATCGTGACGCCTGGGCGGAAGGCAATTCATCGAGAAGCCCGGGTGCCATACAGTACGAAGGGGAATTGGCAGCGATGATGCCGCTTGTGGTTGCACTGAACATGGGGATATTTACCATGGAGGATCATGAAGACGGGAAATACCCTGTCTACAATATCGGAGAACGGTGGGACATTTTCGAGTGATTGTTCTACGATCAGATGTACCTGGTACTGTACAAGGGAGATCGCAGTTGATCTCCCTTTCTGTTTTTTACTTCTTGTCGTGAGGTTGGATTGTGATAGTGCATGACGTACTTTCAGGGACCCACTCGCACAGCTTCTGAGGCAATGGAAATCTCAAGATAGTTCGCCTCAATCTTTACAACCAAGACCTGTGCATCTTCCATTCTTGACAGAGAGTGGTATGGTAAGCGTTAACATGTCAACCGGCAGCACTGAAGGGGGCAACTGGAAAAGAGGTACAAGCGAAGGGTGTTATGGCAGGCTGGTCATCTGCGTGTGGAATAAAAGTGGGAAGTAAAAAGGGGGGGTACGATGCATTTTTCATTGCGAATGATGGTGGCGATGTCTGTCTGTGCATTGCTGACGAGCTGTTTCCAAGTGGAGACGACAGTTCGGGTAAACCCCGACGGAAGCGGCACTATCGAGGAAAAAATGCTTCTCAGCAGGAAGATGGTCGAGCAGATGGACCAGATGGCGAAGGCTTTTGCCGGACCCGGGGAAAAAGCTGAACCATTTTCACTCTATGATCCGAAAAAACTCCGGAAACGGTCTGCCAGCATGGGCGCTGGCGTTGAATTCGTCTCTGCCAAACCGGTGGAGGAAAAGGGCTTCAAAGGGTATCGGGCACTTTACTCCTTTAAAGACATCAACACGCTGAAGCTGAGCCAGAAGTCCGACGGACCGATGTCGGAATCGGCCGCGTCAAAGGACGGCAGCGAGAAGCCGATTCAGTTCCGTTTCACACCGGGCCGGGAGGCGCGGCTTTTGGTTATTCAACCGCAATCAGTGAAAAAGTCGGAACAACCGGTATCCGCTACGGAGCAAAAGCCAGCGAAGGAAGAACAGGCGGTAATGACGCCCGATCAGGAAAAAGCGATGGTAGAAATGCTGAAAGGGATGAAGTTTTCCCTTGCCATCGAAGTAAACGGAACCATCAAGACAAGCAACGCTACCTACCGGGACGGCAACCGGGTCACCGTGTTCGAATTCGATCCCGGCCGTATGAACATGGATGCTGAAAAACTGGAATTGCTAAAAAAGGCCGAACCCGCCTCGCCGGAAGTGGCAAAGGAAATACTGAAGGCTCTGCCCGGGATCAAGCTTGAGCTGAGTGATCCCCTGGAAATTGTATTTACCCGCTAGAGCGGCTGGCGACTTCAAGGTGCTCAGTTTACCGTGCCTTTTGTACAAATTTCAGAGAAGAGCCTGTATATTTTCATAAGGTAAAATATGCCTCCTCCGACATCACTGGAGGAGGCACAATTGTAATAATCAAAAACAATAACCTATTCTAGACATCCGGAAACCCCGGATGGAAACTAGCTATATCGCATTTCCCATTTGAGATGCAGCATCCTCACCCATTTCTTCAATGAGTGTTTCTATAGCGCCCATCATTGTACTTGTTAATGGGCGACTCACAGATCTTGAAACTGTGTATTTTCCAACTATTTTGCCTGTTGTTCCATCACTTAGTTCACAAATTATTACACCCTTGCCCGCCATTACCCATCTGATTCCCGGGTCTAAGAATGCTAATTTTGGCTGTAACACTAGAGTAGTTGCATCAGCGCTTCCTGCAAACAATATTTCATCAAAATATTTCTTATCGCTGGCTGATGCTGTTAAGCTTTCTTGAAACATATTCTGCAAAACAGGTTTCGCATTATTAAACTCTACAAGTTCATCACCAGATATTTTGTCGATTGCTGCAGTTTCATAATTTATCGGTTTTACGAGCAATTTATTGTACGATGCAAATACAGTATCTTTTTTGGACGGTGCAGAGGCGCACCCTCCCAAACCAACCAGAAACATAGCAGCAATTACAAAAAACAATTTTCTTTTCATTACACTTCTCCTTTGAGTTTACTATTCTGAGATCAATAGTTGTCCCAGCTAATATTTATGAAATTTCAATTCAAACTTTGACTGATAAAGAATATAAACAAAAAGCCTATCTTATAAACCGCAAAGATAGGCTTCAGCGTTGATGCCTTTCGACAGCCCCTCTATCCAGACACTGGACAGGTAGCTTTGCGTCATCCGGTTACCCGGATTTTGCCTTTTCGGTGACAGATATAATCTGTAAATATTTGTAAATCAAATACCAGTACTCAGTTTGCAAGTCCACATAGATACTCATTAATTATTATTCTTTTACCCACTCGACCATGTCAATTATTCGGGACACAAAATATATTTCTATCTTAGATTTTATCATTTCTGCCACAAAGACATCCTTAACATTTCG
>CAVVDU010000015.1:0-27426 GCA_963746935.1 uncultured delta proteobacterium | reverse complement strand
ACCGACATATTGAGTCTTTTCATGAGGTTCGATCCTATTCAAATGATTATCACTCGCTGGCACCTTTTCCCGTACCTGTCAAGTGCATCGAACCAAATCGGAGGAGCTGATTTTGTAGCAAAGCATAGTACACAATTTAGCAACAAGGCACAAAAGATGTCTCACCGGGCTCGCAAACGATTCAATGCCCTGTTTTTCTATCGCAGAAGTGGTGTATCAATCGGTGTTGAATTTTTCCAGCCTGCCATCCCCCTGCTCATGCCCTTATAGGCTCGATCCAGTGATTCTTTAGCATGATTCATTGATGGCAAGGCAGGTCAATACTATACCGAGGAAGTTTTGGAATTGTTTATTCGAGAGAAATTCGTTCAGAGAGAAGTGGGATAAGGAGGGATATCAGGGACTTTTCTTCACTGATGGAAAGCCGACAATATCGACAGTCATCGAGGCAACCTTGATTTCAGGTTCCTTGTCAAAGCATTCCAGCAACTCTGCGTGGATCTGCCCTTTCACGACCCGGCGGTTTCTGACTTCAACGATATACCGCAACGTCAACTCGATCCAATTGTCCGTCATGGTAATGTAGCTGGATGGTTCGACCGGCACTTCATGAAGGGATGGATATTTCTTTATCATCTCCTCGAATTCCGCTCGTGCTCCGGCATGAAATGATACCGTCATTTCCTGTCCCTTTGCCAATATGATTTCGACCGCACGCCGCCAATCGCTGTCATAGGTTACCGGGATCATAATCTCATCCCAGAGGTAACAGGAATGTTGCGTATAGTTGAAAACCGGATCGGAAAAAATTACGCGATTGGCGAGACTTACGACCCTGCCCGTGTACTGGTCGGCTTTTACCCATTCGCCGATCTCCATGACCGTGGTACGCAGCAAACTGATGTCAAGTACGTCTCCCACCACGTTGCCGATCCGTATCCGGTCACCGATTCTGAAGATATTGCCGGTAATGATGTTCATGTAGCCCGCGAAAGAGCCTATTACCTCTTGCGAGGCGAAGGCTACACCGGCGCCCACGATCCCGATAATAGTTGCAAAATTACCACCAAATCCGAAGACGATTGACACAATGATCAATGCGGCCGCAATGTACGTGCATTTTCTAACCAGCGCGCTCACGGTGAGCATTTGAGCTTCATCCTTGATGCTTTTCTTGAGAAGCCTTCCTGCCAAACGGCTTGCAACGACAGCAAGACCGACAACGATCACCGAGACAATGAGTTTCTGCACAATTTCAAGATAGATCGGTGGGATATGATCCATACGTAGCTCCTGACCATCACTATATCTGAAGAGTTGTAACCTGCCCCCTGTTACCATGTGCTTCTAATGGCTCACCTATACAATACTATACCAGAAGAAATACGAGGAACATCTTCCCATTATTCAGGAAAAGAATTGGTGAAGTGTCCCGGTTTTCTGGATTCAATAAAAAAGTGGGACTTTTCTCAAGGAAAAGTCCCACTTTTGGAGTATGGCTCCCCAGCGAAGATGGAAATGGGAAATGGGAGGAGCTCTGAACGCTGCAACCGCTTGGGCTGCTATGTGACATCTCTACGTTGGCATGCAATCGTGACTGTCAGGCTGGTCGTTCACTTAGTCGGCACGATGCCCGGCGGACTCCAACTGCCTGAACCGGCAGGAAGGACGGAAGGTGCCTCCGTCTTCGGCCAATAAAGTCGCATGACAATGTACATCGGGCCGTTCGGTGCCGGCAGCCAATTCGCTTCCTTCGCTTTGCCCGGAGAATCCTTTTGGATGTAGAGCGTGAGTGAACCGTCCGCATTCTTTTTCATGTTGGGCAACATCGGCGAATTAATAAGGTAGCGGTTGATCGGATTCTTGATAAGGAGCTGTGTCTTGCCATCGTACATCGTCACTGACCAGAAAGCATTCACAGGCGGCAGTTGGCCAGCCGGAAATGTGAGCGTATAGTTGTGTTTGCTGCCGTCGAGCGTCTCGCCCGTCGCATCCACCCGGGTCAACGGATACGTGGCCTCGACGCTATCGTTGCCATAGATGCCTCCCTTGGCCCCGGCCGCCCGCTTCAACCAGTTACCATCGAAGAACGCACTATCGCCAAAAAGTGAGCCGATCTTCCAGCCGTTGACATTTTTCATTCCTGTGGCCAGATACTTGTCCACCTTGTTGTCGCCCTCCTTCATCGCCAGCAACACGGCGGCTTTATGTTCCGGCGAGAGATCCTTGAACTCAAAGGTCTTGCCCGGTCCGATGCCGATTCTGGCGAGCTTGGCGCGAATCTCTTTATTCTCCGGTGTCAACGGTACGAACTGGAGGGCGGCGTCAAGATACTCGTAGAAATTCGCTTTGATCCCTGCTGCCGTGGCTGGAAGAAAATCAATCTTCGGCGCGGCTGGCGGAGCGGGTTGTTTGAGGAACGCGGACAACGGCTGCGCCTTGTATCCTGCCTGCACCTTCACCACGTTAGGCATGTCCTTAGCATTGAAGAGCTGAGTACGGTAGCCCGCGAGCGAAAACGGTGTACTGGAACGGAACACCTTTTTAATGCCCGCAGGCGTCTCGCCCTTCCAGTCGGGGCCAACGACGAGATAGTCTCCAGGGTCGTTGCCCGTGGCGCGGCTACCGATGTAGCCATAGTTGTAGGTGTTGCCATCTTCCAGCTGCACGGCATAGTAACGGCCCTTCTCTACCGCTGGAACCGACAGCACCATTGGCTCAGTACGCAAGTCCATCCACAGGAAAGAATACGGGGTGTCGCTGTTGGGGGTAATAACGGCCGTGTCTTTGTAGGTGAAGACGCGAGCTTCGTTCTTGATTGTGTTGAACGGCGCCTTGAACTGACCAGAGTTGCGATCGACTGCATACTCGTACATCACCGCGTAGTTCATCACGATTGGCAGTCCATAGATAAAACCTTCCTCGGCGATAGCCTTGGTCTCAGCGATGCCTGGCACGGCGATGCCCGCCTTCTTGTCGGCCTGATCGGCAGTTGAAATGGCGTCGTTCTTCTTCTTACAGCCGGCTAATAGCGCAACGGCGATTGCGCTGCATAGTACTCCGATAAATAGTATTCGTCTTGAACTGTTCATTTTTTCCTCCAGTCTCGCTTGAGTTGGTAATAGAGACAGAATCGCACTCTGTCTCGCACCCAATACAATACCTTACGTTGTGCAGTGCGGTTTCGGGGGCGCTCAGCACCCTGTCAGGCGGTGGCCGGATAATGGTGCGTCTCAACAGGCTCGAGAACCATGGCGTGAACTGAATGATGACACGTCCGGCTCATGCCTCCTTGCGCACACTCAATTCGTTCGCTGGATCGCCGGCGGCAACCAGGTACCGTTCAGCGCCGCTTCCTTCGGCCAGTAGAGGCGCATCACCAGGTAGATTGGCCCGTTCGGCGCCGGTAACCAGTTCGACTTCTGGACCGGGTCTGAGGGTTCGTCCTTCTGGATGTACAACGTCAGCGAGCCATCGGCGTTCTTCTTCAGATCAGGCAGCATAGGTGAGTTGATCAGGTAGCGGTCAATCGGATTCTCGATCAACAGCTGCGTCTTGCCGTCATACATGGTCACCGACCAGAAGGCGTTTACCGGCGGGAATGCCCCGGACGGAAAAGTCAGCGTATAGTTCGCCTTGGACCCATCCAGTGGCTGTCCGTCGCCGTCCTGACGGGTGATCGGATAGACTGCCTCGGCCGGATCGTTGGCCAGAATGCCGGCCACAGCCACCGCAGCTCGCTGAGTCCAGTCTCCGTTGTAGAGAGTACGGTCGCCGATCCCGGATGTCACGACTATCCAGCCGTTGACCAGCTTGCCCATTTTCTCGATCTTTGCCTTGATCGCTGCCTCTGCGAGCTTGCCAGCCTCGGCCATTGCCGCCTTGTCGGCTTCTTTAAGCGTAATGGTAGGGAACGGCTTGTCTGCCACTATGCCGATGCGGGCAAATTGCTTACGGAGAGGAACTTCCACGGCCGCTGGGCCTGTAGGTGGAGCAAACTGGAGGAGAAAGGCGAGGTAGCCGAAGAGATCGGACTTCTCCATTACCTTGTCGATCTTCGGCCAATTGACTGAGGGCGCCGACGGCGGTGTCGGCCGGCCGAGAAACGCCGACAAGGGCTGTACTTTATACTTGGCCTGAATTGCCTTCACATTGTCGATGTCGGCCGGATTGAACAGCTGGGTCCGGTAGGTTGCGAGTGCAAATTCCGTCTCGGAGGTGAAGACTTTCTTGACGCCTTTAGGGGTGGCGCCCTTCCAGGCTGGCCCGGCGACGGCGTAACAGCCGGCACCGTTGCCGGTCGCACGGCTGCCGATATAGCCAAAGTTGAAGGTATACTGCGACGTCAGCATAACTGAGTAGTAGCGGTCCTTCTCGACCTCCGGTACGCAGAGCACCACCGGCTCGGTGCGAAGATCCAGCCACAGCCACGAATAGGGCGTGTCGCTGTTGGGGGTAACTATTGCGGTGTCCGCAGGCGTGTACACCTTGGGTTCATTCTTGATCGTATTGAACGGCGCCTTGAACTGGCCAGAGTCCTTATTGATGGCATATTTGTTCATGATGCTGTACATCATCACCATCGGGAGGCCATAGATGATTGCCTTTTCCGAGATAGTTTTGATCTCGCTGGTCGTCGGTGCAGTCCGTGCCGAAGCAACCGTGGAAATAGAAATGGCAGCCACGAGGGCGGCAGTCATCAAAATGGCTCTTATTCTCATCGGTTCTTCTCCTTGTGTCTTAGTTTCGTAGGCCGCCTGATCGCTATTGGCCGGTTCACGCGCGTGTCGACCGGTGGTCTGACCAAAACAGATATTTAGTCTGTGCGCATTAACCTATGTGGCATTGCTCAAAAAGAACACAACTTCTTGTCGCAAACTCAATTCTGAAAGAATACAAACAAAATATTGTTTATCAAGTCCCAATTTGCAGAAATGGTGAGTCGATTCAGAGATATATCCAGGAAAGTTGCTAGAGGAAATGTGCCCAGAAACCTGCCGCTCAGTTCGTGTTTGCGAAACGTTGCCATCTCTCTGCCTGAAAACAATGTCAGAAAATCCACCTAATTGCCGACCAATGCCAGCCAGAGGCCCTACTCGTAGTAAGGCATCAGACACCAAACCCATATTTCAGAACCGTTCCATGGCTCTGTCATCTGCAACAATCCTATGGCAGCCCCCCGGCCCACTTGACTTTTACCGTTTTTTGCTTTTAAAGTTGTTAAAATACTATCTGATTAACACTATTCTTCCGCTATGAAGATTGTCACCCTCGATAGCCTTTATCGGGGGGCCAGAGTTTAGTCGATTAGAAGCTGGATTCCCGATCAGAAGCGCTTCGGGAATGACATGTTTGGGAGCTGGCGGAAGATTGATGTTAATCAGGAAATACTATGAGAAAATTTCCGGAGGATTTCAATGCAAGGTGATGCTGTAGAGTTCCAGGTAAAGGATAAGGAAGTCAACATAAAGCGGACATCTCCAACCGAGTGTTTTCTGGCCGAATTGCCGGTTCAGGTGGCAAAGGCTTTTCTTTTTGAAGGGAAGATTCGACCCGTTGCCTTCACCGTTTCGGAGGAGTCTCTTCCGGTAAAGGATGAGGCACTTCTGCGCAGGCAGTTTCCGAACATGAAAACGCCCCTTCTGGTTGTGGGTGCAGAGGAAACCTCTACCAAAATCCAGAATCTGTCAGACAAACAGATCGGCGTAATCTTTTCCGGCGGCCCTGCATCAGGAGGGAACAATGTCCTCTCCGGCATACTGAAAGCGCTGGGACAAAACAATACACTCATAGGCTTCGAAAAAGGTCCTGATGGCCTCCTCAAGGGTGAAGGATTGCTGATAACCAGCAAAAAAATGAAGTATCTCCTTAATACCGGCGGTTTTGACTACCTGGGCACCGGACGGACCAAGATAGATTCTCCTGAAAAATTTGCGGCGGTTCTTGCCACCGTTCAGAAATACCGTCTTGACGGCATAATCATTGTTGGTGGCGACGATTCCAACACAAACGCTATCGAACTGGCTGAATTTCTGAGCGAACAGTACAATGCCTGCATTCTGGCCAAACCGTGCACCGTAGTTGGCGTACCCAAAACGATTGATGGCGACCTACAGATAAATGTGGGTGGAAAAACCCTGCTCCCCATATCGTTCGGATTCTATACCGCTGCAAGGGTTTACAGCAAGACCATCGGGAATCTCCTTACGGATGCGGCATCACAGGGCAAAACATGGTTTTTCTACAAGGTAATGGGTCGCTCCGCCAGTCATATCGCCCTGGAAATCGCCCTTCAGACACGCCCTCATATCACCATCATCTCCGAGGAAATCGCAGAGAAGAAGCAATCGCTGAAAGACGTTGTCTCTTATATGACCGGAGTGGTGGTCAATCGCGCCAAACAGGCGAAAACGTATGGGGTCGGGGTAATTCCGGAAGGTATCATCGAATTCATTCCCGAGATGAAAATGCTGATACAAGAGCTTAACAAGCTATCGGCAAGACTCATGACGATAAAAAGAGATCTGACAGATGCAGGCATCCTCGCCGAAAATGGATTTCTGGACGAACAGAAAGTGAAGGAATTTGATAAGCTGTACGGTGTGGACTCCATCCTGAAGCATCTGCAGATACTTGGGCTTGAATACAGGATCAGCGAAACAGACTATGTCGCCAGGGAGATGGAACTCTCCACCAGGGTGAAAAAGGACTTCATCATCAGCGCCCAGGAATTGTCCGATGCGTCGAAAAATCTGTTCATGTCGCTTCCCGACGACATTGTGGAGGCGATGCTTCTGGATCGTGACGACCACGGCAACCTCAAGGTTTCTCAAATACCTTCCGAGAACCTTCTGGTCAGAATGATGAGGGAACGGATTCGGGATATGCAGCATAACCCTGATCACTATGAGAAATCGGGAGAACTGCACTTTGCCAATGAAAGCGAGCGGAAGAACTTCCTGAAATTCGTGTTTGCCGTGCAGACCGGTTTTTTGGGATATGAAGGGCGCTGCGGAGCACCAACGCGCTTTGATGCCGATTATTCCATGAACCTGGGACTCACTGCCGGCTCCCTGGCACTTGGCGGCCATACCGGCTACATGGCGTCCCTGATCAATCTGAACAATGGATCACAGCCGATCGGGATACCGCTTGCGGCGCTCATTCATGGAGAGGAGCGTAAAGGAGTTGTCAAACCGGTCATCGAAAAAGCGCTGGTCACCCTTGATTCACCTGCTTTTCAGGTATATGCCAAAAATCGTGACGCCTGGGCGGAAGGCAATTCATCGAGAAGCCCGGGTGCCATACAGTACGAAGGGGAATTGGCAGCGATGATGCCGCTTGTGGTTGCACTGAACATGGGGATATTTACCATGGAGGATCATGAAGACGGGAAATACCCTGTCTACAATATCGGAGAGCGGTGGGACATTTTCGAGTGATTGTTCTGCGATTAGATGTACCTGGTACTGTACAAGGGAGATCGCTGTTGATCTCCCTTTCTTTTTTTACTCTTGTCGTGAGGTTGGATTGTGATAGTGCATGACGTACTTTCAGGGACCCACTCGCACAGCTTCTGAGGCAATGGAAATCTCAAGATAGTTCGCCTCAATCTTTACAACCAAGACCTGTGCATCTTCCATTCTTGACGGAGAGTGGTATGGTAAGCGTTAACATTTCGACCGGCAGCACTGAAGGGGGCAAGTGGGAAAGAGGTACAAGCGAAGGGTGGTATGGCAGGCTGGTCATCTGCGTGTGGAATAAAAGTGGGAAGCAAAAGGGGGGGTACGATGCATTTTTCATTGCGAATGATGGTGGCGATGTCTGTCTGTGCATTGCTGACGAGCTGTTTCCAAGTGGAGACGACAGTTCGGGTAAACCCCGACGGAAGCGGCACTATCGAGGAAAAAATGCTTCTCAGCAGGAAGATGGTCGAGCAGATGGACCAGATGGCGAAGGCTTTTGCCGGACCCGGGGAAAAAGCTGAACCATTTTCACTCTATGATCCGAAAAAACTCAGGAAACGGTCTGCCAGCATGGGCGCTGGAGTTGAATTCGTCTCTGCCAAACCGGTGGAGGAAAAGGGCTTCAAAGGGTATCGGGCACTTTACTCCTTTAAAGACATCAACACGCTGAAGCTGAGCCAGAAGTCCGACGGACCGATGTCGGAAACGGCCGCGTCAAAGGACGGCAGCGAGAAGCCGATTCAGTTCCGTTTCACACCGGGCCGGGAGGCACGGCTTTTGGTTATTCAACCGCAATCAGAGAAAAAGTCGGAACAACCGGTATCCGCTGCGGAGCAAAAGCCAGCGAAGGAAGAACAGTCGGTAATGACGCCCGATCAGGAAAAAGCGATGGTAGAAATGCTGAAAGGGATGAAGTTTTCCCTTGCCATCGAAGTAAACGGAACCATCAAGACAAGCAACGCTACCTACCGGGACGGCAACCGGGTCACCGTGTTCGAATTCGATCCCGGCCGTATGAACATGGATGCTGAAAAACTGGAATTGCTAAAAAAGGCCGAACCCGCCTCGCCGGAAGTGGCAAAGGAAATACTGAAGGCTCTGCCTGGGATCAAGCTTGAGCTGAGTGATCCCTTGGAAATTGTATTTACCCGCTAGAGCGGCTGGCGACTTCAAGGTGCTCAGTTTACCGTGCCTTTTGTACAAATTTCAGAGAAGAACCTGTATATTTTTATAAGGTAAAAAATGCCTCCTCCGACATCACCGGAGGAGGCACAATTGTAATAATCAAAAACAATAACCTATTCTAGACATCCGGAAACCCCGGATGGAAACTAGCTATATCGCATTTCCCATTTGAGATGCAGCATCCTCACCCATTTCTTCAATGAGTGTTTCTATAGCGCCCATCATTGTACTTGTTAATGGGCGACTCACAGATCTTGTAACTGTGTATTTTCCAACTATTTTGCCTGTTGTTCCATCACTTAGTTCACAAATTATTACACCCTTGCCCGCCATTACCCATCTGATTCCCGGGTCTAAGAATGCTAATTTTGGCTGTAACACTAGAGTGGTTGCATCAGCGCTTCCTGCAAACAATATTTCATCAAAATATTTCTTATCGCTGGCTGATGCTGTTAAGCTTTCTTGAAACATATTCTGCAAAGCAGGTTTCGCATTATTAAACTCTACAAGTTCATCACCAGATATTTTGTCGATTGCTGCAGTTTCATAATTTATCGGTTTTACGAGTAATTTATTGTACGATGCAAATACAGTATCTTTTTTGGACGGTGCAGAGGCGCACCCTCCCAAACCAACCAGAAACATAGCAGCAATTACAAAAAACAATTTTCTTTTCATTACACTTCTCCTTTGAGTTTACTATTCTGAGATCAATAGTTGTCCCAGCTAATAATTATGAAATTTCAATTCAAACTTTGACTGATAAAGAATATAAACAAAAAGCCTATCTTATAAACCGCAAAGATAGGCTTCAGCGTTGATGCCTTTCGACAGCCCCTCTATCCAGACACTGGACAGGTAGCTTTGCGTCATCCGGTTACCCGGATTTTGCCTTTTCGGTGACAGATATAATCTGTAAATATTTGTAAATCAAATACCAGTACTCAGTTTGCAAGTCCACATAAATATCATTAATTATTATTCTTTTACCCACTCGACCATGTCAATTATTCGGGACACAAAATATATTTCTATCTTAGATTTTATCATTTCTGCCACAAAGACATCCTTAACATTTCGATCACTCCACCGTTCCCCAGTGAATAAACCGTGAAATACGGTACAATTCATATCAAGCACTGAGTACAAGCCCCCAGCTACACTATGCAAAGGAAGGATAATACAATGGTAGAATATGGGGCAATTCTTTCCATGTCGTTAGGCAATTTTTTACATCGTCTCTCGTACGATCACAGCTTGTGGATGCCCGCAATCCTCATCATCGCAGCATTGTTACTCGTAATATATGGCATTTGTAAGCTGTAAGATTTCCAGCCAGGTAAACGGTTTCCGGGAATTTTTGCACGGCGGGACCAGTCCCGCATTTTCATTCAAAGGAGGCCCCATGTCTATTCGAAGCCGTCAGTTGCCTGTTCTGATTCTCCTGTCCGTAATTCTCAACGGATGCACCCTATTCAATGTGAACATTGTACCAAGCGTCAAACCACTCCAGGAAAAGGTCATCGAAGGGGCTGGGGAAAGCAAGCTGCTGCTTGTGGATATCGCGGGTTTCATCTCGGAAAAGGAACCGGGCGGCCTAAGGGAACAACCGTCCACAGTGGCGCAGATGAAGGAAATCCTGGCCAAGGCGGAAAAGGATGATGATATCGCAGGCGTTATTCTACGAATCAATTCTCCGGGTGGGACGGTGGCCGCCAGCGACACTATTTATCACGAGATGCAGCAGTTCGAAAGCCGCAAGAAAGTTCCGGTGTACGCCTGCATCACCGGCCTGGGAACTTCCGGCGCCTACTATATCGCTACTGCGTCGGATATGATCATCGCACATCCTGCCGCGGTAACCGGGAGCATCGGGGTACTGCTTCTGAATTTCAATGTGGAAGGGCTTCTCGACAAGGTAGGAATCGCGGAAAAGACCATAAAATCGGGCGCAAAAAAAGATATAATGTCGCCGTTCCGACCGAGCACAGCCGAAGAGCAAAAAATCATGCAGAACATCATCGATAGCTTTGCCACACGGTTCCGGGGGGTGATCCTGGCTCGGAAAAACAACCGGCTGAGCGAAAAAGAACTGGAGAAACTGGCCGACGGCCGCATCTACTCGGCGGACCAGGCGCTTGCAGCGGGGCTGATCGACAAGGTGGAATACCTGGACGACACAATCAAAGAGATGAAAAAGGCGATCGGGATCAAAGAGGCGAAAGTCGTTACCTACTACCGTCCAGGCGGCTACAAAGGATCGATTTACTCCGCAGCGTCGCCTGGTTCACCGTCTGCGATCAATCTGATCAACATAAACACAAGCGGCCTCGAGATGCTTTCATCGCCTCAGTTTCTTTACATGTGGCGACCGTAGACCGACAAGGGAAAACGAAATAGACGGACAAGACGGGGACGCCCATGTATTTATGCTACCCAATCCAGCTGAAGGAAAAAACGTAAGAAGCGTAGTAGCCACCTCAGGGTGGTCATGGATAGGCAGGTGTTCCCTATGAATGAATAACCCCCCTCCGGATATCTCTCCAGGGGGGGGTGTCAATCTTCACTCCATCTCACATCTTTGGCGCAGGACGTTTCTCCCAGGCGTTCGCAGGGGGATATATCATATTGCAGAGCATAATCTCTAGGGGTGCTGCAAGCCAATCCTTCGTTGCTTCCAGCCATTTTACGAAATGCGGCATTTTCTTGTGAGCCTCTATGGCATCAGCGTCTTTGTACACTTCGAACAGATAGAGGATGTTGGGATCGGCGGCGTCATTTACAATGTTGAACATCAGGCAACCCGGCTCAATCATCTCCGAACCGATCGCATCGGCCAACATTTCCTTGATGAACTGATCACGAAACTCGGCTTTCATCTGAATCTTTACCACAAGTGCACTCATAGTTTTGGTCCCCCCTTTTTTGGCTACGGGTTTCTCCCCGGCCTGAACAGTTGCTCCAACAAATAGAATGGCATGGTGAAAAGGTATCACAAGTATTTAACTTTTCGAGAACATTCACTTTTCTCAACAGCCAAAATAAACAGTTTTGGGACAGGTTAAACTTTTCGATTTCTATGTGACGGATGACAAAAAGTCAAACCCGACCCCCTAAGACTATACAGGATAAATATTGAATTTCAACGGCCTGACCCACAACTCCACAGAGGTCTGGAGCGATTCAAACGGCACTGCTTCGAATGACATAGGCAGGGGGGTAATATAAAAAGGCTGATTCTTGAAATTTCCAATGACGATATGTATTTCAATCCTGCCAAATTTGTCATTCTCGATGTAAATGAAGAGAAAATGAGGATAAAAAAACAGGTATGTTTATTGCTTCTGAACGTACTATAAATAAATCTGTCCAGTATTCCTCCTGTCCGATATACTCCATGATACTTTCTTAAGGTACGGCCTGGGATGTGTGACGGGGCAGAACAAAAAATATCTCACAGGAGCTGCTTTTTGAGAATGATTACTGCATGGAAAGATCGAAACGCGACCATACGCATCGTGGCAGTCTATGCGCTGTTCGGGGGCCTATGGATTCTGTTCTCGGACACGGTGATGGGCTTCATCACCCGCGACCCCGACCTGCTGGGGCGGATCTCGCTCTTCAAGGGGCTCGCCTTTATCCTGATTACCGCCCTGCTGCTCTACCTCCTCATCAATCGCCACCTTCGCCGTATCTCAGATTTCAACAGCCGCCTCCAGACGAGTATGGAAGATCTCCGGATTGCGCACCAGAAGCTGCAATTGGCAGACTTCTCCATCAGGAACGTCTGCGACGCCGTCTACTGGATCACCCTGGATGGCCGGATCATGGACTGCAACCAGGCGGCCTGCGCCATGCTGGGATACGACTGCGAAGAGCTCCTCTCCATGTCCGTCACGGACCTCGACCCCGATTATGCCAACGAAGACATCGCAGCTGACCTGGAGCGGCTGATCCGTACCGGCACTATCAAACGGGTCAGGTCACACCTAGCCAAGGACGGCCGGACCGTTAATGTCGAGATTAGCTCCAACTACCTCGTCTGTCATGGCAAAGAATACATCTGCGCCATAGCCCGGGACGTCACGGAGCGCGTCAGGGCGGAACGTGACGCATCCTTCTTCGGGACACTGATTGAATTCTCCCGCGACCCGTTCTACGTGCTGGATCCCGCCGACGGCTACCGGATGGTCTACGCCAACCGGGCGGCCTGCGAGCATTATGGTGTTGCCCTGGAGCAACTGCAGACCATGCGTATTCCCGACTGGGACCCCGCCTTCGACATGGCGTGCGTCGACGGGCTGCTGGAACAAATGCGTACAGGAAAGCAGGCACGCTTCGAGACAGTGCACCGGGTTGCGTCGGGAAAACTTGTCCCGGTGGAGCTGACATCCAGCTTCCTGGTACATGACGGCCGGGAATACACCTGCGGCTACTTCTACGACATATCGGAGCGCAAGGCCATGGAGGAAGCCCTAAGGGAAAGCGAGTCCCGCTATCGGAGGCTTTTCCTGGAATTCCAGGCCCTCCTCGACGGGATTCCGGACGGGCTGACCCTCCTGACACCCGACCTGAAGGTTCTCTGGGCCAATCCGGCCGCGGCCCGGTCCACGGGCCACGATCCGACTGACTTGATCGGACAGCACTGCTATGAGGTGCGGCACGGAATCAAAAATTCCTGCGAGGGATGTATTGCCCTGGACACGTTCCGGACCGGAGAACAAAGAGAAACGCTCACCGTCTCCACAACCGGACGCAGCATCGAGTTGAGGTCGGTGCCGGTCAGGGACGAAGGGGGAGAGGTCGTCAAGGTTATCGAGATCGGACGGGACGTCACCGAGCAGGTAGCGGCCGAGGCCGAACGCATCGAACTTGAGAGGAAGCTGCTGCATGCCCAGAAACTTGAGAGCCTCGGTGTCCTGGCCGGTGGAATCGCCCACGACTTCAACAACATCCTCACCGGTATCACCGGAAACCTCTCCATTCTCAGGATGCAGCTCCCCGAAGGGCATAAGGGCTTCGAGCGGATTGACAGGTGCGAAAAGGCCGTATCGCAGGCCACCGGCCTCACCTGCCAGTTGCTGACCTTTTCCCGGGGGGGAGACCCGGTAACGAAACCGACCGACCTTCGACAGTTGATAGAAAATGCCGTGTCGTTCGCCCTGACCGGCTCCAGTATCGCCGCCGAAGTGACAATCGCCGAAGATCTCTGGCCGGTGGAGGCAGACGAGGGTCAGTTTGGGCAGGTCATCAACAATCTCCTCATCAATGCGGTCCAGGCCATGCCTCAGGGTGGAGCGGTGCGAGTCTCGGCTGCAAACCGTCTCCTGTCCCAACAAGGCACGTCGGAGGAGGAGCGATACGTGGCAATGGTGGTCAGCGACCAGGGAGAAGGCATTACGCCAGAGAATCAGGGCAAGATCTTCGATCCCTACTTCACGACCAAGGAAACCGGAACCGGACTCGGACTCACCTCGGCCTATTCCATAATACGAAAGCACGGCGGTGACATTTCCGTTACCTCCGAACCGGGAAAAGGGACCACATTCGAGATACTCCTTCCCGCAAGCCATGAACCTGTCGGTACGGACAACCACCGGGTTCACAGGGATGTTGCCATCGGCAAGGGGCTCATCCTGATGATGGATGATGAAGAATACATCCGTGACATAGAGTGTGAAATGCTGTCCATGATGGGGTACGACGCCGAGGGGTTCAGCTGCGGGGAAGATCTGGTACAAAGGTATCGGGACATGGTTCGTAAGGGTAAAACTCCGTCCGCGGTGATCCTCGACCTCACCATACGGGGAGGAATGGGAGGGCAGGAAGCGGCAAAGATCATCCTTGAATTTGATCCGGCAGCCAGGCTCATCGTTGCCAGCGGCTACTCCAACAATCCGGTAATGGCCAACTACCGGGAATATGGCTTCGCAGCCGCCCTTATGAAACCGTTCCACATGGAAGATGTCGGAAGTACGCTGCAAAAAATGTTGGAAAACGGCTGAGTAAAAGGCGGTTGAATCCACGCCCAGAAACCTTTGGGGTCACCCATTAGGCCCGTGAGAGGAACAGAGAAAAATGCGTATTTTGCCTAAGACGTTGCTGAAGGGCGCCGTCGTCATATTTTTGATCATTTTTTCATTCACCGCTTGCCCGGCCCATGGAGATGAATCCAGCCGTGACCTGGGAAAGCTCCTTGAGCAGTTCCTGCCCGATAACGCTGAGTGGGCTTTGACAGTGATCGACCTGGAAACGGGCAAACAGCTGGCAGAATCAGGCAATTCCTTGCGGGAACGACTTGTACCCGCTTCGCTGATGAAGCTCCTCATCACGGGTGCCGTCCTCGATTACGCGGAACAGGGCGGCACGGTGCACAAAGTCATTACCGTGCGTAAGGCAGTTGCCGTTAAAGGGAAAAAGAGGCGCAGGAGCAGAAAAAAAACCTATAAGGTTACCAGGCATTCCGTGGAAATCAGGGACAAACAGGAACTTTTCGAAATTCTGCACGACATGAACGTCCACAGCAGGAACGCGACGGCGCAAAACCTGGCGAATTCCCTGGGAGAAGGGCGCTACGGGTCTCCCGGGACCCGCGGCAAGGGTAACAGGGCGGTGTGCAGTTTCCTCAACAGCCTGGACCTCCCCACCAAAGAGGCGAAAATCGCCGACGGCTGCGGCCTGACCAGGGAAAACAGGATCACCACTCGTTTCATCGCAGACTATCTGTACCAGGTCTCAAAAAAACCATGGTTCGAAAGTTTCCGCGAAACCCTTCCCCGTCCCGGCATGGAAGGAACCGTGAAGAGAATAGGCTACACCGACGAGCGTTTCCGGGTGAAAACCGGCAGTCTCAACGATGTTTTCGCGCTGGCCGGATACGGCGTCAACGCGGCAGGCCGCGAAGTATCCTTTGCCTTCATCGTCAACTCGAAAAAAGGCAGGATCTCCGACAGGATGCACAGCAGGGGAGAACTCCTGCGCCTGCTGGCGGAAGGCGCGCCGCCGCAATCCAATGTGGTCCTGCAATAGCGGAGCGGCTCGCGTCCAGGGATGAGGTGGATAAAGTCGCAAAACAGGGATGCAACGGAAATCCAGCAGTGGATCTTTGGTGCAGGTTAGACTTTTGACCATTATAAACCAAATTGTACAAGCCTGCCCCCACTCCTTCCCAGTTGGCCCAAAAAACTCCTTTTCTTGTTAGGTACTTTTGCCTCAAAATGAGTCCTCTCCATTACAAAGACCTGCCAGGTTTTGGAAACCTGGCAGGTCTGGTCAATCAGGGGAGGCTCCAGTACGTTATGCTCGGTGACCCCTTTATGCTCTGCTGTGCTTAGTATTGTATGCCGGCAATTACTCCTCCGGAACCATCTTATGCTCGGGATGCGCTATCAAATGTTCCTGAACCTCTTCTAAATTTGTAAATTCCACACCGCAGGTTGAGCACTTGACCAGGGGCGCTGCAACTCCTCCCGTTGAAACCAGTTTGTGCTCAGGATGCGCTTTCAGGTGTTCCTGAACTTCGCTAATTGTCGTAAACTCCGCACCGCAGGTTGAGCACTTGACCAGAGGCGCTGCAACTCCTCCTGCTGCCGGGACAATCTTATGCCCGGGATGCGCTTTCAGGTGCTCTTGAAGCCCTTTCAAGGTTGTGAACTCTACGCCACAGGTTGAGCATCTAACCAAAGGCGTTGCGGCTTTTACCGTTGCTTGCCCTTGCTGCACGGCAGGCATTGGTGTTTCCGCCATGGCAAGACCAGACAGAAGAAGTGATAAAGAAAAAACAACGAGTGCTGTAAGTCGACGCATTTTATTTTCCTCCCTTCCTGTTATTGTGGCTATAAAAGCCGGTTTCACTTTGAACTCTGTAATTAAAGTAGCATTGGAAGGTAAGTAAACGATAAAGAAACGGTAAAGATTTGATAAAGATTATCTTCAGTCGATCGTGGCCTCGGCCGGCTTGCCTGCCATCTGGCAGAAAGGGCACTGGCGATCAGACTGCGCGCCAGCGCGTCAGTTTCCGTTTACTGTCCGGCCAGTGGGCCCCCAAAGTTCCTTGAGCCTTTTATCCCGTCCGCAGCTGGTTCGGTAAAACCAGTAACGGACCGGGTTTTTCCGGTAGTAATGCTGGTGGTATTCTTCGGCCGGATAGAATGGGCCCGCTGAAACGATCTCGGTCTGGATGGACCCCTGAAACGGTTTGTTCTTTTCCAACTCGGCTTTCGACTGGAGGGCAAGGCGTTCCTGCTCCTCCGTGTAATAGAAAATGGCGCTGCGGTATTGATGCCCCACATCACAGAACTGCCGGTCCTTGACTGTCGGATCTATGTTGTGCCAGTAGACCTCCAGGAGTCTCTTGTAGCGTATCTTCGCCGGGTCGTAGATCACCAGCACCGACTCGGCATGGCCGGTCCCGCCGGCAGACACCTCCTCGTAGGTGGGGTTCTTCTTCTGGCCGCCGGTATAGCCGGACGTGACTGATATGACCCCTGGCAACTGATCGAAAGCATGCTCCATGCACCAGAAGCAGCCACCGGCGAAGGCGGCCTTCTCCTGTTGCAAGGGTGGCGACTTTACCGGTGTGTTGGGGCCTGCGCTTGCAGCAAACAAGGGGGTGGCGACGGCAAGGGCAGCCGCCATCATAATGGCTGAAATGAGCGTTTTCATGGTAATGTACCCCTTTCCCGGAATATTTTTTCTGGTCTGACGGTTATTGGTTCATACGACGTCATTTTGCTGTCGGGACAAACAGTAATGCCGCCGAATTCATGCAGTACCGGAGTCCGGTCGGCTTTGGGCCGTCGCTGAAGACATGGCCCAGGTGCCCCCCACAACGGCGGCAGTGCACCTCGGTGCGGGAAGAGAAAAAGCTGTTGTCCACCCTGGTTCCGATATTCTCCGGCGCGATCGGCCTGGTGAAGCTCGGCCAACCGGTGCCGGAGTCGTACTTGTCTTCGGATCGGAAGAGATCCAGTCCGCAGCCGGCACAGCGGTATACGCCGTGTTCGTGATTGTTGAAATATTTACCGCTAAAGGCCCGCTCGGTCCCCTGTTCCCGGAGGACGTCGAACTGTTCCGGGGTCAATATTTTCTTCCATTCTTCATTGCTCTTGTGGATTTCGGCACTCATTATATACGTTCCTTTCTCCGCTGAATAAACCCGTATCGGGGTTGCTGCCCCGGCAACGGTCGGCGTGCGAGTCCCCGAACCGATGACGCCTGCCGCCGCAACCAGCCCGATCACTATGACTAGGGCGGAAATTACTGTGTATCTCATTTCTGGCCTCCTTGATCTCCGGACAACTCGTCATTTGCTATGGTTCTTCGATAGGTGCCCGCGTTCCGCAGCCAATCCTCCATGCGCTTGACGCTCACTGTATCCGGAAGATAGACGACTGTATTGATTTCACTACTGCCCAGCCAACCTTTGCCAACGGAAACGACACCCTTTTTCCCCTGAAGGGCCGAAGCACCGACATCGAAGCAGGAGACAGCAAATGTGGCGGTTGCTGTCCCGGCATGTTCCGCTGATAACGCTGTACTGGCAGGCAGCAGTCCGCACAGAAGTATGGCTGCTCCGATCATGAGCATCTTCATTGATATCTCCCTTCCACATTGATTGTTTACTGGAAGCTTACAAGGGGAAAGTAAAGTGCGGATAATGATTCAGTAAAGATTTGGTAAAGAAGTCTCAGAGGGGGAGTACGAACCACACGCTTGTCAGTCCGGCGGAACTTTCAGCGCCGACCTTTCCGCCGTGGGCTTCAATCAATTCCTTGACGATTGAAAGACCGATGCCCGCCCCTCCCGTCTCCCTGGAGCGCGACCATTCGGCGCGATAGAAACGCTCGAAGATGTACGGCAGGTCCTCTGCCGAAATTCCATCTCCGGTGTTGGTGAAAATCACCTTGAATCCGTTGGCTACGGTTTCCGTGGAAACAGTGACCTTTCCCTGTTGCGGTGTGAACTTCCAGGCGTTTTCAGTCAGATTCCGCACAACCTGCAGCAGTTTGTCCCGGTCGGCCGGAACAGTGGCTGCGGAAGGGACGAAGCGCGTCTCGACACGTATCTGCTTCTCGGTAAAGTTCACACGATACAACTGCAGCATCTGTTCTAGCAGCTCATGCAGGGAAAGCGGCTGCCTGTTGATGAACGCCTTGGCGGCATCCGCCTTTGCCAGTTGCTGCAGATCTTCCACGAGACTGACCAGACGCAGAATCTCATCCTGCAACATCCGTGAAGGTTTCCCGTGAGGGTGGAATGACTCCGTCGCTGAGGGCTTCCATGTACCCGCGCAGGTTGGTGAGGGGTGTTCGCAGCTCATGGGCCACGTCAGCCACCATGGTCTTGCGCAGCCTGTCCAGCCGCTCCAGGCTGTCGGCCATCTGGTTAAAGGAGTCTGCCAGCTGTCCGATCTCATCCCGTGAGGGTATTTCAACCCGAACGGAATAGGTGCCGGAAGCGATCTCGCGGGTGATCTCCGTCATCTGGAAAAGGGGCCGAAGAATCCTGCGGGTAAGGAGATAGCTGAGGAGAAGAGCCAGCGCCAGGGCTGCCAGGGTCGCCCAGACGAGGTATCTGTGGACGGCCGTAAGGAACATGTGGTGGATACCGGTGGGCTCGATATGGTACTTTTTCATCAGGACCATGAAGTAGTCTGCGGCCAGCTGGTCCATGGCCAGCCACATGACCACTATGATGACCCCGATGATCGGAATGCTGTTGTTGAGCAGAAGCTTCCAGAGTAAGCGGGGTTTCATCACACGCGTCCTATTCATCGCCATCATCGGCGAAGCGGTATCCATATCCGCGCACCGTCATGATATGGCGGGGACTCGTCGAGACATCACCGATCTTCTGCCGGAGTTTTCCCATGTGCACGTCAATGACACGGTCTATTACCGACTCGCCATGAGGGTAAATGCAATCCAGCAGTTCTTTTCTGGAAAAGGCCCGCCCCGGAGACCTCATCAGATGATAAAGCAGCAGGTACTCCGTTGCCGTCAGCTCCACCGGCTGGCCGTTCAGCTGCACATTCCGTTTTTCCTGGTCCAGCACCAGCCCGTCGTGGGACAGTTTTGCAGAGGTTTCCGGGCGGGGCGGGCGAGCCCGGCGGAGAATCGCCTTGACCCGTTCCACCAGTTCGCGGGGACTGAACGGCTTGACTACATAGTCGTCGGCACCCATTGCCAACCCTTTTACCCGGTCGGTTTCTTCCTCCCGGGCGGTCAGCATCAGGATGGGGACATCCGAAGTGCGCCGGAGGGCGCGACAGATTTCCCAGCCGTCCAGCTTCGGGAGCATAACGTCAAGAATCACCAGCTGCGGCCTCGTCTGAACCGCCATCTCAAGGCCCTGTTCCCCATCGCCCGAAATCGCCGTCGAGTAGCCCTCACGCTCCAGGTAGGTTGCCACAAGAGTTGCCGTATTGCGGTCATCTTCGATGATCAGTATGTAATTAGGCGATGGAACTTCCAGTCGCATTTCCAACCCCACAAAAATTCCGGTGATCTGCACTGCAAGAGAAATGTTGCCTGACGTAAGCTTCCCACTAAAGTTTGCTGGGAATGCAAGGAGAAGGCGAGGTGCTTCCCGGGACGAAAGGTTATCGGTTTTCCCACTTTACGATCTTCAGGTCGTTGACGAATATCGCGTAGAAAACCGGAACGATAACCAATTCGATTACGGTGGCCACGGCGAGCCCCCCTATCTGTGCATAGCAGAGAGGCTGCCATAACGGCCCGCCGTGCACCGCCAGGGGAATCAGCGCCAGCAGTGTTGCCGCAACAGTGATCGACACCGGTCTCAATCGTTCGATCCCGGCGTCGAGGAGCGAATCCTGCAATGGTTCGCCCTTTTCACGCATCTCTTCGATGAAATCAAAGAGAACGATGACGTGGCTCACGATCACGCCGACCAGGCTGGCAATCCCCAGAAACGCCATGAATCCGAACGGTTCGCCCATGATTTTCAGGGCAATGAGGGCGCCCATGATCCCGTAGGGCACGGCAGCGAATACCAGCAGCGGCTTGATCGCACTTTTAAACTGGAGCACCAGCGCCAGGAAAATGGCGGTAATCGAAACAAGCATGATCATCGCAAGGTTCCTGAATCCCTTCGTCTGTTTTGCCTTTTCTCCGCCCCAGACCAACCGGTAGCCGGGAGGAAGAGATTTGACAAACTTGTCCAGCTTCGGACCGGCATCCTTCAGGATTGTCGACGGCAGGATTCCGGGCGCCGGAAAAGCGCTCACGGTGATTGTACGGAAGTGCTCCCGTCTGACGACTCTCGATGTTTTCATCCGGTAGACGGGTGATGCGACCTCCAGCAGAGGCACCTTCAGTGCATCCGAAGCGGAATAGACATACAGACTCTGCAGGTCGGACAGTTCCGCCCGTTCGTCGATTTTCAGCCTCGCTGAGACCGGTATCTGCCTGTCTCCCTCCCGAAACGTGGTGAGGGGGATCCCGCTTATCCCGGCAGCAGCCGAGACGGCGACATCCCGGTTGGTGATGCCCGACATGTTTGCGCGGTCCGGGTCCACGTCCAGGCTGACGAGGAAACTGTCTTCGCCCCAGTCGTCTTTCACTCCGGTCGTTCCCGGTGTCCCGCGCAGAATCCCTTTCATCTCCTCCGCCAGCTGTCTGAGCTGCCTGATATCCGCGGCTTCTGCCGCTGCGCCGGAACCGATATCGGGACTGCCGGAAATGTGTATCTCTATCGGGTAATTAACGGCATTCAGTTGCAGCTGCCTGACTTCCAGGCGAGCTCCGGGCACCTTCTCGGCAAGTTTCTTCTGTATCAGGGGAACCAGTTTGGAGGTGTCGTTCTTGTCGTTAACCTGTACGATTAGTTGGGCATAGTTTCTCTGCCGCTGTTCCGGCTGAACCGTGTACCAGAACCGGGGACCTCCGCCGCCGATGAATGACGTCACCGATTCCAGGATTCCGCCATGCTCCCCCTTTTTCTTCGATTGTTTCCCGCCGTATTCCGTGGCCACGTCTTCCATGATTCGCTCCGCTTGAACGGCAGCCTCATTTGTCGAGGAGAGCGTCGCACTGTTGGGAAGCCAGATGTCGGCATAAAACAGGTGCTGGACGTCATTTGGGAAAAAAGATGTCTTGAGTGGACCCACGAAAACAACTCCCACCCCGAGAAAAACGAGGGAAAAAACGAAAACGCGCTTCCTGTGCGTTATCGAGTATTCACCCAACCGGTAATACAGGCCGATAATTCCTGATTTTTTCCGCTCCGCCAATGATGTTGCCGGCTCCCCTGGCGCCTTGAGCAGGTAGTAGCCGAGCAGGGGGACGAACGTCATGGATACCAGTCTCGAAGCAATCAGGGCGCAGCCCATGACGATGGGCAGGCTGCGAAGGAATTCGCCGCTGGTGCCGGAGAGCATGAGATAGGGAAGGTAGGCGACGATGTTTGTGAGCGTAGCGAACATTATTGCCTTGGCGAGTTTTGTCGGACCGAGCCAGGATGCCGTTTCCGGCGGATGACCCAGCGCCAGGTTGTGCTTTATCGCGTCGTTGGCGACAACCGGGTCATCGACAAGCAACCCGAGTGCGACGATGAGCGTGGCGATGGAAACCTGCTGCAGCTGGATCCCCAGTACGTCGATGAGGCCGAAGGTAATGGAGAGGGTCAGGGGAATTGAAATGGCCATGAGCAGAGCTGACCGCCATTCCCAGAAGCCGATCCATGCAACCAGCACCACCAGGACAATCGCCTCCATCAGTGCTTCCAGGAACAGGCCCACGTTGTCAGCGACCTGTTCGGGCTGATTCGAGGTTTTGGCCAGGATCAGGTCGTCGGGCAGGATAGAACGCAGCTCAACCAGCGATTGGTCGATATCGGCACCGAACCGGCTTATTTGCTGACCGGCGCGCATCTGCACCGCCAGCGTAATCGACCGGTTGCGCTCCCATGCGCCCGACGGGCCGCGGTGGTTGTAGAAATTGAGGAACCCGGGAGGACTTTGATATCCTCTTGTTATTTCGAAAAGGTCACGCAGGTAGATGGGCGTATCCCCGCGGGTCCGGGCGAGCAGAACGTCACCGATCTGATCGATGTCCTTAAATTCTCCGGAGGGGTTGACGATTACTTCCGACGGACCGAGCTGCAAAGCGCCGCCGGGCAGGTCTATGTTGCGCGCGACCAGGGCCTGTTTGATCTTGAGAGGATCAAGACCGTAGGAAGCCAGCTGTTCCTGGGAATATTCCAGGTAAATTGTCTGGGGCAGTACACCGTAGCGCTGTACGGTTGAAACTTCCGGTATTTTCTGCAGTGCCCTGGAGATCAGGTCGGTAATGTCGTCCAGCCGTTGATAGCTGTATTTGTCGCCGGCCACCGATGTCAGTTTTGATTCCGTGTCGGCAGGATTACGAATCAGCACGGGCTCCCAGACATCCAGGTAAAATCCGGCAAAGCCCATTTTGACGTTCATGAAATTCCTGACATACGATAAGAACAGCTTCTCGTCTTGCAGGAGTTCGACGTCGCAGCCGGCAAATCCCGGCCCCCGGATCGGGCGGACATCCCGCGCGATCTTTTCCCTTATGAGGGATCCAGAGAGGTTCCGGAAAAACTTTTCCAGACCGCCCGTATCGACGGGCATGGGCAACGCGGCAACAACGGTGACCCGGGAATTTACTGGACGGCCGGAACGGGCTTCTTCGATTGCCTGCCGGACGGCTTTGGCTCGCAGCGACAGTTCGATACCGTTTTCTTTCGGACTTGCCACGGTGAGCATCATCGCCGCGGTATTGCCGAATCCGTTGTTGAACTGTATCGGTCCGGCGCCATCGGGCAGACGGGAGTTCAAGGCATCGAGTCGGAGATTGATGTCGTTGAATTCCCGGGTCGTATCCGCCACATTCTCGGCCAGTTGCACGTGCACAACGGACAATCCCGGGAGGGAGGTGGAAATTATCCCGTATTCGTTGCCGCCGTCCGGCTTATGGATGGACGAATTCTGGGCAATGGTGTCCTCAATTTCCCGAGTTACCAGCTGCTCGACCTTCACTGCATCCGCGCCCGGCCATTGACATAGAACCACCGCTGCGCGCACCGGGATCTCGGGATCTTTCCGCTTCGGCATGTCGAGATACCCGTAGATTCCCCAGAGAACGGCGCCGATCAGGAGCACCCAGGCAATCTGCCGGTTTCCGACAAAAAAACGCGCCGCATTACGCGTTGTTGCTATGATTTCGCTATCGCTTTTATGGGCCATGGTAATCCGTCATCGGAATCAGGGGATGATACGTACCTCTTCCCCGTCACGTATGAGCTGTGCGCCGGTTACGACAATATCTTCATCGGCTTTCAGCCCTTCCCGTACCTCGATCATGTTTCCGTATACGCCTCCCAACCGGACATCCCGGATGCGTGCGATGCTTTTTCCCTTGTGCCCCTCGACGATAAAAACGGCATATTCCGAAGCGTCGCGACGGGACCGGACGATAGCGCTCAGAGGGGCCATGACTGCGGTTTCGCCGCTGCCCTGCCGCGTCAAATCGAGGGTGGCAATCATGCCGGGCCTGAGCCTGCCGTCGGGGTTCTGAACGGTGATTTCAACTTCGAAGATCCTGGTTCGCGTATTGGCGGCGGGGGCTATCTGCGTGACAATACCGGCAAACCTTTCATCGCCGAACGATTGGGTCGAAACGGTAAGCTTCTGACCGGGCCTGACATCACGGAGCAGCACGTCAGGCACGCCGAACAGGACCTTTACCGAGGAAATGTCTGCCAGAACAAAGGCGACGCTGCCCGGCGTTGCCAGGCTTCCCACTTCTATTTTTCTTTCAATGATTACCCCGTCCAAAGGAGGGGTAACCGCGCAGTACGCAAGGTTGAGATTGGCCTGTTCGAGCTTGGCCAGAGCCCCCTCCACCTGGGCTTGGGCTACCTGAAACTCTTTTCGGTCTTTTTCATAAGTCGGAGCGATTATACTCTTGGTCGCATACAGGATTTTGGCCCGATTGAAGTCCTCCCTGCCTTTCTCCAGCGCCGAGCGGGCCTCCTTGACCTGGGATCCCGCTTCTATTTTCTTTGCAACGTAGTCGGTTTCGTTTACCCGCGCCAGAACCATCCTTTTCGTCACGAAGTCGCCCGGTTGAAGGATGCGCATGTGCCCGTCGGCGCCCTTGATCTGCAGTATTTCCCTGATATAGCCGTTCACCCGGAAAGCGAGATCCACCTGGGTCTGAGGAGTCACCGTGGCCGAGAAGCGAAAGGTTTTGCTTGCGCTCCGGGGGCCAGCGGACTCCACGCGCACCGGAGTAAGCGTTTTCTCAGATGAAACGTTGTCGGAGCAGCTGGACAGCACTCCCGTAATCAAGAATGCAAATGCAAAGGTAAGGGTATTTATCTTCACCTAAAGTTCTCCCATAGCTTTTTCAAGGTTGGCTTTCGCGGTCCAGCAATCGAGGATAGCCTGCTGGTGTTTTTCTTCCGCATCTTCGAGGTCGGACCGGGCTTCGAGCAACTCCGCAAGGAGAGCGGAATCCTGCCGGAATTTGTTCGTTTCGATCCGCAGCTTTTCCTTTCGCGCGACAACGTCTTGCCGTGTCACGTCAATCAGCATCCATGATTCTTCCAGTTGGCGGATCTTTTCGTTAACATCACGCCGTACTTGCGACTTGGCCTCGCTTAGTCTGTTCCTGGCCTGGGATACCGATTTTTGCTTTTCCGCAATCTCCTTCTGTCTGAACCCCCAGTCGAAAATGTCCCAGGAAGCGTAAATACCGATCGTTGCAATGTCGTCAGGGATGAGCTTTACGTCGAAATTATGGGAGTAGCGGAACAGTAGACTGATTTCGGGAATATATTGCGCTTTATGCAGGCGCACTTCAGCTTCCGAATATTCCAGGGTAAGGTTTGCTGCATTGACTTCGGGGCGTTGTGACAGAGCTTTTTTTGAGGCTTCACCGGCATCTATCTCAAAGGGCGACACCGCGGGCATCGAGGCCACGGTGAAGGGCGTGCCGATGTCCCTTCCCAGCAGTTCATTCAACTGCTCTTTGTACGTCGCAAGAGAGTTTTTTCCCTTAAAGGCATCATATTCGGCTTTCGCAAGACGGGCTTTGACGTCCAGACTTTCCGATTCCAGGGATCTCTGTTCCTTGACATCCCTGTCGACCAACGTATCGAGTTCCTTCAGGAACACGATTTTTTCCGCGACGGCCTTGAGGCCCGCCTGGATCTTCAATATTCCGAAGTAGAGTTCCTTGACCTTGTCGGCTGTTTCCTGGCGTCTGGAGCGCAGATCCTGCTGGGTAATCTCTTTCTGGATCTTTTTTTGCCCGATGAATAACAGAATCTCATATATCTGCGAGATCGGCTGTTTGATGCTGGTCGTGACCAGTGTCGTGGAGCCCTTGTTCGTGTCAATATTCACCGTGTTCGCGGGTATTGGACCGATGATCGGATAATTGCCAAAGACACCCTTCTGGAATTCATAGCGTTCGCTGGTCAGGTGATAGGCGTGGTAGACGTCGAATGCAAGTTCGGGAAACAGTTTGGTGCGGACGGCGGAAACCTCATCGCCGGCTTTTTCCACCTGCAGCCGGGCGTTGTTGACTCTATCGTTCCCGGTGAGGGCCATGGATAGTGCATCATCCAATGACAATACTTCCGTGGAGCGGGAAGTGTCGTCGTCGCACATTGCGTTACCAACCAGGAACGATGGGAACATAATCCAAACAACTATCAGGCAGGTGACAACCGATCGTTTGCGGTTGGTATCGGAGGAGCCGAAATTCGTCAAAGATGATAATTTCATGGAAAGCCCATTTTTTACTCGTGCCACTGCAGACAAAGAAGATAAATAGATTCAAAACATCCGCTTTACCGGAGTTTTCCACTGCAGTATTGGTGCTGAGGACTAAATGATTTTACCTTGTGATTCACTTTCATCGAAGTATAGCCTGAATACTCGGATTTTCTATTGGTTTTCAAGGATTTTTAGAATTTCCTGTTCGCGGGACAACAGTGCTGATGCCTCTGTCTGCTACGGTAATTTACCCTGATTGACATACGCACATATTGATATATGGTTTCATTGTAAGGAAGATAAAAGAATTAGCAGGAGGACCGAATCATGAAAAAATTCAGCATTATTTTCGTAACTTTCGTGGTTGTTCTTGGTTGGCTGACACCTGTTCTAGTATCAGCCCAGGACAGCGACGCAGGAAAATTAAAGATACTCATGGAGAATACGACTCCCCAGCAGCGGGCGCATTTCGAGGATATGTGGATGAAAAAGGACCTCAAGCTCAGTAATTACCAGGCCACAAAGGTCAGTCAGATCAATCTTAACTCGGCAAAGCGGATGCAATCCATTTTTGATTCCACCGAGGGCAAATTTAGAAAGTTCAGGCAAGTCATGAGTGCACGGGATAAAAAGGATACGGAACTGAAAGACGTGCTGACCGGTGCGCAATTTTCGATGTACAAGGATAAAAAGGAAGAAATGTGGCAAAAGTTGCAGAAAATGAAATGAGGAAAAACTCCCTCTGACAGCAAATTGAAATAGTGCGGAAAGTCTCAGGACTTCCCGCCTCGCTGATGTATTATGTGTCTTTCATGTGATATGTCTGGCTGCGATGACAAACAAGGCTTTTCTGGGAAAACACCCGTTAAGCCTTTGCTTTTCCGTAGACTCAGTCAAGTGATTACTATGAATAATCAAGGAATATATAGCCTTAGTCGATCAGATGTCGATCAGATCAGGATAGCGCTGGACACAATTCCGGGGACATCCATGATAAGT
>CAVVDU010000014.1:127500-614114 GCA_963746935.1 uncultured delta proteobacterium | reverse complement strand
CAGCAGGAAGCAATCTACGGGATCAAGGAACCATGCTACACTTCCGCAACCAATGATCTTGATAATAGCAGTTGCACCAGTACCGTATCCGCTGCCAGTCTGGTGAATCAAACAACCACAGTGTCTTCGCTCTCATCATCAGCCACGGGATGGAAGATCAATCTGAACCAGGCGGTAAGCGGCTTCCACGCTGCACGGATTATTACCAACCCTGTTTCGACTTCAAGGGGGATTATCTTCTTTTACAGCCTTTAAACCATCGGACGATGTGTGCGGCTATGGTGGAGAGACTTCTTTGTGGGCAGTAACCTATGACCAGGTGAACGCCAAATTCAGCCTTGAGGGGTCAGGTCCTTATTCAGCTGTCAACCGGGGCGTTTAAGCAGGTGGACCTGCATACCGACCTTACTCTAAGCGGTGGCCGAGAGACAGTTTCCTCAAAAGGGGTATCATCAAAGGATGAACCCGCGGTTATCTCAAATGCTAACCATTTCCCTAGTCGAAGGGTACTCCATATCCAGGAGCGTTAGATGAATTCGCGAGGCTTTACATTAATTGAACTCATGGTAACAGTGTCTATCATGGCCATATTGTTGACCATAGCCACCCTTAATTTCGGTTCGTGGCTGAAGAAGTACCAGACTGAAGCTCAAACCAGAGAGCTGTATTCCGATCTTGTAAAATTTAGACTAAATGCGATCCAACGTAAACAAAGAAGCGCGGTCTTTTTGGGGCCGAAGTCGTATGTTTTTAAGACTTATTCATCACCTTTTGAGAGTGTTACAAATGGCACTCGTTTTAAGTAAATCATTTAACTACGAAATTAGAAAAGGAACAGCTCTGGATGTTTTCAATCAGACTTCTGACTGCATCGTATTCGACAGTCGTGGATTCACCAACAATATAATGACCATCATCGTTCAACCGGTGCAATACAGCGCCGGCGAAAATTGTATTTTCGTTTTCAGCCGGAAGAACTAATATAGGGAGGATGATAGATGCTGCAACCTGTCGCCCACGTTAAAGATGGTTTTACCCTAATTGAATTTCTTGTCGCTTTGCTTATTATGACCGTGGGATTTGGGCCTGCTGAAGTCGGTAAATGTGTCAATCATGCAAAATTCCAGCAACAAGAACCGGAATTTTGCAGTAACGTTAGCTGACCAGGTAGCCACCAATGACCATGCACGACCATTTGCCAATATCAGCTCCACGAGTCGTTTGGTCCCTGTCAGATCGGGGCTCGGATTTGTAAACTACTCAGTGGCCAAAAGTGTGCTTCATTGTTTCCAACAACGACTACGAAGAATATAACGTTAAGGATTAAGTGGCGTGAAAAAGGGAAGATCAAACAACAAATGACAACACTTATCTCTCAATAACAAAAAGCCCACTTTTCGTGCTTGTTTACTCGGAATATTCAGGGTCGGAAGGAATAATCGCTTATGAATACGACAAATAATTCCATTCGTGGATTTACTCTCATAGAGATGATAATTGTAATGTCCATTTTTATGATAGTTCTTCTCATTTCAGCGACTGCTTTTAAAACCATTCTGAGCAATACCCAGATTTCTTTTGGGAGTGAACGTAGCAGCATAGAAGGTGTAGTGGGTATGGAAATGCTCCGGCATGACTTGCAACAAGCTGGGTTTGCACTTTTTACCGATGCGTTTTTTAAACGCGCGAATATACCCCGAAGCCTCTACTGCCCCGCATTACAATTACAACGACGCTAATGCTGTTCCTCGTGCGATAGTGACTGATAACAATGTTAATCGTATCCAGTTCTATGGTACCGATTATCTTGCGATCAAAGCGACGACTGTCGGTGGCTCCACAGGCTTCTCAGGAATGGACTTACGTTACGGACACCGGGATACCCAAGAGATGGGGCGCAAATGATTTTGTGGATGGTACGGACAAGCTGATAGGTTTACAACAGTACTTTGATAAGAACACTAACCAGGTATATCGCCGCTTGCTACAGGTTTCGAACACCGATTACTCTTTCAGTTATTTTACATCCGGTCTTTTCAGAGATCAGCTTAACTCTCAGGTAAACAACTACTCCCCGCCTACCTCTGGTCGGTATTATCTCTATGGCATAGACAGTAACTCAAATACCTCATTTAGCCTACGAGCCCCGTTCAATCGTGTGGATTATTTTGTCAGTCGACCAGCAGTGGGTATGCCTGAATCGTGTTCGGCTGATGCGGGGATTCTGTACAAATCAATAATGAATCACAGTGATGGCTCTTTCAACGATGTTGCCATTCTAGATTGTGTCGCCGATATGCAGATTGTTCTTGGTTGGAATTCGCAGAACAACCCGGAAACTCTGTCAGATGTTGATGTGTTATCAAATGCCAATGGGACTGCAACATCCAGGGAATTTAAATGGACTTAACATTCAAACCATAATGCAAAATGCCGCAGAGGTCCGGAATCGCCTGAAGTTGATTAAGATCTATGTTCTTGTTCAGGATGGAGGTCGTGACCGGAACTTTGTTTAATACGAACAATGCCATGATCGTTGGAGATGACGAACCGGCGAACTTGACCAAGACTGTCGATTTGACAACCGCAAATAAGAAAAACTACCGTTGGAAGGTTTACCGCGATATTGTCAAACCAAAGAATCTCTAGCTTGAAAAACTTAAGTGGGGTTGACATGAAAGAAATGATACGCAACAAACGGGGGGTCGCGCTTGTTACCGCATTACTCTTGACTTTGATTACTTTGGTCATAATTTCAGGTTTGTTTTATGCGCTTACTCAGAATACTAAGATATCTGCATCACAAAAGATTTACAGAACTTCAGTCGAAGCAACATATGCAGGAAGTGACGTGATGCTCAAGGAGATTTTGCCGCGGCTGTTTAGTAGTGAATCACCCGCCGCCATTAAAACTAGTCTTTCAAGTATTAACCTGGAATTTTACAGCAAGGCCGATGGTTCTTGTTTACAGGATAAACTTTTAAACGCACCCTCAGGTTGGTCTACCAATTGTAGTGCAGCTAATTCAACTGTTGTCAATCCAAGAGTTGCTCCTGATGTTAAGTTTGAATTTAATGGAATGGCGAGTAACAAATATGTTGGCTACGCAAAAATTGTTGATACAATTCCCGGTACGCCTTATCTGTCCGACTGGCCCTGTATTAGAGGGTGGCGGTGTTACCTCTTCGGAGGGACAGGGACTTCAAGCGGACAGCATTACGTGTACCGTATGGAAATTGCGGGAGAACGTAAAGTTAATCCGGCAGAAAAAGGCGAAATATCGATTCTTTACGAATACTGATTTAAAGATGCCGATTGTTTTTACAACGTTACATCTCAATAACTCAATGTTTTAAATCATGCTTTCAACATCCGTACTTTTGGCAGTCAGTAGCCCACTAAATTCCAAATTGTCAATTCACAAAAATGTAAATTTAAATGACCTTATCTATTTGTCAAATTTTCACCAATTTTAAAATAATTACTATCAACTTCTAAAATTATCTTGACATTTGTGTGAATTGTTGTAAATTCCACTAAAAAACCCCTTGTGTAAGGATTTGATAGATGAAGCACTATAATAATGTAAGGAAGATCAGGGAAGAACGGTTAGTGAGTAAAATGGAACTTGCGCGTCTGGCAGGGGTTTCCGCTGCAACCATAGATCGAATTGAACGGGGTGAAGTGTGCCGAATGGAGACGAAGAGAAAGATTATCTTCGCTCTCGGTTTCACTCTTGCCGACAAAGACAAGGTTTTTACGGACTAATAGGAACAGGACTCAGCCATGCTCTTTATGAAAAGCCGGGAAATAGTCGGAATAGACATAGGATCAAGTTCCGTAAAGCTGGTACAGCTTTCTGAGCAAAAAGGCACTTATTCATTGAAAAATGCCGGTATCCTGCCATTGCCGAGTGATGCAATTGTCGACAACAGTTTGATGGATACAACATCTATTGTGGAAACAATTCGCGATCTGGTTAAAAGCTTAGGTTCAAAGGTAGTGGATGCTTCATGCTCAATCTCTGGCAACTCGGTAATTATAAGAAAAATATCTCTCCCTGCAATGACTCCAGAGGAACTGGAAGATCAGATTGCATGGGAGGCAGAGCAGTACATTCCATTTGACATTAATGATGTGAATCTGGATTTTGAGATTCTTGATGCGGATCTTTCTGCGTCAGGGAAAATGACGGTTCTTCTGGTTGCCAGTAAAAAGGAAATAATTAATGAATATGTGTCAGTCTTTAACGAAGCTGGTTTAAAGCTGGTTGTTGTAGACGTTGACTCCTTCGCTGTTCAGAATATCTTTGAGTTGAATTATGCTCCCTCTGATAGTGAAGTTGTGGCACTGATAAATATTGGGGCCAGTATAATGAATTTGAATGTCGTAAAGGATGGTATTTCCCTATTTACACGCGACGTCCAAATGGGTGGGAATCTTTATACGGAAGAGATTCAAAGACAGTTCGCCGTAAGCAGTCAAGATGCTGAGCATATCAAAATTACCTCTGATTACCCCGATAAAACCCGATTGACTGAAATAATCTCTCGAATTAATGAAACACTTTCTTTAGAAATTCATCGCTCTTTGGATTTTTATAACTCTACTGCAGAGGACCAGAAAATTGCGAGGGTTTATCTCAGTGGTGGCTGTGCTAAAGTTTCCAACCTTGCTGAGGTTGTCAGTCAACGACTGGGTATGCCGGTGGAGTTGCTGAATCCATTGCAGAAGATAGTTTGCAATGAAAAAGAGTTTGACCCTGAATACCTTCAGGAAATAAGCCCGTTTATTGCGGTTGCAGCTGGGCTGGCTATGAGGAGGTTAGGGGATAAATGATAAAAATAAATCTATTACCCGTCAGGGCTGCCAAACGAAAAGAATCTGCACGACAACAGGCGGTAATTCTTGCCGGCTCACTCGTTCTTGTTCTCTTGATAGCACTGGCTGCCTGGTCGTATTTTCTGATCCGGATCAATTCTGCTAACGATGAAATAAGCAAGGCTAACCAGGAACTGTCCGAGTTGAAAGCCAAGATCGGAAAGATTAATGAACTTGAGAAACTCAAAGCGGAAGTGACCAAAAAGTTGGATGTATTGACTCAGCTCAGAAGAGAAAGAACCGGCCCGGTTAACAGGTTGCTGACCATAAGCCAAGCAGTCCCTGAACGACTTTGGTTAACAGGTTATTCTGAAAGTGGAACAACGGTAACAGTAAGTGGGGTTGCCTTTACCGAGGAACTAATTGCCGATTTTATGAGAAACATTGAACAGTCTCCAGATTTTATGAACGTGGAACTGGTCGTTTCGGAACAAGTCATGGTATCGAATATGAAATTGAAGAAATTCGAACTCAGATTTAACCTTGAGCCTCCAAAGAGTTAATTGTTGAAGAATTTATACGTAGCACCCACTTTTGTTACGGGGATAAATCATGGACCTTGGAATCGATAAAATTACTAAGCTTCCGAATAAACAAAAAATAGCTTTATTAATACTCTTTCTTATTGCAGAAGTTGTCGTTCTTTTCTTTTTACTGATTCAACCGAAATACAATGAAATGAAAGAATTGGATGCACAACTGGCCACCCTTCAAAAGCAGGTTCAGGAGAATAGAATACTCGCTGCGCGATTGCCGATTCTGCAAAAGGAATATGATCAGTTAAACCGGCAGCTTGAAGCAGCACTTACGGAACTTCCGAATGAGAAAGAAATACCCGGCCTTCTGACAAGTGTAACAGACGAAGGAAAGAAGGCCGGTCTTGATTTTCTTGTTTTCCGTCCACAAGCAGAACAGCCGAAGGGCTTTTATGCTGCTGTTCCCGTAGACATTACCGTTTCAGGGACATTCAGCAGTGTTGGGAATTTTTTCGAAGCAGTGGGCAATCTTCCACGGATCATGAATATTAGTAATGTTAAATTTTCTGATATTAAAAGTAGTGGAGAAAGAACTACGTTGAAGGTTACCTGTCTTGCTACCACTTTCCGTTTTCTGGAAAAGAAAGAGCAGAAAAATGATAAGTAATAGAAAATATAAGGCCACATTTATAACCTTTTTCTTTACTGTATTTGCCCTGTTCATGGTGGGATGCGGGAAAAAGGAAACTCCCCCTGCACCTGCTGCACCGGTTGTTCCGGCGGCAGCTAAACCGTGTGCGGTTCAGCAACCGATTTCTTCTGCCGTGAAAACATCACCTTCTTCCATGGCAGTTGATTTTGCCACTAAAAAAGATCCTTTCAAGCCATATGTTGCATTGACGGTGGGACCGATTGGCCCGAAAAAGAATCGCTTTGGGCAAGTTATACCAATTCTGAATTACGACCTTTCTCAATTCACTGTGAAAGGCATTATCATTGGCCTCAAAGAAAACAGTGCATTAATCCTCGACCCCACAGGAAAACCATACGTTGTCAAGAAAGGTATGGAGATTGGTCGCAATGAAGGTAAAATTACGAAAATCGCCCCAACTTACATTGAGGTGTTTGAACAGTATCGCGATGAGGCTGGCAAGCTTAAGAAGATCACAACAAAGCTTATGTTGCCCAAGAAAGAATAAGGAGATTCACGGATGAGAGCATTTACTGCAATCAAGAGAATCAAACTGCTGGTAGTTCTGAGCCTATTTTTGGTGTCCGGTTGTGCACAAAGCGCATATTCCGTCAAAGGGGATAGTGTGACCGGCAGCGATATGGTGACTCTCCGTGACATCACTATTTCTGGAGAGGGACATCAGACAACAGTCGAAATATCTGCAGATAAACCAATCACGTTCACCACATATTCTCTTAAAGAGCCGTATAGGACCGTTATTGATCTTTCTCAGACCAGCCCTGGTAATGTGGTTGTTCCCCAACCTGAACCTAATTCGCTGATCAAGAAGATTGATCTTACAAACACCGAGTTAACGGGTGGTTCTCTCTCCAGGTTAACCATAGAAACAGGGGAGGAAGTCGAATTTGCTGTTTCGACTGACCCAAATGATAAAACAAAGCTGCTAGTCACCATACCTTCTACGCAGGTAGCAGAAAACAGCGTGGTAACGTCGAATGTGGAAGCAGTACAGCAGACTTCGCCTCAGTCCCAGGAAAACGAAAAAGAAGCTGCTCCTCAAGTGGTTTCAACAGTTGCTCCCCCTGAAAAAAGTGATCGTGAGACAAAGCCGACAATTACAGAGGCGGCATTGCTTGCCGTGGATGTTGCAAATAATGGGATTGTTATTAATACAGGATTGAAGCTTGAAAAATACAGATATTTTGAATTATCTAACCCACAGCGTCTTGTTCTTGACCTTTATAACGTTAAAAATTCTCTTACTGCCAAATCATTAGCTATTAACAGTTTCGGAGTTGAAAACGCCCGTCTTGGAACCTATCCCGATAAAGTAAGGATAGTTTTTGATTCTCTCAAAAAGGATTTCCCTCCCTTTACCGTTGAGAAAACGGATAATGGTTTGTTGGTTAGTTTTCAAGAACAAGCCGCAGTAAATCCATCAACCAGCATTGCTACAGATACTGCTCCTGCTTCTGTTCCTGCTTCGTTCCTGCTCAAACGCTACGCCAGCCGCGATACGGCCAGCAAGTAAAGGCGTTTCTAGTGTTGAATTTCTTGATTTCAAGGTAGTCGGTAATGTCTCTCGTGTCACGGTAACTCTTGATGGTGAGTGTGACGTTACCGGGCCGACAAGAACTTCGGATGGTTTGATGCTGACTTTTTCAAAGTGTCTACTTCCAAAACATCTTCAGCGTCCTTTTGATACAAGTGCATTTGCTAGCGTAGTGAAGAATATAACTCCGTATCAAGTCAGGACAAATGGCCACCATGATACGAAAATTCAAGTTGCGTTGCGCGAGGATGCTTCCTACTCTTTGAAAAAAGAAGGCAATGTCTATAATCTTGATATTACAAACCCAACAAAGATCTACAAGTCTGAGGATGTTCCCGCAAAACAAATTCCTGTAGTTGTTTCTGGTACGCAAATTTCTGGGCCTTCTAAAATGGCAGCTACCCGAAATTCTGATATGAAAAAGTCTCTATATGTTCAGGATGAAGCTGGCAAAAATTTTGGCAAAAAAACATACACCGGGAAAAGAGTTACTCTCGAATTTGCAGATGCTGATATTAGAAAAATATTCCAATTAATTGCAGAAGTAAGTAATCTTAATTTTCTTATCGGTGATGATGTTTCAGGGACTATCAGTATAAAACTCGTGAATGTTCCCTGGGATCAGGCGCTGGACGTCATTCTTGATGCTAAGGGTTTGGGAATGAAACGGGAAGGCAATATTGTGTTAATCAAGCCTAAAAGTAAAATGGTGTCACTTGCTGATGAAGAACTGGCTGCGACACGTGCTTATGAAAGAACCCTTGATCTTCGCACAAGAATCTTTGACATCAATTATGCCGATGTTTCTGATAGTCGCGGGCCAATTCCAATCCTTTAAAAGTGAACGTGGCACGATTTCGGTTGATACCCGCACAAACAGGGTAATCGTAACTGATGTTGAACCTGCCATAGATAAAATGGCGAACTTGCTAAAAGCACTCGACATACCAGAGAAACAGGTTCTTATTGAAGCTCGGATCGTTGAAGCTAGTTCCTCATTTACCCAGGATCTCGGCATACAGTGGGGTATACATTATCGCGATGGATCAGCCTCCATGTTTGGTATTAACAGTCTCGATACAGGATTTGGCGGAATTGTAACAAATGTTGCATCAGCGGTAGGATTACCTGCGGCAGCTGCGGCAGGGGGCGCACTTGGACTATCTTTCGGTAAATTGACGAGTAATGTTCAGGTTGATCTGAGACTTTCAGCCGCAGCGGAAGCCGGCCAGGTTAGAATCATCTCAACACCAAAAGTCGTTACCCTGAATAATAAATCCGCAAAAATATCCCAGGGTCAGATGATCCCATATTCTACCGTTTCTGCTGAAGGTACGAAGACAGAATTTGTCGAGGCAGCTTTGACATTGGAGGTTACACCTCATATTACCGCTGATGGCAGTGTTTCGATGAAAATTAAAGCAACGAACAATTCGGCCGGAAGTGCGGCAACTGGTGTCGCGCCTCCCATCAATAAAAAAGAAGCGACCACCGAGTTGCTGGTGAAAAGTGGAGAGACTACGGTAATTGGTGGTATCTATGTTGATTCAGATACCAGTACCGATAGTGGTGTGCCTTACCTGAAAGATATCCCTCTGTTTGGCTGGTTGTTCAAATCAAACAATCAACAGAAAACTAAAAGTGAACTGCTAATATTCATAACGCCAAAAATTGTAAGTTAATATAATAATAGGGGGGGCCGGTCCATGCGTCGAGTACTTACTTTTTGCTTAATTCTCTGTACAATGGCTATTGCAGGTTGTGGAGGCGGGAATAACGGGTCATCTGGATTGAATGGCGCTGTGACCGTTGCAGGCACGCAGACAGCATCTAACTTTTCAAGTGATGTTTCTTTTACTATTACGTACACCAATCCCATAAAAACTGATTTGATTGGCGTTCCGATAAACTATTCTGTACTTGTTGATGGTACACTGATAGATCAGCAAGCGACGAATTTTAATAATTCTGGTATACTCACGGTTACTTATCATGTTCCTAAAGTTGCCGCAGATCAATCAGTTAGATGTGTCGCTAATTCGTCGAACCTTATTGGTTCTGCTACTGTTACAGTCGCTGCATTCGGGGCACTTAATGTTACGCCATCCGTCCAGATCTTTGCTGCAACAGATGCCGTTAATACTATAAAAACGTATTCAATTTCTGGTGGCAGCGGTAATTACACTGTTGCATCTAGTAATGATGCTTTGGTCACTGTTGCCCTCTCTGGCACAACCGTAAATGCAACAAGAGTATCTGCAGCGGCAGGTAACGTAACAATAACTGTTACTGATACAACAACCTTAAGCTCGGTGGATGTCCAAGCTACGTTGATAGCTGTTGCTCCTTAGAACAAAAGAATGAGATGTTTTTTGGGATGCTAAAGTCAGGAGCCATTTTTATCAGTTTTGAGTGTGCCTGTATGAAATAAAATCATAAATAATTTGATGTTAACAAATGCCAGGGTCCCCCCTGGCATTTGTTTAGTTGTAGTTTTTATGATAAATGTTACACAGTGCGATTGCAAAACAACACATTTGAAGATGTGTTGTGATAAAAGGAATATGGAGTTTGTGAATGATACGTTATTTAACCGCGGGAGAGTCCCACGGACCTCAACTCAGCGCCATAATTGAAGGATTGCCTGCTGGATTAAAAATATCGGAAGACATTATCAATACTCACCTTGCCAGGAGGCAGGGTGGTTATGGTCGTGGTGGAAGGATGCAGATAGAAAAAGATACTGTTGAAATCCTTTCCGGCATTCGTTGGGGAGAGACGATCGGTTCGCCTGTTACCTTGGCTGTTCGCAATCGTGACTGGGAGAACTGGAAAGACAAGATGTCTACCAGCGAATCAGCAAGAGATGAAAAAATTCGGGTTACCCGTTCCAGACCCGGCCATGCTGACCTTGCCGGAGTAATCAAGTATCGGCAGCAGGATGTTCGTAATATTCTTGAAAGGTCTAGTGCTCGAGAAACTGCTATCCGTGTTGCCGTCGGGGCAGTTGCTAAAACATTGCTGGCTGAATTCGGGATTCATGTTTCAGGCTATGTTTCGGCCATTGGCAGTATTACGGCGTCACCTCCCGATGCTACAATGAAAAAAGTAACGGAAACACCACCTAATTCCGATTTTTATACATACGATTCTGCTGCCGAGTTGCGAATGAAAACTCTTGTGGACCGGGCACGCGAATCCGGGGATTCTGTTGGAGGCGTCATTGAGGTTACTGTTTCCGGCGTTCCGGTTGGTTTAGGGAGTCATGTCCATTGGGACAGGAAACTTGATGCTCGCATTACCATGGCTGTTATGAGTGTTCAGGCGATTAAAGGGGTTGAAATCGGGTTGGGCTTTGAATCCGCCGCAAGACCCGGTTCATTGGTCCATGATGAAATCTACTACGATTCTTCACGCATTTCGAAAGGTGAATTTACCGGCTATTACCGTAAAACAAACAATGCCGGGGGTATAGAAGGTGGAATATCCAATGGCGAGCCGATTGTTGTTCGTGCTGCTATGAAGCCGATCCCCACTCTTTACAAACCTTTGATGTCAGTTGATCTGTCTTCTCATGAACAGATCGAGGCAACGGTTGAACGTTCGGATGTTTGCGCGGTCCCGGCTGCGACGGTGGTTATTGAAGCAGTCGTTGCCATAGAAATAGCAAATGCCTTCTTGGAAAAATTTGCTGGTGATTCCATTGCTGAGATACGCTCAAACTATGATGGGTATCTCCAATACCTGAAAACAGTCTGATCATGAATGTGATTCTAACCGGCTTCATGGGCACCGGCAAAAGTAGTGTCGGGAGACTGCTTGCTTCCCGATTGAATTTCACTTTTTGCGATCTTGATGCAGTCATTGTTGCCCAAGAGGGCAAGTCTATTAACTCAATTTTCTCCAGCATGGGTGAATGTTATTTTCGCACAGTTGAATCTTCCGTGTTACAACATGTCTTGCAACATTCTTCACAAGTTGTGTCCACAGGTGGTGGCGCCGTTATCAAAAAGGAAAACCGTGATCTCATGAGACGATGCGGAAGGGTAATTAACCTGGTTGCTTCTCCTGATACGATTTTACGGCGGCTGCAGGATGATGATGAAAGGCCTCTGCTTCGGGATTCAAAGACTCTCCAACAAATACAAAAACTTCTTATGGATAGAGAATCCTTCTATTCTGAGGCCGACATTAGAATTGACACTGATGGAAAAAATGTGGAAGATGTTGCCCGTGATATCCTGACTTTTCTTGAAAGAGGTGCGTGAATTTGCAAAAGCTTCTGGTTAGCCTGGGAGAGAGAAGCTATACCATACAAATCGGGAGCGGACTTCTTTCCTCCTTTGGTGAGGTGTGCAAGGAACTTGTACTCGGTTCCACGGTAGCTATTGTTACTAATTCCACCATCGGGCGGTTTTACGCCGATACCGTACAAGCATCTCTGGAGAAGGCCGGTTATGTAACGCACCTTATTGAAATCCCTGACGGTGAATCCTACAAGAATTCCGTTACCCTTACGAGTATTTATGATGCACTTCTTGAAGCTGGTCTGGGCCGGGATTCCTTTTTAGTTGCACTCGGTGGTGGCGTCGTTGGAGATATTACCGGTTTTGCTGCATCAACTTTTCTGCGGGGTGTTCCGTTTGTTCAGGTTCCGACAACTCTGTTGGCGCAAGTAGATAGCAGTGTAGGCGGGAAAACCGGCATTAATCATGCGCTGGGGAAAAATCTCATCGGTTCCTTTTATCAGCCAAGCCTGGTGCTGATCGACACTGAGACCCTGGCAACACTCCCCGAGAGGGAGTATCTAAGCGGAATGGCAGAAGTTCTGAAATATGGTATTGTTTGCGATGGGGATTTTTTCGGGTTCATATCGAATAATGTGGAGAACCTCCGTAAACGTGATATGGACTGTCTCAAAGAAGTAATCAGAAAATCCTGTTCCCTTAAAGCGTCGGTTGTCGAGCGTGATGAAAAAGAGGGCGGCTATCGTGCTGTTCTTAATTATGGGCATACCTTTGCCCATGCCATTGAACGCCTTACCCATTATACTGCATTTTTGCATGGTGAGGCCGTTGCCATAGGCATGGTTCAGGCGGCAAGACTTTCCGAGTTGAAGGGGTATGCTGTTCAGAACGATACCGAATCTATCATTGATCTTTTGAAATCTCTTGGCCTTCCTGTTGACCTTGTTCCTTTTCCCGTTGATCACTACTATCAGGCATTACTGAAAGACAAAAAGATGCGGGCTCAAGGAATTAACTTCGTTTTCAATAAGGGAATAGGTGATTCCGTCATTGAAAACGTATCTGACTGGGACTTCCTGCTGCAGGTTGTTCGATCTGAGGTGTAGCGATGGAAAAGGATTCAACCTCTTTCTGGGCGGATATTAAAAAATATGAAGATGTTTTGGCTAAGGACTCGCGCTCCTATTGCTTCGCTCCCCTGTCTGAGTTGTATCGTAAACTCGGTCTGTTAGATGATGCCGTCTCTGTTGCAAAAAAGGGCATAGAAACCCACCCTGAATACATTGGCGGTTTCATGGTGCTGGGGCGTGCGCTTTTTGAGCAGGGCAAGCGGGATGAAGCCAGAGCTTCTCTCGAGAAGGTTGTTCTGGCGACACCTGAGAACCTGATAGCGCAAAGAATTCTCAGTCAGATCTATCAGGAGGAAGGAAACCTGATTGATGCTGAACGGGCTCTGCAACTTCTGGTCACCTTTAACCCGGAGGATACGGAAAGCTCTCTTGCTTTAGAGGCTTTGCAACGCTCAATGCAGGCACCCAAGGATTATGAACCCCTTTCTTCCCCTGCTTTGAATGTGACGGAAGTTGAGGATGCTGAAGAAGCTTCCGGTTCGATTGAGGCTGAACAAACATCCTCTTCACTTGACCTTGAGGATTCATTTGTTGTTGGAGATCTTGCGGACGCTCACGTAGAATCAAGTTTCAGACGAGGATACTTTGTTGGAAGATGGTGCACCTGCCGCTGAATCCGGGATACACCCCTTGGCAACCGTTACCCTTGCGGAACTGTATGAAGGACAGGGATTTCTTGAGAAGGCCCTGGAAGTATATATGGATCTGCTGAACAAAGATCCGGAGAGCCTGCGGCTTAAAGAGCGGGTCAATGACCTGTCGATTCGCCTGGGGATGGAAACTGTGCATTCACCAGTCTCAGAAATGTACGAAAGATCGGGAATAGTGGACTCAAATGTAGACTCCGGGTGTTTCTTCGGCCGATCTGCCTGGAGATGATTCCGCGGGGTTGTTCCCCAATGGTCAGGGTCGAAATGAGAATATCCTTGATTTGCTGGAACTATGGCTTGATGCCATCAGGAGGCGAAAAGAATGTCGATAAAGACAGTTTTGCAGGAGATCGTTGAGAATGTTGATGGTGCGCTCGGCGCGATTGTGATGGGTTATGATGGAATTCCGCTTGATGAATATATTAAAGAGGGTTCTCCCATCGACTTGCAGGTATTATCAGTTGAATATGCTACTGTACTGAAGGAAATCAGGAAAGCAGTGGATGTTCTTGGTTCCGGAATAATGGAAGAAATTTCGATTAATACTGACGTCACCCGCGTAACTATTCGTGTTCTTGATGACGATTTGTTTGTGATTCTTGCGTTGCTCGTCGATGGGAACTACGGTAAGGGAAGATATGTTCTGCGACAACAATCTTCTCGCATACTGGAGATACTCCAATAATTGCTAACCAGATTAGTGCAATTCTTCCGCTATGAAGATTGTCATCCCCGAATGTCTCTATCGGGGATATATGATTTCAGTCGGTTAGAAGCTGGATTCCTGATCAGAATCGCTTCAGGAATGACAGTTTTTGAAACTGGCGGAAGATTGACGCTAAGCAGAATCGTTAATGACTTATGTTTCTGTTTTGCACTGTCATCAGCGGTCTTTGCCGAGTCTGCAGGATAAACACGACAAATTCTTTTCTGAATAACCGCTCCATGGTACCTCGGGGACTCCTATGAAGATATTAGTACTACACGGTCCGAATCTGAACCTCCTTGGAACTCGCGAACCGGAACTCTACGGAACCTTTACCCTTGACGACATTACTGCTTCCCTTGCGCAACTGGCCACAGAACTGGAATGTGATATTTCTGTTGTTCAGTCCAATTCTGAAGGTGTGCTTGTTGATTCCATTCAGGCCGCCAGAGGGAGGTTCCAAGGAATTCTCATTAACCCTGCTGCCTATACCCATACCAGCGTGGCTATTCGTGATGCCCTTGCCGCGGTTGAACTGCCAACAGTAGAGGTACATCTCTCCAACATTCACAAACGCGAGGAGTTTCGCCACCACAGTTTTATTGCTCCTGTTGCAGTCGGTCAGATTTCAGGATTTGGCCCTGAAAGTTACCTTCTTGGCCTGCGTGCGCTGGTTACTTTCATACGACAGCAGAATAAATAGTAATTCACGAATTTCACCGGGCTATCGTTGATTAATAGGTATTTTTTCCCTTTGCATGACCGAATTTCGTGGGAAAAAATGATTGTAAAGCGGGGTTGCTTGTGCTAAAAAACAGGGTCGCTGCCGCCAGGGAATTGCTGCAGCGTTTTGATATAGACGCCATACTGGTTTCAGATATGAAGGATATCAGGTATCTTTCAGGCTTTACCGGAAGCGAGGGGCTTCTGCTGTTGGCCGGAGCAGAAATCTTTCTCCTGGTCGATTCCCGGTATACAGCCCAGGCGGAGACGGAGACGACAGGAATAACTGTCTATGAATTTCGAGAGAAAAAGACAGCTCTCGACTCCCTGCTTTCGGATCACGGCATGAGCTCTTTAGGCATTCAGGCTGAAAGGGTAACAGTTTCGTTTTTTAATGAACTTGTTAAACATCTTCCAACAGTACGTTTGGTTCAGTTGGGTGCAGAAGTTACGTTATTACGGGTGATAAAGGACTCTCGAGAGATTGAGTGTCTGGAAAAAACTGCTAAGCTTGCTTCGGAAGCCTTGCGTAACACCTTGCAGACGATTCATCCCGGTGATACGGAAAGAGACATCGCTCTCCGCCTAGAGTTTGCCATGCGCAGTGCTGGGGCGGATGACAAGGCTTTCGATTTTATCGTTGCCTCGGGTGAAAGGGGCGCTCTCCCTCACGGCAGGGCAACATCAAAACCTCTGCATCGTGGTGAATTGGTTACCATTGACTTCGGGGCACTGCTCGATGGATATAATTCCGATGAGACGGTGACTATAGCGTTTGGTGAACCCGATGAGCAGCAGCGCAAGATATACCAGATAGTAAAAGATGCCCATGACAGCGCAATTGATGCTGTCAGACCCGGGGTGCGATTAAAGGATATTGATTCGGTTGCCCGAGAATACATCAGCCGAAATGGCTATGGTGACTATTTTGGCCATGGTCTTGGGCATGGCGTCGGCTTGGACATACATGAAAAACCGGTCGTGTCCTTCCGCAGTGAGGATGTCGTGCTCGAGGGAATGGTCTTTACAATTGAACCGGGCATCTATCTTCCCGGGTGGGGTGGTGTCAGAATTGAGGATCTGGTTGTTGCAACCTCTGACGGATGTCGCCTTCTTTCACTGGTTTCTAAGGATTTATTGATACTCTAAATGTTCAAAGCGGGAATAGTATTCTTCCGTTACGAAAGCAGGTCCTATTGCTCCGGCGTGGACCTTCAAAAAGGAGAAACAAATGGATATCAAGGATATCAAATCTCTCATAAAGATGGTCACCGATACCGACATCACTGAGTTTGAACTGGAGTCCGGTGGTGAAAAGATCAAAATTCAGAGGGGCAAGAGTGTTGAAATGGTAAATTATGCTGTCACTCAGCCGATGACTATTCAACAGCCAATGTTGGCTCCGGCTGCAGCTTCAGCTTCAGCACAAGAAATGCAGCCGGTCAGCCAGCCTGCAACACAGGAAGCGGATGCTGCACAGGAGATTACTTCTCCCATTGTCGGCACTATTTACCATGCACCGTCACCTGATTCTCCTTCCTATGTTGAAGTCGGTCAGACCGTTGAAAAGGGGCAAGTCCTTTGTATTGTCGAGGCAATGAAGCTGATGAATGAGATTGAAGCGGAGTATCGTTGCAAGATTATCAAAATTTGCAAGGAAAATGCACAACCAGTCGAATATGGCGAGACACTATTTCTGGTGGAGCCAGTATAAAGTCCGGATGCTCGGCTTTTTAGTTCGATTGAAACCAGACAGGAAGTATGCTCTCTCCCGATTGGAGATTATTGGATGTTTCATAAAATACTCATAGCAAATCGTGGTGAAATAGCTCTGCGGATTATCAGGGCTTGTAAGGAACTGGGAATCAAGACAGTCGCGGTGTATTCTTCTGCAGACAATGAATCTCTTCATGTCAAGCTTGCAGATGAAAGCGTTTGCATCGGACCGCCTTCCAGCCTCCAGAGCTACCTGAATGTCAATGCGATCATAAGTGCAGCAGAATTGACTGATGCGGAAGCCATTCATCCTGGATATGGTTTTCTTGCAGAGAATGCCGCTTTTGCTGAAATCTGTGAGAACTGCGGCATCACTTTCATCGGCCCTACATCTGAAAGCATGCGGTTGATGGGGGATAAAATTAGTGCACGACAGACAATGATCAAGCAGAACGTGCCGATTCTTCCCGGGACCAAGGATGCCGTACAGGATGTGAACGAAGCGGTCAAGGTCGCAAAGAAAATTGGTTTTCCCGTCATTATCAAGGCATCAGCGGGCGGGGGCGGCAGGGGTATGAAGATTGTCCACTCACCAGCTGCCCTGCCTAATGCTTTTGCTACTGCAAGGGCGGAAGCCCAGTCGGGATTCGGGAACCCCGAAGTTTATATAGAAAAATATTGTCAACAGCCTCGCCACGTTGAAATTCAAATCTTGGGGGACAAGCATGGCAATGTTATCCATCTTGGCGAAAGGGATTGCTCCATACAGCGCAGGCATCAAAAGTTGATAGAGGAGGCTCCCTGCTCCATCCTGACGCCACAGCTCCGTGCTGCAATGGGCGATGCGGCAATCCGAGCTGCAAAGGCTGTAGATTATAACAGCGCCGGTACAGTGGAGTTTCTGCTGGATTCCGAGGGTAATTTCTATTTTATGGAAATGAATACTCGCATTCAGGTGGAGCACCCGGTCACGGAGATGGTCACCGGGATTGACATTGTTCGTGAGCAAATACGCTCTGCCGCAGGACTGAAGCTTCGCTATAAACAAAGCGACGTTAAAATTAAAGGTCATGCGATCGAATGCCGAATAAATGCAGAGGATCCTTTTAAGTTTACCCCGTGCCCTGGTAAGATTACCTCGTACCATACCCCTGGAGGGTTCGGAGTCAGAGTTGATTCCTTTGTCTATGATCAGTACACGGTGCTTCCCCATTACGATTCTCTCATATCCAAACTGATTGTACATGCAGATACAAGGGAAGATGCCATTCGGCGCATGCTTCGGGCACTTGATGAGTATATCATTGAGGGTATAAAAACAACGATCCCGTTCCATAAGAGAGTTTTGTCCAATAAGGACTTCATTGAAGGGAATCTGGATACCGGATTTCTTGAAAGGATGGTGATGGAGTAGTATGGACTTCCCGGAAGAGTTGCAATACATTAAAGAACATATTTGGGTAAGGGTCGAGGGTGGGAAGGCTGTTGTTGGAATCACCGACTATGCCCAGAGTGAACTGGGAAAGATTACCTCTATCGAACTTCCCGAAGTCGGTGACGAGATTCAGCAAGAAGATTCTTTCGGTTCGATCGAGGCGAGAAAAACGGTTGCAGACCTGTATGCGCCGCTTACCGGAACGGTTCTGGAACTGAATGAAGAGTTGCTCGATAATCCGGCACTTTTGAATGAGGATCCTTATGATAGCGGCTGGATCATGATTATTTCTCTGGATGACCCGGAAGAGTTAACCCTGCTGCTTTCTGCTGAAGAGTATGCTGAAGCCCTGGAAGAGTTCGACTGAGTATAATCCATCGCGGTTTGTGGGAAGGGAAGGGAACCAGTGGGTCTGCGTATCGGACAAATTGACTATGCGAACTGTTTCCCCATTTTTTCAGCACTCCGAAAGAACTTTGATTGCAGCGCCTATCGGTTTGTCCGGGGGACACCTTCGGCATTGAACCAAATGCTTATAGCAGGTGATATTGATCTCTGTCCATCTTCTTCCATAGCCTATGCTCGATCGGCGCAATCTCTGCGCATTCTTCCGGATCTCTCCATAAGCTCTGTTGGTGAGGTTAAGAGCGTCAAGCTTTTTTCCCGTATTCCCCTTGAAAACCTCGATCGTACGCAAATTGGTCTTACTGTTGAATCAGAGACCTCAATTGCCCTCCTCAAAATTATTCTCCAAAAGTTTTACCGATTCACAAATGAATTTATCCCGGTAAAAGTTGACGATTCCTCTGCTGTGGGAGAGACCTGCCCAGCGATACTCGTAATTGGCGATACGGCACTCAAGTGGAATGTGAAATTTCCCGACTTGTACCAGTATGATCTAGGAGAACTTTGGCTTTCCTGTACCGGGCTTCCCTTTGTCTTCGCTCTTTGGATGATACGAGATGACGTGGTTAGCAATATGCCAGGGGAATCCGCTCGTATCCGAGACAATTTGCTTGATGCAAAGCGAATTGCGGTTTCATCCTTGGAGGAACTGGTTTCAGGGGGTACGGAGTATGGCTGGATGGGGCAGGATGCTCTGCTGGATTATTGGAAAACCATATCGTATGATCTGACGCAATGGCATCTGGAAGGAGTAAAGACATTCTTTCAGTGTGCCAGAGAGATTGGCATTTTGGAGAAGGAGCCGGAAATACGATTCTTCCAGGAGACGCAAAAAGGGGGAAGCTGATCCTTCCCCCTGTAACGCGCGACTTCCTGAAAGGCTGGGTTATTACTTCTTGCCGGCTGCTTTCTTGGAGGCCTTAAGCGGGTTGACTTTAAGGTCTTCAGTCTTAATCTCGATTTTTACATGGGTAGCGAAGTTGCAGATACCGGACGTCCATTTCTTTTCCGGGGCTGGGTAAGCGCTACAGACCTTGCCAATCGATCCATCGACAATTCTTTCACAACCTTCACAATTCTCCACGATGGTTTGGCAGGAGCCTCCGCTAAAAATGCATCCCTGTTTACCCCAGAAAGTACACTCGGTACCTGGGAGTACCGTTTGACACTGCATTGTATATCCTCCTCTTTTTCGTCCGTAATCACATCACTTAGGCCACTGTAGCAATTTTGAAAGAAAAAAGTCAATAAGAAAAATCCCTGGTCAAAGTGCTTTCCCTTGACTCGCGAATGCCAAGTATATTACCCTGAATTACATGTTTCAACCTGTCCCCTGGCTTGCCGCATGTCTTGCCTCTAGCGCTATTCCCGGTAGCTGGATGCCGGTATCCCTTCACGACTTGATGATTGGAAAGCTTTCAGAGCCTTTATATTTATTTCCATGAAATAGCTGAATTTTACAGGAGGATACATGAAGCGTATTGTCTTCGGCACTTCGGGTTGGCGTGGAATCCTCTGCGAGGATTTTACTTTCCAGAATGTAAGAAAAGTGATTCGCGCTATAGCAGATCATGTGACTGCGGCGGGAGAGCGGGAAAAAGGCCTTGTTGTCGGGTATGACAGCCGTTTCATGGGACAGAGATTCGCGCAAGAGGCTGCCAGAGTGCTTGCCAGTTCCGGAGTAAAAGCTTATCTTTGTGACCATGACACGCCTACGCCCGTAATTTCCCAAGTGATTCTGCAAAAAAAAACCGCCGGGGCGGTTAATTTTACTGCAAGTCATAATCCTTATGATTATAATGGGATAAAGTTTTCGCCTTCGTGGGGAGGGCCCGCGCTTCCTGAGACGACTCGGGACATAGAACGTCGAATTCAAGAGGCATCTGAATCTGATTGTATCGAGTATGACACGCTGTCTACCTTGATCGACAAGGGGCTTGTTCTTTGCATAGATCCCCGAAGTTCCTACCTGGAGGATCTTGAAAGTAAAATCGATTTCAGCTGCCATTGCCACGATAGGAGGAATTGCCGTTGATCCTCTCTACGGTGCAGGGCGCGGGTATCTTGATGAGCCTTTGTTGCGCCATAAGGTTCCCGTTCGGATAATCAATAATTTTTCCGATCCTTATTTTGGTGGATTTCCGCCTGAACCTGCAGAGAAGTATATTCCTGATCTGATTTCTCTGGTAAAGGGCGACCCGGACATCAGGCTTGGTATTGCAACTGACGGTGATGCCGACCGATTCGGTATTATCGATGAAGACGGAACCTATATTGAACCGAACTACATCATAGCTCTTTTGCTCGATTATCTGGTAAGAACCAAGGGAGCGAGTGGCGGAGCCGCCCGGAGTGTTGCAACTTCGCATCTGGTTGATGCTGTTGCGGCAAAACACGGCGTAAAGCTTTATGAAACCCCGGTCGGTTTTAAGTACATTGGGGAGCTTATAAGCCAGGACAAAATCATCATTGGCGGCGAGGAGAGCGCCGGGCTTTCGATTCGGGGACATGTGCCGGAGAAGGACGGAATTCTGGCATGTTTTCTGGTAGCCGAAATGGTGGCTCGAGAAGGTCGTTCATTGCGAGAACTTCTTGAGCGTCTTTATGCAGAGGTCGGGCGGTATGTCACAAAGAGAGAGAATATTACCCTTTCCCCTGAACTGGACAAGGGCTTTTTAGATAAAATGGGAGCAATTCCTGCAGCATTTGCCGGCATCAAGGTTGACAGACTGATAACCATTGATGGCACCAAGTGTATTCTGGCCGATGGCAGCTGGGTCCTCTTTCGTAAGTCGGGCACGGAACCGGTTGTGCGTCTTTACGGGGAGTCATCATCGGAGGAAAAGCTGAAGGACCTCTTGATTTCGGCCAGGGATTTCATCCTGCGCTAGTACTTTTGGATGGAACCTGGGTTCATGCATAAAAAGTATTTCCGGGCAGTAAAGTAAATAGATTCTTATAGAAAATAATCAGCCTTTTGGAGGTTTGTATGTGGGATTATACGGACAAGGTTCGTGAACATTTCTTGAATCCGCACAATGTCGGCGAGATACCCGATGCTGACGCAGTTGGTGAGGTCGGGAGCCTTGCCTGCGGGGACGCATTGAAACTTTACCTGAAACTTGATGAACAGAAGGAACGAATTGTTGATGCAAAGTTCCAGACCTTTGGCTGTGCCAGCGCCATTGCGTCATCATCAGCACTTACCGAGATAATCAAGGGAAAGACGCTTGATGAAGCTCTTGATGTTTCCAATCAGGAGATTGCCGAATTCCTCGGTGGACTTCCCGAGGAGAAGATGCATTGCTCGGTAATGGGTCAGGAAGCACTGGAGGTTGCCATTGCGAAATATCGTGGTGGGCCGGTTCCCGGTCATGACCATGACCACCTGCATCCTGAAATGGAAGGTGAGGTTGTTTGCAAGTGTTTCGGGATTACCGACCTGTTCCTCAAGAAAGTCATCAGTGATAACAAGCTGCATACTGCCGAGCAGGTGACACACTTTACCAAGGCCGGCGGTGGCTGTGGCGGATGTATTCCGAAGATTAATGAACTAATAGCCGAGGTAATGGGAGATCAGCCCAAGGAGGAGCGCAAACGACCGGAGAAACTCACCAACCTTCGCAAGATGCAGCTTATCCAGGATATCCTCGAGAAAGAGGTTCGTCCATTGCTGTGGGCGGATGGCGGAGATCTCGAGCTCATCGACATCGCTGGCAGTACCGTCCAGATCGCCTTCCGGAAGGCTTGTGCAGGGTGTGCTTCATCCGGTCATACCGCCAAGTTTGTGGAGCAGAAGCTGCGCGAGTTTGTTGCCGAGGACATCAAGGTTGAGGAGGTCGAGGCATGAAGGAAGTCTACGCTGACAACAACGCAACCACCAAGGTCGATGAGGCTGTCTTTGAGGAAATGCGGCCCTATTTCTGCGAACTGTACGGAAACCCGAGTTCCATGCATTTTTTCGGTGGTCAAGTACAGAAAAAGATTGATGAAGCGAGAAGTCGCACGGCAGCACTTCTGGGCGCACTTCCGGATGAAATCATCTTTACGGCCTGCGGTACGGAAAGCGACAATGCAGCAATTCGCTCAGCACTCGAGATATTCCCGGAAAAGCGCCACATTGTAACAACCAGGGTTGAACACCCTGCGGTGCTTACCCCCTGCCGTAATCTCTCAAAGCGCGGCTACCGGGTTACGGAACTATCGGTGGATGGCGAAGGTAACCTTGACCTTGATGAGCTTCGGGCAGTTGTTGACGACGATACGGCCATTGTTTCCATCATGTATGCCAATAATGAAACGGGAGTGGTTTTTCCCATTGAGGAAATTGGTGCCATAGTGAAGGAGAAGGGTGCGCTCTTCCATACCGATGCAGTACAGGCGGTAGGGAAAATCCCCATGAATATGGCGAATTCGACAGTGGATATGCTGGCACTTTCCGGGCATAAATTGCATGCGCCAAAGGGAGTAGGGGCACTGTATCTACGCAAAGGTGTCCCCTTCCGGCCTTTTATGGTTGGCGGCCACCAGGAGAGAAGCCGTAGGGCAGGGACTGAAAACGCGGCTGGAATCATTGCGCTTGGAAAGGCGTGTGAACTGGCCGGTGATTTTCTCGAAGAGGAAAACACCAAGGTAAAAGCGCTGCGGGACCGTCTAGAGTCGGAAATCCTTCGCCTGATTCCCAATGTCCGGGTGAACGGAGGCGCTGCCGTGCGTTTGCCGAACACAACCTCGGTTGCGTTTGAATTTGTCGAAGGTGAAGCGATTCTGCTTCTTCTCAACGAGAAGGGGATCTGTGCTTCTTCAGGAAGTGCCTGCACTTCCGGCTCACTGGAACCCTCCCATGTTCTTCGCGCCATGGGGGTTCCCTTTACCTGTGCCCATGGTTCTATCCGTTTTTCTCTTTCCCGTTTTTCGACCGACGATCAAATCGACACTATTATCAAGGAGCTTCCCCCCGTCATCCAGAGATTGCGGGAGATGTCGCCATTTGGCAGGGAATTCCTCCAGAAATAATGTTTTCCAAGTAAAAAGCAAAATATGGACTACATTGCATAGATTGATGAAATCTTCAGGGGCGGGATACACTCGCCCCTGTTGCGTTTACATCTGACGGTAGTCCTGTTCCTTGTCTTTCTGAATGAAACTATTCTGCACGATTCAAAAGTGTCATTCCCGTGAGTATAATCGGGAATCCAGACAACGAAATCATAGGTCCCCGTTAGTGTCCCGCGGGGATGGCAGGCTTTTTACCAACAGTTCATATAATGGTGAAACGTAATTGTAGAATCGTAAAAACTTTGCCGCTATCAAGAGGAGCGCCCATTTCGCCATGAATCGAAAAATAGCTGCAACAATTCAAATAGTGTTTATCCTGCTGGTGATCGGCTTCGGAACCTATGAGCTGTATCAAGGAAATTTCGAGGCGAGTATTTCCACCATGCCGTTTCTTATCGTGTATTATCTTTTTGTAACGGCACGGCAGAAGAGAATTCGCGAGCAGGAAGGTCAAGAAAATGATGATGATGCGGAGCATCCCCGCTGAAATCGATCGGCATTTTCCGGAGTGCCCTGCCAGTCAACTATGCTGTATGAACGGGAAACGGAGATTTTCTCATGGGGTACCGCAATCTTCAGGAATGTGTCCATGACCTTGAGCGCCACGGTGAGCTGATCCGCATTGACTGTGAGATCGACCCCTGTTTAGAGGTTGGAGCTGTCCAGAGGAGAGTTTATCGAGCAGGTGGCCCTGCGCTCCTCTTTACCCGGGTAAAAGGTTGTGAGTTCCCGATGCTTGCCAATCTCTTCGGTACCCGGTATCGGATCCGTTTTCTTTTCCGGGATACGCTGAAGGCGATGGAAAAAATTGCCGGGCTCAGGAAAGACCCTTTGTCTTTCTTGCGTGATCCTATTGGCTCCGCTGTTCTTCCCTTGCACGCGTATCACCTTCTCCCCTCAAATGTCCGCAACGCTCCGGTTCTTGCAAACAGGACGACTATCGGGAAATTGCCCCAGCTGAGATCGTGGCCTGACGACGGCGGGGCCTATGTAACGCTGCCGCAGGTTTACACAGAGAGCCCTGCTGTCCCCGGCTGGCGCCGGTCGAACGTGGGGATGTACCGAATCCAGCTTTCTGGTGGCAGCTATCGGCCTGATGAAGAGGTCGGGATTCACTATCAGATTCATCGTGGAATCGCCGCCCATCATGCCGAGGCTATCCGGATGGGCATCCCCCTGAAAGTCAATATCTTTGTCGGTGGCCCGCCCGCACTTACCGTTGCCGCAGTCATGCCGCTTCCGGAAGGGATGCCTGAAATTGCCTTTGCCGGCCTGCTCGGAGGTCGCAGGGTGAGGATGGTTCAGCTCCCCGGATTGCTTCCGATACCTGCGGAAGCCGACTTCTGCATTGTCGGAGAGATTGATCCCGAAAGGACCCTGCCGGAGGGGCCCTTTGGCGATCATATCGGTTATTACAGTCTTACCCATGACTTCCCCGCCATCAGGGTGAAGAGCGTCTTTCACCGGTCTGATGCAATCTGGCCTTTCACCACGGTGGGAAGGCCTCCCCAGGAAGATTCCGAGTTCGGAGCCTTTATCCATGAACTGACCGCACCCTTGATTTCAACCGTCATACCGGGAGTCCATGCTGTCCATGCCGTTGACGCTGCCGGTGTTCACGCTCTGCTGCTTGCTATCGGTTCCGAAAGGTATGTTCCCTATCGTCCTACGAGTAAGCCGCAGGAGCTTTTGACGCTTGCCAATGCAATCCTCGGTCAGGGCCAGCTATCCCTTGCCAAGTACCTGCTGCTTGCGTCAGAGGGAGACAATCCCGGGCTCGATGTTGCTGATGTGGACTCGTTTCTTCAGCACCTTGCTGGAGCGGGTTGACTGGCGACGTGACCTTCATTTCCAGACCTGCACCACCATAGACACCCTCGACTATACCGGTTCCGGTCTCAACGAAGGATCCAAGGTAGTGATTGCCGCAGCAGGTCCTGCCATCCGCACTTTGCCCACCTCCCTTCCAACGGACTTCCGACTTCCTCCTGATTTTGATGATCCGAGAATCTGCCTTCGCGGAGTTCTCGTTGTCCGGGGTCCCGCATGCCGCGAATACCGTGATTGCCTGACTGCGGACATGGCGGCATTCTGCGCCTTTTACGGTGAAAATGGTTCTATCTCTTCTTTCCCCCTGGTCGTGATTGTCGATGACAGTGAGTTCACATCGCGATCCCTTGATAATTTCCTCTGGGTAACCTTCACCCGCTCAAATCCCGCAACAGATCTATACGGTATTGGTGCTTTTGTGGACTGTAAACACTGGGGCTGTCGAGGTCCTCTTGTTATTGATGCCCGAAGAAAACCGCACCATGCGCCACCTCTTGTGGATGATCCCGGAATTGAGCGACGTGTCGATGCGCTTGGTGCTGTAGGCGGCCCCCTTCACGGAATAATTTAGACTGAGTCTTACTTCTGTCCATCCCAAATTGTAGCCTCTTGGTAAGTGAAAGGATAACCCCCGAATTACCGAGTCCCTCTGAGGTTTGAAAATGAACATCTTCCCCTTGTGAATGAGGTTTTGTTAGGATTTTGCGGTAGAGTAGTGGAAGTAATTTACGGGAAAGGAAGGTGCGGTGGTTTGCAGGTTTGTTAAGTATGAATTGGGAAAGGATGCTGTTTACAGAGTGGGTTACGTTACGGGTAGTACCTTTCCCCAAAGATTGCGGAGCCAACGCGCACCAGGGTGGCCCCCTCCTCAATGGCAACTTCGAAATCCCCGGACATTCCCATGGAGAGTTCTTCCATGGTGATTCCGGGGATTTTTTCCGCAGCGAGCAGGCCGGAGAGCCTTTTCAGTTCCCGGAAATAGGGTCGGGCCCGCTCAGGTTCATCAAAGAATGGCGGCATGGTCATGAGCCCCCTGATCCTTACATGGGGCAGCAGAGATACTTCACGGGCAAGCTGGAGCAGGTCCTCAGAGGTAGTTCCGGATTTTGTTGCTTCTCTCGAGATGTTTACCTGGAGCAGAATATTGCATGATTTGCCGGTTTTTCCCCACTGCCGATCGATTTCCTGGGCGAGAGAGAGGCGGTCCACCGAATGGATCAGGGAGGTGAGTCCAACGAGGTACTTTACCTTGTTGGACTGGAGTGAGCCGATGAAGTGCCATTCCACCGATTCGGGGAGTTGCTGAGCTTTTTCCAGGAACTCCTGGACATAGTTTTCCCCGAAGACCTGCTGGCCTGCTTCCAGGGCTGCTTTGACAGCGTCTGCAGGCTGGGTTTTCGAGACAGCGACGAGTCTGACCGAGTCGGGATTCCGGTTTGCGCGTTTTGCGGCGGTAAGGATTCTTTCCTCTATGTGCTTCAGATTCGTGGCGATGGACATTCGGGTCTCCTTTAGCCAAGCGCTCCGAGTGTCCGGAGTGCTTCTACTACCTCGCAGAGTGGCAAGCCCACCACATTGGTATAGGATCCTTCGATTTTCCTGATCATATGGGCTGCGTCACCCTGGATTGCGTAGGCCCCCGCCTTGTCAAAGGGGCAACCACTTGCAATATAGGCGTGGATCTCGTCATCCCGCAAATCCTTGAAATAGACCAGGGTCTTCACCGCAGCGGTGATTTCGGAGTTGGAAACCGCGTCAATGACCGAGAAGCCGGTAATTACCTGGTGGACCGTTCCGGATAGCTTGCGGAGCATCCGTTCGGCATCCTTTGCATCCCGAGGTTTACCCATAATCTCGTCGCCGCTAACCACAATGGTGTCTGCGCCGATAAAGAATCGCCCATTGCCCAGAGCGGCCACGTCTTGGGCTTTGTCCCTGGCGAGGCGCATGGCATGTGCTTCCGGCGCTTCTTCGGGAAGCAGGACCTCATCTGTGCCGCTTGGACGCACGGAAACGATAACGCCTGCTGATTGCAGCAGTTCCACCCGTCGGGGAGATGCCGATGCCAGAACGATAGTATCTGAATCAGTCATCTTTTCTCCGTTGTTGTTTTTCAGTAATGGTCCGGGGTTTGCGCCTGCTGCGGAGAACAACGGCGAGCGCAGCACCGCCAAGGATAATGACACCGAAGGAAAGCCTCAGCAGATCCCTGGTTATAATGCCCGATGCCAGAGAAAGAAGGCCCATGACAACGAGCAGCGCCTCCAGTGAAAGGAGCCTGCCGATTAGTGACATCTCCTGTTTTTGCTTGTCTCTGTCCATGTGTCGTACCTTTATCCGGCATTCTGCGGAAAAGTTGCTGGTCATCGCAGGCATTCCTGTCCCTTTACGGCGAATGACGTGCCCTTATGGCATCTTTTGACCGAGTGGGGCAGGGATGGGGTCAGGGGCGGCCCGGCAAAGCGGTCATCCACGTTTCCAGGTCGTGGAGGGCACGTTCGGCCAATCGTTGTCGGCGCTCGGCTTTCTTCATTTTGCCGCTTATTGCAGGGAACAGCCCGTAGTTGATATTCATGGGCTGAAAATGCTTGGGGTCCGCTTCGGTGATATGCTGAATCAGTGCGCCGTGAGCAATAGTCGCCGGGGGAATCGGAATGGCTGCGGCAGGGCCACGCAGGGTCAGGAGCGATGCGGTGATTCCCGCCAGAAATCCCGTTGCCGCGGATTCCACATATCCCTCGACGCCGGTGATCTGACCTGCGAAGAGAATTCGGGGGTCAGACTGCATCTGCAGTGACTTGGTCAGGATTCGAGGTGCATTGATGAAGGTATTGCGGTGCATGGAACCGAGGCGAACGAATTCCGCCTGCTGTAATCCGGGGATCATCCGGAAGATTCTCTTCTGTTCCGGATAGGTAAGCTTCGTCTGAAAACCGACCAGGTTGTACAGGGTTGCCTCCCTGTTCTCCATGCGAAGCTGGACAACGGCATGAGGTTCCCTCCCGGTTCGCGGGTCAACGAGACCGACCGGTTTCATGGGACCGAAACGGAGGGTGTCCAGACCGCGTGAGGCAATTTCCTCAACCGGCATGCAGCCTTCGAAGTGAATCAGCTTCTCGAAATCCCGGGTAGGCACCTTGTCTCCGGCCAGTAGTTCCGAGATGAAGGCATCGTACTCTTCCTTGCTCATGGGACAGTTGAGGTAATCGTCCCCGTCGCCCTTGCCGTAACGGGAGGCGCGAAAAACCGTGTTCATATCCACGGAGGCGGCGGAGACGATGGGTGCAATGGCGTCGTAGAAATAGAGGTAAGGACCGGTCAATGCGCTGATGGCATGGGCCAGCGGATCACTGGTGAGCGGGCCGGAGGCAATGATGATGGTGCCCTTTTCCGGTATTTCGGTTACTTCTTCCCGGACCAGGGTGATCAGCGGGTGGCTTTCGATTTTCTCCGTGATGAAGCGGGAAAAGAGTTCCCGGTCCACCGCCAAGGCGCCTCCGGCAGGAACCCGGGTTGCATCTGCCGCTGTCATGAAAAGGGTGCCGAGCCTGCGCATTTCCTCCTTGAGAAGGCCGACGGCATTTTCCAGGCCGGCGCCGCGCAGGGAGTTGGAACAGACCAGTTCAGCCAGGGAAGGCAGGGAGTGGGCCTCTGAAAACCGCTGCGGTTTCATCTCGATCAAGGTGACCGCTATGCCAAGGTTTGCGGCCTGCCATGCGGCTTCGCAGCCGGCAAGTCCGCCACCGATAATGGTGATTCCCGGATGCGTCACTCTTCCTTACCCCCGCTTTCCGGCATCTCCTTGTATTCGCATTTCGGACACTTGAGGAAGGCTCCCTGGCGCTTGTAGACCTTCTGCGCCATTACCGGAAAGCCGCACTGCGGGCATGGTTTCGCCACCGGCGGATCCCAGAGGGCGAATTTGCATTCCGGATAGCGATTGCAGGAATAGAAGAATTTTCCATAGCGAGACTTCTTTTCCGTCAGTTCCCCCTTGCCGCATTCGGGGCAGGTAACGCCGGTGCCCTTTGGCTTGACCAACGGCTGGTTGTTCTTGCATTCCGGGTACCCCGAGCAGGCCAGAAACTTGCCGTAGCGTCCATCCTTGATCAGCATCGGCTTGCCGCATTTCTCGCACTTCTCATCGGAGAAAACCGGTTCCTCCGGCTCGCCTTGGGCGCTCTTGTCCAGGGCGCGCGTGTATCGGCAGCCGTCCTGGTAGCCGGAGCAGGCAATGAATTTGCCCATCTTTCCCAGTTTTTCCACCAGGGGCTTGCCGCATTCGGGACAGTTTTCACCAATCTCCTTCACGCGCCTGGGTTCGCTGAGCTTCTCCTGGAGTTGGGTGGTGAATGGTCCCCAGAACTCGCGCAGCAATTGTTTCCATTCCTTTTCGCCGCGAGAAACCTGGTCCAGTTCTTCTTCGAGACCGGCAGTGAAATTGTAGTCCACATACTTGGGAAAGTCTTCTGTCAGCAGGTCATTGACCACCATTCCGGTGTCCTGGGGGAAAAAGCGCTTTTTGTCCAGTACGGCATATTTCCGCTCGATGAGGGTGTTGAGGATGCTTGCATAGGTAGAAGGTCTGCCGATGCCGTATTCCTCGAGGGTCTTCACCAGGGTCGCTTCGGTGTAACGTGGTGGCGGTTGGGTAAAATGCTGTTCGGGGATGACATCCAGGAGAGTCAGATTTTCCCCCTCCTCAAGAGGTGGCAGGATACCCTCCTTTTCATCTAGTTCATCGTCCTTACCCTCTATGTAGAGCTTCATGAATCCGGGGAATCGAATTACGGTTCCTGCTGCGCGAAAGAGTGTGCCGGTGCCGGCAGAGATGTCAACCGATGTCTGGTCGAGGAGCGCAATAGCCATCTGGCAGGCAATGGTACGCTTCCAGATAAGATCATAGAGTTTGAACTGGTCCGGCGTGAGATGTTTCTTCAGCTCAGCCGGCGTCTTGGAAAGATAGGTGGGCCGGATGGCCTCATGGGCCTCCTGGGCATTTTTCGACTTGTTCTTGAAATATCGAGGTTTTTCCAAGGCGTATTCAGAGCCGTAGAGTGAGGTGATAACCTCATGGGCCTCAGTGAGGGCCTGAACGGAAAGATTGACACTGTCTGTACGCATATAGGAGATAAGGCCGACCGCCCCTTCGTCTCCAATTTCGATTCCTTCATAGAGCTTCTGGGCCGTGGACATGGTCTTCTTGGCAGAGAAGCCGAGTTTTCTGGCCGCCTCCTGCTGGAGGGTCGAGGTTGTAAAGGGGGGCGATGGGTTGCGCTTCTTTTCGCTCCTCGTGATCTTCTCTACCCGGCATGGCTGGCCGAGAATTGCTTTTTTTATGGTGTCGGCGGTGCCTTGATCGGGGATATCGAATTTCCCGAGCTTCTTGTCGCCGAATGCGAGGAGGTTGGCCCTGAAGCCTTGGTTGGAGGCCTTTTCCAGGCTTGCTGCGACCGTCCAGTATTCCTGCTCCACGAAAGCTGAAATTTCCTTCTCTCTTTCGCAGATCAGTCGGAGGGCAACTGACTGCACGCGTCCTGCCGACAAGCCATAGCGAATCTTTTTCCAGAGGAACGGAGAAAGGTTGAAGCCCACGAGATAGTCGAGTATCGAGCGGGCCTGCTGGGCATCCACAAGCTCCAGTGCGATATCGCGCGGGTGCTTGACGGCATGGATGATCGCATCTTTGGTGATCTCATGGAAAACGACCCGCTTTATTTCAAGGTCGGTCTTCTTCGAGCCGAGTCCCAGTGCTGCCAGCAAATGCCAGGAGATGGCCTCTCCCTCCCGGTCGGGGTCAGTTGCAAGAAGGAGAGAACTGGAATTTTTCAATTCCTTTTTGATGGCCTGGATATGTTTTTTGCTTTCGGGGAGTATCGCGTACTTTGGTTCGAAGTCATTTTCTAAATCGACCGATCCCTGTTTGCTTGGCAGGGCCCGAACATGGCCATAGGATGCAAGGACTTTATAATCCTTGCCGAGAAATTTCTCAATGGTTCGTGCTTTTGCGGGTGATTCAACGATAACGAGTTTCTGGGACATATTTCCACCATGAAAAGTCAGAGAAGAGAATAATAAAAACTTCCTATAGCAAGAATCTAACACGGATATTCGAAATTAGAAGAAGGAGAAGATAAAAAAAGGATTCATTCAATGATGAAGACTGTTGGTCCTTCTCGTTAAATCCGTGACTGATTACCGAATTTGCCTGCGGTTTGCAATACGATAAACAGGTTATTTATCGGTTATGGATGGATTATGCAAGCAGAAAGTGTTTTCCGGGGAGTTGGGATATGACGCCATTCAGTTCCAGGCGCAGTAATATAGCGGAAACTTCCCCGACTTTCAACTCGCTTCTTGTCACGATTTCATCGATATGGAGAGTGCCTGCGGAGAGAAGGGAAAAAATCGCTGCTTCCTGGGGAGAAAAAGTGGTTCTGGATACAAGAGGGGAGGGTTCACTTATTCCGCTTTGCTGAGGCAGTTCTTCAAGAATGTCCTCTACTGTTTCCACCAGTTTTGCTCCCTGCTTGATGAGCCGATTGGTACCCCGGCTGTTCGATGAGTGAATGTTTCCGGGTATGGCATAGACGTCACGTCCCTGTTCCAGGGCGCACTGAGCAGTGATGAGCGATCCGCTGCCTTCCGCTGCCTCGACAACCAGTATGCCGCGGGAAATTCCGCTGATGATTCGGTTTCGTCTCGGAAAATTTTCGGCCAGGGGCAATGTCCCCATGGGGAATTCGGAAACGAGAGCCCCCCTGGTTGCCATCTCGGCAAAGAGTGCCCGGTTCTCTCGTGGATAGGCAATGTCGATTCCGCATCCCAGAATGCCGATTGTTTGGCCTCCTTCCATCAGCGCGCCACGATGTGCCGCGGCGTCAACTCCTCGCGCCATTCCAGAGACAACGGTGATGCCATGACGTGCCAGTTCCCTGGCCATTTTCTGGGTTGTTGCGATACCATATCCTGACGCCTGTCGGGATCCTACTATGGCGATTGCCGTATCGGGATTCCGCAATGTTCCTTTCACATAAAGAAAAGGGGGAGGGTCCGGCAGGTGACGAAGCAGTCTCGGATAATCAGGTGCGTGGAAAGTTACGAGCCTCGCGCCGCTTTTCCGGATGTTTTCCAACTCTTCTTTTGCCCAGTTGATGCCGTTGTGCTGCAACAAGGACGCGACTACAGCAGGGAGAATTCCCTTTACTGCCGCCAGTTCGGGCTCAGACGCCGACAGCACCTTTTCCGGGCTGCCGAAATGGTCGAGCAGCCTTCGGAAGGTTACATTTCCCACGAGGGGAACGTTTTTCAATGCAAGCCAGAAGATTTCATCCATAGAGAGATAATGAAAAAGGGACCGGCCTGTTGGCCGATCCCTCATAATCAGGAATTAGTTTTTGATGAGTTTGACCTTGTCACCAATGTAGATGGTTTCAACACTCTTGACCACCAAGGCTGTCGAGGTGTTATTCGAGACATCCACTACCACGACAGCTCCCAAAACCTGCTGTGGCAGGGGTGCTGCGTTGCGTTTTTCATACGTTTTGTCAAGGGGGACATCCCTGACCACGTAAAGCATGTTGCCAACTTGTACACCTTGGTTTTTGCCTAGATCGAGGTAGACGATATCCTCTTTGCCGATAGTAATGTTTCCCATTCTCGTTTCAATAATATATCCATCCAGATTCCTGTCCGCAGCCTTCAGGGTGATCTCACGGCGCTTTTCCCGGTAGGGGACAAGCTCAGCTCCTGGGCTGATCTCAAGGTAGGAGTTGGTGATGAGGGCACGGGAACTCTTTGCCTCCAAGTCCACCAGTTCCAGTGTTCCCAGGGGAAGAAACTTGTATCCCATGAATTTCCCGGTTTCAGGATGGTAAACTTTCTTTACCTTTTTGAGAATGGAATATTTGTCCCCGGATTTGGCACCCAGTTCCGTTCCGATATCGGTATACACGTAATCTTCCTGTCCGACGACCAAACGGTTGTGGTCGGCCTGAAGGATGGTTCCTGCAGGATTCAGGTTTGTTTCAAGGAGAAAACCTTCCGAGCCGCTTACGGTGAAGATCCTTTCCGGAACGACCTGCTCCGGTGGAGGTGCTGGCTTGAATGGGGCGGCCTCTGGTTCAATAAATTCAATTCTGTCAGGATAAATTCGCACCCTTTGTCCGGGATAGATCAGGTGTGGGTTGGTGATTACCTGGTTGCGTGCCCAAAGATTGGGCCAGTAAAAGGGATCTTGCAGAAAACGATCCGAAAGGCCCCAGAGAGTGTCGCCTTTCTTGACGACATAGATGGTCGGTTTTTCGGACTGTGCGCCGGCGACAAGTGGAACCAGCAGCGGCACTAGGGAAATGAATACCGCGAATACAATCTTTTTCATAGACACCTCATGGCTTGCGAAGTTATGGCACTCACCAAATATTCACGGTTTGATCCGGATCGTCTGTGATGGTGCCCGGATTCTGTACCGGGGCGGTACCTACTCACACTTTCTCTCTTGTAATGCTGCCTAGCCCGGAAACATGGAGGGCGAAGACTCATCCCGTCAGTGCTGGAGCAGCTTTTCTTTCGCCCGTATGGCCGCCGGACTGTCTGGATATTTCGAGATCAATGACTCGAGCATGGGTGTAGCCTTCTCCGGCTGCTTCATTGCGAAAAGGGTATATCCCGCTTTCAGCATTGCATCGGGAACTTTGTTCCCACGGGGATAGTTGCTGATGACCTTTTTGAAGGAATCGAGAGCCTTGGGAAGGTCTGAGCGGGTATAGTAGCACTCACCGATCCAATACTGGGCATTGGCGGCGTATTCGGAATCGGGGTAGGCCTTGATAAATGCGGTGAAAGATTCTATTGCCTCTTCATATTTATCGGCACTGTAAAGACCGAATGCCTTTAAATAGGCTTCAGACGGGATGTCTGCCTTTTGTTGCTGTGAGCCGGGTTCTTCTTTGTTGATCAGTTCGATCTTCTGAGGTGTGGTTATCTTCGGGGAGACTGACGTTTTTGCGAGGAGTTCATCCGTAAGGCCTCTGAGATTCATCACCGAATCGCGCAGCTCACGGAGTGTTGCCGTATCTTGTTTGCGCTGTTCCTTAAGGTCTCGCACTTCATTCGTGAGAGTCGACACCCTCTGCGTTGTTATGTTGTTCCCAATGGCAAGGGATTCGAGGCGGGATTCAAGTTCGGCCTGTTTCTTGAGAGTCGCATCCTGAGAGGCACAACCAGAGAGTGCCAGTATGGAAAAAACGGTGATAATTACCCTGATCCGGCCCATGATTCCCCCCCTTAAAAATATTTCTATGTGTAAAGCTAAATGGGCATTTTGTCAAGGATAGAAAGCTGGCTTTTGGGTTTTCATGGAGCCGCTGATGTGGTACTGTTCCCCTCAAGCAGAGAATCGGCAAATGCCGGAAAGGTATTAATAACGTGAATATTCCCGAACTGCTGGCTCCGGCCGGCAACTTCGAAAAACTGAAAATGGCTGTTCATTATGGTGCTGACGCTGTTTACCTTGGTGGAGAGGAGTACAGCCTCAGAAATCTGGCCGATAATTTTACCATCGGAGGGCTTGACGAAGCTGTCACCTATGCCCATGCACGGGGTGTGAAAGTATACCTTACTACGAATATCTTTCCCGGCAACAACGACCTGGAAGGAATGATGCGATACCTGGAAAAGGTTCGGGATATTTCCTTTGACGCATATATTGTCGCTGATCCGGGAGTACTGGAAATGGTCAGAGAAATTTCACCAGACCGGGTCGTCCATCTCTCGACGCAAGCCAATACCACAAACTGGCGAAGCGCTCGTTTCTGGCAGCGACAAGGAGTTGCTCGGGTCAACCTGGCGAGGGAAATGTCCCTTGCTGATATTTGCGGGTTTAAGGCTCACGTAGCTATGGAGCTGGAGGTGTTTGTCCATGGGGCCATGTGTATCTCTTACTCGGGACGTTGCCTGCTATCCAGCGTCATGACGGGAAGGGATGCCAACAGGGGGGAATGCGCGCATCCTTGTCGCTGGGGGTACTCCCTTGTTGAGGAACAGCGGCCCGGATCCTATTTCCCCGTGATGGAGAATGAACGGGGGACCTTCATCTTCAACTCCAAGGACCTCTGTCTTTTGGAGCACTTGCCGGAACTTGTCAATGCGGGGGTTGATTCCCTGAAAATTGAAGGGCGAATGAAAGGAATCAACTACGTGGCTTCGGTAATCAGGGTATATCGGGAGGCTCTCGACCGCTATCGCGAAAACCCTGAAGCGTATGTCGTGAAACAGGAGTGGCTGAATGAACTGAAAAAGATCAGTCATCGAGGATATACCACCGGTTTTCTCTTTGGTCCTCCGGGGCAGGAGGACCACGAGTACCAGACCGGATATCTGCGTAGTCACGAATTTGTCGGTGTCGTTACCGAACTTTCGGAAGACGGCTCCATCATTATTGAGGTGCGCAACAGGATTACTGCGGATGATGAATTGGAATTCATTGGCAGAGGTATGGCCTCGCACCGATTCTCCATGTCAGGCATGACGTCCGAGACCAATGCGTATCCCCTTGTGGTTGCTCACCCGAACCAGAAAATCCGTCTGCGGGTTCCCTTCCATGTTGAACCCCTTGACCTGCTCCGCAGGGAAAAACAACCCTCGAGAATTGACGAAGAGTAATTATTCCTGTATCGTAATGCCTGCCGCCGGAGGAGATTATCCGGCGGTTTTCTGTTGTGAATTTGTCAGTATACGCTCCATAAAGGACTTTGATTGCCATGAATGCAGTAACCAATTTTCTCTCACATAAAGAAGGCAGCGCCTTCCGGGATATGGTCGTTCTCACTTTTGTGTTCGGCTTTTTCTTCATGATTTTCCTTGGCAGGCTCCCTCTTCTGGAACCGGACGAAGGCCGCTATGCGGAAATCCCACGGGAGATGCTGGAGCGCGGCGATTTCATAACTCCCCATCTCAATCATGTCAAGTATTTCGAAAAGCCTCCGCTTCATTACTGGGTTAACGCAGCGTCGCTTTCCATCCTTGGTCGTAATGAGTTTGCCGCGCGTTTTCCCTCTGCACTCTTGGGACTCGGGGGAGTTCTTCTGATCTATTGTTTCGGCCGAAGAGTATTCGGCCGGCGAGAAGGGCTTTACGGTGCAATAATTCTGGGATCTTCCCTCGGGTATCTGGTTCTGGGCAGAATGAACAGTATCGATATGACACTGACCTTCTGCATGACGGCAACCCTGGGTTTCTTCCTCATGGCGGCCCGCGACGGGGAACAAAGGAAAGGACTCTTTTACTATCTTTTTTACGTGTTTGCCGCCTTAACCGTTCTTGCCAAGGGTTTGATCGGCATCGTTCTTCCGGGTGGTATTATCTTTTCCTATTTACTCCTCACGAAACGCTGGCGACTGCTTCGGGAGATGCGCCTTGTTACGGGGAGTCTCCTTTTTCTTGCTGTTTGCTCTCCATGGTTTGTCCTCGTTTCCCTAAAAAACCCGGAGTTCCCTCGGTTCTTTTTCATCCATGAACACTTTGAACGCTTTCTCACCAAGGTGCACCATCGCTATGAGCCGCCCTGGTATTTTATCCCTATAATCCTGCTTGGAATGATACCCTGGACTTTTTTTCTTCCGGAAGCCCTTAGGAATACCTGGAATACTCGTGATCGCCGTAAGATCTATCTTGTCTTGTGGGCCGGGGTTATCTTTGTCTTTTTTTCCGCATCAAGCTCCAAGCTCATACCATACATGCTGCCGGTATTTCCTGCACTTGCCCTGTTTCTGGGGGTAACAATTTCCGAAGCTTTTGACCGCGACCCGAGTTCCTTGCGCAGATCCTTCTTTGCAGCTGCTGCAGTCCTCTGTGTCATGGGCCTTGGGTTCGTCCTTTATCCCCTTCTGGCGAGTAAACCGAAAATATCCGTTGATGGTGCCTTAGTGATTGGCACTGTCCTTCTGGGCGGCGGACTTCTGTCACTGGTTACCCTCTTGAAAGGCCGACGGGAAGCACTTTTCGGACTTTTGTGTCTTACCGCCTGCATCAGCGGAGTCATTGCCCCCCAGGTGATTTTTGCCCGTTCTGTTGAGAAAAAGTCCACTCGTGAGCTGGCGAGGATCGTGCGTGAGCACTACCCGGATCTCCCCCTGGTCAGCTATGGCCACTATCGCCAGGACCTTCCTTTTTATACCGGTAAGCGGGTTATCATTGCGGGTTCGAGCGGGGAGTTGGAATTCGGGCGTCTGCATGATAAGGAATCCGGTTGGTTCCTCGGCCCTGCTGCTTTCTTCAGCCTATGGGATTCCCCTCAGCAGGTGATGACTCTGATCGATCGAAAGGATCTTGTTCTTTTCCGTCGCGTCGCGAAAACTCCGGTGAGAACCGTAGCGGAATGGGGAGAGACACTTCTTGTTACCAACAGGTAAAGGTTGGTGGTATTGTCGTTGAGAAAAATTGTTGCCCTGTTTCTCAGGAAAGTCAAAAGAAGAAAAAGATTCCTGATTAGCATCAATCTTCCGCCTGTTGAAAAAACTGTCATTCCCGAAGAGATTCTGATCGGGAATCCAGCCTCTAACTGACGGTAATTATGGATCCCCGATAAAGAAATTCGGTGATGACAATCTTCATGGCGGAAGAATAGTGCTAGTCAGTAACAGATCTAATTATTTGGAGGTTTTCATGCGCAAGGAATTTTTGCCCTTTTCCATACCAACCATAGGGGAAGAAGAGATTCAGGAGGTGGTCGACTCTCTGAAATCGGGTTGGATCACCACCGGACCGAAGGTGAAAAAGTTCGAGGATGATTTCAAGGCCTATGTTGAGTCTCCCTTTGCCGTCCCTCTCAGTTCAGCCACCGCAGGCTTGCACCTTGCACTTCTTGGCATGGGGATCGGACCCGGGGATGAGGTTATCACAACTCCCATGACATTTGCCGCCACGGTCAATGTCATGATCCATGTGGGTGCCAAACCGGTGTTCGCCGATATCGAGCCGGGTACTCTTAATATTGATGTCCAGGCAATTCGCGGGAAGATAACAGAGCGAACGAAAGCGATCGTTCCTGTGCACTTCGCCGGGCTCCCCTGCGACATGGATGCCATCTTTGCCTTGGCAGAAGAGTTCAATCTCCAGATCCTGGAGGATGCAGCCCATGCGGTTGGTACCGAGTACAAGGGGAAGAGAATCGGTTCCTTTGATACTGTCTCGGTTTTTTCCTTCCATCCCATCAAGAATATCACCACCGGAGAGGGTGGCATGGTCTGCACGCGGGACGAGAAACTGGCGGAAGAAGTCTCGCTGCTCAAGTTCCACGGTATGAGTCGCGAGGCCTGGAAGCGCTATTCTGCCCAGGGAACACCGAATTACGATATCGTGCTTCCCGGTTTCAAGTACAACATGATGGATATCCAGGCTGCGCTGGGCATCCACCAGTTGCGCAAGCTGGACAGGTTCATTGAGCAGCGTACGAAAATTGCCGAGTTTTATAATGCTTCATTTGCGGATGTTGAAGAGATAATTACCCCTTCCGCAGCGCCATACGCATATCGCCATGCATGGCACCTCTATACGCCGCTGGTCAGAATCGAAAAGCTGACAATTGACCGCGATGCTTTCATGGCCGAGCTGAAGAAAGAGAATATCGGCACCGGACTTCATTTCAAGGCCGTTCATCATCATCCCTATTATCGGGAAAACCTGCCGGTCTCTCCCGGCGAACTTCCTCATGCCGATTATGCCTCTGACCGGATTCTCTCGTTACCCCTTTTTCCGAAGATGGTGATGGAAGATGCTGAGGATGTTGTCGAGGCAGTTAAAAACGTACTTTCCCGTACCAGAAAGTGAGCCCGGAATGTTTGTCTGCTGATAAGCTCCAAGGAGAAGTCATGGAAGTTCAACCCTATCTGTCGATAATAATTCCCGTATATAATGAAGAAAAGAACATAGATTCTTTACTTGACCGCTTGTATCCTGTCATGACGGCAACGGGTCAGCCTTTCGAGATAATTTTCACCGATGACGGCAGCAAGGACTCGTCCCTGAAGCTGCTGCGGGAGAAATCCCGTGAATTGCCAGGGATTAAAATTATCGAATTTAACGGTAATTTCGGTCAGCATATGGCAATCCTTGCCGCATTCGATCTCTGCCGGGGTGAGATTGTCATTACCCTCGATGCTGACCTTCAAAATCCTCCCGAGGAAATTCCGAAGCTGATCCGGGAAGTGGAGGCAGGACATGATGTGGTGGGAACCATACGGGAAAAGCGCCAGGACAGTTTTTTCCGGCTGCTAGCATCAAAGATCGTGAACATCACGACGAATCGGATGACCGGAATGCAGATGAGTGATTACGGCTGTATGCTGAGGGCTTATCATCGCAATGTCATCGAAAATATAAACCGCTGCAAGGAATCGACTACTTTCATTCCGGCACTTGCCCAGACCTTCTCGGCAAATCCCACGGAAATCATGGTTGCTCATGCCGAAAGGGCCGAAGGGGAAAGCAAATACTCTCTCTATCGTCTTGTCAGGCTCAATTTCGATCTGATGACCGGTTTCTCTGTGGTGCCACTCCAGCTCTTTGCCCTTTTCGGGGGGGTAACTGCACTCCTGTCCCTGGCATTTGCCCTGTTTCTCCTTGTCAGGCGTTTTCTCGTTGGGGCTGAAGTAGAGGGGGTCTTTACCCTGTTTGCCATTCTCTTCTTCTTTCTCGGTGTCGTGATTTTCGGTATCGGGCTTGTTGGCGAGTACGTGGGAAGGATCTACCAGGAGGTTCGCCGCCGGCCCCGCTATGTGATTCGGAATATGTACGGGTTTGAAGAGTGATGCAGTTATTTCCGCTGAGTATCAGGCGGGAAATCTGGACGAGTTTCCGTTTATTGGGGTGCCGGATTACAAAACTGGTTGCTTATGAAAAAAAGGCCGTTCCATTTATGGATCGGCCTTTTTTCTACTGGAATTTCGTTATTATTGGATATTTGGTTACAATGGAGGAAATAACATGATAATTATTTAAAAATACCACGTTGTCGTCCGTTTGTTGCTGATTTCTCATCGCCTGAATGGACAGGTGCCGAAGCAGTGGAAAGAACAGGATATGGTACAGGCTGACCTTACATGGCGTAATGATGGAAATGGAACACTCATCCTCTCCTTTTCAGGGGACTGGTTGCTTGCAAATGAGCTACCCGTGCCAATAAAGCTATTGGATGAATGCAGGACATCACCCGAGATAAGGAGTATCTCTTTCGATAGCAGTAAACTGGGAAGATGGGACAGCGCTTTCCTTACTTTTCTCCTGAGCCTTAATGACCAATGCCCCATCCATGAAGTTTCCGTAAACCGTGAGGGGTTGCCTTCCGGCGTCAGCCGCCTTCTAGTCCTTGCCACGAAAGTACCCGAACGGAAGGACGCCCGTCGGAGTACTTCCCGCGAGCCGTTTCTTGCCCGTGTCGGCGGTGCGGCTGTTGATTTTCAGCGTTCGTTCCTGGAGTTGCACGATTTTATTGGTGAGACCGCCACGGCCTTTTGGCTACTCGTCACCGGCAAAGCTCGATTCCGGCGCTCGGAGTTTCTGCTTATTCTCCAGGAGTGCAGTGCCGATGCGCTCCCTATAGTTTCCCTTATCAGCCTGCTGGTGGGCCTTATTCTTGCCTATGTGGGAGCAATACAGCTGCGCATGTTCGGTGCACAGATCTATGTGGCAGACCTTGTTGGAATAGGGATGGTTCGGGCAATGGGTGCCATCATGACAGGGATAATCGTTGCAGGACGTACCGGCGCGGCATTTGCGGCCAGGATCGGGACAATGCAGGTAAATGAAGAGATCGACGCCTTGCGGACGACGGGCGTTTCTCCTGTCGAATTCCTGGTTCTTCCGCGGGTTCTTGCCCTGTCAATTATGATGCCGCTGCTTTGTCTCTACGCTGATCTGATGGGAATTCTCGGCGGGCTCATCGTCGGGGTATTCGTCCTCGACCTTAATGTTCTGGAATATTACACGGAGACGGTAAAAGCCGTGGGCCTTGTTAATGTATGGATCGGTCTTTTTTCCGGGTTTGTCTACGGAGTATTGGTGTCTGTTGCCGGTTGTCTGCGAGGAATGCAGTGCGGCAGAAGCGCCTCTGCTGTTGGCGATGCAACTACCTCGGCTGTAGTAACAAGCATTGTCAGTATTGTTGTGGCAACGTCCATTATTACGGTACTCTGCGATATTCTCGGGATATGACCTATGAGCCTTTTTGATCCGCATATTCAGGTAAAAAACCTCACCATGGCCTACGGCGATTATGTCCTGCAGCGTAATCTTACCTTTACCGTTAACCGCGGCGACATCTTCGTTATCATGGGAGGGAGTGGCTGTGGCAAGAGTACTCTAATGCGCCACCTGATCGGCCTCAAGGAGCCTGCAGAGGGGCAGGTGTGGTACGGTAATCTCAGCTTCTGGGAAACGGACATCTTGGAGCGCGAGATTATGATGCGCCGCTTCGGCATCATGTATCAGAGCGGTGCCCTGTGGAGCTCGCTGACACTGGCGGAGAATGTCTCACTCACTTTGGAACTTTACACCGAGCTGAAACCGGCACGTATTCGTGAGGTAGCGTCCCTGAAGCTTGCCCTGGTTGGACTTGCCGGATTTGAAGACTACTATCCTAGCGAGATAAGTGGTGGGATGAAGAAGAGGGCGGCCATTGCCCGAGCAATGGCACTCGATCCGGAGATTCTCTTTTTCGACGAGCCGTCGGCAGGTCTCGATCCGATAAGTGCGAGGCTTCTGGACGACCTTATTTTGGAGCTTCGGGAAAGCCTCGGCACGACTATCGTCGTGGTGACCCATGAGCTGGCAAGCATTTTCGCCATTGCCAACAATTCGGTTTTTCTCGATGCGGACGCAAAAACCATGATTGCAACCGGTGATCCCAAACGTCTTCTGCTTGAGTGCCGGCATCCTACGGTGCGGAATTTCCTCACTCGAGGTGATGCCGGGGCGGAGGAAACACCCGGGGTGATTACGGCGCCGTGTTTTCTCGCCTGACATGCGACAACGGCAGAATACCATGGCATTGATTTTTTTCAGAGGGAGATCAGGTAATGGCAAAATCGGCAAACAAAACGCGAATCGGTCTCTTTGTGGTGGGGGCAGTGAGCCTGGCGATACTTGCGGTGGCAGTATTTGGTTCGGGCGGTTTCTTTACTGATAAAAGATACTACGTGATGTTCTTCGATGGAACCGTCAAAGGTTTGACCGTCGGCTCTCCCGTGATGTTTCGTGGGGTGAGGATCGGGTCGGTATCGGATATCTCCCTGCTCTTCAATTCATCGAACATGACCGTCAAGGTACCGGTTGTTGTGGAATTCGAGCCGGGTAAGGTAAAGCGCATTGGTGAGTCTGACGATGATGATTCGGCAGATTATATCAAGAAACTCGTTGCAAAAGGGCTGCGTGCCCAGCTGCAACTCCAGAGTTTTGTTACGGGACAACTCATGATAGCCATTGATTTTTTTCCGAGTACTCCTGCCAACTATGTGGGCCTTATTGATGATTATCCGGAAATCCCTACTACCCCCTCAAGCATGGAACAAATAACCAAAACACTGGAAAACCTTCCGATCAAAGAGTTCATGGAAAAACTCACGAAAACTGTTGATGGGCTCAATAAGTTGGTGAACTCACCGGAGGCGATGGCCAGTCTGAAGTCAGTACGACAGGGCCTGCATGAGACGGCTGGGATACTGAAAAAGGTCAATTCCCAAATCGAGCCGATTGTTTCGAATCTGAGTGATACCACCGCATCTCTCAAGTCTGCAACCAGCAAGGTTGATTCAGCACTTTCTGGAAAGAATGGAATTCCCGAACAGCTTACGCAGACTCTTGCATCTGCCCGTAAAACTCTCGAAGATGCTCAACAGACCCTTTCCTCAATGCAAAGTGCCACATCTGAAAATTCCGTACTGATGAATGAGGTTGGTACAACGCTTGACGAACTTTCGCGGACAGCCCGTTCCATTCGCGTTTTGAGCGATTATCTCGAACAGCATCCCGACTCTGTTATCTGGGGCAAATAGGGGGAGTTGATGCGGATTGCTCTCTGTTGCTCTGTGCGATGTTATGGGAATAGTGATTGTAATCAACAGTCGGAATGAATGAACAAGGAGACACGAATGACCTTTTTCAGTCGATTTTGTTTCAATTCCAGTATTCTGGTTCTGTTGGTACTGGGTCTTGCCGCCTGTGGAACAACACACAACTATCGTTACTATACCCTTGCGTCTGTTCCTGCCGTCCCGGACAAAGCTGCTGCCGATTCCGGAATTGTTCCGCATATTCTTGGGATCGGTCCCGTAACGATTCCTGACTACCTGGACAGACCTCAAATCGTGCTGCGTACCTCCAGGAATGAACTTGTTTTCAGCGAAACCAGTCGTTGGGCAGGTTCTCTGGCGAACGACAGCACCCGGGTTCTGGAAGAGAACCTGGACTCGATGCTGACAGGAGATGGAATTGCCGTTGTGTCCTGGCGAAGGGGTGTTCCGAATGATTACCGGGTTGCCGTGCAGGTCAGCAGGTTCGATGCCATGGCTGGGGGCACTGTTGTGCTGAAGGCACAATGGGTGATCTACGGCAAGGATGGTAAAGGTGTTCTTCTGTTACGGGAGTCGGATATCAGTGAACCGGTCCTCGGTTCCGATGAGGATTCTGCAGTAAAGGCAATGGGAAAGGCCTTGATGAGACTGAGTCGGGAAATTCAGCAGGGATTTCTCATGGTAAGAAATAACGAACTTCAGCAGCAATGAATGGGAGAATGTATTAAAAAAGAGGAAGTTTCACCGGTGTAATAAGAAATGTCTTTCAAGGTAGGTATGCTCGGTTTGTCAATGAATAACCAAATACCTTTACCCCATGAGTTTCGTCAAAACCCATGGTATTTTTCTCAATGGCATGTTTCGTTACCATTGGATGAGTAAATCTCTGATTTTCGCCGAAATAGAAAGTTGCCCGTTTTCTCATGGGATTGAAAGTATTCACTTTTCTGCACCATGCAGAAAAGTGGCTGTCAGGTGTTTCCCTAAAACTATTCCAAACCGTAATCTCCCTCTCATTACGTGTGGAAATCAATCATTATTCAACGACCTTGAACCTGACTCCGAGTCCATGGGGATCCTCGCCAAAATAGGTCCTGGCTGCCTTCTGTGCTTCTTCAACTGAACTGAACTCGCGGTCGCAATTATTGGTGCGGAACCAGTTTCGATAGTCGACACGCGTCAGCGCACTCTGAAGACCCTCTTCTGAATTTGTTCCGAAAGCCTTGTGAACAGCCGGATCGTGTGTCTCTCTCACGTCACAGTGAATGGTATATTCCTTGTCGTCCAGCTTGAGATAGTAGCCTTCAAATGCTATGCGTGCCATGATCTGCTCTCCTTTTGACTGCGTAATCAACTCTGTCGGGCAGTCCATCTTTCCCGGCATCTGCTGTGCTTAGTCCCTGGTGAATAAAGATATTGAATCTCATTATCATTGTAGCCCGACTGCATCATTTGTCAAGGAAGCATGGAGTTCGTCATGGGTCGACGATTGTGGCCCGGTAAAAGCGTTTGAGGTGAGGTGCTGCCGTAAACAGGATCTGGTACTTTATGCCTGCTAGCCGATACCCATAATTACGCTGGAAGCCTTGAACATGGCCCAGACGGGATCTTCTGCCTTCAAGGAAAGAGCATTAGCGCACTCATTTGTAATTATTGCGCTAATGTTGTTTTCTCCGGGAATCTCGACCTTTACTTCCGTGTTGACGACACCCGGAGAGAGGCTGACAATCTTCCCCCGCAACTTGTTGCGGACGCTGACCTTCATTTTCTGCCGACCGACACCGAGGATTACCGAACCTGCCTTTACAATTGCATAGGCATCACTTCCCTCAGTTAATCCAAGTGAAAGTACGCTTTCGTTGGTTATGATGGCAACAATCTGTTCTCCACCCCTCAAGGCAAGGGTTACCTCAGATCTGACTTCGCCGGTTATGATTTTGACAACCGTGCCGGCGAAAATATTCCGGGCACTGGCCTGTTTTGATATTTTTTTGATGAATTTGTCCAAGCTGTGTTCATCCACGTCACCCATTTTATCTTCCAGGTTTGTGAGAAACTTTTCGTGCTCTTCCTGGATGATCCTGTATGTTCGTATCAGGTCCTTACCTTCTTCGGTAAGACGGGTCCCTCCACCGGATTTGCCCCCGGTCACGCGGATAAACAGCGGCTTCTCTGAAAGGTCATTGATGGAATTGATCGTGTCCCATGCCGTTTTATAGCTGATACCGACCTCTTTGGCAGCCTTGCTGATGGATCCGAATTCATTGATCTTTTCCAGAAGGGCGATTCTGTCGCTTCCCAGAAAGGCCATGTCGGTTTTTTTTAAAGAGACAGTTCCTGCAACCTCTATCTGTTTTCTAGATCTGCGCATATGAGTATCCGAATGCTCCTTCCTCTACCAATAAGTCACTACATTTTTGAGTCGCGAAGGTATCGCTGACAGGGCAAGGGCTACTTCTGTTGTCCCATGTCAGCTATTTCACCATTGTTTCTGATCACAAAGGTTTTGCCATTGGGCACCCGTACCGTTGCGTCAACCATCCTGTCATTAGCAAAGCGTGCGGTCAGAACAGAATCCTTCCCACCGTTCCAACGATACTGGACGGTGGGCGGTGACGTTTTTCGGGATACGTTAATTTTGGCTCCGGGTGCTCCTGCCAGAGTGGCAATTTGGGCATAGGTAAGCATTGGTTTGATGCTGGGCAGTAGTCTCTTGTTGAAGACCGTGCCGGTCGCGGCCGGGTCTGTGGCAGAGGATGTCTGGTTGCAGCCGAGAAAAACTATCGCAATAAAGGTCAGCAGGAGGAGTTTTTTCATGAGTCAGGCTCCTAGGTTCAGGGTATTGAAAAAATTGAATCCCTGTAAGGATTCACTGGCGCTTGAAGGACAAGAAAAACTCATTCAGGGGAACGCACTCTACACCGATGTTGGCGATGTCGAGAATATTGGCTGCTGCGATTTCCGTTGATTGCGCGGAGGTTGCATCAGTAATGTTGATGACGTGGTATCCATAGGAAACTGCGTCGTATATTGTAGTTCGTATGCAGTTCGGGTACTGAGTGCCGCAGACTGCAAGGTGTGTTACCCCGAGTCGCCGAAGTATCAAGTCCAGTTCGGTATTCATGAAGGCGCTGAACCTCTGCTTGACGATCCGGTATTCTCCGGCAAGGGGTTTCAGGTCTTCCACGATTTCACAGCCCTTGGTTCCGGGAACCACATAGGTCTTTTGTTTTAGAAAACTATCACGTCGGGTAATTTCTATATCGCTTCCATCGGGACGATACTCTCGCACGATATGAAATACCGGGAGACCCTTTGTCCGAAAGAAATCGAGAAGCTTTCGGATGTGCGGTATGGTAGCAATAGCTCCCTTGACACATGCCGGTGCACCGGGGAGGACAAAGTCGTTTTGCATATCGATGATGATCAGCGCAACTTTGCTGTCAGACATGCGTCACCTCCAACGAATGCGGCGACTGGGAAGAAAGAAAAATCTGTCGGTTTCTTTGTAACAAACCAGCGCTATATAAGCAAATGGATAATCGATTTGGCCCGTGTTCCGGAGTGTTTTACCGGACGCCGTTATTACAGATCATTATACTTCCTGAGTAGTGTCAATCTTCCGCCAGATCTTTAAACTGTCATTCCCGAAGCGACTCTGATCGGGAATCCAGCTTCAAACCGACTGAAATTGTGGATCCCCGATGAAGACATTCGGGGATGACAATCTTCATAACGGAAGAATAGCGCTCATCAGGTTATACTTTATCATAGAATAGACGGAAAATGGTTCCGACCCACAGGAATGTGAAAGTCCTTTCGTTGGCAGGTTGCGAATCCTGTTTCAGATATCCAGGACAACGGTTGCTGTCCAGCCCTTTTCATTTTGCTCGATACCAAAACGGTGGAGTGTTACGGCCTTTACGTCGGTGAGCAGGGGATGGTGTCCCTGGATCATGGTTTCGCCTGCTGCTTCTGCCGTGAGCGTCAAGGGTGATCCGGCAAGGTCGATGTGAAGAGAGCGCATGCGGAGCAGGAGGCAACGGCTATCCTTGAAGTAGATGATTTCCTGCAGGAAATCGAAAAGGAGCATGTCCAGTTCGTCATTTTCCAGGCAGATCGAAACGCTTTCTCTCGCCCTGATGGCTCCAGGGTTCTCTATCATCACCCCGATGGTGGCTTCGGCTGCAGAGAGAAATGTTTCCTCAACCGTTTCTCCGCTGGCTTCGAAGGCCGCGTCAGCGGTTGCAATATCCTCAAGGTAACGGAACGGCATGGTCTCTCCTTGGCAGAGCCCGGCTGTGCCTGCGTTGTCTCTCCTTGCCAGGAGCCAAAAAACCCCTGGAATTACTGCCGCGAATTAAACTCACGGGACACTAGCCCTTGATGTTGCCAATCGGTTCCAGGCGGATGATTCGTTTGCTGAGACCGGCCAGTTCTATCGCTTCCACCACGTCGTCGATATTCTTGTACGCGAGGCCGGCTTCTTCCGCGAGACCACCCCAGGACGCGGTCCGAACATAGATGCCGCGCACTTCCATTTCCTGCTGCAGTTTTCGGCCGTGGAAGAGTTTTTTTGCCTGGTGGCGGCTCATGGACCGTCCGCTGCCGTGGGCAGTGGTGCAGAAGGTTTTGTCTGCACCGGGTAGCCCGGCGAGAAGATAGGACCCGGTTTCCATGCTGCCGCCGATTATTACCGGTTGACCGGTTTTTTGGTAGCAATCAGGGAGCCCCTCCATTCCTGGGCCGAGTGAGCGGGTGGCGCCTTTCCGGTGGACAAGCAGTTCCTTTTTCTTGCCGTGTATCAGGTGTGTTTCAAGCTTGGCGGTATTGTGGGCCACATCGTAGACCATGTTCATCCCCAGGTCTTCGGGGGAGCGATGGAAGATGGTAGAGAAGACCTCGCGGATGCGGTGGAGGATTACCTGTCGATTGGCAAATGCCATGTTTACCGCACATTTCATTGCCGCAAAATAGTCCTGTCCTTCACGGGAGTGAAAAGGGGCGCAGGAAAGCTCACGGTCGTTGACCCTGATGCCGTACTTCTTCTCCGACACGCTTGCAAAAAGCTTTAGATAGTCTGTTGCCACTTGGTGGCCGAAGCCTCTGCTGCCACAGTGGAACATGATCGCCACCTGGTTCGGACGGGTGAAACCGAAAGCCCGGGCGGTTTCATCATCATGGATGTTCTCCGGTTTCGCTACCTGGATTTCCAGGTAATGATTGCCCGAACCGAGAGTGCCGATCTGGTCGAATCCCCTCTCCACGGCCTTTTCGCTCACGGTGGATGCGTCCGCCCCTGAGAAACAGCCCCCTTCCTCGGTCAATTCCAGATCATCCTTCCAGGCATAGCCGTTTCGAAGACACCAGCGGGAACCCATTTCTGCCACCAGGCGAAATTCATCCCGGGAGAGCTTGACGAGGCCTGTGCTGCCGACGCCTGAAGGAATCCTGGTAAAAAGCGTGTCCACAAGTCGATGAATCTCCGGTTTTACCTCATCGAGGGTGAGGTTGGTGAGGACAAGTCGCATTCCGCAGTTGATGTCAAAACCAATGCCACCAGGGGATATTACTCCAAAGTGCGGGTCCATTGCCGCCATTCCACCGATGGGGAATCCATATCCCCAGTGGCCGTCCGGCATGCAAAACGCATAATCGATAATGCCCGGCAGGCAGGCGACATTGGTAACCTGTTCGAAAACTCCCTGGTCCATTTGCTTCAGAAGTTTTTCCGTAGCATAAATGCGGGCCGGAACCAGCATGCCTGGTTTGTATGAGACAGGAATTTCCCACAGGACGTCGGAAATTTTAATGATTGAATGTGGAATGCTCATGAGTATTTCCCTCAGCGATTACGGAGAAACGTAGGAAGGATTGGATTATATTTTGTTCCTAGACTTTAAGTATACTACAGTACTTTCCCTCCATTTGGAGATTCCTTGCTGAAAGGATTTTACCTGCTTGCTGTGTTTTGGATATGACAAGACCCGCGATCAGAAGAGATCTGCGGGTCTTGCAAGCTGAATGGGGAAAAACATGTGCCGGAAGCAGGGATGGCGAGTATGAAAATGTCAGGCGATGTTGAGCTCCCGTTTTTTCCGGTCGATGAGATCGTTGAAGGCATCATCCAAATAACTGGTTTCCCGGCTGATTTCCTCGGGCACTCGTGAAGCATAGAGATTGCGGGCCTCCTGAATGTCATGGGACATGACCTCGAAGAAGTTGCCGTTCCGGATGCCTTCTTCCACCGTGGCCTGGTTGTACAGGACAATGTCCGAAACGATGAGGCGGGCCAGCCGTTTTGCTTTCTCATGCATCGGAGAGACGCTTGGTTGCTGACGGGTCGATTCTTGACGGGTCGAATCCTCTTTTACCTGCTCGGGTTTCCGCACAGTCTGGCGAAGCAATGCAGTAACCTTTTCAATTACCTGCTCATTCTGGGCTTTTGCCATGGCTTCACTTTCCGCCAGCTTCTTTCCGGTTGTCTCCATGAAGGAATTCAGTGCAGTCCGCAGATCTTCATGGAGTTGCGTGATCTTCAGGTCCTTTTCTTCACCGTTTTTGCGAATCTCTTCCTTAAGGTCGCTTTCGGCACTGGCCAACTTCTGTTCAAGGGCATGCAGCTGCTCTTCCGCCATACGGATAGCTTTCTTAGCGGAGTTTGCCTGTAATCGCATCAGGATGAGGAGGACAAAAGTCAGGGCGACAGGGAGGATATAGGGTGCGAAATTTGTCACGGCATATTTCTCCTTTCGATTTATTTTCTGAAATGTGACACAGTGTCGGGCGAAAAAGAACTCACTTCTTTAGGCTGACTGTTCAGAGAGTGAGTTAACGGGAAAATTCCCTTACCCAGTTTTCGAAGATGACAACCTTGTGATCACCATGTTTTTGCAGTGCTTTCCGTATCTCCTCGAGAGTTTTTTCAGCATGCAGTCGTCCCGGTTTCTTGGAATAGAAAAGATCCGCGTAACAGATGATTTTTTCTTCCACCGTAACCGGGACCATATCCCTCCTGGGAAGGGGCAGTTGTTGCTGAACAATATCCTTGACGCCGATGCCGACGCCGATATGGCGTTCGCATGCCAGGGCATGGAGGGCCAGTCCTTCTGTTTCCAGAATCTTTCGGCCGAGAATTCCGTGGCAAATGTACGGCGCATCCCCGTGGCAGAAAATCCGTGGAGCATAAATCAGTGAGATGCCGATGTCATGGAGTAGAGCAGCTTCCTCTGACAAAATCAATATTTATAGTGGGGTCCGACAGGGAACGGGCTATGGTGACGGCTTTTGCAGCCACCATTCTGCTGTGTTCGAGAACTATTTCGAAAGCTTCCCGGTTTTTGCCGAAATTCCTCTGCAAGATAGAAATTGCATTCACGAAGATTTCCTTTTTTAGGCACTTCGCGTATTATTATACCGGCTGAAGGCATGTGTCAATCGCACATTCCCTTGTTTTCTTTTCGAAAGCGGAAATAAGATCAGGTTTTTCATGGAAATTAAAGATTCAGACATACAGGTGGAGTTCTATCGAGGATCCGGACCCGGAGGTCAGCACCGGAATGTTACTGACTCAGCGGTACGGATTCGCCATCTTCCCACCGGGATCGTTGTCCAGGCAAGCGAGAGAAGGTCGCAGAGCCAGAATAGAGGCCTTGCCATGGAGAGGCTTAGGAAGGCGCTTGCCCGTCGCGAGATGACGGTCAAGAAAAGAACTGCTACGAAGGTCCCCAGGAGAGAACGCGAAAAAAGGCTGCTTGGCAAGAAAGAGGTAGCTGCGAAAAAGAAGAGACGATCCATCCCCGATCTTGAAAAGTGAAGCGGAAATATCTTGCTGTTCCGGTAAATATTGATCACGATTTGAAAATGGCATTCTCGAGGGTGTCGGCAATCCAGACTAAAAACGATGGATCCCGATGAGATGACAGACGTTCTTGGCAACGGTTAAGATTGTGCGGAGACGTACTACTGTACGTCGCACAAACAAGACCGCTGATTGACGCAGTCAGGGCGAAAAAGGCTTTTTCCGGATGGAAACCGGCTAACCCTTCATTTCTTGCCGAAAGTCAGTGAAAAACCCTCTTTTCTTGACCTTCCATGGTGATATGTTCTATTCTTGCCGTATTGTGGATTCTACCTGGTTTGGTGAGTTGTTTTCAGGATTTTGTTCTTGTGGTTGCGAATCGCTTTTGAAAAACAGTTTTGTATGACGGAATCGAAGGGTGAAAACAAATACATGCGCGATGAAACGATGAAAAGGCCTGCCTGGGATGAATATTTTATGGAGATTACCCAGCTCGTTGCCCGTCGCTCCACTTGTCTCCGACGGCATGTGGGCGCTGTACTGGTCAAGGATAAAAATATCCTTGCTACCGGGTATAACGGTGCTCCTTCAGGTGTTGCCCACTGTCTCGAAGTCGGCTGTCTGCGGGAAAGGCTGTCTGTGCTTCCCGGAGAACGCCATGAACTCTGCCGTGGTCTGCATGCGGAACAGAATGCCATAATCCAGGCGGCGAAACATGGGACCAACATCAATGGAGCTACTCTCTATTGTACGACCATGCCCTGCATCATTTGCTCGAAGATGCTTATCAACGCCGGAATTCGACGCATTGTTTACCAACAGGGATATCCTGATACGCTTTCAGAGCAGATGATTGATGACGCCGGGATCGAAATGGTCAAATTCGGCGAGAATGTAACGAGAGAGAGGGTGGGGGAATGAAGTGTCCCTTTTGTTTTCATCCGGCAAGCAGGGTCGTCGACTCACGCCCGGAAAAGGGCGGTGCGGCAATCAGGCGCCGCAGGGAATGTGAGATGTGCGGCAAACGGTTTACTTCCCATGAGCGGGTGGAAGAAATTTTGCCCATGGTTATTAAAAAGGACGGCAGACGTGAAACATTCGACCGGCTGAAGCTGATTGCAGGCATCAAAAAGGCCTGCGAAAAGCGGCCCGTTTCGGTGGAAGATGTTGAGAAGATGGTGGACCGCCTGGAAACCCGTCTTCAAGAGGGAAGTGAGCGCGAAATTTCCACCACCACTATCGGGGAATGGGTGATGGCTGATCTTCACGAGCTTGATGAGGTCGCCTATGTTCGCTTTGCTTCGGTGTATCGTTCTTTTAAGGACATCAACGAATTCATGTCGGAACTTCAGGACCTTCTCAAGGTTGCCAAAGGGTAACCTCTTTCTGCTGCCGGAAGATTACGCACATGACTGATTTTCACAATAAAATGATGAGAAGGGCCCTTGCCCTTGCCCGCCGGGGGCTTGGCCGGACTTCTCCTAATCCTGCTGTTGGCTGTGTTATTGTCCGGAACGGTGAGATGGTCGGGGAAGGATGGCACCGGAAAGCGGGCACTCCCCATGCTGAAGTGCACGCTCTTCGCCAGGCAGGAGATCGGGCTCGCGGAGCCGATGTCTACGTGACGCTGGAACCTTGTTCCCATCACGGCAGGACGCCACCCTGTGCCGAAGCCCTGATCAAGGCGGGCGTTGCCCGGGTTTTTTCCGGCATGATGGACCCCAATCCGGTCGTGTCAGGGCAGGGACTGGCCATGCTTCGAGGTGCCGGAATTGCCGTGGAGTGCGGAGTTCTGGAGGCGGAGTGCCGCCTGCTGAACGAGGCTTTTGTCAAATACATAACCAGCGGATTGCCATTTGTAATCGTGAAGAGTGCCTTGACCCTTGATGGGAAAACCGCAACGGCAAGCGGTGATTCCAAGTGGATAACGTGCGAAAAATCGAGACGATATGTTCATACGCTTCGATCAAGGGTAGATGCGATTATGGTTGGAGTCGGCACGGTACTCGCCGATAATCCCCAGCTTACCTGCAGGATGGTCCGGGGGAAGGACCCTCATCGAATAGTTGTAGACAGCCGGTTGCGGACGCCTCCTGCGTCCTCGCTTTTTCACCTGGACTCGAAAGCGAAGACGATCTTTGCAACAGTAGAGCATGACCCGGCAAAAATAGAGGCGGTACAGCGTCTCGGGGCAGAGACCTTGCTGTGCGATGAGCTAGATGGGCGGGTTGATCTGGAGGATCTTTTTCGCAGGCTCGGAGCATCCGGAATCCAGTCAATTCTTCTCGAAGGGGGAAGGGAACTGGTTGGCTCTGCCGTAAGAAAAGGCCTGGTGGACAAATTTTTACTCTTTTATGCCCCGAAATTACTTGCCGGTGAGGACGGGTACGGCTTGTGTTCAGGACCGGGCGTTGAGAGGATGGGGGATGCGATTGCGCTGCGAAACACCAGCGTACGGCGCTTTGCAGAGGATTTTCTCGTTATCGGTTATCCGGAGAGATAATGTTTACTGGACTAATAGAGGAAGTGGGTAAGGTTTTAGGTTTGGATCGGGCCGGTGCGGGTGCGCGTCTGCATGTGTCGAGTGCCCTTCCTCAGGATGAGATAGCTCTTGGAGACTCTATCGCCGTCAACGGAGTCTGTCTTACCGTAGTGGAAAAGTCCAGCGGGCGTCTTTCTTTTGATGTTTCTCCCGAAACCCTTGAAAGAACACTTTTCAAGGGTCTCCGGCCTGGCTCTTTTGTTAATCTCGAACGCGCTCTCCGCCTTGGCGACAGGTTAGGGGGACATCTTGTCAGTGGCCACGTGGATTGCATTGCAGTCATTCGCGAACGCCGTGAGGTTTCCGGCAACTATCTGTTTTCATTTCAATTGCCCGTCCGCTATGCACGTTATCTCATCGAAAAGGGTTCCGTGGCCATCGATGGCATCAGTCTCACGGTGAATACCGTTTCCGATGATGGTTTTACCATAAACATCATTCCCCATACCGCGGAGCATACCACGCTGCGCTTTCGAGGCCCGGGGGATCAGGTGAATATAGAGACGGATCTGATCGGAAAATATGTGGAGCGTCTCCTTGCCGGCAAGGTTGCTGGCGGTGAAAAGGGTGTGTCTCTGGAACTTCTTGCGAAAAGCGGTTATTTGTGAGATACAATATTGTTTTGATTTTTTGAGAAATGAGGGTTTTTTGAGACCATGCCGGTAGCTACGATTGAAGCAGCGATAGAGGATATCAAACAAGGCAAGATGGTAATTCTTGTTGACGATGAGGACCGCGAAAACGAGGGTGATCTGACCATGGCCGCAGAAATGGTGACTCCCGAGGCCATTAATTTCATGGCAAAATACGGTCGCGGCCTCATCTGTCTGACACTGACCGAGGAGAAGTGCGACCAGTTGCGCCTTCCACCCATGGTCGAGAACAATACATCCGCATTCACTACCGCTTTCACTGTTTCCATTGAAGCGAAGCTGGGGGTAACCACGGGAATTTCCGCAGCAGACCGATCTCACACGATTTTAACCGCTGTTGAGGATGGTGCGGGTCCGGAAGATCTGTCCCGCCCCGGCCATATTTTTCCCCTTCGTGCAAGGAAAGGCGGAGTCCTTGTTCGTACCGGCCAGACTGAGGGTTCCGTTGATCTTGCCCGGCTTGCGGGGTTGAAACCGGCTGGTGTGATCTGCGAAATCATGAATGATGACGGTACCATGGCCCGTTTACCGCAATTGAGGAAATTTGCCAAAGAGCACGGCCTGAGAATCTGCTCCATAGCCGATCTTGTCGCCTATCGGATGAAGCACGAATCTCTGGTTAAAAAGGCTGCCGAAGTGAAGCTTCCGACCAGGTGCGGTGAGTTTCGTGCAGTTGTCTTTGACAACGATGTCGATAATCTTGAGCACCTTGCCCTGGTGAAGGGCGATATAACGGGGGATGAGCCGATTCTTGTCAGGGTCCATTCCGAGTGTCTTACCGGCGATGTGTTCGGCAGTTGTCGATGTGACTGTGGTGACCAGTTGCAGCATGCCATGGAGATGATTGAAGCCGAAGGAAAAGGCATCATCCTCTACATGCGGCAGGAAGGCCGGGGTATCGGGCTTACCAACAAGCTCCGTGCCTATGCCTTGCAGGATCAGGGAAAAGATACCGTTGAGGCAAATATTGAGCTTGGCTTCAAGGATGATCTGCGTGACTATGGGATTGGTGCCCAGATTCTTGTCAGCCTGGGTGCCAGGAAAATCAGGCTCATGACGAACAACCCGAAAAAGATGGTGGGGCTTGAAGGGTATGGTCTCGATATCGTCGAGAGGGTGCCGGTCGAGATAGAAGCAACCGTGTGCAATCTGAAATACCTGCAGACAAAGCGTGAAAAGATGGGCCATATGCTGGATAATCTTTGATCACTTTTTCTGTATGAACAAATAGAATTAGATGCGTAGCACAAAAATTGCGGGGAGATTTTACCATGCCTACCTATATTGAAGGAAAACTGGACGCCAGTGGGTTGTCCATCGGGGTACTCGTGAGCCGCTTTAACAGTTTTATCAGTGAACGGCTGTTGGAAGGCGCTCTGGATGCTCTTTTGCGCCACGGTGCCGCTGACGAAAAAATCGTTGTTGCGCGGGTGCCGGGGGCGTTCGAGATTCCTCTGGCGGCAAAGAAAATGGCTGAAAGCGGCAAGTTTGATGCCGTTATCTGTTTAGGTGCGGTAATCCGGGGTTCCACCCCCCATTTTGACTATGTGGCCTCGGAGGTTTCCAAGGGAGTTGCCCACGTTTCTCTGGACAGCGGAATCCCTGTCATATTCGGAGTCCTTACCACAGACAGCATTGAACAGGCCATAGAAAGGGCCGGGACAAAGGCCGGCAACAAGGGCTTTGACGCTGCCGTGACTGCCATAGAAACCGTTAACCTTCTAAAGGGGCTTGCATAGGTGGGAGCGAGACGTTTAGGTCGGGAAATGGCGCTGCAGATGCTCTATGCGTCAAATTTGAATCCCTCCAATGAGCATCCTTTTATTCCGCGTGAAGAGGAAGATTCAAAAAATCACTATGAATCTGCTGATTTTGCCGAGGAACTGGTTAAGGGTGTTACGGAAAACCTTGCCGCTATTGACGAGCTGCTAACCGCCAAGTCCAAGAACTGGTCGCTTGTTCGAATGGCCAGGGTGGATCTGAGTATCCTCCGGATCGCCATATTTGAGTTGCTGTACCGCAGTGACATACCAAATAATGTTACAATCAATGAGGCAATTGAGGTGGCAAAGAAGTTCGGCACCGAAGATTCGCCTTCGTTTGTCAATGGAATTCTCGATGAAATTGCAACTGGCTTGACAAGCAAAAACTAGTGTAGTGGTTCTGGCTGCTGACTTCCGGCATTCATTTGTGAGGTGTTATGAAAGAAATTGGAGTAGGACTGCTTGGGTTCGGCACAATTGGTGCCGGCGTTGTGAAACTGATGGGGCAAAATGCTTCTCTTATCGAGGAAAAACTCGGGACACGTCTGCGCTTACGGAAGGTTGCGGACTGTGATATCACAACAGACCGTGGGGTCATTGTCGAGCCCGGGGTCCTTACCCAAAATGTCGATGAGGTTCTTTCCGATCCCAAGATATCTGTAATCATAGAGCTGATTGGCGGATATACTGTTGCAAAAGAATTCATTCTGAAGGCCATTGAAAATGGCAAACATATAGTAACGGCCAACAAGGCGCTACTTGCCGTTCACGGTGAGGAGATCTATGCCGCTGCTGCCCGCAAGGGAGTTGAGGTGCGCTACGAAGCTGCGGTTGGAGGCGGGATCCCCGTCCTTTCAGCAATAAAAGGCAATATGGCAGCCAATAACTTTGGCACCGTACTTGGTATTCTGAACGGCACATGCAACTATATTCTGACCAAAATGACCCAGGAAGGAGCTGATTTCAGTGATGTTCTGAAGAAAGCACAGGAACTGGGTTATGCGGAAGCCAATCCCACATTCGATATCGAAGGGGTAGATACGGCACACAAGCTGGCGATTCTCGTCACGCTCTGTTTCGGAACCCGGGTCAATTTTGATGATATCTATACCGAGGGTATCAGTGCTATTTCGTCAATTGATATAAATTATGCCAAGGAATTTGGTTTCAAAATCAAGCTCCTTGCCATCGGAAAAATGGACGGAGATCGTGTCGAAGCTCGCGTTCATCCCACGATGATTCCTTTGAATTACCCCCTGGCGGATGTTGATGGTGTCTTCAACGCGATCAGATTGACCGGCGACTTTGTAGACACTGTTATGTTCTATGGCCGAGGCGCGGGAATGGAACCGACCGCCAGTGCCATTGTCGGCGACGTTATGGCAATAGCCCGTAATCTTATGGTGGGAGTCGGCAGAAGGAGTGCCCCGCTGGGATACCTTGACACGAAGCTGAAAAACCTGGAGATAAAGCCGATTGGGGAAATCGTCGGCAAGTATTACCTTCGCTTCAGTGTGTTGGATAAACCGGGTGTCCTGGCTAGAATTGCCGGTGTACTCGGGAAAAACGAGATCAGCATCGAATCAATGATACAGAGTGCCAGGATCGCGGACGAGATAGTGCCGATCGTCATTATGACCCACGAAGCTCCTGAAAGTGGCATTCGGAGTGCATTGGATGAAATTGACTCTTTTGATTTTATAAGCGAAAAAACCAAGTTGATTCGAATTGAAGACGCCCTGTTATAATGAGTCGAACAGTTGTTGCAGCCGGAACGGTTCTGAGTTATTGCGGGGAGACATCTCGTTGACTGCGATGGGTGCACTTGCTGCAACCGGTTGCCGGATTCTTGCGGTGCAATTGCAATTCATGCCGGGGTTTGAAGTGGAGTAAAGAGAAATGAGTAAGAGTGTTCGGCTGGTTTTCTTTTGCCTGGTAATGTTGACCATAGTGGTGTTTTCAGGCTGTATGCCGAAGGAAATACCTCCTCCGGCAGTTGAGAAGCCGGTGAAGGTTGCCGTGGTGCTCGGAGCAGGTGCAGCGAAAGGCTTTGCCCATATAGGTGTTCTTAAGGTCCTGGAGGCAAATCATATACCTGTCAATATGATTGTCGGGACTAGTGCGGGGAGTTTTGTCGGTAGTCTCTATGCCTATGGCTTCAGCGCGTTCCAACTGCAAAAAATATCATTTGATATTAAACAGGCAGATCTTGTGGATTATACCATTCCCGGTAATGGATTCATCAAAGGTGAAAAGCTTGAGTGTTATATCAACCGAATGCTCCGCAACACCCCGATGGAAAAGTTGAGAATACCCTTTTATGCCGTGGCAACGGATATTCAGAGCGGTAAGGAAATGGTCTTCGGTTCGGGAAATACCGGTCTTGCCGTCAGGGCAAGCTGCTCGATTCCCGGGGCTTTTTCGCCTGTCGACATTGGCGGGCGGATGTATGTAGATGGTGGCGTGGTGAGCCCTGTCGCGGTTGATGCAGCCCTGCGTTTTGGTGCTGATGTGGTCATTGCCGTTGATATATCCGCGGATGGCGAGTCGCCGAAGCCGCAAGGAATCCTTAATACCATACTTCAGTCAATCGGGATTATGTATGAGAAAATTTCCGCACACCAACTTCAGAAGGCGGATGTCGTAATTAAACCGAACGTATCTACAATCGGCTCTTCGGATTTTTCAAAACGCCACGAGGCGGTACTGGAAGGGGAGCGGGCAGCTACTGCTGCACTGCCGGCAATCAGGGTTGCCATTTCCCGTGCAAAAACCGGAGCCAAGTGATTGTAGCTATTTTCGCCAACCTTATATGAAAACGGATTCCGATTCCCTATGAAAAGCAGCAATACGATGAATAGAATTAAGCTCCAGGCTCCGGCGAAGATTAACTATCTTCTTGATGTGATTCGCAAAAGGCCGGACAATTATCACGACCTGCGCATGGTTATGCAGCGTATTGCCTTGAGCGATGAAATTGAAATTTCACTTTCTGATACTCCCGGAATTCGTGTGTACTGTGATCGTGGGGATGTGCCGGATGGTCCTGCCAATATTGCCTGGCGAGCCGCAGATGCTCTTCTGGCACTGTCTCACAGCAATACAGGAATCGATATATTTATTCTCAAGAAAATACCCATGGCCGCTGGCCTTGGGGGCGGGAGCAGTGATGCCGCAACAGTCCTGATGGGACTCAACGATCTCTTGAACCTCAAGTTGACGGATGAAAAGCTGATGTCGGTGGGGGTTAGGCTTGGGGCGGATGTTCCTTTCTTCATTTTTAAAAAAACTGCTTTAGCAGAGGGGATCGGTGATCGTCTCTCCGCGGTAGAAGGCCTTCCACAGGTATGGATTGTTCTCGTTAATCCGAATATCCATGTTTCCACTGCCTGGGTATATAAAAATTTGCAATTGACAAAGAAGTCCGATACGGATAAACTGCCGAAGTTTAACAATAGTATAGAAGATATTTGCGCACTTCTGTCCAATGATCTTGAATCAGTTACTATCGGGAGTTTTCCCGTTATTCAGGAAATAAAGGATGCACTGTTGGCAAACGGAGCACAGGGCGTGCTCATGTCCGGTAGCGGTCCTACGGTGTTCGGTGTATTTGAAGATGAACAGAAGGCTAGTGCTTGCCAGAGAGAAATTGCCATGAATTTGGCATGGTACTCGGTTGTTACGCGCACAATTTGATGAATTTCCCTGTTGGGGCGTCGCCAAGCGGTAAGGCACCGGATTTTGATTCCGGCATTCCCAGGTTCAAATCCTGGCGCCCCAGCCACCTTTTTCTGTGACAATAATTGTGATTGCTTTGAGGTAGTGATGGAAAACAAGATACGTATATTTTGCGGTAATTCCAACCCGGTTCTGGCAGTCAAGATCTGTGAAAAACTTGGTGTCCCGTTAGGTCAGGCAAAAGTCAAAACATTTTCTGACGGTGAAATTCGGGTTGAAATTGGCGAGAATGTCCGCGGAAGAGACGTCTATATTGTCCAATCTACCTGTTCACCTACGAACAACAACCTCATGGAATTATTGATCATGATGGATGCCTTGAAGAGGGCTTCAGCTTCTACAATTACTGCAGTAATTCCCTATTACGGTTATGCGCGTCAGGACCGAAAGGTGGCGGCTCGCTCGCCGATTACTTCCAAGCTTGTTGCGGACATACTGACAACTGCCGGGGCTGATCGAGTCGTGACGATTGATCTTCATGCTGGGCAGATTCAGGGGTTCTTTAATATCCCCGTTGACAACCTGTATGCTGCATCAGTAATTCTTGAATATTTGCGGAACAATTTTGTTAGTGATACGACAGTTATTGTTTCTCCCGATGCGGGTGGTACGGAGCGCGCCAGGGCCTTTGCCAAAAGGCTGGGTTCCTCACTTGCGATCATTGATAAACGCAGATCCGGGCCTAATATTTCTGAAGTGATGCATCTTATTGGAGATGTGAGTGGCAAGGTTGCCATTATTGTCGATGATATGGTTGACACTGCAGGAACCCTGACCCAGGCAGCAAAGGCTCTTCGTGAGCAAGGCGCAACGGCGATTTATGCCTGTGCGACTCATGGCGTCCTTTCAGGGCCTGCTATTGAAAGAATCGAAAATTCGGAAATAGAGGAAATGGTTATTACCGATACGATTCCTCTCTGTGAAACAGCAGCACAATCCCGAAAAATCAAGGTGCTTTCCGTTGCGGGACTCCTTGCTGAAGCAATTCGAAGAATTCACAGCAATGAATCAGTGAGTTCCCTTTTTGTGTAAGAAACACTATCTTTGCATGCGTGCTGTGTAGAGTGAAACCTGACACGGAGGTTATATGGAACAGAGAATTCTCACAATTGAAGCAAGAGATAGTCTCGGTAAAAATGCTTGCCGAAGGCTGCGAGAAAAAGCAAAGATTCCTGCTGTTGTTTATGGCAAGGGAATGGAGTCTGTTGCCATTGCCGTTGATAGGAAGGAGCTGGAATTAGCTATAGAGGGGGAAGGTGGCATAAACCATCTGATTACTTTAAAAGGTTCAGGGCCTCTCGATGGTAACGTGGTAATAGTGGCAGACCTTACTCGCCATTGTCTCAAAAACAGAATGCTGCACGTTGACCTTCACAAGATTAACCTGCAGGAGAACGTGAAGGTAAAAGTTCCTGTCAGCATAACCACTATTGCCAAGGGGATAAAAGAAGGCGGTATCCAGGATATCGTTATGCATGAAATCGAAATTGAGTGCCTTCCTGGCAAGATCCCCGAGCATATAGACCTGGATGTCTCAGAGTTGGGGGTTGGCGATTCGTTCCATGTTTCCGATTTGCAGCTCCCGACCGGATTGAAGGTGCTAGACGACCCGTCTGCTACTATTGTCAACATTCTTCTTGGCAAGACGATAGAAGTGGAAGAAGAAGCTGTAGAAGCTGAGTAGTTTGTTTTGTCGCTTGATTTGGAACGTGACACATGGCAGTAAAACTTATAGTAGGACTTGGAAATCCCGGCTCACGATACCAATGGACCCGCCATAACGCGGGTTTCATGGTTTTGGACAGACTTTCGCATCTTGCCGGGATTCCCGTGGCCAAGAAAGGATCTTCCGCTCTCAGCGGGGAAGGTTTTTGGCTTGGTCACAGGCTGATTTTATTGAAGCCACAGACATTTATGAACCTGTCAGGGCGCTCGCTTGCCGAGGTGGCCAGATTTTATAAAATACACAATGAAGAAATTATTGTGGTGCATGATGACCTTGATATCCCTTTTGGCAGTGTACGCTTAAAGAAGGGAGGCGGTCATGGCGGTCATAATGGGCTCAGGTCCATACTTTCCGATTTCGGTACCGGTGACTTTATCCGCCTGAGGATTGGGATCGGTCGTCCGGTTCGTGGTGATGTTGTCGATTATGTCTTACAACCGTTTTCCGCGAATGAGATGCAGGATCTTGCTTCAGTGTTGGATGGTGCAGTCGATACCCTTGAATCGTTATTTACCGATGGTCTCGAGAAAACCATGAGTCTCTATAATAACAGGGACTACTTGACCCTGTAGGTTGATATCATGTGTAATACCATCAGCACAAACATCTGGTGGGTGAAAAATAACTTGTGGAATTAAGGGATTTCTGTTAATTCTACTTCTTTTGATCGGCGAAAGCCGCTCTCCTTGCTCCGGGATGGTCCGGGGCTCAATAACCCGTGAGGAGGAAACACATGAGGAGATACGAGACGATTTACATCGTCCAGCCTGACCTTAATGATGATGAAATTAAGGTGATGACAGAGAAGGTGCAGGAAACATTAACCTCAATGAATGGCATTTGTGGCCGCCTTGAGGACTGGGGAGCACGAAAGCTCGCCTACCCGGTGAAGAAATTTTCTCGAGGTCGTTATTTCTATCTGACTTTTGAAGCTGATGCGCCGTTGGTCGCTGAACTGGAAAGACGGCTTCGTCTTGACGACAAGGTAATTCGTTACCAGACCGTCAAGATGGAAAAGGGAATGTCGATCACCGTTCCGGTTGTCGAGGAAGCTCCCGCTGAAGAAACAGTGGCTGAAGTCGCGGCAGAAACGATTCCGACTGAGTCGGCAGAATAATTTATTGGGAGGCATAGATATATGAGTGATGAAAGAACACCTTCAAGGCCAAGCAGCGGACCACGCAGAAAAAGAACTTTCCAGCGCAGAAAGGTTTGCCGTTATTGCGCCGACAAGCAGATTAGTATTGATTATAAAGATCCTCGCACTTTGCGCTCTTTTATCAGTGAGCGTGGCAAGATAGTTCCTCGGAGAATTTCCGGAAATTGTGCAAAACACCAGAGGGAAATTACCGAAGCTATCAAGAGAGCAAGAAACATTGCACTGCTCCCAATTGCTTCTGGGCATGTAATGCCGTAACAGGCTGTAGAAAAACTTCGAGGAGAGCCATCATCCGGTTTGTGTTGTGCTTGGTGCCTATCTGCACGATATGTCCCGGTTGTTTATTCGGTCCACGGTACTCCATAGGACTATTTTTACACGCTTGAGAGGAAGCTTTTCAGATGAACAGCGCAGGGTATGGGATGATTGGTGCGGTAGTGAAAGGAAGTCTTCTGACCCTTGCACTTTTCCTTCTCTATAGCACCATCCCCCTTCTAGGTGCCTTTGCCGGGGTTTTGGTTCCTTTTCCCTGTATCTACTATTCTCTGAAATACGGCCGGGTAACCGGCTATGCCATTGTTTTAATGATGGTACTTTTCCTGGCTGTACTGAACCAGTATAGCCTGCTTCCGTATCTGATTCTTGGTGGTTTTTGTTCTTTAGCACTGCCTGAATTTCTCGGACGGGGCAAAGGGAGCACCCAGGCACTATTTTTAACCGTCGGACTGAATGCCTGTCTTGCTGCTGGTTTTACGCTCGTTGCTATTACGCTGTTCAACGTTGATGTTGATGTACAGGTGCGTCGCGTAATCCATGAGGCAATGATCCAGGTTGGAGAAACCTATCGTCAGAGCGGAATCTCCGGGAAAGAACTTCAAGCATTGAAAGATGGCTTGAAGTTCTTTGAAAATTCCTTTGTCAGACTCTATCCGTCATTTGTCATTATCTTGTTTTGGGCAATAGCCGGGATAAATGTTGTTTTGCTGAAAAAAGTATCCGTTTCGCTCGGGAAGGAAATTTCTTTCGATAGTTTTACGCAGTACCGGAATCCTGACTCTTTGGTATGGCTGCTGATACTCGCTGGCTTTACTCTTTTGGTAGATAACCCGGTGCTCTCAAATATTGCGCTGAATGTATTGTTTCTCTTGTATTTTTTGTACCTTGTTCAAGGGTTGGCGATTTGTGGCTGGATAGCGAAGAAAAAGAAATTTCCAAGAGCACTGCAGGTTGTTTTCTATGTTCTATTAGCAGTGCAGCCATTATTGACCGCGATTGTCGCGGTTTTCGGACTGACGGATTTGTGGGCTTGTTTTCGCACGCAGAAAAATAAAGAAAACCTGTAAAATCAGGCTAGGGAGGAATTGTAATGAAAGTGATTCTCAAGGAAAATATCGAAACGCTCGGAAGTATCGGTGATATTGTTAAGGTGGCACCTGGTTATGCCAGAAATTATCTTGTGCCCAAAGGACTTGCAATAGAAGCTACCACCAGAAATGCGAAAGCTCTTGAACATGCCAAGCGGCAAATGGAATACAAAAAGAATAAGGTCCTTGAGTCGGCAAAGAACCTGCTGGAAAAAATTGAAGCATCTCCTTTGGTCCTCGTGCATCAGGCCGGAGAGGCTGATAAGCTTTTCGGCTCAGTCACGAATATGGAAATTGCGGAAGCCCTCAAGAATCGCGGTCTTGAAATTGATAGAAAGATAATCCTTCTTTCTGATCCGATTAAAAGTCTCGGTGACTATGAAGTTCCCGTAAAGCTTCATCCTGAGGTTATCGCAAACCTGAAAGTTTCCGTTACTAAGGCAGAATAATTTTATACCAGAATTCGAGGAGGATCAATCCTCCTCGAATTCTCAGCTACAAAAAAAGCACCTGTTCTCGTCATGAGAGCAGGTGCTTTTTTTGCGCTTGATTAATGGACGCCGGTTCAATGCAGAGAACCGACGTCCAAGATAAAAAGTTTATTCAGTGCTGTCTTTATAAATGATGCAGTCGATTATAGCATCAACTCGACGGTTCTTCTGTCGTCCTTCTGCTGTTTTGTTGGAGGCAATCGGCTTCGTGTAGCCGTAACCCTTTGTCGAGAGGCGATCTGATGCAATCCCGAATTTGTCAATCAGGTAGTTCCGGACACTGTCGGCACGTCTTTCAGAGAGTTTGATATTGTATTTGTAGCTGCCTCTGTTGTCGGTGTGCCCTTCAATGACGGCGGTTGTTTTCGGGTATTTTTGCAAGAATTCGGCAACCTTGCCGATAACTGCATCATATTTCGGTTTAATGTTTGATTTGTCATAATCAAACTCGATTTTCAGGGTCATGCAGATCTTTTCGGGAACGGGTTCCGGCTTAGGTGCTGGAGGAGGACATACAGGAGGTGCCGGTTCTGGTGCAGGTGCTGGTGGCGGTGGAGGCGGCGGGGGACATACCGGAGGTGCCGGCTTTTCAGCTGGTCCAAACAGGAAAGTTACGCCAAGCGATGCTTCCCAATTGTACATCAGGTCGGCTTCCTTTTGCTGGAAGATCGGAAGAACGGTTCGTTCATTTGCCGACCACGACGGGGATGTATCCGTACGTACCTGCCTCATTTCCGTTAAAAATAAAGAGTTGACGAACGTCTGCCCTGAGTGCAATGGAATCTGTAATGAAGTACTTCAGACCTCCACCGACATTTGCGGTTGGGGCATATTGGGTATGGTTTGTATTCGAGTACTTGACTTGAGTTGCTCCGCCGCCCAATGCCAGATAGGGGACCAGTTTTTCAGAGGGCATGAAGTTATAGAGCAGGTCCAGACGATAGGACCACGCATTAACATGACCGTAGCCTCTGGTGGACTTGGTGGGCACGAAGTTCAAAACACCTTCGGCCTCGAAGTTGTTGGTGAAATCATACCCGAGTCTCAGACCGAAAACAGGTGCTGCTCGAAGGCTTTGAGCGCCATCGAACATGTAGCCACCAATGTATGGTGACAGTGAGACAGCTCCTGCGCGCTCTCCTGCCAAGAGTGGTTGCGAGGCGGCAAGTGAAACGAGAAGAGCAAACAGCAACGGAATTAGAAACTTTTTCATTTTTTTCCTCCTTTTGTAGTCAATACCTTTTGGAAAGGCATCCCTGATGTTGCGTAAATTCAAATGCATGCATAAGCTAATAAGCTTTTTTGAAGCTGTTTATAAAAATTGTTAAATTTTTAAAAAGGATACCGGAGTACGCTATAATGTCAACTCATTGGACGCACTTTTTATGCATGGAATGGGAATTATTTTCGTCGATGTTGTGTCCCGGTATTGATGCCTCAAATTTTGAGTAAAGCGCCTCTGAAACGCGGAACAACAGGGTGTTATACAAAGAGTGCCGTACATGTTGGGTCTCGATGTGAAAAATATATTTTGCACGGTTTGCTTCTTTGATTACGTATTTTCCGTCGCTTTTCGTTTCCCCTGAGAAAAAAATGGTAAGCAAATCGCCTGCTTTTCAGGTGGATTCAAATATATTGACCAGGGTATTCATGCGGGGTATAGTAATTCAATTCCATTGAAGGAGCCGCTGCCGCGAAGGCCTGTATTGACAGGGTTGGTGCTTCCACTCTCCCTACCACTGGAATACCTGGTTTCCTGCCGCGTCAAGGGGTTGCTTCCTTTTTAATGTAACCTATTGAAATTTTGCCGGTGATTTGATGTCGATTGTGAATATGCGAAAACTGCCACCCCAGAGTATTGAAGCCGAGATGTCGATTCTTGGTGGAATTCTTCTGGATAATGAAGCAATTAATCGAGTGCTTGATATTCTTGTGCCCGATGATTTCTATCGCGAGTCTCATAGAAAAATCATGAGGGCGATGATAGAACTCAATGAGCATCGAGAACCCTGCGACCTTATTACACTTACTACCATCCTGAAAAAACGGGGAGAACTCGAGGAAATCGGAGGGGCTCCCTATCTGGCAACGCTTGTGGACTATGTCCCGACCGCTGCCAATATTGCCTATTACAGTAAAATCGTAAAAGAAAAGTCCATTTCTCGTAGTCTGATCAGTGTCGCGACCGAAATCGTAACCGACGGCTTCGATGATCAGGCGGATATTGATGAATTGCTGGATAAGGCCCAGAAAGCTATTTTTAAAATTTCCGAGAATCGGATAGATACGCCCTACTTCGCACTGAACCTGATTTTGAAAGATGCGATCAAATATATCGGCGAACTGTATGAGAAGAAGGAGAGCGTAACCGGGGTTCCGACTGGTTTTATTGATCTGGACCAGAAGACATCAGGTTTCCAGCGCGGAGACCTGATAATCATTGCCGGCCGTCCTTCCATGGGTAAAACCGCCTTTGCGTTGAACATCGCCCAATATGCGGCAGTTCATGCCCAGCCAAGTTATCCCGTGGTTGTCTTTTCCCTCGAGATGAGCAAGGAGCAACTCGTGACACGCCTTCTCTGTTCAGAGGCACGGGTTGATGCCAGTCGTCTACGCACCGGTCACCTTGTGGAAGGCGATTGGGATAAAATCATGCGCGGAGCCGACAAACTCTTTGAAGCAAAAATATTTATCGATGATACCCCTGCCATATCAGTGATGGAGATGCGTGCCAAAGCGCGCAGATTGAAAGCGGAACATGGCATAGGAATGATAGTTGTAGACTATCTCCAATTGATGCGGGGAGGCAGCTCTCCCGAGTCCCGACAGCAGGAAATTTCCGAGATATCCCGTTCGTTGAAAGCACTGGCAAAAGAATTGTCCGTTCCTGTTGTGGCACTTTCCCAGCTGAATCGAGGCCTTGAAAGCCGTACTGACAAACGACCGATTATGAGCGATCTCAGGGAGTCAGGAGCAATAGAGCAGGATGCTGACATAATAATGTTCGTGTACCGTGATGAAGTGTACAACAAGGAAAATCCCGATGTGAAGGGACGGGCAGAAATCATCATCGGTAAGCAGAGAAACGGTCCCATCGGAACGGTTGACTTAACCTTCCTGGGTGAATATACGAGATTCGAGAATTGTGCAGCTCGTTCTGAATATTAGCAGTCGTAGTCATTACACTTGATTGAAAAGACGAGGTACTCATGATAGATCCAACGGCGCGCATCAGTTCTTCCGCACTGATTGAGTCTGATGTCGAAATTGGTCCCAATGTAATCATTGGTGAACATGCCAGAATCGGATGTGGTACTAGAATAATGGCGAATTCTGTTGTTGGTCCCTGGACGAAGCTGGGTAGCAACAATATAATTCACTATGGTGCAATTATCGGGCACGACCCCCAGGATTTCGGCTACAATGGGGAGGAAACGTACCTTGAGATAGGAGATGGCAACTGTTTCCGTGAGTATGTAACGGTTCACCGGGGCAATCGGGAGGGCAGCAAAACCATTATTGGGGACCATAATTATTTTATGGTTCAATCCCATGTTGCGCATAATTGTATCGTGGGAAACGATACGATCATTGCCGGAGGGTCACTGCTTGCAGGGCATGTCACCATTGATGACAGGGCCATAATTTCCGGGAACTGTGTTGTTCATCAGTTCTGCCATATAGGCACGCTAGCCATGATGAGAGGGCTTTCCCGAACTTCCCGGGATGTCCCCCCCTTTTGCATCATGGATGAGACCCACACCGTGAGAACCATTAATCTGGTCGGACTTCGCAGGAATGGCTATGATTCCTCACGCGTGCGGTCGATCAAGAATGCCTTCAAACTTCTTTTCCGTTCTGGTCCCAATATGAAAGAAAATGTGGAACGTGCCGAGTCGGAGTTGGAAATAACGGATGATGTACGATATATGCTTGATTTTATCAAGAACTCCAAAAGAGGTGTATGTTTCGGCCGAAGCAAAGCCGTTGCTGATTTCGATTAGAGGAAAGGTGGTAAATAATGACTACGTTTAATCCAATGCGGACTCTGCCGGGTCCTGCCGGTTATGGGAAAGGTGATGTCTTTGTCCTTTTCGGTGAACTTTTTGGTCGTGGCTATGCAAACGGACTTGTGGATGAGGCCCGGAAATCGGGGATGACTATCATTGGCATTACCATGGGAAGGCGTGAAACGGATGGTTCGCTCAGGCCTTTGACTGGTGAGGAACTGGTCGAGTCGGAAAAAGTGCTTGGTGGGAAGATCATCAATATCCCCCTTGAGGCAGGGTTTGATATGGATCGCTCTGAATCGGGCATTGCTCCTGTTGATCAGTTGAAAGGGATCAAATCCGATGGTTGGGATTCCGCCGAGCTTGACTGGGCAGCGATCGAACAGTCCAGAAAAGCGGGAATTGCCCGTTTTACAGGGAATCTCGCCAAAGTCATGGTTGAAATGGAATCACTGATTCCGGATGGGGTCAATGTCCTGTTTTCCCACACCATGGCGGGCGGCATTCCCCGCGCCAGGATTCTCATGCCGGTTCTCAACAGGGTGTTCAAGGGGCAGGGGGAGCGCTTTACTCCCTCCGAGGTTTTCTGGGGAACAGACCTGGGAAAGCTCTGCAGTATCTGTTTTGATGAGGTGACTGCCAATACCTTCCAACATCTGATTGATTTTTCCAGGCCGATTCGTGAGCGGAATGAATCTGCCGGCAAAAAAGTCGCTTATACTGCTTACGGCTATCATGGTTGCGAAGTCCTCATAGGAGATGTCTATACCTGGCAGTCCTATACCCCGTATCTTCAGGGCTGGGCAAAGATGCAGCTTGAGGAGATTGCGGCAGCCGCGTGGGAAAAGGGCGTGCGGGCTACCGTGTTCAACTGCCCGGAAATTCAAACCAATTCGAGTGCCCTTTTCCTCGGGGTGGAAATTTCCCTCTATCCCTTGCTTGCGGCATTACAGCGTGAAGGTGGTGGGGCGTGTTTTGAACGCGTCTCGGCTGCATGCAGTGATCTGCTCAAGGAAGGAACAACAACTCAGGACCTGCTGGCAGAAGCGGACCGCTATCTTGCCGATGAACTGCTGAAGCCTCTTCATGATTTCTCCTCGTGGCCCCAGCATAACACTCCGGAACAGGCCGCTCTCATGCTGAACAGTGCCACCTCGATGCTGGAGATGAACAAGGACTCGAAAAACATAGTTTGTGCTGAGCTGTCAAGGGCTGTTTTTCAGGCTGTTGGACGGCTGATCAACAGAACATCCTGGGAACCAGGCGCGCCGGTTTACTGGTTGAACCATGATATAGTTGCTCGAGAGCTGGTTGCGGGGGAATAATTCAAGTGTCTGCAGTGAGGTTGGAGCGCTGATGCCCAAAAAAGTCCTTTTGGTTGATGATGCTGCGATGTTTCTTGAGATTCAAAAGGATTTTCTCAAGATGTCGAGTATCAGTGTCCTCTGCGCAAAGGATGGCCAGGAAGCCCTTGAAAAAACCCGGATTCTGCATCCGGATCTTCTGGTTATGGATTTGCACATGCCAAGGATGACTGGAGCAGAGTGTTGTGCCGCTATTAAAACTGATCCGGCACTTTCTTCCATTCCGGTTATCATGGCCACGAGCGCAGGGAATGAAGATGATCATGAGCTCTGTCGAAAATCAGGGTGCGACGGGTTGTTGACGAAGCCGTTCGAAAGGGGATTGTTTCTCGATACGATCCGACGGTTCATTCCCGAGTTGGATCGCAGAGAGGCTCGGATGCCTTTCGTGTCTGCAATACGGTTTCAAGCGTTCCGCGTTACCATGACAGGAACCATTCTGGATTTGAGTGCACGCGGGATTTTTGTTGCAACGGATTATGAGCTTGATGTGGGAACGGAGGTTGTCCTTAGCTTCTCTCTCTCAGAGGCGAATAATTCCCTTATGCAGGCAAAGGGTGTGGTCCGCTGGAAAAATACTCTCCCTAAAAAAATCAAGCCGGAATATCCCCCGGGATTTGGCCTCGAGTTTACTGCGATTGCCGGGGAATCGCTTTCTGCCTTTCAGCACGTCCTGTCAAAAAGCGGCATGTAAAGTTCTCGGGCAGGCAGCCTTACCTCACCAGTTTTGAAAGTTTTTTGAACTCGGGTGTCCCGGCACGGTTCAGCAGTTGAAAAAGTATTGTTTCCGTGGAAGAGACGATGGCGCCGGCCGATGCGGCCATAGCAAGGCCAAGGCGCCAGTTCCCCTTTTTCCTGCTTATTACGGCGTCGCTTGCCACATGAACGTGATAGCCCTTTTGCAGCAGTTCCAGAACGGTCTGTAGGACACAGATGTGTGTTTCCATTCCGGTAACGATAATTTTCTTTCGACCCGATTCTGCAATTCTTGCCACTATCCCTTCATCACCACAGCAGCTGAAACTCATCTTCTCCAGGGGCACGGTTGCGGCTGCCTCTTTTAGTTCCGGCAAGGTAGAGCCCAGCCCGGCTGGGTATTGTTCCGTCACAATAACCGGAACAGTTAATTCCCGTGCGGCCTCGAGGAGAATGGAAACATTTCCGGTTTTAGCTGCAAGGATCTCCGGGTCCATGGCTTTGCACAATTTTTCCTGGATATCTATTACCATCAGGATTGTTGAATCGGGGTCGAGAAAAAAACGGTCAAGATGTTCCATCGCAAACCTTCCTTCGATTCTTTCTGTAAGTTCGTAACACTTCTTAATCCTTCTTTATTTCTATGTCGAGTTCCTGGATCTTCTTCCTCAGGGTATTTCTGTTAATGCCGAGAATTTCCGCGGCTTTTACTTGGTTGCCTCTCGTTTTCTCAAGGACAAAGCGGATGAGGGGACGTTCCATTTGTTCGAGGATCAGGCCGTAGAGATCCCCGGATTCCATCTTTTCCAGATTACCGAGGCTTGATCTCAGCTTCATTTCCACCAGGGCCTCAAGGGAAAGGTCTTCGTTGCGGGATGGAGAGGTGATGTTTGACCTGAGTCCGGAAAAGTCATCAACCGACAGGTATGGGTCAGAGGAAAGGATGACTGCGCGTTTGATGGTGTTTTCCAACTCTCGGACATTGCCCGGCCAGGAATACGATGACAGAAGTGAGATGGCCTCTTGAGTACACTGCTTCGTGGGCAACTCCATTTCCGAACAGGCTTTTTTCAGGAAATACTCTACGAGCAGGGGGATATCTTCTTTTCGTTCCCGCAAAGATACGAGGTGGATCGGGAGAACATTTAGCCGGTAGTACAGGTCTTCCCTGAAAGTCTTTTCACTGACACTTACCTCGAGATCCTGGTTCGTCGCTGCAACAATGCGGGTGTCAACGTTGATGCTCTGGTTGCCGCCTGTTCTCGTAATCTCTTTTTCCTGCAAAACACGGAGTATCTTTGCCTGAAGATCAAGGGGCATATCACCGATTTCATCCAGGAAGATCGTTCCTCCGTTTGCCTGTTCGAACTTCCCCAGTTTTCTTTCAACGGCACCGGTAAAGGCACCTTTTTCAAAACCGAAAAGCTCGCTTTCCAGGAGTTCTTTCGGGATGGCAGCACAGTTGATGGCAATGAAAGGCTTTCCAAGACGCTTCGAGTTAAAGTGGATTGCCCGTGCGATCAGCTCTTTTCCTGTCCCCGATTCACCCTGGATCAGCACCGTAATGTCGCTTGGTGCAACCTTGCCGATGGTTTTGTAGATTTCCCTCATGGCCTGGGAATTACCGATAATGGTCTTCTCCAGTTGATAGCGGTCTTTGAGTTCCTCTTTCAAGAGTGTGACTTGGGACGTCATCTCCCGTGCCTTGTCGATCTTTTCGATGATAGCGTCGATTACATCCAGGTCAAAGGGCTTGGTAATATAGTCGTACGCTCCCCGTTTCATTGCTTCCACGGCATTTTTCATGCTCGCTTCTGCCGTCATTATCACAACAAGGAGCTCTTTTTTCAGCTCTCTGATCTGATCCAGCAAGTCCAGCCCGGACAGCCCGGGCATTTTTATGTCCAGAATGGCCATGTCATAGTGAGAGGACTGAATCATTCTCAGGGCCTCATCACCATCCTTTGCAAGGTCAACGGTGAAACCTTTTCTTTTCAGGGCTTTGGAGAGGACCCATCTCATGCTTTCTTCATCATCGGCTACAAGAATTTTATTGAGTGGCATAGATTGTTTCCTTCTGTTTTTATAATTTCAGGAACGAATTAACTGCCGTACGCTCCAAAGACCATATGTACGTTGATACTTGCTTGGCTGAAAGAAAGACATATTAGCGAACAAGAGGCAGCATAACCGTGAAGACCGACCCCTTGCCCGGTTCTGAATCCACCTTGATCAGGCCACGATGTTCGTTAACAATTTTATGGCAGATTGCCAGTCCCAACCCGGTTCCTTTCGATTTTGTCGTAAAGAACGGGGTGAAGAGGCTTTCGAGTATTTCTTTGGAAATTCCGGGACCATCATCGACAACGTCGATGACGACCATGCGAGAAAAACGCTCACCCTTCTTGGTCATACTGTAGTCTGAAAGAACCCGCGTCAGTATCCGTATCTGACCGGAGTCATTAATTGCCTCAACGCCATTTTTGATGAGATTGAGGAAGAGTTGAGTAATAAGCGCCTCATCTGCCAGAATAGGAGGGATGCTGAGATCGAAGTCCTGGATAAATGTGATGTTTTTGGTCACTGCCGCCCTTTTCTGCAGGGTGAGAATATCGCCAATTACCTGGTGGATATCCACATGGGCCAGTTCCAGTTTCCTGGGGGCCGTAAGGCTCAGGAGTTCTTCCACTATCCGATTTACTCTCCCAACCTCCTTCAGCATTATGGATGTATACTCCCGGAGTTCACTTCCATCCGGGAGTTCACGTTCAAGCAGTTGTGCTGCTCCCTTGATGCCCCCGAGAGGGTTTTTAATTTCATGTGCCAGACCTGCAGCAAGGGTTCCCAGGGTCGACAGGCGGTCCGCCTGCCGGACAGCATCTTCCAGTTCCCTGATATTGCTTATGTCTCTCAGGACGAGTACAATTCCGATGCATTCCCCGTTTGCCAGCAAAAGAGGAGAGGTCGTTGCATTGACAGGGGTTACATGAGGCCCCTTCTTGAGTACGACATTCTCATGGTCGGAAATTGACATGCCGCTTTCCGATGTCTTGTTAACCATCTCCAGCAGCACATCTTCTCCACGAAAGAACTCGACAAATCCGTTTCCTACTGCCTGTCGCCGTGATATGCCGGTAATTTCTTCGGCTGCCGGGTTCAGAAACGTGATTCTGCGTTCCCTGTCGAGAACTATTACTCCATCGCCGACGCTGTCAATGACATGGGCAAAATAGCCTTTCAGTCTTTGCTCAGTCTCTATCATGTTCCACCAGGGTAAAAAAATTGGTAATGGCCTGACGCAGTTGTTGTTTTTCACCGTAGGTGTTTGCCAAGGAACGAAAACGAGCTGCTCCTGGAAGTCCCTTTACATACCAGGAAAGGTGTTTTCTCATTTCCGGTATTGCAGTGCTCTCTCCATAGAGTCCGCAAAGCTGTTCCAAGTGAGAAAGTGCCGTGGTTTGGCGTTCTTCTCTGCTTGGACCTGAGGGAACCCGACCAGCTAATCTTTCTATGGCTTCCCTGAAAATCCAAGGGTTTCCCATCGCACCCCGTGCGATCATAACTCCATCGCAACCCGTTTGAGAAAGCATGTCCACAACGTCCTGGCTGGAAAAAACATCACCACTGCCGATAACCGGTATTGTTATGGCCTTTTTCAGTTCTCTGATTCGTTCCCAATCCGCGTGTTCGGAAAACATCTGCGCACGTGTACGTGGGTGCAAGGTAACGGCATTGCACCCTTCCTGCTCAGCGATGTGGCTGATTTCCAGGAAAGACGGTTCAGATGAATTCCAACCCGTTCGGATTTTTATCGTCAAGGGGCGGTTAGTCGCCTTGCGAACAGAACGAATAATCTCGGCAGCCTTGAGGGGATTCCTGAGGAGTGAGCTGCCGGCTCCTCCTGAGACCACTTTTTTTACCGGGCACCCCATATTAATATCAATGAGATCGCAGTCTGCCTCAATCATGCGTGCCGCTTCGGCGAGGGAGTCGGGATCGTCTCCAAAAAGCTGAATGCCGAGGGGGCTGTCTGTCGGTGAACTCCTCAAGAGCGCAAGGGTATTTTTCCCATTCCGCTTGAGGCCTTCCGCGCTGATCATTTCGGTAAAACACAAGGGGGCACCTTGCGCTCTTGCCAAAAGCCGGAAAGGCAAGTCGCTGATCCCTGCCATGGGTGCGAGGATAAGTGGAGGGGAAATGTGAAGAGAACCGATGGCAAGGCTGCTATACATTACTGTGTCTCACGGAACAATATTCTCATGCCTAAATTTTAGGCATAATAGCACAGGGTTCAAAAAAGGCAAGAGTTTTATTGTATTCATGAAAGGTATTGATATTGTTGTGTTCAATACAAACAAAACCTGTTATATCAGTTTGTTATGCCTGTTTAATTCATCCAGATAGTAGTTTTAGCCACCGTTTTAAGGGGAGAAGCGGGAGGTGATGGAGAGCGAAATGTAGAACTTCCCTGACGCCTGTTGCAAAAAATAGGTTTTTCAACTATTATTCCAACACTAATGTGGCCGTTCAGGTTTCTGCCTTTCTGCGCTCTGCGGGAAGGTTCGAAAGCAGACGTTCTTCATTTTTACAATCACCGCGCTGCGGTCGTATGGTTTTTAATTCAGTCTGTTTTATGGAGGATTGAGATGGGTCTGCTTGAAGGGAAAAAAGCCGTAATTTTTGGAGTTGCAAACGAAAAGAGTATCGCTTGGGCAATTGCCCAGGCTTTTAAGGAGGAAGGGGCAGAACTGGCCCTGACATATGCCAATGACGCTATTGCCAAGAGGGTTTTTCCTTTGGCGGAAAGTATTGGTGTTTCTCAGGTCCTTCCCTGCGATGTGACGAGCGATGAAGACATTCGATTGGTTTTTTCCGAAATCGGGAAAAAATGGGATGGGATCGATATCCTGATCCATTCCCTTGCATTTGCCAACCGGGACGAGCTGAAAGGTTCGTTTCTCAATACCAGCAGGGCAGGATTTGCCCTTGCCATGGACATCAGTGCCTATTCGTTGATTGCACTTGCACGGGAAGCGCACCCGCTGATGAAGGACAAGGGGGGGAGTATTCTGGCCATGACATACTATGCCGCTCAAAAGGTGTTCCCTAATTATAATGTCATGGGGGTCGCCAAATCTGCCCTGGAGTCTAATGTCCGTTATCTCGCCGAGGCACTGGGCACCGACGGAATCCGGGTAAACGCAATCTCTGCCGGTCCGGTGAAAACTCTTGCAGCGTCGGGTGTTGGGGGGTTCCATCAAATTGCCGCGCATATAGAAGCTCGAGCGCCCATGCGAAGTAACATCGAGCAGCGTGACGTTGCCAATACTGCGCTGTTTCTTTCCAGCGATCTCTCCCGCAGGGTAACAGGCGGGATCCATTTCGTTGATAGCGGTTATAATATCATGGGCATGTGACCTGGCCTTTTTGCTTTGCGATTGAAGAAGAATCGGTTCCGGAAAGACTTGTACGCTCTTTTCCCGGGACCTTTTCTCTTCTGAGCGGAAATCTATCTTTTCAGCGGTAAATCTCGGGCCTTGTGCTGTACTATTTGCCCCTCACTGAGAAAGGAATTAACAATCCGACAACTCTTTGGCAATATTGCTGGACTTAAGCCAAGTCAACTGAGCGCCTTGGAAAGGCTGTATCGCCGACGTGTCCCTCCTGCTGAACTGGTGACTCCTGAACTTGCCATACGTATGGCCGAGTTGTCAGAAGAAACAGGACGTCAGATCGGGGTGCTCATCAATCGTATCGGACTGGTCGAATATGTACTGGTCGGAGATGAGCGCCAGCTTTATATTCCTGAGCTCGCTGACTACCCCCTTGGCAAAAAGCGTTTGCGTGGTCTGAGGCTTTGCCACACCCACCTTAGGGGCGAGACCATTACCGAAGACGACCTTACTGATCTTGCGCTTCTTCGGCTGGATCTCATGGCGGCCCTGCTTCTTTCCCCAGGTAAGAAGTCCTTTTCAATCCAGACTGCTTATCTCTCTGCCGATCCCCAAAATTCTTCACCCTGCCATACCGATGTGCCCAGCCTGTTTGAATCATTCCATATGGATGCGGCAGAATTTATTTCTACGCTGGAGAACTCCCTGGAAAAGACCATGCCGGTGGTGTTCGAAGTGCATGGGGGAGGCGAGAGAGCAATCCTGATTTCCGTGACCCGGTCATCCGGCACGGAGGTCCAGGACTCTATGGACGAGTTGCGGGAACTTGCGCGGACAGCCGGGGTCGAGGTGATCGATGCCATTGTGCAGCAGCGTCGCGAACTGAACCCCCGTTATCTGATGGGCGAAGGAAAGATGCGCGAGGTTATCATCAGGGCATTACAACTGGGGGCAACCCTATTGATCTTTGACCAGGAACTCTCTCCTGCCCAGGTTCGGTCCGTCTCCGAGATTACTGAACTGAAGGTCATTGACAGGAGCCAGCTCATCCTGGATATCTTTTCCCGACGAGCTGTCAGCCTTGATGGCAAGGTGCAGGTGGAACTGGCCCAGTTAAAATATATCCTGCCCCGACTCACGGGGCGCGGGGTGCAGATGTCGCGCCTTATGGGCGGAATTGGCGGCCGGGGACCGGGGGAGACGAAGCTCGAGATAGACCGGAGACGGGTAAGGGATCGGATAGCCAAATTGGAGCGCGAACTGAAGGAACTATCCCGCGGACGTGACCAGAGACGAAAGAAAAGGGTGAAGGCTGGAATCCCCATCGTCTCAATTGTCGGTTATACGAACGCCGGAAAGTCGACGCTTCTCAATACCCTTACCAAAAGTGCCGTGTTTACGGAGGATCTGCTTTTCGCCACTCTTGATACATCCACACGTCGTCTTCGCTTCCCGCGAGAGCGCGAAATCATAATTACCGATACGGTCGGATTCATCCGTTCGCTGCCGAAATCCCTCATGGGGGCATTTAAGGCGACTCTGGAGGAACTGAGGGATGCTGATCTGTTCCTGCATCTGGTTGATTGCTCAAACCCTCGTTTCGAGGAACAAATTCGCCAGGTTGAAGAAATTCTTGATGAACTGCAGCTCTCTGAAAAGCCCAGGCTCCTGATCTTCAACAAAAGTGATTTGTTGCCAGACCTGAAGGCAAAGGACATCCTTGCATTCATGAAGGCGCGACAGGCAGCCAAAAGGTATGGAGCTATCAACGTTTCCGCAAAGAATACAGCAACCATTGCCCCTCTCCTTGACGAGTTGGAAAAAAGGTTCTGGCCGGTTGAAGATGAATGAGCTTTTGTTCTGGTGTCTTCAAAAGTATCGAATCTGAAAGGTTTGCAGCACTACGTACCAGCCCTTTACCGTTGACAGTCAAAGATTTATTCTCTATACTTTCGCACCTGAAAAAGCTTCCCCAGGACTTCTTGCAAGAGGTTTGCGAGGAAGGAAATAATTATGAAAATTGCAATCATCGCGGTAATAATCTGCCTGCTGCCCTTGTCAGTGTCGATCGCCGAAACTATCCCGGAGCAGACTGCACCGATACTCCTTGCCGATGCATCTGCTGCCGCCGGAAAAGTCGGAGCCGGTCAAAATAATGTACGAAAAGCCAAGGTACAAATCTCACTTTCTGACGAGAAGAGCCTCTGCAATGCATTAGAACTTCCAACCAACGATCAACTGGCAGTCGACGATACTTCAGATGGGTTTGCTGATTTCGAGAAAAAGATCGCGGATGTTGATCTCCCTGCATCGGATATTCCACTCACCGTCAATAGCAAGGTCGAGTATTTTCTGAATATTTTCCAGACGTCGGGACGCAGCTGGTTTTCCAAGTGGCTCTCCCGCTCGGAACGCTATCTCCCCATGATGAAAAAGGTCCTCAGAGAAAATTCATTGCCCGAGGACCTTGTCTATCTGGCAATGATAGAGAGCGGTTTTTCTCCCAATGCCTATTCTCCTGCAAGCGCCGTGGGACCCTGGCAATTCATGAGAGGGACGGGAAAGCATTATTCGCTTCGCATAGACCCATGGATAGATGAGCGACGTGATCCTTTGAAATCGACGGTTGCCGCAGCCTTGTACCTGAAGGAGCTTTACTCACTCTTTAACAAGAACTGGTACCTTGCCGCTGCTGGTTACAATGCAGGTGAAAACAAGATACTGCGTGCTATCGATATGTATAACAGTACTGATTTCTGGGAACTTGCCGAGGGATCGTATCTGAAGCGGGAAACAAAGGATTATGTCCCGAAACTTCTTGCCGCCGCGATCATCGCGAAAGATCCTGTGAAGTACGGTTTTGCCGATATTGCGTATCTCCCTCCCATCGAGTATGACACGGTTATCATCCCATCCCGTACTGACCTTGATCTTGTGGCACAATTAACGGGAGTTTCCTACGAGACAATCCGGGAGTTAAACCCTGATCTGCGAAAATGGTGTACCCCGCCGGATTATCCTCAGTATGAACTGAAGATTCCCAAGGGGACAAAAGAAATGTTCCTGAGTGCCTACCAGAAGATTCCCGTATCGGAAAGGTATGTCGAAAGGGTAGTCTACTCCAGCTATCGTGCGAAAAAAGGCGATTCGATCGCCTCGATTGCCCGACGCTTTGGTGCTGACCCGCGGGAAGTTGCTGCCATAAATAAATTGAAGCACTCCCGGAAGCTGCGTGGCAAGCTTCTCAAAGTCCCTGTAAATCCGGTCTGTGTCCCGTCACTTGTCGCCCAGTCCGCGTCAGCACCTGAAAAAAAGAAAAAATACAAACCGATTGTACAGTATTATACGGTGAAACATGGTGATACCCTCACTTCAGTGGCCAAGCGTTTTAATGTTACGACGAAGATCATTGCGGCCTGGAATAATTTGAAGCTCAAGTGTGCCCTCATGCCGGGAAAGAAGATTATTGTTGCCAAATCAGGTGAGATGAGTTCCTCATAGGAGCTGAGAGTCCCGAAAAAATGCTCAACAGAAACCATTGCCGTTGACCGGTAGCGGAAAGGATAGGAACGGATGTATAATTTGCTTATTTCTCTTGGTGCTGCGGCAGTTGTTTTTGTCGTTCTCTGGTTTGCCACCGGTTTACCCTGGTGGGTTTCGTTGCTGGTGGCGTTTGCGCTGTTTGCCACCTGTTATATTCTCTTGATGCGGCATGTCATGAAAAAAGTTAGCGCAGATATGGAAAGTGCCGGCAAGGACCTTCAGGGTCAGCGTATAGACAAGGCCATCAGGACACTTCAGCAGACACTCCGCTTTGGTGCCTGGCAGTTTTCGGTACGTGGTCAGATCCACTCTCAGATCGGGATGATTTACTACCTGAAACGGGATTTCTCCAATGCTTTCCCCCACCTGGAGAAAAGTTTTGCCAAAAACTGGATTGCCATGGGTATGCTGGCGATCAGTTATATGAAACGCAACAAAAAGGAAAAGATGACGGCCACCTTCGAGAAGGCTGTTCAGTGGAGTCCGAAGGAGTCACTGTTGTGGAACGTGTATGCCTACTGCCTTGTGGAATCGGGGAGTACCGACAAGGCGATAAAAGTTCTTGAAAGGGGATTGAAAAAGCTTCCCGGTGAAGAGCGGTTAGCTCACAATCTTCAGGCCTTGAAGGAAGGGAAAAAGATGAAGATGAAAGCTTTCGGGGACATGTGGCTGCAGTTTCATCTGGAGAAACAGAGCGTTATCATGAAACAACAGGCGGCAGCCATGGGTGCCATGGGCCGCCGAAAAGTAGTACGGAAGTAGTTTCAGAATACTTTCTCCGGGGGCCGATTGGCCCCCTTTTTCGTTGTAAGGAAAGCTGTCCCGGCATCGGATCATACTGCCTTTGCGGAAACCCGCCGGGTTTTCAGAGAAGCCCTATTTCTTCATCAGGACCGTAATGCCCTCCTCCGGCGGATCGATATGGTAGTAGCGTTTCAGTGCCTGGATATTCCACTCGTCGAGCCTCTCACCCGCTGCCAGGAGCAGGAGGCCTGTTCCGCTTCTCACGTCTCGGGTAACCAGCAAGCCTCGTCGCAGCTCTCCCGGCTGTACCTCCATTTCGACCATGCCGTCTTGTTTTGACAGGTCACGATATTTTGCTTGTACGGCAGCCTCAACATAGGGGAAGAGTGCCGGGTCGAACCTGGTTCCGAGATGGCGTGAAATCTCCTTCATCGTCATTTCGATGCCGTTGTCTCCTTGTGCCTTGCTGAATTGCCTGTCCGCGGCATCGGCCATGGCAAGTATCCGTGCTCCGAGGGGAATGTCATTCCCTGCCAGGCGGTCGGGGAACCCGCTGCCGTCATAATTCTCATGATGGTGACGGATAAGAATGCCGACAGGCCGAAGGTCTTCCACCGAGTCTATCGCTGTCTGTCCCCGAACCGGATGAAGTTGGTATTCTTTCTTTTCAGCGGGAAGCAGTGTCTCGATTTCTCCTTGCAGCAGGGTGTCGGAGATCCCGATTTTGCCGATGTCATGCAGAAGGGCAGAGACCCTCACTGTCTCGATCATCATCCGGGGCGCAGTTGATTTGATTTGCAACCAGCACCGACATGTCGGCCACATTTCTGCAATGATTCCGAGATTCACGGTCGCGAAGTTCCATGAGACCTGAAAAAGCGAGCAGGCTCCCTTCGAAACTCTTCTTCAATTTATCGTTCAGTTCGTGCAATTCATTGATTTTGACGCGGATCGACGCGGTTTGTTCCAGGACGCGCGATTTCAGGTTTGCATTCCACTCCTGGAGTTCCTCGTTCTGTTTTCGGACAAGCTCCGAAAGCTTTCTGTTTTCCAGGATGATTCGATAGTGTCCGATGGCATCCTGGATGGTGCGGATCAGTTCTTCGTCATTCCAGGGCTTGCTGATATAACGGTAGCTTCCCCCTTTGTTAATCGCATCAATGGTTGCCGTTATGTCCGCATAGCCTGTCAGCATGATGCGGGGGACATCCGGGGCAATTTCTCGGGCCTGCTGAAGAAACTCCGCGCCACAGAGTCCCGGCATCCTCTGGTCGGAAACGATGACGCCAATTCCGTCGATTGACTGGAGAATTTCAAGCCCCTGTTCTCCTGAGGTGGCGGTCAGTGCCTCAATGTCCTCATCCGCAAGGAGGCGGCGAATCGATTTGAGGATATTTTCTTCGTCATCTACGCATAATACCCGGATTGCTTCTGTCATAATGAATTCCTCATTGTATCGGCAGGCGGATGGTGAAGGTCGTTCCTTCTCCTGGCCGGCTCTCCACGAATATATCTCCCTTATGTTTCTTGATGATATCGTAGGTAATGCTGAGACCAAGGCCGGTTCCCTTGCCAACTTCCTTGGTGGTGAAAAAGGGTTCGAAAATCCTGTTCAGGACCTCTTCGGGGATTCCACAGCCTGTGTCGCCGACAGAAGCGTACACTGAGTCCCCCTCATGCCAGGTTCGCACCCGGATTTCTCCCTGCGTTTCAATCGCCTGGGAGGCATTAACCAGCAGATTCATGAAGACCTGGTTCAATTGCTGAGGATAGCAGCGAATCAAGGGAAGTGTTTCCAGGTCACGGACAAGGGTTGCTTTGTATTTTACCTCGTTCCAGACAATCTTGATGGTGCTTTCCAGGCAGTCATTGATGTCGACCGGTTTGCATTCCGACTCGTCCACACGGGAGAAACTCTTGAGATTCTGCACTATTGATCGTACCCTCTCGGCGCCTTCCAGGGACTCGTCAATCAATTCCCTTCCGTCTTCAATGAGATAATCGATCTTCAACGCCTTCCTTTGTTCCCGTACCCCTTGCCGGAACTCTTCATCTGGAAGAGAATCAATGGCATTCGAAACAAAGGCAACATGTTCCGCAAGTCTTCCCAGATATTTTCGCATGGTTCCAAGGTTGCTGGAAATAAAACCCATGGGATTATTGATTTCATGTGCAACCCCGGCAGCCAACTGCCCGATGGAAGCCATTTTTTCCTGCTGGACGATCTTGGCCTGGGTGGCTTTCAGCTCGCCATAGGCTCTTTCCAGTTCGTCGCTTACCGCTTTCCGCTTGGTAAAATCATGAATTGTCAGGACGAATCCCGATATTTCGTTTTGATCATTATTGGCAAACGGATATGAGGTGCAGGAAAAACATCGACCACTGGATTCATGGTGGATTTCACATCCTGGTGGAAGTTCGGGTGGAAAGTTGAGACCGTGGCGGTTGAGGAAGTCTTTCCAGTGAGAGCCGATAATTTCCTGATATGTCAGGGAGGTAAACTCCTGCAATGCCTTGTTGCAGCGCTTGATTTTTCCATCGGCAGTGACGAGGATGACAATGTCGCCAATGCAATCCATGGTTCTTTCCCATTCCCTCTTGGATGTTTCAACCTGGGTTAACAGAGCATTCAGTTCTTCGTGGCTCTGAATCAATTCTGCACGGTTTTTCTGCAGTTCCCGTTCAGCTTCCTTGCGGCGGGTTATATCCTCCAGTTCCACAAGATAATGGGTTGTTACGTCGTCAGCATTTGTGATGGAAGAGATGGTGGCAAGTTCCCAGTATGAGTTTTCCGTCGCTCGTATGACTGATTCGTTCTCCGCACCATGTACCGTCAGTCTGAATGACTTCCCAGGATTCTCCGAAAATATCCGGCGCACGTATCAGCCTTTCCGGTCGGGCTGGCATTTGCTCCGATTACCTCTTCCAAGGGTATACCCTGTCATCCTCGTAAAACTTGCATTAGCATATTCAATGCAGCCATTCGTATCAGTGATCAAGAAGGCACTGGTACTTTGTTCAACGGCTCGTGACAACTTTCGGAGGACCTCTTCCGTTTCAAAACGTTCTGTTGTGTCGAAACAGTAGCCGATATGGCCGCCATAGATACCCTGTTCGTCAAAAAATGGTCTGCCGAAGGTCTGTATCCGGCGATACTCCCCACTTTGATCGCGTAGTCTGCATTCGCTTTCGAACGAACTCGCAGCGCTGTGTGCGATGCTGGATGATCTTCGAGGAATTGGTCTTTGTCCTCTTGATGCAGGCTTTTCATTAAGAATTTCTGCAAAATCCTGGTCTGCAGAATGCCCGGTAAACTCAAGCCACTTCTGATTGAAATAGTCAAAATTCCCTTGCGAGTCTGTTCGCCAGATTAACGCTGGAGAGGTTTCGAAAAGCCTGAGGTAGAAGCTTCTCGATTTTTCCAGTGCTTCCAGCGCCTGGTTTCTTTCATCTATAGTGCGCTTCTTTTCCAGGGCAGCAAGGATTGCCGGAGAAAGTCGTGTAATCCGATCCTTGAGCACATAATCCCAGGCTCCCGCCTTCATGCAATCTACGGCAGTCTCCTCATTGATGGTTCCGGCAACCATGATAAACGGGGTCTGCGGCGTGTGCTCACGTGTCAGTGCAAGGGCTTCCAACCCGTTGAAGGTCGGAAGGTAAAAGTCGGAAAGAATGACATCAGGACAAAATACCGTCAGCGAGACAAGAAAATCAGACTTTGTTTCCACCCGACAAATTTTGCATTCTATTCCTGCCCTGTTAATTTCTCGCTCGATGAGTTCCGCGTCGGAGGGTATGTCTTCCACCAAAAGGATAGACAGGTCATTTTTCATGGGTTTCTCTCGCAAATACATCCGGTTATTGATGGTCAGGTACAATGGACTTTGCTTCAATCTTTCAGTCTTTTAACTGTTCGAAATAAATGTTTATTTATATGTCTTTATGCATTGATAAAATAGTTTCTTTGATTAAGATTGATGGAGTCCGGTTGTTTTGTGGAACGGAAAGTGCTTCTTATAGGAAAACGTATCGGTTATTCACCAAAGAATCTTTAGCCTTGTGAACCAGATATGTCGAGTATTGAAAAGTAACCAATGGAAAGAAAGCCTCTATCTATGAAATCCAAATATGCTGCCCGCGTCTACCCTCTGCCCTTGTTATGTATATTTCTTGCGCTGGCGTTTGCGATCATTGTTATCGGTTTCCGATATTATCTGGACCAGAAAGACAAGATTACCGGTGAAAAATTGCAGGAACTTTCTGCAATCGCCGGACTGAAGACGGAAGAGATTGCAAAGTGGCGGGATGAGCGACTGGCGGATGCTAAATCACTGCAGAGCAACCGGCATTTCGTCCGACATGTGGCACTTTTTCTGCGGCGTCCGGATGACCGGGATATTCGTGAAGAACTGCTGGAATGGCTCTCTTCTTTTCAGAACAGTTTTTCGTACCGGAGTGTTGCATTGCTTGATGCACATTCCGTTCAACGGCTGATTGCGGGAGATCAGAGTGTTGCTACCGGAGTGGTCTCCCGGGGGTTGGCATTGACGGCGATACAGTAGTGGAGAGATTCAATTTTCGGATCTCCATGTCAGTGAAAACTTCCATACTATCCACATGGATATCCTGGTGCCTCTTTTCCTTACACAGGAAAAAGGGCGGATCCCTGTCGGCGTTCTCCAACTCGTAATACTCCCGTCAAAGAGGCTCTATCCTCTTCTGCTGTCCTGGCCGACGCTGAGTCCCAGCGCGGAAACGCTGCTGGTGCGGAAAGAAGGGAACCAGGTCGTTTTTCTCAATGAACTCCGTCATCGTAAAGGAGCGGCGCTTAGCCTGCGCTTTCCGCTTTCCGCAAAGAATCTCCCCGCAGCGATGGCGGTTCGCGGTTTTGAGGGCGTCACGCGGGGAATAGATTATCGGGGCGTTCCTGTTCTGGCAGCGGTAAAGAAGGTCCGTGGATCCCCCTGGTTTCTTGTTGCCAAGGTGGATACCAACGAAATACTGAAGCCTGTTCGTGACCAGGCTATCATAGCGGGACTGTTCGTGTCGTTTCTGATCCTCTTTGCCGCAATGTCGATCGGGCTTTTCTGGCGACATGGCCGTGCCAAGCTCTATAAGAGTCTCTATGAAGAAGAGCGGCGCTATCATGCCTTGGCCGAACGGATTGAGAAGCTGACCAGATGCGCCTACGACACCATTCTTTTCTTTGACGGACAGTATCAGGTCATCGAGGCGAATGATAAGGCACTGGATATGTATGGGTACTCACGGGATGAACTGCTGAGGCTTCAGCTGAAAGATTTTCTCTCCCCCGAGGAGATACTTGGCATTGAGGAAAGGGCTCGGGAAATACGGCAAAACAGAGGTGCGTCGTTTGAGAGTGTTCATCGGCGAAAAGACGGAACGCTCTTTCCTGTGGAATGCAGTGTCAGTTACCTGGAATATGGATGGCGCGGTGCTGTTACCAGGTCATCGTCCGTGATGTGAGCGAGCGGAAAGCATCCAAAGTCCGAATCGATCGCCTGAATCGCATGTACGCCACCCTCAGCCAGGCAAACCAGGCAATTGTCCACGGACCCGACCGGCAGACAATCTTTGAGGAAGTTTGTCGTGTCATCGTCGAGAAGGGTGGGCTCCGCATGGCGTGGATCGGCCTGGTGGACCAGGCGTCCCGGCAGGTGAAGCCGGTGGCGCATTTCGGGTTTGAAGATGGCTACCTGGAGAGATTGGAAATATCGGTTGAAGACAATCCCATGGGACGAGGCCTTTCCGGCAGAGCCGTTCGAGAAGGTCGCTATGTTGTCTGCCAGGATGCCGTTACAGACCCGACCATTGAACCCTGGCGCGAACTGGTGCTGTCCCGAGGGTATCTTTCCGGAGTATCTTTTCCGATCATGGTGAATGGTGAAGCTGTCGGGGTGCTGTCCAGCTACTCCTCTGAGACAAACTATTTCGATAACGAAATAGTGGCCCTGTTCGATGAACTGACCCAGGACGTTTCCTTTGCCCTGGAATCCCTTGCCCAGTCTGAAGATTTACGCCGGAGCGAGCGGCAGTACCGTCTGCTCTTCGATCACATGATAAACGGTTTTGCCACACACGAGTTGGTTTGCGATGAGGAGGGCAAACCGGTGGATTACCGGATTCTGGACGTAAATCCTTCTTTTGAACGGCTCACCGGAATTTCACGGGAACGGGCTGTCGGAGGTCTTGCCTCACAGGTCTACCCACTGGACGTTGCCCCATTCCTGGATATCTATGCGGAGGTTGCACTGCATGGCACTACCGCGGTTTTCGATACCAGCTATCCGGTCTTGGACAAGTTCTTCAGCATTTCAGTGTTCTCCCCTGACAAAGGTCAATTCGCAACAGTCTTTACCGATTGTACTGATATGAAGATCGCTGAGGTAGACAGGATGCGCAATGAGGCCCGCCTCCAGAGCCTCTATAATATTTCCCTGTTCCGGGCAACGAACACCCAGGATCTCCTGGATTATTCCCTGTCAGAGGCGTTGCGGTTGACCGCCAGCAAGTTTGGCTACATTTACTTCTATGATGAGGATAAACGGGAGTTTACCCTGAACTCCTGGTCGAATGAGGTGATGAAAGAATGCGCCGTGGTCGTGCCGCAAACCAAGTATGACCTTGAAAAAACCGGCATCTGGGGTGAGGCGGTACGGCAGCGGCGGCCGATCCTGGTGAATGACTTCCAAGGCTGCAACCCGTTGAAGAAGGGCTATCCGTCCGGACACGTGGAGTTGTTCTCCTACCTGACCATTCCCGTATTCTCCGGCGAGAAAATTGTTGCCGTGATCGGTGTCGCCAACAAGGGCGGCGCCTATGACGAGACCGACGTCCGGCAGCTTACCCTGCTGAGTGATTCCGTGTGGAAATATGTGGAGCGCAAAAATACCGAGGAGGAACTCATTTCTCTTAATCTGAAGTTGGAGCAGAGGGTTCTGGAGCGGACGGAGGATCTGGAGTCTTTTACCTACTCTGTCTCTCACGACCTTCGTACGCCGCTGCGGGCGATCATCGGTTTTTCCAGGATAATGCTTGACGATTACAGCGAGTGTTCTCGACAGTGAAGGGCAGCGTCTGTTGAACGTAATCATCGACAATACCCAGCGGATGGGGCAGCTGATAGACGACCTGCTGGCCTTCTCACGGGCGGGACGGACTCAACTTACGTATTCTCGAATAAACATGGCTGCTCTGGCCAAGGATGTCTGCGATCAACTTGTTACGGATGAAATGCGGGAGAAGATCGCGATTCGGCTCGAAACGCTGCCGGAAGCGGAAGGCGACGGTTCGCTGCTTCGTCAGGTATGGACGAATCTGCTGTCCAATGCCGTGAAGTTCACTCTGCCAAGAGTTGACGGCCTGATTGAGGTGGGCGCGATCCCTGCTGAAGACGAGGACGTGTTTTATGTGAAGGACACGGGCGTCGGCTTCGATATGCAGTATGCGGATAAGCTGTTCGGCATCTTCCAGCGGCTCCATTCCGCTGCAGAATTCGAGGGAAACGGGGTTGGCCTCGCCATCGTGCAGCGGATCATAAGCTGTCACGGCGGCAGGGTCTGGGCGGAAGGTCGGAAAGGGGAAGGTGCGACGTTTTACTTCTCCCTTCCCAGGAATGGAGCGGAATCATGAAGAAAGCAGACGCGGTGGAAATTCTGCTGGTGGAGGACAATCCGGCAGATGAGGAGCTGACTCTCCGGGCTCTCAAAAAAGGAAAAATCGCCAATACCATCTTTGTCGTACGGGACGGGGCAGAAGCGCTCGATTTCCTGTTCTGTAAGGGGGAGTATCGCGACCGAGCCCACATGATCAAGCCGAGGGTCATCCTTCTTGACCTCAAGCTCCCCAAGATAGATGGCCTTGAAGTCCTGCGGCAAATCAGAGAAAACGAACGTACTCGACTGATTCCCGTGGTGGTACTCACTTCCTCTCGGGAAGAAAAGGACATTGTCGAGAGTTACCGGCTTGGAGTCAACAGCTTTATCGTCAAACCGGTGGAGTTTGACAAATTCGTTGAGGCGGTGAAAAATCTCGGCTGGTACTGGCTGCTACTCAACCAGCCACCCCATTGATATATCGGTACTCGTTTCAGTGCTAGACTTACAGGACCCGGTTGGCGGCTGTAGTTGTCGGAGGAGACACGAATGAAAGATCGGCTTGTCATACACTTGAAGTCTGGTGACACGGTGGAAGGCTGCATGTCCGGACCCTTTGGAAACAACAGCGTTGATATCGAGGTCTTTGCCGATGTGGAAAACCGACTGCTCCTCTTCGCTTTGGACGAGATTTGTGCCATCAGTTTCGTCGGGGTTCCAGGCTGGATGTCAGCCGATGAACCGACTGTCCATGAGGAGGTACAGATAATCACCGGTGAAACCTATATGGTGAAAGTCTGTACTCAAAGGCATTTCCTGAAAGGTTTCATGTCGCTTCTCCTTGATGAGTCACTGCCATACAAAACAATCTTCTTTACTTTTTCCGGCGTTCGTTCTCGCAACGAGACTCGCTGCATCGGCGAGATACTCCAGGAGGAAGGTCTTGTCGATGATGATAGCGTGCATGAGGTTCTAAAGACTCAAGAGGCACTCAGACAGAGACTGATTGGCGACGCCATTGCGGAAACCGCAAATCTTTCTCAGGATGCGATAGAGTCAACGATTCAGGATGCTTCGGAAAAACCTGGTACTCCGCGCGATGCGCGGGTGGGCGATATCCTGGTAGAGGCCGGTCTTGTCACGCGCGAACAGGTGGAGAAAGCATTCGAGTCTCAGGAAAAGGGCAAAAAGATAAAGGTGGGAGAGCTCCTCATAAAGCAGGGCCTTATCACCGAAGAGCAGCTTCTCTCTGCCCTGGCTACCAAATTTCGACTCCGGTTTATTAATCTCGAGACGGTGCTTCCTTGCGAGGAAGCGCTGGGAGCACTTTCCGAAGGGCTTGTGAACCGTTTGCAGGTCTTCCCGGTGGAGTTTGACGGTCGCAGACTCGTTGTTGCTACGTCTGCTCCAACTGACCCGACAGTGGGTGACAGTCTCAGGTTCAGTACGAACCAGAGGATCGAGCTGGTGGTTGCAACCGCCCGGCAGATCTCAGCGGCCATTGAAAAATATTACCATCGCGATAAGAGTGAGATTGACACTCTCCTGCAGGCAATGAAGGAAGAGGCTCAGTCGGTTACGGTCGAGGAGGAAGGGGAGGAGGCCCAGATTGTCGAGCCCGACTCCGAAGTTATCGCTCTTATCAATCGGATTCTCCTCGATGCCTACCGGCGCGGCGCTTCCGATATCCACTTCGAACCGGGGAGTGGAAAAAATCCCGTCACGGTGCGCTACCGGATAGACGGCGATTGCATGGTCGCGCACAAGATTGCATCAACGTTCAAAAGTGCCATCATTTCCCGGATCAAGATCATCTCCGGTCTCGATATTTCCGAGCGGCGCAGGCCCCAGAGCGGCAAGATCCTGCTCCGTTTCGAGCAGCGCAAGATCGAGTACCGGGTTGAGATTACCCCGATTGTGGGAGGGCACGAGGCTGTGGTGCTCAGGCTCCTGTCCGCATCAAAGCCGTTGCCGCTATCAGAGATGGGGCTGATGCCCTATAACCTGGACAGGTTCAGGGGGCTTCTGGAAAAACCGTACGGCATGATCCTCTGCGTCGGACCAACCGGGTCAGGAAAAACAACGACGCTCCATTCGGCGCTGGGCCATATAAACACTCCGACACGGAAGATCTGGACGGCGGAGGACCCTGTTGAAATAACGCAGCCCGGCCTGTGCCAGGTGCAGGTGAACACGAAGATCGGGTTTTCCTTCCCCGAGGCGCTCCGTTCTTTCCTGCGGGCAGATCCCGATGTTATCATGATAGGGGAGATGCGCGATGCCGAGACAGCCAAGATCGCCATCGAGGCGTCCCTCACCGGGCACCTTGTCTTCAGCACCCTTCACACCAACAGTGCCCCGGAAACCGTTGTCCGGCTGATCGACATGGGTATGGACCCCTTTAACTTTGCCGATGCCTTTCTCGGAATCATTGCCCAGCGTCTGGCAAAGAGGCTTTGCGTCAAATGTCGGATGTCCGTTCGGCCGAGCCGGGAAGAATACGACGCGCTTATAGAGGATTTCCGCCATGATGCCGGTCATCTGTCTGATTTCATCCCTGCATTCGAGGATTCAACCTTTATGCTGAAACAGGGTTGTGATCAGTGTGGGGGGAGCGGCTATAAGGGGCGTATCGCTATTCATGAGCTTATGCTCGGCACCCCTGCTGTCAAAAGTGCCATCAGGGAGGGAAGAAGTGTCGATGAACTTCGGCAGACTTGCCCTGGCAGACGGCATGTGGACACTCAGAATGGATGGAATCATGAAGGTTTTCTCTGGGTTGACCGATATGGAGCATATCCTCAAGGTCTGCATATGATACTGAGTCGATTTTGCTCCGTTATCATGACGAAAGACCGATTACTGGAACCAAGAAAATCAAAATATGAATGGCTGAGGAGTTGAATCTTGGATAAATTGCGAATTCTGATAAATGAGGATATGCCTTCCGATGCGGAACTTCTTGAATATGAAATCCGCAAGGGTGGCTTCAATTTCATAGCAACTCGGGTCGATTCCAGTGAGGGGTTTATTGCCGCTCTGGAAGAGTTCGGTCCCGATCTCATCATCTCTGACTACAATCTCCCGAGTTTCAACGGGATGCAGGCGCTTGCGCTGGCTCGCGAAATCTCGCCCTTGATTCCACTGATAATTGTCACGGGTGCTCTGAATGAAGAGATTGCAGTCGAATGCATGAAAGCAGGTGCTGATGATTACGTGCTGAAGGACAATCTCAGGCGCCTTGTCCCGGCAATCGGTGTTGTTATGGCGAACAGTAAGGCAAGGAGCGAGAGGGTGCTTGCAGAGGAGCAATCGGCTGCCTCGGAACGAAAGATGCGAGCCGTTTTCGAGCATGCCCATGATGCCATTTTTATCGTGCACGAAGGCGTAGTTATCGACTGCAACCCGATGGCAGAGAAGCTGTTCGATGTTGCCCGGGACAATCTGCTCAACTTTCCCCTTTCCGAATTCTATCCTGTTGAACAAGCCAATGGACTGATATTACAAGACTTGACAGCGGAAAGGTTCCGAGAAGCACTTGCAGGAGAACCTCAGAACTTCGAATTGCAGCTCCAGAGGTTGGATGGAACCATGTTCGATGTTGATGTCGGTCTGAGCCCAATCGAGATTGATGGAAAACTTCACCTGATGGCAATCCTGCGCGATATTACCGAAAAGAAACGCATCGAGTTGGAACTGCGTGAAAGTGAAAAGAAATTCAAGGATCTTTCCCAGGAATTCAACACCCTGCTGGATGCCATTCCAGACCCTATCCTTCTTCAGTCACCTGGCCTTGAGATTGTCTGGGCGAACAGGTCCGCCATGTCGCATTTCCCTGAAGACGCAGAGAATCTGGAAGAGCGGCACTGTTTCAGGCTGCTGCACCAGATGTCAACTCCCCATGCGGGGTGTCCGGTGCTGGAATGTTTTGATACCGGCATGCCGGCCAAGGGAATTATCCCTATTACTGACCGGGTCTGGGAAATTCGAGCGGTACCGGTCAAGGATGAAAACGGCACCATCGTGAATGTTATTGAAATCGGTCGCGATATTACCGAGATGAAGAAGCTGGAGCAGCAGCTGATCCATGCCCAGAAGATGGAAGCGGTGGGCCAGCTTGCCGGCGGAATTGCTCACGATTTCAACAATATTGTCACTGCAATAATTGGTTACGGCAACCTTGTTCTGATGAAACTTTCTGAAGATGATTCAGCTCGGCACTTTGTGGAACAGATTCTGGTTACAGCGGATCGTGCCGCGGAATTGACCCAGGGCCTTCTTTCCTTCAGCCGGAAGAAAGTACTCAACATGCACCCTATAAAGATCAATGATATTATTCTCGGATTCCTGTCTTTTCTGGAGAGGATCATCGGTGAGCAGATTGTAATCACTACGGAACTTTTAGACGAACCGATTTCCATCTATTCCGACAGTTCGCAAATGGAACAGGTTTTGATGAATCTGGCTACAAATGCCCGCGATGCCATGCCGGATGGGGGGACAATTTCTATCGTCACGGAATTAATCGAGGTGGATGATGTCTTTTGTCAAGGCGCATGGTTACGGTGAACCGGGGAAATACGTTTGCATCTTGGTAACCGATACCGGGGTAGGGATGGATGATGAAACGGTTAAAAAGATCTTCGAGCCTTTCTTTACCACCAAGGAAGCCGGAAAAGGGACCGGTCTGGGCCTTTCAATCGTCTACGGTATTATCAAGGAACACAACGGGTATATCATTGCCTACAGTAAAATTGGCACCGGAACAACCTTCAGGATATACCTGCCGATAATAGAGAATGTGGAGCATAGGCCGGAAATAACCCACAATCTTGAACTTCAGGGCGGCCACGAAACGGTCCTTATCGTTGAGGACGATGCCCTGTTCGGGAGATTACCGCGAAACTGCTCAAAGGTTATGGCTATACGGTTATCGAAGCAGAGGATGGCGATGATGCCCTGAGAAAATTTGCTGAAGCTCGGGACAGCGTGCAGCTCTTGATACTCGATGTTTTCATGCCCAACAAGGGTGGTCGAGAGGTGGCGGAGGCCGTAAGCCAGCTCTCACCAGGGGTTAAGGTGCTGTTTAATAGTGGCTATCCGCTTGACCTGCTTGTGAACAAAAATATTCTGCCGGAAGGTGTCAGTTTTTTTACCAAGCCGATAGCACCGAGGGAGTTGCTTCGCAAGGTCAGGGAACTTCTTGACACCTGACAGGGGTTTGTGAAGAAATACCAGATGGTACTCTGTTCCTGCAGGATTATGGTGTCTGAACTGCCTGAAGGTCATCGCGGATGATCATCGCGGAAAGTTTCCCCATCCCGGTACTCATGGCTTGGGCCAGGCCTGTCGGTGTTCTTTCTGACAGAGGTTCCCTTGCCTGGTATTTCTTCTGAAACAGTATCCTGTCAACCAAACTAGCCCGCGAAAAATCTAACAGTTTTATCGATAGCGTAATGGCAAGAATCAGGGGAATGATTTGAAGGTCATTTTTTGGTGTGCTTTCAGTTCTCGTGAAAAACCATGCGATCGCAGTGACCGATTGTGAGAAGGAATCTGCGGGAGCTGATTTCAGGTGCCTTGGGTGTCTGCTTGTCCGATTCACTTATTTTAAGTATTTTTCTATAGCCCTGTTGTGCTCGTCCAGAGTTGCCGAGAACTGGTGCGTGCCGTCTTTTCGGGCGACAAAATACAGGTACTGGGTTTGAGCGGGAATAAGCACCGCTTCAATCGACTCTTCTCCCGGGTTACCGATAGGTCCAGGAGGGAGACCCGGTATGTGGTAGGTATTATAGGCTGTATCACGGAGTATGTCCTTTTTGGAAATCTTGCCGGCAAAGGCACGAATGCCGTAAACTGAAGTAGGATCGCTCTGGAGCGGCATGCCCTTTTTGAGCCGATTTAGAAAGACCGAGGCGATAAGTGGACGTTCCGCTGGAACGACAGCTTCTTTTTCAATCATAGAAGCAAGGGTAATGACTTCCAGTTCAGGTAGCCCGAGACTTTGTGCCTTTTTGGCATATCTGAGGTCATAGGTTAAGCGGAACTGTTTTACCATCTCCTTGATCAGGGTCGCCGCATCTGTACCGGGCTTGATGGTATAGGTGCGGGGAGAAAGGAATCCTTCGACACTCTTTGCAGGGATTTGCAATTCCTTGAGAAGGTTGTGGTCGAAGCATTCCCGGAGAAAGCTTTCCTTGGAAAATATTTTCCGGGAATCAAGCAGTTCGGCGATCTGGTAGATGGAGTACCCTTCAGGAACGACGAATCGGACTTCAAATACGTCACCACTGACTAGCTTTGACAATATCTCCACTGGTGGCATGCCGTCGGTGAATCGGTAGGTGCCGGCCTGAACCTTTCCGTCGGCTTTTTCGAGTCTTGAATAGAGAGAGAAGAGCGTAGCGTTTCCGATAATGCGGGATTTCTCAAGCTCTTCGGAGATTTTCTTCATGGTATAACCGGAAGAAAAATCGAAGACCTTTACGAGGTGGCCGTTTCCGTAAGGGGTGGCGAGAAAATGCAGATAGCAACTGAGGGAAAGTACCAGGAAAATGAGTACTGCGAGAAGCATTGCTACCCACGGTGTTACTTTTGCCGTATACTTGGATATTCGGAAAGCAATGCCTGAAAAAAGTTCCTTGAATTCTTGTGCCATGTGGATGTATTTTTAGGGTATCTTGACATTCATGTCAAGCAGGATCGCCGTTGCTTGACAAGGTTTCTCTTTGTTGTTACAAAAACTTCGAAAGAAAAAATTTTGCTGCCATGATCAGGACGATCAGAGGAGATTTTCGTGGAACTGAATACATTGGATGACATTCTGGAATTTGCGCTGGAGAGGGAAGACGCTTCCTATCGGCTGTACCTCAACGCTGCGAAAATATCTGCCAACACTTCGGCACGGAAAATATTTGAAGAATTGGCGGAGCAGGAGAAGGGACACAAAAGGCTGCTTCTCAACTTGGATAAGGAAAAAATATCCAATTATACTTTTCGTAAAATACCCGATCTCGGTATCAGTGAATATCTGGTAGACATTACCTACAATGATTCGATGACATACCAGGAAATTCTGATCTACGCCATGAAAAATGAGGAGAAGGCAACACGTTTCTACCTGGAGGCGGAGAAGATGACGGATGACCCTGAGTTGAAGCGGCTGTTACAGATGCTGGCCAACGAGGAGCAGAAGCATAAGTTTCGACTCGAGTCGCTCTATGAGGAAAAGGTGCTGACGGAAATGTAAATCTGTTTTCGTGAATTGATAGAGTAAGGGCCTTTGACAGGCCCTTTTTTTATGCTTTGAACTTGTTTTCTGTTCCGTTTCTGAGTCGTTTGATGTTTTCATGATGCTTCAGTATTACTATTACCGAGATTACAACGGACATGGCAACGAATATCGGGTTTCGATAGATGAGGGTGATGAGCAAAGGCATGACCGCTGCTGCAGTCAGGGAGGCAAGAGAGACATATCTCCACGAGACCAGGACAGTGATGAAGACGCACAATGCACCCAATACCGCAAGGGGTGATGTGGCGAGAAAAACTCCCAATGCCGTGGCAACACCTTTGCCTCCTTTGAAACGGAGGAAAACGGGAAAGATGTGTCCCAGGAATGCCGCAATACCTATCAGTGCGATCCACTCGCCGGGAAGACCGAGGGCTTTGGCTGTCAATACCGGGAGCAGACCTTTGAGACAGTCTCCGACCAGAGTAAGAATTCCGACTTTCCGTCCCATAGTCCGGTAGACGTTGGTAGCACCGATATTGCCGCTGCCCTGAGTCCGGATATCCACCCCCCCGAAGGCCTTCGCCAGAAGGAGGCCTGTTGGGATAGACCCGATACAATAGGAACAGAGAAGTAAAATAACGTTGGTTAGCATCATTATCGCTCCGAATAGAATTGTTGCGCTATTAGATTTGCGAAGAGGCAGAAATGTGGTGAATTCAAGCAGAGTTTTCCGGGATGTCCCAAATCAGGGCTGCTAGGTGAAAAATTTCCGCTCCTTCTTTTCAGTGCAGAGAATAAGGGCGGCGGAGAGAAAGAGGATATCTCTCGTGATGGCAATCCAGGCGGAGGTTTTTTCACCACCCTGGCGGAAACAGCCGCAGTCGATGTCAAGTCCACGCATGATGGTGGACGCGAGAAGCGCAATAAAAAGAATATTCATCGCGGCAGCGATTCCAGCGGCTGCCCGGACTTTATAGCCGGTGATGAGTAATAATCCGCAAGTGAGTTCTACCCAAGGGATAGTAGCTGCAACCAGATAGTTGAGAAAATACGGGAGCAGTTTGTAAGCGGCTACCGAGCCGGCAAAGGCAATGGGGTCCCGGATTTTCAGAAAACCGGCATAGATGAAAACGAGACCAAGCCCAACGCGGAGGATCAGGTGGAAATAGTTTTTTGTTTTTTTCCTCATCCTCATTGGTTTGCTCCTTCAATGGGGAATCCGGCGTCTTTCCACTCTGGATATCCTCCCTCGAAAATGAGAATCTGGCGGTAACCTTTTTGTAGCAATTTGTTCCCCAAGTCCTTACTGTCGTGGCAACCGTATCCGCTGCAGTAAATTACCAGGCTTGTTTCGTACGGCACCTTGTCAATGAATCCCGGCAGGGCAGAATCGAGTCCTGCAAGCGGAAGGGATTTTGCGCCGCGGATATGGCCCTGGGAATAAACAGAACTCTCACGAGCATCCACAAAAACGGCTTCTTTTTTGTCATACAACTCTTTAACCTGCGCGAGTCCGACAGGGATCAGAACGGCGGCCGGGGTGGCGGAAACGTTAGGCGCGGCAGTTGCAGCTGAGGGCCTTCCGGTATAGGCATCCCGGAGCAGACGATAGTTCCAGGTAATTCCAATCGCGATGGCGAAAAGAATGATAAGGGTCATTTCGAAGAAGAGCTTTTTGAAAGAAAATTTCATGGTGTTTCCACTCAAATATGTACCGGATTTTGCAACGGACGGTTAAGGTTCGCTCATCACGCACTTTTTGTCATCTTTGTTGCAATATCGAACGACATTGACGGATTCCGTGGTGATCAGACCTCCACTCATCATTTCGTCAATCATCGGCATGGCCTTGTCCAGTTTCTCCTTGCTGGCGACAATTTCGATAATCAGGGGAAGATCGTTAGAAAGCCGGAGAAGTTTGTCAGTGTGATAGAGACTGTGTGCACCAAAACCTGCAACCCCTCTCAGAACCGTCGCTCCGGCAAAACCCTCTTTGATGAAAAAGTCAATCAAGGCTTCATATAATGGTTTTCGGCCGTATTTATCGTTTTCGCCGATAAAAATGCGCATGAGGATTTTTTCCCCGAAAAATTTGGGCATGATTCCCTCCCTAGAGATAGCGAGCTGCGGTAATTCCCACCCAGGTGAAAAGCAGGCAAACCAGAACACTCACAAACACGTTCGTTGATGCGGTTACAAAGTTTCCCTCTTCCAGTAATCGGAATGTTTCGTAGCTGAAGGTGGAGAACGTGGTGAGACCGCCAAGAAAACCTACGGTGATACCGATACGGAGTGTAGGGGGAATCATGGAGCTTCGGAGTCCGAATTCCATGAGAAACCCGATGATGAATGCTCCGGTAATATTTACGACAAAGGTGCCGTAAGGGAAGTCACGTCCCAGAAGGGCATAAACCCAGCCGGAGATGAAATAGCGGGACAAACATCCCAGGCCGCCACAGACTGTCACTGCAAGTGCAATTTCCATTGGTCCTCACTGATAATCCGAGCGTTCCATTTGTCTCATGATGAAGAGATTTCCGGAACTGCTGAAATGCGGTTACTGATCAGTTGCTATGAGGGTATCTCGCGATTTTTTCCAAACTAACGTGAAAAAAGTGCAATGTCAAGGGATTGGAATCGTGTCTGAAGACAATTTCCCCTCTTTTAGAGTTGTGGATGCAATGCTTGACACTCATACTTTTCAACGTCAGACTTACTAATTGTTTTCCGGAATCAGCGCAGTTGACACGAGGCCAGGAGCTATGTGCCGTTGCCGGGAGCTTTTTTGATATAGTTGCTAAACTTTGGAGGTCACATGATTCAGCGTGCACAACGCCTTATTGAGATGCTTGCTCTGGAAAAGCACCCGGAAGGGGGATATTATCGCGAAACCTACCGATCAGAAGAATCGATAGCGGCGAAAAACCTTCCGGAACGGTTTGCTGGAGGAGCACGGTCCTTTTCAACAGCGATTTATTTTCTGCTTGCCGATGAAGATTATTCTGCCTTGCACAGGATTAAGTCCGACGAAATATGGCATTACTACGCCGGAGGAACTCTTGTGATCCATGTGCTGGACCAGTCAGGAGGGATATACTCGATACAGGCTGGGGGGGGATTGTGGTGAGGATGTTTTCTTCCAGGTTGTGGTGAAAGCGGGTTGCTGGTTTGGGGCAACACTTGAAAAACCTGATACCTTTGCTCTGGTTGGGTGCACCGTGTCTCCAGGCTTCGATTTCAGGGACTTTGAAATGGCTGACAGGGGTGAATTGCTCAGGCTGTTTCCTGCTGACAGGGAAATCATTAAGAGGCTAACACGGTGATTGTCGCCTGACTGTCTGGAAAGCGAAAGTGTCTGGGAAGGGAAAAGCCCCCTGCCGATAGTGCCAGAGGGCTTTTTTGTAAATAATGCAAGTGTGAATCTTCCTTACCTAGAAACGAACGCCAATACCGGTTGCGAGGATGAAAGGGTTGAGGACGAGCTTGTGTTCCCCTCCTGCTACGAACATGTCAGGTTGGCTATCGTAATACATTGCATCGATGTTCCAGTAGACGCTATCGGTAACCCGGACATCTGCACCGACTTTTGCTGCCCAGCCGACGGAACTGTGGATCTTGAAATTAGGATCTATGGCCAGTTTCTCGTCGAAAGGAAAAACAACGTTCATACCGAAACCGACATAGGGACTTACAATGTAATCAGGAATCGGGTGGTATTTTACGAATAGTGAAGGCGGAAGCAGCCATACGGAACCAAGGTTGGTACCGCCGTTATTTCCCATGATGTCATGCTTGGTCAGGGCAAGAACCAATTCGGTGGAAAAGTTCTTGGTAATAAAATATTCGAGGTCGAGTTCGGGTGCGACGGCGTCATCTACCGTCAGGCCGTTTGCCAAGGTATTTACTACGGCGTCAGTTGATTCATCCGGCATGACGTAGATGCCGCGGATTCTGATACCATACTTTTTGAGCGGTTTCGGCTGCGGCGTGCAGGCCGGATCGGCTGCAAAAGAGATGGATGCAACGGATACCAGCAGGGCCGCAACTAACAGAACAACAAAAGATTTTGCACTAGACATGTTTTTCACGTTCAACTCCTTTAATCATGATTGCATTAGAATTTGATCATAGTATGTAGCCTGAAAAAACGAAATTGCCACCTCCTTTTTCGAGAGATTTGTGCGCAATACAAAGCAGGGATTGAGATTGTATTCCAGAGGCGCGGCAGTATTCTGTTTTATTTACAATAAAATCAGCTTTTTCATATAATTGGAAAAAGATATGTTTATAGTTGCAATTACTAGCGGTTGAGTGACACAAAGGCCTCTATGCCGCCGCATAAATTAATTCCTAATAAAAAATATGTCAATATGTTTTATTGGTAAAAATTCTTTGCGGGGCGTAAAAAATGTTGGAAAAAGTATAATAAGCTGAATTACAAGACATTTTCCTTGCAGGTCCGGAAAGAATCTTTGCAGCAGGGTATTTCAAGTATCGATGTGCCAGCGGAAGGGATCAGGCGGTTGAAAAAGTCGATGGAGTGGAAGCGGGGAGAGTCTTTCTGCGGTTCTCTGGAACTGGAGCGACTCACGTGGACCAGGTAGCGGATACCAAACATGGCAGCTGTCGAGAGGTTGGTTTCGCTGTCTTCACCGAGCAGCGTCCTTTGAGGGTCGAAAGGGATTTTCTTCTGCAGTTTTCCCCAGAAGGCCGGGTCTTCTTTTGGTAGCCCCAGTTCATGGGCGGAAATTATGCCAGTGAAGTACGGACCCAGGCGCGTAGAGTTCATCTTCATGTTCAGTGTTTTGCCATGGGCGTTGGTCACAAGGTGGATATGTTTGCCATGCTGTCGCAGGAAAAGTAAAAACTCAACCACAAAGGGATGGACCGCAATCAGGTGGTCCACCTCCATTTTCAGCAGGGGGATATCCAGGCCGAGGTGAGCTGACCAATAGTCCAGATCAGTCCAGTTGAGGGTGTTCTCCTGCGATTTGAAGAGCCGGTAAAGACGGTCCTTTGCTTCGGCAAGGGGAATGCCGTGTTTCCTTGCAAAAGTCTTCGGCACATGTTCGAGCCAGAAGTGGTCATCGAAGTGTCGGTCCAGCAGGGTGCCGTCCATGTCCAGCAGGACGGTGTCGATATCCTCCCAGTCCAGTTTCATGGTGCTTCATGAAAGGAAAGCACCATGAAATTCCTGGCTGCTTTACGGCTGATGGAAAGATCACATTTCGTCACAGGGCCAAGCCTTCGATGAATTTCCTGATCTCTGCCAGGTCGGCATTGAGTTCTTCGCACCGCGAAGGGAGCTTCTCGATGCCGGCAAGCGATACTGGTCTCTCGGGAGGCAATCCCGTTGCGGTTATAACCGCTTCTTCGAACTTGGCCGGGTGAGCAGTTGCCAGGCAGATGAGCGGGAGGTTGCAATTGCGATGGTCCTGGGCAGCTTTTACGCCAACGGCGGTGTGGGGGTCGAGAAGATATCCTGTCTCTTCGTAGAAAGATGAAATCGTGTCAAGGGTTTCCTGGCGATCCACTGATTGTGACAGGAAATCCGACGTTACGATGCGTCTTTCCTCCGGGCTGAACTTCATTCGTCCGGTTTTCGAAAATTCCTCGATAGCTTCACGCACCCTGAGGGGATTTTCATTGTAAAGGAAATAGAGATATCTTTCAAAATTCGATGCAACCTGGATGTCCATGGATGGTGACAGGGTCGGCACCACGGTGCCGAGCGAGTAGTCACCATTCAAGATGAAGCGTGTCAGGATATTGTTCTCGTTGGTGGCCAGTAACAGCTGCCGAATGGGGAGTCCCATGCGTTTCGCAACGTATCCGGCAAAGATGTCGCCGAAGTTTCCGGTTGGCACCGAAAATATCACCTGCTGGTTGAGATTCTTGCTGACGTTGAAGTAGGCGTAGAAATAGTAGACAACCTGAGCGAGAACCCTGGCCCAGTTGATGGAATTCACCGCTCCCAGGGCATGCTTTTCCTTGAATGACAGGTCGTTGAAGAGGGCTTTTACCATATTTTGGCAGTCGTCAAAGGTGCCTTTTACGGCAATATTGTGAACGTTGTCATCGAGGACCGTGGTCATCTGGAGAGCCTGGACAGGCGAGGTCTTTCCCTGGGGATGTAGGATGAAAATGGCAATATTTTCCTTGCCGCGAACGCCATAGATAGCCGCACTTCCCGTATCCCCGGAGGTGGCTCCCACGATGTTCATTTTCTGCCCACTTTCTTTCAGGAGGTATTCAAAGAGGTTTCCGAGGAGTTGCAGTGCTACGTCTTTAAAGGCCAGGGTCGGCCCGTGGAACAGTTCGACGATGTGTACACCATCTTTGGTAATGACCGGGGTGATCTCCGGGTGGTCGAAACTGTCATAAGAGCGGTCGATGAGATTTTTCAGGTCACCGGAAGGGATATCGTCACAGAACAGGGAAATAACCCTGAATGCAAGTTCGCGATAGGGAAGACCCTGCCACTCTTCCAGTTGCCCGGAATCGAGGTGCGGAATTTTCTCGGGCAGAATAAGCCCGCCATCTGTGGAAAGTCCCATCATGACTGCGTCTTTAAAGGCAATAGGCTCAATGCCGCCTCTGGTACTGATGTATTTCATCTTCTATCCTCATTCCCTTTCTGGTGGAAGCTTGTGAAGGTGCAATTCTAGCAGTAAACAGGGGAAATGTGAAGATGTTTGCACCATTGGGCCTAGTAGAAGGTAGTGTTGGCATCACGTTCCTTTGTAATCTGTTGCTGTGACTGCAGGGTGGTGCCTGCGGCCGTCAGGTCGCCAAAAGGTTGAACGACCTTGTTTACAAGCCGAGGCTGTATAGGGTATCCTTCAGGAACTACATGTCAAAACGGTCAAAACGCAGAGGATTTCATGTCATCTCGCATCAGGATACTTCCCGAAAATCTTACCAATAAAATTGCCGCCGGTGAAGTTGTCGAGCGGCCGGCATCGGTGATAAAAGAGCTGGTGGAGAATGCCCTTGACGCCGGGGCCAGCGAGATTGTTGTCGAGTTTCAAGACGGTGGCAAGCGTCTGCTCAAGGTCAGCGACAATGGTTCAGGGATGTCCCGTGAGGATGCTCTCCTTGCACTGGAGCGCCATGCGACCAGCAAAATAGCATCTGACAGCGATCTCCTTTCCATTTCGACCCTGGGTTTTCGGGGTGAGGCGCTGCCGTCTATCGCCTCTGTTTCACGCTTCACTCTGTCTTCGCGGGAGAAAGGAACAATCGAGGGCACGGAGATTTATGGCGAAGGCGGCAGGATCAAAGAAGTAAAGGCCTGTGGAATGGCTGAGGGAACAGTTCTGGAGATCAGGAATCTGTTTTTCAATACACCAGCCCGGTTGAAGTTCCTGAAGAGCAAGGATACCGAGGCAGGCCATGTGGCGGACCAGGTTACGCGGCTTGCCATTTCACGGCCGGATGTCCGCTTCACGTGTGTGAGCGATGGCAGAACCTTGTTTCGCGCGCTGAACGGAGATATGCTGGAACGGGTCGCCTCGCTTCTTGGCCGATCGTTGGCAGCGGATCTCTTTCCTGTCAGCCGTCAGGACAATGGTTTGCAGTTGACCGGCCTGGCCGGGAAACCCGAGTGCAGCAGGTCGGCTGGTTCTCATCTGTACACTTTCGTGAATGGGCGATTTGTTCGTGACAGGGTTTTTCATCATGCGGTTCTTCAGGCCTACCGACGTTTCCTGGAGCGGGGTCGCTATCCTGTGGCGGTACTTTTTCTTTCGGTTCCTGCCGGAGAAGTTGATGTAAATGTGCACCCAACCAAACATGAGGTCCGTTTCAGGGACCAGTCCTCCGTGCATGACTTTATTGTTTCATCCCTGGAGAACATGCTGCAGTCCACTCCCTGGATTCGGAAATCTCCGACTGTCGAACTATCCCTCGAAGTTTCACGGTCGGCCCAGCGCGAAGAAAGAATAGCATCAGTTCGGGAGGCTTTGGGGCGCTACCGGCCGCAGTCGGCACCGGAAAAGACTCAAAAACCGCTCTTTCTTACAGAAAGAACAACACCCGAGAGGAGAGAGGGTGCCGGAGAATCTGCGACGGAATCAGGGGAGAGTTTTTTTGCTTCGTTGACAGTTTTGGGTCGCTACCTGGATGAATATCTTCTCTGTCAGGATGGTGAAGACCTGCTGATAATCGATCAGCATGCAGCCCATGAAAGGGTTGCATTCGAGCGTCTCAAAATGCAGTTTTCCGCCGGTGCTGTGGAGTCCCAGGGGCTCCTTTTCCCGGAGGTGATAGAGCTCTCACATTCCGAAGCTGCGCTTGTGGCGGAGCATGCCGTGGTATTCCGGCAGCTCGGATTCGATCTTGAGGATTTTGGCGGACAGAGCAGGGTGCTCAAGGGCGTCCCCCGCGTACTCATGAACAGCAACCATGCTCGTGTTTTCAGAGATATCGTCGAGGAACTTTCGGTTCTCGGCAGAAGTCGCACGGTCACTGACATCCAGGAGGATATTCTGATGCGGATTGCCTGCCACAGTGTCATTCGCGGCAGACAGGTCCTGTCTGAACCGGAAATCGCAGCTCTTCTTTCTGCTCTGGATTCCGTCGGATTCGCCAGTAATTGTCCCCACGGCAGGCCGGTACTCCGGAGAATCAGTCGCTCGGATATTGAAAAGATGTTCAAAAGGGTCTGATCTATGCCGGGTAAGCAGGATATCAAACTGATAATTGTGCAGGGTCCGACTGCGTCAGGGAAAAGCGAGCTGGCTGTCCGGCTGGCGGAGCGTTGTAACGGAGAGATAGTTAATGCCGATTCCATGCAGGTGTATCGTTCTATGGATATCGGGACGGCTAAACCATCGGCGGACCAGCTTCGGCGCGTTCCCCATCATCTCCTTGACATCCGAGACCCTGACCAGACGTTTTCCGCAGCTGATTTTTCCCGGGAGGCGGAGAAGGTTATCATGGACATCTCGCGACGGGGAAGGAATAGTATTGTCTGTGGCGGGACCGGCTTGTATATCCGGGCCCTTACCAAAGGGCTGATGAACTCTCCCGCTTGTGATGCAGCTTTTCGTGAAGAAATGAAGGATCTGGCAAACCGGGAGGGGAACGAGAGGTTGCATCGGCGTCTTGCCGAGGTTGATCCCGTGTCTGCTGAACGTATCCATCCGAATGATCAGTTTCGCATCATCCGTGCACTCGAAGTATTCCAAATGACGGGGCGACCCATTTCCGAGCTGCGAGGAGAGCACCAATTTGGCACGTTACGCTATGACTATCGTAAAATTGGTATTTCCATTGACAGGGAAACGTTATATAGAAATATTGACAACCGTGTGGATTTGATGATACGACAGGGCTTCCTTGAAGAGGTACAAGCTCTTCTTGCATCCGGCTACCCGTCCAGTCTCAAGCCGATGCGCTCACTCGGTTATCGACACATGTGCGACTATCTTGAAGGTGTTATGCCCTTTGAGGACGCACTTCAGCTCATGAAGAGGGATACGCGTCGCTACGCTAAGCGCCAGTTGACCTGGTTCAATAATGATCCGGAAATTAATTGGATTGAATATCCAGGAAATGTTGCTATTATTGAGGATATTGTAATTGATTATTTTGATTAAAAGGAGAGGGGCATGGCGAAAGCACCGTTCAATATTCAGGACCAGTACCTGAATCAATCAAGGAAGGAAAGAATCAAGGTTATCGTATATCTGATGTCGGGAGAAAAGATGGAAGGTTATATCAAGTCCTTTGACAACTTTTCCGTTCTTTTGGAAATCAAGGGAGATATCCTGATTTATAAGCACGCAATATCACATATAACATCGGTTGATGGGAACTTCAAGCTGCACCAGTAAGAGCCGCTTCTGAAGAGCCAAGGGACCCGAAAAAGCATGATCCGTCCTGATACAGGAAAGATCTCTTTTAAGGGTCCCTTTCTATTTGAGCAGTACAGATACCCGGCTTTTTACTTGGGCATGACGTATGCTTTTCGTTATTCCCGAGGGTGTAATCGGTAATCCAGACTACAAAAACCATGGATTCCCGATAGAGTCACACGGGCTGACAGACGTTTTTGCCAACGGTTCAGATTTTATGATATTTATTATAGATTTTAGCTGAATTTTACAGGCCCTGAGGAGCGCTACAGCATCTTTGCAGATGCAGAGACGCTCGTAACTGCAGACTCGTGGCTGCTGCTTGATTGCCTCGAATAACAGGAATTGTGTACATATGGAATCAGGGATTACGATCGAAAAAGTCGAGCCGGGAAGTATTGCTGAAGAGCTTGATATTGATCCCGGCGACAGGTTGCTGGCTATCAACGGCAACCCCATTCAGGATATCATCGACTTCGGATATTATTCCGGTGATGAAGAGCTTCTCCTTGAAATTGAAAAAGCTGACGGTGATATCTGGGAGATCGAGTTGATGCGGGAAGAGGGGGAATCACTTGGCATACTGTTTGAATCTCCCAAGCCGCTCAGCTGTTCGAATTCCTGCCTTTTCTGCTTTGTGGACCAGTTGCCGAAAGGGCTTCGGCGTTCTTTATACGTGAAGGATGAGGACTATCGACTATCTTTTCTCTATGGGAATTTTGTTACCTTGTCTTCCCTTGGCCGGGAAGAAGTCCAGAGAATCTGTGAACAGCGACTCTCTCCCCTTTACATTTCTGTTCATGCCACCGAGCCTGATCTTCGTGCGAAGCTGTTGGGAAACTTGGAGTGTCCGCCGGTTCTCGATCTTCTCACGGAGCTTGCCTCATCCGGGATCGTGATGCATACCCAGGTAGTGCTGTGCCCGGGCCTGAATGACGGTTCCCATCTTGAACGTACCGTGCGTGACCTTGCCGCGCTGTTTCCACAGATTGCATCCCTGGCAGTGGTTCCCCTGGGTCTTACCCGGTTTCGGGAGTCTTTGCCGAAACTGCAACCGATTACCCGTGACTATGCTTCCGAATTCCTCGCTGCATGGCAACCCCTTGCTCATGAACTTGCGACGAAACTCGGCACACCATTTCTTTTCTTTGCCGACGAGTTTTACATCAAGGCGGAACAATCATTTCCACCACTATCCGAGTATGGGGACCTTCCCCAAATCGAGAACGGTGTCGGTATGATCCCGCTTTTCCTTGATGAGGCCGAAGACGTTCTGGACAGTGCAGAGCCCATGATAGAAAAGGTTGTGGCAGTAGTGACCGGAGAATCACCCTTTCCGTATCTTGAGGAATTTCTCGTCAGACTTGCAGAAAAGACCAGGGTGGTTTTCCGGGTTGTTCCTGTAAGAAACTCCCTGTTCGGTGACAGTGTTACTGTTACCGGGCTTGTCCCCGGAAAGGATATTCTCAAAATAGTGAGGGGAGGGGGACTCGAAGATGTCGATGTAGTTCTGATCCCTGATGTGATGCTGAAGGAGGGTGAAGGGGTCTTTATTGATGATGTGACGCTTGACGAACTTCGCGATGCCTTGGGAATCCTGGTAGAGGTTTGCGAGGCAACCCCTTCAGGGCTCTATAATTCTTTGCAGCGCTGCTCTTCCACCTGAAGAGAATTATCTCTTCTTCTTCGTTTCCAGTTCCAATTCCAGTTTTTTTATTTTTTCCAAATCCTGCCGCAAATCGGCATTTTCCTTTGTGAGAGAAGTATTCTCCTTTGTGAGAGAAGCATTCGAACTTTTCAGATTTTTAATTGTTCTGTCCAGTTCGGCTTTTTCCTGCAACGTTACTTCATATGCATCCATCAGACCCTTTAGAGTGATCGCATGGGCGCTCCAGGAACTCGACTTGAATTTGCTCAGTATTGTGTCAAGGTCTTTACCCGCCTTATCAGTTGCTATTTTCTGTTGACCTGCTTCCAGATCGAGCAGTGCCAGCCGAAAAAGCGCTTCATCGGTTATTCCTGCAACGGCTGGTTTTGCGGCAATTTCAGAGAGTGTTTTTTTCGCCGCTTCGGTCCTGTTGTCTTCCAGGAGCATTCTTGCGAGGACTAGTTTCTGCCGCTGTTCATGGATGTTGGGATCTTCCTTCCGGATGGTTGCACAGCCGCTCAGTCCGATAATGATAGCAATACCATACGAGTAAGTGTTTCTCATCGAGCCCTCTTCCTGCGATCGACAAAATAGTTGCTGCCAGCCTCTCCCTTTGCGAAATCTTTGATTTCGGCGGCTGTCTTGGCTATTTTGACTGCTGAATCGTATTCACCCTGCTGGCACATGACAACAGCGATCGATATGGTCATAATAGGGAATATCCTGGTGACACCGTACCTGTCCGGCCCCTCGATATGTCCCCTTTCCAAGTCTTCCGGGGTATAAAATTGTGGAATTTCGTCTGTGAAGGCATCAATTACTGCCTGGCAGACCGCATCGAATTCATCGGACGAGACAATCATGATGAAATCATCTCCGCCGATATGTCCAACAAAGGCATTTTCATCCGCATGTTGCTGTACCGCTTCGTAAATGACCTCGCCGGTCATCTTGATCAGGTCACTTCCCCTGATGTATCCGTACCTGTCACTATATGCCTTGAAATTGTCGAGGTCAGCGTAGCATACAGCGAAAGTTTCCCCTGTTTGGAGCTTTTTGGTGAGATCTCTCTCAATTGCTATGTTGCCGGGGAGACGGGTAAGGGGGCTTGCGTCGAGGCTGATCTGTTCAAGAATTTTCAGCCGTTTTGCCATTCGGGTGAAATCTTCAGCAAGATCGCCGATTTCATCTCCAGGCGGAATCTCGGGATCAAAATCGAAATTCCCTTCTGCTATGGAGTGCGTTGCCCTCTTCAGTTTTTTGATTGAGGAAGAGATGGTAACAGAAAAAAGGCCATTACGCTTAATGCGAGCACAAAGCCCATGGTGGATAACAATAACGTCCATTGAACGGTTGTTTCCCGTTTCTGGTCGGCATTTTCCAGTTTCTCATTCAGAATCACCTGACGTGCTTTGGAAAGGGCTTCGATCGAGGCATTGACTTTCTCGGTAGTGTCTTTCAGGGGAGTGATATCGTCGGACTTGTTCTGAAAAAGGATTTCCGCTTTGCTGCTGAAGTCCCGGTAGTTACGGACAATATCATCAAGAAGTGGTCCGGGGTCAGATTTGCCAAGGGTTTCAATGACGGTACTGAATTCTTTTTGCCGCTGATCAAATAATTGCTTGAATTCCGGTGACTTAAGTACGGAAAACTTGGCTGCGCTTCTTTCCTGGGCCTGAAGTGAGTCATGGAGAATTTCCGTGCGTTTGACAAAGGGTAAATCGTTTATGGCGATATCACGGACTATTCCGTTGAGAGACTGAAGTCCGAATACCGAGAATACTGTTGCAGCCATGGTGAAAAACGCAATGGCGGCATAACTGAGAATCAATTTGTTGATGAGGGTAAGTTTTGATGCCGTGTTTTTTTCTGCCATTGAGTAAGCCTTGCGAGTGGTATATGAATTTTTTTGCGATAGGAATAAGTGCCGGTGTGATGATTTTACGCTCACTCCGAACTGATGGGATTCGGAGTTGGTTGTAATGAAATCGTTCAATGACCTGGTGAACTGCTTGCTATTATACATGTGATTATGACGGTTAGGAAGCTTCAATTTTTACCTGAACGCTTAATTGCAGAATTTGTGGGTAACGTTTACGGTTTCGGCATGTTTATTACTGACAACGTTGAAGTCATGTCCCTCCTGCTCTGAGGAAAAACAAAAAATTGAATGAGCAGGCCTCTGGCATGGTTCCGTATCAGGCACAGTGCTTCGATACTATTGATATTTTATTCGAAAAAAGGTTTGCATTTTCGGCATATTTGCTATAGATTAGCATGTCCTACACACTAATAACCCCCTCTCTTAGGTGATTCTGTTTTGTCTGAAAAGAAAACTCTCGAAGAAATACGAAATTCCATTGACGGGATTGATGACCAGATTCTTACCCTTTTGAATCAGCGAGCTGAGTTGGTCATTGCCGTTGGTAAGCTGAAAAGGGGCGAGAAAAGTGATTTCTATGTCCCGAGTCGTGAACGGGAAATTTATGAGCGGCTTGACTCGAGGAACAGCGGACCGTTCCCACGTGAGGCCCTGAAAAGCGTTTTCCGCGAGATAATTTCCGCGTCACTGGCCCTGGAAGCTCCGATGAAGGTTGCTTTCCTCGGACCGAAGGCGACGTTTACCCACATGGCAGCTCTCCAGCAGTTCGGACTTTCGGCTGAACTGGTCCCCCAGAAATCAATACCGGCCGTTTTTGAGGATGTGGAAAAGGATCGGGCTCAATACGGAGTCGTTCCCGTGGAGAACTCCACCGAAGGGATGGTTTCTCATACTCTTGACATGTTCATGGAGAGCGACCTGAAGATTATTGCCGAGGTTCTTCTTGAGGTGTCCCACGACCTCTTGTCACGTACCGGGAGAATGGCCGATATCAAGAAGGTTTACTCCCATCCTCAGGCACTTGCCCAATGCCGCAAATGGCTCGATGACAATCTGCCGAATGTCCCGGTGGTGGATGTTGCATCCACGGCACTGGCTGCACAGATCGTCAGTGAAGATTATAATGCTGCGGCTATTGCCAGCGATTCAGCTGCCTCTCTCTATGAGTTGAAGGTCGTGAAGAAGCGGATTGAAGATCAGGTGAACAATTTTACCCGTTTCCTTGTCATCGGTAAGAAGATTGCCGGAAAGAGCGGTAACGACAAAACCTCACTGATGTTCTCGGTCAAGGACGAACCGGGAATCCTCTATCGGATGCTTGATCCCTTTGCACGTCGGGGTATTAACCTGAGCAAGATCGAATCTCGTCCCCTTAAAAAGAAGGCGTGGGAATATATCTTTTTCCTGGACCTGTCAGGGCATCTGTCTGATCCCGAGGTTGCCGAGGCTATTGATGAATTGCGCCATTGCTGTCAATTCGTGAAAATCCTCGGATCGTATTCTAAAAACATCTAGATGAGACCGGAAAGGGAATAGATGTCTCTCAGTAAAAGAATGGCAGTTATCGGCGTTGGCCTTATTGGCGGATCTCTTGCGCGGATACTGCGTCAGCAGGGTGAGGTGGGTGAGATTGTCGGGATCGGGAGAACCGAGCCGAACCTTCAGCGTGCGGTTGAACTGGGAGTCATTGACCGGTATAGCCAGGATCCCTGCCAAGGCGTTCAGGGGGCTGACCTGGTTTTTCTAGCCACGCCTGTTTGCTCCATAGCTTCGGTGTTGGAAAAGATTGCTCCCTTCCTGGCTCCCGGTTGCGTTGTGACTGACGGTGGCAGCGTGAAGGAATCGGTTGTTGCTGCCTGTGAGCCGCTTATGCCTGCGGGTACATGTTTTGTGGGTGGGCATCCCATTGCCGGTACAGAAAAATCAGGCGTTGAGGCTTCGTTTGCCACCCTCTTTACGGGGAAGCGCTGTATCATAACTCCAACCGGGAATACCGACGAGTTAGCTCTCCAAAAAATTCTCAGGATGTGGGAGCTTGCTGGTACCGATGTGATTCAGATGGATGCGCACAAACATGACCGCATCGTTGCGGCCATCTCCCATCTCCCTCACATGGTGGCCTATTCCCTGGTAAATGCAGTGGATGGTTATGATCGTTTCGATGAAAGTATCCTGAAATATTCAGCAGGGGGGTTCCGGGATTTTACCCGCATAGCCTCTTCCGATCCTGCCATGTGGCGAGATATTTCACTCATGAACGGACCTGCAATTATGGAGATGATGGATTTCTTTTCTGATTACTTCGGACAACTCCGGACCCTTGTAGAAAACGGGGACAGTGCAGGACTCCAGAAATTTTTTGCTGAATCCAAGAGAAGCAGGGATGCCATCCTTTAGTGTGTTCCGTACTTGCTCACACTCCAGGTAGAAGATGTGTGCCGGATAGTGAACTCTGTACATCATTCGTTTTTCTATAAACGATGTTTTTATAAACTGTTAGAAATCCAACCCGCCGGGGCAGCTGTGAAAAAGTATACTGTGAAGACAGCAAAAAAAGTTGCAGGAACAATCGTGGTGCCTGGCGATAAATCAATATCACACAGGGCGGTTATGCTCGGTTCGCTTGCCCGCGGCACGACGGTTGTCAGCGGATTTTTGCAGGGAGAAGATACGATTGCCACCCTGAACGCCTTCAGGTTCATGGGCGTTGACGCCCGTGAGGAAGATGGAAAGCTGCTCATTCAGGGAAGAGGACTTTTCGGCTTGAGAGAGCCTGAGAATGTTCTTGACTGCGGTAATTCCGGCACCTCCATGCGACTGATGACCGGCATCCTTGCCGGCCAACGTTTTTTTTCCGTTTTGTCGGGAGACCGGTACCTTCGCAACAGGCCCATGGGACGGGTGATCGATCCACTTGCAAAAATGGGAGCACGCATTCTGGGACGTAGCGGAGGGACGAAGGCCCCTCTGGCGATTCAGGGTGGGGAGTTGAAGGGGATTTCCTACCTTTCTCCCGTTGCCAGTGCCCAGGTAAAATCTTCCATTCTCCTGGCCGGCCTCTATTCCAGCGGGGAAACCGAGGTGAATGAGCCGTCACTTTCACGGGATCACACGGAAAGGATGTTTCGCTACTTCGGGGCCGATATCGAACCTCTAACCAACGGTGCGGTCGTTCGTGGTGGCAGGGAGCTCAATGGAAGAGAGGTGACGGTTCCGGCAGATATTTCTTCAGCAGCCTTCTTTATTGTGGCCGCTCTTCTGGTTCCTGACTCTGAAATCCTCATTACCAATGTCGGGGTCAATCCCACTAGAACAGGGATTCTTGATATCCTTCTGAAAATGGGGGCTTCCATTGACCTGCTGAATGAGCGGGAGGTTTCGGGAGAACCGGTTGCGGATATTCTGGTGCGCACATCGTCACTGGTCGGAATTGAAATCGGTGGCGACCTTGTGCCAAGGGCTATCGATGAGTTTCCGATACTCTGTGTTGCTGCTGCCTGTGCCGAAGGCAAAACTGTCCTGCGGGATGCCCGGGAGCTTCGAGTCAAGGAAACCGACCGAATAGCCGCTATGGCCACAAATCTGACCAGGGCAGGAGTTGAGGTTCTGGAAACAGAGGACGGCATGGAAATTACCGGTACCGATTCGTTGAAGGGATGCATTGTTGACAGTTTCGGAGATCATCGGATTGCCATGTCAATGCTCATTGCCGGCCTTGTCGCTACAGGAGAGACAACGGTAACAGACACAGACTGCATTGTGACATCCTTCCCGACCTTTATCGAACTCCTGGAAAAGGTTTGCCAAAGATGAGTGCTGAAAAGGGAATCGTTGTTGCAATAGATGGCCCGTCAGGTGCGGGCAAAAGCACAGTGGCACGCCAACTTGCCGAACGCCTCGGCTATCTTTATATCGATACGGGGGCCATGTTCCGTGCTGTTGCACTAACCGTGACGCGGTCGAAAATCAGCCTGGAAGACGATGATGCTCTTGCTGAATTGTGCCGGGACTTGGAAATAACTTTTGTCAGGTGCGATGGCGCGTATCGCGTCCTTGCCAACGGAGAGGATGTTTCCCTGGCCATACGGACTCCTGAAATCAGTCTCCTGACTTCCCGAATATCGACAAAAAAAGTGGTGCGCGAAGTTCTTCTTCATGAACAAAGGCGGATGGGGCGGGCCGGTAATGTTGTGCTGGAAGGCCGTGATATCGGCTCGGTGGTTTTTCCCCAGGCAGACGTGAAGTTTTTCCTTTCTGCATCACCGGAGGAACGGGGAAGAAGGCGTTTCCTTGAGTTGCAGTCCAAGGGGGAAAAGGTAACCCTTGAGAAGACAATAGAAGAAGTTATTGCCCGCGATGCTCAAGACGAACAGCGCGAACATGCCCCTCTTTGCATGGCAAAAGATGCACTTCCCATTGATTCGGATGGAATCCCTGTCGAAGAGGTGCTAAGCCGGATGGAGAAAATTGTGCGGCAGAGGGAATTGGAGAAAAGAGCGTCTTAGTGAAATTTGCCAAGACGACGATTTGCCCGGCTGAAGTTTTCAGATAATGCAGGAAGACCGGTGAATTTGTTCTGCTCTGTTAGAAGATTCATCTGGTCCCTGGTGAAGGAGTAAACAGCTTGAAAATAATCCTCGCGAAACAGGCCGGATTTTGCTTTGGGGTCAAAAGAGCCACCCAGATGGCTTTCGAGGCTGCCGCCAAGGGAGGAAAGACCTTTACTCTCGGTCCGATTATCCATTCTCCGCAGGTGGTTCAGCGTCTCGAGGAAATGGGCGTAAAGGCCCTTACCTCTCTTGCAGACCTCGACAGTGGAGCAATTATCATTCGTTCACATGGTGTTGCCTCGGAAGAGCTTCAGGAGGCCAGCCGCAAGGAACTTGAAATCGTAGATGCAACCTGTCCGTTTGTGAAAAAGGCCCAGGAGCACGTAAAAAGTCTTTCCCAGGCGGGTTATGTTGTGGTAGTGGTAGGAGATGCCGATCATCCCGAGGTTCAAGGGATTGTTTCGTACGCCAAGGGCCCGGTCTATGTGGTCGGATCAGGAGAAGAAGCCGACAAACTGAAGATATCCGGCAAGATCTGTATCGTCGCCCAGACAACCCAGTCATTCGAGAATCTCAAGAATGTGGTCCTGGAGTGCCTGGTAAAGGGCAGCGAAATCAGGGTATTCAATACCATCTGCGATGCAACGGCCGTGCGGCAGGAAGAAGCCAAAGAGCTTGCAAAACGCGTAGACTGCATGATAGTTATCGGTGGATACAATAGCGCCAATACAACACGTCTTGCTCAAGTATGTGCAGAGTTGCAGCCCAGGACCTACCACATCGAAACAGCGCAGCAACTGAACCGGATGTGGTTTGAAGGTGTAGATACTGTTGGTGTAACGGCAGGAGCTTCGACTCCCAAATGGGTAATCGACGAAGTGCTTGAGCAAATCAGACGTATTGATGATACTACTACACATTGAGACTTTACAGGGTGTGATAGGATAAAGCGGGGAAAACATAGAAATTTCAGGGGGTATTATTTTGATGAATGACGAAAAAGATTTGACCAACATCACCAACGAGCCGGACCGGCTGAATAACGATATGGATGATGACCTTAACCAAGGCGTTAAAGAGAATTTCGAAGAACTTTTTCAGGAAAGTTTGCGTCAGCCCTTGGTGGGTGAGATTGTAGAAGGCGTTATCGTGCAGATTGACCCGGATTATGTGCTTGTCAATATCGGCTACAAATCGGAAGGGTGCATCCCTCTTAACGAGTTCATGGATGAGAACGGCCAGCTAACGGCGAAAGTCGGTGATACCGTAAAGGTTTTGTTCGAGAAAAAGGAAAATATCCGAGGGTATATTGTCCTTTCCCGGAAAAAGGCCGAGCGCGAACAGGTCTGGGTTCACATCGAAGAAGCCGTTGATTCCGGTGCGCTAGTCGAAGGAAAGATCGTTGCAAATGTGAAAGGTGGTCTTACCGTTGATATCGGCGTGCCTGCCTTCCTGCCTGCTTCCCAAGTTGATGTAAGGCCCATTGGTAACCTTGAGAAACTTATCGGGCAGTCTTTCCAGTTCAAGGTTGTCAAGGTAAACAAAAAGAGAGGGAACGTGGTTCTTTCTCGCAGGGCAATCCTGGAAGAGGAACGCGACAAGCTGAAAACAGATACACTCGCCACTCTGACTGAAGGCCAGGTCCGCGAGGGAATCGTGAAAAACATCACCGATTATGGTGCGTTTATCGACCTCGGCGGGATTGATGGACTGCTCCACATCGTAGATATGTCATGGCGTAAACTTTCTCATCCTTCAGAAATTCTGAAGATCGGTGAGACAGTTTCTGTCAAGGTGCTGAAATACGACAAGGAAAAAGAGAAAATCTCTCTTGGCATCAAACAGACGATTCCCGATCCCTGGCTGGAAGTAGAATCAAAATATCACATCGGTGACAGGATTGTCGGTACCGTTGTAAGTCTTGCGGATTACGGAGCTTTTGTTTCACTCGAAGAGGGTGTGGAAGGACTTGTTCATGTTTCTGAAATGTCCTGGACAAAGCGGATTCGACACCCTTCCGACGTTCTGAAGGTGAGTGATGAGGTCGCAGCTGAAGTTCTGGGTGTTGACGTGCCAAGCAGAAGGATTTCCCTCGGTCTGAAACAGATCCAGATGAATCCCTGGACGGTAATTGGGGATAAATATCCTGTTGGGACCAAGATTGAAGGTCAGATCAAAAACGTTACCGACTTCGGCGTCTTTATAGGTGTTGAGGACGGCATTGATGGTCTGGTGCATGTTTCCGATATGTCATGGACCAAACGGATCAAGCATCCTTCAGAGCTTTATAGCAAAGGACAGATAGTTCAGGCAGTTGTCCTCAACATTGATCCGGAAAACGAGAGACTTTCCCTCGGTATCAAGCAGTTAGTCCCAGATCCTTGGAACGAAATTCCTGCGAAGTACAAACCTGGCACCAAAGTTACAGGAAAAGTCACCTCGGTAACCGACTTCGGTATCTTCCTTGAAATTGAAGAGGGGATTGAAGGTCTCATCCACGTCTCCGAACTTTCTCAGGAGAAAGTTGCTACTCCCAAAGGATTTGCGGCAGTGGATGATGAAATCGAAGCGATGGTATTGAACATCGACCCGATAGAGAAGAAAATAGCGCTCTCAATCAAGGCTATTGCCATTAGTGACAACAGAGGTGATTTTTCCTCTTTTGGAAATTTCCAGGGTGAGGCGACGTCTAACCTGGGCGAGTTGTTGAAGGAAGAGTTGAAGAAGAAATAACGGTGGTGATTATCAGCTGGTAGTTAAGCTTACAAATATGGAATAAGGAGTTTTTGCGTATGACCAAAAGTGAGTTGGTTGAAAGGCTCGTGGACCAAAACAGCCTTTTGACGCGAAAAGATTCTGAGCTCATCGTTGATATTGTATTCGATAGTATCCGCAATGCTCTGAAGAACGATGAGAAGGTTGAAATCCGTGGATTTGGAAGTTTTACAATACGCGAGAGAGGTCCTCGTGAGGCGAGAAATCCAAAAAGTGGTGAAATTGTTCAAATATCAGCCAAAAAAACACCTTTTTTCAAGACAGGAAAAGAATTGAGGGACAGGGTCAATAATTCCTGATATACAGAAGAATATCTGATGTGTCGCAGGTAGTGATTCACAAGTTTTCTGTCTGATCTATGGTTGCTACGCCCGGGTGGCGGAATTGGTAGACGCAAGGGACTTAAAATCCCTCGGTCGCAAGGCTGTACCGGTTCGATTCCGGTCCCGGGCACCAGAATTAAAGGTTGGCTCTCACGGGCCAACCTTTTTATTTTGCTTTTTTCGGAATTTCCCGGATACTTCAAATTTGCTTTCTTGCAAACATGAGTACAACGATACGATTCCTCCTCATAAGTTCGTTGCTATTTTATCTTTAATGGTTGTATCATATTTGTTTGTATTGTGTAAAAAGGATGCTTTATTGAGTAGCTTTCCTGCCTGACGAGGAGTACCCGACCAAGAATGAAGAATTTCGAAAAAAAAGTTTTTTTAGGGCGTCAGCCGATACTTGACCGTAACCAGAGTATTGTCGGATACGAACTACTTTTCCGCTCTGCAGATACCCTCCATGCCAATATTAATGGTTTTCCCCACGTGGATTCTTTTGTCATAAGTAACGTGCTTTCTAACTTCGGGATCAATGAAGTGCTGGGGAAGCATAAGGGGTTTATTAATGTGACCGGAGATCTTCTCATGAGTGATCTTCTGGAAATCCTGCCTCGGGAGAAAACCGTTATTGAGATTCTTGAAACCGTCGAGTTGTCGGATGCATTACTGGAACGGTGCCGAGAATTGAAGGCGCGAGGATTCACCCTGGCTCTTGATGATAACTGCTATCACCCCGATTATGAACCGCTTTATGAAATTGTTGATATTGTAAAGATTGATGTGCTCCAGATGCCTGCCGATGCTTTGAAGGAAATGGTCGCTACGTTGAGTAATCGAGGTCTGATACTTTTGGCTGAGAAGGTTGAGACCATAGAGCAGTATCATTTCTGCTTCGACCTCGGTTTTGACCTCTTTCAGGGGTACTATTTTGCGCGTCCGTCCGTGTTGAATAAAAGGAAGGTTGATGTCTCAGGCCTTGCCCTACTCAAGCTTTTGGAGCTTGTTTGCAGAGATGCTGAAATAGCGGAGATAGAAGAAGCCTTCAAGCATAATCCCAATCTTACCTATAATCTTCTACGATTGGTGAATTCCGTGGTTATCGGAATGAAGGAGAAAATCCGAACCTTGAGACATGCGCTTGTCGTCTTGGGTATGCAGCAGTTGAAGCGCTGGATTCAACTGGCATTATTTGCTTCGGACAAGACTAGTGCCGTTGGGAATCCTCTCCTTGAAACAGCCGCGACCCGCGGTCGGATGATGGAAAATCTGGTTACGAAGTGGGCGCCGGAACTTCAAGGCCATGACTATTCCGACAGCGCCTTCATGACCGGAGTACTATCCTTGATTGATGTTCTGCTTGGTGTTCCCATGAAAGAGATTCTGCAGCAGCTGAACCTTGACGAAGAGGTGCGTCTGGCTCTCCTGGAACGGAAAGGTGCTCTCGGTAGTCTCCTTCAGCTGACAGAGAAACTGGAGTACATGGATTTTGCCGATGTCAGCCTACTGCTGAACCAGTACCATTGCAGCCAGGAGGTTCTCGTAAATGCCCAGTTTGAGGCTATTGACTGGACGAATTGTCTGGAAGAGGCGATTTGATCCTTGCGCCACAGTGCGTAGGGGGGGTTACTTGTTTTGCCACCCTGGCGGCACCCGGTTTTCCAGCCAGAATATCCATGCAAGAAGTTCGGCAACGGCTCGATAGAGTTCCGGTGGAATATGCTGGTCCAAGTCTACCTGCATCAGGAGATTGACCAATTCCGGCGATTCATGGACAAAAACAGCAGCACCCCTGGCGTGGTCGATTATAGCCTCAGCCACGACACCTTGTCCCTTAGCCACGACCTGTGGTGCATACAGGCCCTCTCTGTAGGAAAGCGCAACCGCTTTTTTGTTGTCCCTATCTTTCATCGCGTTGCTCAATTGTCATGGTCCGCAAGGGGAGTCCCGAGGCGGCCATCTTTTCTTCGAGACATTTCAGTTCCTGCTGCATGGTATTTTTCGTTGTTGTTGAATCTGTTGTAATCCTTCCTGTTATTCCTTCATCGCTGGAAACGAGGGTGGCTCTGTACCTCCCCGAGATTCGGCAATGACAGGCGAATGGATGTTCGCCAGGACTGCTCGCAATCCTGGTCGCTTTCACCTTTCTGTTTTTCCACTTCCCATGCCATGTCCTGGCCCTGCCATACGCTTCCCTGCCAGTGAAAGATACCGGACAAGAGGGTTCCCACCTGCTCTCGCAGAAGAGATGATGTCAACGATTCTGAAAGAGCGGTGATGTTTTTCAGGTTGTCAGCTTGATCATCGCTTTCCAGGGCAAGCGCCAGTAAACCTTTTTTGTCTGCGAGGAGCCCGAGTCCTTCAGGGGAAGGTTCGCCGGATAGCGGATCTTTTTCACTTTTTGTCATGGATGCGAGGCGTAACCGGGATTCCCTTTGTATGTCAGCAAAGAGTCGTTCCCCCAGGAACCATTGTAACAGGTGAGACTCGTAAAAGAGCCCGGAAAAGGACAGGGCATTGCGCAGCGAAGCCGCCAGTGCCGAAGTGTCTGCCGGTGGTGAGGTGAGGAGCGGTTCCAAAGATTTTATTGCCTGCGCCGAGGGCTGAGATGAGGGTGCTTTGAGTGTCTCCAGGAGCGTAACAGCTGTCGGACTCAACCGTACAGGCGAAACGTCGCTTCGATCATTTTGCAGTGAGAATTCAGCGCGTGGTTCGCTGGTCCGGAAAGTGAGCAGCAGTTTTGTGCCGGTTTGGGTTGGTTCGGGTAATTCCGTTCGATAGATATCGCCCGCAATTTTCACTAGATACACCCGGTCCGATAGTCGGGCCAGGACCTCTCCCTGTACCTTTTGACCCGGAACGAGATTTTGGAGAGATCCTGAGCGGTTATCCTGGGTGCAGGTCTCTGATGATACTTTCGTTGCAGAGAGAATGGATCGCCAGTAGTCGTTGTTGATTCTCAATGTGGAGGCTCCCGGGAACAAAACAATGAGTCGGCTGGAATTTTTGGTAAAGTTGCGGCGCCATCTTCCGATGAGTGCTAATGAAGGCTATGATAAAGTATCGTGCCCATTTTCTCCAGTACAATAAATTTTCTGATGTTATCAATAAAGGGAATTTCACGGAAAAAGTGTATTCGTCAGATGAATGAATCCGAAAGCGTACCGGATAAGAAATCTCCGCAGAATGATGGCCGGTTCTCGAATGAAATTCCGGCAGGTAAGGAACCAAAGATGATCGTTAAAAGAGTTCTTCTTAATAAAATACTGCAATCCGGATGCGTCGCTGAGTTTAACCTTGTGAAGAGGGAAGGTCATTACGAGGCGGCTCTTTATCTCAATGGCAGGTTTGTGGGTGGGCCGCCTACACCCCAACTGCTCACCTCCCCGAAGGGTGAATTGACCCACTGGATGGGGAACAGACCTACTGTCGGTTTAACGGAAAGTGAGGCTGAGCGTATAACCAGAGAAGTTGAAAGTGAGAATGCGGTCTTGCATCATCGCGAGAAGAGTGGCTGGGATGCATAGTCTGCTTGTTTCAGGATTCTTCTGAAACCCGGAATGTCCGAGTTTTCGGGTTGTTTTACCCTGTTTCTTTGTGTTATTCTCCACAGACAGAACTGAGGAGACGCCAAAGAAATCCTATGAAAAGCAAACTTCTTATTCTTGATGATGACGATGCAATCCTCCAACTTCTGGCTGCTGTTTTTGAGGATGAGGATGTGGAACTATTTCTTGAGACAGACAGTGATGCTGCTGTTAAAAGAGTTCTCACAGAGCGTCCCAATGTGGCCATTCTCGATATCTGCCTGCCGAAGAAATCAGGCTTGGAGGTCTTGCGTGAGATAAAGGCAATTGACCCCGGGTTGTCCGTTATTATGACAACCGGTTACAGAACCACTCAAAACGCAATCGAAGCGATGAAGCATGGTGCCTACGAGTATCTTACCAAGCCATTTGACATCGAGAAGTTGAAGGAAGTTTCCCGTAAGGCGCTGGAATGCAATCTCTTGAATCGCAAGGTTCACTACGCCGGAATTTCTGATCAGATCGATGATAGCGAACTCGAAGAAGACATCATGATCGGCTCTTCACCCCAGATGATTCAGATCTGGAAAATGGTGGGCAAAGTGGCTGACTCTGATGCAAGTATTCTTATCCAGGGCCCCAGTGGGACAGGAAAGGAACTCCTTGCTCGGGCGATTTATAATAATTCGAAGCGCTGTGATAAAACTTTTCTTGCGGTTAACTGCGCAGCGATTCCTGAAAATCTCTTGGAAAGTGAACTTTTCGGTCATGAAAAAGGTGCATTTACCGACGCCCATTCCCGCAGGATTGGGAAATTCGAACAATGCAACGGCGGGACTATCTTCCTTGACGAGATAGGTGAGATGAGCCTTTCGAACCAGGGAAAACTCTTGAGAGTGCTCGAAAATCAGGATTTTGAGCGGGTAGGCGGGAACGAAACCATAAAAGTGAATGTCAGGGTGATTGCTGCAACCAATTTCAGTCTGGTTACTGCAGTAAAAGAGAAAAGATTCCGGCTTGACCTTTTTTACCGGTTGCGAGTGGTTTCCTTTTATCTTCCCCCGCTTCAGGAGCGTTTGGAGGACCTGCCGCTTCTGGTTGATCTTTTTGTTAAAAAATATTCGCGTCAGTATGAAAAGAGGGTAAAGGGCGTATCTCCGGAAGCATTTGAGCTTCTCATGAAGCATCCCTGGGAGGGAAATATTCGTGAGTTGAAGAATGTTATCAACTCGGTTATTCTGTTCTGTAAAGGGGAGATTCTGCTACCAGAAGATTTCGATTCCCTTCTTAACGTGAAGACCGCTATGAAAAATCCGGAAATTGACCTTGATAATGGTGATGATGAGTATTTTTCTGCATTTTGTTCAATGCTTGAACCTGCTTTTTCCGATATTTGCAGACGAGAAACAGGGAACGTTTACGAGAAAATTACCAACGGTCTTGAAAAAGCTGTGATCCATCTGGCCTTGAGCAAAAGCAATAACAACCAGGTGATAACTTCGAAATTGCTTGGTATAAGCAGAAATACCCTCCGCGACAGACTTGAAAGATATGCCTTGCAGGATGAATGAAAAACAGAACCTGCCTCTTTAGCCCAGCGTAGCAAAACATTTTTATAGTTCCCTGGTAGTGTTGCGGAACATTTTTCAGGTTTGTCCAGCCTTCTCTATACCATTCTTTATTCCCCGATCATGTTCAACCTCTGACCATATTTTGCCTTTACTGTGTAACATGCCGAAAAATAGAGGTAAAGTCCCCATCCTTTTAAGATGCTGTTCAGCGTCTGAGCAATTCATTAAGATAAAAAATACCAAATAAACAGTGTTTAATGTCCTTAACATCCTGGTTTTGTTTAGTTAAATAGGGAATTGTAAAAAGTATTGCTTTTGGCACTCTAGTTGCTAGGTAAAGTTCAAACAAAGTTATATTGCTGCTATTCAGCAGGCGGTTACCAGTAATCTGCTTGCGTTACGCTAGTACCCGGAGGGAGTAAAGGCCATGGCAGAAAAGAGAGTCCTGATAACTGACGATGACAAGCAAACCCGGGATCTTGTTGCAACATTTCTGGGGTACAAGGGTTACACGGTTTTTCAGGCATGTGATGCTATGGAGGCCTTGGAAAAGATTGCAGCAGAGGATATCGATCTGGTTGTGACGGACGTCATGATGCCCAAGGTAAATGGACTGGAATTCATCAAGCGAGTTAAAGCCATCAGGCCGGAGCTTGTTGCTATCGTTTACAGCGCATACGGAAACAGCGCCATGACGGCAAACCTGCTCAAGGCCGGTGCATTTTTCTATCTGGAAAAGCCTTTCGATCTTGAGGAGCTTGATTCGATCATTCAGCGCGGCTTCGAGCACCATGCACTCCAAAGCCGAAGCTATCGTTCTGCTCCGAGCGTAAGAAACCGATCCCGCATAAATATGATTGGAGAAAGTCCGAAAATGATGGCGCTTTTCGAGCTTATCGAGAAAGTTGCCGATTCCGATTCCACGGTTCTCATTCTGGGTGAGTCCGGAACCGGAAAGGAGTTGGTTGCTCAGTCTATTCACGAGCTGAGTTCCCGTAAAAACAAGAATTTTGTCCCGGTCAACTGCGGGGCTATTCCGGACGAACTTCTTGAAAGCGAACTCTTCGGGCATGTAAAAGGGTCCTTTACCGGTGCGGTGGCAAACCGTGTCGGGCGTTTTGAGATGGCTGACAGGGGAACCCTGTTCCTTGATGAGATCGGCGATATGAAGACAAGTCTCCAGGTGAAGCTGCTGAGGGTTCTTCAGAGTCGCGAACTGGAGCCGGTCGGGGCAATGCGATCAAAAAAGATCGATACCCGGATCATTGCCGCAACTAATCAGAATCTGGAAAATCTTGTGGAAGAAAAAGTATTCCGTGAAGATCTCTTCTATCGTCTTTCCGTGATACCGATAATCATACCCCCCCTTCGAGAGAGGAAAGAGGATATTCCCCTCTTGGTTGAAAATTTTATCAAGAAATTCAGCCGAGATAACAGACGCAGTGTTCAGGGATTCGATCGCGAGGCGATGGAGGCACTTGTTGCCTTTGATTGGCCCGGCAATATCCGGGAACTGGAAAATCTGGTAGAAAGAATGGTTATCCTGAAAGGCAACGGGACAATTACTCTGGAAGACCTTCCGGGGAAATACCGGGGTAACTCAAGTAATAAGCCGCGTGTTGAATCAGCTCCGCTTCCAATGGATGGCATCTGCCTCAGCAGTGCCGTGGAAGAATTTGAAAACCGCCTTATTATTCAGGCCCTGGAAAAAACCGGTGGCAACAAAAAGGAAGCTGCTACTCTGCTGAATCTGAAGCGCACAACATTTATCGAAAAATTGAAAAAGAAGAAAATGCTCGCAGCGGAACTGGCATACGCCAGTTGACCCTGGCAGAGGATCCATGTCGATACGTTCCGTAAACAACCTGTTCCCACAAATCTCCGAACCCTCACAGGGGAATTCGGTCTCTGATGGCCGGACCGGAAACTCTGCGGCCTTTGCTCAACTTCTTGCAACAGCCGGAAAAACAGAATCTTCCCGGCCGACAGATCCTGCCACTCTGGTCGCGCGGGCAGAACTTCTCCGTCTTCGTATGATGCGGGATGCTCTCACCCTTGATTCCGGCCTGCAAAATTCTGCTCCATCGTTCTCATCCTCCGAATCGGAAAATCTTCTTCGGGCGCTTGCCGTTTACCGCGATGCGGGTGGTGCAATCCCACAGGGTTCTTCTGACACCCCGAATGAAATCATTGCTCCTGACGAAATATCCCAGGTTTACTCTCCTGCACCTGCTGTATCGCCGCAACCAGAAACCGGTTCTATTGAAGAGATCATTGGCAGGGCTTCTCAGCGCTATAACGTAGAGCCCGGGTTAATCAAGGCAGTGATCAAGGCTGAAAGCAACTTTAACCCCAACGCGGTTTCTTCTGCCGGTGCCCGCGGTCTCATGCAACTAATGCCGGGAACTGCAAGGGGCTTGGGTGTGACTGATTCTTTCAGTCCTGAGCAGAATATCATGGCAGGTACCCGTTTCCTGCGTCAAATGCTCGACAGGTACAATGGAAATCTGGATTCCGCTCTGGCCGCGTATAATTGGGGGCCGGGCAATGTTGACCGAAAGGGGGATTTCCTTCCTCGCGAAACAAGGTCATATCTTGCAAAGGTTAAATCCCTTTATTCTGATTTTGCCGGTTGAGATATTTCCGACATTGTATATTCCCTCTTAAATCTGCACGTCTTCCAGCTCGCCAATTTGCTTCCAAATCGTTAATAAAACAGGTAAGTTACGGCACACCCTGAGTACTTTACGACTTCTGCATTCCGATTCTGTCTGGTCCTGGTTGCATTGCAATTCCTCCCCAGTGAAGACGATTCTTCCCCTTAATACCTTCTTGTCATTATTCTGTCAGAAAATGTAACCATCTTACAATACAAGGTAAATTATGGGAATCACATTTTAGAAGGCTTTTATTCCATTACTTAGGTACAGATTGTTCCTGTAAATATGACCGGGGCCAGTCTTGTTAAAATCTTTCCTGATTAGCATAAATCTTCCGCTTGTTGTAAAAACTGTCATTCCCGAAGAGATTCTGATCGGGAATCCAGCCTCTAACCGACTGAAATTATGGATCCCCGATAAAGACATTCGAGGATGACAATCTTTATAACGGAAGATTAGTGATAATTAGTAAATATTTTTCCAATACTTGGCAGATTTATTGCTGAATACCATTTATGGAATCCATCGACAGGAGTGTGAACAGAATGGCAAGCGGCCTTTTGACAATGAACAGGAACAACAATGTTACTCGTTTCACGGCTTTTTCCGACTCTTTTCCAGCCGACTCTTTTCTTGACTCTTTGTCTACTGGTGTCATTTTTACAGATTGCAGTGGAATTTTGACTTTCATGAATCGGAAATCCGAGAGGCTCCTGGAGGTAATCAAGGAAACGGTGATCGGCAAAAGAATTGATATGCTTCCCCTTCGTACACCGCTCTATAAAGTGATGAGTGAAGATTGTCGGGATGTCCCCTTGGAGATGAATATTTGCGGACGTGTTTTAAAGGTGCGTTCCTCTGAGGTGCTTTCTGCGGATAATGAACTGCTCGGGAGTATTTATGAATTATCCGACGTGACTCTGGAAAGGGATGAGAAACGCAGGCGTGAGGAATTTGTCGCCAAAATGACCCATGATCTGAAATCTCCTCTCACCGTTCTTCAGGGGTATGTACAGGCAATAAAACTTGGCATGTGGGGCGAAATTCACCCGAAGCTTCAAAAAACTCTTGAAGATATGGAGAGAAGCGGCAAGAGCCTTTATTCGATGATCGAAGACCTGCTTGACGTTTATCGTCTGGAGATGGGTCTGGTGCAGATAAAGCGCCTGCCATGTGATCTGGCCGCTTTGTTGGAAAGCTGTTGTCATGATCGTCAACTGGAAGCCGATGAGCAGGGCGTTTCTCTTTTGCTGAAGGTTCCTCGTACGTGCCGGAAGGTGGAATTGGATACCAAACAGTTCTCACGCGTGTTTGCCAATATTGTCGGAAACGCGGTCAAATTTTCCCCACGAGGCGCTAAAGTGACGGTATCCGCGCAGATTCGTAACGGGAATTTCCGGGTCTCTGTCAAGGATTCCGGAATAGGTATAGCAGAAAAGGACACAGCCCTTGTCTTTAAGAAATATTTTCGTACGGAACAGGCAGCCGGTTTCAAGGGGTCCGGGCTTGGGCTTGCCCTCAGCAAGGAAATTGTCGAAGCGCATGGTGGCACAATTGAAGTCGAAAGTGCCATAGGGAAGGGGAGTGTCTTCACCGTGATCGCTCCGGTTAAGGAGTAGTCTCTTTGCAGAAATTCGCTTTTACTTACGTTGTTTTGACAGTTTCTTTCCCAACGTTGTCGGTGGGGAAAGAAAAGTCTAAAGTTCCTGCCATTTCGTGCGATAAGAAACTCTGAACTGACCCGTTGTCTTGGAGGATATCAAGTCTCAGTCTAGCAAAACGCATCCATGTATCCCAGGTGCTGAGCAGGTGAGCCATGGTTTGTCGAGTAAACCTTCCTGACTGGTGAGAGTCAATTTTCAATAAAAGAGAGGAGAATTGGTTATGGCTAATGTTTTGATTGTCGATGATTCCTCGACCATGAGGAAAATCATCTCCAGGTCCCTGAGGCAGGCCGGACTTGCCGTGGATGATATCTTCGAGGCGGGTGACGGTATCGAGGGGTTGAGCGTGCTTGGAGAAAAGAGTGTTGATCTGGTTCTTTCGGATATTAATATGCCGAACATGGACGGTCTCGAGTTTATCAAACAGGTTCGCGCGAATGGAAACAATGTTCCTATTGTTATGATAACCACCGAGGGTGGCGAAGACATCATCAAGGAAGCTATTGCCAGTGGTGCCAGCGCCAGCATCAAGAAACCATTCACTCCGGATCAGCTCAATGAAAAGCTTGGAGGACTGCTATGACACTGAATGCGGTGGTGGAAGAAGCAACCCATCTGAATGAAGACGAAATGGCTCGCCACGTTATTGATGCGACCAAGGAAGTGTTTTCAACCATGATTATGATGGATCTGGAAGCCTGCTTCCCATTGGTCGAGTCGGTGAACACTTTCCATTGCAGTATCAGTGGTATGGTTGGCATGGCCGGCACGTATACCGGCATTCTCGCGATTCATTGTCCCCGTAGTTTCGCTATGAAAATTACCTCTAACATGCTGGGCATGGAGGTGGATGAGGTCGGTGAAGATGTTACCGATGCCCTCGGCGAGATAGCCAACATGCTCGGTGGATATGTGAAGATGGTCCTTTCCAAGGGGGGGATGGATATCAACCTTTCTATTCCCACGGTTATTTCCGGAGAGGAATACACCATCAATGCCATGTCGGACAGTGATTGTGTGGCGGTTCCCTTTACCCATGAAGAAGATACTTTTGTCGTCAGTCTCAAGCTCAGAAAAGAATAACCAACCAGAATAACGGAGCGGTGCAGCATCATGGCGGGATTTGAGAAACTGCGTAAGATGATTCAATCGGCTCTCAAGCAATCTGCTGAAGAGAGCAGTATGCTTTTGAACCAGGAACTTACGGTGAATGACACCGAAGTTATGGAGTTTGACAAGAAGGCCTATCTTGCTGATATGGAAGACTCGGCTTTTGTTGTTCCCGTCGATTCGCGGGAGGATTATCCCGGCCGGCTCCATCTGGTTTTCTCGCTTCGTGATGCAATCCTTATGAGTGGTATTCTCCTGGGTATTCCACCAGGGCGTATATCGGAAAAGCGCAAACTGCTCATTCTGGAAGCGGATGATATTGATGCTTTCTCCGAGATTGCTAACCAGATCATCGGTACCTTCAATTCCGTTTTTCAGCCACTCCTGCCGGACAAATTTCACCTCAAGCAGCTTCCTCCAACGAAATATGTCCCGCAGGTCGACGAAATTACTGACGAAATTCCGGTCCCCGCCGAGGAGTACCTGGTTTACAAGGCCCAGATTAAATTGGGCGGGGATGACCTTAATCGGTTCGATATCCTGGTTCCCTTGTCGCTGGCAAAAGCCCTCGATCCCCAGGAAGCTGATGCTGAATCTCAAAACGAGGATTCAGCTATTCATGATCAGGCGGAGTCTCTCCGCCGCCTCTTTCCGGCTGACTCTGACGGGAAGACGCCTTCAGGCACGAAAGACGTATTTCCCGGGGGAGGTTCAGTACTGGTTCTGGAAGATGACCCGGATGAGCGAGAGGTGGTGAAGGGCATTCTGATTGCCAATGGTTTTACAACCCTTGCATCTAACCTTGGCGTCGACATGAAAGATGTTTTTGACAAGGAAGAGATTCAGGCTGTTGTGATCGGCATGAAAAAGGCAGACGAATGGGAGCTTTCGTTGTGCTCCAAGATCAAGGAAATGTCGGGAAACCCCCAGTTGCCCATTATTGTTTGTGCCAGTCAATGGACACGAACCGGAATTTTCAAGGCGCTGAAAAACGGCGCGAAAGACATCATCCTGAAACCGTACGAACAGAACGAACTCCTTGGAAAACTCGGCAAATTCCTCGCTGCGGCATGACGTACGTGTCAAAATTACGACCCTTATTTTGTAACGCTTCTTTGACTTCATGACCTGATTATATTTTTCTTTCCCGTTGTCCAGTGGTTTCCCCGGACTAACTTTTACCTCCTTTACCGGTAATCCCCTCCGTTGCTTTTACACGCAGGTACTCCACATGTTTAGCTAATTCTTGTGTTTTCAGCGTGTTATGTCTCGTCGTCTCCTCTTGGTTGGTCACCTTTCAAGCTCCGCTGAGGCTGTCGGATCGGATTGAATTTGTGCATAAAAATTGTCTTTCTTTACTTCTGGTAACCGGCACGGGTTTTGCCCCTGTGAACAGGAATGTATCTCTGTTGGAGGAGTAGGTTGTGGAATTCCGGTCATCTGGAAATACAGAGAAGGGGATAGAAAAGTCGCGAGGGTTCCGGGCACGAGCCACTGCCTTCAGATTCGCGATGTGTGTTTCTTTTCTCCTGGTATTTTTTTGCAGCGATCTCCTGGCAGCGAAGGCCTCCAACCGTCTTTACCGGATGGAAGTACAAAAGAAGGATACTTTCACCCGTTTTGTCTTTGTATTCGCTTCGCCTCCCCATTACAGAATTTCCCATGCTCCGGGCGGGAAAGTATTTGTAACTTTCGATGATACCAGTGGGCCGTTACTGAAAAAATTCAACCTCTATGGTGATGCCAGGGTTGAGGATTTACATTTTTCAGACCAAGGTACCCGTCTCCGATTCGGGTTTACGGTGAAAGAGAGTTCCCCGGGTTTCCGTTTCCTTGCTGTATGCCTGCCGAATGTCCTGACTCTGGATGTGGGAGAATCCCTCCAGATGAATGGTATTGCATCCATGCCGCCAGGGCGCGATCAGATCTGGAAGGGAGCAGACAAGCTGATTCACGACTTTGACCCTCCCTTGCTGTCGGAGATTCCTTTTTTCCCTACTCCCGGACCGATCATCAGAAAGCTGCTTTCCGGAGACCGACTCAAGTTGTTTCTGCAGGGTGAAAATCTTCTCTATCGGGAAAAAGGCGCGGAAGCAGAAGAAATTTTTTCCGGATTTCTTGATAGTCAGCCAACGTTACGCGCCATAGCCGCATTCCGCCTTGGAGAGGCCCAATATCAGTTGCAGAAGTACGAATCTGCCCTTCGCTGGTTCCGCGAGGGGGAAAGAATCTGGCCGGACTATCTGCTTCAGAGTCCCTCCATGGTTTTTGCTTACGCTGACACACTGGGGCGCTGTGGAGAGACTGCCGCAGGTCGCAGGATCCTTGAGAGGATGATTGTCGGCATGTCGGAGACAAAATACGGATCTATTCTTCTGGTTCGCCTCGCGGATATTTCTGCCCGCGGAGGACGTGAAAGGGATGCCGTGGCGGTATACAGAACCGTTGCTCAACTGTTTCCCGGAACGCGTGCTGCCTACCTGGCAGCGACCCGCTTGGCAGACCAGCGATTATTCGCGGTTAACAGCAATACCTTCCGCCCTCTGGCTGACGAATACCTTGATATTTACAGGAAAACCAGCGATCCGGCCCTGAAAGAGGAAGCTCTTTTCAAGAGTGCCCTTGCTTATTCCCTTTATGGCCCCCCTAATGAGGCGGTAAGCTCTGTCGCAGAGTACCTGAAGATGTTTCCCTCCGGAGTCTTCGCCAATGTTGCCTCTACCATGCGGGAAGACCTGCTCCTATTGTTGTATCGGGAACTGGCAAAGGCGGGCGATTGCAAGGGACTGGTCAAGCTTGTGCTGGATAATCGCGGCTATCTTGCACGGTGTGTTGGTGAGAAAGACTTTGTTCCGCACATCTCTGACTGTTTCAAGGAACTGGGAATGATTCGTGAGGAACTCCAAATCTTCAGTTCCATGGCAGATACGGAGTGGGTTGGGCCAAATGAGGCCTTCCTTCATTTGAGGATTCATCAAGATGCGTGGGAGCTTGGAGAGTTTCCCATGGCTGAGGCGGCGGGCAAGGCCTACCTGGCACAGTATCCCAACGATAACCAGGCTGAACAAGTTCGGGAACATGTTGGCTGGATTCAGTTCCGGCACGGGGATATGGCTTCCGTGGTTACCACCTTGTCACCTTTGCTGAAAATTACTACCAAAGTCTCGGACCCGGCATGTTTTTACTATCTTGGCAAGGCCTGCGACAAATTGCTGGATTCGGCTCGTGCGCTGAAAGCAATGACGCGTTACCTTGAAAGTCTGCCGCAGGGCACCGATACATCGTTGACAGCTGATGCCCGTACAGTTATCGCCTCCGTTCAGCTATCCCGGCATGAAACGGAAGGCGCCCTGCAAACGTATCGCGAAGGATTAGAGGCCTCCCGGGGGGAGCGGAGGGACATGTTCCTCTATAAAATTGGTGAGACTCTTATGATCCTGAAAAAACAGGATGAGGCCAGCGCACGCTGGGAGCAGCTGGTCCGTGAGGGGAAAGACCCTGTTTGGAAAAGCCTGGCCATCCAGGCCCTTGCCGACCTGGCCTGGCGTAAAGAGTGGAAACAATGAGGGCTTGTCATAAGCTTTAGGCCTCGTCAAAATAATGTCTTCTGTCAAAAACCACGAGCAAGAAAAGTTGCCCCGGTGTGCATAGTGCTTTGTAACATGCTGATTATATTGTTATTTCGATCTGGTACGAGTTTTGCTCATTTGTCGGTGAATAATTAAACGGAGCGACCCATGTCAATAGACAACCTGTTCGGCTCAACGATTGACCTTATTTCCAAAAATCTCGATCTGCGGTCCAAGAACCAGATGTATATAGCCGCAAATGTTGCCAACGCAGAGACACCCAATTATCGCGCCAAAACCTTTTCCTTTGAGGATCAGTTGAAAGATGCGCTGAAAAACAATGATGCCGGTTCCATGGCTGCGGTTCCAACGAATCCCCGGCATATTCCACTGAAAGGAATTGCCCGGAAGCTTGATGATGTGGAAGGTGTTGTGGATGAGAGCCAGCCGAACGGCCTGGGCCGGGATGGAAACGGAGTCGACCTGGAGAGGGAAATGGGGAGGATGGCTGAAAACCAGATTCTCTACAATGCTTCAATTCAGATCCTGGCTAAGAAGTTTGATGATCTGAAGTACGCTATCAAAGGAGGGACCTAAATGGATTTCTTTTCCTCGCTGGATGTAAGTTCTTCGGCATTAGCGGCTGAAAGAACCAGAATGAACCTTATTGCCGGCAACATGGCAAACGCAAATTCCACGAGAACCGCCGAAGGTGGACCCTATAAGCGGAAGGATGCCGTTTTTACCGCCCAACAGTCGGGGGCACCCACCTTTGGGGAGACTTTCAATCGTTTCGAATCCGGCACTCCTGAAGGTGTTAAAGTCACGGCAATCATTGAAGACCAATCAGCTCCCCGGCTTCAGTATGACCCGAAGCACCCTGATGCAGATGCAAAAGGTTTCGTGGCATTACCGAACGTAAATATCATCGAGGAAATGGCTGACATGATTACTGCCAGCCGTGCCTATGAAGCCAATATAACCGCTGCACAGGCGGCAAAATCCATGGCAATGAAAACACTGGAATTGGGACGATAACAAACACCCGGCTCTGTCGTGATTGTCACGGATGAGTCAGGTTTTGGCAAACATACTGGTTCTACAGGAGTATCACATGGTTATTAATGGAATTAGCAGCATCGGTGTTTCAGGACTATCCAATCCCATCCCCTCGGGGGGAGCTAATACCACCGGGGCCTCTTCTGTCACGGAAGGTTTTACGCAGATTTTCGGAGATGCCCTCAGCAAAGTGAATGACTTCCAGAAACAGACGGATGTTGCCATCGGAAAGCTTGCAACCGGTGAATCCAAGGGGCTGCATGAGGTCATGATCGCCATGGAAAAGTCGAGCATCTCCTTACAGTTTCTGACCCAAGTGCGTAACAAGGCGCTTGATGCCTATCATGAAATAATGCGGATGCAAGTGTAGAAAGGCTGTTCCAGTTTCATTGTTGAAACCTCGAACCTTTAACCTTTAACCTTTAACCTTTGACCTTGAACCTTGAACCTTGAACTTTCTTCCTTTCCTTTGGAGCTGTTATGCAGGAGACAGTGAAAAAAATACTTGAACCGTTTCTCGCGTTAAGTCCGACGAAGCGTCTGGTTGTTGGTGGAGTGGTCGCTCTTTCGGCCATCCTCTTCACCCTGCTCATCGTCGTGGCCAACAAGACCGACTACCGACCGCTATTTTCCAATCTGACCAGCGAGGATGCCGGGGAGATCGTGAAAAGTCTCAAGGAGCAAAAGATCCCTTACCAGATAGAATCCGATGGCAAGGCAATTCTTGTCCCTGCGGACAAAGTTTATGACCTGCGGCTTTCCCTGGCTTCCGATGGTCTTCCCCAAGGTGGAGGGGTTGGATTCGAGATATTTGACAGAAAGAACTTCGGCATGACCGAGTTCGTGCAGAAGCTCAACTATCAGAGGGCACTTCAGGGTGAACTCTCCCGTACTATTTCGCAACTCTCGGGCGTTGAGCAGGCTCGCGTGCACCTGGCCATCCCTGAAAAATCGTTGTTTACGGACGAGGAAAAGCATCCTACGGCCTCGGTAGTACTAAAAATGAAGTCTTCGCGAACTCTTCGTGACAGTGAGGTTCAGGGAGTCATCCACCTGGTCGCTTCATCCATTGAGGGGATGGACCCGGATGCCGTTACCGTTCTGGACAGTCGCGGAAAGATTCTCAGCAGAGCTGAAAATACCGATCCCAACGGTAAAGCCACTACAGCCATGCTGGAAATGCAGCGAAATTATGAAAGAGCCGTTGAAGATCGCATCCAGTCTCTTCTCGACAAGGCGGTTGGTGCTGGGAAATCCGTTGCCAGGGTCAATGCTGTCTTCGATTTCAAGCAGGTGGAGAAATACGAGGAACGCTACGATCCCGAATCGCCTGTTATTCGGAGCGAGCAGCGTACGGAAGAGAAGAGTGGTGCGTCGAGCAGCAGCGCCTCAGGTATCCCCGGCGTCCAGAGCAATACCGGAAAGGCAGCACTGACACCACCTGCTCCCCTGGCTAGCCAGGGAACCAAGAGCGACGAAACAACGAATTACGAAATCAGCCGGTCAACTGCCAGAATCTCGGAACCGGTGGGCACTCTGACCAAGATCTCCCTGGCTATTATGGTTGACGGAAAATATCAGGGGACGCCTGGTGCTGAAGGTGCGGCAAAGCTGAAGTATATTCCTCGCACTCCCGAAGAACTGCAGAAGATCGAATCGCTGGCAAAGAGTGCTGTCGGTTTCAATAGTGCGCGCGGAGACCAGATTACCGTTGAGAATATTCCGTTTCAGAATTCTTCCGATACAGGCAAGGATGAAGCCCCTGCCTGGTGGACGGCTCCGATCTTCATGTCGGTCTTGAAGAACGCCCTCATCGGCTTCGCGTTCCTTGCACTGCTATTCTTCGTAATAAGGCCACTTCTTTCAATCCTCCGATCCTCCGGGAGCAGGGACAAGGACAGTTTCGTTCCCCTCCATCAGCAGGATGCCCAACTTGAAAATGATCATAAGCTTGCCTTGGCAATGTATGCTTCAAGCCAGCAGCAACTGATAGAGAAGGTGAAAAACGACCCGTATCAGACAGCACAGATTCTGCAGAACTGGTTGAAACAGCGGGATTAACGGCGCTCTGATCAGGAAATATTCCGGGTTCGCGACCCGCAGTCACATCAATTCCCGCGAGGATGCACATGAACGGAACGGACAAAGCTGCAGTACTTCTTCTTTACCTGGGGCCAGAGGCTACCAGCAAGATCTTCGAGCATCTGGAAGACATCGAGATCAAAAGGATCAGCCAGAGCATGTCCAGGCTTGGCCATGTGCAAAGGAATACCATACAGGAAATCGTCAACGAATATATGGACATCACCGACCCGGAGACGGGAATCTTTTCCCAGGGTGACGAGTTTGTACGCAAGGTTCTTGAAAAGGCCCTTGGTCCGGTAAAAGCCGAGTTGCTCCTCAAAGAACTGGCTGTTGCGAATTACGGCGACATGACGGACATGCTGGCAAACATGGATTCGAAAACCGTTGCCAATTTCCTTTCACAGGAGCATCCCCAGACCATTGCCGTGATCCTGGCGAAGCTCAAGGCGAAACAGACCTGTGAGATTATCGGCTTTCTGCCTCAGGAGCTTCAGGCCGAGGTTGTCCTGAGGATTGCCGATGTGGACCAGGTATCGCCGGAGATTATCAGTGAGATAGAAGAGGTCATGCGCCTGGAGTTGACGGCCGTTGGCGGTATCCAGCGGTTCAAGGTTGGTGGTGTAGAGAAGGTCGTGGATATGTTCAACCATTTCGACAGAAGCAGGGAAAAACAGATTCTGGATAAGCTCGATGTCCTGAAGCCTCCCCTTGCCGAAATCATCCGTAAGCATCTGTTCACCTTTGAGGATTTCATCCACCTGGACGACAAGGGGATTCAGGGCATTATGCGTGAAGTGAGCAACGATACCCTGACCCTTGCATTGAAAGCTGCGACCGACGAGCTGAAAGAGAAAATATTCCGCAACATCTCCGGTCGTGCTGCTGAGATGATCAAAGAGGATTTGGAAGTGATGGGGCCGGTTCGTCTTTCCGATGTGGAAAGGGCACAGTCGGAAATCATCAAGATCGTTCGACGAATGGAAGAAGAGGGTCAACTCGTTATTGCGGGAAGGGGAGGAGACGATGTCCTCGTCTAACATTATCAAACCGAACTCTGTTGAAGGGCAGAGGTTTGAAAAATTCGCCTTCGAGTCAATTATCCAAAATAATGGTGCGATGCGACCAGCGTCACAGATGTCCACTTTTACCCCGTATCTGGATACTATTCCTGGTTGCTCTATCCAGCCCTCGGGACAGGCAGCACAAGGGGAGTTCGGCCAGGACCATGCGGTGCATGAGATGCCGGAATCGGAGATGCTGGTCCCGACCGGGGTTCCTGAAGAAGTCCATGAGCAGCAGGTTCAGGAATCCTACGAGAAGGGCTTCGAGGAAGGGAAGCGCCAGGCGGAAAGGGGGCTGGCCAATGTGTTCAAGGCTCTGCGGGATGCTGTGGAGGATTTGGTTACGTTGAAAGAGCACGTTCTCAGGGCGAGCGAAGAAGACCTTCTGAAGCTTGCCGTGATGATTGCCAGAAAAGTCATCCATCAGGAAATTACCACCGACCGGTTGATTCTGGCCAAGGTCGTGGCCGCAGCGGTAAGCAATGCGTCGGATCGGGATGAGCTTGTTATTCGCCTGAATCCCGAGGACCATCGACTGGTATCCGCCCATAAGCATCTCTATCTGAACGGGTGCAGCGATGAAAGGTTTGTAGAACTCCGGGCGGATGATGTAATTCCACCGGGCGGATGTATCGTGGATACGGTCATGGGAGAAATTGATGCCCGTACCGATTCTCAAGTGGATGAAATATTGCGGCGACTCCTGGAGGAAAAAACCAGCCTCATGAGTCTGCCGGCAACTCTGGCCGGTGAAAGGGAGCAACATGCGTACGACGAAAATTGACCTGACGCGCTATCACCCGGCCCTGGAGAGCATCAAACCGATCCGCTTCCATGGCAAGGTAACCCAGGTGGTGGGGCTGGTCATAGAGGGTTTCTGCCCGGACACGGCTGTTGGCGCCCTCTGTGAGATATACCCCCGAGATGGTGAGCCGATTCCCGCCGAGGTGGTTGGTTTCCGGGACAACAAAACCCTGCTGATGCCACTGGGTGAACTTCGAGGTGTCGGACTTGGCAGCCTGATTGCCGTGAAGCGGGCCAAGGCGTGCCTGGCTGTTGGTCCAGCTCTCCTTGGGCGTGTCATAGACGGGCTCGGCGAGCCTATTGATGACAAGGGGCCTATCTTTGCCGCAGAAGAAAGCCCTATTTACGCTCTTCCGGTAAATCCCATGAAGCGCACGCCAATCCATAAGCCTCTGGATCTCGGAATACGTGCCATCAACGGCCTTCTCACCTGTGGCCAGGGGCAGCGGGTCGGGATCATGGCGGGCTCCGGAGTTGGTAAATCGACACTTCTCGGCATGATTGCCCGCTACACAGAGGCGGATGTGAATGTCATAGCTCTCATTGGCGAACGGGGACGCGAACTGCGCGAGTTCATAGAAAAGGATCTCCAGGAGGAAGGCCTGAAAAAGTCAGTGGTAGTTGTTGCCACCTCCGACCAGCCGCCGCTGGTCAGGATGCGTGGGGCCTATATTGCCACTACCATTGCCGAGTATTTTCAGTCCAAAGGGAAAAAGGTTTTGCTGATGATGGATTCGGCAACCCGCTTTGCCATGGCAATGCGCGAGGTAGGGCTTGCCATCGGTGAGCCACCCACTACCAAGGGGTACACACCATCGGTTTTTGCGGCACTTCCCAAACTTCTGGAGAGGACCGGCAATTTCCAGAACGGCAGTATTACCGGTCTCTATTCGGTGCTTGTAGAGGGTGACGACTTCAATGAACCGATCTGCGATGCCATGCGGAGCATCCTCGATGGACATATCGTTCTTTCACGCGATCTGGCGGCCAAGAACATCTATCCGCCCATTGATATCCTTGCCAGTGCAAGCAGGGTCATGACATCAGTCACCAACAGGGAACATCAGGGTTTAGCCGGCAAGTACAAGGAAATGCTTGCGACCTACCGCCAGGCTGAAGACCTGATCAATATTGGAGCGTACAAGCAGGGAAGCAATCCGAAGATTGACCTTGCGGTGAGCCGGATTGACAGAATCCATGGGTATGTCCGCCAGGAGATCCATGAAAACGAGGGGTTCGATGCATCCCTCGCCAGTTTGCGGGAGCTGTGCTGCGAGTAAGTGAGTTCATGAACGCGTTATTGCCATCGTCTTCGGGTATTACCGGTAAGGAGGCTGTATGCAGCGAAAAGTTTTTACTCTTGAGAGGGTACTACATTTCCGCAGGGAAACGGAAAAACTTCGCAAACTGGATTTTGTCACGGCCAAGCAGGACTTTGAGCAGGCCGAGGATCGCCTGCGATGCGAAGAAGAAGCGATGGATTCATTGCACATGGAGCTTATGACTCGCCAGATAGAGGGTATCAGTGCCCTTGAGCTGAAGTTGTATTCCGATTTTTTCCAGAAAAAGAGCCAGGATATCATTTGCCAGCGCGAGGAAGTATCCACTCTCGATCAGAACATGGTTGAGAAAAAGGATGAACTCATTGCCGCGGCAACGGACAAAAAGATGATGGAAGAGTTGAAAAAGAAAAAAATAAAGGCGCATGAAAAAGTCGTTGCCGCAAAAGAGCAGGGGTTTCTCGATGAAATAGCCCTGCGCAACAAGGGATTCGAGTGATGTTCAGTAAATCAATCCGTCTTGCCAGTGCACTGGCTATTTCGCTGCTCCTGGTTTTTCTGCCCTGTTCCTCAGCTTTCCACAACCAGTTGCAGGCTGAAGGCTTGCCCCAGGGAAAGACTGTTGCTCGCGGGGCAACACCGCCAGTCACTGATCCAGCAACGTCTCGATCGACAATCACGGACGACAATGTGCAGAAAAGGGACGAAATCCTTGAAAGGGAAACTGCCGTAGCCCTGAAAGAGAAGGAGCTGAAAAGTCTCTCCGAGAGTCTCGCATCCAGGATTCAACAGCTTCAGCAGGCACGAAAAGAGATTGAAGCGTCTCTCGATCAGAAAAAAAAGGATGAGGCGGAAAAATACAAGAAGATGTTGAAGGTATATAAATCGCTCCGTCCGGAGGCGGCAGCTGCTCTGATGGACAAGCTCGATGAAGGCATGGCACTGGAAATGCTCTCTCAGATGGACACGAAGACTGCCGTAAAGATTATTCCTTTGATGAACCAGGACAGGGTGCTGAAATGGACCCGGCTGTCATTGAAAGATAAATGAATGAAATGAGACACAGAATTGAAAGATTCGGGCCTGCTTAGCCTGGTCCGGGAAATCAAACAAGAAAGGAGGTGAAAACTATGGACGTAGCACAGATTGTAACAAGTGCCGTCATGCCTGGTGCAGCAGCAATCCCGACATCATCCGAACTATCCGTTGGGGGATTGGCGCAATCTCCGCTGTTTAGAGAAATGTTTGCCAAGGCAGCGTTGACGGCAGAACTTCCCGGGAAGTCTTCGGGAGATGGTCAAGTGAAACAGCCGTCTGTAAATCCACAATTCCCTTCACCAGGCAGACTGCTGATGAGCGGAAAAGGAGCGGTTCTTTCTTCACAAGTGCTTGGGATGTCCGGTCAAGATGCACTTCAGGAACAGGGTGATCCGGATATGGCCGGTTTGCAGGATGCAAATGTCGGGACTCTTCTTGGCCGGGTAATGGTGCTCCGCCAGGTAAAAGCGGAGGGCGCTCAAACCCCGGTGCAGAGGGGACTTTCTCTTCACAAAGGAGGAGAAGGCAAAGGGGCGGTAAAGGGCGCCATTATCGAAGGGACCCAGGGAGAGGAGATGCTGCCCGAATCAGGAAGTATCATTTCCACCGATGTTTCCTCTCGGGAGAAATCTGCTGAAGGATCGAAAACAACTGACCAAAAACAGGAAGATCCAGGTAAAAAAGTCGCTGATGGTACGGAACATCCTGTTTTGGCAGCCCTTCCGACAGGACTTGTCAGCGGAATGGTGTCCGCGCCAGTCGTGCAGAATATTGCGCACGGTTCCACTGCCGGGATGCCAGAGGCATCGACACCGTCCGTACTTTCCGAAGCTGCTTCGACTACTGCTCACACTGGTCTCAACCCAGTTCGGGAGACCCTTCTTGCCGTGCAGGCTGACGGTACGGTGCTGATGGGACCGCGACCGGTTGTTGCGGAAGGAAAGGCTGAACAGCTTTGGAAGAATGCTGCGGTTGTATCAGATGCAAAGGGAAAAGCAGTGGCCTCTCTTGTGCAACCCAAGGTCACGGGACTTAGTGACCTGCCTGCTAAACCGGAGCATATTTCCTCTGCAGGTACTGGGGTAGCTTCAGAAACACCGATGGTGGAAGGTGATACGAAAACTGCGAGTTTGACCGTGCCTGCATCGATTCCGACGGGCAAGGAAAAGGCTGCAGCAGTTATTGGCGGGGAAAAGGTGGTTGGCAAAGATCATGTAAATGTAGTTCTCCATGAAAATGCCTCTGCCAGGAGTCAGGTTAAGCAGGATAGCAAGGTTGAAGGAAAAGGGGAGACGGTGCTGAGAGAGCTTCCCAGTGGTGTGTCCGTGCTGAATCCTGCTCAAACGGTAACAACGGGTCGGTCAGCAGTCACTGCAGCCGATGCGGCATCTTTAGCTGTGCAAGCCCCTGACCGGGGGCGCAGTTCCCTGCACGAAGGAGGGGCTCGGGATGAAAAGGGCAGGGATATCTCTGTACAGGGAGGAAGTGAGAAAATTATCCAGACAAAAGAACACTTCTCTTCACAAGACAAATCGAATCTGAATCAAGATTCCGGACCTAACAGTGGGAATCAGAGCTTTTCCCAGGCAACGGTTTCTTCCGGATCCTTTGACACTGTAGTCAAGGGGCGATTGGATCAGCTGTCCGAAGTGCCACGAGAACACGAGGTGGCGGCACTCCATGAAAACATCTTGTCACAGGTGCGGGATAAACTGGTCAGTCAGGACCCTTCCAGTAATATCAGTAAGATAACCTTGAAACTGAATCCCCACGAACTGGGCGAACTGCAGATTAACGTTCGTATGGAAAATCAGAAAATGACGGTGGATATCACGGCTCACAATCCCGTGGTAAAAGAGGCGCTGCTTCAGCATATCGATCAGCTGAAAGATTCCCTGTTGCGGCAAAATATTTCCATGGAACGCTTTAATGTGTCGAGCGGTGACGGTGGGGGACAAACCTTCAATCAGTCTTTCCGGGAAGGGCGTCAGAACGCGTATCAAACACCTGATGCCTTTTCGTATCCAATGTCGGGATATTACCAGGAGGACGCGCAGGTGAGCCAGGTTGCATTTGGTGATTCGAAAGAGAATTCACTCGTCGACATGAGGTTCTAGGAAAAAGAGGAGGTTACCGAAGTGATTACAACAGTTTCAACAAACGATACGAGCGCCGCTTCAGCGGCAATGAAGCAGTCGATAGGGATGAATAAAGATGATTTCCTGAAACTGTTCATGACCCAGCTGCAAAACCAGGATCCGCTCAATCCAATGGACAGCACTCAACAAATCAGTCAGCTTGCCCAGCTTACCCAGGTTGAACAGTCTTACAACACGAACAGCAATCTGCAAAGCATCATCAGTGCTCTGGGAGCTTCATCGGCACTTTCCGCCATATCGTTCGTGGGCAACGAAGTTACGGCAGCAGGGTCCGGTGTGGCACTGAAGGATGGCGGAGGAGCGGATATCAAATTTACTGTTCCAAAGGCCGCTGATCAGGTCTCCGTGAATATCATGAACGCAAACGGAGATGTAGTGCGCACCCTGACCGGAGGAGCCACGGCCGCAGGGGAGTCGACCCTTGCCTGGGATGGAAAGGATGCAAGTGGGACACAGCTGCCCTCGGGTACCTACAGCGTTGCCGTAACAGGTCAGGATGCTGCGGGGAACAGTTTTGCCTGCACTCCATTCATAAGGGGCACGGTTGAAGGTATCAACTTTGCCGGTTCGTCACCCCTGATGGTTATTGGCGGCATTGAAGTTCCGTTCAGTGATCTCCTTCGTGTGAAAGGAGTGATGTGAGATGGTGGATTCGGTATTATTTCCTAATCCGATAAAGATCCCGGTGTCACGAACTCCGGGGACACAAAAGCCTTCTCCCGTGGGGGGCAGCGATACACCCTTTGCCCGGGTGCTTGATGGAAAGCTGCCGGCACGTGGCGTGACATTTTCGCAGCATGCCCAGGACCGCCTGAAATCAAGGGGGATAAGCCTGAGTAATGACGACATGCAAAAGCTGGAAGGTGCAGTTGACAGCGTGGCGCAAAAAGGCGGGAAAGATTCCCTGGTGCTGGTTGGTGATGCAGCACTGGTGGTGAGCGTGAAAAACAGGACGGTAGTTACGGCATTAGACCGGAATGCCATGCAGGGAAACGTCTTCACCAACATCGATTCAGCAGTAATTGTGTAATTAACGTCGAAACCCTGAACCATGCATCAGGAAGGTAAACTCAAAACTCAACACTAAAAACTCAAAACCAAAAAAGGGCTGGACCTCGCCGAGGGAGCCCGCGGAACACTGACCGACAGACGTGTTCCTCAACCATCGGAAAAGACAAAGGAGGCATTACCATGAGTATTACATCTGCACTTTTTACCGGCGTTAGCGGTCTTGTAAACAATGGCGAAGCAATGAACGTCATCGGCAACAACATTGCCAATGTTAATACCGTTGGATTCAAATCCGCCCGAACCCTGTTCTCAGACATGCTTTCCGCCAATATGGGCAACAATTCACAGATCGGTCGTGGCGTACAGATCCAGAAGGTGGATAATGTGTTCGGACAGTCTTCGTTCGAGACGACCGAATCTGTCACGGATCTAGCTATTCAAGGAACTAATTTCTTCGCACTTGGTGCTCCCGGTTCGACCGGTGCCCAGACAGCCACGTCATCCTACTACACACGGGCCGGGGCCTTCCGGGTCGACAAGGACGGCTTTCTCACCAATCCGGACGGTTTCAGGGTTCTTGACGAAGCACGTACGCCGATCCAGTTCGATACTGCAACCTTTGGTAAAGTCACCACGATCGGTGCGGACGGCACCATCAACTATCTCGATAACACCGGGGCCCAGCAGACGTATGCGACAAAAATCGGTGTAGCCAATATTCCCGATACCGGACAGATGCAAAAGACCGGGGGAACCCTCTACACGGCGGATGCAAATACCGGTATTACCGATGCCAGCATCGGTGCTCCCAACGGAACCAGCGAAAGACTCTTTTCAAATTCACTGGAACTCAGCAACGTTGACCTGGCCAGCCAGTTCGTGAAGATGATCATTACCCAGCGTGCCTACTCTGCCAACTCCAAGACAATTACCACCACCGATGAAATGACTCAGGAAGTCCTGGCCCTGAAACGATAGCCAACCAGTTGTTGTCAGCTTGTAAAAACAGGCTCCAAGTTTTCGAAACTTGGAGCCTGTTTTTTGTTGTTGCGTAAACTTCAGGAAGGTTGAAACGCTTGGAACGTTAAAAGACAATGATACACAGACCCTGCATGTCTCTTTCAATGGTGATGGTCATCTTCAGTATTCCGATGATAGACCCTGTAATCTTTCGACTTCATCTAACATGTCAAGGTAGGTAGCATAACGTTCGGTGCTAATATCTCCCCTGGCAACCAGATCAACAACAGCGCAACCAGGCTCGGAGCGATGCCGGCAATTGCGGAAACGGCATCTTGTTTCCTTTGTTTTTTCAAATCCCGGAAAATGGTCGGCTAAATCCTGCACGGAAATATCCACCAGTCCGAAATCCTGAAAACCTGGAGTGTCAACCAATTCACCTCCATCGGAGAGAGAATGCAGGGTTGAAACAGTCGTCGTATGGCGGCCCTTGCCGTTATACTCATTGAGCGCCCCCACCCGGAGATCAATCTCAGGGCACAAAGCATTCAGCAAGGAACTTTTACCCACACCGGTGGCCCCGACAAAAGCTCCCCGATGTCCCTCTCCCAGGAACTCCCTCAGAAGCGGGAGACCTTCTCCCGTGGCTGCACTTAATGGGAAAACGGACACCGATCCGGCATAGGTGCCACGTAGCCGTTCAACCAATCCTTTTGCTGCATCCAGATCACACTTGTTAACAACAATAAAAGGTATCAGATTGGCGGCGCGAGCAGCCACAATTACTCGGTCAATAAACCCTGCAGGTGGGAGAGGGGAAGGAGAGACAACCACCCCCAGCACATCCAGATTTGCCCCTACCAGGTGAACTCCACCCATCGCATCCCGACGACGCAGTTCCGTTCTGCGGGGCATTCTTTCAAGTACTTCCCCCCTGACCAGCACGTCATCTCCCACCACATGACCGGAGCGTCGCTTAACCCTCACCAGGCAATGCTCCCCGGTGGCGAACAGGACATCAACAGCAACGCCATGGTGAGCTATTATCAAACCCTCCCGGGCAGGTGTGGATCGGGAAGAATCGAGAGCTTTATTACTGCGTACAGCATTGGATTTATTTGTTTTCAAGCGGAATACCTGTTAATGGAAATTTTATGCGGCGGTTGCATGGGCACGGCGGGTGTCTTGAGGCATGGCAGTCTATCTATTAAAAAAACCGGATCGTGTGAATTAAGATAGACCTAAAAACATCGGTACGTCAAGTGTTTAAGATAAAGGATGATAGTCTCTGGATATTCCCTTCCTTCGGGCTTTTGGCCGCCATTCCTTGTTAGCCTGTCCCAGTCGTCTGATGCACCCTCGATATGGTCGAGCCTTGCAAAATATGGCTTAGTGTCGATCAAAGGAGTTATGTCCACTACATCTCTGCCTTCTACTTCCAGCACATTTTTATTTCTGCGGGTAATTTTACCCCAGTTGGTCGGCAAGGGTGCCTTGCGGCAAACATCCCGTGGAGGATGTCATCATCATATTCCTATTTCACGCGACAAGTTTACTTTGTCACGAACGTCTTCCGATGTCCCTCCATCCTGGTTATCTGTTAGTTTCGATATATGAGATTCCATCTTTCGGGATGACGTACACTTTGTCCAACTGCTTGTCATAGAATAAAAAGTACAGATCAGTTGCCGCCAGTACAACGCATGTGTTCTGGTTGATATTGAATTCCCTGGTGAAATGGACGCGATATTTTTGCAGGCTATGCAGCGGTTCATTCAATGCCGTATCACGTTCAATTACCGCTGTGGATATAATTATCAGCAGGTAGAATATGAAAGTGTTGAGATAAAAATATATGGAGTAGGAGCCATGATCGTCCTTGAAAATTATCTTGTAGAGCAGATAGTCACAGCCGGCGAAGATAGCGAACGATATAAAGTAATAACCAATGGGATGGTTGAATCTATATATCATAACAATCGCCAATAATCATTGTTATAACAGGTAATATGGTTATGACATATGTTAATATCCTTCGATGCAGGTTATCATGATTTTTTATGACAAAGTATCTAGCTATATAGCTGCTTGTTATGGCAAATGGTATTGCAACAATTATTAAATACAACTTCTCAATACTGGATGCAAGATAGTCTTGTATTGTGAAAAACTGCTCTACATCAATGTCGAAGAATCTGAAAAAAACGTAATTGTAGATAAATCCGGTAAGAAGAAAGATAGCCAACAATGCAAAATATATATTCTGAAAATCACCAATTTTAAACGTGTTATCCTTCCTGGTTTCTTTTTCCAAAGCTTATTCCTTGCCTTTCTGTCCCTCACACTTGCCGCACAGTTCTCTAAGGGCCTGTTCTACGTAGGGAAATAGTTTACTGACTATTATTGAATAGCCCTTTGCAGTCGGGTGAATGCCGTCTGTCCTGTTCAGGTCCTGATTGCCGGCAACTCCTTCGAGGAAAAAGGGCATCAGTATTGCTCCATAGCGGGCTGCCACCTGCGGATAGATACTGGAGAATTCATCGTCGAAGTTCCCCTTGCGAGGTTTCAGGTTTCGCATTCCCGCCAGCACTACCTTGATTCCTTGCTCTGTCAGTGTCCGTACTATAGCGTCGATATTTTCCCGCATGACTTCAGGAGCGACTCCGCGCAGGCCGTCATTAGTGCCAGTCTGGACGATGACAATATCCGGCCGAAGATCCAGCACCCGATCGATACGGGCCAGGGCCTCATCACTCTTTTCCCCGTTGACACCGGCGCTGATCATCCTGGAGTCGTATCCCGCGCTGCGGAGCTTCCGTTCCAGCAGAGAGGGATAGGCCTGGGCTTCGTCGACGCCATAACCGACTGTCAGGCTGTCGCCCATGGCGACGATCAAAATGCTGTTGTTCTTTCCGTTTTCCAGGTAGGGATCGGTTGCCACGCTACATTGCTCCTTTCTTCTTCCGTTATTCGTGAACCTTGACGGTTCGAGCCCTATGGCCAGGAGAATAATGGTCGACTGAATCATTCATGAACATCGTTTGCATCCCGTTATTGAATAAGATCTGGCCAGTACCCAATCAAACCCGTCGAGCTAACCAAGCAAGCGAAGCCAAATCTTCGTTCATGGCTATTTTACAACAATTTCCATACAGGATAAATATCGGAAATGGTATTTTGGGCAGCGAGACGTTCATTACGCAGTCATGCACTTCCTGAATTGATTTGCAAATCAAAGTATATGATTATTATGTTTTTCATGTAAAGGAGAAGATGTCATGTTTGGAATTCTGCATACTGATTTTACGCTTCATGGGAAGATACTTCAAATGTAGGAGTTCAACGTCAACTGCTACGGGGCAGTTATCGACGAGGATACAAGGTTTATCCATTGTTCATCCTCCGATGATTGGACAATCATCAAACGTCTCCCCCAGGAATGTCTGCATCTTTTTTCGGCTAACCTCTTCAATGATCCCGATCAACTTTTCGACCTCCAGAGGCTTGTACAGGCAGGCGTACGCCCCGATCTCTTCCCCTTTACTGATGCTAACCGCCATTTCTCCGCCATAGCCGGTTACCAGAATCACAGGCTTGGTGGGATATGCTGCGCGGATCTCCTTAAGAACCTCTAGTCCGTCTGCGTTACCAAGCTTGAGGTCGAGAACCACCGTGAGCTGATAGTTGCGCTCCATATGCCCCATCACATTAGAGGCATCCAGTTCGGTCTCGACCCTGTACCCCTTTTCCTGCAGGATATCCTTTATCGTCTGGCAAAAAGCGGGGTCATCGTCAACCACGAGTATGCTCTCCTCCTTTCTCAGCAAGGAGAAAAATGAGAGCAGGAGCTGGATGTCGAGGGGTTTGGTGAGTACCGTGTAAGCTCCCTGCCTTTTTGCCTCTGCCACCTGTTCCGGTGTTGTATAGGCACTCATCAGCACCACGGGGAGGCCGGGAGATACGGTATTGATCAGAGCCAGGGCCTCCACCCCGTTGATCCCCGACATTTTGATGTCCATCAGGACGCAGTCCGGCTTATTCTCCTTTACCTTCACCACCGCTTCCTCGCCGCTGTATGCCTCGATCGATTCATGTCCCTTGACCTTCAGGATGTCGCAAATGGTCATGACCATCCGCCGGTCATCGTCAACCACCAGGACCCTTAATTTTCCCTTCATGCCTTATCCTCCCAACCGGCAGTATTGCCGAAAAGATTGCCCTCTTGCACCGTTCGCTATCCACCTCGATTCGCTTACAATTTTGGCTTCAGATTCTCAAGTTCCTCCAAGGTTTTTTTGTCCAATTTTTTTGAGCATTCCGGACAGATGCCGTGGCTGAAGAGTGCTTCGGAATGTTCGCTTATGTATACTTCCAACGGCTGCCAACTCTCCTTGTCATCCCTGATCTTCTTGCAGTACATGCAAATGGGTATGATACCTTCGAGTAGTTTTACCTTGGCAAGGGCGGCCCTTAGTTCCAGAATGAGTCGCTCCCGATCCTCTTCCGTCTGCCGTTTTTCGTTAGCTCGCTGGATATTGAGCAGTAACAGGTCGATATCGTACGGTTTCAGCAGATACGAGAAGGCCCCCAGGTTGGTCGCCTCAACCGCTGAATCGAAGGTGGCGCTGCCGGTAAGAATGATTACCTGGATGGCGGGGTACCGGGCTTTGATGTCCCGGAGGATATCGATTCCGGAGATGTCCGGCAATCCCAGGTCGGTAAGCACCAGGTCGATGGGGTGATCTCGCAGAAAAGCGAGCCCCTCCGCGCCGTCCTCCGCCGCGAACGTTTCATAGCCCTTGGCATTGAGAACATCCCGAAGGGTTTTTCTCTGTCCGGCATTGTCCTCGATCAGAAGTATGCTTGTTTTTTCTTTCACACCGTTCCCCCTTTAATTGGCAACACGACAGCGAAGGTCGTTCCCTGTCCCGGTTCGCTCGCCACTTCGATCCGCCCGCCGTTGGCCTCCGTGAGATTCCGGCAGACCACCAGTTTTTTTTTTTTATTGAATAGCCCTTTGCAGTCTAGTAGATGCCTCCGCCCTTTCAACCTATATCTCAATCCTTCGAGGAAAAAGGGCATCAGTATTGCTCCATAGCGGGCTGCCACCTGCGGATAGATACTGGAGAATTCATCGTCGAAGTTCCCCTTGCGAGGTTTCAGGTTTCGCATTCCCGCCAGCACTACCTGATTCCTTGCTCTGTCAGTGTCCGTACTATAGCGCAATATTTCCCGCATGACTTCAGGAGCAACTCCGCGCAGGCCGTCATTAGTGCCAGTCTGGACGATGACAATATCCGGCCGAAGATCCAGCACCCGATCTATACGGGCCAGGGCCTCGTCACTCTTTTCCCCGTTGACACCGGCGCTGATCATCCTGGAGTCGTATCCCGCGCTGTGGAGCTTCCGTTCCAGCAGCGCGGGATAGGCCTGGGCTTTATCGACGCCATAACCAGCTGTCAGGCTGTCGCCCATGGCGACGATAAAAATGCTGTTGTTCTTTCCGCTTTCCAGGTCGGTATCGGTTGCCATACTACATTGCTCCATTCTTATTCCGATTATTCGTGAACCTTGACGGTTCGAGCCCTATAGCCAGGAGAATAATGGTCGACTGAATCCTTCATAAACATCGTTTGCATCCCGTTATTGAATAAGATCTGGCCAGTACCCAATCAAACCCGTCGAGCTAATCAAGCAAGCGAAGCCAAATCTTCGTTCATGGCTATTTTACAACAATTTCCATACAGGATAAATATCGGAAATGGTATTTTGGGCAGCGAGACGTTCATTACGCAGTCATGCACTTCCTGAATTGATTTGCAAATCAAAGTATATGATTATTATGTTTTTCATGTAAAGGAGAAGATGTCATGTTTGGAATTCTGCATACTGATTTTACGCTTCATGGGAAGATACTTCAAATGTAGGAGTTCAACGTCAACTGCTACGGGGCAGTTATCGACGAGGATACAAGGTTTATCCATTGTTCATCCTCCGATGATTGGACAATCATCAAACGTCTCCCCCAGGAATGTCTGCATCTTTTTTCGGCTAACCTCTTCAATGATCCCGATCAACTTTTCGACCTCCAGAGGCTTGTACAGGCAGGCGTACGCCCCGATCTCTTCCCCTTTACTGATGCTAACCGCCATTTCTCCGCCATAGCCGGTTACCAGAATCACAGGCTTGGTGGGATATGCTGCGCGGATCTCCTTAAGAACCTCTAGTCCGTCTGCGTTACCAAGCTTGAGGTCGAGAACCACCGTGAGCTGATAGTTGCGCTCCATATGCCCCATCACATTAGAGGCATCCAGCTCGGTCTCGACCCTGTACCCCTTTTCCTGCAGGATATCCTTTATCGTCTGGCAAAAAGCGGGGTCATCGTCAACCACGAGTATGCTCTCCTCCTTTCTCAGCAAGGAGAAAAATGAGAGCAGGAGCTGGATGTCGAGGGGTTTGGTGAGTACCGTGTATGCTCCCTGCCTTTTTGCCTCTGCCACCTGTTCCGGTGTGGTATAGGCACTCATCAGCACCACGGGGAGGCCGGGAGAGACGGTGTTGATCAGGGCCAGGGCCTCCACCCCGTTGATCCCCGACATTTTGATGTCCATCAGGACGCAGTCCGGCTTATTCTCCTTTACCTTTACCACCGCTTCCTCGCCGCTGTACGCCTCGATCGATTCATGTCCCTTGACCTTCAGGATGTCGCAAATGGTCATGACCATCCGCCGGTCATCGTCAACCACCAGGACCCTTAATTTCCCCTTCATGCCTTATCCTCCCAACCGGCAGTATTGCCGAAAAGATTGCCCCCTTGCTCCGTTCGCTTTCCACCTCGATTCGCTTACTATTTTGGCTTCAGATTCTCAAGTTTCTCCAAGGTTTTTTTGTCCATTTTTTTTGAGCATTCCGGACAGATGCCGTGGCTGAAGAGTGCTTCGGAATGTTCGCTTATGTAAACTTCCAACGGCTGCCAACTCTCCTTGTCATCCCTGATCTTCTTGCAGTACATGCAAATGGGTATGATACCTTCGAGTAGTTTTACCTTGGCAAGGGCGGCCCTTAGTTCCAGAATGAGCCGCTCCCGATCCTCTTCCGTTTGCCGCTTTTCGTTAGCTCGCTGGATATTGAGCAGTAACAGCTCGATATCGTACGGTTTCAGCAGATACGAGAAGGCCCCCAGGTTGGTCGCCTCAACCGCCGAATCGAAGGTGGCGCTGCCGGTAAGAATGATAACCTGGATGGCGGGGTACCGGGCTTTGATGTCCCGGAGGATGTCGATTCCCGAGATGTCCGGCAATCCCAGGTCGGTAAGCACCAGGTCGATGGGGTGATCTCGCAGAAAAGCGAGCCCCTCCGCGCCGTCCTCCGCCGCGAACGTTTCATAGCCCTTGGCATTGAGAACATCCCGAAGGGTTTTTCTCTGTCCGGCATTGTCCTCGATCAGAAGTATGCTTGTTTTTTCTTTCACACCGTTCCCCCTTTAATTGGCAACACGACAGCGAAGGTCGTTCCCTGTCCCGGTTCGCTCGCCACTTCGATCCGCCCGCCGTTGGCCTCCGTGAGATTCCGGCAGACCACCAGCCCCAGCCCGATTCCCTTTGCCTTGGTGGTGAAGAGAGGCTGGAAGAGTTTTTTCATGTTCTCCGGGGAGATTCCTTCACCGGTATCGATAATCTCCAGCCGAACCGTCCCTTCGCTGTCCAGCTCTCCTCGAATGGTGAGGGTCCCTCCTGCCGGCATCGCCTGAATTCCGTTGGTAATCAGGTTCTGCAACACCTGCCCCATCTGCGCCGGGTCAACCCTGAGAGGGGGAAGGGCCGACGGCACAGCAATTTGCAGTTCTACATTTTCCGGAATGGTGCATCCGCCGAGGCTTTCATCTATCAATGCACGAGCATGCACCGTTTTTAACTGCGGCGGCTTGGTCCGGGCGAAATCGAGGAGATCGGTGATGATCCGCAGGGAGTTGTCGATCTCTTTTTTGATGATATCCAGGTATTCCCCGACCGTCTCATCCGCCTCCGCCAGCACCATTTTCAGGAAGTAGACGGCGTTGCTCATGACCCCCAAGGGATTTCTCAGCTCGTGTCCAATGCTCCCCGAAATCCGGCCGAGGATGGCGAGTTTCTCCTTGCGCACCAGTTCCTCCTGGGCATCCTCGAGTTGCTTCGTCCGTTCCTGCACCCGGGCTTCCAGCTCTTCGTTCAGCTTGTTGATTTCCGCTTCCGCTCGCTTGCGTTTACTAACGTCGCGGGCGATTCCCACGGTACAGCTTGTCCCATCACTACCAAGCGCGATACAGAGATCCGCTTCGAAATACTCTCCAGACTTCCTCACGAGGCGCAATTCGAAAGACGGTGAGGATTCCCCGGCCAGCGATTTTCGGAAGATGTCGCTGGCGTAGGGATAATCGTCTGGGTGGACGATGGGCGCGAACGGCCGGCCTATCCATTCTTTTGTTGTCCACCCGGTAATCTTCTCGAAGGCGGGGTTGAGCGAACGGAACGTGCCGTCCGGATTGAGGAGGTAGATGATGTCGTCGACATGTTCGAAAATACTGCGGTAGCGTGCCTCGCTTTCGCGGATACGTTCTTCCGCCTGCTTCCGCTCAGTGATGTCCCTGAATATGGCGACATGAAAACTCTTCCCCCCAAGGGTGACCGGATTGGCGCTGATGTCGGCGTAAAAAACGCTACCGTCCTTTCTTTTCACCGGGAGGTTCTCTGCCACCGCGATCTCTCTCAGCTGCATCCGCTCGAACTGATTCATAACACGAGGCAGGTCCTTTTCCGGATGGATGTCGATGACACCGAGGGTTTTGATCTCTTCGGGACCAAACCCCAGCATGCTGCACATCGCTTTATTACCGAGAGAGAATTTCTTGGTCTCGGCATCCGCAAGCATAATCCCGTCATTGGCGCTGTCGAAGATGATTTTGAACCGTTGTTCAAATTCCAGGCGGGTCTCTTCCCTCCTCTTTTGCTCCTTTTCCACCCTCCCGAGGAAGACGTAAAAAAACAGGCAGAGCGCGGCACCGACCAAAAAAGAGAAGAGGCAAAGAAGGCGAACCGACCGGTGAAAGGCCGAAATCCTTGCCGTAGTGTCGAGCAGAATCGCAAAGTGCCCTATTTTACGTTGCGCCGCATCAAGGATAGGGATAAAGGCGACCCGGTAATATCTCCCGTCAGCATGAATTTCCGTTACTGGTTGCAGCGGGTGTTTTTCGGCTATAGCCTGCGCAACATCCTTCGGGATTTGGACAGGCAGTTCGCCGATGACAACGCTATCAGGGAAATGGCCCCATTTTTCATTGCGGCCGTGCATCCGAATGCCCGTCTCCCATTCCTCGCGTTGTATCAAATCTTTATGGATAAAGGCGTAAATACTGCTGTCGAGGTCCTCCCGCATCTGTTTGAGGATATAGTCTACGTCCATGCCGAGTTCGACATATCCGAGCAGCCTTTCTCCGTCAAACCAAGGTGTGACCACCGACAAGTCAAAGGTTCCCAGGTGGTCAAGCTCGACACCCTGGGCTTCCCTTCCGGTTTTTTCGGCTTCCTTCATGACGACGCTGTCGTTCCTGTCACCGTAAAGCTCCGGTTGATAAAGACACAGGATGTTCACCCGGTCCGGCCCGATGAAATGGAAGTGATCGACATCGTACTGCGATCGCAGCCGCTTAGAATAGGACCCCGTCAGGTCATGGAGGCGTTCCCTGTCTCTCGCCTTGAAGGCTGCCAGCAACTCTCTGTTGAGGCTAAGGGTGCTCAAGGCCAGACTCATCATCTTCGCATCTACTTTCCTATACTCAAGAAAGATATTTTCTGCCGCCTTCTTTTTTACGGATAATTCCTGTTCCAGCACCTTCTGTTGTGACTGCTGAAAAATGAGTACCATAACGCCGACGAGGAGAAGCAAGGCGAGAATAAGCGGAAAAAGAATAATGCTTCTTAAGCTGGTTATCTTTCGAAAACGTGTAAAGCTTGCCATTCTATCCTCCAGCAAGTTTCTTCAGATCAATAGCCTCAGCCTAAACACTTGGTCTAAGTGATGAAAAGCATGCGCATGTTCTCGGGTGAGATTCCTTCACCAGTGTCGATGACTGAGATTTACATGAAATCTTCTTCGGGGATAGGGGGTAACGTTGAGTTCACCGGCGAGCTTCAGTCGAACTCGTGTGAAACGCCTCATTGTGAAATTATTTCAATAACTTAATCTGAAATACTGGTAATAAACCCCTCACACCAATGTTCTTTGTCTATTTCGTATTTATCTTTATGAAAACCTTGCGGAGTAACTTTAAATCCTGGTGAGGATGTAAACTTGGCTATGGTTTTTTTGCCTTTTCTTCGGTTGAGTAGACACCTACTAGCTTTATATCTGTTTCTTCAGGCTCAAGTTCATGAGTATGTTGCAGAACAAACACTTTTTTCATTGTTCTTGGCAACCTTCCTCTTGAATTTCTTGGAAACTATCAATGTAATGGCTTTAGAAAACTCTACCACTTTCATGACCAGACACAACGCAATGACCAGGCATATTTAAAATTTCACTAAAAAATACGAATGTTTTTTACATCGTTATCGAATGACTGAAATCAAGACTGGGCTTTGATTGAACCCAAAATAGTAGAAACTGAAAAACCATGAATGCTTTGATCCGATCATTGCGAAATGAATAATACCTTCAGGCCTCGGTCTTCTTCCATGATGACGTTTACTTGAAATCACCGTCCAGCAGATCCTGCTGGGCGAACAGAAACAGCCTTTTGCCGCCCCTGTCAAAATCTTGGCTTGAAAATTTACCAATTTACTGACGTTGCGGTAACTCTGTCCGAATCTCTTCTGCGTATGCTCCGGAGAGGAAAATATGTCTGTCCTGTCGCAATACTTCCCCTGAATATCATTTTACGTAGGCACTCGACCCATCACGGTAAGGGGAAAGTCTGTTTCCCCTTTTCCTTTGGAGCGAAGGTGACGCGATAGTGTGGTCGAGGTGGTTACGAACTGGCACTCTGGTTGCATTCACATCGGCAGAACTCTAGGTTGAAGATATCATTGCAAAAAGGGAGGTTTTTCGATGGCTCCGAAGGAAGATCAGGTAACGGATGGTGCCCCGGAAAAGGGAAAAGGGAAAATGAAGCTCATTATTATCATTGCTGCTGCCGTTATTGTTGTGGCCGGCGGTGTTGCCGGATATTTCTTCTTTGCCGGGGGGCATAAGGTTGAGGCTGCTACAAAGACGGATAATAAAGGTATTCCCATAATCTATACTCTTGATCCATTTATTGTGAATATTTATGACGGGCAGGACCTGCGGTACCTTCGAGTGAAAGTGGAGATGGAAGTGGCCAGCGAAGAGGTCAAGACAGAAATGGAAGCCAGAAAGGCCCAGTTCCGCGATGCGATACTTGTGCTCCTGACCACCAAGACCATGTTGGATATACGCGATCAGCAGGGGAAAAATCAGCTGCGGCAGGAAATTTTTACCGTAGCAAACAATATCCTTTCACCGGGCAAGCTGAAACGGGTTTATTTTACCGATTTTGTCGTCCAGTAACGAGCTATTTCGAGGTAGATGTGGAAAAGATCCTGACCAAAGAAGAGATAGAATCCCTGCTTGCAGCAGTTGTCGAGGGCCGGATCGTGCCCGAGAAAGAGCTGGCAGAGGGGCAGGAGTCGGTTTCTGTTTTTGATCTGTTCAATAATGATCATCAGGTTCTGGTTCCGAACCTGGATGTTATTTATGACAGTTTTATCCGCTATAACAGGGTTACCCTTTCCAATCGACTGCGAAAAATCGTCGAGATCAAGAAACTGGGCGCCAGGCCCTATAAATTTGACGATTTCCTGAAAACCCTGCCGTCGCCTGTCTGCATGGCCATCTTCAAAATCGAGCCCCTCAAGGGTGCGGCGTTGATCACCATGGACAGCAAGCTGGTGTTTTCCCTCGTGGACAGTATTCTCGGGGGGACCGGGGAACCGACAGTGACGGAGCAGAATCGCATGTTCACCTCCATAGAGGTCCGACTCATGGAAAAGATCGTGAAGGATGTGCTTGCGGACATGGAAAAATCCTGGACCCATGTTGTCCAGGGCACCAAGATGAATCTTTTGCGCATGGAAATGAATCCCCGGCTGGTTACCATTGTTCCACCGGAATATCAGGTGATTACCATGTCCCTGGAAATTCAGGTGGAGGATTTCACGGGAACCATGGAGTTTGCGATTCCCTATATGACTATTGATCCGGTTCGGGACAAGCTGAAGATCGGGACCCAGCTGGACAGTATGGCCATCGATCCCAAGTGGCATTCACGCCTTGCTTCCGAACTTGTTGAGGCCCCGGTGGAACTCACCGTTGAACTGGGAGATACCGGCATTACCTTGAACGATCTCATCAATCTGTCCGTCGGCGACACGATAATCCTTGGCAGAGATTGCCGGAGCGAACTGAGTGTCAAGATTGAAGGTATCGAAAAATTCACCGGTTACCCTGGTGTCCAGGGGGGAAACAAGGCTATTCAGATAACGACTGGCGTACCATCGTAGGAAAACGGAGAGGGGCTGCCATTCTGCCCAATTCCCGGTAGACATACAGACATTCCAGGAGGTTCCGCGTGAGCGATATACAGGAAAACAGTGATCAGAAGAATGAATTGCAGGAGAAAAGGAATCTTGACATGATACTTGATATCCCCCTTCACCTTACGGTTGAACTGGGGCGGACCAAGTTGCTCGTAAAGGACCTTCTTCAGCTGAATCAGGGTGCTGTTGTGGAACTGGGCAAACTGGCCGGTGATCTCCTCGATGTGTTCGTGAATTCCAAGCTGGTGGCTCGTGGTGAGGCCGTGGTGGTGAATGAGAAATTCGGTGTTCGCCTGGTTGATATCATTAGTCCGGCGGAGCGAGTGGAGAAAATTGTATGAGAATGTTTCCGGTTCTCCCGGCTTTGTTTCTACCCGGGGTCGCATATGCGGCTGAGGGGACAGGCACTTCCGGCTTCAGCTTTGTTTCAAGTTTTTTTCAGATGGTGGCCTCATTATCGATTGTTATCGGTCTGATATATCTTGCCTACTATCTTGCCAACCGTTTTCTCAAAGGAAACCTGGTGAGAAAGTCAGTGCCTCGTTATATCCGGGTTGTGGAGAGTCGTTTCCTTGCCCCGAAAAAGTCACTGATGCTGGTGGAAGTGGGAGGAGAATACCTGCTGCTCGGTTCGACGGATTCCGGTCTCAGTCTTCTCAAACAGGTTGATATGCTGGAGACGATAGAGGTTGTGGAGGAATTGTCGGCCGCGGCCAAGCCCGCCGCTTCGTTTCCTGACGGGTTTCGGTTTTTCATGGACATGCTCCACAAGGGCAGGCGTCTCGTTCTCCCCGGAGAAAAGGGAAGGGTAGGGGTGTGAGATTTAATAAAATATCTTTTGTTACCCTTCTTGTCTGCCTTGCAGGTTTGGTTTTTGCCTCAACGGTAATGGCGGAACCCTTGAGTATTCCGACGGTAAGCGTCGGCCTGGGCAAGGTCTCCAAGCCGGGAGATATTGCGACCGTGCTGCAGATTTTCCTCATGATCACGATCCTGTCAGTGGCTCCTGGGCTCTTGATCATGACCACCTCCTTCACTCGTGTGGTGGTGGTCCTGTCGTTTCTCCGCGGCGCCATCGGTACTCAGCAGGCCCCGTCGAACCAGATTGTCATTTCCCTGGCTCTTTTCCTGACCTTTTATATCATGAGTCCTGTTTGGCAACAGATAAACACCCAGGCTTACCAGCCTTACAAGACCGGGCAGATTACCCAGGAACAGGCATTGGACAAGGCGGTTTTCCCGGTCAGAAAATTCATGCTTTCCCAGGTTCGGGAAAAGGACCTGGCCCTGTTCCTCAGCCTTTCCAAGATGCCCCGGCCCAAAAACGCCAATGACATCCCGACCCTGACCATTATCCCGGCTTTCATGATCAGTGAATTGCAGACGGCTTTTCAGATAGGCTTCCTCATCTATATCCCGTTTCTCGTGGTGGATATGGTGGTCGCTTCGGTACTCATGTCCATGGGAATGATGATGCTGCCACCGGTCATGATTTCTCTCCCCTTCAAGATACTGCTGTTTATACTGGTTGACGGCTGGGCGCTGGTGATCGGATCCATTGTGAAGAGTTTTGGGTAGAAAAACAGGCTGAAGATTGAAGGTTGAAGGCTGAGGGTAGAAAAGGAAGAATATTCATAGCTATTAAGTATGATTCAAAATTGTCATTCCCGAGGGGGTAATCGGGAATCCAGACAATAACACCATGGATCCCCGATGACGTCACTCGGGGATGGCATTAGTTATTGTCATTGTTTTGGGTAGTTACGTTTACCTTGCAGCCTTCAGTCTAAACACCTTCGATTTTAGAAAGGACACCCGTATGACCCCGGAACTGGTAACCCAACTGGCCCGCAGGAGTTTTGAAGTAACCCTGATGCTGGCGGCGCCTCTCCTGATATTCAGTCTTGTTATCGGCCTTGTCATCAGTATCTTTCAGGCAGTCACCTCCATAAATGAGGCGACACTCGCCTTTGTACCGAAGATTGTGGCGGTCATGGTGGCGATGATCGTCTTTTTCCCCTGGATGATGAGTTACATGTCGGATTTTACCCGTGAGATCTTTGCCATGATTCCGAACATGAGATAACCGGCCATGTTCCAGCTTCCACCGTTTCTTTCCATGCAGAACTTCACGCTCTTTATCCTGGTGCTCGGTCGTCTGGCCGGGATATTCAGTGCAATCCCTTTGTTCGGGGGGGAGCGGGTTCCCATGAATATCAGGGTGCTGGTCACTTTGTCGATGACCCTGGTTTGTTTTCCGGTCCTCAAGCTATCACACGTTATTCTTCCTTCTGATTTTCTCTCCCTGTTACTGATGGTTATTTCTGAAGCCCTGATCGGTGTCACCCTTGGACTTGTTGCCCAGGCCGTTTTCGGTGCTGTCGAATTCTGCGGGCAGGTAATCGGCATGCAGATGGGTTTTTCCATGTCCACCCTGTTTGATCCGACCATGGGCCAGGTGCCGCTCATGGCTATGTTCCAGACTCTGGTCGCCACGCTTTTGTTCCTGACGCTCGGGGCTCATCATATCTTTATCAAGGCTATGGTGGACAGCTATACACTGGTCCCTCTGGGAGGATGGCATATGAGCGGCAATCTGCTCAGCTTTCTGGTCACGCTTACCTCCGGCATTTTTATTCTGGGGATCAAATTGGCTGCGCCGGTCATGGTATCTCTTCTTGCCACCACGGTCGTGCTTGGCGTCATGGCGCGCTCCTTTCCCCAGATGAACATCTTTGTGGTCAGCATGCCGCTTAATATTGGCATCGGTTTTCTTGCCCTTGGGCTATCTCTTCTTGTTTTTATTCATACTATAGAGATGTCTTTCGGCGGAATGGCTCTTCAGATCAAGTCTATTTTAAGAATCCTCTCACAGGCACCCTGATGGCAGGAGAAGACAAACACTCAAAAACAGAACAACCGACCGCAAAAAAGCTCGAGGAATCGAGGAAAAAAAGTGCTCCTCCCCTGAGTCGCGACATGACGTCAACCATCACCCTGCTGGTTTCGATGGTGACCCTCTATACCCTCGGCAGTTACATGCTGACCTCCCTGAAAGAAAATACCAGAAATCTTCTCGCCGGAATGGGAACGATCACGCTCACACAGACAAGTGTCTACAGTATCCTGCTGAAACAGATTTATTCCATCGGCGCGGTCCTTGCCCCATTTTTCATGATGGTCATGGTCGCGGGTGTCGTTGCTGTTGTCATCCAGGGTGGGGCGTCCATTTCCTCGGAAAAGCTTTCCATCAAGTTTGAAAAGATCAATCCCCTGGAAGGCATCAAGCGCCTCGTGAAGAAAGAGGCGGCCGTAGAGGCTCTCAAGTCCATTATCAAAATTCTGATCGTCGGTTATATCGCCTACCAGATCCTGCGCGACGAAATGGACGCAATCCTCTACCTGACCGAAACGGATATCAACGGGATTTTTGTCTTTATCAGTCATATCTCGTTCAAGATCGTCATCCATACCTGCGGGGTCATGATTGTGTTGGCGATCCTTGATCTTGCCTTTGTGAAATGGAATTACATCCAGAATCTGAAAATGACCAAAGAGGAAGTCAAGCGGGAGCACAAGGATAGTGATGGTGATCCGCAGCTAAAGGGAAAGATCCGTAAGATGCGTTACGAAAAGGCGTTCCGGCGCCTCAAGCAGATCATCCCCACGGCCGATGTGGTTGTCACCAACCCGACTCATTTTGCTGTAGCAATAAAATATGACCGGCATAAAATGGCCGCCCCGGTCGTCATAGCCAAGGGTGCCGATCATCTCGCTCTCCGTATCAAGGCATTGGCCAGGGAGAGCAATGTCATGCTTGTGGAAAACAGGTTTCTGGCCCGGGAGCTGTATGCACAGGTCAAAGAGGGCGAGCCGATTCCTGAGACCCTCTATGTGGCGGTGGCGGAACTGCTGGCCTATGTCTACGGGTTGAAGGGAAAGACCTTCTGATATCGAGTTTCTGACATCCAGGTTTACGGAATTTTCCGCTATTTACCCACCTCATGTGAATATGCCCTGCATTAGATAAAACGTGAACACATTCGCTCTCTGTGGCTTATCCCTCACACGGATTCACGCTGCCAAGATAAACTCCGGAACTCTCCACCCGGCTATGAACCATTTCTCAAGATTCCACGTACATAGTCAACATCTTCTCCTTTGACAAATCCTTGACTCCATTATTTTCAAAATACTGTCATATATTTCAAATTATTCACCTTCCAGCCGGGAATAGTTGTCCTCTGAAAGCCGATTGGTCAGCGTAGATAGCCGGTTCCATGTGCTTTACAGGGTAAATCCTGCTTTATTGCCGAATGCCGGCAGCGAGAGGCTTGTCTGGCACAGAGGTTGCTATTCCATTGTCAGGCGTAAAATATTCTTGAAATTACAGGGTAAATCGGATGGCCTCAACGGCGGTAGCGACAGCAAAGTCTCGGAATAATTCCGACATCTATATGGCATTAGTCCTTATCGGGATTCTTGCATTGATGGTTGTTCCGCTTCCGGCATTTATTCTGGATATCTTTCTGGCGGCAAATATCACCATTGCCCTTGCCATATTGCTGGTGGGCCTTTATACAACTCAGCCTCTCGATTTTTCGGTATTTCCCTCCATTCTCCTGGTAACAACCCTGTTTCGACTTTCCCTCAATATTGCCTCTACCAGACTCATCCTTCTGCACGGCAATGAGGGGGTTGAAGCTGCCGGCTCCGTCATCAAGGCTTTTGGTCAGTTTGTTGTTGGCGGCAACTATGTTGTTGGCGCGGTCATCTTCCTGATCCTCGTTATCATTAACTTTGTTGTTATTACCAAGGGTGCTGGCAGGGTTGCCGAGGTGGCTGCACGTTTTACTCTCGATGCTATGCCGGGCAAGCAGATGGCCATCGATGCGGACCTTTCCTCCGGGATGATCACGGAAAAAGAGGCCAGGATCCGGAGGTCGAAGGTTTCCCGTGAGGCAGACTTCTACGGTTCCATGGACGGTGCCAGCAAATTCGTTCGCGGTGATGCCATAGCCGCGGTATTGATCATGATGACCAATATTATTGGCGGCTTTATCATCGGCGTATGGCAGAAGGGGATGGCACTGGATACGGCCCTCACGAACTACACCCTTCTGACCATCGGCGAGGGTCTCGTGGCCCAGATCCCCGCGCTCATCATCTCAACTGCCGCCGGTATCATTGTCACCCGTTCTGCTGATGAAAATAATTTCGGCCATGAAATTACCGGGCAGTTCCTCAACCATCCCAAGGCATTCTATGTCTGTTCAGGGGTTCTCTTTTGTTTCGGAATTATTCCCGGGCTGCCCCACTTTGCTTTCTTTCTCTTGTCTGGGTTGTCGTATCTGGTTGCGAAAATGGCTCGCGAGAAGGGACAGGTGGTTGAGGAAGATGAGGATTTCGTTACTGGCGCAGCGGGTGACGAGAATGGTGATCAGATAACCGCCATTCGGCCTGTCGACCTGCTGGAGCTGGAAGTTGGCTATGGTCTCGTGCCGCTGGTGGATGCCGCTCAGGAGGGGGAACTGCTGGAGAGAATCCGTTCCATCCGCAAAACTTTTGCCCAGAAGATGGGCTTCATCGTGCCGCCTATCCACATTCATGACAATCTGCAGTTGAAGCCCCATGAATACACGTTCCTGATCAAGGGCGCCAAGGTTGGCGGAAGCAACCTGACAGGGCAGTTTCTGGCCATGGATTCCGGCCAGGCGACCGGGGCGCTTGAAGGCAGCACCACTACCGAACCGGTCTTCGGGTTGCCGGCTGTCTGGATCAAGAGTACGCAAAAAGAGCATGCGCAGATCAACGGCTATACGGTTGTTGATTCAACCACCATTATGGCTACCCATATCAGCGAAATTATCAAGAAACATGCCCATGAACTGGTGGGAAGGCAGGAGCTGCAGCAGCTTCTCGATAATCTCGCCACCAGTTGTCCGAAGGTGGTTGATGAACTTGTTCCCTCGCTTCTCAGCCTCGGGACCGTGCTCAAGGTGATTCATGGCCTGTTGAAGGAAAACGTCTCCATACGTGACCTGAGAACCATTCTGGAAATCCTGGCTGACTACGCAAACATGACCAAGGACCCTGATGTGCTCACGGAATTTGTTCGACAGGGATTGGGACGCTATATCGTCGAACAGTACAAGCAGGACGGCGATGTGCTTTCGCTTCTGGCACTGGATCGGCAAATCGAAGAGATCATCGCAGAATCGGTGCAGCCTTCGGATCAGGGCGGTTTCCTTGCCATCGAACCGGGCGTTGCCCAGCGTATTCTGCAGAACATTCGACAGGGTATGGACAAATTCAATCAGACCGGTAGTCACCCGGTGCTGCTTGCTTCCCCTTCGGTCCGGCGTCATGTAAAGAAGCTGACGGAAAGGTTTCTGCCGAGCCTGGCGGTCCTTTCCCACAATGAGATTCCCTCGAATATAAAAATTCAATCCATAGGAGTGGTCAGCGCAGATGCAAACTAGAACCTTTCAGGCTGTTAATATGGCAGAGGCAATGCAGCTGGTGAAGGCCGAGTTGGGGCCGGATGCCATGATTATTTCTTCGCGCAAGGAGCGACGCAAAGGGATTTTGGGCTTTTTTGCCAAGCCGGTATTTCGCATCGTTGCTACGGTTGATACTGCCCCGCAGAGGAAGAGCGCCCACTATCGTGACACTGCCGTAAGAGAAGAAACAACCCGCGATGAATTCCGCAATTCCATGCTTGAGCCGCTTGCCCGTGAACTGAAAGAACTGAGGGAGAGGGTTGACACTTTGCTTGTCAAGGAAAACAACACCCGTCAGGAATCTGTCTCATCTGCGAAAGCAGCAAGGGCCGAATGGACAGATACTGCACCCGGAAGGGATTTTAGCCAGCGGGAGCCGGAGAACGGTGAAATGATGGAGTTGAAAAAACTTCTTCTAGAATCGGTTCAGAGAGAGTCCGCTGGAGTCTTATCCGGTAGTACCAGGGACACTCTCGTGCCTGCCGGGAATTTTGCCAGCGCTGCAGCGGACCAAAACAAAAAGGAAACCGTTTCATTGGCACGTATTTCCGGCACCCTGCATGAGGCCGGACTTGTTGAGTCATCCATTCATGCCTTGCTGGAAAAGGTGAAAAGCTCAGAAAAACCATCAGAAAGTGAAGAAGATATCAAGGAATTGTTGAAAGAGTCACTTGAGTCCACCATAAAGTGCTCGGGTCCCATCAGGATGAAAAAGAATGGCACTAAAATCGTTGCGCTGGTTGGACCCACCGGAGTGGGCAAAACCACCACTATTGCAAAACTTGCAGCCCTCTACACGATAGGGCGTAAGGCAAAAATAGCACTGGTAACCATCGACACCTTCCGTGTCGGTGCGGTAGAGCAGCTTAAAACCTATTCCCGGATCATGGGTGTGCCGCTTGAGGTGGCTTCAACCCCGAAGGAGCTGGAAAAAGCCCTTGCTGCACATTCCGACAAAGATCTGGTCCTGATCGATACGGTCGGCAGAAGCCCGAAAGACGCGGAAACCATCGAAAGTCTGCGTGCGATGCTGGATTCATCTTTCACCATTGAGACCCATCTCTGTGTGGCGGCCACAACGCGGGAACGGGAACTTCGCGGGATCGTCGAAAGTTTCGGGGCACTTCCCCTGAGCAGACTGTTGTTTACCAAGCTGGACGAAAGCAGTTCGTTCGGCTCAATTGTAAATCTGCAGATTGAGAACAAGCTGCCCCTCTCGTATTTCACGAGGGGGCAGAGAGTTCCCGAAGATATTGAACCGGCATCTGGCAAAAAGGTTGCGGAACTGATTCTCGGGGAAGACTGAGATGAATTTTAGGGAAGCGCTTTGTTTGCCCGGATGTATAAATCCTGCAGCAATAAGACTTCCCGTCCAGTATCGGAGTTACTATGAACACTCTCGCAAAGGCATATGAAACGGAACGTCAGTTCAGCTCCTGCCAGAACAGGGACGAGCTGGTACTATCCCACCTTCCATTGGTGAAATACCTGGTGGGAAGGATATCTTCCAAGCTTCCGTCACACCTTGACCAGCAGGATCTCATGAGCGTTGCGGTGATCGGTCTTATTACCGCTGCTGAGCGCTTCGACCCGACTCGGGGGATCCTTTTCAAGACTTTTGCCGAAAAGCGGGTCATGGGTTCCATTATGGATGAGCTTCGCGCCCAGGACTGGCTGCCGAGGACTCTGCGCGAGAAATACAAACGCCTCGAACATGAATTCTCCGTTTTGGAGCAGAAGCTGGGCCGCAATCCGAGCAGCGAAGAGGTTGCTGCAGCCATGGGCATGGATCTGGAGAAATACTTCCAGTTGATGGAGGAGGTCCACTCACTTTCCTTCATGAGCCTGGATGATTTTCACGAAGATGATGAGGGGAGCCCCTTCGGTTTTCTTAATTTCCTCTCGGATAATGGAGCGGAAAATCCTCAGAACCAGATGATGGCAAAGCAGCTTCTCCAGTTGCTCGGTGCAGCAATCGAAGCGTTGCCTGAAAAAGAGCGTCTCGTGGTAACCCTGTACTATTACGAGGAATTGAATTTGAAGGAGATTGGCGAGATCATGAGTCTCACCGAGTCTCGGATTTCCCAGTTGCACAGTCAGGCAGTTATTCGCCTGAAAGTCAAAATGAAGAATATGGCGGGCTAATCGTCCCTGAAAGAGGAGGTGTTCCATGAATAGTGGAATCTATGGCGCCATTTCCGGAAATATGGCGATGATGAAGCAATTGGATGTGATTGCCAATAATCTGGCAAACGTCAATACCCCGGGATTCAAGAGGGATAACATCAGTTTCGAGTCCGTCCTGGCAGCCTCAAATGCCCAAGGGATGGAGGTTTCTGAGGATTCTCCGATGTTGATTAAGGAGAAGTATTCAACTGATTATTCTTCGGGACAGGTAAAAGTGACTGACAATACTTTCGATATCGCCCTTGATGGAGACGGATTTTTCGCGGTAAATACCCCGCAAGGGAAAGCCTACACGCGGCAGGGCAACTTCAAACTTGACGCAAAAAGCAGGCTGGTGACCGCTGATGGCTATGAAGTTCTGGGCAAAGGTGGCCCCATCGTAATCAATGGAGGCAGTGTGTCCTTCGATGCAAAGGGAAAGATTTTTGTTGAAGGCCAGGAAACGGGTTCCATTGATGTGGTGGATTTTCCGAAGCCTTATGATCTGAGAAAAGTAGGCAGTGCCCTTTTCATGCCGAACACAACCGATGTAACTCCGCAAGCGGCAAAGGATACGGTTGTCAGGCAGGGATATTTAGAAGGATCGAACGTAAATACCATTGAAGAGATGGTGCGGATGATCGAAACAACGCGTTCCTCCGAGTCCTGTCAGAAGATGATCCAGAACTATGACCAGATGACCGGGCATGCGGTGAATGAACTGGGTAAGGTGTAGGGAAGCAGGATTGAGGATTGAGGATCGAGAAGAACGGATTAAGGATTAGGAAGAGCGGATTAAGGATTAAGGATCTAGGATCTAGAGATAGGGATTAAGGAGGCAGGATTATGATGAGGGCTTTGTGGACGGCGGCTTCGGGGATGCAGGCGCAGCAACTCAATATCGACGTGATTGCCAATAACCTGGCCAACGTCAATACCAGCGGTTTCAAGAAGAGCCGCGCTGATTTTCAGGACGTGATGTATCAGAGTATCAAGACGACCGGGGCGCCCTCGACAAACTCCACCCAGGCAGCAGGTATTGAAGTCGGTCTCGGCACCACGTCCTGGGTCGGTTACCAAGGTCTTTGCCGCCGGCAATATTACCCAGACAGGGGGTGAGCTGGATCTGGCCATCGAAGGAGATGGCTTCTTTCAGGTCCAGATGCCGGACGGTACTACCGAATATACAAGGTCAGGAACTTTCAAGAGGGACGGCCAGGGGAGGGTTGTCACGGTTGACGGAAATCCTCTCATGCCGGAGATGGTGATTCCGAGTAATGCATCCAAGATTTCCATCGGCAGCGATGGGACTGTTTCCGTAACGCAGTCGGGTCAGTCCGGCGCAACCACCGTTGGAACCATTCAGTTGGCAACCTTTCAGAACCCGTCGGGACTTTCCAGCCAGGGCCACAATCTTTATAAGGTTACCGATGCATCAGGGGATCCTACCACCGGAACCGCCGGACAGAACGGCATTGGCACCATCAGCCAGGGGTTTCTGGAGATGAGCAACGTAAACGTCATGGAAGAAATGGTTAACATGATCGTCAGCCAACGGGCCTACGAGATCAATTCCAAGACAGTCCAGGCTGCGGACGAGATGCTCCAGCAGGCCAACAACATGAAGCGGTAACGGTAGCGGGCGGGAGAGGAATATGAAAAAGATCATCGTACGTCTCGTATTTATTGCCCTGGCATGGTGCATTACCGCTTCAGGCATTGCCTTTGCGGGCGGCACGGTTTTGTCTGAGAAGAAGATTCGCTCTGCGGTTAAAGACTTCATCCTGGACAGAACCAAGGACAGCGGCATGGAAATTAAAATCAAGCGGATCATCGTTGGCGAGAACATATCCGTCCCTGCCGGGAAGGTCAGCTATGAGATTATCGCTCCCGAGCAGTGGCAAGGCTGGGGCAAGACTGTTCTCGGCCTTGTCATCCGGGTTGATGATCAATTAGTCAGGAACATGAGTATCCCGGTGGAGGTGGAAGCACTTGAAGACATGGTTGTTGCCCTGTATCCCCTGCCGCGAGGCAAGGTGGTGGAAGCGAACGATGTTTCGCTGCAGAAAAGGGACATGACGGACGTTTCGGGTAAGGTCAGTTTCAACCTGGCGGATGTTCTCGGCAAACGGGTTCGGATACCTATCCGGGCCAATACCCCGGTCCGCAGCGATTATCTGGAAAAGGTTCCCTTGGTGAAAAACGGCCAGGTAGTAACCATCGTTGCAGAAAACGGTTCTTTTCGTGTTACTGCAACCGGAATGGCCCGGGGCACTGGAGCTGAAGGCGACCTGATAATGGTCCAGAACATGAATTCGAAAAAGAGTGTGCAGGCCCGAGTGGTTGATGCGGGAACAGTTGCGGTCAATTTCTAGTTCAATGTGCGGAATGATAAAAACCTTCTCTCTCTTTCTGTAAGGGGGTTAGGTTGTGTTGGGGCAGGCCCCCGTGCCTGCCCAATTCAAGGGCACCCACAGGGGGGTGCCCCTACGAACACGAGGTTTTACCATGAAAAAAACTATGTTGGCTGTTGCGATTCTCTTCAGCGCAGGATGCGTCTATCCGCAGGTGCAGCTGCCGAAAGAATCATCTAATGAAGAATACGTTCCGACACCGCAGATCAGTTATGCGAACGGTTCGATCTGGCAGGCCGGTTCGGTTTCGCCGATGGATGATTTCAAGGCGCGAAAACGGGGAGATATCGTGACAGTGGTAATCGTCGAGGAGGCCAGTGCCAGCAAGCAGGCCACTACCGGAACAAAGCGCTCGTCCGGCATTTCGGCGTCTATCCCCAATTTCATGGGATTGGAGACAACGGCCCTAAAGGACAAGCTTGACCTGAACAGTCTCATCAAGGCTGATGCCAGCTCTGATTTCACAGGCAGCGGCACCACAACACGGAAAGACGTGCTTAATGCAACCATTTCCGCCAGGGTCATGGATATCCTCCCCAACGGCGACTTGAAGATTCAAGGCAGCCGCAGTGTCAAAGTCAATAATGAAGAGCAGATCATTGTCCTGAAGGGTACGGTTCGCCCGAGGGACATCAATCAGGATAACATGATAAGTTCTTCGCATATTGCTGATGCTCGCATAAGCTATTCCGGAAATGGAATTATCAACGACCGTCAGCAGCCGGGCTGGTTCTTCAATTTCTTTGACAAGGTATGGCCTTTCTAATGGGAGTGACCATGAAAAGAATTCTTTCCATTGCGGTATTTGTTGTGCTGATGCCTCATCTCGTTCACGCTACCCGCATCAAGGATATTGCTTCGTTTGACGGAGTCAGGGACAATCAGTTGCTCGGCTACGGCCTGGTAGTCGGTTTGAACGGCAGTGGCGACAGCGATCAGACCAAGTTTCCGGTCCAAACCCTTACAAACCTCCTGGAACGATCGGGCGTCACCATCCACAGATCGGACATTACCGTGAAAAATATCGCCGCGGTCATGGTTACGGCCACCCTGCCGCCCATGGCCAAGCAGGGAACCAAACTTGACGTGCTGGTTTCTTCCCTTGGTGATGCCAAAAGCCTTGCAGGCGGAACTCTTCTCATGACCCCTCTCAAGGGTGGTGATGCTCAGGTGTATGCTGTTGCTCAAGGCCCCATTTCCACCAGTTCATTCTCCTATGGCGGTCAATCTGGCGGATCAGCCCAGAAAAACCATCCCACTGCTGGCAGGGTTCCTGAAGGGGCACTGGTCGAGCGGGAGCTTCCCTATGCCTTGACCAACAGGAGCAAACTGCGGCTTAATCTCCATCAACCTGATTTTACAACTGCTTCACGTGTTGCCTCCGTAATCAACAAAAAGTTCCAGAGCGTTATTGCCGTGTGCGATGATCCTGGTTCCGTTACTCTGACTCTCCCCGAAAAATACCAGGGGAATACTGTAGAATTTGCCGCAGCATTGGAAAGTCTCCAGGTTCAGCCGGACATGGTCGCAAAGGTGGTACTCAACGAGCGGACCGGTACGATTGTCATCGGCAATGATGTCCGGATTTCCACCGTGGCCGTGGCGCATGGCAATCTGACACTGTCGATCAAGGAAACACCACAGGTTTCCCAGCCCCAACCTTTCAGCAGTACTGGGCAGACGGCGGTTGTGCCTCGCACGAGCATCAATGTGAAAGAGGACAAGGGTGGCGGACTGTTTGTCGTGAAGGAGGGGGCCAATATCGGTGATGTGGTGAAAGCCCTGAATGCGATTGGTGTAACACCGCGGGATCTGATCGGAATTATGCAGGCTATCAAGGCGGCAGGGGCTCTGCAGGGGGAGTTGGAAATTATATAGCAACGTGCGGAATAACCCGCAGATGTTTGAATTATGAACAGCCTGTTCAGAAATTGAAATATTTTGAAAATACCTCTAAAGTTTTGGGAAATTCATTCGATAAGGTACCTATATGACGATGATAAGCAAACCTGCATTATTTCCTGAAGAGCTGGCATCGAATCCTCTGAGCAAGATGAATGGTGGCGGCAAGGGTGTGAATCCCGGCAATGAGAACGCCGCGCTTAAAAAAACCTCTCAGGATTTCGAAGCTCTCTTTATCGGAATGATGCTGAAATCCATGCGCTCAACCGTTGGCAAGGACTCCTTGACCGGCGGCGGGCATGGAGAAGAGGTTTACCGGTCCATGCTTGATCAGGAATATGCCCAGGAGGCCGCCAAGAGTGGGTCGCTTGGACTCTGCAGGGGGCTCGAGGAACAACTTGCACGGCACATAGGACAGAGTGAAGCCAATGACAGTCGATCGAAACAATGAAGTTAAGGAAACCAGCTCAGGAAGTTTAGGTGTGACCATGAAAATTACCAATAGCACCGTTAACAATGGAATACCGACTCTCCGTAGCGAAGCGCTGGAGAAAAAGGGCGCTTCGGATGTTTCGTCCAAAAAATCATCTGCAAACAGTTCTGACCGGGTGGAACTGTCCGTGAATCGCGCGAAGATAGATCAGCTCACCAGTGCCCTGGCTTCGATGGGGAGCACGAACACGGAAAAAATTGAATCTATCAAGAGCCGGATTGCCGATGGAACCTACCATGTCAGCGGTCAGGCAGTAGCCGAGAAGATGCTGCAGTCCATTGGCGTGTTGAAGGCGGGCGGAGATGGGAATGACTGATCGGACTGATTTTCTCTTAGAGAGCCTGAAAGAAAAAGAGATTCTTCTGGAAAAGCTCGTGCTGCTCCTTGGAGAAGAACGGGATTATATTGTTGACCTTGATACTGAGGGCCTGGAGGTGAAGCGTGAAAGCAAGCTTCAGCTCATTGCGCAGCTTGAACAGTGCAAGGAAACTTGCCGGAAGGCCATGGAAAACGCCGCACACGAGCTGAAAGTCAGCTCGGCAGTCAACCTGTCTTCGCTTCTTGCCGCTGCCCCTGCTTCCCGGCGTGACCTCCTGCTCAAGTCACAGCGGAGACTTTTCGAACTTACCGATCTTTCTGAACCGAAGCAACCGTTTTAACCGTGACCTCCTCTACGGATCACTCAGTACCGTCAACAGATCGCTGGAATTCATCAATAGAGGCCTGGGACGCGGCGTGAGCACTTACAGTAACGCGGGAAGCGTGGTTACCGGTGTGGCCGGCAGCAGACTTGTGAGCGGAGAAATCTGATGGGACTCAATAATCTTCTCAATATCGCAACGTCGGGTGTTACCATGGCCAGAGTCGCCATGGAGGTGTCGAGCGAAAACATCGCCAACGTCAATACTCCCGGCTACTCACGCCAAAAAGCGGTTTTTGAGACAGCCCCTGTCAATAATGCAAACGGCTTCCCTCTCGGAACCGGTGTGCAACTTGCCACGGTCCAGAGAAGTCATGATGATCTCCTGCAGCTCCAGTTGGTGAAGGGAAACAGTCAGTATGGAGAAAGTGAGACGAAGCAGACCGCTCTCTCGCAGATAGAACCGTTTTTCAACGAAGTGACAAACGACGGCCTTGGCCAATCCATCGAGGATTTTTTCAATTCATGGCAGGACCTGTCGGTGACTCCCCAAGGGTCAGCGGAGCGACAGGCAGTGTTGTCACGGTCTCAAACACTGGTGGATACCTTTCACCAGATGAACACGAATCTGCACGACTCCCTTTCAAGTGCCGACAGTTCCCTTGTAGGAATAACCGCCGATGTAACCGATAAAGCCAAGAGTATTGCTTCTCTCAATGAGCAGATACTTCAGACGGAACGGTTGGGCGGAAATGCCAATGAGTTGCGGGACCAGCGGGACTATCTTACCCAGGAACTGGCGAAGAAGGTCGGCGTCGGCTATTCCGAACAAAGTGACGGAACTCTGACTGTTACCCTTCCCGGTGGTGAACCGCTTGTGCAGGGCAATTCTTTTGCCACGCTGTCAACAGAGGTTGACGCAGGTACGGGTCTCAACAAGATTATGCTGGCACCTGTTGGTGGAGGGGCAGCCACTGATGTGACATCAACCATCGGCGGCACGGACAACAGCCTTGGCGAGATTGGCGGTACCCTCCAGGTTCGTGACGAGATTGTACCGGGCTATCTGGCGAAACTCGACGAAATGGCTCGGCAGCTGGTTACCAATGTAAATGCTCAGCACAGTTCCGGGTACGGGCTGGACGGTACCCAGAACGACTTCTTTGATCCGACGAAAACAACGAGCGCCGATATAGCGCTGAATCCCTCCCTTACCGCCAATAAAATAGCGGCAGCAGGCCAGAATCCGACCACCGTAAGCGGGCCTGGGGACAATACGAGCGCTTTGGCGCTTGCCCAGTTGAAATCTGCTTCCTTCAGCTTTACGGTGGACGGAAAGACGACAAGTGCGTCCATGTCAAGCTTTTACAACGGCTTTGTCAGCAGTGTCGGTCTTGATTCGGAAAACGCCTCCAACTCCACAGCACAAAGTGACAACTTCCTGCGACAGCTCAATGCCCTTCGCGAGTCCAATTCCGGTGTTTCCCTGGACGAGGAAATGGCAAACCTCATCAAGTACCAGCAAGCTTTTCAAGCCTCGGCAAAGGTGATCACTACGGCTTCCGATATGCTGGACACGGTAATGGGCCTGATACGGTAACAGGTTGAGAACAGGAGACCGAATATGCGAATAACTCCGGGAATGACCTCAGATAACGCATTGTACAATCTGCAAAAGGGCAGAACGTTGCTCAACCGTCTTCAGGAGCAGATTGCGTCCGGTTCGCTCATAAACCGGCCCAGCGATGACCCCATTACAACCCGCCAGCTCCTGGACATGGACAGCAAGCTGGACAGTGGAGATCAGTACCTCAGCAACATCACCAAGGGGAATCTCTCGCTGTCCATGACGGATACCGCACTTCAAGGCATGTCTGATATCATTGCCCAGGCAAAAAAAACAACGGGTACCGTCACCAACGGAAGCAGTGATCAGACGGTTCGTGATAATGCCGCTTCGCAACTGGAAGAATTGAAAAAGCAGCTGGTAGATCTCGGCAATACCCAGTTGGGCGATCAGTATATCTTTGCCGGTTTCAAGAACAGCACGCCGCCATTTTCCAAAACGGACAATAACTACGCCGGCACCTCTGACGAGGTTTCGGTCGAAATCGACAAGAATTCGACCGCACCAGTTTCCATTGCTGGTGATGCCTTGTTGAAGGGAACCGGCACGTATGGTGGTGTGGACATGCTTGATACACTCGATAAGATAATATCGGCAATCAAGAGCAATAATCCAGCCGATATTCAGTCGAATGCGGCAAAACTCGATTTGTCGTCAAACCAGATTGACAATGCCAGAAGCGATGTGGCCGGAAGGATGATTCGGCTTAAAAGTGCCCAAACCATGATAAACAACAATCAGGCTACCTTGAAAGGGATCGTTTCCGATACCATGGGTGTGGACTATATCAAAGCGGCAACGCAGTTGAACCAGCAGCAGACGGCATTTCAGGCGGCCCTGTCGGCAACAGCCAAGATTTCACAATTGTCGTTGATGGACTATCTGAAGTGAAAGTGAAACCTGATTAGTATCAATCTTCCGTTTATTGCAAAAACTGTCATTCCCGAAGAGATTCTGATCGGGAATCCAGCCTCTAACCGACTGAAAGTATGGATCCCCGATAAAGACATTCGGGGATGACAATCTTTAAAGCGGAAGAATATCGCTAATCAGGAAGCAAAATATGCTGCCTTTCCATGGAAAAGGAAGCATTTGAGAGATTTATCCGAAAGGCCATCCGGGCTCTTGTGAACCGTTTGGCCTTTTTTGCACCCATCAGGTCCATGCAGAGAATTGTTGAGGAGAAAACTACGAAGATACTTCTTCTGGCTGAGTAAGATCTTTATCCTCTGCTGAATAGGAGTTGAAACCGTAGATCCAACTGTTTTTTTGCACCAAGACTGTTTTTTGACGCGAATGGCACAAATAATGCTCAAGTAAACCATGTACAGTCCGAAATAAGAATAAGGGGGCGGAGAAGAAATGATAAAACTTACACGGCTTGACGGCAGCCAGATGTTCATAAATGAGGATCTGATCGAGGTGATCGAAGAAACCCCTGATACCCACATTACCCTGAGCAACGGTAATCGCTACATCGTTCTGGAAAATGCCGCCGTGCTGATCGAGCGAATTGTTTCCTTCAAGTCAAAAATCGTAGCCCGCTCTCATCGGAATCCCGGCAAGAAGTACTTTCGCAAGCGCTGGGATGATTTATACAATCCCTTCTGCAAGCTGTAGAAGGGACACTTTTCGGAGGATCGGTTCACCAGAAATCTGCCATGGCGCTTTGTGTCGTGTGCAGAGTGCAATGCTGCAGCCTTTTCGGGGAGTGTGACAGACATCCTGTCCACGATCGACCTTGCACGGGAAATTACTGAAACAGGAAGCGTATAATATGGATATCGCCACAATTATCGGCTTAATTCTCGGCTTCGGTGCGGTAATCGGGGGCCAGATCATGGAAGGAGGGCATGTCAGCGCGATCATTCAGCCGACTGCCGCCCTCATCGTCCTTGGTGGAACCTTTGGCGCTGCTTTTGTCAGCTTTCCATTGTCGACTATCAAACAGGCTGTTATGGATTCCAAGCGGGTTCTCTTCCTCTCTGCCGGGGATAATGAAGCCATTATTAAAGAAATGATCAATTATGCCGCCAAGGCCAGGAGGAATGGCCTCATCTCTCTGGAGCAGGAAGCACAGACGGCCAAGGACCGCTTCACCCGCAAAGGAATCTCGCTTGTAGTAGACGGGATCGACCCGCAGAAGCTGCAGGATACCATGGAAACCGAGCTTGATACCTACGAAGAGCACGCAAAGGGGAGTGCCGAGTTTTTCGAGGCGGCCGGTGGCTATGCTCCGACGATCGGCATTATCGGTGCCGTGCTCGGCCTCATTCACGTTATGAACAACCTTTCCGATACCTCCAAACTGGGCGCCGGTATTGCAGTTGCTTTCGTGGCAACGATTTACGGACTCATGACGGCCAATCTCGTTTGCCTTCCCTTTGCCACCAAACTGAAGCATAGAATCAAACAGGAACTCCTGCAGAAACGGATGATCATCGAAGGGTTGACCGCCATCCAGAACGGCGAAAATCCCCATTACATCGAGCAGAAGCTTCGGTCATTCCTGGTCCAGACCGGAGAAGAGAAAAAGGGCAAATAAATGGCGCGAAGGAAGAAAAAGCCGGAACCGCACGCAAACCATGAACGTTGGCTCGTTTCCTACGCCGATTTCATCACCCTTCTTTTTGCCGTGTTCGTTACCCTGTTTGCCATGTCCCAGACTGACAAGCGGAAGGTGGAAGAGGTCATCGCCTCTCTCCGCGAGTCTTTCGGCTATGCTAAGTCAAGTCCCATGAGCAAGGTCAATGTGCTCGATTCCACCGAGTTAAGCCAGATTCCCGCAATTACTGCACCAACTGCTCGGGGCGACATGCAGCCGCAGATGCCCTTCTCGAAACCCACCAAGAATCAGTATCATGCCGAAGAAAAGGATTTCAAAAAGGCCAGGGCTTCCCTGGAGGCATATCTGGTAAAAAACGGCATGCAGGACAAGGTGTCTTTGGAGATTGACCGGAGGGGTCTCGTTATCAGTCTCAAAGAGGCTGGATTCTTTGATTCGGGAAGCGCCGAGATCCGCGTGAGTTCCTATCCGCTTCTGGCCAAGATTGCCGAGTCCCTTAGCGATTACAATAATGATATCAGGATCGAGGGACATACTGACAATGTTCCCATCAGCACTCCTGCCTTTCCCTCCAACTGGGAACTTTCAACCGCCCGGGCAACAAATATCGTCCACCACCTTGTCTACTACTACAAGTTTTCTCCGGAAAAACTTTCGGCAACGGGCTATGCCGAATTTCGTTCAGTAGCCGATAACAGTACAAAAGAGGGTCGGGAAAAAAACAGGAGGGTTGATATTGTCGTGCTGTCCAGCGATGGTGAACGTGGCGAACCGCAGAACATCTGAGAAATAGTGGTGATTGAAGTAGCTTGCTGAATACGGCGCCGTGTCCCTTGATGGGCCGGTGCTTTTTTGTTATTACGAGCAAGCACACTTCTGTTGTCACGCAGAAGCGGTTGATCATCAATCGTTAAGGGGGAAGGGGTGTCAGAGAGAGGGTGACGGCAACTCCCGGTCCGATTCCGATTGGAGCTGGAGCCTCTGCTCCGAAAAAAGGTAGGAGATTATCGCTTCTCTGTCGGTTTCCTCCAAGAGAATGAATTTCATGGCGGTAATATAGACCGGGGTCTTTTCGACCCGCAGAGTGATCTCGTTGCTGCGCAGTATCTCCGCCACCGTGGAAATTATCCGTGGCGGGGCCATGGGGAGGAAAAGATCAACATGGATGCGGGTTCCAATGGATACGGCCGATTTCATCCGCAATCTAATGCCTCCCCCACTCAGGTTTACGTCCTCGGAAGAAATCTCTTCCCTGGTGGATGTGACGGCCCGATAGCTTCCGGCCGATGTAAATATCCTTGGTGGCGGTTCAGCCTGGTTCCGGGCTTTTTTCTTTTCCCACTGTTCGCTCAGTGAGGCGATTGTTTGCTGGGTGGGGACAGCTATTTGTACCGGCAGGGAAACATCAAGGCGAAAATACTCGCGTCGCTGAATTTCCTCAACCGCACCTTCGAGACGGAGATCGAATTCTTTTGGCGAGACTATGGTAACGAGGGTGGCGTCACAGCAATAGAAACCCCAGCCTGACCAGCCGGACAGGGAAACGCGGGATCCTGGCTTCAGCGACAAGAGGGCTTTCGGCTCATCGCCGCCAAGGATTTCGACCCTGGCGCGATTTCCGGAAAAAGCCGTTAATTCTCCGTTGCTTTCCCGAAGGAGGGTGGCGGAAAGCCGGACACCGATTTTAACCTGCTGGCCATCCTTGAAATAGAGTTCGTAATTGATCTTCTTTTTTATCATTCTTTTCGAGTCCTCCTGACCGCCTCTCAAGCACGTTTTCAGCCCTCTGTGATGCAGGGAATGTATACACTTGTTCATAGCGCCCGGAATAGCGTGAAATATTATCATGGATTTCACAAGGCAGACAAACAAAAATCTGGTGTGGGGAACTCAGGGAGCGCTTCGCGTTTATCCCTTGTTTGTCTGTTGCCACTGTTGGCTTTTAAGGCGTGAATCCCGTTCAAAATATTGACATGAATGATTGCTTGGCTGAAATAGTACGTAAAAACAGCATGTTAAGATAAATTTTGTGCGGCATGTTTGTTGCTTTGCCTACTGCAGGTACTCCATCGACCAGTATTCGGTACATGAATCCTTCCTGTTTACTCCTGGTGATGCAAGGTATTTTTGATAACTCTGGAATGATAGTCAAAGAGACTTCGGGTATCTGGTTGAAAATCACACCGGTGCAAAGGTGTAGCTGGTACTTTCTAATGGCTGGACGGACCCATGAATAATGCTTTGGAGACACACACGCTGGAGATTTCACGGAATCCTGAGAACATAGACGACTACATTCGCTTGGGGAATTACCTTCATGAAACGGAGAAGTATGTCGATGCTGTTGCCATTTATGATAGGGCACTTGCACTAGGTATAAGCACGGGTGCCTTGCATCACAACCGCGGGAATTCCCTGCTGGAGTTAGGGAGATGGGAGGAAGCTATCGGTAGTTATCGGCAAGCTCTCCGTCTTATGCCAGGTTTTGCAGAAGGCTATGTTACCATTGCCACTGCACTCCAGTCGCTGCACAAACCCTATGAAGCCATGGCCAGCTGCCACCGGGCCCTGGCGATCGATCCGGGTTGTTCCGAGGCACATTGGAATCTTGCCCTGGCCCTCCTGCAGGTCGGAGAATTCGATCAAGGGTGGCCGGAATTTGAGTGGCGTTGGAAAAAACGGGGATTTACCACCAAACCTCGAACCTTTCTTCAGCCTTTGTGGGATGGCACGCCCCTTGACAACAGGACCATCCTCATTCACGCTGAACAGGGTTTCGGCGATACCTTCCAGTTTGCTCGCTATCTTCCGCTTCTGGCAGCGCAGGGCGGCAGGGTGATAGTTGAGTGCCCTGCATCCCAGAAGACCCTGCTTGCGGGAGTTCCAGGGTGTTTTCTTATGCGTCGCAACAGGCGAAGAGCTCCCGGACTTTGATTGTCACCTGCCGATAATGAGCCTGCCGTGGATTTTTCAAACCACGCTTGAAACGATTCCCCTGGCGTTTCCCTATGTGCTCCCTTCTTTGGAAGCTCTCTCATCCTGGACGGAGAAGTTTACTGATACCGATACCGTTCGGGTTGGCCTGGTCTGGGCCGGAAGGAAAAAGCCTGACCCCAACAGGACCTGTGCCTTTGAAAACTTTGCGACACTTGCCGAAATCCCCGGAGTAACTTTTTATTCCCTTCAGTTGGAAAACGAGATGTCCGGCCATGGTGAAGCGCGACAGGGGCTCTGCTTAATTGACCATACGGCGGAGATCCGTGATTTCAGCGATACCGCTGCATTGATAGCCCATTTTGATCTGGTCATTTCCATCGACACGGGTGTCGCCCACCTGGCAGGTGCCCTTGGCAAGGAAACCTGGGTACTTCTGCCCTATGCCGCCGACTGGCGCTGGATGCTGGACCGGGATGACTCGCCCTGGTATCCTGGCATGCGGCTCTTCCGTCAGGAGAGCACCGGCGACTGGCAAACAGTGATAGCTTCTGTAAAAGAGGCTCTGCGCGCAAGAGTGACAAAGTTCCGCGATGAAAGGGAGGTCCGTTCTTCTGAGCTGGAGGCGGCCTATGCCGAGGGGCTTTCCCTTCTTCAGGCTGGAAAGGCGGACATGGCAGAAAATCCCCTGCTACGCGCGTTTCTGCTGAATCCGCACATTCCCGAGGTTTTTAACGCCATCGGCGTTTTATGCAGGGAAAAAGGTATGCACCATGAGGCGCTCCGTTTTTTCCAAAACGCTCTGGCACATGATCCGGAGTATGCGGACTGCCACATCAATCTCGGGAATGTATATTTCGGAGACGATCGCCTGGAAGAAGCTGAACGCGCATATCGAAGAGCCCTGCTGGTGAGTCCGGAAGATGTGCGGGCCCACCAGAATCTCGGTGTCGTTCTTCAGGCACTGGGCAGGCTTTCCGAAGCGGAAGCTTCATTCCGGGCGGCTTTGAAGATTGATCCCGGGTATACAACAGCCCGCTGGAACCTTGCTGTTCTGTATCTCATGACCGGCAACTTTGCGGAAGGCTTCCAGGAGTTCGAAGCCCGCTTCTGCAAAAACGAACCGGTACCGGTTTGCCATGCTGACCGGCCGCTCTGGGACGGTTCCTCCTTTGCGGGCAAGACGCTTCTTGTTCATGCAGAACAGGGTTTCGGGGATACTTTCCAGTTTGTGCGCTATCTTTCCCTGGTAGCGGAGCGGGGCGGAAAGGTTCTATTTGAATGCCAGCACGAGTCGCTTCGGGATATTCTGACCGCTTCCCTGCGCGGCACTGCATTCGTCTATGCACGCGGGGAAGTGCTTCCCGAGATTCATTTGCAAGTGCCCCTTCTGAGTCTTCCCCGTATCTTCGGCACCACCCTCGAGACAATTCCCGCTTCGCTGCCTTATCTCGTGCCACTGGCAAGGGACCTGGACACGTGGGGAGAGCGGCTGCAGGATGATTGTGGTTTCCGGATCGGACTTGTCTGGGCAGGGAGGCCGAAGCCTGACCCGAAGAGGTCGGCATCCCTTCAGGCACTTGCCCCCCTTGCCTCCGTACCGGGCACGATCTTTTACAGCCTGCAGGTTGGCAGTGAAGGCGAGCAAGCACAGGATCCTCCATCAGGAATGATTCTGCGCGACTACACCGCTCAGCTGACGGACTTTTCCGCCACTGCGGCCCACATGGCCAATCTTGATTTAATAATTACCATTGATTCGGCTGTTGCCCATCTGGCGGGAGCTCTTGGGAAACCGGTCTGGGTCCTTCTGCCCTATGCTGCAGACTGGCGCTGGATGACCGGGAGAAATGATTCCCCCTGGTATCCGGGCATGCGGCTATTCCGTCAGGAACGGCCTGGTGACTGGAGTGGTCCGGTAGCTGCGATAGTGGATATGCTTCGCGCCATAACCGCGCGGAACGGAGAGTGTTGATGAATAAACCGAAAATATGGCTGGCCTATGTTTCATATCCAATTACTACCGCTGTTTACCTGGAAAGGGCTTTGCGGAAAATTTCACACCTGACCACCATTGGCCCGAAGTTGCCGGAGGAGCTGATCGAGCAATGGCATCTGCAGAATATGAAGGCTCCGGTGATCTCCCACGCTATTCCCACGGATTTTACCCCGGATATGGTCAGTATCCTTGCGGTAACTGATCCGGCTGAACATCCGGATCTCTATATTTGGGTTGAGTCTGTGGGCGGACACTATCCGCGGAACCTTCAGGCTCTTTCCTGTCCCAAAGGCCTGTTACCTGATCGACAGTCATCTCAATCTCTCCTGGCACCTGGAGTGGGCTCGCCAGTTCGATTACGTCTTCATTGCGCAAAGGGAATACCTGGACAGCTTCCGGGAGCAGGGTAGTAATGTCCATTGGTTGCCACTGGGCTGCGACCCGGAAATCCACACCTCCCTCGATCTGCTAAAGCAGCATGATGTGGCTTTTGTCGGCAGCCTGACAAGCAATAACCCGCGCCGAACCGAGCTTCTGCGGATGTTGTCAGAGCAGGTGAACCTCCATGCGGAGCGATGTTTTCTCGATGACATGGCCAAGGTCTTCTCCGCGTCAAAAATCGTCTTCAACTGCGCCGTGAACAATGATCTCAACATGCGTGTTTTTGAAGCCATGTCCGCGGGGTCGTTGCTTTTAACCGATCTGGCCTGGAATAGCGGTCAGGATATCCTTTTCCGCGATGGTGAGGATTATGCCGTCTACCGCCATGACGACCTCCTAGCCGACACGGTCGGATTTTACCTGGATAACGATGACCTGCGTGAGCGAATCGGAGCGCGCGGGCGTACTATGGTCCATTCTGCCCATACCTACCTCCACCGGGCGGAAGACCTGCTGGAGGTGGCACTTGCCGGAAAGGCGAGCACCTGGTCCGCTGAGGAACTCAGGGCACGTTCCCTGGAAGGATTGAGCTCTCCTGTCCAGGAGGCTCGGAAGGCTTTGCCGGAGCTCAGTTCCTCTTCCCGGAGTTTTGTCATCCCGGTTCTCGATTACTCTCCGGCCAGTTGCTACAGTATCGCGACGCTGCTCGATGACTTGCAGGATATCGCTGGCGACGTCATTGTAGTATTCAATGGACAGAAGGTAGCGGATGAACTGAAGGATCATCCCCGCATTACCCAGTATGCGGTCATGAAACGAAATGTGGGTGTCTCCCGCGCCTGGAATGTTGGCCTTGACATGGCGGTGACACCGATCGTTTTCATCGTGAATGCGGATGTTCACCTGAAAGCGGAAACAGTGGAAGCTCTGGAGACGGCTCTCATGACTCTCGATCGGGCTGCCTGTGTCGGTCCGCAGGGTTCTTTCGTGGACTTCTCCCTTAGCCGTGACTACTGTTATTTCGACAAAGGGTCTTTTTCTGAGCCGCTGGAAGTTGATGCAGTCTCCGGTTTTCTGTTTGCTTTGAAACGGGAGCATTTCAGCGAAAAGCTGATTCGTTTCGAGGATGCCTTTACACCCTGCTATTTCGAGGAGTGGGACCTGGGATTGCAGATCAGAAAGGCGGGTCTGAAAAGTTATATTATCCCGGTTACCGCCTACGATCATCACTGGAGCGGAACCATCCGGGCGCTTCGGCAGATCGAGTACTACTCAAACGCCGATACCGCCGGGGATATCCTGAAGCGTAACAGGGGATATTTTCTCGCTAAATGGCGGAGCATTGCCGAGAATGAGGGACTCTCTTTCCTGCTGGAAAGCGGCTTCCGTGAATATGGTGTCTCGTTTGCCCGGAAGCTTGTTGTGAGTGGGAAAGTTGCTGATGCTGACGAGGTTCTGACCAGGCTCGAAAGAGATTTTCCGAGAGACGGTGAAATCCAGGTGCTGCGGGGGTATGTGTCTTTTTATTTGAACCGTGTCCGGGAGTCATCGGTTTTCTATCGCAACGCTGTCCGTTACGATGCAAAGTTTGACGCAGAAGCCTACACCCTTTCCCTGCGGAACGAAATGGAGGTCACGGCATGAATACGTCTCTTCCCTCGGGAAGTGCCCATGGCTGGGGCATTGCCGGAGACTACCTGCGACAGGAGATTGCCCAGCTTCCGAAGCTTGACGGTGTAACCCTCCACTGCGTGCGTGGCTGGGACCTTCAACCCTTCGAACCGGCCAATTGGGACAAGGTCAATATCGGCTATTGCTTTTTTGAGGACAACCTGGAAGTTTTGGCCTTTGCCCGAGATGCCGCGAAGCGTTGGGATTTCATGGTGGCGGGCTCTCACTGGTGCGAGTATAATCTGCGAATCGGAGGGTTTAAAGCAACCGGAACCATTCTCCAGGGTATCGATCCACGGGTTTTTCATCCAGAGCCGGCACTTCGTGCCAAGGATCATTTTGTGGTTTTTTCGGGCGGAAAATTCGAGTTGCGGAAGGGGCAGGACATTGTCATTGCTGCCATGAAGGTCTTCATGGACAGGCATGAAGATGTAGTTCTTTCCTGCGCCTGGCACAATCAGTGGCCTTTTTCTCTCCAGACCATGGAATTATCCTCATGTATCAGGTACCGGCATGCCGAAGAAGACTGTTTGTCGCTTCTGAGCCGCACTCTTCAGGAGAACGGTATCGATACCGGGCGGGTTCTGCTGCACCCCCTCAGGGACAACAGGATGATGCAGGAGATTTATCTTGCCAGTGACATCGGCCTTTTCCCCAACCGCTGCGAGGGGGGGAACAACATGGTGATGTGCGAGTATATGGCTTGCGGCAAGACGGTCATTGCCAGCGACATGACCGGGCACGCCGATGTGATTACCTCTGAAAATGCTTTTCCTCTGACCCGCTATCGGCCGTATCTCTACGAGGGGCACGGGAGAGGGGTCTGGTTCGAACCGGACCTGGAGGAAGTAATAGAGAGCCTGGAAACCGCCTACCAGATGCGGCATCAGTTGCACCGCAAAGGGATGGTTGCGGCGGAAGACATGGGGCGCCTTTCCTGGTCCCAGGCGGCGCGGCAGTTTCATGAGGTTGCGGAAAAGCTGCTCTTCAACCTGCAACGTTGAATACCAGTTTTGAGTGATGAGTTTTGAGTGTTGGGTTTTGGGTTGAAAGTCGCTAGAATCATTTTTCAACCCAGCTGGCATTAGGAATTAGTCTGGCTTTCCCTGTACATCCTGACAATTTATGCTTTTATCTGGTTTTGCTCCGCGCACCACTTACACCACATCTGCCGATACGCCCCTTCCAGGTTTCGCGTGAATCCCACCGTGTCGAGAAGCTTCGATGACCGCATCCTGTCCCGCAGGTTGTTCCTGAGTATTTCCAGATTCTTACAGTCACGTGCCAGAAAAGCTGCCAAGGCAACGTAGTCCTGGTCCGATCCGGCAACCAGTCCGGAAAGCCCCACGGTTCCCAACAGACTCACACTTACCCTCGAAACGTGAGCATTCCCTTCCTTTGCAACCACCGGAACCCCCATCCAGAGTGATTCGCAGGTGGTGGTGGTGCCGTTGTACGGGAAGGTGTCGAGGGAAATGTCTACTTTTCCGAACAGCTCCAGATGACTGTAAATGCTCGGAGTCTTTCCCACCAGTTCCAGCCTGTCCTGACCAATGCCCCGTGAGGCAAACATTTCCCATGTCCTTTTCCTCATCGGCTCATGTTCCATTCCCAGAGCCTTGATCAGGAGTTTTGCTCGGGGAGATCGTAAAAAGGAGCTTGCACCAGAGATCGACGGCTTCCTGGGTGATCTTGGAAAAGTGGTTGAAGACCCCGAAGGTGACGAAGCCGTTTGTCAGGCAGGGGAGGGGCGCAACCGGCGGTGAATTGGCAGGTGGACGGTAGCAGATAAAGTTGTCCGGCAGGCGCCAGAGTCTCTCTGAATGAAAGTGCTCGGTCATTCCGGGCGGGTCGGCTGCTGCGTCGGTTATCCGGTAGTCGATGCTTTTCAGACCGGTGGTTGCGGCATAGCCGAGCCAGGTTGCCTGGACAGGGGCCGGCTTACGGGCAAAAACGGTCAGGCGGTTCTGGGCGGTATGCCCGCCTAAATCAACCAGGATGTCGATGCCGTCGTTTCTGATCAGGTCGCTCACCTGAGCGTCATTCAGATGATGGATGGGGCGCCAGACATCCGCCCGATTTTCCAGTTGAGCGGTAATCATGTCGGGGTTGTCGCAGTTGGAGTAGCAGTAGATGCTGAAATTATTGCGGTTATGGGAGGCAAGAATAGGCTCGATGAAAAAAGCCACCGGATGGTTCTTGTAATCGCAGGACAGGTAACCGATGCGGAGCGGTCTTTCCGGATGGGGCGAATTTGCCGGTGGATTTTGATCCAGGACGAGAGGTTTTTCGAAGGTTTCGCTCCACAATGCATGTTTGCGGTAGATTTCTTCCGGTGAGCAATCGGCAGTAAGAAGCATGGTCATCAGGTAGTTGCTGGCACAGATCCTCTGCTGAGGTTCCAGTTCCTGGGCTCTCTGATACCAGGTCAGGGCCTCACTGATCTTGCCCAGATATTTTGCCGCATTCCCGGCATTGTTGCAGGCCATGAAATTGTTTGGCTGCAACTGTAGCGCCTTTGCATAAAGATCCAGGGCTTCCTCCATGCGATTCTGACGATGCCGGATATCTGCTGAGCGCTGAATGGCGTGATCGTGGGACGGATCAAGCCGACGGGTTTGGGTGTAGGCTTCGACCGCCGGGTCGAGGTTGCCTTTTTGCTCAAGTGCAACTCCCAGTTGAAACCAGGCCGCGCTGTAACACCGGATCGAGATATGTCGCCTCTTTTAACTGTGAGATTGATTCGTCGTAGCGCTTCAGGAGCGTAAGGGAGGTTCCCAGATTCAGCCGAAGGATGGGGATCTTGGGGGCTTGCGCAACAGCCCTGGTAAAGAAATCCACCGCCTCCTCATGGTTTCCCTTCTGGTGGGCCATGTTTCCCTGCAGAAAAAGTACTTCCAGGTTGTCGGGGTCGGCAGCAAGCAGCTCAGCGCACGCCTGTTCTGCCCCGCTAAGGTTTCCTGATCTCAGTTGGGATTCCGCCATTTCCAGAAGTGACGAGATAATTGCTTCATTCATGCATTGATCTAAAGCAATTGGCATGCCTTTTCCATTAGTGATAGCAGAACAGGCAAAATAGCTCGAAAACAGGGATTACCTGCCGTTGGAGTCAATGATTTGACAAAAGCTTGTGGAAATACCGACAGTTTCTTCACTGAAGCGATGAGATTGCGCTCCGAAGGGATGCTGGCAGATGCTGCCGAAACGTTCCGGAAGGTGCTGTCTGAAACGCCGGATCACCTCCCGGCAATTGTGGAGCTGGGCAATACCCTCTATTCCCAGGCGCTGATGAATGATGCTATGCAGCAGTATCAGGCCGCTCTGGGTATCAACCCCCATGTGGCGGTTATTCATAACAACCTCGGGATTGTCTACCAGGAACAAGGGCGGACCGATGAAGCCATCGCTGAATACCGACAGGCGCTGGAGCTTGATCCCACCTATACCATGGCTCACAGTAACCTCCTTCGTTGCCTGAACTTTCATCCTGCCCTTGATAACAGCAGTCTTTTCGAAGCTCACAAAAGTTTTCAAACTCTTCATGGCGGCCAAAAGAATTCCGCCCAAGATTTCATGACCTGTTGCCGCGAGCCAGAAAAGCAAATACGAATCGGTTATGTTTCTCCCGACCTGGGGAATCATTCCGTGGCGTATTTTGTAACCGCTGTTTTTCCGAATCATGACCGTTCAAGGTTTAAAGTTTTCTGTTACTCAGACAGGGGGAAGGAAGACGAGTCCAGCGAAAGGATCAAACGGGGAGTGGACGTGTGGCGAAAGACCGCCGGCATGGATGACGATACTCTCTTTTCATTAATACGGAATGACGGTATCGATATCCTGGTGGACCTGGCCGGCCATACCGGTGGTAACCGGTTACCTCTTTTTGCCCGGCGCGCAGCACCGGTGCAGGTTACCTGGCTCGGTTATCCCAATACCACCGGGCTATCGGCCATGGATTACCGGATTGTGGATGCCGTTTCCGATCCGCCTGGTGAGGCTGATCGTTGCCATATAGAGACTCTGGTGCGTCTACCCAGTGGTTTCCTGTGCTTTGACCCACCACTTGATGCTCCGGAAGTCACGCCGCTGCCGATGCTGAGGAACGGATTCGTTACCTTCGGTTCTTTCAATGCTCTCGCTAAGATAACGGATGAAGCGGTAGCTCTTTGGTCGCGGATACTATTGCGAGTATCAGGTTCGAGGATTTTGTTCAAGAATAAATGTCTCTTTGACGAGTCGACCAGACATAGGTTGTTCCAGCAGTTTGCTATTCATGGAATAAGCAGCGATCGCATCATGATGACACCATTTACTCGTACTACCGAAGAGCATCTAGCCTGTTACGGTCATCTGGATATTTCCCTTGATACCTTTCCTTATAATGGCACTACCACCACATGTGAGTCGCTTTGGATGGGGGTGCCGGTGGTCGGGTTCTTGGGGGATCGGCATGCATCACGTGTTACTGCATCGATCTTGACCCGCTTGGGGCTCGACTCACTTGTCAGTAGGGATAAGGATGAATTCGTCGAGATCGTTTCAAATTTGGCTTGCCGAGCGGATCTTCTGAGCATGCTGCGACGTAGTATACGCCAAAGGATGCGAAGGTCTCCGCTTTGTGACGGAAAGTCTTTTGTCACTGAATTGATGGCTGCGTATGAATGTTTTTTGGAAAAGCATAATCAGCGATTATCTAAAGGAGAACTGATTGAAAATGGAAAATAATGTCTCGACCAAGATAAATAAAATATTGTTTGTAGGGGACTCAGTTCCAAACTGTCGTTTCATTTTTAGTGATCGCTTTGTTACTGTCTGCCAGTCTCACCAACTCAGGGTGTTTAATTTGGAAGGATCCTTTTCAATCCTTCAAAAACCAATTTGCAAAGCAGGTCCCCATCTTCTTCTGCAGGAAAAATTCTTGGAAGGGTTTGTTGACTGTTTTAATCTTGCTGTCATTGCAAATAATCATGCGATGGATTATGGCTTAGAGGGACTGGAGGCGACAAGATATGTTTGTAGGCGGAATAAAATAGAGGTTGTTGGTGCTGGGGTAAATGAAGATGAGGCTTTTTCTCCCTTTGACCGGGATGGGTTCAGAATTATTGCCGTAGCTGAAAATGAATTCGGCGCAGCAGGCATAAATACAGCGGGAATTGCATCAGTAGAGAATGAAAAGCAAATATTTGATCTGATTAAGAATGGAAAAAGTCATGGAAAAAAAGTGATTGTGGTTGTTCATGGGGGAAGTGAAGTAATACCTATTCCTCCTCCCTACGTTAGAGAGCGTTACAAGCTTTGGATAGAATTTGGAGCTGATTTGATAATAGGAAATCATCCACATGTGGTGCAAGGGCATGAGATACACAAAGGGAAATATATATTTTATTCTTTAGGAAACTTTGCTTTTGAAAATTCTTCATTTATTGAATACGCTAATTCCAATTGGTCCCTTGGGGTTTCATTTGATGTGACAAAGGGAACGGTTGATATTATTCCAATTGCTGTTGATGACTCTAATACTATTGATATTACCGGAGACTCCGTGATCAAGGCAGAATTAAATAGATTGAATGATCTGCTAAAAGATGATGATTACACGGATGTCTATAATAGCATATGCTCAAAATTGTATCCCATTTGGTATTCAAGGTTGATGGCTACCAGTAAACGAGATGCGGCATTGCTGTTACATTATTTTAGATGTGATGCGCATAGAAATATGATTGTAACAGCGCTAGATCAAATAGTTAATGGAAATGGAACCGATCTTAAAAGCAATAGGGTAAGCATTGCAAAAAATACCTTAGATAGCATCATAATAGAAAATGATTTTATAGACAGCTACAGATCAAAAATGCAGATGTTGCCTGAAGAGATACAGTACATAGAAAAGGTCTTGTCAATAAACAATAGAAAATATCTAGAAATTGGTTCTGGCTATAGTACTTTATATTTTAGAAATTATGTCGATGAAATGGTGTCAGTAGAGAGCAGGTTTGATTGGTTTGAAATAATAAATAAAGAACTGAAGTCTTGTAACTCAAACAATGTGAAATTAATATGCGTTCCACCTGAGAAATGTGCATACGATTATACAGGTAAGGAAAAGTGCTTAAGTAGAATTACATCATCAGGGAATATTAGCGACTATGGTGAAAAGCATGAATATGTGTCTTATTTAAACAAAATCAGTGATTTAATTGATGAACATAATTTTGAAACAATACTTGTAGATGGTCAAGTCAGAAAAGAAATAGTGCAAATGCTAATTGAAAAGAAATTTAAGGGTTCAATTCTACTTCATGATGTTATTCCTGAAAGAGAGTATCTTAATAAATGTATTAAGGAGTTAAAAGGTCTCAATTTAGTAGGCAGTATTGGATCTATTGTTCATTTCATTGTTGATATTGTTGACATAGATAAATATCCCAATAAAAATACATTGATATCGGTAGAACCAGAACAAAAAAAATATGAATTAGTGTATGAATCAGACTGGCTTGCCTCTAACCCTTTTTTTTATAATGAAGTAACAGGAATGTTTAGTCATACTATTTGTGATGTCATAGATATAGAAAACGCTGAAATACATCCGGAAGGTTTGGTTAATTATCTTGATTTTGGATATTCTGTGTTTGAGCAGACTCCTATTAAAAATGTTAAAATGCTGCGACATTCGAGTAGGTTTTATCATGACGGATTTGGTGGTTATCGTATAGAAAATCTTCAAGACCCCGTTTGGAACTATTTGGGAAAGAATACAAAAGAGGATGATGTTTGGCATTTAATAGAATCTAGGGTTAGAAGTTGGGAGTCTTCTGTTGAAGGAGAGATCATTATTCCTACTAGTGGTGGTTATGATTCTAGATTGATGAACTACTTTATCTCTGATAAATCGAGAATTCGTTCTTTTACCTATGGCCTTTCTGCAGTGCCTGAAGAGTCATTTGAGGTTGTAATAGCGCGTCAACTTTCTCATTTACTTGGAACAAAGTGGGAAATGATTCCTTTGGGTGAATTTAATCGGTACTTGGATGCATGGGATAATCTTTATGGAATATCGACGCACGCTCATGGCATGTATCATATGGAGTTTTATGGAAAGATTGTTTCTAAAATTGCTTGTTCAACCAAACCATTGCTGAGTGGCATAATCGGTGATGTGTGGGCAGGAGTATTTATTCCGGAAATTAAATCACCAGAAGATCTTAATGTTTTGGGATTTACACATGGGTTGAGGCTCAATCCGTCTTTTTGTTCATTGATTTCTGATTCTCAAATACGGGGCGAATATTGGGAGGTTAATAAGGAGTTGCTGCAAGATCCCTCTTTCCGGGTTGTTGAGTCGATGCGAAGGAAGCTGATTTTACTATCTTATTTGTATCGAGTACCGCAGAATTGCGGTTTTGAGCCTTGGTCTCCCTTCCTTGATATCGATGTTGCACTTGGGATGTTGAACTTGCCTGAAAGTAAAAGAAAGAACCGTTTATGGCAATCAGAGTTCTTTGCTAGGCAAGGACTTGATCTGGAGAATCATGGAATGAAGATGAATTATTCTAATGTACTCGATACAGTTTCTGTGTTGAGATATTCTGTGCCAAAATTGAATGTTGAACTAACTGGAAAATATATTAACTCAAGGGTCTTGAGCTCTATAAATAATATGCTAAGCACAGTAACTACGAGCAACTCAATTGATTATAGTGAGCTATTAAAGGCTTATTACGCCTATGTAATCGTAAGACCAATAGATACACATTTGACAAGATCATATGTAAATACATAAACGTGAAATGTAAAATAGATACAATAATTTACAAATTGGTAGAATATTTCGATATGTGTTATAAAAACCACAATAAACCTAGAAAATTTCATTAGGCATTTTATCAAAATTAATAAACAATTTAATTGACTAAAAACATATATTGTTGAAATGAGAATACAATGACAGAAAGTATAACCATAGATAAAACAAGCAAATATGACCATACTGTATCAGATTTACCAGGGTATATTCCGAATGGGACTTATTGTGAAAAAAAACATTGTGTTTTTATAAATACCTATTACCCGGCATTTTTAAACCATCTGTACAAAACTTCAGTTGGGCTTGAGTCGCAAAGCTACAGTGCTCAAATGAATTTCCTACAGCAAACATTATTTGGCGACAGCGATTTCTATTCGAAAAATATTAAAAGAGCGGGTTGGCTCGCGGATGATCTGGTTGTCAATTGCGATCACCTCCAGTTGAAATGGGCAGGTGAAAGAAGGTGCGACGCGGAAGGATTGCATGTAGCAATTACCCAGATTAAAGAATTACATCCGAATGTTGTCTATATCCAGGATATGCATCTGATCTCTCGGGAATTCATTTCTGCAATCAAGCCATATGCCACGTTAATCGTTGGGCAGATTGCTTCACCGCCAGGTGGTGACATCCCCTTTGATCTCTATGATATTATAATTAGTTCATTTCCTCACTTCGTAAAGCTCTTCAGAAAGTACGGAATTACCAGTTATTACCAGCCTCTGGCGTTTAGTCCGGAAATTATCCAAAAAATACCGAACATCTCCTATGAGTTGCGCCCGATAGAGTGTTCATTTATTGGGGGCATTTCAACCCATCACGGGAAGGCCTATACATTGCTGGAAATGTTGGCAACGCAGACGCCAATCCAGTTCTGGGGATATGGAGCTCAATCGCTGCCGACCGATTCTCCTGTTCTCGCGAATCACCGGGGTGAGGCTTGGGGAAAAGAGATGTTTTATTTAATGGCGTCTTCAAAGATCGCCGTAAATCGTCATATTGATGCGGCCGAAAATTACGCGAACAATATGAGGCTTTTTGAAGCGACCGGCTGTGGGGCTCTCCTTATTACCGACTATAAAGACAATCTCTCTGAGTTGTTTGAAATAGGCAAAGAGGTAGTAGCGTATCGCTCATTCGAGGAATGTGCAGCATTGGTGAACTATTATCTGAGTAATCCTGCCGAAGCCGCGGCAATCGCAAAGGCTGGGCAGGAGCGGACGTTGCGTGACCACACCTATGAGCGAAGGATGTCGCAATCCGCTGAATTCCTCGCACGTCATCTTCGCTATAAACGCGAGCATGAGCGATTCAAGGACGTCGATCTGTCTCGCGTCAATGATGGCCACGTGCGAATCGAGCGCGAACAGATTACTACCGGCATGGTTACCGCCTGGCAGAACGAAAACATACCGTGCAGGCAACGTGCTCTGGTGCAAAAGCAACTCCAGAACATGTACCAGGGTGAAGTAGAAACTCCATTTCAGGTGCTGGCAAACACACTGGAGAACATCGTCGTAGATGGCACGGCAATTCTCGAGATCGGCTGTGCAAGCGGTTATTACTATGAAGTTCTTGAGTACCTGCTGAATCGACGGCTTAACTATACAGGTGTCGATTATTCCGAGCCTCTCATCTGCATGGCCGAAGATTATTATCCCACGGCACATTTTCGGGTTGCCGATGGCGCACATTTGCCATTTGTTTCGCGTTCATTCCCCATCGTCATTTCATCCTGTGTGCTGCTGCATGTTCCAAACTATCAAGAGCATATACTGGAAACAGCCCGTGTTGCCGACAAATATATTGTCGCTCATCGTACCCCAGTCTGCAGGGCCGGGCTGACTTCCTATCAGAAGAAGTTTGCCTACGGTATCGAAACAGTTGAACTGGTTTTCAATGAACGGGAGTTGCTGGCGAGGTTTGAAACATGCGGATTTACCTTGCTCCAAACAATGGAATACAGCTCAAATCCCTCAGTTGACAGATACGAAGCTACCTATCTTTTGCGAAGGAAGTAGGATCGGAGAGAGAATAATGCCATTTGCTTCAAAGAATGTTTTGATTACCGGTGGCTTGGGTTTTATCGGCTCGAACCTGGCCATGCGTCTGGTAGATGTCGGTGCCCGGGTTACCCTGGTGGATAGTCTTATTCCGGAATACGGCGGCAATCTTTGGAACGTCGAGTCCATTAAAGACCGGGTGAAGATCAACATCTGCGATGTCCGTGATGAGCATGCCATGAAATTCCTGGTGCAGGGGAACGATTTTCTCTTTAACCTGGCAGGTCAGACCAGTCATCTGGATTCAATGAATAATCCCTTTCCTGATCTTGAGATAAATGCCCGGGCCCAACTGTCCATCCTGGAAAGTTGCCGTCATTATAATCCTGACATCAAGCTGGTTTTTGCAAGCACCCGTCAAATGTATGGGGTGCCGCAGTATTTGCCGGTTGACGAGCGGCATCCACTCAAACCTGTTGACGTGAACGGAATCAATAAGATGGCCGGTGAGTGGTACCATCTCGTCTATAACAATGTATACGGTATTCGAGCCAGTGTTCTGCGTCTCACAAATACTTACGGTCCAAGAATGCGAGTCATGGATGCCCGGCAGACCTTTCTTGGTATCTGGATTCGAAAAATCATCGAAGGGGCTCCGATTCAGGTTTTTGGAGATGGCAAACAGATCAGGGATTTCAATTATGTCGATGATGTTGTCGAGGCACTGATGCTTGCCGCGCAGTCGGAAGACGCCAACGGAGAGATTTTTAATTTGGGGGCTGATGATCCAATAAACCTCAAAGATACCGCTGAAATGTTGCTAGAAGCGGCTGAGACCGGGGCGTATGAGATCATACCATTTCCCGCAGAGCGAAAGGCGATCGATATCGGCGACTTTTATGCGGATTATCGAAAGATCCGGGCCAAACTTGGCTGGAAACCCACGACCCAATTGGAAGAGGGGTTGCGTCGAACGGTAGACTATTATAAACACTCTGCACACCATTATTGGGAGGCGAGTAATGGTACATAAAGCAATACCTGTGGCTGATCCCCATGCTCAGTTTCTGGTGCACGAGAAGTCGATTCGTGCCGCCATAGATCGGGTTTTAACAAGCGGTCGTTACGTTCTCGGCGAGGAGGTGAGGCTTTTTGAGGAGGAGTTTGCTTCTTTCCTTGGAGCGAATCACTGCATTGGCGTTGCCAGTGGCACCGATGCGCTTGCTCTTGCCTTGCGTTCTGTCGGTGTGGAACCTGGTGACGAGGTCATTACTGTATCCCATACTGCGGTTGCAACAATCGCAGCCATTGAGCAGATCGGCGCCGTGCCGGTGTTCTGTGATATCGATCCTCCAACTCGATGCCTTGCACCTGCAACGGTGGGTACTTGCGTAACGCGAAAGACGAAAGCCTTGGTTCCGGTTCATGTCTATGGGCAGCCGGCACCGATGAAAGAGCTTGTGTCCATAGCGAATCAGCATAACCTCAAAATCGTAGAAGATTGTGCTCAGGCCCACGGTGCTTTGATTAATGGCCAAAAAGTCGGAACTTTTGGCGACGCTGCCGCCTTCAGCTTTTATCCGACGAAAAATCTGGGAGCAATTGGCGACGGGGGGGCGGTAGTCAGCAACTCTTTAGCGGTGAGTGAGGCATGCAGATGGCTTCGGGAATATGGCTGGCGTGAGCGCTACATCAGTCATTTTTCAGGTGTAAATTCCCGGCTTGATGAAATTCAGGCTGCGATTTTACGGGTTAAACTCCCTCTGCTGGAAAAAGATAACGCCAGGCGACGGGCAATTGCCGAACGCTATTCTGTTGCGCTGGCGGGCAAACCTGGCGTTCGTCTTCCGGCGGAAGTTCCCGGGACTCTGCATGCAATGCATCTGTATGTACTGGAACATCCCGAGCGAGAAGCACTCCGCAGTATCCTTACGGCAAAGAATATTGGAACAGCCATTCATTATCCTCAACCTGTGCACCTGCAACCTGCTTATGCCGGCAGGATACGCGGCGGTAATGCCTTGCCGGTTACAGAAGCCTTGTATCAGCAAATTCTGAGCCTGCCCATGTATCCGGAGCTGAGCGATGAGCAGGTTGACAGGATTTGCGCTGTCCTCTCACGCTGGCAGCCGTAACCCGCATAAACCAAAAGAGAAAACCATGACACGTTATTACTGTACATATTTTGACAAAAATTACCTGGTAAAAGCCCTCGCCTTGATGGAATCACTGAGTGCTCATGAGAAGAACCCTTACGTGCTGTATGCCATTTGCCTTGATGAAATAAGTCGCGTCATGCTCGAAAAACTCAAGGTACCCAATGTTGTGACGGTTTCGCTCCATCAGATTGAAGAGCGCAATCCGGCGTTGGCTGCCGCACGTGAGACCCGATCGCTCGTTGAGTATTATTGGACGTTGACTCCGTCGCTACTCTGCTGGTTGTTCGAAAATGACCCTGAAATAGGCGCACTCACGTATGTTGACGCTGATATGTATTTTTTCTCCTCGCCAGACCCCATATTTGCGGAATTCGAGGGCGCATCGGTCGTTATTCATGGACATCGCTTTCCTGAGGAGTTCAAGTCTCTCGAGGTTCACGGAAAGTATAATGTCGGCCTCCTCTGCTTCCGACGCGACAGTGATAGCCTTGCGGTACTAACCTGGTGGCGGGACCGTTGTCTGGAGTGGTGCTACGCACGGCTGGAGGATGGCAAATTTGGAGATCAGCTGTACTTGAACAACTGGCCTGAGCAGTTTTCCGGAGTCAAGGTGCTTGAACATATCGGTGCAGGTGTCGCACCATGGAATCATACGCAGTATTCTTTCCGAGACGACCCGGAACAAGGCGTTATGGTGGATGACTCTGCACTGATTTTTTACCACTTTCACAGTTTTACCTTTGTCATGCCCGGCTTGATCATTCCGGCAAAATATCCCCAGTACAGTCCGATGCGTTACGACATTATCAAACTTTGTGTTCTTCCCTATGTTAAACATCTGCACCGCTTGATTTCTTCTGTTCATTCGGTATTGCCCTCATTTGTCTTTGGTCTGGAAAGTGTTGGGGCGCTTGCAGAAAACCATACCATTGTTGTTCATGGACAATTGAGTGCCGAGTTGGAGAGTGTCTATGGACAGAGCGGTAAAATCCCTGCGGCTCGGGTTTTGAACGAAACGTGGTTGACGTACAACAGTAAATGATTTTGAAATTGACGGGTTTGATTTGCGATGCAAGTTTCGCTTTCAGGACTAAGAATTTTTTCTAAAGTTTTTTTTCTGTAGGACGATAAGTCTTATAAATGCAGCGCACGGGAGAATCCAGCCACCGAAAGGGGGATTAGGAAATTGAGGCACACCCGGCGATCTGCCAGCTGCTGAACGCAGCACTAAAAAAAGCGGCAAGAATGCCGTACACACATCCAGAAAGGAGTAACACATCATGGCAGTTAATGACATTTCTTTGACTTCGGGCATGCGGAACAACCTGCTTTCTCTTCAGAGCACCTCCGCGAAAATCGCAACCACACAACAGAGGCTGTCTACCGGCAAAAAGGTTAACTCAGCTCTCGATAACCCGACCAACTATTTTGCCTCACAGTCTCATTTGGAGCGTGCGAACGACCTTTCCAACCGTAAAGATGGCATGGCCGAAGCTGTTCAACTGGTAAAGGCTGCAGACGCCGGTATCACGGGTATCACCTCGCTGATCGAATCCGCGAAAGGTGTTGCATCATCTGCAGCGGCAACCAGCAGCGCCACTGACCGGGCGAACTATGCGTCCACGTTCAATACCCTGATGACCCAGATTTCGCAGCTTGCCAGCGACTCGGGTTATCGCGGCACGAACCTCCTGAATGCCCAGAATCAGACTGTCGAATTTGGTCAGTCAACCGGAACCGCTACTCTTGGTATCAATGGTTTCAACGCAACTGCATCCGGTCTTACCATTGATACGGCAACTATCAGTAATGGTGCTTCCTCTGGTGGACTCGGTTCTGTAACCGGTACTTCCGTTGGTGGTGATGCCAACTTCAGTGCGATTGCGTGGAATGCCACCGGTACAGATGCATCAGTTGCAACCCAGGTAATCCAGAGTACCGCAACCCAGCTTGAAGGCGCATTGTCTGCGCTTCGTACCCAGTCCTCCAAGCTTTCTTCCAACCTGAGCGTTGTTACCACTCGCCAGGACTTCACCAGCAGCATGATCAACACCCTCCAGACAGGTGCCGATAATCTGACACTTGCCGACATGAATGAAGAAGGTGCCAACATGCTGATGCTGCAGACACAGCAGAACCTCGGCGTTACTTCTTTGAGCATGGCTTCTCAGGCAGCTCAGGCGGTAATGAGACTGTTCTAGTAACAGTTGGTCCGTCTATTGCACTAGTGGAAGGGGAGGGGGGAGAACTCTCCTCCCCTTCCCGCACTAGGGAGGAGTAAAAAATGGGAGTTGACCCGATTGGTGGAAATGAGAAAGTAACACCTGTACATGACTCGGTTCGCATGGCATATCAGAAAACACCTGCTGACCAGAATAAAAAGTCGAAACAGGGGGCAGGTGGAGATCAGGTGTCCGTCTCCCTGCAGCGGTCCGCATCCACCATGGGGAAGCTCGATAGCGTCAACGAAGATAAGAACCTTTTTGCCACGAGCATCCGTGAAACCGACAAGGCTCTGCATGAGGTGTCGAATCTCACCGTAAAAATGAAAGAGCGGCTCGAAAAGATCGTCAAGAATTATCCTCCATTTTCGCAGGATAGCGCGGAACGGAAGGCACTCCTCATGAGCTACGTTTCTCTGCGAAAGGAAATTGAAAAGCTGACCTTTCCCAAACCGCCGGCTCCCGTGTACGAAAACAACCAGAAGCTTTGGGACAAGCTGGATTTAAGCGATTCGAAGAAGGTATCCGAGACAATTCCCTCACTGGAAGTGACATCATCCGACTCTCAGGTCCAGCGAGCTGTAGGAAGTCTTGATGAACTTCAGACCAGTCTCGGAGAAGGAAGAAAAGAGCTCTTTCGCACCATTACCGAATAGGAAGGGTGGCTGCCATGTCATTGAAGCTTCGACTGAAGCCGGAAGAAAAAGTGCTCGTTGGGAAGGCCGTGATAAAAAATGGCTCGAAAACTTCGGAATTTGTCGTTGAGAATAACGTCCCGATCCTCCGACAGAAGGATATTCTGACCGAAGAGGAGGCAAATTCACCTTCGCGACGCGTGTATTTCGTGATTCAGCTTATGTACATTGACAGTGAAAAGTTGGTTGAATACCACGGAAAGTACTGGGAACTGGTGAATGATATTCTCGTTGCCGCACCCAGCACGAAACCCTACATCGAGAGGATCAGTGAACAGATTTTGGCTTGTGATTACTACCAGGCCCTGAAACTCACCAGAAAACTCATGAACTACGAAGAGGAGTTGCTTGCCCATGTCAAATCCATATAACATCTATCAGAATGTTCAGAAAGACGGAATGTCGCAACGGGAACTTGAGGCATCGGTCCTGACCAAAGCGGGCCGCTTGCTGAAGAACTGCCAGGATAATTGGGATGCTCCCGACAGAGAAGCGAAGCTGGATGAAGCTATTCGATTTAACCAGAAAGTGTGGAGTTTCTTTCAGAGCGAACTGACCATGCCGGATAATCCCATGCCCAAGAAACTGCGCGAGGATATCCTCAGTCTCAGCCTGTTTATCGACAAACGTCTACTTGAAGTTCTGGCTTTCCCGGCGCCGGAGAAATTGAATGTCGTGATAAATATCAACTTCGGTCTGGCGGTGGGTTTGCGGATGAAACAGGGTGAAACTTCCGATGAACAGCATCAAGAGGCGGTTGCCGTCTAGCAGTTCCTGGAATAACCAACGTAAACAAAAGCCCCCTTTCACCTGGTGAAAGGGGGCTTTTGTCGTTTGCCGATGCCCACCATGGAAAATGAGGGACGATGACACGTGCATCAGACCTGCCAGGTTTTCAAAACCTGGCAGGTCTACATCGTTGTGACGCATTCAGAAGAACTGATTACTGTGGTACTACCGTATTTGGGGTAAGAGTTTTGTATTTGTCAGTGCCGGTTTGTCTTTAACTCAAAACCAAAAACTCAAAATTCAAAACCGTTTTGTTCACGCTGCCATCGCCCGCATTAATTCTTCCGAACGTAGATTCTGGTAGCCTTCTTCCCGCATGAGCTGCAAAAGGTTGCGTGCCATATTGTTTTTGCCTGCAACCAGGAGCTTGTCGACACATTCAGTGAGAAACGCCGCAAAATCAATCTGGCTCTCGCGAAGAGTCCTGAAATGCTTTTTGCCCGCTTCGCTTGTTCCAGAACAGACCAGGGAGATTCCCGTCATCAATACGGTGTTCGGATCATCCGGATATTGGTTCAGGGATGTTTCGAGCATGGCAAGTGCATCTTCAACCGAGCCGATGCAAAGCTCGCACATAGCAAGGTTGGTGATTACTTCACGGTATCCTGGTTTCAGGTCCAGCGCCTTACGGGAGGCTTGGGCCGACTCTTTGAAGCGGGACAACATCAGCAAGTTATAGCCCAGGTTGAACCAGGCCACATCCATGGTCGGATTGAGAGCCAGGGCTTTTTTCCACAGGTCGACCGCTTCTTCGTGGCGCGCCAATTCCCCGGCCTGAACCGCCAGTTCATAGAGCGCCTTCAGGTCATTTTCTTTTTCTGCCAATTTCTTGATTCCCAATTCGTAGTACGACAGTTTCTTTGCGGTTATACGCTCCTCGTCGAGAAAGCCATAGTGATGTACCGGTATGTCGCAGTCACTGACCGGAATACCGCTTCGATCGAGGGACGGCTCGACGATTTCATGTATCGGGTTTTCAAAAACGATTCCCATTCCGTTGGGGAAGATTCGGACCTTGGTGCTCGGTACCCAGCCGCCTGCCGCTTCTTCCAAGGGATAACAGCCATCGTTGGCTTGCCACTTTTCCCGGTTGACCTGGAGCATGTAGTTGCGGCTGACAATAGCAAGCGCATGCGGTATCGCCGCTTTGTCAGACAGCAACTGCCTGAGCCTTTCGTGATCCTGAGGAGAAAGAACTTCGTCGGCGTCCATGATGAGTATCCACCGGCAGCTGGCGTGCGCGAGGGATTCGTTCCGCGCTGCAGAAAAATCTCCGTTCCAGGAAAAATCATAGACCTTTGCGCCGAAGACCCTGGCCAGATCCCGAGTCCGGTCATCAGATCCCGTGTCCACGACGATAATTTCGTCGGCCAGCGGCAGCAGACTGGTCAGACAGCGGGGCAGGTTGGCCTCTTCGTTTTTTGTGATCATGCAGACAGTGAGACTTGCGGGCGCATTCGGATCGGCCGGTTCCTGGGGGCCGAGTTCTTCACAAAGGGGGAGTGATGCTTCGAGCAGTCCTTCGGGAAGGCCGAATGCGTGGATTGCTTTCTGGATCTGCCTCAGAGCCTTCTCCGTTTCTCCTGACCGGAGTAGAAGATCGATCAACAGGAAGGCGATTCTACGGTTCTTGGGGAAGAGATGCTGGGCTTCCTGAAATGCAACGATACCGCGACCAAGGTGCTCGGTTTCCTGTGCTGCAGAATGGAAGCGTTCTGCACAATCCTTGCTGGTTGGGCTGATCAGGAAACCCTGCTCCAAAAGTTCGAGTGCTTCAACAGGGCGACCATCCGCCCAGGCAAGTACGCCCAGGCTGGTGAACGCATCGGCGTAACCGCGATCGCACTCGATAGCCTTGCGGAAATACTCTTCGGCTTTCGATCGTTCCCCGGCTGTAAAGGCACGGATACCGAACAGGTTATGCACGGCTGCCTGGGCTTCGTCGAGAGTCACTAGCTTTTCGATCAGAGTGCCGGCTGTCGAGACATCTCCGATACCTTGGTGAGCATAGGCCTTGAGCAGCAAACAGCGCGTGGACTTCGCACCGGTCGGCAGTTCGCCGAGAACGCCCAAAGCATCCTGGCAGCGCTGTTCTTCGATGAGTTTTTCGGCAAGGAAGTAGTAGAAGCGCTCTTCAGTCGGAATCAGTTTGATCCCTTCCTGCAGGATGGTCTCGATGCCTTTCTCTACTTCGCCCTTGTGAAAGAGTTCCTCAGCTTTTTCAAGTGTTTTGAGTGTCAGGATCTGCTTTGCCAGGTTTTCATCGGTGAAAGGGCCGCTCCATTTTTTGTTGAACAGTGAATGGTTTCCCGACATTGCCTTGCCGAAGTCAATGCCGTTTCCTTTGAAGCTGACGCTGCCGTGGTGGTGGATGAAGACATCGCCGGCAACCATGTTGCGGTAGCCTGCCAGGGCCGAGCGGAGGCAATAATCATCATCTTCGAAATTGCCGCTGCCGAATCGTTCGTCCAGAAGGCCGATTTTTTCCACAAGATCCTTGCGGAAGAGCATGCAGAAACCGACGATTCTTCGAAGAGGAATGCGCCTGCTTCGATGTTTTTCCCGGAATTCAGCTGCATAACCTTCCAGGCCGGTTGTCTCCGCATAGGTCACCTGGGGAACCATCTGAATGCCGCTGATACTGTTTGTCATGGGCCCGACTATACCCGTGTCAGGGGAGGAATGAAGGCATTCCAGGAGCCCGGACAACCAACCGTGCGTGACTACCGTATCATTGTTCAGAAGGAGGATATGGCTTCCCCTGGCGGCTGCAATTCCCTGGTTACAGCCTTTGGAGAAACCGAGGTTTTCGCTGTTTGCAATCAGGGAGTAGTTTTCTCTTTCGGCTACCAGTTGCGTGAGCCACGGCAATGTACCGTCGGTCGAGCCGTTGTCCACCAGGATGACCTCATGTGGTTCCTGTGTGTATCGCTCGATGCTTTCGAGGCACTCTTTCGTGAAGGAGAGTTGGTTCCAGGTAAGGATGATGATGGACACTTCCACGGTCTTTTCCGCGTGTTTTTCCGGGGTTGGTTTTGAGCCAGTGACGAATTGATAGGGAGTAAGAACCGCCCCGGTTTCCTGAGAGGAACCGTCCTCGGAAGCTATCAGATCTGGCCGTATTTTGCCGATCCACTTTGTATGGAGACGCTTGATATTCTGTTGTGCCATGCGGAACCTTTCCGGACCGCTCTGGGATTCGTGGTGGATAAGGACGCTGGACGGTTCGTACACGAGCTGCAGGCCCAGTTCCCGGAGTTTGAAGCAGAGGTCCACGTCTTCATAGCCGTTCCAGTACTCCTCGTCGAAACCGTGTATTTCACTGAAAACTGATGTGCGGATCAGCAGACAGGCGGCGGTGAGAGCCTGAACAGTCAGCGAACAGTTCGCTAGAGAGTAATCCGAGGGACGGCCTTGATGGGCGTTGATCGCTACCAGCGGATCTTGCGAGAGGTGGTCCTCAACGATCAGAATTCCGGCATGTTGGATCGTGCCATCGGGATAGAGAAGTTTGCTTCCGACAGCGGCAACTTCAGGGTCTTTGTCCAAAACCTTAAGTAAAGCTTCGAGCCATCCCGGTTGCGGCTCCGTATCATTATTGAGGAACAGGACACAATCGGAGTGCGCGGCGTCGGCGCCCTGGTTGCAGGCCCTGGCAAAACCTTGATTTATTTCGTTTCTGATTATTCTAATTCGGCCAGATTGCTCTTCCAGAAACTCCTTGGTACCGTCGTTTGAAGCATTGTCCACGACGATGGTTTCATAGAGGTGGGAGGGAGTGTTTGCCTGCAAGGCGAGGAGACATGCCTTTGTGAATTCCAGCTTGTTATAAACCGGTATAATGATCGAGACACGCGGGCTGTCGATCAGTCTGTCTTCAAAAGCGTCTGGGGAAGAGGCCACTGCTGGGAGTTGTGTGCAATCAGAGGGCAACGGAATGGCAGCCTCCTCTAGGTGTTTGTTAAAAAAAAATCGTTGGTGCCGTTCATTTGGCCGAGAAGTTCTTTGGCATCTTCGTTCCATGGTTCCAGTTCCGTAACTTTTTCGAGAAAGGTTGCGGCTTCTTCCGTTCTGCCAATGGCAAGCGCAATGTGATAAAGACCTGTCAAGGTCTCTATGTCGTTCGGATCGGTGCGAAGGATTTCCGTAAGGAGAAAAATAGCGTCATCCGTTCTTTCGAGTTCCGAGAAATAGAGCCCTGCGAGATTCTTTTTGAATGCAGCGTTGGCCGAATCTGCCTTGACAGCCAACTCATGGTGATACTGTGATTTTTGCAGGGCGCACTGCTGCTGATAAAGGACCCCTAGATCATTATGGGCAAGGGCATGGTCTGGTTGGTTCTGGACGAGCCTCTCCAATTCGCGGACCGCCTCCTGCTCATTACCCTGCTTCAAAAGGGTCTGGGCATTGGCGTAGAGATCTTCGGGACGATCCTGTTTTTCAAGCTTTGAAATTGTCTGCCGGAGATCAGCCAGGATAGTGCCGAGATCAGTGGGCGAGGTCTGTGAATTCGCAGAAACAGGGGGAGGCATAACTGACTCTGATAGGTGTGCCGGTGCCGAGTCAAGTTCCGCAACCAAGTTGCGAACCTCGTGGTTCCACGGTTCCAATTCCAAAAGTCGATTGAAAAAGATGCGTGCTTCGGCATTGCGTTCGATATTCACACTTATGATGCCCAATGCAGTCAAAACCTCACAGTCATCCGGATTCTTTGCAAGAATATCCGTATAGATGAAAATGGCATCGTCAACCCAGCCCATTTCAACAAAATAAAAGCTGGCCAGGTTTTTCCGGAAAGTACTGTTGGCTGGTTCCAGCCTGACCGCCTTTTCGTAGTGTCCGAGTGTCTGCAGTTTGTTTCCCGCTTGATAATAGAGGACCGCCACGTCGTTATGGGCTTGCGCAAAGTCGGGATACTGTCTTATGAAAACTTCGAGTCGGGATATTGACTCTTCCGGAGGATTTGCTTCAAAAGTCTGTTCCAGCTGAAGAAAGGCACTTTGAGCGGATTCTCCGCGCGAAAAGGAATTCATGGGCTTCCCCTTTGTTGGTGTTTCTGGGTTTTCACTCTATGAATAGCAACGAACGTGCCCGTATGGGGTGTGTACTGAAATATTTGGTGGAATTTCGCGGAATTTCTCAATTCCGGTTGGATTTTAGTGCCTAACGGAAAACTTTTTCAAGCAGCGTACATATCCGATCGTAGTTGTTTCGCTTTTTCTTCCCAGATCTCTGCCTGTCTTTGTTTTCCAAGCTTTCGAGTCATGGTTGCGACTATTTCGACAAGTTCCGGATCATTTGGCTCCTGGGAAAGGATGATTTCACAATGACGGACGGCTTTGTCGAATTCTCCTATCTGCAGTAGTGTTTCGGCAATGCTTCGATGGACAGGACAGCAGACCGGGTCAGCTTCCAGTGCCTGACTGAAGAATGTGAGAGTGGTTGCAACATTTTCAGAGCTGTGTCGTAAGCCGAGAGTGTGGTAATAGGCGGCGAGGATCTGGTTGTCGGTGGCCCCGGTTTTGTGAAGCTGACTAATAATTTCAGCTTCAGAGAGGGTTGCGCCATTTTCCCGGTTATCGGACAGGGATTCTATTTTGTCTCGAATAAATCCGTGAATTCTGTTTTTCAGGTCGAACAGGTAGGACTTACGTTGCGCAACAACCTTTGGTCTGCCTGCCGCGAGCGTGGCACTTTTTTCATAGACCTTTTCCAGGGTGCCAAGCATGGAGGGGAGGGTTCCACTGGTCATGGCGGAGATATCCGAATTGCGATGGGTAAACTCGGCGGTAACTTTTCGTATATGACCAAACGGAGCAAGTTGCGATAACCTGATCAAGAGATCCCAGTCTTCATGACGGGGCAATGTTTCGTCGAAAAGCCCGACCTGATCCAGGCATTGCCGCTCATGCATGACGCAGAGAACCGGGATATAGTTTTCCACCAGGAGACGGTCAGGGTCGAAATCAGCACCATAGGGTGTGTCCCTGTGCGTTGTGGTGTATGCGTCACCGATTTTGTTCTGGATCGCTCTGCAGGCATCGCTGTACGCAACCTGACAGGTGTTTTGTTCGAGAAAATTCAGCAGGGTTGACAAATGGTCGGGGTAATACCTGTCGTCATCATCCAGGTAGGCAATATATTTCCCTCGAGCAGCCTTGATGCCGGTATTTCTTGCCGCTGCAAGTCCCTGGTTGGTTTCCTTGTTGATGTAGCGGATCGTGCCCTTGATGTTGAAGTGGTTGACCAGGGGCGCTACATCGACTCCCGCGTCGTTCACTACAATAACCTCGAAGTCCCCGAAAGTCTGAGCCATGATACTTTGTAGAGCATTTGCGAGCATTTCCGGACGGTTGAAGGTCGGCACGATTACGGAAACGAGGGGCACGGCTGCGTTGTTGCTGTATCGTCTTGCACATGCCTTCTCGCGAGCCAGATCCGCGAACCGCTTCTGCTGTGCTGCCTTTTCCTGGGATATGCCGTCCGGGACCTTGCGCCAGTGATAGAGCGATTCGGCCAGGTTTGCGACCCTTGTTGTCTCCGACAGCCGCAGCCACAGATCGTAATCCTGAGCGTAGGTATAGAACTCGTCATAACCTCCCGCCGTATAAAAGGCACTTTTCCGAAACAGTACGCTGCCGTGGCCGAACCAGTTCTGCTCTTCCAGTCCGGAGTAGAGCCGTTCATGGTCTGTCAGTACCTTCGTAATCGATAGGGGAGTGTCACTCTCATCCAGCACATAGTAGGAAGAGCCGACCAGGCCGTAATCAGGGTGCTCGGACAAGAAATTGTATTGTTCCTCGAGCCGATGGGGGGCACAGAAATCATCGGCATCCATTCTGGCGATGAGCGGTGCATGTGATACTGCAATCGCCTTGTTGAGAGAACGGGTCAAGCCGATATTCGAATCATTGGTGATGACCCTGATTCGCGGATCGTTGAATGATGCAATAATGGCAGGGGAGTTGTCCGTGGAGCAGTCATCCACGATGATGAATTCGAAATCGGGAAAAGTCTGTCCAAGTATGCTCCTGATGGCCTTTTCCAGGTACTTTTCCTTGTTGTACACGGACATGATGATGCTGATGGCCGGCTCCAGGATCGCTCCGTTTTCTATCCGTACCGGACATCCTGCATCCCAGGCATCGTTATACAGCGATTCGACCTTCCTGTCATGTCCCTTCAGATAGACAAGTCCCCGATCGTCGATGAAGTCGTACAGGTTATTGTCGATTGCATATCTGTACATCGGACTGTCCGGGAGGCCGACGAAGACGTTGAACCACGTCACGTCCGGTGTAATTTCCTCTAAAAGCGACAGGTTTCCCGCAGGTCCTGTTCTGTTTCCGTGGGGAGCCCGACAATAATGCTTGCCGCTGTCATGATTCCATGCCGGCGGGCCAGGTGAAACGCGTCTTTGATCTGCTCGACCGAAATTCCCTTTTTCATGAAGTCGAGGAGTCGTTGGGAACCGCTCTCAACTCCAATGTAGAAACCTTTGGCGCCGGCCCGGGCCATCAACTCCACGGTCTTTTCGTCCAAAGAATCAACGCGAGTTTCACAGACCCAGGGAATGTTGATGTTCCGCTCCAGCATCAATTCACAGAAACGAGTCAGTCGTTTTTTGTCCAGGGTGAAGTTGTCTTCGCGGAAGTAGATTCCCCGTGCTCCATAGGTAGTTATCAGGTGCTCGATGTCGGCGACGATTCGCTCGGCGCTCATGCAGGTGTATCGTTTTCCCCAGATGGCGTGCACCGAGCAGAAGGTGCAGCTGAATGGACATCCCCTGACTGGTATTCATGGTAAACACCGGGGCTTCCGGGAACCAGTTTCCTCCCCAGTCATAGGGCATGTCGGCAAAATAGTCCCAAGCCGGCATGGGCAGTTCGTCGAGGTTTTCGATGGCGGGGTAGCGGACGATACGCTCCTGCAGCCTTGCCTGCAACAATATCCCTGATGGCGTATTCCCCCTCGCCGATGACGATGTGGTCGACGAAAGGGGGGATGGTTTCGGGGCTTACCGACGCATGGGGCCCTCCGGCAATGATCTTGCCGTTCCAGAGGCCTCGCTGCCGCAGTTCCTCCAGGCGGTAAAACATCCGCAGGGAATCCCGGAAGCAGATCGTGTTGGTGTAAATCCCGACAAAATCGATTTGGTGTCTTAGAGGTAGTCTGTTTCGAGAAAATTGCTGGGGCTGAGATAATTGTCGATGAAAAAGACATTGTGTCCGGCTTCGCGCAGGGTGGAAATGAGAAATCCCACGCCGATGGGCGGCCGCTTTTCAGTGGTTGAGAAAGGGGTCTGGCCGGGAGCGGCCGAGGTGGTCAGCAGAATATTTTTCCCTTCGCTTTTCAGGTCGGAAGGGATGACTTCGTTCCACTGGACGCCGTATCTTCGGGTAAAGCATTGCCGTACTTTTTCCTTGAGAGTTATCTTTTCTTGGGGAGCCAGGTCAGAGCGGGAAATGGCAGCGATGGTTCCGTCTCCCATTTGCTGCCACAGTTCCGGCATCGACAGGGACAGCATTTTTTTGCCCTTGATGGGGTCCAACGTTCCAGGGACTGTCTTTCTGCGATATTCCATGTCTTCATTGGCTTTTTGCCTCCAGAAAAACATCTGCTCCGGTATGTGAGCAATGGTGCCTTTCAGCGCCAGTTCTGCAATAAAGACCTGGTCCTGACCCCAGCCCATTCGTAGTTCAAGGCTTTTGAGGAGATCGAGCCTTATAAGGCCATAAATAATATCCCCTCCAACTATGTTATTTATTAAATATTCAATGCGTTCTGCAGGGGGCATCCCTCGAAGATCCATGGAGTTCGAAGCGAGTCCGATAATGGTTCCTTCTTCATCAATACGTACTCCCCTTGTATAACAAATGGCTATGTCGGGGTCTTGTTCCATCATGTTCACGCAACGTGAAGTAACCTCTGGGTGCCAAAGATCATGCCCCGCAGCCCACATAAAATACTTTCCAACGGCATTATTTAAAACGGAAACAAAATTCTTGAAGGCTCCAAGGTTTTCCTCACATCTGGTATAGCGGATTCTGCTGTCTTTTCCGGCGAACTCTCTGCAAATTGCACTTGTCTGGTCAGTTGAGCAGTTATCACTGATAATAATCTCAAGATGCTCGTAATTTTGAGATAGTAAAGAATCAAGGGTCTGACGAATATGCTTGCCCTCATTGTATATTGGTACACCGATACTGACCAAAGGGTTAGAGTAACTCATTGTAATCCTTTGCGATAACTATCTGAATGATAATTGAATGGGGAATTGTTATCGTCATAATAATAGGTTGAGACTTTTTGCCTATCGCTTAAGTAGCGTTTACTATCTGATGCGCTTTAGGTAACCGCTTGGCCAATACGTTACACGCTCGGTAATTGTGCCTTCGTTGAAAGGAAATGCGGGCTCATCCAGGACAAACTCTTTTGATGATTGAACGAAATCAAGCGCGGCCTGTTTCGGATTGTTCCATGCCCAATCTTCCTGGGTGCGCGGGGCGCCTGTCACTGACTCCATTATTCCATCCATGACAACGATATATGAGCCGATTCCGACGAGAGGAGCGTAGGCTTGCAACTCGGCAAGGACATGTTCCTTTGTATGGCAGGAATCAAGCAAAACGAGAACGGTTTCATCTTTTTTTATCGACCGTTTAACCGATTCAACCGTCTCTGGGGCAATAGAACTTCCTTCGATTAGGGTTATGAGTGAGAAGAGTTGATGGTCTTCTATCGCTTTTCTATTATGTGGTCTTATTTCTATGTCAACACCAATAACACGACCGTGGTTGAGTGCTCTGCATAAGCTTGCATAAAAAATGAGTGATCCTCCGTGAGCTACCCCAGTTTCTATAACAAGATCAGGTTTGATAGCGTAAAATATTTCTTGTATGCGAAACATGTCTTCTGGCAACTGTATAATTGGCCGTCCTAGCCAGGAAAAACTGTAGACATATTTGTTGTCCCATCCGGAACGCAACCATGCCTGACTTAATATCCGAAACGCATCAGGGGTGCCAATCCCGTATTCGACAGTTTTGTTTCCATCGGACACAGTAACCTTGTCATTGTCTATTGTAATCATATCCCGTATGTTCCTGTCTGTATTTAATGCCTTTATATGCTTGGACAAATGCCCGATATTTACCCGCCATTCTGACGAGAAATAGTGAGTAGTTTTGCCATATCCTCAGCATGAAGAAGTTCTGCCACATGGTCCTTTGCAACTTTTGGAATTACTTCGAATTTGACATCTCCGTTGCGAATAAATGCACAATCATATGGAGGATACCAGAAAGCCCGCGCATACCGATCGGCAGTTTCATCGTCGGATCCTGGAGGGATTTCTTTTAATTTTTCAAAGTCTTCACGGTTAAGATATCGCATCCTCTGTTTGTCTTGTTCCTCCCTGGGCAATTCTTTATTCGATTCGGCTATAGTACAGAATTCACAAAAAAGCTTTACCATTTCCTCCTGGGTTTTCTGCTCAAGGCTGTAGGCCGTTTCTTCCGACGCTTTGATTGGGAAGCGACGTACCTGCAATAGGGGGCCAGTATCGAAATTATCGTCCATATAGTGGCAGGAACAGCCATAATACGAGGAGTTTTCCAGGATAGCCATATTGTAGAATGCCCAACCGCCAAATTCCGGTAAGGGACCTGCGTGAAAATTAAGAGCAGCCCTGTTTGCCAGGTTGAGGGTTTCAGATTTGACAAGAAATCTGTACATGTAGCTGATAATAAAATCTGCTCTATCATCTGATCTAAGGTGTGATTGATTTGGGAAAAGTTTAATTCCCTTTTCGGCTGCAAACTGGCCCAAAGTGGGACCAGGAATCCATGGATAATCATATTTTGAAGAATACACTACTCCACGGACATCCCATCCGCGCTTCAGCATAACTGACAGGGCTGCAACGGAACCTGGCTTTGACCCCAATAGCACGACACTCGGCTTGCTCATTTTATTCTCCAAAAAATTCTTGAATAGCGGAAATTATACGGTCAAGAGTTGCTGTTGACATATTTGAATGCAAAGGTAACGACAGTATTTCGTTCGCTATTGTTTCAGTGACTGATAAATCGCCTTTTCGACAGCTCTTGAAAAGGGAGAACCAGTGGCCTGGTTGCCAATGTATGCCCGTATCTATGCCTCTGTTCAACAAGAAGCTTCTCAGTTGCTCACGTTTGCTACTCGGAACCATAATATAATAAAGAAAAGGCGTCACATCGACGAAATTAGTCTTAGGAACCCGTACTTCTTTCAGGGACGATAATTTATCATTATAATACTTGCAGGCTGATTGACGCTCTAAGGAAATTGAAGCGAATTTATCCAGTTGTGATAATCCGATTGCTGCATGCAAGTTTGACATATGATATCTGAATCCCAGGTTACAAATATCATATGTCCATGCCCGCTGATTTTGGTACATGAGAGCTGGTGGTTGCGTCATACCTATCAAACGCATTTCCTGGATTCTGCGGTGTTCATTTTCAGACTGCACTATGAGGGCACCACCGTCTATACAAGTAACCGTCTTAACCGGATCAAAACTGAACATTGTGATGTCAGAAAAACTGCCGACCTTTTTGCCTTTATATTTAGATCCTAAAGAATGGGCAGCATCATGGATAACGCGTATCCCGTGTCTGCCTGAAAACTCTGCTATACGATCATGGTCGCAAAGGATGCAGTCATAGTCCATTACGATCATTGCTTTTGTTTTGGGAGAAACAAGTGCCTCAGCCTTCTCTATATCGATGCAAAGTGACTCTTCCTCTATGTCGCAGAAGACTGGTTCTGCTCCTGTCGCAATAATTGCCTGAAAGTCAGCCGCATTGTTAAACGCTGGGGTTAAAACTTCATCACCGGGGCCGACACCTACCAGTAACAGAGCCAAGTGAAGTGCTGCGTGTCCAGTGCTGACGGCTGACACGAAACGATCAGGAACACCAAGGAAATCCTGCAGTTTGCTTTCAAATTCTCCGACATAACTCCCCATTCCAAGCCAACCTAGTTCAAGCGCAGCACAGGCAGCCGAAATTTCTTCCTGCTCCACTAGTGGTTTAAATACCGGTATTTTCTCAGTCATAATTTATGCTCCCATGCGCTATGGCTATGTAATGGACAGTGTCGGTACTGCTGTGACGAAGCGTGTCCCCCATTCATACACGTAATCAAGCTGTGTAATGACTTCATCCCGGAGGTTCCATGGCAATATCAGGATATAATCAGGTTTTTCTTCCCTGATGCGCTGCTCGTTGACAATCGGAATACGGCTGCCCGGCATATATTTCCCTTGTTTGGCCGGGTTTTGGTCGACTACGTAGGGGATTAGGTCGGATCGTATGCCGGTGAAATTAAACAGGGTGTTCCCTTTTGCGGCAGCTCCATAGGCAATGACTTTCTTTTTCTCGCTTTTTACCGTAAGAAGAAAAACTAGTAAATCATCCTTAATTGTCTCTGCACTCGCCTGAATAGCCCCATAATAGCTTGGTTTTGTTACTCCAATATCGTATTCTCGCATCAGCATCAACATGACGTCCTGAGTGACTGGATGAAGAGATGAATCTTTCCTTTTGGCAAATACTCGTAAACTACCTCCATGAGTTGGCAATTCTTCCACGTCAAAGACTGTCATGCCATTTCGGTCAAAGATGCGAGTTACCGCTGTCAATGAAAGATAAGAAAAGTGCTCATGATAGATAGTGTCAAACTGGTTCTCATCCACCAGTCGTAACAGATGAGGAAATTCGAAGGTTGCAACGCCTTCTTTTTTTAGGAGTTTGGCAAAGCCCGTAACAAAGTCATTGATGTCAGGGACGTGGGCGAGCACGTTGTTTGCAACGATCAGGTCCGCTTGTATGCCGTGGCTAACGAGTTTTTCGGATAGTTGTGCACCAAAGAAATCTTCTATTATTTCAATACCTTTTGTACGCGCTGCTGCCGCAGTACTCTGGGTAGGTTCCACGCCGAAGCATGGGATGCCGTTTTCCCTGAAATAGCAAAGGAGATAGCCGTCGTTCGCTGCAATTTCGACGATCAGAGTGGTGCGGTCAAGTTTAAAGCGATTGATCATAGCTGTAACATAGTCTTTTGCATGTCGAAGCCAGGATGTCGAAAAAGAGCTGAAATATGCGTAGTCATGGGTAAATAGCTCTGCTGCTTCTGCAAAGTCTTGTGTTTGTACCAGCCAGCATTCAGTACATACCATGACTCGTAATGGGAAGTGCTTTTCGGGAAGGTGCAGTTTTGCCTCATCTAAGGTAGAGCGGTTGATTGTGTAGACACCGCTTAGTGAGGTCATTGAAAAATTAAACTGTTGCACAGGATCTTTCGTCCGTTCTTGCCATAAAGGTTTCCAAAGGTTCAAAACACTGATTCGGCTTTTCCACCCAGCATCTGTTGATCTCTGCGGCGTTCTTCACGTAGGCTTGAATATCTAAGTCTGACTGTATGGTTCTGTCCTCATAAAAGTTCTGATACCATTTTACAGTCCTTTTGATTGTTTCATCTAAGTTCCAAACAGGATGCCAGTGTAGATATTTATTTGCCTTTGATGAATCAAGTATCAGCGTGCCAGCTTCATGCATTTTTGCAGAGGTATCTGCACGAACGATATACTTCATGACTGTCCAGTGACTCTGGATTAGCTCGACTACTTTGTGGACTGCAACGGCATCATTTGTCGCAGGGCCGAAATTCCATGCCCCTGCCGTATCTTGGTCTCCTGCCAAAAGTTTTTGACCAACCAATAAATATCCAGAAAGAGATTCTAGTACATGCTGCCATGGACGAACGGCGCATGGGTTACGTATAGCAACTGTTTCTCTAGCGGTCGTAGCCTTCATAATGTCAGGAATGAGCCTGTCTTTACCCCAGTCACCACCACCGATGACATTTCCGGCGCGTGTTGTTGCGAGTAAAGTTTGGTGGCTTATACCATACTCAGTTAGAGGGAAAAACGAGGTACGATAGGATGCCGTAAGAATTTCGGCACAAGCCTTGGACGAACTGTAGGGATCAGATCCTCCTAGTTCATCATTTTCTTGAAAACCATAAGGTCTTTCCTTGTTTTCATAAACCTTGTCGGTACTAATAGTAACAATTGCTCTGACGCTGGTGGCCTTACGGCACGTTTCATAAACATTCAGGGTACCGATGACGTTTGTATTATATGTTTCAATCGGTGAGATGTAGGAGTGTCTCACAAGTGGCTGGGCGGCAAGGTGGAAAACAATTTCGGGCTTATGGCGTGACAGAACGTCACTAAACATTTGCCCATCACGAATATCTCCTTCTATGGAAACCATGTCGAGGTTGAGAAGGTCGAAATGATTGGGTGCAGTGGGGGGAGGGAGCGCATAACCAGTGACCCTGGCTCCCATCATGGTTAGCCAGAGCGAAAGCCATGACCCCTTGAATCCGGTGTGACCGGTCACGAGAACAGTCTTGTTCCTGTATGTGCCGCCAAAAAGTTCCATCACCATGTTTTCCATTGTGCTTTTCCGGATTGCCACAGTCTTTCCAATTCGTCCTTGTCCCGCATGGCATCCATACATTTCCAGAAACCGTGGTGTTTGTATGCAAGGAGTTGTCTGTCATGTGTCAGGTTTACAAGGGGGTCCTCTTCCCACATTTTGTCGTCAGCATCTTCCGGCAGGTAGGAAAAGACCTCTGGTTTCAGGACAAAGAAACCGCCGTTAATCCAGCCGCCGTCCGAGGGCTTTTCCTGGAAGCTCGTAACCAGCCCATCATCCTCCATCCCGAGAAGTCCGAACCGCCCTGCGGGCTGGACCGACGTCATGGTAGCGATCCTGTCGTGGGACCGATGAAAATCGATGAGCTCATGCAGATTGACATCGGCAAGTCCGTCACCATAGGTGAGCATGAAGTCTTCCTTCCCGATGTACTTTTCGACGCGTTTCAGGCGGCCTGCGGTCAGGGTGTTAACCCCGGTTTCAACAAGAGTTACCCTGAATTTCTCAGTATTGGACTGGTGAACTTCGAAGCTGTTTGTCTGGAGATTGAAGGTAACGTCGGAGTTGTACATGTAGTAGTGCATGAAGTACTGCTTGATCATGAACCCCTTGTAGCCAAGGCAGATAATAAAGTCGTTGAAACCCTGGGCCTCGAAAATCTTCAGTAGATGCCAAAGAATGGGTTTTTCGCCGATTTCGATCATCGGTTTCGGCCTGAGATACGATTCTTCTGATATCCTGGTGCCGAGTCCGCCGGCAAAAATTACTGTTTTCACTTGAAATGTTTCCTTTTGTCTATGGTTTGGTTACACAAAAAGATCATCTGTCCCTGAACGAGAGAGTCGAGAATTTCCGGGAATATACCTGGAGTTCCAGCAATAGGTGTACCAGTTTAAATTAGTGCGTAACTAGTTGATATCAATGTGTAGTGTCGAAGGTGAAGTGCTTGGGGACAAAATATTGACCTGATTTTTTTCCCTACGTAATAGAAAAAATGACTTCAGGTGAGCTGTTCCAACCATGGTGCCGGGTAGTTGTCCCAAGTTAGTTGCGGAAGTCCTGATAAAGAATAGGTTTTTTTATTAAGCGCTGAATTGCCGAAAAATTGAGTTGTGAGATACCTGTGACTCATTTTTTCGGACTGAGGCGTGTTTCAGGAGTCGTCTCAGAACGCCTTTTCGCAAACCCGTCATACTGGTCAGCATTCGGATCCATTTGTCTTGCCGTCGGCATCGGTTCCGGAAAACTTGAATACCAGGTGAGAAGGGTCGATAATGCCGTTGCCGTCTGCATTCTGTGAGAGGCTGAAGGTGACGGTGGCGCGGAGGTTGACTGCGTCGTACATGACGCTCTTGGGAATGGAGTTGAAGTTGATTTCGTTTTGCGGCTGCGGGGTGTAGCCGTTGTTGTAGTATCCCCCGGTACCGCCGGAGGCTTTTGTAATGGACCAGTTGGTGACGTTCATAACCGATGTCGGGTCCATGTAGGAATCGAACTGAAGGGTCATGGTCATGTCCTTGGAAGAGTTAGGGTTCAAGGAAGGCTGGATCGAGAAGAACGAGCGGGCTTCCCGGTCCGAGAAGGGTATTGAAGCTGCTTTTGTCCGGGTTGTTGGCAAGTATCTTGGGTGTTTTGAGATTGGCTTGCAGTTCATCAGCAAGCCCTGTATCCAGATTATTCAGTATGTCGAGTTGCTCCTGTGCCTTCTCAGTATTTCCCTGTTGCAGATAAGCCGTGCCAAGTTCTGAATAGGCGTAGGCGAAATCCTTTTTCAGCTTTACCGCCTGCTCGAGTTGTGTAACGGCGTCATCATAGCGTCCCATCTTGTTGTAGGTCTGACCGAGTGCAAAGTTGACGTTACCGTCATTGGGGGTCATGCGCTGCACTTTCTTAAATTGGGCTTCTGCTTCCGAGTAGCGGTCGGTATTGAGATAGACCTGACCAAGGGAGTAGGGTGCTAGTGTTGATGATGGATTGATGCGCGCGGCAGATTTGTAGGCGTTTTCCGCTTCGCTGTAGTTCTGATCGGAATAGTAAATATTTCCCAAGCTCATGTAGACGGAATCCTGGCTGTTGTCGATTTTCAGGGACAGCTTGTACGCTTTGATAGCTGCGTTGGTATCGTTCTGTTTCAGGGAGGTCATGGCCATGTAGTTGTAGGCATCGACCATCTCCGGTTTGAAGGCTGTTGCCAGTTTGAAGGATGATAGTGCATCGGAATAGCGACCTTTCTGAAAGAGAGACATACCGCTGGAAAGGGCAGTGGTTGCCGCCTGGTCCCGCAACGTCTGCTGCGAAAGAAGTGCAGAGAACATTCTCTCCGATGATGATATTGTATCCATGTGCATACTCCCTGGAGACAGATTTTCAGGTTATTAAACTGGTTGTGCTGCTCCTACGTAGCAGGAGTCGTGCCGTCCGGCTTTGATGTTGAGATCGACCTTTTTCTTTAAATTCTTATCGGTTATTTCTGCAATTACTTGAAATTTTCTTCGTTGATAAAGATAGTGCCTTTTTGATTAAAGATTTTGTGGCAGATTTACTGGTGTTGGTGTCAAAATTTTGAATGATGCGTCAGTAAATGCGTTCTTTCGAATCTCCCGGATTATGAAATAAAGTATTGATCCGATGATTGGCCTCAAGGATTTCATTAAAGGTTTTTCCCGTGCTGACGATATATCCCTGTAGAAGGTGTTCTACTCGCTTCTTAGGAGGGTTTTTCGGTGACCGACAGTATCACCAGAATATCCGATCTGTCTTCGGCTACGTCAGGCGGCACTGGTTCTGCAAAGGATAAGCGGGGATACAAGCGCTTTCGTCACGAGGATGACCATGACACCGTTACGATTTCCGACGAGGCGAGACGACGCGCTGCATCGAAGGAAGCAGAGTGGGATATGTCCGAAGAAGGCTAGATTTGCATGGAGGGGAAAATTGTTATGAATACTGGTGGTAATACGTTGAACATTTTGGATGAAGCCCCTGACAATCGCCAGCCTGGCGGCAGGCTTGCGATGCTTGTCAACAACGTGTGCGATGTTATCGGCACGCGCAGGAATCTGAAGGAAATGTCATTTATGGCCGATTTCTTCCGTTCCGTAACCGCTTCGCTGATTACGGAGGAGGTCCTGGAGATGGCCGCACGGAAGATTTACGAATACTTCCGTTATAATCTGCTGGTGGTGACTCTGACAACAGGTGCCGAAGAAAGGATCATGGCCTTCTCTCCTCGCGATATCGAGAATGCTCCGGATGATATGGCAGCTATCTTAAGAAATTATGCTGGACTGCGGGCCCACGACGTGAAGGGTTATCGGATCCTTGGTCTTGAAGGTCCGGAAGGAAGCCTGATCTTTGGAAATACCAACTTCCTTGAGCTTCCCATGAATCTGGGGAGTGTCACGGTCTATTCCGAGTTCAATTTTATCAACCATTTCTCCGACGAAATGCTTCAAGGCATGATGGAAACCTTTGCCGCTGCGCTGCGAAATTCCCTCGAGTACGGGAAGGTGAAGGAACTGTCCATGCGGGATGGTCTTACCGGTCTCTTCAACCGTCGTGTCCTTGAGGAAATGCTGGAGATGGAAGGGTGCAAGAGAAAAGTGACGCCGATTTCGCTCCTGGTCATTGACCTTGACAATTTCAAGTTGGTTAACGATACCTACGGGCATCCTGCGGGTGACTTGGTATTGCAGACGGTGGCGCGTGTTCTTCGGGAATGTACGCGCGGGTCCGATCTTGTTGTGCGGAGCGGCGGCGAAGAGTTTTCCGCCCTGCTTTCATCGGTTTCCCCCTTGGGCGCCTTGGAGGTCGGTGAAAGGATTCGTGTTAATCTTGCCAAAAACCTCGTGACCTACAACGGCCGTCAGATCAGGATGTCTGCCAGTATTGGAGTTGCCCATCGATCTGAAAAGGATCTTTGCACCATGAAAGAACTGGTAGTGAGGGCGGACCAGGCGTTGTATGAAGCAAAAAGACTGGGTAAGAACAGGGTTTGCGTGTATTCCAAAAGCTCCAGTCTGGGTGAAAAGAGTGCGCAGGTGACTTCGGGGATGAAAGATTCCCGGATAGTCAGGATCAAGTAACATCGCTGGTTGAAAAGTAGAGAAATAGAAAAGGGTCCCATGAGGACCCTTTTTTGTGTCTGTTTTCTCAGCTGGTCGATTATCCCGCAGCCGAGAGAAAGCTTTTGTCGTTTTCGTAGGCTTCCTTGAATTCTTCCAGGAGGGACACCAACTTCTCTTCATCCAGGCCGAGGAAACCTGCTGCCTTGGTACTGGTTAGGGAAAGGTCTTCCATGGGGTAGCGCTGTCCTATCCCGAGCCTGAGGCAGAAAAGATCTGCAAGGCTTACCACCGAAGTCAGGTGGAGAGGGGCAATGTCGTTGAGCTCGGTAAAGATGAATTCATGGTGTTGTTGCACTGCCTGGGTCAGCGTGTCGGGGAAGTTCCATTTCTTGATAACGAGCGCTCCTGCCTCCGCATGGGTGAAGGAGTAGAAGCTTTGCTCAGCTTCGCTGAAACGAATTTCCTCGTTATAGCAATGTTCCATGACCATTTGAAACTTTGCTGGATCCTGGCTGTTCATGATGACTTTGCCGATATCATGGAAAAGACCGGCAAGAAAGGCGTCCTCACAGTCGATTCCACCGATACCCTTTGCTATTGTTCTGGCTGCCAGGCCGGCACCGAAGGAGTGCTCCCAGAGCATCTTTTCCGTTAATCCGAAAGGCTGGTAAACCTGACGTACCGAAGCGGTCACGACGATACTTTTCAGGGTCGTGTACCCGAGCAGGACGATGGCAGATGACAGGTTTTGTATTGTGCCCTGTCGGCCGTAAAAGGAAGAGTTGGATATCTTCAGTACCCGGGCTGCGACTGCCGGGTCCGAGGAGACAACCTTGGAGAGTTCGGCTGCCGTTGCCCTGTCACTTTCGATGAGTTGCATTACCTTGGTTGCGACAATGGGAATCGTCGGCAGGTCACCGGCCGACAAGATGGTGTTTTCAAGTTCACTATTCATAGCAGTAACTCTTTCTCTTCTTTAATGTAAAGGTAGTTTGTCGTTCAAAATACGATGGATTTCGTTTTCTGCCAAGACGAGGCAAACAATGTCTGGTAGGGACTAAGCCGGGGAGACATAATAATATACGGGCCTCAAGACACGGAATGCGAATAGTGTTGGAACCGCTCAGGACACCTGGTTTTGTCGTGTGTCGGTTGGTTCAGCGTCTGCCATTTTCCGCTACTTTTGCGATTTCAAAGCCGATTTGGTCAAGGGGCAGGACGACATCCGCAACGCCTCCCTCGACACAGGCCCTCGGCATTCCGTAGATGGTAGAGCTTGCTTCGTCCTGAACCAGAGTTATGCCACCCTTGCCTTTCAGGTGCTGCATTCCTTTGAATCCGTCATTTCCCATTCCGGTGAGGATAACCCCGAGCATGGCCCCACTGCAGGCATCAGCCAAAGAAGTCATCATTAGATCGACTGCGGGAACATAGGTGTTCTTCGGGTATTCACTGATAGGTGCCAAATGTACATAGAGCCCTCCCGCCCGGCGGACAATCAGGGTGTGCACTCCGCCTGCAGCGATAAGCGCAGTTCCGGGTTTGAGCATATCCCCTTCAGCTGCTTCTTTGATCGTCAGGGAGCACTTGGCGTTGAGTCTATCGGCATAGGGACCGGTAAAGGCCTTCGGCATATGGATTACAACCATGATGCCGTAAGGGAAGTTGACAGGGATTCGGGAAAGGACCTCCTGAAGCGCGACCGGCCCTCCGGTTGATGCGCCGATCGCCACATAGTTCAAGCGTATCTTCGGCAGTCTTGCTTCCGTAACGCGCTTGATGACCTGAGCCTGTCTGCCGGGAAGGACGGGGATTCGTTGGGAGCCGGACCGAACAGCTGCTTTTACTTTTCGCAGTAGCTCCTCGCGGAAGACGGCTTGGGCAGTTGGTGAATCGGTGATATTTTTCGGGATATAGTCGACAGCGCCGGCTTCCAGTGCATCAAATGTTGCCGTTGCTCCTTCATTGGTGAGGGTCGAGACCATGATGACCCGTGTGGGATCTTTGGCCATGATCTGTTTCAAAGCGGAAATTCCGTCCATTACCGGCATTTCCACATCCATGGTTATCAGGTCTGGTTTCAGCTCCAGAGCCTTCTTGACCCCATCCGCACCGTCATTGGCTGTGCCGATAATTTCGACTTCAGGGTCGCTGCTCAGGATCCGGCGAATTACCATTCGCATGAAGGAAGAGTCATCAACAATAAGCACACGAACTTTTTTAGCTCTTGGCAGGATCATGGAACCTCGCTATTTTATCATGCCCTCAAAGAGGGAATTGACAAGATCCTGAACCTCCGGGACCCGTTCGTCAAGTTCATAACAGAAACGCTCCACATCCAGGTCGACGAAATTCGGAGCAAAGTCTTTCAGGATTCTCCAGGCAGGCTCTTCTGCAAGGTTGAAGCTTACCCATTCCCGGCCGCCGTAATCCAGGTGTCGCACGGAGCAGAAGAGGTCCGCGAGATTCACGATGGCTGAAAGGGTCGGGTCACTGGTGGCATTGTCCGGTGCGTGGTGATGTGCGATTACATCGCAATACTCCGCGGGAAAATTCCAGTTTTTTGCCAGGCAGTAGCCGACCTCGCAATGGGTTGTGCCGAGGAGTTTTTCCTCTGCCTCGATAAAGCTCTGGCTTGTTCCCTTGAGTTCGTCAACGACCTTCTGGAAACTGTCCTTCATGTGGTAGCTCAGGAAGACTTCGCCGATGTCATGAATAATGCCGACGATATAGGCTTTTTCAGTTTCGGGATACCGGATGCGCTGAGCGATGATCTTTGCGACTACCCCGACACCGAAAGAATGTTCCCAGAAGGTCTTTACGTCAAACACGCCGGTTTTGCCCTCAAAGGCCTCGATGATTGAGCAGGTGAGGGCGATGTGCCGTATCTGGCGAAATCCCAGGTAAATCAAAGCCCTTTTCAAGGACTTTATTTCGTGCATCGGTTTAAAGAATGGAGAGTTAACAATCTTGATGACCCGTGATGCCATAACCTGGTCTACAAGGATCGTTTCTGCCAGTTCCTCCAGTTCGACATTTGGTTTGTCGAACATGTCCAGGACCTTTGTGGCTATCTCGGGGATTGTTGGCAGTTCGTGAACGCCTTTTACCAGATTTTGAGCTTTTGACATCTTGACGTTGTTTTCCACAGGTGTTCTCCTCTATCGCTACTTTTTGTAGGCGAAGCCGCCGGGGAAGTGGACTGTTTTGAATTTATCGCTCACCCCGTGGAGCGACTCGGACTGCCCGACGAAAAAGTATCCATAGGGTTGCAGGTTATTATAATAGTGTTGAACAACCTTTGCTTTTGATGATGTGTCGAAATAGATTAGAACGTTGGCGCAAAAGATGAAATCGAAGGTTTTCATGAATATCATCTTGTTGTCGTCATACAGATTGAGGTGTTTGAAGGTTACAAGCTTCTTTACCTCCGGAGAGAGAACGAACCGGTCAGCGGATTCCTTCTTGAAGTATTTCCGCATGTAGAGTTCGGGGACATGCCGAACCGAATAGGCATTGAAAATACCTTCAGTTGCCTTGGCAAGGACTTCTTCGTTGATATCGGTTCCGACGATTTCGAAAATCCAGTTTTTCAGCAGCGTTTCCCTTTTTTCCAGCAGCATCATCGCCAGGGTATAGGCTTCCTCGCCGGATGATGAGCCTGCACTCCAGATTCTGAGTTTTCGGAACCCGATCTTTTCCTTCGGGATCGCCACTTCAGGAAGAAGCTGGTTTTCCATTGCTTTCAGCTGCGGCGGGTTGCGGAAAAAATAGGTTTCGTTGGTGGTCAAGTCGTTCAGCAGTTGTTTGAGTTCAACCGAGCCTGCGGAGCCGTTTTTCAGAAACCTGAAGTATTCACCCGGCACCTTGATGGCGTTTTTTTCCATCCGCTTGAACAGTCGGCTTTCAACAAAGTACTTTTTCTGTAAGGTGAAAAACATGCCGCAGGTATTGTAGATAAAATCCCGCAGTATTTCGAAATCCGCATCGGATAATTTCATAAATCTCCTATCCGTTCTATTGTCTGAAGGGCCTGGTGCCAATGCACATACGGGTACTATTTCTGGTAAAACAGTGCATTTCCGGTTAGAGGGGGCAGTATGCGGTAGTATGCAAACCAAATGCCGATTTCAGGTATCCCTTTCCGGATCCTTCCGAGACAGGGCGTTGCCAAACCGTCACTTTATGCTGCCCAGCTGCCGACGCTCCCCGATTCTTCCAATTCTATTATTCCAGCCGGATCGATGATGAGGGCAACCCGACCGTCTCCCAGAATTGTGGAGCCGGCGATGCCCGGCGCCTTTGCCAGGTATTTGCCCAGCGACTTGATGGCGACTTCCTGTTGTCCCAGGAGTCTCGATACGATGAGCCCCATCCTTTTTTCCGCCACGCCGATAACGACGATATAGCTCTGCTGTGATGAACTCTCTCTTTCGGCTACGCCAAAAACCCTTTGCATGCGAATAAGGGGAAGCACGGAGTCCCTCAGTTTCAGCACTTCCTGTCCACCGATCTGGTGGAAGGAACTTGTTTCGACCTTAAGGGTTTCCAGAACCGCAGCAAGGGGGATGGAGTAGACCTCGTTCTCCACTTCCACAAGGAGTGACTGGATTATTGCCAGCGTCAGCGGGAGCTTGAGGATAAACTCGGAGCCCCTGCCCACCTCGCTTCTGATTTCAATCAGACCATTCAGTTTTCTGATATTGGTGCGGACAACGTCCATGCCCACACCGCGTCCGGAAAGGTCGGTTGCTTTTTCCTTCGTGGAGAAGCCGGGCAGGAAAATGAGATCAAGGATCTCTTTCTGTGACATGGCCGCCACCTGTTCTTCGGTAACAAGCCCCTTGTCAATGGCTTTGCGGGACAATTTTTCCGGATCGATGCCGTTCCCGTCATCCTTGATGCTGATGATGATCTGGTTTCCTTCATGGGTAGCGGACAGCACAACGTTTCCGGTGCGGGGTTTGCCGATTGCGACGCGGTCATCCGGCATTTCCAGACCATGATCCAGGGCATTGCGGATAAGGTGGATAAGGGGATCTCCAATTTCATCGACCACCGAGCGGTCAAGTTCCGTTTCTTCGCCGATGATTTCAAGGTTCACCTCTTTTCCCAGGTCGCGGGACATGTTTCTCACAATGCGCGGGAATTTCTTGAAAACCTTTTCTACCGGGATCATCCGTATTTTCAGAACCTGCATCTGGAGCTCGGAGGTGACGAAGTCGATTCTCTTAGCCAGCTTGCTGAATTCTTCACCGAAGTTCGTCATGTTCTCACGGCTCTGGTAATCGATATTCATCTGCAGGGTTCTGTTTCGCTCCAGTACCATCTCCCCGACCTGATTCATCAGGTCATCAAGTCTTTTAACATCGATCCTGACGGTGGTATTGTCGGAAGTATCCTCGTTTCGAGAAGGTGCAGGTTTCTGGGCTGCCGGGCGACTTGCCGGGGCTGGTGCCGCTTGGAGCACAGGGGTGGTCTCTGCCACTGGTACCGTTTCCTCAGCTGCTCCATGCTCCGAGTCTGACGATTCAGAGGTTAGATCGGTCGCTTCAGGTGCTATTTCCTGGGGTGCCTCGGCAAGTACGGTTGCCTCCTGCAGGTTTCCGGAAATATACGGGATGAGGTTATTGATGATTTCCCCCAGATCGCGCTCGACAATTTCACCGTTGCGGATGTCGCTGACAAGGAGCTTGACGTGATCTGCCGCATCCAGGATAACGTCCATGATTTCCGGACCCACCTGTAATTCGCCCTTTCGGAGTCGATTGAGAACGTCCTCAGTTTTATGCGTGATTTTAACCAGGAGTTCAAAGCCGAGAAAGCTGGAAGCGCCTTTTACCGTGTGGATGGAGCGAAATATGCTGTTCATCAGCTCCATGTCATCGGGCGTCTTCTCCAAAGCGATCAGGTCATCATCCATTTTCTCGAGAAGTTCGGTTGTTTCTGTCAGAAAGCCTTCCAACAGTTCCTGGTCTTCGCATAGTAAAGACATCTTCAGCTCCTTTTCCAAAATCTTCTAAGTTATTGCTCCGCTGCCGGACGAAGTGCTGGCAGATAGTTATATTATTCCCACGTCTGTTTCAGTCTGTGCCGGCATTGTTTTGCCAGTAGCCTCTATATGCTGGCATTGAGCAGGGAGTCCCGCTCTGCCTGGGAAAAGACCCTCTCCAGGTCAAGCAGGACGAGAAGTCTGTCACTTCGGTTAATCACGCCTGAGAGGTATTCCTGGTCAACACCGCCATTCACAACAATTGGCGGAGGCTGGATTTCGGAGGAGGTTATACGGATTACCTCCGACACCGAGTCAACGATAAATCCCATCAGGTCTCCATCGACATCCATGACGATAATGCGAGTCTGTTTGTCGTTCTCAACGTCAGGAAGCGAGAACTTTTTCCGAAGCGAGATAATGGGGATAACCTTTCCGCGCAGGTTGATCACCCCTTCGACGTAGTAGGGGGTGTTCGGAACGCGCGTGACATTGGTGATTCTAATGATCTCACGGACTTTCAGCACATAGACCCCGTATTCTTCCCGATCGAGGTTGAAGCTGACCAGTTGGATGATTTCGGCCTTGGATTCTTCAGTTTTGAAATTCACTGCGGTTGCCATGTCTGGGTTCTCCCGTTATCGAATATTTGGCTGCATGCCATGTCATGCCGAATAGCTGATGCTCTAAAGGCGAAAGGACAGCGAAGTACTGTTTCTAGTTCTTTTCGGCGGCTTTTCAGAAAAATTGAATAAAAAATTTTGTTGCTGTTACGAATGTAAATTCTTGTTGAAAAACTGACAGTTACGTACCAACGACATGATAGGGAACTAGTTTGGTCAGATACGGCAGGTAGAGTTGATGGCGAAAGCGGCGGGAGGGTGCCGAGCAATATGTTGACGGGTTGTTGTTTGCTGGATTATATCTTTACCTGATTAACACCATTCTTCCGATATCAAGATTCTCATGCTTTTATCGGGAATCCATAATTTCAGTCTGTTAGAAGCTGGATTCCCGATCAGAATCGCTTCGGGAATGACAGTTTTTCAACTAATGGAAGATTGATGCTGCTCAGGTATTATTACGGTGAACCGGGTGGTATCTGTGAATGAGAAAGGAGTAGGAGGGGGTGACGTGAGGATGTGTATTCAGCGCATGAAGAAACCGGTATGGATTTTTCGGCAAGTATCTCTGTATCCCGGAACGGCGTAGATCCGTTCCGGGAAATCATGGTGGGGAAGGGCCAGAGCATAAAAGAAAGTGAATCTATTCGTTCTGCTCAGGCTCCTCTGGCACGGGTTCTTTCTTCTTCCGGGGCGCTCGTTTCCGTTTCGGTTTTTCCGGAGCGACTACTTCAGAAGTAATAAGTTCACTATCGTTTGTTTCCCTGGCAAGCCCGGTTTCAGGTGCGATTGCACCTGAAAATCCTTCCGGCAAAGACGTGACGGATTCTTCCATCGAAGTGGCAGGGCCTGCGTCTGTGACTTCCGCTGAAGCTGCCTTTGGCTTCCGGGGTGCTCTCGGTTTTCTCGGTTTTTTCTTCGGTGTCTCTTCCTGCACTTCAGGTGTCTCGGGCGGAGCGGCTTCCTCGACAACTGCAATGGCAGGTTGTTCAGCTTCTTCGGATTGAGCGGCTGCTGCTGAGTCGGCTTCAACCTGAGCAGGCGGTTTCACGGTACGCTTTCTTCTTCTGCGTCGTTTCTTTTTAACCGCTTCTGCCGGTGGCTCCGTTTCGGTCTGCTCGTCTGTAGACTCCGGTGCGAGGGGTTCACCTTGGACAGATGCGGGTTGTTCCTGTCCTGCCGGTTCATCTGTCACATCGGCTGCCGCGGAATCTTCGGCAACTGCTGCATCAGCTGCAGGCTGGGGTTTCTTCTTGCCCCGACGACGTTTCCGTTTGACTTTTGTTTCTTCACCCTCACCGGGGAGCGGTTGCTTCACTGATTCATCGGAATCCGCAGACTTGTCAACCTCGCCTGCTCCCGGATGAACTGCCTCCAGGCCATGTTCGTGTTCTGCTCCATGCTGTGCATGTTTTTCCTTCTTGAACAGATCCAACTCCATCTGGTTCATCATGAAAGAGGGTTTGCCCTTGACCGTAACTTCGATATCGTAATCGGTTTCAATCTGGGCAAGTTCCCGTTTGTTTCTGTTAAGGAGGTAGTAGGCAACTTCCAGGGGAAGTCCTCCCCGAACCTCGGCCAGCGTGCCACGGGCTGCGGCGGTATGGACCTTCCGGAGGAAGGAAAGCGCCATCGCTTCTACGGATTTGACTTTGCCATGGCCTCCGCAATGAGGACACTCCAGGTAACTTCCTTCATTGATTGTCTGCTTGATGCGTTGGCGGGACATTTCCAGAAGTCCGAACTGGGATATCTTGTCAACGCTTACCCGCGCCTTGTCGGCTTTCAGGGCATTTTTGAGCGCTTTTTCCACTTCGGCTTTGTGTTTCCGGTCCCGCATGTCGATGAAGTCAATGACGATCAGTCCGCCAAGGTCACGGAGACGTAATTGTCTGGCAACCTCTTCGGCTGCCTCCATATTCGTTTTGAAGGCGGTATCCTCAACCCCTTTTTCTCCGGTGGACTTGCCTGAGTTTACATCGATACTGACCAATGCTTCGGTTGGGTCGATAACGATGGATCCTCCCGATTTGAGAGGAACCTTCTTTTCATAGATCAGGTCTATCTGCTCTTCAAGCTGGTATTTCGCGAAGATCGGACGCTTTTCCTGGTGGAGTTTTACGATATTCTCGTACTTGGGCATGACTTCTTTGAAGAACGCCCGGGCCTGTTTATAAACATCCTTGCTGTCCACCAGAACTTCATCAATTTCGGCAGAGAAGTAGTCCCTGATTGTTCGGATAACGAGATCCGATTCCTGGTAGATGAGGGCAGGCGCCTTGAGTTCGGAAGAGCGTTCATTGATGCTTGCGTAGAGTTTCAGGAGGTATTGGAGATCTTTGGATAGTTCGGTCTTTCGCTTGCCCACCGCTTCGGTTCTGATGATGTAGCCAACGCCTTCCGGAATGCCGAGTTCCGCCACCACTTCCTTGAGAGCCTTGCGCTCCGTTTCGTTTTCAACCTTGCGGGAAATGCCGCAGGAGTCGCTTCCCGGCATGAGGACCATATATCGTCCGGGGAGGGAGATGTAGGTGGTGAGGGCGGCACCCTTGCCTTCCCTTTCCCCCTTTTCAACCTGGACGTTCAGTTCCTGGCCGCGCCGAAGAATTTCCTGGATGCGGGGGCGACGATTTTTCTGCTCTTCGGGGAGGTCGTCGCGCCATTGCCAGTTGTCCGGATGAATTTCTCCCATTTGCAGAAATCCGAGCTTCTTCATGCCGACATCGATGAAGGCGGCCTGAAGTCCTGGTTCTACTCGAACCACGACCCCCTTGTAAACGTTGCCGCGGGTCTGCTCTTTCCCGGCTGTTTCGATATCCAGTTCGATCAGGTGTCCTTCTTCAACGATGGCAACCCGTGCTTCTTCCGGATGCATCACGTTGATAAGCATTTTTTTTGCCATTCTGGTTACATCCTTTCTCTATGAAAAGGGTTCGAACACTTTCCACCCATTCAAATGCCAGGTTTTGCGCAGAGCAATTTGAATGAATATAAAGAGTGCCACCCGATACCATGCAGTATAGTATCGTCATATATAACAAAAATGCTACCCTGAGGCAAAATAAACATTGCACTTGCGATAAATTAATTGATTTCCATCCGGAAACCCCGGGTAAAAACCATTGGCGCAGTCGGTTGCGTGCCTCATGGAGCGTACGAAGCGAAAACTACTTCCTGAACAGGTGTAGGAGTGGGCGATGTCCGGCACAGGGATTGGCTGGCAGGCACAACTCAAATGACCTTCTTCCCTCATTAATTGACAAATGAGTAGAAGTCTTCTTACAATGATATAGTTGAAGTGAAAATCAAGGGAGAACTTCTGAAGCACTATGGTCCAGATTATTAATCTTTGCAAGGATTTCGCCGCACGCCCTCTCTTTTCGAACGTTACCTGGCGTATCGGCAAGGAGGATCGTGTCGGTCTCGTGGGAGAGAACGGGACCGGCAAGTCTACTCTCCTGAAAATAATCGCCGGGCTCATTGAACCTACGTCCGGCACGATTCACATGGCAAAGGGCGGCACCGTCGGCTATCTACCCCAGGAAGGAATTGCCGTCAAAGGCCGGACACTCTTTGCCGAGGTCATGTCCGCTCTGGAGGATCTGCAGGAAATCGAGCGTGAAATAAAGGAAATAACAGCCGCTCTTGAGACTTCCCTCAATGATGGGCTACATGACTCCCTTCTCCAGAGATATGGAGTTCTGCAGGAGGCGTTCCGGGCCAAAGGCGGCTATACCTGGGAAGCCATGGTTGGCAATGTCTTGCGTGGACTCGGGTTTGGCCCGGAAGATTGGGAACGGCAATGTGAAACCTTCTCGGGTGGATGGCAGATGCGGATTGCCTTGGCAAAGCTTTTGCTCAAAAAGCCGAAACTGCTTCTTCTGGATGAACCGACCAATCATCTTGATATCGAGGCCCGTAATTGGCTTGAAAGCTATTTGTGTGAATATCCCTATGCAGTGGTTCTCGTTTCCCATGACCGCTATTTTATGGATCAGGTCTGTCGCCGCATTACCGAGGTCTGGAACTGCACCCTCACAGACTATGCCTGTATCTATAGCCGTTACCTGGATGAACGGGAAGAGCGTATAGTTCGTCTTCGCGAGGTGAAACGGAGACAGGATGAAGAAATTGCCCGTATGGAGGATTTTATAACCCGATTCCGCTATAAAGCGGATAAGGCCTCCCTCGTCCAGTCAAGGATAAAGCAATTGGAAAAGATCGAGAGGATCGTCCTGCCTGCGGAGCGCAGGCGTGTCCGCTTCTCGTTTCCCGATCCGCCTCGGAGCGGCAGGGTAGTACTTGATCTCAAAAACGTTTCCAAGTCGTACGGGGCTCTCGTAGTCCTCGATGGAATCGATCTTACTGTGGAGAAGGGTGAAAGGATTTGCCTGGTCGGTCATAATGGCGCAGGGAAGTCGACCTTGATGCGTGTCCTGGCAGGGGATGCCTTTCAGGAAGGGGAAAGAACCGTTGGTACGAATGTTTTCCTCGATTACTTTGCCCAGGACCAGGCTGCAGCCCTTGATACCGAACGGACTGTGTATGAGGAAATTATCGCGGACGCTCCCTATGATCGGGTGCCGATTTTGCGCGATCTGTTGGGCACTTTTCTGTTTTCCGGCGACGATATCCATAAAAAGGTCGGCGTCCTGTCCGGCGGTGAGAAAAGCCGATTGGCTCTTGCCAAGATGCTATTGCGTCCTTCGAATCTCCTTCTTCTCGATGAACCGACTAATCATCTTGATCTCTTCACCAAGGACGTTCTGCTGGATGCCCTGCAATCCTTTTCCGGCACCCTGGTTTTTGTTTCTCACGACCGCTATTTCGTCAATGCCCTTGCGACTCGAACTATTGCCGTGGGGGGGGAGAAATTTTCTCCTACCCGGGGAATTATGATGACTACCTGGAAAAGATCAGTTCTGAATCGGCTGTTTCGGGTGGCGCGAACAGCGGCGTCATATCCACAGACCCTTCTGGCGACATAGCGGAAAAGGTTTCCCAGAAGAAAGAGCGCCTGCTTTCGCGTGAAGAGGAAAAACGACGTCTGCGCGAGGAACGCACCCGTCTCAAGAGGCTTGCCGAACTTGAGTCGATCATTGATGCAACAGAAATCGAACTCTCCACTCTGGAGCAGGTCATGGGCGAACCTGACTATTTCAGTGATGCTGACAGGTCAAGAGCTGGTACGAAGGAACACGAGAACCTTACTTCCCGGATAGCAACGTTGTATGATGAGTGGGAAACGCTGCACTCTCAAAACGGTTTGTGAGGCGAAAACTTGGGAACCGTGTCGCTATTCCTTCGATGAAACAAGCCCTGTATCAAGCGCATAAGCTTGACACGATGTTGATTACTGGTAGCCTTTCCGAACGATTATGTTGTGGTATCCGTGCTGCGAAATTACGAATTGAGGTATCCCATGTCTGATTCAACTGTTTTGTCAATTCCAGAAATTTTGCCACTTTTCCCCCTTGAAGACATGGTAGCGTTTCCCTACATGATCTTTCCCTTGTTTCTGAAGGAAGAGGATCTTGCACCATTTGAAGATGCCGTGCGCTACCAGAATTTCGTTGCATTGATCCGGCGCCGCGAAGGTCAAAAGTCAGTGCAGCTCAGTGACTTTTGCGAAACAGGGACCGTATGCAAGATCAATCAGTTTATAAAATTGTCTGAAGGGGGGGCTAAGCTCACCCTGGAGGGTGTTGCACGGGTCAGGTTGGAGGAGATCCTTCAGAATACACCATATATCCTGGCCAGGGTTGAGCCTGTGCGTGAATTTGCGGAAAAGTCGATAGTTTCCGAGGCCCTGATGCAGAGCCTCAATGCCCTTCTCAAGATTGCCATTTCCTATGGCAGGCCGCTTCCCGATGATGTGATGAAGATGATTGACTACATTGACAATCCAGCACGCTTTTCGGACCTTGTTGCCCTGTATGTCACTCTTTCTCCGGACGAACTGCAGGGCCTCCTCGATACCGTGGACCCGATCGAGCGGCTGAAAAAGGTTTACATCTTCCTGACAAATGAGGTCCAACGTCTTCAGATTCGGGGAGAGGTGCAGGCGGAGGTTACAAAAAGGGTCGGCAAGACCCAGAAGGAATATATTCTCCGTGAGCAGATGAAGCACATCCAGGAAGAGCTTGGAGAGGACGACTCCCGAATTGCCGAGATGATGGATTTGCGCAAGAAGATAGCAGCTGCCGGAATGCCCAATGAGGTAAAGACGATCACTGACAAGGAACTGCAGCGGCTTGAAAAAATTAATCCCGCTTCGCCGGAGTATACGGTTTCCCGCACCTATCTGGACTATCTGGTGGGTATGCCGTGGCAGGTTGCGACAGTTGACAACAAGGATATCAATCAGGCAGAACAGGTCCTGAATGAAGATCATTATGATCTTGAAAAGGTTAAGGAGCGTATCCTTGAGTATCTGGCTGTCCGCTCACTTAAGGATACGATGAAGGGACCGATCCTCTGTTTTGTCGGCCCTCCCGGCGTCGGCAAGACGAGTCTCGGCAAATCGATTGCCAGGGCACTCGGAAGAAAATTCATTCGTCTCTCGCTCGGGGGAATGCGTGACGAGGCGGAGATTCGAGGTCATCGACGTACCTACATCGGAGCTCTTCCCGGGAGAATTATCCGGGAGATATTTCGCTGTGGCGCAAACAATCCCGTTTTCATGCTCGACGAGGTAGACAAGATTGGCCTCGATTTCCGTGGGGATCCAGCCAGTGCGCTTCTTGAGGTTCTTGACCCTGAACAGAATTTTTCTTTTTCGGATCATTACCTTGATGTGCCGTTCGATCTTTCCCGGGTCATGTTCATTACCACGGCAAATGTGATCGATACGGTTCCTGCTCCTCTTCGTGACCGGATGGAAGTGTTGAATCTGTCCGGCTATACGGAAGAGGAAAAGGAGAAAATCGCTTTCCGTTTTCTCATCCCCAAGGAGCTCGAGGAAAACGGGTTGTCCGCAACCCCTCCGGATTTTGAGGTGGAGGCTGTCTACAGGATTATCAGGGATTATACCCGCGAGGCCGGAGTGCGGAATTTGCAGCGGAATATTGCTTCCGTCTGTCGCAAGGTAGCCAAGGAAATTACCGGCAACAAGCCTCCTCGGGATTTGATAACCTCCCGTATTGTGGAAGAATTTCTCGGTCCCAGAAAATATTTTAACGAAGTTGCCTCGGAAAAAGATCGTGTTGGTGTCGTGACCGGGCTTGCCTGGACGGAAGCCGGGGGGGATATCATTTTCGTCGAGGCGACCCGGATGCCCGGGCGGCGCGAACTGATCCTTACCGGTTCCTTGGGTGAGGTTATGCGGGAATCGGCACGTGCGGCACTTTCTTTCGTGCGGGCGCATTGTGTTGAATGGGATATTCCGGTTGAGATATTCCGCACTATGGATATCCATATCCATGTTCCGGCAGGATCGATTCCAAAGGATGGCCCTTCGGCGGGAATTACCATGGTAGCGGCCTTGGTCTCGCTTCTTACAGATCGTCCGGCACTGCGAGATGTCGCTATGACAGGTGAAATAAGCCTTTCCGGACGGGTACTTGCCATCGGGGGACTCAAGGAAAAGTTGTTAGCTGCGCGCAGGGCCGGCGTGAAAAAAATTGTTGCTCCCGTCCGAAACCAGGTTGACATGGCGGATATCCCTGCTGCTGTGAAGGGGGATATGGAGATTGTGTTCGTTGAGGATGTGCGAGAGGCTCTCACCCATATCCTGGGTGAAAAATAGTGGCGGTTGACGATGGATCGCGGATCCTATGCCGAACCCCCGGTGGCCGACTGGTAAATGCCCTTGCAGAACCGGTTCGTGCCTGAATTGCCCCGAATTTTGTTGCCATTTTTAGCTTGACAAAGATAGGTGCATTCATTTAGGATAAACCGCTTTACAGGGAGTAGTTTGTCTTCAATGAGTTTTAAAAGGCGATCCCGTACGGGTCGAAAATCGAGATATATTCATGTTTGATAGCCTTTCCGACAAGCTTGACCAGATATTCAAGAAGCTTCGTGGCCAGGGAGTCATGACCGAGGAGAATATCAAAGACGCATTGCGGGAAGTGCGTCTGGTTCTCTTAGAGGCCGATGTCAATTTCAAGGTCGTTAAGGATTTTGTCGACCGAGTGAAGGGCCGAGCAATCGGTTCGGAGGTGCTGCAAAGTCTTTCCCCGGGCCAGCAGGTCATCAAGATCGTTCATGAAGAGCTTGTTTCCCTCATGGGTGGCGGCCAGGACAACTCTCTCAACCTGGCGGCAAAGCCCCCCGTGGCCATCATGCTCGTGGGGTTGCAGGGATCCGGCAAGACTACCAGCTGCGGCAAGCTTGCCAAATATCTCAAGGCTCAGCGAAGAAACCCATTGCTGGTTCCTGCCGACGTGTACCGACCTGCTGCGATCGAGCAGTTGAAAACTCTGGGCAGTCAGCTGTCTCTGGAAGTTTACAATTCTCGTGCTGACCAGGATCCTGTTGACATTTGTCGTGATGCTTTGCGGTATGCCGCCCTGTCGGGATTCGACACGGTGATCTTCGATACTGCCGGCCGTCTCCAGATTGATGAAGTGCTGATGCAGGAGCTCGTGCAGATAAAGGATGTTGTTGATCCTGTCGAAATCCTGCTCGTGGCTGACGCAATGACCGGGCAGGAAGCGGTGAATGTTGCAACCGGCTTTGATGCAAGCCTCGATCTTACCGGGGTCATTCTTACCAAACTCGATGGCGATGCAAAGGGTGGTGCAGCCCTTTCCATAAAAGCGGTTACCGGCAAGCCGGTAAAATTTGTCGGTCTTGGCGAAAAGCTCGATGCGCTCGAGGTGTTTCATGCCGACCGGCTTGTCTCTCGTATTCTTGGTATGGGAGACGTCCTGACACTTATCGAAAAAGCCCAGGCCACCTTTGACCAGGGTGAATCTCTGAAGCTTCAGCAGAAACTGAAGAAAAACCAGTATGACCTGGAAGATTTCAAAAATCAGCTGCAGCAGATGAAGCAGATGGGCTCTCTCGAATCAATCATGAATCTTATACCGGGTATGGGAAAGATGATGAAGAAGATGGAGGGAGCAAACCCCAGTGAAAAAGAGCTGAAACGGATAGAAGCAATTATTGATTCCATGACGCGAGAAGAGCGTTCGAATCCTTCGATTATTAATGGCAGTCGCAGACTGAGGATATCAAAGGGAAGCGGCACGACGGTGCAGGAAGTAAATCAGCTCTTGAAGCGTTTTGCCGAGGCACTCAAAATGGTCAAGTATATGCAGAAAATGGGTCCGAAAGGACTTATGAAGGGGATGGGAGGAATGAGGAAAGGAATTACTCCTTTTTAAGACGTCTCCCTTTTTTTACATACGTTACGAAAATAACATAAGAAGATTAATAACAGGAGGATACAAATGGCTGTAAAGATCAGACTTGCCCGCGCTGGTGTAAAAAAGAAACCGTACTATCAGGTAGTTGTCGCTGATGAGCGGTACAAAAGGGATGGAAGATTCATCGAGAGGGTTGGCAGTTATGACCCGAATCAGGATCCTGCCGCATTCAAGTTTGAAGAAGGCAAAACCCTTGAGTGGCTGGCCAAAGGTGCTCAGGCAACTGATACCGTTAAGCAGATTTTGAAGAAGGCTGGTATTTGGCAGAAATTCGTAAACAAGGCAGCATGATGTTCCGTTTTTCCGGTACGCCGGATATTCTACTTCCACAGAGGATGCCATCATGAAAGAACTCGTAGAAATCATTGCCAAGGCTCTTGTCGACGATCCAAGTATGGTGAATGCAACCGAAGAAATGGAGAATGAAACAACCGTTATCAAACTGACGGTTGCCAAAGAAGACATGGGCCGGATTATTGGCAAGGAGGGGAGGACCGCGAAGGCAATTCGTACTCTCCTCAACGCGGTTTCGACGAAAAGTAACAAGAAGGCGATTCTCAAGATTGTTGAATAATGCCTGAGGCACACGAACTTATTCCCATAGGCAAGGTCTTGGGTCCCCACGGTATAAAGGGGCAATTGCGAATAATTCCATATTCCGGCGACTCTGCAAGCATCACCTCCTTGCGTACGGTTCTTTTGCGCGCTCCGGGGGGGGCATACGATTCTTACGAGTTGGTACGTGCTGTCGAGCATAAAAAACAGGTTCTCGTCACATTAGCAGGTTTTGACAACATCAACCAGGTGCTCTCACTGGTGGGTCGGGAAGTTTTTATACGACGTGACCAGTTTCCCCGACTTCCTGAAGGAGAATATTACTGGTGTGATCTGAAGGGGCTTGTGGTACAGACAGAGGGTGGCGAGATCCTCGGTGAGTTGACGGATATTTTTGAAACGGGAAGTAATGATGTTTATGTAGTAACGGACGGTGCACGAGAAATATTGATTCCTGCAACCGAAGAAGTTGTTATGAATGTTGATCTGGATGCCGGACGAATGATCGTACGTCCTCCGGACGGGCTTCTGGATTTATGAAATTCGACCTGTTAACGCTTTTCCCCGGCATGTTCTCCGGACCTTTTTCCGAGAGCATTATCAAAAATGCCGTTGAAAAAGGACTGGTTGAAATTGAGCTCCATACTATCCGTGACTTTGCTTTTGATAAGCACCGGGTAACCGATGACTACCCGTACGGCGGTGGAGCCGGAATGGTGATGAAGGTTGAGCCGTTGACCGCCTGTCTCGAGTCGGTCAAGGCCGCCAGACCCTTGTCGAAAGTTATTCTCACGACGCCTGGCGGAAGTCCGCTTACCCAGTCCCTTGTACAGGAACTGGCATCAGAGGACGGCTTGATTATTATCTGCGGGCGGTATGAGGGTGTTGATGAACGGGTGCGGGAGCTATTCGTCGATATGGAAATCTCCATCGGCGATTTTGTCCTGACAGGAGGAGAACCGGCAGCGGTTGTCCTTGTGGATGCGGTATCCCGGCTTATTCCCGGTGTTCTTGGGAGTTGTGAATCTGCCCTGGATGATTCCTTTTGTAATGGTCTTCTTGAGTACCCGCAGTACACTCGGCCACCTGAGTTTCGCGGATTATCGGTTCCTCCGGTTCTTCTCTCCGGAAATCATCTGGAAATTAAACGCTGGCGACGTCGCGAATCACTTCGCAGAACCTTTCTGGCGAGGCCTGAATTGCTTGATACTGCGGATTTGACTGAGGAAGATAACCAATTTATAAGGACATTGCGCAACGGTGGCGGAAATCAAGACTGAACATGGCTCAGGAGCAAAGTTGGCTATTGCCCTTCTGCATTACCCTGTCTATGACAAGAATAGCCGAATTGTAGCTACTGCCGTCACCAATTTTGATCTGCATGACATAGCGCGACTCGCGAAGACTTACGGTCTTGTCCGGTATTATGTTGTGACGCCGCTTCCTGAGCAGCGGGAACTGGCCCTGCGTATCTCCCGACATTGGCAGCAGGGCTGGGGTGCTGACTATAACCCGAAACGAAAAGCTGCTCTGGATCTGATGACCGTTACCGAAACGCTTGATGATGCGCTTAGAGATATGAAAAGTGAGTTTGGAGAATCTGTGCGTACGGTTGCTACCGGTGCAAAGGGAACTCCGAATGCTGTTACCTATAAAGAATTGTCCCGGTTGTTGAAAACGGACGGAACGAACTACCTGCTCCTTCTGGGGACCGGTTGGGGACTGACGGAAACTGTGCTTGCCGGTTCCGATTACGTACTGGCCCCGATTACCGGTCCGGGAGACTACAACCATTTATCAGTACGTTCTGCAGCCTCAATCATTATCGACAGACTTCTCGGTGAGCAAGTCTAGGTATTCGATACAACGTAGCGATTAATAACAGAGAAAGAAACCTTGCAAAACATAGGGGAGGAGAAGAAATGGATACGATTGACTTTATTGAATTTGAGCAGATGAGGAAAGATATCCCCCCGTTCAAACCGGGTGATACGGTACGGGTTCAGGTTAAAATTGTGGAAGGCGACAAAACAAGAATCCAGGCTTTCCAGGGTGTAGTGATCAAGCGGCAGAACGGTGGCCTTCGTGAAACTTTTACCGTAAGGAAAATTTCAAACGGTATCGGTGTGGAGCGTTGTTTTCCTCTCCATTCGCCCATTCTTGATGCAATTCAGGTTGTAACCCGTGGCCAGGTTCGCCGTGCCAAGCTCTACTATCTGCGAAAGCTGCGCGGTAAAGCTGCAAGGATCCGCGAGAAAAAGTACGTTGCACAATAACTGGCATCTCAGGCCCCGGTAATCCGGGGCCTTGTCTTTTGTGGTGTAAAAGGGGTGCCTGCGGTTTCCGGGCTCCTCGTACGGGGGTTACATGTCGGGAACTCTATTCGAAGACGCTCCCCGCGACCTGTTTGCGTATGAAAAACGTGCCATGAGTCGCGGTTTTACTGCTATTGCAGGCGTCGACGAAGCGGGCAGGGGAGCTCTCGCAGGACCGGTCGTGGCAGCTGCCGTGATCCTTCCCCCGGACGGTGATTACGCTGGAATCGACGATTCCAAAAAACTGACATCTCGACAACGAGATATGTGTTTCGATAAAATCATGAGCCAGGCCATTGCTGTGGGAATCGGCTATGGCGATTCCGTGCTGGTTGATACAATTAACATCCTCCAGGCAACCCTTCAGGCAATGACAGAAGCAGTCCATTCATTACCGGTTGTTCCGGACTTCCTTCTTATTGACGGCATCTCTTCACCTGCACTCAACATTCCAGCCCAAACAATCAAAAAAGGTGACTCGGCAAGCGTTTCCATTGCTTCAGCTTCCATCATAGCCAAAGTGACACGTGACAGGCTCATGGTGGCTCTTGGTGAAAAATATCCCGTGTACGGTTTCCCTGTGCACAAGGGTTATGGTTCCCAATCACATCTGGGTTTGATAGCCGCTTACGGACCCTGCCCGGTTCATCGCATGACCTTTCGAGGCGTTCGGGAACATGTCAGAGGGCAGGGATGAGCGCCTCTGCTTTTTCGAAAGGTATGTCCCTTGGGAAGCAGGGAGAGGCATTTGCCGCTTCGTATCTGAAGAGCTTGAAATATAAGATCATCCAGACCAATTATCGCTGTCGATGCGGTGAGATTGATATAATTGCCCGCGATGGTTCGGTTCTGGTCTTTGTTGAAGTCAAAGCACGGAGAGGCGCTTCGTACGGACCTCCACAGCTTTCTGTAACGGCGTTCAAACAGAGGCAGATATCCAAGGCAGCACTTACCTACCTGTTGCAGAACAGGTTGATGGAAGAAAATGCACGTTTTGATGTAATAGCCCTGGTTCTCCGTAACGGCGAGCCTGTTGTTACTCATATAAAAGACGCCTTTGAGCTGGCCTATTAATGCACCTATTAAAACAATCATGAATTCTGGCACCCTGTACATAGTGGCTACGCCCATCGGCAACCTTGAGGACATGACGGTTCGTGCCGTGAGAATTCTCCGTGAGGTTGACCTCATTGCTGCCGAAGATACCCGGCATACACGGAAACTCCTTACCCATTTTGGCATCTCCAAACCTCTTACTTCCTATTTCGATCATAATAAGACGGTCAAAGGTGCGGTGATCCTTGAGAAGTTGAAAAATGGAATTTCCGTTGCTTTGGTTTCAGATGCCGGTACTCCCTGTATTTCCGACCCTGGCTACCAACTGGTTCGGGATGCGGTTGCGGCCGGCGTTATGGTTGTTCCGGTTCCCGGCGCCTGTGCTGCGGTTGCCGCGCTTTCGGTTTCCGGACTTCCGACCGACGCGTTTGTATTTGAAGGGTTCCTGCCAAATCGGGGAGGCAAAAGACGTGAAAAACTGACCTCGCTCAATGAAGAAAGGCGTCTACTGGTTTTCTATGAGGCTCCAACCCGACTCATGGCGACTCTCACGGATATTGCTGAAATTCTAGGGGACCGGGATGTGGTTGTCGCACGCGAGATAACCAAGCTGTATGAAGAACTCCTGCGGGGAAAAGTTTCGACGGTTATCGATGCCCTGCAGGGACGACAGCTGAAAGGAGAGATTGTCCTGCTGGTTTCTCCTTCAGCAGAGCCGGTGCCGGTTCGAGTCGAGTCTGTGACTGCATTGCTCCAGAATTACCTGTTTTCCGAGGGGATTTCTCTAAAGGATGCGGTGCGCAGGGTTGTCAAGGAAACCGGGCTCCCGAAGGGAAAGGTGTACGAACAGGCACTACGGCTCAAGAGTGAAAGTTGAGTCACCCTTGAGGTGATGTAGGGAAAAGTCCTTGTGATCATAATGACAAAAAAGCCCGCTTTGTGCGGGCTTTTTTTGTGTTTTGGCAGTTGTTCAGTTTAGGCGCATTCGCTGTAACCGCATACTCGACAGACGGAGCAGCCGCCTTCATGCTCAACGACTCCGCCACATTCAGGGCAGGCACCACGATCGAAGGGTTTTTCTTCAAAGTCGACTTCGGAATCGCTCAGTCTCGTATGCGCCTGGATGGCTTTGGCAACTGCGTCCGCGCAGGAGAGAACCTTGTTGTCGCCGAAACCCGATGTCGCATGGCAGGAGATGCCCAATAGCTGTTTGATTACCTGGCGTGCCTGGACACCGCTTCGCCAGGCAAGTGATACCATGCGTCCGATGGCTTCACACTGGGAAGCGGCACATCCGCCGGCTTTTCCCATGGTGGTGAAGAGTTCAAATAGCCCGTTATTGTCTTCATTGACGGTGACATAGAGAGGGCCGCAGCCGGTCTGCATCTGATAGGTCCAGCCTTTCAGTGCTTTCGGACGTTCCCGTTTGATGAGCTTTATCACTTTTTTGTCGTCCACGGCTACCGGTTCAGCTTCCTTCTTCACCGTGGAGAGGACCTGCATGTCCCTCGATCCGTCGCGATAGATGGTGACACCCTTGCAGTCAAGCTTGTAGGCAAGCATGAAGACCTTTTCCACATCGTCATAGGTTGCGTCGTTCGAGAAGTTTACTGTCTTGCTTACGGCATTATCGGTATGTCTCTGAAATGCCGCCTGCATATCGATATGGATTTCCGGGGTGATATCATGGGCAGTGACGAAAGCCCGGCGAACATCTTCGGGTATCTCATCCATATCGTGAATGGTGCCATGTTCGGCAATGCGCTGCATCAGTTCTTGCGAATAAAAGCCACGTTCTTTGGCAACTCTTTCAAAGTGAGGATTTACCTCTACCAGAATATTATTGTCCAGCACCTGTCGCACGTAGGATACCGCGAAGAGGGGCTCGACGCCGGATGATGCGTTGGCGATGATGGATATCGTGCCGGTTGGGGCGATGGTAGTAACAGTGGCATTCCTGATGGGCGAAGCACCGGGCTTGTCGAAGATCGAGCCGGCAAAGTTCGGAAATGGTCCCCGCTCAGCAGCCAGGGTACGAGAAGCGGCATGGCCTTCGTCGTTGATGAATTTCATGACTTTTTCGCCAAGGGCTATGGCCTCATGCGAGTTATAGGGAATGCCGAGGGAGATGAGCATATCTGCCCAGCCCATGACGCCCAAACCGATTTTCCGGTTTCCACGTGTCATTTCCTTGATCTGCGGCAACGGGTAATTGTTTGATTCTATCACGTTGTCGAGGAAACGGACCGCGAGGTGGATGATCTCGGTAAGCTTTTCCCAGTCGATCTCGCCGTTCTTGACCATCTTCCCAAGATTGATGGAGCCAAGGTTGCAGGACTCGAAGGGAAGGAGAGGCTGCTCCCCGCATGGATTCGTTGATTCGATCTCTCCGATGTGGGGAGTCGGGTTGTCCCTGTTCAAGCGGTCCAGAAAGACGATTCCCGGTTCGCCGTTGCTCCAGGCTTGTTTGACGATTCGATGGAAGACTTTTGCAGCATTCAATGTACCCGCAACTTCGCCGCTTCTCGGATTGAACAGTTCATATTCTTCGTCGTGCTCAACCGCTTTCATAAACGCTTCGGTCAAGCCGACCGAAATGTTAAAATTATTGAGCTGGGTCTGGTCGGATTTGCACATGATGAAATCCATGATGTCAGGATGATCGACCCGCAATATGCCCATATTTGCGCCCCGTCGGGTTCCACCCTGCTTGATGGTTTCAGTGGCGATGTCAAAAACTCTCATAAAGGAAATCGGCCCGCTGGAGATGCCGGTTGTGGACATTACCACATCATTTGCAGGACGAAGGCGAGAAAAGGAAAAGCCTGTTCCTCCGCCGGATTTGTGGATGAGGGCAGTATGTTTGACCGCGTCGAATATATCTTCAATTGAATCATCTACGGGCAGCACGAAGCATGCGGAGAGCTGGCCCAGTTCACGTCCTGCATTCATGAGAGTCGGTGAGTTAGGGAGGAATTCGAACTTGACCATCATGTCGTAGAACTTTCCCGTAAGTGCCGCTACGTCAGCATCCGGGGCAAAATTCAGTTCAGCGGAAGCGATGGCGGCGGCCACCCGTTGAAACATCTTTTCGGGCTTTTCAAGCACCTTGCCATCATGATCACGTTTCAGGTAGCGTTTCTCCAGGACAGTGATCGCGTTCTTCGATAGTTGCAGCTGCTGAACGGAATTTTTTGTTTTTACCATGATGACTCAATCCTCCTTCTCTCATCCAAGTGTATTCAGTTAACAGGAAAAATATACCATATTTTGTGTGACGATATGCAATAAACCACAAGATATATGGGGTGTCAAGCAATTTAACAGAAAAAGTATAACCAGTTGAAATGACGTGATAACTGGCGCGTTACGAGACTGAGGGGCCAAAATTGTGAAGAACGGCTGCCAGTAATATCAATTTACAAAAATCATGGAGTATGGTACGAATTTGAAAGGTTTATACGGAAGGTTGGCCAAGTGAGTTTCATCCTTCAGAATGTGATTACTTCATGACACCCTGCATTTCTTTCATCAGGATTTCCCTTTTATTTGTGTTTCTTCTCTGCATCGGTTGTGGACAAAGTCTTTTTTCCCTTGAGGGAAAAAAATGAGGCTGTTCCTCAGCCTTCTGTTACCGGTAAAACGTTTGCTGCTCCCTTGACGTCCTTGCCTTTGACTGCCGAAAGAAAGCCGGTGTGCTATGATACCGGTGCCGGGTATACTGTTTCCTATCATAACAGCGTCCTGAAAGAGGATGTAACCATGAGCGGCAAGGTTCTGATCACTGGAGTTCTGACCATTGCTCCCCAGGCAACCCTTAATATCGTTCCGGGCACGGTAATTTCCTTTGTTCCTGACATGTATAGCCATCAAGAGGGCACTCTCGTTGTTCAAGGACGAATTGCCGCCGTGGGGACAGCTGATAAGATGATAATTTTCAGAGCCGCGACAACGGATATCGGCCAGGACTTGTGGAGGGGGATAATAACTCTCGGCAGTGAGAAGAATAATCTGCTCGATAATTGTCAGATAGAAGGTGCATCCGTAGGTCTGGATTCGATCTATTCCACAATTTCCTTGAAGAACACAAGTTTCCTGTCATGTAGAATCGGTGCCCGCCTCCAAGGCTCGTTATTTCAGTCAATCGGTGGGACAGTCAGCGGTAGTGACGTGGGATATGTCCTGATTGACAGCGAAGCCTCTCTCCGTGATGTTTCATTTTCCGGCAACATCACGGGAATATCTCTTTCACGCGGAACTTTAGGTGTGAAAGGATCTTCCTTTTCAGGGAATACATCTCGTGCCTTGGAAGCTGTTGGTTCGAAGATCAAAGTTTATGGTTCGACTTTTTCAAAAAACGGTACCGGTCTTGCTCTTTCCAACTCCGAGGGTACCATTGAAGCCAGCAAAATTGTCGAGAATCGTGAGTATGGTTTACAGCTTTTCCATTCCAGGATGAAAATATCCGGTAATCGAATTTTCATGAATACCGGCATCGGCATTATGTCTGATTCCGGTGATTCTGCTGCCTGGGACAATAATATTTCTCTCAATGGACTCTATGATTTTTACTATTCCGGAACAGATGAGTTTCGAGCCATTGGAAACTGGTGGGGAGCGTCAACGGGAAAGGCTCAAAAGAGACGAATCTTCGACAAGGCAATTGACCGGAGTCGTGGGTCGGTACTGACATCTCCGGAACTTCCCGTGCCTCCGGCGGGCCTCCTCTGACTATGGAAAATGATAAATTAAATATATGTATTTGACCGGAAAGGATCCCATGAAAATTTTCGTGCTTGACACCAATGTACTTCTTCACGATCCCTTTGCCCTGTTCCGTTTTCAGGAAAATACCATCTTGATTCCGATAACCGTAATTGAGGAGATAGACCGTTTCAAGAAAGATATGAATGAAACCGGCCGTAATGCCCGCCAGGTATCAAGGATCCTGGATGAACTTCGCCAGAAGGGTTCCCTTTCAGCAGGGATTACCCTGGAGAGTGGCGGAAATTTGAGGGTAGCGTTACTGAATAACGAGATGCTTCGACATATCCCCTCCGAACTCAGCGATCAGAAGAGTGATAATCGGATCCTGGCCGTTGCCGCAGAAGCAAAAAACGCGGCTGATCAGGTACCGGTGATCCTTGTTACAAAAGATACCAATCTTCGCATAAAAGCTGATGCAATCGGAATTGATGCACAGGATTATGAATCCGACAAGGTTGATATCTCAGAACTTTATAGCGGCTTCAGTGAAATTGACGTGCCTTCGGAAACGGTTGACCGTTTTTACGGTCAGGGCTGGGTGGAGTCAACGGAAAACCTGTTGCCGAATCAATATGTGGTCATGCGGGATGTCGGGAATCCTTCTCACAGTGCCCTTGCCAAATATCTCTACGCCCAGAAAAAACTGGTCCCGGTCATCAAAGCCGGGAAAAGAGGGGGTCTGGAGCATTCATCCCCGTAACCGCGAGCAGACATGCGCTCTGGATGCCCTGATGGACGATTCCATCAAGATTGTCACACTTGTCGGCAAAGCCGGCACCGGAAAGACACTTCTGGCAATAGCGGCCGGTCTTCAAAAGGCTGCTGAAGAGAATGTCTATAACCGTTTGCTCGTTTCCCGTCCGGTTTTTCCGATGGGCAAAGACCTCGGTTTTCTGCCCGGAGACATAGAAGAGAAACTGGCGCCGTGGATGCAGCCGATTTTCGATAATGTCGAGCTGCTCCTGAGTGGACACGAAGCAGAGAAGCGCCACAGTAAAGGTTATCGGGAGTTGATGGCAATGGGGATCATGGAAATCGAGCCATTGACCTACATTCGCGGGCGATCCATCCCGAATCAGTTCCTGATAGTGGATGAAGCGCAGAATCTTACTCCCCATGAGATAAAGACTATTGTGACCAGGGCAGGGGAAGGTACCAAGGTGGTGCTCACCGGCGACCCGTACCAGATAGATAATCCCTACGTGGATTCTTCGAGTAATGGTTTAACATACCTTGTCGAACGATTTAAAGGACAAGAGATTTCCGCCCACATAACCATGATGAAGGGAGAGCGCTCCGCCCTTGCGGAGCTTGCTGCCAATCTTCTGTAGCGCCTGGTGGCGCTGAGTATAAATAGTGTTATTTTCAAGGAAAGGTAGGGGGACATGGCGAACATGTCCCCCATTGTTTTCATATGCGACTTCTTACCATTGAATCATCCTGTGATGAGACTTCAGCTGCTGTAGTGCAAGACGGCGTTACGGTTCTGTCAAACGTTATTGCTTCCCAGGAGGCTGTCCATTCTCTTTATGGCGGTGTTGTCCCCGAGATTGCTTCTCGCAAGCACCTGGAAGTGGTGACACCGGTCATTGAAGAGGCGCTGTCCAGGGCTTCCCTCACCCTTGATTCAATCGAGGGGGTGGCGGTAACGCAAGGCCCCGGCCTTGCAGGCGCACTCCTGGTGGGAATATCGGTTGCAAAGGCGCTGGCCTATGCGCGGAACATTCCGCTGGTTGGCATTCATCATATCGAGGGTCACCTGTTTGCCGTTTTTCTTGAAACGCCGGTGCCTTTTCCGTTTGTTGCCCTGGTGGTGTCGGGTGGACATACGCACCTGTATCGAGTGGATGGCTTCGGAAGGTACCGGACGCTTGGCCAAACGCTTGATGATGCTGCAGGCGAAGCATTTGACAAGGTTGCAAAAATCCTTGGTCTGCCGTATCCCGGGGGCGCCCTTATCGATAAGCTGGCCTCGAGCGGGGACCCCTGCAGTATCAGGTTCCCACGGCCTCTTCTCCATGACGGAACGAATAATTTCAGCTTCAGTGGTCTCAAGACTTCTGTCATGCAGTTCGTGCGCAAGAATCCTGACTCAGTTGAGGGTACGGCACTTCCTGATCTTTGCGCGTCATTCCAGGCAGCTGTGTGTGAGGTTCTTGCGGAAAAAACAAAAGCTGCCTTGCGGGATACAGATATAGATCGCCTTGTTGTCGCTGGCGGGGTTGCCAGTAACAGCGGCCTTCGCTCGGCAATGGGGAAACTTGCCCAGGAGACCGGGGTAAAGCTTTTCATTCCGTCGCCCGTTCTGTGTACCGACAATGCTGCGATGCTGGCAGTCCCTGCTGATTATTATCTTCGAAACGGTATTCGCAGCGGTCTGCAGCTTGATGCGAAGACTGTCTGGTCCCTTGATTCACTTGCCGAGAGAGTGCAGGAATAACGATATGGGAGTGATCCGAGCAAAAAAAGCCCTTGGCCAGAATTTCCTCGTTGATGGGAATGTCATTGATAATATTATTAAAGCCGCACATGTGGGAGAGGATGAAAATGTCCTTGAAGTGGGGCCGGGACGAGGCGCTCTGACAGCTCTTCTTTCCGATAAAGCTGCGCACGTTGTGGCGGTCGAATGGGATCGAGATCTTGTTCCGCTTTTGAGAGAAGGGGTTGGTTCCCTGGAGACTGTAGAAGTCGTTCATGGTGATATCCTTCGTGTAGATCTGCCTGGCCTGCTAACCCCTATTCGGCAAGGGCGATGGAAAGTAGTTGCTAACCTTCCCTACAATATTTCCTCCCAGGTACTCTTCAAGTTCATCGAAAATCGCCCGCTGTTTTCTGAGTTGATTCTCATGCTGCAAAAGGAGGTCGGGGAGAGGCTTCTAGCGGCTCCCTCCACGAAAGAGTATGGTGTCCTGACGGTTCTGTGTCGCCTTGTCTTTGATATAGAGAAAGTGTTCCTGGTAAAACCTTCCTCCTTCCGCCCGATTCCGAAAGTGGATTCGATTGTACTCCGTTTTCGAGTTCTTCCCGTCAATCGCCTTGACGTTGGGGACGAAAAGTTATTTCGAATAATTGTGAAGGCGTCTTTTTCTCAACGACGTAAAACGCTGTGGAATTGTTTGAAATCCGTTGATATTTTATCTGGACCAGGGGTGCTGGATCAGATTTTTGCTCAATCCGGTATAGACAAAGGGCGACGCGGGGAGACGCTTTCACTCCAGGAATTTGCCAGCTTGACCAATACTGTCGTCCAGTTGCGAAAGGATGGAGCTTTCAACCAGTAGCTCTGTCTGCAATAGTCTGTTTTGTTATGGCCCGGAACCCTTTGTGACGTAGTTGAGAACTCGACATGTTTCCGGGGTTGCAACTATTCGTGATCTGAGCAATGACATCGTTGTATAGGCTGGATAAAAAATTAGTAAGTATTCAAGTTCTCGTTTGACTTAGAGTGCATTTTGGTATATAGATCGACTGTCGCGATCACTGCGATGAAATCGATTGTGAAACATTGTATCCAGCGGCTTTATTACACAGCCTCAAATATTTTGGTTGTCATTTATTATGTCCAGTTTCATGAAAAGAGAGCACTGCAGATGCGGACAAAAGCAAAAAATACATCAATGACTGACCCGGTGAAAAAAGTGGTGAAGACTTCTGTCTCCACATTCGGTGGTTTGAATATTTATTTTGATGATGTGCCGGTCTCTATTGCATGGGAGAGTCAGAAAGCGCGACTTTTGTTCTGCTGCCTCCTGGTAACGTGTGATCAATGGGTACATCGACAAAAGATTATAGAAGCGGTCTGGCCCGGGTGCACCTATGCTTCCGGTGAAAAGAATTTCAAGACGACTTTGAGCCGCTTGCGCAAATCTTTTTCCACAGCCCATGGCATTACTCCGGTTCTCGCCCAAGGGGAAGCAATCAGGTTGAATCATCTGGATGTTTCCGCCGACGCCAGTGATTTCAAGAGTAATGCAACCCAAGGGATCAAGCTTCTGGTGAGGGGCGAGATCAAGGCTGCCAGAAACTATCTGGAAGCGGCGCAGGATCTGTACCTTGGAGATTTCCTGCCTGAAGAACCCCATAACACCTTTATTTCATCGGCACGTCTTGACTATGCCGATACCTATAACTCCGTCATCAAGTCGCTCGAGAAAAGCTATCTTCTTGAGGGTAACCATGATGCGTTGGAGGTCTTTTCCCTGCTGAAAAATGTTCCCTCGATCAACCTGCCTAATGAATGATGCGCCAGATGTGGCGTCTTCTCTTGTGCCCCCAGGCGCTCCCTAAGCATGGGGGGAGAGTGCTTTTCCCCTACACCTTTCAAAGTTTGACAGCTGAATAGTCTTTTCGAGCAGAATTGCTGTTGTTGACAGCCTTCTTTATTCCTTGAAGACAACTGATATTTTAAGTATACTCAATAAGTTTTCGTAGAATTCTTTGTATTATGGAACGGAGGACTCCCTGTGATTGATTTTCTTGGTGATTGGAAAAGAACCAGCTATTGCGGCATGTTGACCGCTGAAGACATAGGAAAAGAAGTTGTGTTGATGGGCTGGGCAATGAGGCGTCGAGATCACGGTGGCCTTATCTTCGTGGATTTGCGAGACCGGGAAGGGCTTGCACAGATTGTTTTTGATCCTGAAATAAAAGCGGAAGCGCATCGGAAGGCAGAAGGGGTCAGGAATGAATTTGTACTTGCGGTCAAGGGAAAAGTTGCTCCGCGCCCGGAAGGAACCGTTAACCCTTCCCTGAAGACCGGTGAAGTCGAGATTATTGTTTCGGAATGCAAAATCCTGAACCGGTCAAAAGCCCTCCCATTCACCCTTGACGAACATGTTGATGTTGCGGAAAGTATTCGACTGAAATATCGTTATCTTGATCTTCGCCGTCCCGGCTTGCAGAAAAATCTTCTGCTCAGATCAAAGGTAACTGAAATAACTCGCGAGTACCTTTCCAAGAGCGGTTTTGTCGAGGTTGAGACGCCCTATCTCTCGAAGTCAACTCCTGAAGGCGCTCGCGATTTCCTGGTACCTTCGCGAATAACCCCAGGTCATTTTTATGCCTTACCTCAATCGCCGCAACTCTATAAGCAGATTCTTATGGTTTCCGGGTTTGACCGATACTACCAGATTGTTCGTTGCTTTCGGGATGAAGACCTCCGTGCCGACCGTCAGCCTGAGTTCACGCAGATCGACTGTGAGATGTCTTTTGTTGACAGGGAAGATGTCATTTCCATCATGGAGACGCTGATTGCGAAAATTTTCCTGGATGCAAAAGGTGTTGATGTTCCAAGTCCCATGCCTCGCATGACTTACAGTGAAGCGATCCGGCGTTTTGGTGTGGACAATCCTGATATCCGTTTTGGTCTCGAGTTGGTGGAGCTTTCAGAAGTCGTCGGCTCATCGGGATTCAAGGTTTTTGCAGACGTGGTCGCTTCCGGAGGCATTGTAAAAGGAATTAATGCAAAAGGATGTTCCGGTCTTTCGCGAAAAGAGATTGACGAACTTACAGAATTTGTCAAGATCTACGGCGCAAAGGGCCTTGCCTATGTAAAAATGACGCCCGATGGCTGGCAGTCTCCCATCGCTAAATTCTTCACAGCGGATGAAATCAAGACTCTTAACGCTTTATTCAGTGCCGAGGAAGGCGATCTCCTTCTCTTTGTTGCTGATAAGCCGAAGGTCGTAAACGATTCATTGGGCAGGCTGAGGAATCGCCTGGCGCAGATATTGAAACTCACGGATGACGAAACCTACCGTTTTGTGTGGATAACAGATTTCCCCCTGCTTGAGTGGGATGATGAAGAGAAGCGTTGGGTTGCGGTACATCATCCGTTCACCGCTCCTATGGATGAAGACATCCCCTATCTTGAGTCAGATCCGGGACGATGCCGTGCCAAAGCGTATGACCTGGTCCTGAACGGCAACGAAATTGGCGGGGGGAGTATCCGTATTCATCAGGAAAAAGTCCAGTCGCAGATGTTCCGCATGCTGGGTATTTCCGAGGAAGATGCGCGGGCTAAATTTGGCTACCTTCTCGATGCATTGGAGTTCGGAACTCCGCCGCACGGTGGGATTGCCTTCGGCATGGACCGGTTGATCATGCTTATGACCGGCAGCGAGTCGATCCGTGAAGTTATTGCCTTTCCGAAAACACAGAGGGGTTCCTGCCTGATGTCGGAGGCACCGTCTGTCGTAGACACCAGGCAGTTGAGGGATCTGGGACTTCGCTTGACCGTAAAGTAATCATTCTGCCCTACAGGGTCGTCTGGGCCTGTCCGGTCTGCGTCGCTTCCGACAGCCTGCCGGTCTGACGAAGGGCCTCGTAGAGGACAATTCCGGTTGCTGTTGCAAGATTAATGCTGCGGACGTTGCCGAAGATGGGAATGCGGATGGTTGTCTCGGGGTTTTCCTGGAGAAGTTCCTCAGGAAGTCCCGCGGTTTCTTTGCCGAAGACGAGAAAATCACCCTCTCGAAAGTGTACGTCAACGTAGGATTTTTCTGCTTTCTTGCTGGTATAGAAATAACGGCCTTCAGGGTGGGCCTGTTTGATTTCCTGGAGGTTTTGCCAATACTTAATCTCCACTTCTTTCCAGTAATCGAGACCGGCCCGTTTGAGAGTTTTGTCATCGGTTGAAAAACCTAGTTTTCCGACCAGGTGCAGGGTCGAGCAGGTTGCTCCGCAAAGCCGTGCAATATTTCCCGTGTTCGGCGGGATTTCCGGTTCTATTAACACGATATTGAATGGTATGAATGTAATCATTAAGGTTACCTTGCTCCTTTTCCCGCTATGGGGGGCCACTAGTGTGAGAGACTTTCGAAACCGGAACAACCGTGAACTGGCAGTATCCCGTTGTCGGATGCTAGGTCTCGGAGATTATAGTATGTATTCTTCCGGGCAGAGAATGGCAACGTCTTTATTTCTGAACGGCAAATGAGCTGCCGGAAATATCTCGAAATGAAGTACTCAGAGGATGTATTTGAGCGGCAAAATGCTTTTTCTTGATAATCCGCTGAACCCTTTTACCTGTTTTCAGGGTGGGGTTTTGCCGGATTTATTTTCTTGACAAATTTAGGGCCATGTCTTTATACTCCAAAACTTTCGATACGGAGACAGGTACTAGTATATGAGAATAAAGGTTGAAGGGTTGTCTGATGCGCCGGTTGTGCTTTCGGCACAGGAACCCATTGCTGATTTTCCTGCTCTTGTAGATGTGCAGAAAGCCGGCGAATGCACATTTTTGGAACCATTGCAGCTCGATTTCACGATAGAGAAGGAATTTCGACAGATCAGGGTTCACGCTCACGTGGCGACAAAAGTTCGACTGGCATGTTCCCGATGTCTGACAGCTTTTGATACGGAACTTGAAAGTGATTTCACGGTCTTTTATTCCAACGCGACGGAAATGCCGGTTGAAGAAGAAGTGTCGCTGACTGCTGAAGACCTGATTTCTGCCCCCTATGTCGGCGATTATATAGATTTTACCAATGAAATTGAAGAGCAGGTGCTTTTGGAAATTCCCTACAAGCCACTGTGTCATGAAGAATGCAAAGGGATTTGCGCCAAATGTGGAGCCGATCTTAATTCCGGAGAATGCGGTTGTGACCGTTCCGGCACTGGGTTAGCTTTCAGTGCCTTGAAAAACTTTACCGTAAAAAGATAGAAGGAGAACCAGAAAATGGCAGTTCCAAAGAAAAAGACATCCAAATCACGTAAAAATATGAGAAGAGCACATGATTTTCTCACTCCCCCCAACGTATCTGTTTGCCCCCAGTGCAAAGCGCCCAAGCTTTCTCATCGTGTATGCCCCACCTGTGGCATGTATAAAGGTAAGGAAGTGGTTCAGGCAAAGGATCTTTGATTCCCGTAATTTTTACTATTAAAACTGGGTGGTAATCTATGAGAGTTGCCGTTGACGGAATGGGCGGCGATAACGCTCCTGTAATCGAGGTCGAGGGCGCTGTTGCTGCCGCGCGCGAATTCGGGATTGCCGTCACGCTGGTGGGAAACAGTGACGTATTGCAGCAGGAACTCGCCAAGCATAACTGCTCAGGCTTAAATATTTCCGTTGTTCATGCGAGTGAAGTTGTAGGAATGCATGATTCTGCATCTGATGCAATTCGCAGGAAAAAGGATTCATCCATTCGCATTGCCTTTGATCTTGTGAAAAAAGGCATGGTCGATGCTGTTGTCAGTGCCGGTAATTCCGGGGCTACCATGGCTGCCGGAATGTTCCTTCTTGGCAGGTTGAAAGGCATTGACAGGCCTGCAATCGCTACAATCTTTCCTAACTTGCGCGGTAGAACCCTTATCCTCGATGTTGGCGGAAACGTGGACTGCAAGCCGCAGAATCTCGTCCAGTTTGCCGTCATGGGTGAGGTTTATGCCAAATATTTCATGGGGATCGAACGTCCCCGGGTGGGCCTTCTTTCCAATGGTGAAGAAGAGAGCAAAGGGAATGAACTGACGCGTGAATCACACGCACTTTTGCATGCACTTTTGCGTGGTACTCCATTCAACTACCTTGGTTATGTTGAGGGCCGGGACGTTTTTAGCGGTTCTGTCGATGTTGTTGTCTGTGACGGTTTTGTTGGTAACGTTGTTTTGAAGGTTTCAGAAGGTCTCGTCGAAACAGTGGGTAAAATGCTGAAAGATGAGATCAAGCAGAGTTTTCTTTCCATGGCAGGATATTTATTTGTTCGACGAGCATTCAAAAACTTTCGAAAGAAGGTTGATTATTCTGAATATGGCGGCGCTCCGCTCCTGGGGATCAATGGCGTTGGTATGATTTGCCATGGTGGCTCCAGTGCGAAAGCGATTAAAAATGCCATCCGCTTTGCTCATGATTACGCCCAGAAGGGTGTAAATAAGAAGATGGCGGAAAAGCTGCAACAATATATTACGGACAGCAAACAGCAGCGAGAAGTCTAATTATACTACGCTGCCGGCTGGGAAGGTGGGAAGAATGGCTCATGCTCGCATTGCGGGGACCGGCTCTGCCGTTCCTGAAAAGGTATTGACCAATGCCGACCTGGAGAAGCTGGTTGATACGACAGATGAGTGGATTATTACACGAACCGGTATCAAGGAGCGGAGAATAGCCTCGGAAGGAGAGTTTACCTCGACTTTTGCAACTGCTGCTGCCGAAAAGGCCCTGGCAATGGCAGGAGTGTCAGCGGATGAGCTTGATCTTATCGTTGTTGCTACGGTCACCCCTGATTTTCCCTTTCCTTCAACCGCATGTCTTGTGCAGAACAATCTGGGCGCAAAGAAAGCTGCAGCCTTTGATATCTCTGCAGCCTGTTCCGGATTCCTTTTTGCCATTTCAATAGTCGAGAATTTTATCAAATCCGGAAGTGTGGCAAAAGCATTGGTGATCGGTGCCGAGACCTTGACACGTGTTACCGACTGGGAAGACAGAAACTCCTGTGTTTTGTTTGGTGATGGAGCCGGGGCTGTGATCCTTGAGACGACGACCGAGGATACAGGCGTTCTTTCAACCCACATACATTCCGATGGGACCTATTGGGAACTGCTCCATCAACCGGCCTGCGGTAGCAGAAATCCCGCAGGTCACCGAGTCATTGATGAGAGACTTACCTTTATCAAGATGCAGGGTAACGAGGTTTTCAAGCTGGCGGTGAGGGCAATGGAAGAAGCTGCCAACGAGGCACTTTCGGCCAACAACCTTACTGTTTCGGACATTGATCTGTTCATCTCACACCAGGCGAACCGTCGAATTATCGATGCGATCGGCAAAAGACTGGGTTTGTCGAAGGAACAGGTTTATATTAACCTGGAACGGTATGGCAATACTTCTGCCGCCTCCATACCGATCGCCCTTGACGAGGCCAATCGCGCAGGGCGGCTGAAGGAAGGCTCCTTGGTTCTGCTTGATTCATTCGGAGGCGGACTCACGTGGGCATCGGCGCTTGTGCGCTGGTAAATTGTTTCTGCCCGAAAAGCGCTTATAACACAGCTGTGCCTATCAGTTAACTTTCTGGCGCAGAAATGTGCAAACGACTCGGTTCAAATCCCTGATTTGTTTTAGCCGGAGGCTTCACCCTTCGGAAAATCTTCGCAGTTTGCAATTTGGGCAAAAGCTTCTAGCAGGCATTATATTTTCCGATTTCCGAGTCATGAACCAATGGTTTTTGTCTGGAGTTTTCGGATGGAAACTATGTAGCAGGAGGTCTGGAATGGAGAAGTATGCTTTCCTTTTCCCTGGCCAGGGGTCTCAGTATCCCGGCATGGGGAAGGAACTTTCTGATAATTTTGCTGTTGTACGCCAGACATTTGAAGAGGCTGATGAAGCACTTGGAAGTAAGCTTTCAGGGATCTGCTTTGAAGGTCCGGAGTGTGACCTCCTTCTTACCGAAAACACTCAACCAGCACTTCTTGCTACCAGTACGGCATTTTATCGCTTGATCAAATCAGAGACAGGGTTGCAACCCACCTATTTTGCGGGGCATTCCCTCGGAGAATATTCTGCGCTTGTAGCTGCTGGTGCTCTGGATTTTGCTGACGCACTGAGAACCGTTCGTGCCCGGGGTTGCTTTATGCAAGATGCTGTCCCGGTCGGAACCGGGGCAATGGCAGCAATCCTGGGGGTTGAACCTGAGGTGGTAGCCGGAGTTTGTGCAGAGGCTGCTCAGGGTGAGATTGTTGTGCCGGCAAATTTCAACTGCCCCGGACAGATCGTGATTTCGGGACATGCTTCAGCGGTGAATCGTGTAATCGAGTTGGCAAAGGCTCACGGAATCAGAAAGGTGTTGCTGCTTCCCGTCAGTGTTCCATCTCATTGCAGCCTGATGGCACCGGCTGGTGAAAAACTGGCAGCTGTTCTTGATTCAATTCCCTTGCTGCTGTTACAGGTACCTGTTGTCAGTAATGTTGAGGCAAAGCCATACTCGGAAGCTGAAAGAGTCAAAGAACTGCTTGTTGCACAGATCAGTTCTCCTGTACTCTGGGATGCTTCTGTCCGGGAGATGGTTGCCCTTGGAGTAACCAGATTTGTTGAAGTTGGGCCCGGGAAGGTGCTTTCCGGGCTTATGAAGAAAATCGACAAGAATCTGGCGGTGAATAATTTCGATGATCTTGCCGGATGTAAAGCATTCATCGGGGAGGTTGCATGAGTCTAACAGGTAAGAAAGCTCTTATTACCGGGGCCTCCAGAGGCATAGGGAAAGCAGTTGCTTTAAAGCTGGCTGCCGAGGGTGCTGACGTTATTGTTACTGCAACCTCTCTTGACAGAGCGAAACAGACAGCGGATCAGATTACTTTGATGGGTCGCAAGGCGATCCCGGTGAAGGTTGATGTGGGTGTTGCATCTGATGTCGAGGCGCTGTTTCAGGTGGTGGTCGAAGAATTCGGTTCACTGGACATCCTGGTAAACAATGCGGGTATTACTCGTGACGGTTTATTGATGAGGATGAAGGATGAGGACTGGGATAGCGTGATCGATGTTAACCTGAAAGGGACCTTTCTTTGTAGTCGTGAGGCCATAAAGTTGATGGCCAAGGCGAAAAGCGGACGAATCGTCACTATCAGTTCGGTAGTCGGCGAGATGGGAAATGCCGGACAGGCAAATTACTGCGCCAGTAAAGCTGGAATTATCGGTTTCACGAAGGCGGTAGCCAGAGAGTATGCCAAAAGAAATATTACGGTAAATGCTGTTGCTCCCGGATTCATTGAAACTGACATGACAGGTGTCCTTACCGAAGGTGTCAGGGATGAACTCCTGAAGCAAATTCCGGTGAATAGATTCGGCTCTCCTGAAGACATTGCAAATGCTGTTTATTTTCTTGTTTCCGATTTGGGAAGCTATGTTACCGGTCAGGTTATCGCTGTAAATGGCGGTATGCACATGTAGCAGGATGTTCCTGCTGCTGATCCACGAGGCATCAGTATTGATCGCCTGCTGGAAATCCCGGCCGGCCTGCTTGCCGCGACACAAGCGATAGACGATTTTTGGCTGTCGTTCAAAAATACCTTTTGCAATTTTGTAATTTCATGTTAATAAGCAGAAGAACTACATGGTTTGTATAACCGAAAAAAGCTAACTACTCGAATGGAGGTACTGTAAATGTCGTCAATAGAAAAAAGGGTTAAAGATATTGTTGCCGAACAACTGGGTGTTGACGAAGCTCAGGTTACTGGTGAGGCTTCTTTTATGGATGATCTCGGCGCTGACTCCCTTGACACGGTTGAACTCGTGATGGCGCTTGAAGAAGAATTTGATATTGAAATCTCTGACGAGGACGCTGAAAAGATCGTAACCGTTCAGGACGCAATCGACTACATTGCCGATCATACCTAACAGGTATTGATAAACGTCGAGGCATAGCTTTGTCGCCGGACTAACCGGATAGCCATCCTGGAAATGGATGGCTCGAAGGGTAGAAATGGCGCACCAGACTGCCAACGACGGTATATGGCGGTATTTAACGTAACTCGGAGAGAGGGGGGTAACCCCCTTTCTTTCCGTTCATACTCCCTGACATTTGCCTTGCAGGGAGTTAGTGAGTATCGAGGAGCCTGTTTATATGAGAAGAGTCGTCGTGACGGGAGTTGGAGTCGTATCGCCACTGGGTACCGGAAACCAGAAAAACTGGGATGCTCTTGTTGCCGGGGATTCAGGCATTGGCAGAATCACACGTTTTGACGCAACTGACTTTCCCGTGCAGATTGCCGGCGAGGTAAAGGACTTCAATCCGGAAGATTTCATCGATAAAAAAGAAATCAAGAAGATGGACCTGTTTATCCAGTATTCACTGGGAGCCGCCCACTTCGCGATGCAGGATTCAGGTTTGCAGATCACCGAAGAAAATGCAAACCGGGTCGGAGTTCTGGTCGGTGCCGGATTGGGGGGACTTCCCACCATTGAAAAGTACCATCTTGCTCTTCAGGAAGGTGGCTACAAGAAGATTTCGCCTTTTTTCATTCCGATGCTCATAACAAACCTTGCCCCAGGGCATATCTCGATAAAGTACGGTGCCAAGGGCCCGAATCTTTCTTCCGTGTCCGCCTGTGCCACGGGTACACATTCCATTGGAGATGCATACCATATCATTCGTCGTGGTGATGCGGATGCGATGATTGCTGGTGGAACCGAGTCAACGGTTACACCGCTGGCCATCGGCGGCTTTGCGGTAATGAGAGCATTATCGACACGGAATGATGATCCGACCGCAGCTTCTCGTCCCTTTGAAAAAAATCGTGACGGTTTCGTTCTTGCGGAGGGAGCAGGCATTCTTGTTCTCGAGGAATATGAGTCTGCCAAGAAACGCGGTGCCAAAATTTATGGAGAGATCGTTGGCTACGGCATGTCCAGCGACGCGTACCACTTGACTGCACCCGCGCCTGACGGTGAGGGTGCAGCACGTTGCATGAAAATGGCTCTTGATAACGCAGGCGTCAATCCTGGCGAAGTTGAGCTCATCAATGCCCATGGAACCTCTACCCATTTCAATGATTATTATGAGACTCTTGCCATAAAATCTGTTTTTGGCGAGCATGCAAAGAAGCTGATGGTAACGTCTTCCAAGTCCATGACCGGGCATCTTCTTGGCGCAGCGGGTGGTGTTGAAGCAGCCTTGACCTTTATGACGATGGAAAAGGGCATTGTTACTCCGACGATAAACTACCAGGAGCCGGACCCTGATTGCGATCTGGATTATGTTCCGAACACCGCAAGGGAAGCCAAGGTGTCCTATGCCATGTCAAACTCGTTCGGGTTTGGCGGTACCAACGCAACGCTTCTCTTCAAGAAAATATAGGGCATAAAACATGATTGTGATCGGCAGTGACCATGGTGGTTTCGAACTCAAGACGGCGATAAAGGCACTCCTGCAGGAGCGCTCAATTACTGTTCTTGACTTGGGGACAAATAACGGCGAGGATTCGGTTGACTATCCTGATTTCGGTGAAAGTGTGGCCCGGAAAGTTTCCCTGGGCGAAGCGGAAAAAGGCATACTTGTTTGTGGAACAGGTATCGGCATGTCGATAGTGGCAAACAAGTTTCCCGGTGTTCGAGCTGCTCTGGCAGCGGATACCTATATGGCAAAGATGGCAAAACAGCACAACAATGCAAATATTCTTGTTCTAGGTGGTCGCGTTCTCGACGAGAACGAAGCCCGTGAGATGGTAGCAACCTGGCTCGATTCTTCGTTTGAGGGAGGTCGCCATCAGGCTCGACTTGACAAGATCTCTGCACTTGAAACTGAACTCTACAAATAGTTCGCATTTTAGCTGACACAGATGGCAAGATGTTGGCACCTGCACCAATGAACAGTATACGGGACTTGTAAGGTCCCGTTTGCTTTTTTCAACATTGAAGGAGAGAGAGATGTCCATATTGGAAAGTTTTGATCCGCAGGTTGCTCAAGCAATCCGCCTGGAAACGGAACGTGAGGAATACAATCTGGAGCTGATTGCATCGGAAAACTTTGTTTCCGAGGCGGTCATGGAGGCCCAGGGTTCGGTAATGACCAATAAATACGCGGAAGGATATCCGGGTAAGCGTTATTATGGCGGTTGCACACAGGTTGATGTTGTGGAGAACCTGGCAATTGAACGAGCCAAGGAACTGTTTGGCGCTGATCACGCTAATGTGCAGCCTCACTCCGGATCGCAGGCAAACATGGCAGTATATTTTTCCGTCCTTAAACCGGGTGATACGATTCTCGGTATGAACCTTTCGCATGGTGGGCACCTGACCCATGGCAGCTCTGCCAATTTCTCCGGTAAATTGTTTAATGTTGTGTTTTATGGAGTTTCGCAGGATACGGAAGTTATCGACTATGATGAAGTTGCCCGTTTGGCACGTGAGCATCGTCCGAAGATGATTGTTGTTGGTGCCAGCGCCTATCCGCGCATTATCGATTTTGTTGCGTTCCGGAAGATCGCTGACGAGATTGGCGCGGTAATCATGGTGGATATGGCTCATATTGCCGGTCTTGTTGCCGCTGGGCTGCACCCGAGTCCGGTACCCCATGCGGAATTCGTCACCACAACTACCCATAAAACCCTGCGGGGTCCACGGGGCGGCATGATTCTCTGTCGGCAGGAATACGCAAAGGTACTCAACTCGAATATCTTTCCCGGTATTCAGGGTGGTCCACTCATGCATGTGATCGCTGCAAAGGCGGTTGCCTTCAAGGAAGCCCTTGCCCCTGAATTCAAAACCTACCAGGAACAGATCATCAAAAATGCCAAGGCCCTGGCAGACGCCCTGATGGCACAGGGGTTCCGTCTAGTGTCAGGGGGGACCGATACCCACCTGATGCTCCTTGACCTTACTGAGACCGGTCTGACCGGCAAGGTTGCGGAAGAAGCCCTCGACAAGGCCGGCATTACTGTTAACAAAAACACGATCCCCAATGAGACCCGTTCACCGTTTGTTACCTCAGGTATCAGGATCGGGACGCCTGCTGCGACCACTCATGGTCTGAAGGAGGCGGAGATGGTGCAGGTTGCCGCTTTCATCGCCGATGCCTTGAAGAATACGGAAAATGAGGCGGAGTTGCTGCGCATAAAGGGAGAGGTCAATGCCCTTATGAAGAAATTTCCTCTGTATGCACACCGCCTTGCCTGATTGTCAGTACTAAGGTAAGAAAAGGGGGCGATTGAAAGATCGTCCCCTTTTTTTATCTTGAATTACCGGTTTTATTCGTTTACAAAACGTCTGGCAGATCATAAATTGTTAATGTAGAAGTAACTATTCAGCACACGTGAGCAATGTATTGTAGAAGTTGCTGCGCAAGGAAAAAATAACTCATGATCTGATTTTGTTGTACAATCTACTCATTGCATTGTAGGAGGGTATCATGGAAATCAGGAAAATTGATTTTACGGCAATTCCCAAAACAGCGATCAAGGTAGTAACCTCTCCGGTAGAATTTTTCAGGGAAATGCCGAAAACCGGTGGATTTGTCGAACCTCTGGTCTTCATGGTTTTCCTGGGGATAGTAAGCGGTCTGATCAGCGGTGTGTTTCAGGCAGTTTCGAGCCTTCTTGGATTTCACCTCTATATAAGCATGCAGATGGGTGTAGCAGCCATAATTGTGATGCCGTTCATGGTAGCAATCGGCATGGCTATTTTCGGCTTTGTCTTTGCCGCCATCCTGTTCGTCATCTGGAAACTGATGGGCTCCGGGGAATCCTATGAGACCGCCTATCGGTGTGTCGCTTATCTTGCCGCACTATCTCCCATTACTACCCTACTTGGAATCATCCCTTACCTGGGCGGCGCAATCGGTCTGGTTATCGTTACCATTTATCTCGTTACCGCTAGTGTCCAGACCCATGGTCTTGCAGCGAAAAGGGCATGGGTCGTGTTTGGCATTATCACTGCTCTCTCCATCGTCTTTATTGTTAGCGCCCAGATTGTGACGCGGCGGTTCGTCAAAAACAAGGAACAGGCTCCCGAGTCATGGAAGCGGGCTTTGGAAGAAATGCAGAAAGCGGACGAAGAGATGCAGAAAAAAATGGAGGGGGAGTTAAAAAAACATCAACAGTCTCTTTCCCAACCTGCAGATAAGTCGCAGGAGCCAGCCCAGGATATGCAGAAGTCTGCTCAGGAAATGCAGAATGCCGCGAAAGAATTACAGAAACAAATGGAAGGGCAGCTGAAGAAACAAAAACAGTAATTTTCTCCACCGGAATATGCGTGTGGAGTTAGATAATAAAAAACTGTCAGGAAAGGAAATTAGTGGAGAATCTTCTGGTTACCGGCGGTGCCGGATACATAGGTGGACATGTCGTCCGGCAGCTTTCCGAGGCCGGGTATCGGCCGATCATTTTTACAATCTTTCCACCGGCTCGAAAGCCACGCTGCTTTACGGTGAAGAATTAATCGTATCTGACCTGGCTGATCAGGTGCGATTATACTCAATCATACCAGCCAAATCCCGCATAAATTCTGGCGCGATCACTTGTAATATTATTTACGGACAAGCTCTTAGTCTTTCGTTCTCTTGTTTCGCAGGAATTCCATTCGTTCGTTGATGTATTTTTCATAGCCATGCCCTGCCGGACGGTAGTATTTCTTTCCTGAGAGCTTATCTGGCAGGTATTCCTGCTCCACAAATCCTTCCTTGAAATCGTGAGCGTATTTGTATCCCTTGTGGTAGCCCAAATCCTTCATCAGTCGGGTTGGCGCGTTTCTGACATGAAGGGGAACTGGAAGAGCACCACTTTTCCTGACTTCCGCCAACGCTTCGTCAATTCCGATATAGGACGCATTTGATTTCGGAGCCGTTGCCAGGTAGGTGACTGCCTGCGCAATAATGAGCCTCCCTTCGGGCAGACCTACGAATTGGAATCCCTGCAGGGCTGCTATTGCCACCTGGAGTGCGCGAGGGTCGGCGTTACCGATATCCTCCGATGCCAGAATTACCATGCGGCGAAGTATGAAGAGCGGGTCTTCTCCCGCTTCCAGCATGCGCGCAAGCCAGTAGAGAGCAGCATCCGGATTGCTTCCACGCATGGATTTGATAAATGCGGAAATGACATTGTAGTGTTCTTCTCCGCCCTTATCATAGAGGAGCGGTTTTTTCTGCACGGCCTCCCGCACGGTGTCAAGGTCGATTTTGTTTTCCTCGCAAAGCTTGGCAGCCATTTCCAGCGTGTTCAGGGCGATACGGGCATCTCCTTCCGCATGATCTGCAATATAGGAGAGTGCTTCTTCTGTCAGGACCAGCCCGCATTTTCCGAGTCCCCGGACTTCGTCAGCCAAGGCATTCCTGAGAATTTCCTCGACAACCTCTTTGCTTAACGGTTTGAGTACCAGCACTTTGCAGCGGGATAACAGGGGCGATATTACCTCAAAAGAGGGGTTCTCCGTGGTAGCTCCGATCATTGTCAGGATGCCTTTTTCCACGTACGGGAGAAAGGCGTCCTGCTGAGCCTTGTTGAATCGGTGTATTTCGTCCACGAACAATATTGTTTTTCTGCCCTTGATGAGGAGTTCTTCCTCGGCATCCTTTACAATCTGGCGCAGATCCTTGACTCCCGAAAGGATCGCCGAAAAGAAGATGAAATGGGACTGTGTAGCATTGGCGACAATACGGGCCAGGGTTGTTTTTCCGGCACCGGGAGGTCCCCAGAGAATCAACGACGAAATCTGGTCCGACTCTATCAGTCTGCGAAGGATCTTTCCTGGCCCCAAAAGATGCTCCTGACCCTTGAACTCGTCAAGGTTTCCGGGTCTCATCCTTTCAGCTAACGGTGCATTACCTTGTTCATTGGGCATCAATAGTCCTTTTCTTTCCTTCTGTTCCGGATTCGGAAGTAGAAGGCCTCCGCCGTTCACTCGGGATGACCTGTTTCCACTGTACTACGGTACCTTGGCAGGGCACGGGGCAGGATGGTGATTGCGGGAATTCCGACGGATTTTTTCAATTGTGACGGGGGTGACTTCCCAGGTGTCTTGTGCATACTCGGCAATGGCCCTGTCACTGGAGAATTTACCCATGCCGGCGGTTGAAAGGATCGATCGACGCGTCCATTCATCCTGATCCTGATAAATTCGTGCTACTTCTTCCTGGCAACGGATATAGTCTTCGTAGTCGGCAAGAACCAGATAAAGGTCCCCTTGGTTCAGCAGGGAGTCTACCAGTGGCTGAAATATGTCAGGTGTTTTGGGTGAAAACACTCCGTGTGTTATCATGTCTAGAGCTTGCTTTAGAGCAGGGATACGGTTGTAGATTTCTCGCGGATTATATCCGCGTGCCTTCAACTCTGTAACCTCCTCGGCCTTGAGGCCGAAGAGGAAGAAATTCTCTTCGCCGATCTCTTCCATGATCTCGATATTCGCACCGTCAAGGGTACCGATAGTCAGGGCACCGTTGAGGGCAAACTTCATGTTGCCGGTACCGGATGCTTCGGTGCCGGCAGTTGAAATCTGCTCTGAAAGATCGGCTGCCGGGATAATGCGCTCGGCCATGGTTACACTGTAGTTGGGCAGGAATACCACCTTGATGAGTTCACGTACTGCAGGGTCGCTGTTGACCTTTTCCGCCACGGCATTGATCAGAGTAATGGTAAGTTTGGCAATCAGGTAGGAAGGGGCAGCTTTCCCGCTGAAAATAAAGGTCCGCGGGACGACATCCAGGTCGGGGTTCTCCCTGATCCGGTTATAGAGGGTAATAATGTGCAAGGCATTGAGGATCTGTCTTTTATACTCATGGAATCTTTTTATCTGGCAGTCAAAGAGTGAGTCGATAGAGATTTTCAGGTCGTTATTTTCAAGGATAAACTGTGCAAGTCGTTTCTTGTTCTCCCGTTTTGCTGAGCGCCATCGGCGGACAAATTCCGGCTCATTTACAAGGGGACGGAGCTTGGCCAGTTCATACAGGTTCCTGATCCAACCGTCGCCGAGGTACGCGCTTATGAGGGAACTGAGGCTCGAGTTCGCCTTTTTCAGCCAGCGCCGTTGGGTGATTCCGTTTGTCTTGTTGCTGAATCTTTCGGGATACATCTCGAAAAAATCCCGAAAAACCCTCTGTTCGAGGATTTCGGTATGGAGTTGCGACACACCGTTGATTGCGTGACTGCCGACGATGGCAAGATGTGCCATGCGCACTTTTTTATCTTGTGCTTCCTCGATAAGGGACATGCGTTTTATCCGTGGCAAATCATTGGGAAATCGAGCTTTCACCTCACCCAGAAATTTGTCATTGATCTGGTAGATGATGGCCAGATGATTCGGCAGGATCTTTCCAATCAGCCAGACCGGCCATTTTTCAAGAGCTTCCGGCAGGACAGTATGGTTGGTGTAGGCAAAGGTCCTGACGGTGATATCCCAGGCCGTATCCCAGTCAAGTCGCTCATGGCAGAGAAGTATCCGCATCATCTCCGGGATTGCCAGGGTAGGGTGGGTATCGTTCAGCTGGATGGCAACTTTTTCCGGGAGCAGCTTCAGATCTTTATGCTTTTTCTTGAAACGATAGAGAATATCCTGAACAGTGGCGGAGGTAAGGAAATATTCCTGCTTCAGACGCAATTCCCGGCCTTCAATCGCCTGGTCGGGCGGATAGAGTACCTTTGAGATGTTTTCCGTGTGCATCTTCTTTTCCACGGCTTCAACGTATTTTCCTTCGATGAAGAAATGCAGGTCGAAATCTCGCGTGGCTTTGGCACTCCAGAGGCGCATGGTGTTAACTACATCATTGTCATAACCGGGAACCGGGATATCGTATGCCATGGCCATGACGTCTTCTGTGTCTATCCAGCAGGTATACTCACTGCCGTTCTCGTCAACCCTGGTAACCACATTACCGTAAAACTTGATCGGGTGCAGATGCTCCTTTCGGCCGAATTCCCACGGGTTTCCGTAGCGAAGCCAGTTGTCGGGTAGTTCGACCTGTGAACCTTCAATGATCTTCTGGAAGAAGATGCCGTATTCATAGCGGATCCCGTACCCGTAAGCAGGTATTGACAGCGTTGCAAGGGAGTCGAGAAAACAGGCTGCGAGCCTGCCCAGGCCGCCGTTTCCAAGACCCGCTTCCCATTCCAGTTCTTCCACGCATTCGAGGTCAAGTTTCAGTTCTTTGAGTACTTCTTTCCATTCATCAACCAGGTCAAGGTTTATCAGGCTGTTTCCCAGGCTGCGTCCCATCATGAATTCCATCGAGATGTAGTATACCCGTTTGGCGTCCTGGTCGTAGTAGGTTTGCTGGGTATCTCGCCATCTTTCGACAAGAAGATCACGAATTGAATAAGCAAGAGCCAGATAGATGTCATGCTTGGTGATGGAAAAATTGTCCTTGCCAAGGGTGTATTCCAAGTGCTTCAGGATGAGGCGGCGGAGATTGCCAACGTTGAGTGCTTCACGGGTCCTGTTTTCGAGCAAATAGTGGTGGTTGTGATTAGGCATGGCCAGTTCCTTTCCCTATGGATTGGTAGCGGTCCGGTGCGGGAAGTATATAGTGAATGATACGGTAACGCAACAGCGCGTTACCATTGGACATCACAGTGTTTTCATGCTACTAATGGACCATTTATACTGCATTTTTCAACGGAAAAGCAATCCGTTTCAGGAGCATAGACCGTGCCCTCTCTTAGTCGATACAGTAGCAATTCGTCCGTGAAGCACATTGGAATCTTTGCCAAAGTACAGGATCCCCGCTGTCGCGAGGTTGCCGGAGAATTGTTGCGCTGGCTTCAGGACCGGGGTTTTACGCCGCTCCTGGAAGAGCGGCTTGCACAGCACCTGGGGTTTGATGATGGTGTTATTGGTGCAGAAATACCCGCTCGCTCTGAACTTGTTGTTGTCCTTGGTGGCGATGGCACGCTGATTTCAGTGGCACGACTTGTGGGCGAGAGCGAGGTGCCGATCCTGGGGATAAACCTTGGCAGTCTCGGCTTTCTGACCGAAATCCCTGTCAGTGGACTCTATGAAGCTCTCGAAGCGTGCCTTTTCAGGGAGTGCAAGATTTCCCAGCGGATGATGCTGAACGTTTCCCTGGTCAGGGACGGAAGGGAAATCGGATCGTATCTGGCGTTGAACGATGCGGTTATCAACAAGGGTGCTCCGGCAAAGATAATCAGCCTCGATGCCTTGGTTGACGGATTGTTTCTCGCTACTTTCAAAGCGGATGGCCTGATTATCGCCAGCCCTACCGGGTCAACCGGGTATTCCCTTTCCGCCAATGGACCGATCGTTGATCCGACCATCGACTGCCTTCTCATAACTCCAATCTGCTCTCACACTCTTACCAACCGACCCATTGTTGTGAGTGCGGACACAGAGATAACGGTGGTCCTGCATTCGCAGATGGAGAATGTGATGCTTACCCTCGATGGTCAGGTGGGTGTTCCCCTGGAGTGCGGTGACGAGATGCGTGTCAGCAGGGCAAAATATCGTACACGGCTGATTCTCTCCGGTGATACCGATTATTTCACGGTACTCAGGACCAAGCTGAAATGGGGCGAGAGATAGAGCGCGCCTGGATTATTCCTGCAGTTTCAACCATTCGATGCCTGCTTGATCTGTTGCGGCGGAGTGATACTGTATGCTTACCGACCTGATAATAAAAAACTTTGCCATCATTGACGAACTTCACGTCTCCTTCCGTCCGGGATTGAATATGCTTACCGGAGAGACCGGCGCCGGGAAATCCATTATCATTGACGCGGTAAATCTCATTCTTGGTGGAAGGGCGTCCTCTGATTTGATCCGTACCGGCGAAGAGGACGCGGTGGTTGAATGCCTCTTTGATATTGCCGAACACGAAGATATCCGTAATAAGCTCGCTGAATCAGGGATAGAAACCGATGCTGAGCTGCTCATCAAGCGAATAGTGTCACGCTCCGGCAGAAACCGGGTCTTTATGAATGGCGGTATGGCAACGACTTCCCTGCTGGGTGATATAACTCCCCTGCTGGTGAATATTTATGGTCAGCATGAGTCCCAGACCCTTCTTCGCCCCGAGAACCATCTCTATCTCCTGGACGGATTCGCCGGGATTGTTCCCCTGCGGGAACAGTACTCACGCCTCCATGGGGAATGTCGGAAAATTGCTGAAGAACTCCGTCTGCTGGAAGCGGATGAGCGTGATGCCTTCCGGCGGAACGACCTGCTTTCATTCCAGTCAAAGGAGATTGAAGAGGCAGCTCTTGTTCCCGGAGAGGATGTCGAACTGCTGGAAGAGCGGCAACGCCTCCTGCATGGGGAAAAGCTTATTCGCGCAACCAGTGGTGCCTACGATGCCCTGTATGACGGCGATGGTGCACTGCTCGGGGTGTTGCGATCAATAATTGCAGAGGTCGAAGAGGCGGGGACAGTGGATAACACCCTTGCGGCATTCTCCGCCCGGCTGAACGAGTCGTACCTCTCCCTCGAAGATACCGCGCTGTCACTGCGCGATTACGGATCACGCCTTGAGGCTGACCCGGGCCGTCTCCAGGTGGTGGATGACCGCCTCGACCTGATCTATCGACTGAAAAAGAAGTATCTTCCCACTCTTGAGGGGATACTGAACTTCAAGAAAGAGGTGGATGCCGAGCTGGAGGCCTTTGCCCAGCGAGGAGAACGTCTCAGTGATCTGACAGAGTCGCTTCAGCGCCTGGAAAGTTCTCTCCTGGAGCTGGGAAGGGAACTCACGCAGCAGCGCCTTGATGCCTCGAAGCGACTGAACACCGCTATGGAGACCGAGCTTCACCAGCTTGCCATGAAAAACGCACAGTTTACGGTTGCCTTTACCCCCCTTGAGGAGGCACGGGCCACGGGGATGGAGCGGGTCGAATTTCTCTTTTCGCCGAATCCCGGCGAAGCGCCGAAACCGCTTGCCCGGATAGCTTCAGGGGGTGAACTTTCCCGTCTGATGCTTGCCATGAAACAGATTCACCCGGAGAGTGACGTTCCGTCTCTCATCTTTGATGAGGTGGACACCGGAATCGGAGGTGCTGTTTCGGCGATGGTCGGGAAAAAACTGAAACGAGTGTCATGCAACCAGCAGGTTCTCTGCATCACCCATCATCCACAGGTGGCAGCCTTTGCCGACCATCACTTCAAGGTCAACAAAACCACGGAGTCGGGACGTACCAGGACGACGGTTGACCTGCTCTCCGATGAGGAGAGGGTCTTGGAGGTTGCACGAATGCTCAGCGGGACAAAGATCACGGAAAAGACCCTTGAACATGCCCGGGAAATGATGGAAGATGCATGTTATGATGGAGGGTAGTTTTCTGCCAGAATGGTTACTCGCGGACATCCCGACGGGTGTATTCCGAGGGAGGCGTGGTTTCCGAAGCAGGGGAGAGTTGTTAACAGGAATTTCAGGTCGTCTGCGCCTGTCTAAAGGGCAGGTGACGGGTGATTATTACAGGCGGGGAAAGGAACGGATATGCTCCGTAAGGCACAGATCAAAGATGTAAAAGAAATACAGAAGTTGCTGACGTTCTATGCGAATCGGGGAGAGATGCTTTCCCGCTCTCTTTCGGAACTTTACGAATCTGTGCGGGACTTCTATGTCTGCGAGGAAGGGGGCAAGTTGCTCGGTGCCTGCGCACTGCATATCATGTGGGAGGATCTGGCAGAGATTCGATCGGTTGCTGTCAGTGAGGACGTGCGGCGACACGGTCTCGGGACTCGCCTGGTGACGGCCTGCCTTGACGAGGCGCGGCAGCTTGGCCTGAAAAAGCTTTTCTGTCTAACCTATAAACCCGAATTCTTTGCCCATTTCGGTTTCGTGATCGTTGACAAGTCGGAACTCCCCCACAAGGTGTGGAGGGACTGCATCAACTGCGTTAAATTCCCTGACTGCGACGAAATTGCCATGATATTGGAATTCTGATACATGGCGGCAGAATTTAAAGAAAGAAAACAGGAATGAAGAATGAATCAGTCTGAAATTGCCGATACCATTGAAAAACTGCTGTCTGCACGATCTGTTGATGGCTACGAGATATCCGTTGGAGCCTCGCACAATCTTTCCATCGAGGTTAAAGAACAGAAGATCGATACCTTCAAGTGTTCCGCACCGATCGGTGTAAGCATTCGGGTGCTGAAATCGGATGGACTGGGTTTTTCCTACTCAACCAGCCTGGCTGACAGCGATCTTGCCCGGATGGTGGCCGATGCCGTCACCTCTGCGGAAAACCAGACCCCTGACACCTGCAACGGCTTCCCCGAACCGCAGCCTTATCCGTTGATCGAGGGTTTGTTCGACAAGGAGCTTGCCAGCGTTGATGAGGATCGCAAGATTCAGTGCGCCATGGATCTGGAGCGTTTGACTCTCGCGGCGGATTCCCGCATCAGCAAGGTTCGCAAGGCCTCCTATGGGGAATCGGAGTACAAGGTCTATATCAGGAATTCACTTGGTGTGGAAGGCAGTTTGCACGGCACCTCCGTGTCCGCCAGCGTTTCCGCCATTGCCGAAGACGGGACAGATTCCCAGATGGGATGGGATTTCGGTTTCGGAACTTCATTCTCCGATCTTCATGTGGAGCAGATTGCCGCCACTGCCGCTTCCCGGGCTCTTGGCCTGCTTGGCGCCCGAAAGATTGCAAGCATGCGCTGCCCGGTGGTTCTTGACAACCAGGTGGCCTCGGACATTCTCGAAGTTCTCTCTTCGTCATTCCTGGCGGAAAATGTCCTGAAGGGGAAGTCCATGCTCGCGGAAAAACTGGGCACAAAGGTATTCTCCCCTGTTCTGAAAATTCGTGACAACGGTATCCTTCAGGGCGGCATGGCAACGGCCCCCTTTGATGCCGAGGGGGTCCCCCAGCAGAATACCCTGCTGGTGGATGAGGGAAAGGTTCTTTCTTTTCTCTATGATGGATACTGGGCTCGCCGGGATGGTGTTCAGTCCACCGGCAATTCGACACGTGGTGGCATCAAAAGTCCCTCTCACCTGGGACTTACGAACTTTTACATCGAAAACGGAGCATTCTCCGCGCAGGAGCTCCTCAAGGGAATGGTCAAGGGTGTTCTGATCACCGATGTGATGGGTATCCACACGGCAAACCCCATTTCCGGAGACTTTTCCGTCGGGGCGTCAGGCTTTTTCGTGGAAAACGGCGCCATAGCCTATCCGGTCAAGGAAATCGCCTTGTCCGGAAATATTATCGATCTCTTTGCTTCCGTGGAAATGATCGGTGATGATCTTCGCTTCTTCGGCAGTGTCGGGTCGCCCTCGTCTGAGGATTTCCGAACTTGATGTGAGCGGGCACTGAAGGTAAGGCTGAAGGTGAAAGGTGAAAGGTGAAAGGTGAAAGGTGAAAGGTGAAAGGAAGACTGTTCCTGTAGCTGCCTGTCATCCTGGATGTATATTACTATTGACGATTTGAACATTATGTATGGAGCAAGACATTATGATAGAAGCATATCTTCAGCACGAAGCAGAACGACAAGCAAAGGGGATCCCTCCGCTTCCCCTTGACCCGGAGCAGACGAAGTCCCTGTGCAAACTTCTACAGAATCCTCCTTCCGGAAAGGAAGAGTTTCTGCTGTATCTTCTCAAGGAGCGGGTTTCGCCCGGTGTTGACCCTGCCGCACAGGTCAAGGCCGAATTCCTGGCGTCGATCATTACCGGAAGCCTGCAGTCCCCCCTTGTTTCCTCCCTTGAAGCGGTTCGAATTCTCGGCACGATGCTGGGTGGCTACAATGTTCAGCCGCTTATTGCTGCCCTCTCAATTCCCGAGATTTCAGAAGAGGCTGTGGCTGCTCTTTCCCGGACGATTCTGGTGTATGATGCCTTTGACGAGGTTGCTGCTCTCTCCCGGACTCTTCCTGCTGCCCGGAAGGTTCTCCAGTCCTGGGCGAACGCCGAATGGTTTACTGTACGAGCAACTCTGCCGGAAACCATCACTGTTCGGATCTTCAAAGTTGACGGTGAGATCAATACCGACGATTTTTCACCAGCCGGTGATGCCTGGAGCCGACCGGATATCCCCCTCCACGCCCTTTCCATGGGCAAGGCCAGTTTTCCCGGCGGTATCGGGACCATTGCCTCCTATCGTGCGGCTGGTGACACGGTTGCCTTTGTGGGTGACGTGGTCGGTACCGGTTCTTCGCGAAAGTCAGCCTGCAACAGTGTCCTGTGGCATATCGGCGAGGATATCCCGAATGTCCCGAACAAGCGCCGGGGAGGGGTAATCCTCGGCGGGGCAATCGCACCGATTTTCTTCAACACTGCCCAGGATTCAGGTGCCCTGCCGATTCGCTGCGACGTGGCGAAACTCAAGAGCGGCGAGCAGGTAACCATCGATACGAAACATGGTCAGATCCTTTCAGCGGCTGGCGAAGTTCTCACGACGTTCTCCCTGACTCCCGAAACCCTTGCGGACGAATACCGCGCCGGCGGGCGGATTCCGCTGATCATTGGACGTTCACTGACAGCTAAAGCACGGGAAGCCCTGGGCTTGGACAAGGGTCAAATATTTGTTGTGGCACAGAATCCGGAACCGCCACCGGGGCAGAAGTTTACCCTTGCCCAGAAAATGGTCGGCAAGGCCTGCGGCCTTCCCGGAGTCCTTCCCGGAACTGCTTGTGAGCCGCGGATGACAACGGTTGGTTCCCAGGATACCACGGGCCCCATGACTGCTGACGAGTTGAAGGAACTTGCCTGTCTCCGCTTCCAGGCGCCGCTCTTCATGCAGTCTTTCTGCCATACGTCAGCCTATCCGAAACCCTCTGATGTGCGAATGCACAAGTCGCTTCCCGAGTTCATTGCCGCGCGGGGAGGGGTGGCACTTCGTCCCGGCGATGGTGTCATTCATAACTGGCTGAACCGTCTTATTCTGCCTGACACGGTCGGTACCGGCGGCGATTCCCATACCCGTTTTCCCATCGGCATCTCATTCCCTGCCGGCTCCGGTCTTGTTGCCTTTGCCGGTGCCCTGGGCTTCATGCCCCTTGACATGCCGGAGAGCGTTCTGGTCCGTTTCAAGGGGAAGATGAATCCGGGCATAACCCTCCGTGACCTGGTGAATGCCATTCCTTTGGAAGCTATTCGCCAGGGGTTGCTGACGGTCCCCAAAAAAAACAAGCTCAATATCTTCAATGGCAGGATCATGGAGATCGAAGGGCTTCCCGATCTTCCCGTTGAAGAGGCCTTCGAGTTAACGAATTCGGCGGCCGAGAGGAGTGCTGCAGCAGGATGTATACACCTGTCAACGGAGACCGTTGCCGACACCTCCGTTCCAACGCTGCCCTCATGGCGCGCATGATCGAGGAGGGCTACCGTGATCCCTGATGCCCTGCGAAAGCGTATTGCTGCTGTGGAGGCATGGCTGGAGAATCCAACGCTCCTTGCCCCTGATGAAGGGGCACGACTATGCTGCTGTCCTGGAGATTGATCTGGCGGCCATCACCGAGCCGATTCTTGCCTGCCCCAATGATCCTGACGATGTCAAAATTCTGTCCGAAGTGGCGGGAACTAAGGTGGATGACGTTTTCATCGGCTCCTGCATGACCAGTATCGGCCACTTTCGGGCTGCTGCGGAAATCTGGAGAGGGGGTTCCTTTAATCCTCATGTGCGTACCTGGATTTGCCCACCGACACGGATGGATAACAAGCAGCTCCGGGAAGAGGGGCTGTTTGCCCTGTTCGGCGCAGTTGGCGGTCACATCGAGATTCCTGGCTGCTCACTCTGCATGGGTAACCAGGCCAGGGTTCCGGACGGGGTAACGGTTTTTTCCACCTCCACCCGAAATTTCGATAACCGCATGGGGAACGGCGCCCGGGTCTTTCTCGGCTCCGCGGAACTGGCCGCTGTCGTCACGGTACTGGGCAGTATTCCCTCTCCTGAGGTCTATTTATCCCTCTATCGTGAAAAGATCGAACCAAAAAAAGACGCAATCTATCGAGCGCTTCATTTCCATGAAATGGACCGCTGATTCATGCAGATGATGCAAGCGCCCTGCAGGCGTTGCATCTTTATTGCTAAAGGGTACCAATGTCTGACGTCACTCCCATGATGCGCCAATATCTCGAGATCAAGGCGGAACATCCTGATGCAATCCTCTTTTTCCGTCTCGGCGATTTTTACGAGATGTTTCTGGAGGATGCCGTCACGGCTTCGAAGATCCTCGATATCACCCTGACTTCACGGAACAAGAATTCCGACGGAACTGACGTTCCCATGTGTGGGATTCCCTATCATTCCGCGGCTCCCTATCTTGCAAAGCTGGTTGAAGCGGGTCAGAAGGTTGCAATCTGTGAACAGGTTGAGGATCCCAAGACGGTGAAGGGGATCGTCAAGAGGAAGGTCGTCAGGGTGGTCACGCCGGGCTTGGTCCTGGACGGCGATACCCTGACGCCGAAGGAAAACAACTACCTCTTGTCACTATTTTCCCTCTCGGGAGACGTCTGGGGCCTTTCTACGCTGGATATCACCACCGGGGAGTTTCGCGTTACGGAATTGCAGGGACGGGAGTCTCTTCTTGCTGAAATCATTTGTATAAACCCGCGGGAAATCCTTCTTTCGGAGGAACTCCGGGAAAATCCCCTGCTACGCAGCCTTGCCCCTGCAGTGGATGGCGTAGTACTTTCCTATCTGGCTGAATGGGTTTATGATCCTGATTATGCGAAGCGTCTCTTTACCAGCCAATTCGGGGTCCAGTCTCCCGACTCGCTGGGATGCGGCAAGCTCAAGGAAGGGCTCCTCGCGGCAAGTGCCGTGCTTCATTATCTGCAGGAGACCCAGAAGAGTGCCGTGGGCCATATTACCGGAATAACGCCCTATACGACCTCTGAGTTCCTGGTCCTTGACGAGTCCACGAGGCGGAACCTCGAGTTGACCGCCACTCTTTCCGAAAATCGGAAAAAGGGTTCCCTTCTCGGTCTTCTTGATCGGACCGTCACGGCGATGGGCGGTAGAAAGATCAAGCACTGGATTAACTATCCACTGGTATCTATCGATAAAATAAATGAACGTCTTGACGGAATTGCAGAACTTCTAAAGAGTCCGGGCCAGCGTTGCGAAATTCTCTCCCTGCTGAGCGGAGTTCATGACCTGGAACGCCTGAACGGCAGAATAAGCCTGGCCAGTGCCGGAGCAAAGGATCTTGTGGCGCTGAAAGAATCACTGCTGCGCCTTCCTGCCCTACTTGCCGCCCTTGACGGGAGCGAGTCCGCGCTCCTGCAGCAGATCCACCGTGACACTGACCCTCTCCAGGATGTTGTTGACCTGATACTGCGCGGAATTGTTGAAAATCCGCCTTTCCTGCTCCGTGACGGCGGCATCATCGCCGATGGATACAACCCTGAGCTTGACGATCTTCGTTCGGTCAGTCGCGAAGGAAAAGGTTTCATTGCCCGGCTGGAAGCCCAGGAAAAGTCCCGGACCGGCATCAGTTCCCTGAAAATTCGCTATAACAAGGTGTTTGGCTATTACATCGAGGTCACCAAATCCAATCTTTCCGGGATACCTGAGCACTATGTGAGAAAGCAGACTCTTGCCAATGCCGAGCGATATATTACCGAAGAGCTGAAAGAGTACGAAGACAAGGTCCTGAATGCCGAGGACAGGATTGCCGATCTCGAATATTCCCTGTTTCAGGAGATTCGTGAAAGTGTAGCCGCCCAGGGTATAAGAATTGCGCGGACCGCAGACAAACTGGCGATCCTCGATGTGCTGGCAGGACTTGCCGAACTTGCCCATGAACAGGGCTACTGTCGGCCCGTGGTAAACGAGGGTGATACCATCGAGATACTCGAGGGACGTCATCCGGTGGTTGAGGCGTCAAGTCTTTCCGAACGTTTTGTTCCCAATGACGTGCTTCTCGATACAACGGAAAACCAGCTTATCATTATTACCGGTCCCAATATGGCCGGAAAGTCCACCTTCATGCGCCAGGTGGCTCTCATTACTCACATGGCCCAGATTGGAAGCTTTGTCCCTGCCACAGAGGCAACGGTGGGTATTGTGGATCGAATTTTTACCCGGGTAGGCGCCTCGGACAATCTTGCACGCGGGCAGTCCACCTTCATGGTGGAGATGATGGAAGCCGCCCACATTCTGCGCAATGCAACGTCCCGCAGTCTGATCATCCTTGATGAGATAGGGCGCGGCACTTCCACCTTCGATGGGGTTTCCATTGCCTGGGCGGTAGCCGAGTATCTCCATGACACCGAATCGTGTGCGGCAAAAACCCTGTTTGCAACCCATTACCATGAACTTACCGAGCTTGCGGTAACTCGGAAACGTATCAAGAATTACAATATTGCGGTACGGGAGTGGAATGACCAGATCATTTTCCTTCGCAAGATAGTGGAAGGCAGCACCTCCCACTCCTACGGTATCCAGGTCGCCCGTCTGGCCGGCCTTCCTCCGGAAGTAATTGAACGGGCCAAAGAGATTCTGGTCAATCTGGAAAAGGGAGAGTATGTCGAGGGAGGTGCTCCTCGCATTGCCCGGGGAAAACGTCAGGCAATGCCTGTGGCATCTCCCCAGTTGCCGCTTTTTACCGAAGCGGATGATTCTCTGCGCAAGAGGCTCGCGGGGATTGCAATCTCTTCTCTTACTCCCCTTGAGGCACTGAACATACTGGATCAATTGAAAAGGATGGTGTGAAGTGACAACAAGAAACGGATTCCTCTTTATGATCATTCCGTTGCTCTGTTTTCTTTTACCCTTGGCTGCAGGGGCGAAAGGGATACCCGGCACGGATCTCACGACGACGAATAACCTTTCGACGGGTCGCATCCAGATCTGTAAGGTCAGCGGCAAAGATACGGGGGCAAAACGAACGGTTTCGCAACGGATAGGGGACAACAAGTCTGCCGCCGGGCAGACCCTTGGTGATGCCATCGGATCCTCCTGTCCGCCCAAGGCACTGGTCACGGACCTCCGCTACTGGTCGAATCCGGACTATACCCGGATAGTCGTTACCCTGGATCGGGAGGTTACCTTTACACCCCACAAGCTACGGCTCGATCATCAAGGATCACTTCCTGAACGCATCTATATCGATTTTGCCGGTGCCAGGATCGCTCCTGGGGTCAAGGATATTTCCATCGGAGACGGACTGCTGAAGGCCGCGCGGGTGGGTCAGTACCGGCCCAATGTTGTCCGGGTTGTGCTCGATATTGAAAACATCCGAGATTATAAAATATTCCCCCTGTCTGACCCTTTTCGGATCATTATTGATGTGAAAGGTGAACGCAAGACGGAGATTTCCCGTCTCGAAGACACTATTCAGGCTCCCAGGTCTGAACCTGTTCCGGTAAAAGAGCCTGTCAGGTTTGAGAAAGAGAATACCGGTGTCAAGTTCAAGCCGGCAAAGATACGACGAATCGTTGTGGATCCGGGTCACGGGGGACATGATCCTGGTGCCATGGGAGCAGATGGTCTCATGGAAAAAGATGTTGTCCTCTCCATAGGGCTGAAGCTTGCCAGGCAATTAAAGGAGCAACTGGGTCTCGATGTGGTGATGACCCGCTCGACTGATGTCTTTATTCCCCTGGAGGAGCGTACGGCCATTGCCAACAAGGTGAATGCTGATCTCTTTGTCTCCATACACGCAAATGCCTCGCTGAACAAGGCTGCATCGGGGACCGAGACCTATTACCTGAATCTGACCAAGTCGGACAAGGCTGCCCGTGTTGCTGCCAGGGAAAATAATACCTCGTTGGAGAAGGTCGGACTTCTGCAGAACATTCTTTTCGATCTCATGGCGAATTACAAAATTAACGATTCGGCCCGGTTGGCTGATGACGTGCAGAAGGCACTTCACGGAAAACTGGAGAAAAAATTCGGCGGGATAAAAAACCTCGGGGTAAAACAGGGGCCGTTCTACGTCCTGGTTGGGGCAACCATGCCGAGTATCCTTGTTGAAACCGCTTTTGTCAGCAATGATCATGATGCGGAACTCCTCACTGATAGTGACTATCAGGAGGCAACGGCCGCCGGCATCCTTGACGGTATTCGAAGTTATATCAAGGGGTTGCATTAAAAATTACAGATAGCAGACGGCTGCTGAAAGTTATTCCGGCCGTCCGGACCTCACTACACCCGGCTTGCGGTAGCAAGACGATTATTGGACCAAGGACCATGGATTTCGAAATCGATCGGTATTTTCCTGATGAGAATCAGACGTACGGTGACTCAGGGCGGGCTTCCTTCGAGGAGAAAAGACCCCTCTATCTTTCCGGTGCCCGGCATTTCATGAACCAGTACGGAGAGATCATCCACTCCCGTCACGACCGGGATGCAGATGGCGTCTGGGTGGTGCGCACCATTGCCGAGATGGTCGACATCCTCATGAAGAAGTTGTTTCAATGCATCACCAGCGATGTGCGCTATCAGAGTGGAGGCAGGGAACAGATAATGCTCGTTGCTACCGGAGGATATGGTCGAGGGGAACTGAACCCGTTCTCGGATATCGATATCATGTTCCTCCATAATGGCAAGGATAGTCGACGTGTAGAGGATATTGCCCAGAAGATCCTCTATTTTCTCTGGGACCTGCGCCTTGATGTGGGCTATTCGGTTCGCACTATCCAGGATTGCGTTGAAATGTCGAGTTCCGATATGACAGTGAAGACAGCGCTTCTTGATATCCGCTACATTTGCGGTAATCGCACACTGTTCAAGGATCTTCAGAAGACGGTACTCACACAGATCATGACAAAAGGGAGCGATGCCTTCATTCGTCAAAAGGTTGCCGAACTTGAGGTGCGCAGGGAGAAATATGGCTCTTCGGTCTACCTCCTAGAACCGAACATCAAGGAGGGGGATGGAGGTCTGCGGGACCTTCAGACGGCGCTCTGGATAGCCAAGGTGAGATTCAAGGTTACGGAACCACGTGAACTGGTGATGAAGGGCGTCCTCACGGAACAGGATCTGGAGACGTATGAAGGATTGCTTTCCTATCTCTGGAGAATCCGGAACGAACTCCATTACCTGGCAGGACGCAGGAACGACCAGTTGACCTTCGGCGACCAGAGCAAGGTTGCAGCTTTTCTCGGTTATAAAGACCGGGGAGATCAGCTTGGGGTAGAAGATTTTCTTCGTGATTACTATCTTCATGCTACCCATGTTGAACAGTTCTGGTCTCTTATGGTATCCAAGTGCTTGTCCCGTGAAGATGCTTCCCGCAAAATCCTGGGATATCTGGTGAGGAGGCCGATCGGTGACGGTTTTTATGTGATCAAGGGTGAACTGACACTTCCCGACGAAAATGCCTTTATCGAGAACCCGACGCTTCTGATGAAGCTGTTTGAATACGCTCAAAAACATGATGTTGAGATCGGCATGAATCTGCAGAATCTTGTTCGAAAGAACCTTCATCTGGTGAATGATAAATTCCGCCGGAACCGTGAAGTGAATCAATCTTTTTTTGCCATACTTCGCTCTCACAAGAAGGTGGGGAGTACGCTCAGGAAAATGCACTACCTGGGGTTTCTCATCCGCTTCATTCCCGAGTTTGAGAGGATTCATTGCAAAGCCCAGCACGATCTCTACCATATGTATACGGTGGATGTGCATTCACTGTTTGCTGTAAAGGAGATAGTTCGCCTTGCAAATGGTCAACATCGCGAAACGCAACCATTGCTCACAAAGCTTGCCGGTGAAATAGCAAAACGCGAGCTTCTGCTGCTGGCGGTTCTGCTTCACGATATCGGAAAAGGAGAGGGAGGGAATCACTCGGAAAAGGGCGCCGATATGATGCCTACCATTGCACGACGCCTTGGCCTGACCAAAGAAGACAGTGAACGACTGGAATTTCTCGTACGCAATCATCTCCGTTTTGCCCACATCGCCCAGCGGCGAGACCTGCATGATGAAAAAATGATTATCCAGTTTGCCCGACAGATGGGGACCAGTGAAACCCTCAAGATGCTCTACCTGCTTACCTATGCGGACCTCAAGGCGGTGGGACCCGAGATCTGGACCGACTGGAAAGCGATGCTGATGGAGGAACTGTACGAAAAGACCTTCGCCGTACTGGAGCGGGGTGACTTCAAATATGAAGTTGGCAGTGACCGGGTGAAGAAGGTCAGGAAAGACGCTCTGAGGCTCCTGGAAAACGAGTATCCGTCCGCTGTCGTCAAAGAGGAACTGAAGGCTCTCAGCATCAGGAATCTCCTGTCAAATCCGCCTGCTGTCATTGCGGAGGAGGTGAGGATGCTGCTGGCCCTGGGAGATTCGCCGTTCCTGACCCGGGTTCAGCATGCGGCAGACGGTTCCTACTCGAATGTGACTATCTGCACCCTTGATGTCCCGGGACTTTTTTCCATGATCACCGGTGTTATGGCTGCCAACGGGATGAATATCCTGGGCGCTCAGATCCATACCAGCAGCAACGGTAAGGTGCTGGATGTCCTGCAAGTCAATTCTCCTCAGGGTTTCATTTATACCGACCCCGCCCGATGGGAGCGAATGGAGCAAGACTTGCTCCAGGTCATCCAGGGCAAGATTCAGGTCCAGACCCTGGTGGAAAAACGGCATCGACCGAGCATCCTGATTGAAAAAATCAAGCCGTGCTTTCCGACGGTCATCGAAATCGACAATGAGGTTTCTGACGACTATACTGTTATCGATATCTATACCCATGACAAGGTTGGTTTGCTTTACAGCATCTCAAGTACTCTGACCAGGCTGGGCCTCTATATCGGCATAGCGAAAATTTCGACGAAGATCGATCAGGTGGCTGACGTTTTCTATGTGAAGGATATCTTCGGCCAGAAGCTGACTTCGGAGGAGAAACTGGTGGAAATCGAACAACGTCTGTTCGCGGCGATCAATGAGGCATGAAACAGTATCTTGATCTTTTCCTCTCCTATCTGGTGGTGGAAAAGGGCCTATCCGATAATACCCTGGAAGCCTATCATCGTGATGTTGACAGGTACCTGTCGTTTCTGCTGCGGCAAAAGATTGATGAACCGGCTCAGATACGCCCGCTCGACATTGCCTCTTTCCTCGCCTGGCTGAAGGAATCCGGGCTTGCTCCACGGAGCAGGGCACGTGCTCTCTCCTGTGTCAGGATGTTCCACCGTTTTCTCGAAATCGAGAACCACTGTGAAGGGAATCCGGCTTCGCTGATTGATGCCCCCAGAATGGTTGCCAAACTGCCGACCGTCTTGAGTTTCAGAGAGGTCGAACGGCTGCTTTCCGCACCTTCAGGGGAAGTGCCGGAAGATGTCCGGGACCGCGCCATGCTGGATCTACTCTATGCCACGGGTCTTAGGGTCTCCGAATTGGTTTTTCTTAAGACGAGGGAGGTAAACAGGTCGGCCGGTTTTCTTCTTACCTGCGGCAAAGGCGGAAAGGAACGGCTGGTTCCTCTGGGGGAGACTGCGGTAGCTTCCCTGGATGGATACCTCACTCTGGCTCGATCAAAACTGGACAAAAAGGGCGGGAGCGACTATCTTTTTCTTTCGAGGCTCGGCAAGCCCATGACTCGCCAGGCCTTTTGGAATATCATTAAAAAAAGGGCCCGTCAGGCGGGCATCGCCAAAAACATTTCTCCGCATACCCTGCGGCATTCATTCGCTACCCATCTTCTGGAGAATGGTGCCGACCTGCGGAGTGTGCAGCTTATGCTCGGGCACGCGGATCTCTCGACAACCCAGATTTATACGCACATCACCCGGGAGCGTCTGAAAAGAATACATGAAGAATTCCATCCCCGGGCCTGACCTGATGTCGCAGGTTGACCAGTTTCTGTACTGTAGATGCAAGAAAGGAATAGCGCATGAAATATATTGTTTTGCTCGGTGACGGTATGCCTGATGAAGGGATCGCGTCACTGGGAGGGAAAACCCCCCTGCAGTTTGCCAGGACGCCCGCCATGGATTACATGGCGCAAAGGGGCCGCCTCGGGCTCGCGTGTACGATTCCGCCCGGGTATCCACCGGGGAGCGATGTGGCGAACCTGTCGGTTTTCGGCTATGACCCGCGTGCCTGTTATACCGGAAGGTCCCCTTTGGAAGCAGCCAGCATGGGTGTCTCCCTCGGGCCTGACGATGTCGCTTTTCGTTTGAACCTGGTGAATCTGCGCACTGATGACGGAACAGTCTTCATGGGAGACTACTCTTCCGGACACATCAGCACGGAAGAGGGCCGGGAGCTGGTAGCGGCACTTGCCGCCGAACTGGGAGATCGTGAGTTCGAATTCCATCCCGGGGTAAGCTACCGTCATCTGCTGGTCTGGCGGAACGGAAAGGAGAAGCTTGAACTCACGCCTCCCCATGATATTTCCGGAAAGTGCATCGACCAACACCTCCCCAAAGGGGAAGGGTCCGACAAGCTCATGCGGCTCATGAAACAATCGCAGTCGATTCTCACCAATCACCCGTTGTACCGTCAACGTCTGGATGCCGGCAAGACGCCGGCCACTTCGATCTGGCTCTGGGGACACGGTAAGGCGCCGCGGATGGAGACGTACCGTGATAAGTTCAACCTTTCAGGTGCGGTGATTTCGGCGGTTGACCTGATTCGGGGAATCGGCGTCTACGCCGGTCTTGAAATCATCAGGGTGCCCGGTGCAACGGGCTATCTGGACACAAACTACCAGGGGAAAGTGGCTGCCGCACTGGATGCCCTTGAGCGTCACGACTTCGTCTACCTGCATGTGGAGGCTCCGGATGAGTCATCTCACTCCGGCAGTGTCGAGAACAAAATACAGGCCATCGAAGATTTCGACGCCAGGATTGTTGCGCCCATCTGCGAGGGGATAAAAAAGTTTGGTGAGTACCGGATACTCTGCACCCCGGACCACCCAACGCCGATCCGGCTCATGACCCACACCAGTGACCCAGTCCCTTTCATACTGTACCGGGGGGAAGAAGCCGTGAAACCCGGAATCGCCGGGTATGATGAAGTTTCCGCGGCAAAGACCGGTTTCTTCCTGGAGGATGGTTTCCGTTTGATGGAACTGCTGACAGGGGAGTAGCGGACTGAGAGGAAAGGTTTGTTCAAAATGGGGCTCCGGAATAATCGGAGCCCCATTTTTTTTCAAAAAATATACCTGATTAGCATCAATCTTCCGCTTGCTGCAAAAACTGTCATTCCCGAAGAGATTCTGATCGGGAATCCAGCCTCTAACCGACTGTAATTATGGATCCCCGATAAAGAAATTCGGGGATGACAATCTTCATAGCGGAAGAATAGTGCCAATCAGTAAAATATATAAACTGCAATACTTTCAGCGGGACGTAATTGCAGCCCTGCTAACGGCGATGTAAAGGCCAATAATGACGGCCGGTTATCTGTTGTTCCTCAAATCATCCTTGAGGCGGTTCGCCGAAAGAATGAGGCTTTCCAGTCGTGTTTTTACCAGTTGCGGGAAGGGAGTCCCATCGCTTTCGATAGCCAGGAATGGTAGATGAAGCAGGTCCTTGTTACGGGCCCAGAAGCTTCCCCGTGATCGGGAAAAAAATGCCTTTTCCTCCTCAAGCCGGTAGCTGAGGATCGATTCCGCAATGCGACAGGGCATGCAGCCGAATGGGCCAATGCTGATCACGCCATGGGTTTCGTCTCCGATTTCGGTGATGGCCGAACTGATGGTAAGAATTGCCTCTCCGGTCAGTTCCGGGTTCAGGAGGGTTGCTCCTTTCGACATGAGGTGTTCCATATCAACGGTGTGACCATCATGGAAACCGGAGGCGGCGAGGTGACGGTAAATGAGTCGTTCATCTTTCCTCATGACATATTTCTTCACGGTGAGGATAAGTTTCCTCTTAAGAGAAATGGGGCCGTTCAAACCTTCCCGAAGACAGTAGTCCGTGTAATGCAGCCATTCTGTAATCGGCGCGGTTTTTACCAATATTCCCTTCTCCGCCAGACTTTCCACCAGATACTGGCGCGAAAAATCGTCTTGCCGCACGAAGATCTCACCTACCAGGGCAATGCGGGTAACCTCATCCAGGCTGATTTTTTTTCGCAGTGAGGCAAGCCCGGCCATTTCTGTCTGCAAGGTTTTCATCAGAACATCGTAGCTGTCATCGACGATGCTGTTGACTATCCGATATCTTGCCTGCTTGAAGGCGGCCAGTGCCTCTTCCCGATCTGCCGCCAGGGTCAGGATTCCGGCGCGAACTGCCTCAAGACCATCTCCGATGGCAAGACCGAGCCAGGCGCGCCGCGCAAGACCTGGAGGCATGCCATCGTAACTGTCACTGGAGGAAAAGGTTAAGAGTGCCAGATCGGGAACCCTGTTTTTACGGATGTAGTTTTTCACAAAGACGCTGTACTGGCCGAATCGGCAGGGTCCGTCCGTATCGGGCATGAGATATGCCAGAATCTCTCCCTCTTTCCGTATTTCGCTCAGGTAGTTCACTAACGATCCGGTGGTCAGGATAAGCGGCAGGCATTCTTTGCAGGTAGTGTGTCCTTTGCCGATGGAGAGCTCTTTCTGGCTGGGCGGGGCCAGTGCGGTCGTCCTGATGCCGAGGTGGCGAAAGGCGGCCGCAAGGCATTGCGTGGTCGAGTCACCCATGGATGGAATGATGAGGTGAATCCTCGGATCGGTAATGCTGTAGCGTTTCCCATCTCCGGTCTCGAGGAAGTGGGAACCGTCACTGCTCATCATGCGGGCTGGAGTGAAGTCAGAAGGTGTCTCGGGAACGTGTTCCAGTTCCCGGTAGCTGTTGATGACGTCGAGGAAAGCCTCAATACGGGTATCAATGCCGGCATCTGCTGTATGGGCATCAACTTCGAGGGTGAGCGAAGGTTTTCTGCCCATCAGGTCACGGAAATAGCCGGTGATGAAGGAATCCGGGCCGCAACTGAAGTTGGTGACGTAGACTCCGTAAAGGTTGGGGTGAGATTCCACGAAACTTGCCGCCTGCATGATTCCCTGCCCGGTCGCCCAGTACATCTGGCTGACCGAAGTTCCACCCAGCTCCTGGAGTGGCAGGAAGTCGTGGGGGATCACCCGGTAACCGTGACTGGCAAACTTGTGGGGGATTCCCATGTTGCCGAATTTGCTGAAGGCGTTGTACGGGCGGCCGAAGAGAACGATGGCACTTTCCTCCGGTGACAGGCTTGCGAGGAAAGTTCTGCCGATCTCATGCATCTCGCAGCACATGGCATCAAAGGTCTCGTTGGCTGCCGCAAAGGCTTGCAGCGCTTTTTTTCGGGGGAATCCCAATCGTCGAGCCAGTGAAACAAACGCGCTGCGGAGGATTTCGGGGTTGTCGAAATCGAGGACTTCCGTAAGAAGTTTTTTTTGCAGTGAGTCGAAGAAAGCTGCCTGCAGGAAGTAGGGTTCCGCCTGGACAAGGGGACAGGTACAGTTTACCTCATTGCTGGTTTTCTGTGCCAGGCTTTTAACCTGGGGGATAAATATATGGTCCAGTTCCTGCCGCAGCAGCCCTTGGAGAAAGGCGTGGCTCTGGATAATCGGAAAACAAAAAGCGGCTCCCGGTACCTCCAGACCTTGGGGGTCGGGGGTGATGCCAGGCACTACACGCACACCCAGTTGGGTGAAGAACGTTGCATAGAAGGGGTAGAGGTTGTTTGTCAGGAGGGAAATCGGGATGCCGACAGAGATTGCCCCCATATCTTCGCATAGCCGGGGCGCGTATTTTCTGAATACAAGATCTTCGCGGACCTTGACCAGGTCAAGCCCTTTGGGATCCAGGTTTTTATTTCTCAGAAGGTTGTAGTGCAGATCGCAGGAACCGCCGAAAGGGTATAAGGTTCCGTTTACCTCGATACGGGCGATTGAACACTTTCTGTCACACTTTTCCCGGCCTCCACCGCAGATGAATGGCTCTTTGTAGAGTACTTCCCGCTCTGCCAGTTCCTGCAGATTGAAGAGGCCTTTTTCCAGAATCCCTGCTTCGAGCTTCCGTTTCACTTCAAGGGCAACCCCGAAGGCACCCATGAGACCCGGTTCAGGAGGGACGATGATCTCCTGTCCGCACAGGGCCGCCATGGCTGCCGGTACCGCGCGGTTGTAGCAGACACCGCCCTGCATGAAGATCTTTTTGCCGATAGGGCGTGCCCCTTTGACCCTGTTCAGGTAATTCTGGCAAACCGAGTAGACCAGTCCGGCTACGATATCTTCCTTTGCTATCCCTTCCTGCACGGCCGTCTTGATGTCGCTGCTGATGAAGGCCGAACACTGGTCGCTGAAGTTGGGTGCCGAGGTGGAGCACAGGGCCAGGGCCTCGATTTCCTCGGTGATGATGCCGAGGGTTTCACGGCAGGCTTCTTCGAGAAAAGAGCCCGTTCCCGCTGAACAGGCCTCGTTCATGGCATAGTCGCTCGCCACCCGGTTGGTGATGCATGTGTATTTGGCGTCCTGCCCGCCGATTTCGAAGATGGTTTCAACCTCCGGGTCAAAGAATACCGCTGCCGCGGCATGGGCGACGATTTCGTTGATTACCCCGGGTGTCTGGGCGTGGAGGCCGGCAATCTGCCTGCCGCTTCCGGTGGTTCCGATGCCGATGATTTTCGGAATTATGCCATCGGGAATCTGCTGCAGCAGTTCACTGTAGCAGCGCCTGCTTGCCGCGACGGGGTCTCCCGAAGTTCGCAGGTACACCCCGGCGGTGATGGCGCAGCTGTCCGTACGGAGAAGTATTGCCTTGGTTGTCGTGCTCCCCACATCGAGCCCCAGAATGTACTCGCCGTTGTGGAATTGACCGCGTTTCATGGCGTTGAAGGTAACTTTCGTCAGACCCTCGTTCAGTCCGGGGAGAAATGTGAAAGCGGTGTGGGCAGGGGTGAAAAGAGTATCTGTTTCCGTAACCAGGGGGCCGTTCTGTTCCGCTTCGCACAGGGCTCCGAGTGCCTCGAAAAACGGAGATTCGGGGAGTATCAGGGTCTCAGGATAACTTTCGCGGAGGAAGTCCAGCACGACGTTGTTTCGCGAGACGCCGCCAATCACGAGGATCCTTTTTGGCCGGTTCTTGTTCAGGATTTCGCTGATTTTTCCGGCCATCATTTTACATAAGCCGGCGCTGATGCGTCCCTTGGAAAGTCCCTTGTTCAGGGCGTGGGTGCAGTCCGATTTGCAGAATACCGAACATCTTCCGGCAACGGGATAGGGCTCTTCCCCAACTGCCTTGCTGACCGCGTCCTGCAGGTCCATGTCCATCCGCTGAATCTGCTGGAGATAAAATTCGCCGGTGCCGGAGGCGCATTTGTTGCCGGTCTGCACGGAACGAATTCTGCCGTTCCGGTCGAGGAAGTAGGCAAGGAATGTTTCTCCTCCGGCGGAAACGATGCAGTCAATATCAGGGCAGGTGTTGCGGAGAGCCTTATATGCCTGCTCTACCGCTTCCGGTTCAGAGAGGGTTGGGATTGTTATCAGGTTTCGGAACGAACGTCCGGTGATGCTGACCCTGGCCGGGAGAGCCGTATCGAGGAACTGGCGCAGAACTTCGTCAACCTTGCCTTCATGTCGTATCTGTAAAAATGAGCGACATCCTCCCTGGCGCCGTGCAATGGTGATGGTGCAGGCGCCGAGACAGATGCCGATCGCGTCGGCCTCGTCAGTGTGAGGGGACTGGGAAGCGCCCAAGTTTTGTCCTCCGGTTGCGGATTCAACCGACATCGGCATACTCCCTTTCTCGAAAAATGACACCCAGCGATTCAGCAAGACGGCGAATGGCTTCTATATCAAGGCCGGGAACCGTTACTGCCGAGGCTACAACCGTGGGAATGTATTTTTTCGCTTCGATGAGGAAGTCACAGACTCCGGCAAATCCTGCTGAGCCGAAAGGGGATGCGCAGAGTTTTTCGTAGGTTTCCGAGTCTGCAGCATTGAGGCTTACCGAGATGGCGTCGACAAGGCCGGCAAGTTCCGGAAGGATGTTTCTTCCGTGAACCAGGTTTGCCTGGCCGTCAGTGTTGATCCTGATGTGGCAGCCCATTTCTTTTAGCCGACTTGCGACTTCGCGCACCAGATCAAGTCGGAGGAGGGGTTCCCCGTAGCCGCAGAAGACGATCTCGTCATAGTCGGAAGGGTCGCCGATAGCGGACATCACCTCGCTTGCGGATGGTTCATGGTCCAGCTTGAGGAAGTGACCCTTGACAAAAAAGTCACTGAATTTAGCGCAGAAGGAGCAGTGGTTGGAGCAGCGGTTGGTGATGTTCAGGTAGAGCGAGTTTCGGATTTTGTAGGCAATGGATGCCTGTTGATCTTTCCGGCCCAAGCCGAAAAGGGTTTCCGCGTTGAGCGTCGTGATGCGTGCCACATCTTCCAGGGAAAGGCCTTTCAGTTCCGCGACTTTTTCAGCCGTGATTTTCAGATAGGATGGTTCGTTGCGCTTTCCCCGGTACGGCACCGGGGCGAGATAGGGGCAGTCGGTCTCCAGAAGCAGATTTTCCATCCGGATGCCACGCACTACGTTTCGCAGCTGGTCATTGGCGGGAAAGGTAACGGTTCCGGGTATGGAAAGATAAAAACCCATGTCCACACACTCGCGAGCCATATCCAGGTCACCCGAAAAACAGTGAAGCACGCCCCGAAGGCCCCGAGACTTTTCTTCCCGCAGTATGCGCAGGATCGTTTCGTGGGCATCGCGGTCATGGATGATAACGGGGAGTGATAGCTCGGAAGCCATGATGAGAAAGCGGCGGAAAACAATCTCCTGAATATCACGGGGGGAACGATCACGGTAAAAGTCCAGGCCTATTTCGCCGATGGCAACATTTTTCGGCGTTTCCATCGCAAGTTGGCGGACAATGTCATAACACTTTTCTGTGACACGCACCGCGTCATGGGGGTGAACCCCAACGGAACAGTAAATTTCATCATGGAGACAGGACAGTTCGCAGGCTTTCCTGCTGGATTCGATATCAGTACCGACAGTAATCACGCGGGAAACACCGGCTGTGGCTGCTCTGTCGATAAGCGCGTCAAAGTCAGTCTGGAACTCTTTACCGTCGATATGTGCATGGGTGTCGATGAGTGAAAGTGACGCGGGCATTAGAATGAACCTTCCGTTTCGGTGTGGGTAGCAGTGCCGGACCGACAGATTTGCGGGCACTTCGACTTAACGACTTAAAGAACATAAATACTTGTACCATATTTTCATTCACTGTGGAACCCCCTGTGCAACAGCCTTCTCCGTGTTTGTTCGGAGAGGGCTGGCTCTTGCAAATATAGGGTCGCCGTGCTATACGTTTTCATCGTATGCTGACAGCAAAATAAAATACTTTTCAGGTTCTTTCTCCCTTTCGGGAGACGTCTATCAAGGAGATTTTTGTGCGTATAGCCGAACGTATCCTTCCAGGAAAGCAATTTCTGTCCCTGGAGTTTTTCCCACCAAAAAATTCGTCCGACTGGCCGGCCTTTTTCCGTGTTGTCGACAGGCTCAAAGACCTTCAGCCACTCTTTGTTTCCGTAACCTATGGGGCTGGCGGAACCACCAGTGCCAATACCCTGGCGATTGTCACCCGCCTGAAACAGGAATTCTCTCTCGAGCCGATGGCCCATCTTACCTGTGTCGGTGCCACGGAGAAGGGCATACTTTCTTTTCTCGAAGACCTGACAGCCGTCGGTGTTGAAAATGTTCTCGCTCTCCGGGGAGATCCGCCCCAGGATCCAGGGGTCGTGTTGCCCGAATCGAAAGAATTTGTCTTTGCTTCAGACCTTGTCACCTTCATCAGGAAACACTACCCTGCAATGGGAATCGGCGTGGCCGGTTACCCCGAAGGGCATCCTCAGGCAGTCAGCCTGGAAAAGGATCTGCAGTTCCTCAAATGCAAGGTTGATCAAGGCGGTGATTTTGTCGTCACCCAGCTCTTTTTTGATAATGACTACTACTGGGATTTTGTTCAGCGGGCACGGGAGTTGGGCATTGAAAAGCCCATCGTCCCCGGTGTCATGCCGATCTTCAGTCTCAAGGTTATCCAGAAGGTCGTGTCGCTTTGCGGCGCTGACGTGCCGGCTCAACTCCTCAGGGAGTTGGAAGAGGCAGATGCGCAGGGCGGGGCGGATGCGGTTCAGGCTCTCGGCATACGGCATGCTCGCAGTCAGATCCTTGGTCTCCTCAAGGGAGGCGCACCGGGTATTCATCTTTATACCTTGAACAGGGATGATGCCTGCCTGGAGTTGATGGATGGAATTTTCTGATTTCTGAGTCACTGATGTTGGTAGTATTCAGCAGATTTTTTCGTGGTATCTCCCGTTTCGGTACAGCTCTGCTCCAAGGAGGCTGGTTTGGATTCTGTATGGTTGGAATTTCTCCTGGTAATACTGCTTATTCTGGCAAACGGATTTTTCTCCGGATCGGAACTTGCCATCATCTCGGCCCGCAAAAGCAGGATTGCCCAATTGGTGTCAATTGGAGATCCCAAGGCGAAAATTGTCGATTCCCTTCAGGATGATCCCCATCGTTTTCTGGCAACAGTCCAGATCGGGATTACCCTGGTGGGAACCATGGCTTCCGCGGTTGGCGGAGCCGCAGCGATTCAGTATATCAAACCCCTTTTTCTTAACGCTCCATTCGAGTTCATGCGACACGCGGCAGAACCCCTGTCCATCACTATTGTCGTACTCCTCATTTCCTATATTACCCTGATATTCGGTGAACTTGTGCCGAAAACGGTTGGCCTCCAGTATGCAGATGCCGTGTCGCTCCGCGTGGCGAAACCTATTTTGTTTATTGCAACAGTCGGATCCGTTGCAGTAACCTTTCTCGCTGCGTCCAACCGTGCCGTTCTGTCACTCATGGGCATCAAGGCTGAAGGGGGGCAGGCTTTCATTACCCGGGAGGAAGTGGAGCATATTATCCAGGAAGGTCAGGAAACCGGGGTTTTCAGTGCCACAGAGCGGGAGTTTATTGAGAATATTTTTGATTTTACCCACACCTGCGTGCGCGAGGTGATGGTGCCTCGCACGAGAATCGTAGGTCTCAACCTGGATACGCCGCGGGAACAGATGCTGCAGATCGTGCTGGAAAACAAGTATTCTCGTTATCCGGTATATCAGGGCTCCATCGAAGAAATCGTCGGACTGATCCATGGCAAGGATTTCCTCGGCAGCATGGTGAGTGAACCGGACTTTGATGTCAGGACTATTATCCGTACGCCTTTTTATGTGCCTGAGTCGAAGAAGGTCAACAGTCTTTTGAAAGAGATGCAGCGCCAGAGGATGCACATGGCCATGGTTGTTGATGAATATGGAGGTATCAGTGGCCTGGTCACCACCGAGGATCTTCTGGAGGAGCTGGTAGGAGAGATCGAGGATGAGCATGACGTGGGCGAGCCCGGAAAGGTTCAACGGCTGGCGGACGGTAATTTCATCGTTGATGCGATGATTTCTCTCTCAGATCTGACTGATTTCCTGGATATCAAGATCGAGGAAGACCTTCACTACGATACTCTTGCCGGACTGATCCTGGACAGGCTCGGAAGATTTCCGGAAAAAGGTGAAAAGGTCCTGGTGGACGGGCTCGAAATGGTTTGCGAGGAAGTTACCAAGACCGCCATTCTGAAGGTAAAAATTCTGCACACAGATACAACATAACCTGTCATCGGGATTATCTCCCGAAATTACGGAAGAATGGATAGCCCATGGATCGCCGACTTTTTTTTGCCCTGATGAATTTTTTCTTTCTCCTCGGGTTTTTGTATCTTGTCTATCAAATCCTGGCCCCTTTTCTTGATACGCTGGGATGGGCCGGTGTCATAGGCATTGCCACCTATCCCCTCTATCGCAGACTCAGGAACCGGCTGCCCGGACGAAGTACGATGGCAGCATCAATCATGACTCCGCTGGTGGTCATAACTCTGGTTGTCCCCTGTATACTTTTCATCTTCATCCTGGTCGGAGAGGTTTCACAGGTCTACCAGTATCTCGAAAAGGTCACTGCCGTCGGTGGCCCCGACGTTCTGGGGACCTTGTCCCGCAATCCCTCTATCCAGCCGGTTCTGCAAAAGATTCAACCCCTGCTGGATATGCTTGATATCGAGGTCGGCACCACTCTGATCCCGGCACTGAAAAAGTTTGCAGCATTTCTGCTCGGGTATTCGACTGCAATCCTCAAGAACTTCTTTCTCATGATCATCAAGCTGGTCCTGATGGTCATCACGCTCTTTTTTCTCTACCGGGACGGCGAAGCCTTTTTGCAGAGATTCCTGTCCGTGCTTCCCCTGCAGGAAGCTGAAAGCGATGCCCTTCTCGATACGGTCAGACGCGTCCTCTCGGCAGTGATCTATGGTATTCTGCTTACCTGTCTCGTACAGGGCATCCTGGGTGGAATCGGCTTCTGGTTCAGCGGGCTTCCCTCTCCGATCCTGTTCGGGGCGCTGATGGCGGTTGCAGCACTGGTTCCCGTGGTCGGTACGGCCCTGATCTGGCTTCCTGGTGCACTTTGGCTCATTGCCGGTGGGGAGGTGGTGATGGGGATTGTGCTGCTTGCCTGGGGAATGTTTGTAGTGGGGATGATCGACAATCTTCTCCGACCGTTTTTCATCAGCGGAAGGGCCCATCTCTCGCTTTTCATTATTGCGCTTGGTGTACTTGGCGGCGTCTTTGCCTTCGGCCCTCTCGGAGTTGTTACCGGACCCATCATTCTTGCGTTATTCCTTGCCGTCTTTGAAATTTATGCACGGAGGGTTTTTCCCGGCGGACCTTCTCTACGGGAGAGCGGTGAGGAATCCTGAAGGGATTGATTCGGAAATCTGTCTGAAAAAAGTGAAAGAATTCTTCCCGGAATAGCGTGGCTGTTCCGGGATTTTTTTATCGTTTGGCTGGGGTCTTTCCCTTGGTGCCGAAAGCAACGGAGGTTATGATGGTTATGGCGAGAACCCCTACAATAACCCCGAGTGAAAAGTGGATGGGCACAGGGTACACCGATGACAGGAGCATTTTAATCCCGATAAAGGCGAGGATGATGGAAACCCCCAGTTTCAGGTGTGTGAACATCTCCATGACGCTGCTGAGCAGGTAGAAGAGTGACCTGAGACCCATAATGGCAAAGATGTTCGATGTGTAGACGATGAAGGGGTCCCTTGTTACGGCCAGGATTGCCGGGATTGAATCAATGGCAAAAATTACATCACTGCTCTCAACCACAAGCAGTGTCAACAGGAGAGGAGTTGCCGCCAGGATTCCTCTCCGGCGAATGAAAAATCTGTCGCCGTAGGATCTTTTCGTGACGGGAACGAATTTTCTCGTCAGACGAACCAGCAGGTTTTTCCCCGGATCGATATTCTCTTCCCCGCCGAACGCCATTTTGATCCCTGTGACGATCAGGAGAACACCGAAAAAGTAGATCATCCAATGGAAGCGTTCAAACAGCTCGATTCCGACAAAAATGAAAAGGGCCCTCATCACAAGCGCACCAATAATGCCCCATTTCAGGATCTTCGGTTGGTAGGTGCGGGATACCTGGAAATAGGAGAAAACAAGGATGAAGACAAAGAGGTTATCGACAGAAAGGGACTCTTCGATCAGGTAGCCTGTCAGAAATTCCAATGCTTTGGTTGTCCCAAGGAAATGGAGAATTCCTGCGTTGAAGGCGAGGGCGAGACCCACCCAGACAAGAGTCCAGGTTATCGCTTCACGAAATGAAACCTCGTGGCTCTTCCTGTTGAATACCCCCAGGTCAAGGATTATCATTACAGAGATAAGGGCTGCGAAACCGCCCCAGAGAATGATGGATGATGACATGTGCCAGGCCCCTGTTCTGCGCCTCAGTTGGAAGTCTAGTAGGGAGGTTTACATGCAGCTTTACGCAGTGTACCCAACCTGCCACAACATTCTGCCGGTGTGCGACAGATCGGGAAATGGAAAGACTGCTGCGAATGAGGTGGTTGGGATGTACCGACTCTGCCTGGAAAAGTGTTGCTCAAAACTAGAAGAAAGCGGAAATTTTGTCAAATTATTTGAAGTCATTTCCTTTTGTTCTCTGGTTGCTGACCGAGGTGATGACAGTCCGTTATTTGTAGTCCCCGAAGAATAATCAGTTGCCGGGACCTGTTTCGGGCGGTATAAAGTAGTAAGCGAACCAAACCTATCCCTGAGGATACCTGAATGGCACAGTCAATGTGGAAGCCGTTGCTGGCACTGTTAGCTTTTGTGGTTTTGATCAATGTTATCTATCCTTTGATGAGCCAGAAGGGACAGGCTGAAAAGGAAGAGGTTCCCTACAGCCAGTTCAAGGATGAACTTGCGCGGGATAATGTGAAGGAGATAACGATAAAGGGCTCCCTTATTAATGGGACTTTCAAGGCAAAGGTTCTTCCTGTCAATGATGTGAAAAAAGAAAATCCACCAAAAGCTACAACGAACTTTTTCACGATACTGCCGGATATTAAGGATCCTGCCCTGATGGAGGAACTGCAGGCGAAGAATGTTATGGTAAAGGCAATTTCGACGGAATCATCCCCCTTTACTACCGCTTTGGTTTATCTGATTCCCTGGGTTCTTATTATCGGAGTCTGGGTTTTCTTCGCCCGCAGCATGAAAGGCCAGGGTCCGAGCACCATGATGGGGGGATTCGCCAAGTCTGGTGCCAAGCTGCATGACGCCCAGAAGGCAACCGTGACCTTTGCCGATGTGGCCGGTATGGAGGAAGCAAAGCAGGAATTGCATGAGGTAGTTGAGTACTTGAAGGAACCGGAAAAGTTCGAACGGATCGGCGGAAAAGTCCCGAGAGGGATACTTCTCGTCGGCCCCCCGGGAACCGGGAAAACCCTCATGGCAAGGGCTGTCGCCGGTGAGGCAGGGGTGAGCTTTTTCAGTATTTCCGCTTCCCAGTTCATTGAGATGTTTGTGGGTGTCGGGGCCAGCAGGGTACGCGATCTTTTTGCTGTGGCAAGAAAAGAGGCGCCGAGCATCATTTTTATCGACGAATTGGATGCGGTCGGACGGAGTCGCGGCGCCGGCTTTGGCGGTGGCCATGACGAAAGGGAGCAGACCCTTAACCAGCTCCTTTCCGAAATGGATGGCTTTGAATCCCACGAAGAGGTGATTGTCCTTGCCGCCACTAATCGTCCCGACGTCCTCGATCCGGCCCTTCTCAGGCCTGGACGCTTTGACCGCCGGGTTGTCATTGAACGACCAGACTGGCGTGACCGGGAAAGCATTCTGAAGGTGCATACCCGCAAAACCCCTCTTTCTGCGGATGTTGACCTCGCTGTCATCGCCAAGGGTACTCCCGGCATGACCGGCGCCGATCTGGAAAACCTGGTAAATGAAGCCGCAATTCTTGCTGCCCGCGGAAACTCAGAAACAGTAACCATGAATTACCTGGAGCTTGCAAAGGACAAGGTCCTGATGGGTGGCGAGAGAAAAATGTTTCTCTCTGATCAGGAGAAACGGATTACGGCATTTCACGAGTCCGGTCATGTTCTGGTGGCAAAGCTTTTGCCCGGAACAGATCCGGTTCACAAGGTGACGATTATTCCCCGCGGCATGGCTTTGGGCGTAACCCAGCAGCTTCCCGAGGATGATCGGCACCATTATCCAAAAACTTACCTTATGAACAGACTTTCAGTTGTCCTCGGTGGGAGGGTTGCGGAAAAACTGGTTTTCGACGATATCTCGACCGGTGCTCAGAATGATCTGAAGGTTGTCACCGAACTGGCGGAGAAAATGGTCTGTCAGTGGGGGATGAGCGACAAGATCGGTCCTGTTACCTTCAGTCGTGGAGAGGAGCATCCCTTCCTCGGCATGAAGCTGGCGCAGGAAAAGAGTTTCTCGGAAGAAATGGCCTGGCAAATCGATCAGGAGATTACCGTCATCATCAAGGATGCGGAGGACAGGGCAATGGATATACTCTCTTCCAACCGCAAAAAGCTGGAAGCTCTGGCGATGGCACTCATGGAAGAGGAAACCCTTGACAGTGCCAGGATTGACAACGTTCTGGCCAGCGCCTGAACCAACCATCCCTTCCTCGACCACACCTGACCCCTCCTGAATCAGGAGGGGGACTGTCGCTCCCATCCTTGCCAAGAGGTGCTGGGGGGGTGTCAGCAGGAGGTGGAAGGAGAAAAGTTTACAGAACTCGAATTCCGGGAGATACCATGCAAAGAGTGAGAAAAAGCGGCATCCTTCTTCATCCCACATCTCTTCCCGGTCCTGGCGGTATCGGTTCCTTCGGGACCGAGGCACGAAATTTTATCGATTTCCTCCATGACTCCGGTCAAACCCTCTGGCAGGTTCTGCCCTTGGGCTATACTTCCTACGGCAACTCTCCGTACATGTGCTACTCGGCTTTTGCCGGCAATCCGCTGCTCATCGATCTCCATCGCCTCGCGGCGGAAGGAGATTTGGATGGTGCCCAGCTTCTTGAAGATTTGCCCACTGAGCGGACTGATTACCAGCAGGTCATGGACTATAAATTCGGAGCGCTTCGTGCAGCAGCAGCAGCCTTCCTTGCTGGCGGCAGGGATGCAAGGATGGAAGAGTTCTGGCATTTTTGCGATACAACCCCCTGGCTCCATGATTTTGCCCTGTTCATGGCTTTGAAAGAGCTGTACCCGGGTGTGAGCTGGAGTGATTGGCCGGTAGAGATTGCTCGTCGTGAACCTGCTGCGCTGGAAGAGGCATCCAGGAGCCTCGGCCCCAGGATAGGAGAGCATAAATATCAGCAGTGGCAGTTTTTCCGGCAATGGCATGATGTGCGGGCATACGCCACTCGTCAGGGCGTTGGAATTTTCGGAGATATACCGATTTTTGTCGCCTACGACTCCTGTGATGTCTGGGCAAATCCCCATCTCTTCCATCTGGACACAGAGGGGCGTCCAACGGTGGTTGCCGGTGTTCCTCCCGATTATTTCAGCAAAACCGGACAACTTTGGGGTAATCCGCTCTATAACTGGGAGACAATGTCGCAGGAGGGATATGCCTGGTGGATAGACCGCGTACGGTCTTCTCTTGACCTGTATGATCTCATAAGAATCGATCATTTTCGCGGATTTGCGGCCTGCTGGGAAGTGCCTTACGGTGAAAAAACGGCCAAGAACGGCCGCTGGGTGCCCTGCCCCGGAGAAGCCTTGTTTTCAGCTCTTTCGAGAGAACTCGGGGAGCTGCCGATTGTTGCGGAGGACCTGGGTCATATAACGCCGGACGTGGAGGCACTGCGGGACAGGTTTGCTTTTCCCGGCATGAAAATTCTTCAGTTTGCCTTTGGATCCGGGCCGGACAATCCCTATCTCCCCCATAATCATGTGCGCAGTTCCGTTGTCTATACCGGAACACACGACAATGACACAACATTGGGTTGGTTTACGTCCCTTTCAGCGCGGGAGAAAAAGAAGGTTCTCCGCTATCTTGATCGCACCGGCGACGGGATTGTCTGGGATCTGATCCGGACCGCCCTTGCTTCGGTGGCGGATACGGTTATAATCCCGCTCCAGGATCTGCTGGAGCTTCCCGGTGACTTCCGGATGAATCTGCCCGGGACAGCGGGAGGAAACTGGTCCTGGCGTTTAGGTAAAGGGGTGCTTACGGCCAAACTTGCCAAGCGTCTCCTGGAGTTAACGCAAATCTATGGCAGGGCCCGGAACCTGTAGTGATATTTCGCAACTATTCAGAACGATAAAAAACGTCATTCCCGAGGGTGTAATCGGGAATCCAGACTTTAATAACATGGATCCACGATAGAGTCATCGGGGATGACAGGCCTTTTGCCAACGGTTTTAGATTATGCCGAATGTTGCGATACTTTAATCTGTTTTCATGCCGGTTCTTCTCACGGATTCGTGCTTTTACCGATGACATTGCCATTGACAAACCGAAACCTCTTTCGTATCCTTTCAAAAACGAATACGTAAAACCTTCTTATCAAGAGTGGTGGAGGGACAGGCCCCGTGAAACCACAGCAACCGGCCCGAAAGGGTGTCAGGTGCTAAATCCTGCCAGTAAGGAAAGATGAGAAAGGTGCTTTATGATGATAGTACAGAATAAAGCCCCTTCTCACACGCGGAAGGGGCTTTTTGTCATCCTGAGAACGGAAAGTATAGCGATCCCTGCTTCCTGATCAGGAAAGAAGTTTTCTTGCAAGTAAGAGGTCATTAACGAGCCATGTGATTCTGTTGCGGAATCGATCACAAAGTAATTCCTGAAACTCCATTCAAAGGGGGAAGTGCCATGTCGGAAAACAAATTCAATTTTGATACCCTTACCCTGCATGCCGGGCAGGTACCCGATTCTGCGACCCTGTCGCGAGCTGTTCCCATTTACCAGACATCGTCCTATGTGTTTCGCAGTTCGGAACATGCCGCAAAGCTGTTCGCCCTGGAAGAGCCGGGGAATATTTATACGCGAATCATGAACCCAACGACAGATGTTCTGGAAAAACGGATGGCCGAACTGGACGGTGGCGTCGGTGCCCTTGCTGTTGCGTCGGGGCAGGCTGCCATTACCTTTGCGGTGCTCAATATCACCCAGGCAGGCCAGAATATCGTTTCAACCGATTCACTCTACGGGGGGACCTACAACCTATACCACTATACCCTGCCAAAACTTGGTATAAAGGTGAAATTCGTTGACAGTTCGAACCCTGAGAACGTGCGCGCGGCCATTGATGAAAATACCCGACTTGTCTATACGGAGTCGGTGGGAAACCCGAAGAACAATGTGGATGATTTCGAGGCCATTGCCGCCATTGCCCACGGAGCGGGAATTCCCTTTGTTGTGGACAATACCGTGACCACCCCCTATCTCTTCAAGCCACTCGAGCACGGAGCGGATATTGTCGTTTATTCTCTCACCAAGTTCATTGCCGGCCATGGCACGAGTATTGGTGGCTGCGTCGTCGATGGGGGCACTTTCCCCTGGAACAACGGCAAATTTCCCGAATTTACCGAACCTGATCCCTCCTATCACGGCATCCGTTTCTGGGAGGCACTCGGCAATCTTTCCTATATCATCAAGATGCGGGTAGAATTGCTTCGCGACATCGGTGCACCTCTTTCACCTTTCAATGCTTTCCAAATACTACAAGGTCTGGAAACACTCCATGTCCGCATGCCTCGCCATGTGGAAAACGCTGTAAAGATAGCCGATTGGCTGGATAAAAACCCGGACATAACATGGGTCAACTATCCCGGGTTGCCCAGCCACAAGGATTTTGAACGTGCGGCTCGCTACCTTCCGAAAGGGAGTGGGGCTATCATAGGGTTTGGTATCAAGGGAGGAGTAGCTGCAGGCAAAAAATTTATCGACAATGTCAAGCTTCTCTCCCATCTTGCCAACATCGGTGACGCCAAGTCCCTGGTAATTCATCCTGCCTCCACTACCCATCAGCAGCTTTCGGAACAGGAGCAGATAGCAACCGGTGTCACCCCCGACTTTATCCGCCTTTCTGTGGGGATAGAGGATGTTGATGATATCATTGCAGATATTGACCAGGCATTGAAAGCTTCACAACTGAATTAGAGACTATCCTGGAAGTGTTCAACCGGTGTTGGGCTGGAACTTGCCAGGAAGCCTCTCGTAATCGGTCGCCTACGACTTCACACGGGTCAGGCAACGTGCCGGACTTCTAGGCGATTTCCTTTCAAGATGATAGCAGTTCACATAATAAAATGGTTAAAGTTGTGATAGTTAATGTCGAAGAGATTATGGTTGTTGTTCTAATAAATTATCCTGATTAGCGCTATTCTTCCGCTATGAAGTTTGTCATCCCCGAATGTCTTTATCGGGGATCCAAAATTTCAATCGATTTGAAGCTGGATTCCCGATCAAAATCACTTCGGGAATGACAGTTTTGAGAACTGGCGGAAGATTGACGCTAATCAGGAAATTATTGATTGTCATGAATTGTGATTGGCTGAAAATTGAATCACTCGAATATTCTCAAACAAGTTCTCCTCTCTTGCAGGGAGAAGTGTAATAACCTTTTGCGATACTATCAAAATTGATCGGATACATTTGCCCTGGTGAAGGTCGTGGATAGCGAATACATTTTATGAAACCGAGGAGGTAACGATGATTTTTGCGAAGTTGAGAATTGGACCAAAGATGGGGCTGGTGTTCGGATTTGTGCTGGTCATGATGCTGCTGATCATGTACTTCGGGATCAGCGGGACTTCGACGGTGAAAAAGTCGATGGAGGGACTTGTTACGGGCGAATATCAGAAGACCGTCTATGCCTTTAAGGCCATGGATGCACTTGACAGTCTGGTGATTTCAATTCAGAGACTGGTTATGGTTAACGATCCGAACGAGATCCTGCGCCTGAAGAAGGAACTTGAAGCTGCCCGTGCGGTGTACCGCGAGAATCTGAAAAAACTTTCGGAGCTGGAAAAGGACCCGCAGGGCATCAAGCTTATCGAGGATTCAAAGTCTCAGTCCAGTATAGCTGCTGCTGCAAACAATCATGTGGTCGAACTTGCCTTGGCCAATAAAAAGGCAGAGGCATTTTCCCTCTTTGTTAATGAGGCGGTACCGCTTACGAAAAAGCTTCAAGATACTTTCGAGGCACAGGTAGCGTTCCAGGAAGGCAATGTCAAGTCTGCCTATGCACATGCCGTCAAGGTGTACGAGCGGCAGCGCATTTTAATTGTTATTGCGGGCGCACTGGCATTTTTCCTCGGTCTTGCCGGAGCAATCTTCCTGATCCGCAATTTTGTGACACGCCTCAACCGGGTTTCCGGCGCCATGGGGCGCATTGCTGATGGTGACATTTCCAATCAGATTGTGATTTTCGCAAAGGACGAAATTGGCGATCTTGGCCATGCCATCAACCGGATGCTGACCTCTATGAATGGCATGGTGGCGTCGATCAAGGCCACTGCCGAGCAGGTTGCCTCTGCATCCACCCAGCTCTATGCTACCTCCGACCAGATCGCAACCGGTGCTGAAGAAGTAGCGGCACAGGCCGGTACTGTGGCCACGGCCAGCGAGGAGATGACCTGCACCAGTTCCGAAATCGCCAACAACTGCCTGATGGCAGTGGAAAGCTCCAAGCGTGCCAGTGATTCCGCATCTTCAGGGTTTTCGGTCGTCCAGGAGACGGTGGAAGAAATGGGCCGTATTGCCGAACGGGTGAAGGAGTCCGCCAGCACCGTGGAAAGTCTTGGTGCCCGTTCCGACCAGATCGGTGAAATTGTCGGTACGATCGAAGACATTGCAGACCAGACCAATCTCCTTGCGCTCAATGCCGCCATCGAGGCTGCCCGTGCCGGAGAGCAGGGGCGCGGATTCGCGGTCGTAGCCGATGAGGTTCGTGCTCTTGCGGAACGGACCACCAAGGCAACCAAGGAGATTGGGTCGATGATCAAGGCCATCCAGCAGGAAACCAAAGGTGCGGTGTCCTCCATGGAGGAAGGTGTGAGGGCTGTGGAGAAGGGCACTGCCGACGCATCACGCTCGGGACATGCACTCCAGGAGATCCTCGAGCAGGCCAATGCGGTGACCCTGCAGATCAACCAGATCGCCACCGCGGCTGAGCAGCAGACCGCCACTACCAATGAGATCACGAACAACATCCAGCAGATTACCGATGTTGTCCATGAAACAGCCAAAGGATCCCAGGAGTCTGCATCCGCTGCGAATCAGCTTTCTCGGCTATCAGAGGAATTGACTCATCTGGTGGGTAATTTTAAACTGGCAATGTGAAAACGAAAAGCATTCGGCTAATATAAGGCACTTGATGCTGGCAAAAAGGCATGTGCCGGAAAATTTTAGACGAAATAATAGAGGGTGTCCGATAAGGGCGCCCTCTATTTTTTTCTGGTTACGACCTTGTCTGTGGGTTGCATGTCCTGTGGCGAGTATTACGTTAGGATGTGATAATCATCTTGTAAAACTTAATTATAAATAACCTCAAGTTGCGGCACTATTTGACGAAAAATTTAGTAACTAGGATTTGCCCCTGGAACGGTGATTCGAATGGTATGGGCACATCGTTTCCTGCGTCGTTTATAAGCAGAAATTACCTGGCATCAACGGAAGATCAAAGAAAAGGGAGAAAAATATGATTTTCGCTAAAATGAAAATTGGTCCAAAGATGGGGTTAGTGTTCGGGTTCATTCTGTTGACGATGGTTCTGATGGTCTTTTACGGTCTCCACAGCACCTCGAAGGTCAAAGATTCCATGGCGGGAATTGTGAAGGGTGAATACCAGAAGACCGTCTATGCCTTCCGGGCCAAGAATGCCCTTGACAACCTTGTTGTTGCGATTCAGAAGCTGGTCATGGTCAGTGACCCGAACGAAATCCTGCAGCTGAAAAAAGAGCTTGAAGATGCGACGGGCAAATTATCGGGATAACTTGAAAAAGCTGGGGGACCTGGAAAAGGACCCGCGAGGCATCAAGCTCATCGAGGAGTCGAAGTCTCAGTCAAGTGTTGCCGCAGCGGCAAATAATCATGTGGTCGAGCTTGCTTTGGCCAATAAGAAGGGTGAAGCCCTCTCCCTCTTTCTGAAAGAGGCGGCTCCCCTTACGAAAAAGCTTCAGGACACCTTTGAGGCCCAGGTAACGTACCAGGAAGACAACGTCAAAGCTGCCTATGACAAGGCGGAGCCGACTTTAATCAGAACAAGATTCTCATCCTTGTTTTCGGCGCCGTAGCGTTTTTGCTGGGTCTTGCTGGTGCGGTGTTCCTTACCAATAATTTTGTAACCCGCCTGAACAGGGTGTCTGCTGCCATGGGGAATGTTGCCGATGGTGATCTTTCAACAAAGATCAATATTTTTGCCAAGGACGAAATCGGGGACCTGGGGCGGGCCATCAACCGGATGCTTGAGTCTATGCACAACATGGTGACCTCGATAAAATCTACCGCGGAACAGGTTGCGTCCGCTTCTACGCAGCTCTATGCCACCTCCGAGCAGATTGCAACCGGGGCTGAGGAAGTGGCATCGCAAGCGGGGACTGTGGCCACGGCAAGTGAAGAAATGTCCTGCACCAGTTCTGAGATTGCCAGTAACTGTCTCATGGCGGTGGAAAGTTCCCAGCGTGCCAGCGATTCCGCTTCCTCAGGTTTTGCGGTTGTCCAGGAAACGGTGGATGAAATGGGCCGCATCGCCGAGCGCGTGAAAGAGTCTGCACAGACAGTGGAAAGCCTGGGTGCCCGCTCGGATCAGATCGGAGAGATTGTTGGAACCATCGAAGACATCGCTGACCAGACTAATCTCCTTGCCCTCAATGCGGCCATCGAGGCGGCCCGTGCTGGTGAGCAGGGTCGTGGATTCGCAGTTGTGGCCGATGAGGTAAGGGCTCTTGCGGAAAGAACCACCAAGGCGACCAAGGAAATCGGTGCCATGATAAAGGCAATCCAGATGGAGACCAAGGGAGCGGTAACTTCCATGGAGGAGGGTGTCAAGGCTGTGGAGAAGGGCACTGAAGATGCGTCACGTTCCGGCCATGCGCTCCAGGATATCCTCGAACAGGCCAATGCGGTGACTATGCAGATCAACCAGATCGCCACTGCTGCTGAAGAGCAGACCGCTACCACTAACGAGATAACGAATAATATCCAGCAGATTACCGAGGTTGTCCATGAGACTGCCAAGGGTTCCCAGGAGTCCGCTTCTGCGGCAAATCAACTATCCCGGCTTGCCGAAGAGTTGCAGCAGCTGGTAGGAACTTTTAAGCTCGCTGTGTGATGACGCGACTAACTGACACTGGACACCAAGCTGTAGTGTAATCAGCCGGAATGGAAAAGGGCGCCCATATGGGACGCCCTTTTCTTTTTCAAATACACCGCACAAACAAAATGTCTACCGTGGCAGGAGATATTTGTCGAGTTCTCGCAGTGCTTCGTCATAGCTTTCGAGGGAAAGAGTTCTATCCTCCTTCCACTCGCGAGTCTTGTAGTACACTTTGTCGTAATAGTTTACCAGCAACCCCTTCATGAACGGATGAAGGTCCCATTTTTCGAGATATCCGGCAATTTCATCGTATTTCTCGCCGCCGAGTTTTTTTCTAATCCTCAGCAGAGCGACTGCCATCTCTTCCCGGTATTCTTCCTTCCCATACTCGGTGATCAGACGATCGATTCGTGTGTTCATGGATGTTTCACACCAGATCTTGATGCTCTCGCCCATGACCTCGTAAAAATTACCCGGCAGGGATATCCTGCCGATTCTGCGGCTCTCTCCTTCAAGGATAATCGGTCTTCCCGGGGGGGATTTCCGCAGCTCGTTCCAGAGGATGCTTTCAAAGTGCTTCTGGCTCAAGGTCTGGGAAAGCCCGAGTGCCCCGAAAGCTGACCCCCTGTGTCTTGCCAGACCTTCCAGGTCGATAACCGTATAATGGTTTGTGTCAATAGTGTGCAGGAAGGACGTTTTTCCTGACCCGGTGAGCCCGTGCAGTACAACCATGGGGCCGCTGGGGCGATACTGATCAAAATATGCTGAGACATGGGCGCGGTACGATTTGTAGCCTCCCTGGAGCTGGACGGCAGGAAAGCCGCTAAGATCGAGTATCGAGGCCACGGTTTTGCTGCGAAGTCCGCCACGCCAGCAGTAGACGAGGATGGGACGGTCGCCGGCCATCTGCGCAATAGTTGCGACCATTGCGGGAAAACGGGCCGCGGTTATTTCCAATCCGCGCAGTCGCGCTTTTTGTGGGCCTTGTTGCTTATAGAGTATACCGATTTCAACCCGCTCGTCATTATCCAGAAGCGGGACATTTATTGCACCGGGGATGTGGTCTTCCTCAAATTCGAGAGGGGTGCGGGCATCAACCAGTAAATGCGAGTCGATAAGGTTTTCATTGAAAACTGCAGTTACTGCCAATGTGTTTCTCCTGGGATATATCGATTTTCTTTCGTAATCAGTGCCATGGGTTGATAGTCGGGGAGATGCGTTCCTCTAGCAGGCTGTTGAAAAACTATTGCGGGATCGATCTTCAGCGTTACCGCTCACTCGAAACCTCAACGTACCCCACGGTACGCCTCGGCTTCTCGCTCTCTTGAGCCTTGCATCTCGACCTCCTCTTGATGTTTTTCAACAGCCTGCTAGAAATGTCGGAAGGGCGAGACGCGCTTTTTCGGAAAAGTGACACATCTCGCGACTGGAGACCTTGAAAAACAGCCAGCCTGATTCCTTTGAACGGCTGGAGGGACCACGAACTGTAGTAAGACATATCATATGACGATGATCTTCGCAAATCAATCCACACTCTTCATCGTATGGCACTGTAGAGACAGCGAAATTCTATCCACCCGGCTTGCCCTGCAGGCTGATCAACCTGCTGACAAAGATCTTGAATGAAATAAATCCGTCAAACTTGAATTGTTCTGGTCGGCGTGATATATAGTCAAGGTTGAAAATTGTGTGTGATTGCCTTTGTATCAGTGTCATGGCAGGGCTTACCGGGAGCTTTTCAACTGTTGGTGGGATAAGCCCGAATTGGATATTTATACGTTTGGAGGTACTACTATGTGTATACAAACATCTGAAGTTCAGGATGATTTTCTCAAGGCGGTTGAGATTGGACGGCCTGAGAATATTGTGAAACTGTTTCCCAATTCAAAGGCGCTTCTCGTCAGCGGCAAGGTCATTGACCGTGCCATGCTGGCCAAGGGAAAGGCCATTGCCATGGCGGCAAACGGCAGAAGCACCTTGATCATTCGCGGAGTTCTCCGGGCCGCCCAGAAGGCCAATGCCGCTATCATTATAGAAATTGCCAAATCCGAAGGTACTTATTGCCCTGTTAATTTCTGGAATATTGCGCTCCACGTGGACGCCATGTGCAATGAGATGGGCATTACTGTCCCGGTCGCCATCCATGCTGATCACTATGGTATCAAGAAAGAGACGGACGTTGAGACAGCCCTGGTGGAAATCCCCACCATGTTTGACGCGGGTATAACCTCTATTGCCATCGATGCTTCCCATCTTCCCGATGACAAGAATCTTCTGGCAAGCATTGCCTTGAAACCGTATGTCCCTTCCTGGGCGGGCCTCGAAACAGAGGTGGGAGAAATAAAGGGAAAGCATGGTCTGTCCACCAGGGAAGAGGCGCTCTTCCTCATTCAGGGGCTGAATGCCCATGGCATTTTCCCCGACTGGATAGCACTTAATAATGGTACGACCCATGGCATCGAGGCGAGTGGCCAGGGAATCCAGGTCGATCTCACTGCCGAGATTCACAAGGCTCTGGAGAGCTATGCAATTTCCGGCGCCCAGCACGGAACCTCAGGGAACAGCTCGGAGCGGCTCAGGGAGATTGCCGCCAGGACCCACACAACCAAGGCAAATGTTGCCACCGCCCTGCAAATGGTTTCCTGGGGGCTCGAAGTGAATGACTACGGCAATGCCATCCTCGATGAGAAAGGCTCCTTTATCAAGATTTCTGGAGAAGGGATGAGCGATGATTTGTGGTTGGAGATCGTTGCCTATGCCGATTCCAAGGGCTACAAGCCTGGCGATTACAAGAATTTGAACCTGCCGTTCGAAAACCGGATCCTTTCCCAGCCCAGGGAAATACGTGAGCGCATGGTCAGAAGGGTGGAGGATTTTGCCTACAGGATGATGACCGAGGTTTTCAATGCTCAGGATACTGCTCCTCTTGCCATCGAAGCAATTCTGAAGGCAGGCTCCGGCGACCTCGGCCCAAAGGTCTCCCGGATTGAAGATCCCGCAGAGTGGACCGAGAAAAAGATCCTGGCAAGGGCAGCTTGCATTAATTCTGATAAGGGGCCGACCGGAAATTTTGACGATTAACGTAATCGATAGAATTATTGAGGAGAGCTGTCTACGATGGTATCCGGTGTCTGTGCTGCTTGAAACGACGGGTACGCTCTGGTGCGTCTGATACGTTCCCGTTTTCCACTGTTCTATCCCTGGTGTGCCAAAAAAAGTCCGGACGGGCCTGTCGTCGAGTAATCGTAGGGAGCTGATTCATTGTCTGATCTTCAAGGTATCAAGAATATTCTTATTATCAAGCCGGGTGCTATCGGTGACGTGCTTCACCTGACCCCGGTGATACGGGCTTTAAGGGAAAAGTTTCCCGAGGCCCGTATTACGTTTATGCTCGGTTCACGAGTGACTGCGTCCTTACTTGAGAATAACCCCTTTGTCCATGAGACGATTCTCTTCGATAAAAGGGGGGAACATCGATCGTTTGCTGCCCTTATCACTCTCTGGCGTCGCATCAGGCGGGGAAAATTCGACCTGGTGGTAAACTTCCAGCGCAGTAACCTCAAAGCGTGGTTTCTTATCTCAGCTGCCTTTCCCTGCCGGGTCCTTGTGTATCACAAAGCAAGGAATCGGGTTGTCCATGCGGTTGTCAACCACCTTGAGACGTTGGCCCCGTTGGGGATTGATCCTGCAGCTGTGGATCAGCGGCTCGATTTTTTCCCATCGCAAGCCGATGAAACGTTTGTCGATACCTTCATTCGCAGTGCTTCACTCGAAGGAAGGCGCATCGTGGCATTCAACCCAGGAACCAATCATCTCTGCAAGTGCTGGCCGGTAGAGAGGTTTGCCTTGCTGGGAGACCTCCTCATTGAACGGCTCGGTGTCGCAGTGGTTATACTCGGAAGTCATGCTGAAAAGCATCTTGCCGCGACTATCATGGGCGGTATGCGTCATCGTGCTTATGATCTGACCGGATGTTCCCTGGGGGAATCCGGCGCGCTGCTGAAACGGACCGAACTGCTGGTAACCGGCGATACCGGCCCGATGCATATTGCTTCAGCGGTGGGAACCCGGGTTTTGGCACTCTTTGGTCCTATTTCACCGCAACGTAGCGGACCGTTCGGACCAGGGCATCGGGTTATCTTGCATGATGAACTCGACTGTTGTCCCTGCAACAGTTTTGATTGTCGCAGTTCCGTATTCAGGCGCTGCATGGAGGAAATTACCGTAGATGAGGTTTTCACGGCAGCAATTGAGATGTGCGGGACTGTCGAAGAACGGACAGCTGATATTTTAGGATAGCGATACAGTATCGATGGAGGATTTGATGGAAGAATTGCAACTGACGCAAGTGCCCGAGCTTTTCGATGAGTGTATTGCCTTCTGGCATGCCGGTGAGGGTGATTACCGTGGGGCGGTCAAAGGTCTTAATCCGCTGGCCCTGGAGCTTGCTCGAAGGAACTATGAGCTGTGGCACGAAGAAGACCAGGCCCGTCGGACCGATGTGGACGACGGAGTGATTGCGTCCGTGAAGCGGAGGATAGATGTCCTGAACCAGGCGCGTAACGATATGATCGAAAAGCTTGACGAGCATATCATGGCATGGCTGATGGGAAAGGGTGTCGATGGCCTGGCGGGAGACGTCAACTCCGAAACTCCCGGGAGTATCGTTGATCGGATATCCATTCTCTCCCTCAAAGTTTACCATATGCATGAAGATACACTCCGCAGCGATATCACCTCCGAACATCGTGAGCGTTCACGGCAGCGGATGGCAATATTGCAGGAGCAGCGTGCAGATCTGTATTCTGCTCTCGGGAAACTCATTTCCGACTACCTCGCAGGAAGTAAAAGGATGAAGCTTTATCGACAGTTTAAGATGTATAATGATCCGGATCTCAATCCGGAGCTCTATCGGCGTGGAGACGGCAAGGGGCGGGCATAGGGAGATACCTTCCTTGAAGTGCTTGCCGGTGGAAGGATGATATGCGGGTTTTGATAGTAAAGATGAGTGCTTTAGGTGATATTATCCATGCCCTGCCGGTACTTGATTATTTGCACCAGGTGATGCCCGGCATTGAGGTCGACTGGGTAGTGGAGGAGCCGTTTCGCGATATACTGGAAGGGAATCCCCTGATCAGCCGTTTGCATCTGGTGAGGACTAAGGTCTGGAGGAAAAAGCCCTTTTCGGCCGCTACCCGACGCGAGATACGAGAGGTCAGGAATGCCTTGCAGGCACGCGACTATGATCGAGTATTCGACATTCAGGGCAACCTGAAAAGCGGTCTCGTGGACTGGTTGACCGGTGCCGATAATCGCATCGGTTTCACTCAGGAAACCCTCCAGGAATCGATCAATCTCCTCTTCACCACCCAGCAGGTCCCAGTACGTCGCCATGACTACCATATTACCGATCAATACCTCAGGCTGGTAAGCGTCACTTTTGGCAAGGATTTCAGCGCATTCAAACTCTCATCGGACATCTATACCTCTCCTGAGGACGATGAGACTGCCGGTACCCTGCTTTCGACCCTTTCTGACGGTCTTATATTCCTCTTCCATTACGGAACTACCTGGCAGACCAAGTTCTGGTTCGCTGAGGGTTGGGTTCACCTTGGCAAGACGTTACTGGAAACCTACCCTGATTCCACCATACTTCTCTCCTGGGGTAACGAGTCGGAAAGGGCGGCAGTCACTGAACTTGCCGCGGGAATCGGCAAAGGTGCGAGGGTTCTTCAACGCTATTCCCTGAAAGGACTGACTGCCCTTCTGAAAAAGGTCAATCTGGTGGTTGGCGGTGATACCGGCCCGACGCACATTGCTGCCGCGGTGGGCACGCCCACGGTTTCTCTCTACCGGGCAAGTGACGGGAAACGAAGTGGGCCTCGTGGTGCATGCCATGTAATAGTCCAGTCGCCCCTGGCCTGTACCTCCTGTTTCCGCACCGAGTGCGACAAGGACGACGAATGCCGACGGAGCATAACAGTCCAGTCAATGGTACAGGCTGTTGAAAAAGCACTGGCCGGATAATGGCGAGCATCCCGGGGGAGAGCATGCCGGTGGGGAAATTCTTCACCTGCTGTCGATAAAATTTCCATCCATTACCGGACTGTTGGTCATGGACCTCTGCCAATCCTGTTCCTGCACGGCTTTGCCTCTTCCTCCACGACCTGGCAGGACCTGATTGCTCTTTTCCCTGCCGATGAATGTACCCTCTTCCTCCTTGATTTGAAAGGCTTCGGCCTATCCTCCAAGCCCAGGGATGGTGCTTATTCCATCGAGGACCAGGCCGAGATAGTTCGAGCGTTCATCATCGCTCAAGGGTTTCATTCCCTGGTCCTTGTCGGCCATTCGCTGGGCGGGGCCGTAGCGCTTCGCGTTTCTATCGATGCGGAAAGGGACGATGATCCTTTTATCATTGAAAAGCTTGTTCTCATCGATTCCGCAGCATATCCTCAGCGACTGCCCAGGTTCTTCCGTAAACTCAGATCCCCGCTTGGGCCACTGTTTCTTCGACTGATGCCGGTTCGTATGCTTGTTCAGGGTGTCCTGGAGAGGGTTTTCTACGACAAAACCGTGATAACTCCTGAGATGTTCGAGCGGTATAAAAGCTATTTTCGCGGCAAGGGGATTGCCCCGGCCTTACGTGCAACCGTTAAGGCGATTAACCCAGAAGCATATGTACATATAGAGGAAAGGTATCGAAGACTGAAGCTCCCTGTTCTCCTTGTCTGGGGAGGTGAAGACCGGAATGTCCGATTGAGTCTCGGGCAGCGCCTTCATGGTGATATTTCCGGTTCCCGACTAAAGGTCCTGGAAAAATGCGGGCATAATCCCCACGAAGAACGTCCCGAGGAGACCGGTACCGCAATCCTTTCTTTTCTCAGGGAAACGTGACAGCTGCCAGGGAAGTGTAGGTACTTTTCACCAGTCGTAAATTTGACCGCTGGTGCCAATGTAGCTGATTTCTTGCCCCTCAAAACGTATCGGAAAAAGAATTCGGCCGTTTTTTTCGGCAGGCACATCCTGGCATGACCGTATCCAGAGTTGATTCCTAACCATTCCGAGTCTTGCATCTTGATCGCTCCATGATCAGGAAATATTTTAACCTGATTAACATCAATCTTCCCCTTGTTGTAAAAACTGTCATTCCCGAAGAGGTCCTGATCGGGAATCCAGCCTCTAACCGACTAAATTATGGATCCCCGATAAAGACATTCGGGGATGACAATCTTCATAGCGGAAGAATAGTGCTTAATCAGTTATTTTAATGAGTTCTCTTGACAGGCACAGAATATGCTTGTTATTCCGGTGATCGTAAAGGATACTCTCCCCATATTTATATTGATGAAATTTCCGATGCACATAGGAACACTCTGATGAATAACGCACCAATGCTCCTCGATAAACTTGTCAGCCTCACCGGTATTCAGGATATCGAACTCATGGAGTTTAGCATGTTGAAGACTCTTGCCGAGTTCATACGACCCCAGGAGCTATCGATTCTGAAACTTGACCGAAGGGGCCTGCCGTGTTACCAGCTGCAGATGAGTCAGGAAAAATATGAGATTCTGTCTGACAACTTTTCCCTGTCGGAGGAGGTGTTTGCTTCACTTGATATCGTTCAGGGGACGAATCAGCCATTCCGTAAAAAGCTTGATTCGGGGAGCATGCTCATCACCTGGCATGTCCATCAAACCAAGATGCAGAACGTTTTCCTCGTGGCGGTTACCACCCGTGAACTCAACAAGCTCGATTCCCATATGATTCGCGGACTGCTGCAGATTTACCGTAATTTCTACCAGGTGCTTATCGAGGCGCAGCGGGACCAGTTGACCGGTCTTGCCAATAGAAAGACCTTCGACGATGTTATCCAGAAAATCTATAGTCAGCCTGCGCCATCCACCGATCCTGTTCCTGTGGACCGGAGAAGTGTTTTTGATGACGATAATGTCGGGTACTGGCTTGGCATGGTGGATGTGGACAACTTCAAGCGGATCAATGACACTTGGGGCCACCTCTATGGCGACGAGGTTCTCTTGTTGCTTTCGCAACTCATGCAGCATCATTTCAGGGAAAGTGATTTCCTGTTCCGATTCGGCGGGGAAGAATTCATCGTCATTGTCCGATCCGGCACGAAAGAGAATGCCATGAGAGCATTTGAAAGGTTCCGTCAGACGGTTGAAAATCATGATTTCCCACAGGTCGGCCAGGTCACGGTCAGTGTGGGTGTGGTGAAGTTGGATCCTGAGATTTTCACTGCGACGCTGCTTGATCGGGCAGACCAATCACTCTATAACGCAAAGAGGAAAGGACGAAACAGGATTGAATGTTTTGATGATTTGCTGGAGGAAGGGCTGGTTACAATATCCGAGATAGCTTCCGGGGAGATAGAGCTGTTTTAGATAATCGTCTTGCCTGATACAAGTAAATCTCCCCTGAGCAATAGTTGCTTTCGTCGAGCCGCCCAACGAATACCACGATGTTTCCCGCCATACAATCAATGCCCCTTTCCCTGGGCACTGTACCACTCACCGTTTTCCCTGATGTGATTGGAATGCTATCCATCCAAGACTTCGCGAACTGCCTTCAAAAACCTGGGGAGCGATGCAGGTTTTGTCAGAATAGTAACGTTTTCCCCTTGGATGCCGCTTTCATGGATAGTCTCCTCTCCATGTCCGCTGACAAAGAGGAATTTAATCGTTGGATTTACACTTTTGACAGCGTCATAAACCTCACGTGCGTTCTTTCGTGGCATGATTACATCGAGGATGAGAAGCTTTATCGAGTTCTTGTAGCAAAGGAATGTTTCGACCGCCTCTTCGCCATTGGCAGCCTCAAGAACGGTGTAACCGTTTTCTTCCAGGACAGATCGGAAGAGGTGTCTCAGTTCCTCCTCGTCCTCGGCAAGAAGTACTACCTCCGTTCCCGGATAGGACATGTGCTCCTCCACCTCGTCGGTAAGCATTGATGCTGTTCTTGCCAAAGGAAGGTACACGGTGAAGGTTGTACCCTGTGCCGGCGCGCTATCCACGGTGATATAGCCGTTATGCTGCTTTATGATGCCGTAAACAATGGAGAGACCCAGGCCCGTGCCTTTCCCCTTGTCTTTCGTGGTGAAAAATGGCTCGAAGATTCTTTCCCTGGTACTTTCATCCAGACCAATACCCGAGTCGGAGATGGAAATGGCTGCGTAATCACCTGGTGTCCCGAATCCGAATGCCTCGATAAATTCGTTTTCCAGGTGAACGGGGAGAGTTCTGATGAGGATCGTTCCGCCGTTTGGCATGGCATCGCGTGCATTGGTGACCAGGTTGATCAGTACCTGCTCAAGTTGGCCGACATCAACCATAACGGAAAGTTCGAAGGGGTGGATTTCCCTGCGAAGATCAATGTCTTCCCTGATCAGTCGAGAGAGAATGGAGTCGATCTTGCTGATGATATCGTTCAATTCGGCCGGTTGCGGGTTGAAGGCCTGCTTCCTGCTGAATGCCAGGAGGTTTGATGTGAGATCCGCGGCCCTCTGCGAAGCAAACATAATGCTGTCCACATATTTCCGGGTGGGGGCTTCACTGGCAGTCTTGAGCTGGAGAAGGTGTCCGTAGCCGATGATTGCGGTAAGAATATTGTTGAAATCGTGGGCGATGCCGCCGGCAAGCTGGCCGATTGCGTCCATCTTCTGCAGGTGCTGAAGCTGGGTTTCCAGTTTGCGTTGACTGGTTATGTCACGGGTAACTCCCACGACTCCAACGACCGATCCATCTTTGTCGAAAACCGGTGCAGCATGTATATCCCTGATCGACCCGTCTGAAAAGGTCATTTCTTCGCTTTCGGATCTGCCCGATTGGAAACTCCTCTGGACCGGGCACACCAGGCACGGCTTGTTCTCCTGGTGCCACAGGAAGTAACAGGACTTGTCAAGGATCTCATGGGGTTCCTTGCCCAAGGCACGACTTGCGTTGCGATTGGCCCAGCGGATATGCAGGTCCGGTGAATAGAGAATAACCGCATCGGGAATTGCCTCCAGTAAGGCCTGGAACTCCATGGAAAGCTTGCGGTATTTTTCTTCGTTGTTACGCAGGCTTTCCTCTGCCAGTTTTCGCTCGGTTATGTCGACAATCACCCCTACGATGCCCTGTAGCTTATTGGAGTGATTGCAGAAGGTGGCCTTGTAAAATATTACGTTGCGGGGCCCGGAATCCTTGTAATGCACAACCGATTCGTAGGTTTGCTGTCCCGGACTCATCACCAGTGCAGCATCCATGCGATGGTAGACACTTGCCAGTTCTCGCGGATTGATATCAAAGGCGGTTTTGCCGATAATCTCCTCCCTGTCCCAGCCGAGATGATGGGCAAATGCCAGGTTGCAGCCAAGGTATTGCCCGGAGACATTCTTGTAATAGACCGGATTGGGGATTGCGTCGATGATTGATTGCAGGAGATGCAAGTGTTCCTGCAGCTTCTCTTCCGCCACCTTACGGTCCGTGATGTCGGAGAAGATCGTGGCGAACTTGTTTTGCTCGGGGGAGAAGGCGACGATTTCAAAATGCTTCCCCAATTCGGGCGAAAAGCGCTCAAACCGGATCGAACGTCCTTGCCGTGCAACCGGTTCATAGATTTTGATCCAGTCGTCGACCTTCCCTTCCAAGACCTCTCGGAGGGTTTTACCGACAGTGTCTTTTGCGGAAAGGCCGGTGAGCTTTTCAAAGGCAGGGTTGACTTCCAGGAAACGGTAATCGCTGGCAGTACCATCTCCATCGTAGAGCATTTCGTGGAAAGCAAATCCATTGAGCATCCTGGTGAAAAGAACCCGGTATTTTTGCTCGCTGTATTCAACAGCTCTGGTTGCCAGTCTTTCCTGGCGGAGGATGAGAATGGCAAGGCAGGCAAAGAGCGCCATCAGTGCCAGAACACCAGCGATTGCCTTGATTCGCATGGCGTCATAGGTGGCAAAAAAATCGCTTTTTTTGATCCCCACGTAGAGAGCGCCGATTATTGTGCCCGATGAGTCCCTGATAGGGTCATAGGCGGTGAAATAAGGGATGCCCAGAATGTCTGCTTCACCCCGGTATGGCTTTTTCTGGTTGAAAAGGGAATTATATGCATCACCGGTAAGTTTTGTTCCCACAGCACGTGAACCGTCGGCTTTGAGTACATTGGTGGAAATTCTGGTGTCACCCATAAAGATTGTTGCCGTGCCACCGAAGAGTGTCTTGATTTTGTCCGGGAGTTCATAGTTGCCATTGAGGAGATGGTCGCCGATAAACATTTGTCCGTTCATGACCCGGAAATCTTTACCTTCGTGATGGAGCAGTTCCCAGAAAGCTCTGAGGTGACTTTCCTGGGCCGATTTTATATGCTTTTCCGCTTCGGCGCGCATTTGTCCGAGGAAAAATAATGCCGTAACTGCTATTCCGACCGTTACTATCAAAACGTTCAGAAGCATGAATCGGGTTGTTTTCTTCATTGGTTCACCGTTTGGAGTTTGGCTATATCATTGTTTTGTATAATGAAAACCGTGCTAGGCATTATTTGCCATAATTGCTGAAATGCCGTGTAAATTCGCCTATCTAGAAGTATATCGGCTGTTCTGGCAAAAACTTTATACCGGACCTGAGTGTTTTTGTTTCTGATTCTGAATAGGGTCTATTGGTTCGGGAAAGGATGCCGCAACAGGTTTCCGATTGCACAGTATGCGATCGGGAGCACATTGAAACTATGGACCCATTTATGAAGGTAAAGGGTGCTGAGGTCACAACGACAATGTACAGTATCCACCGCTGTGCGTGAAAGTCAAAGGGCTTCTCGGCAACTTTCCCCTGAATCGGGAAGAGAATGATATTCGGATGATTGGTTTGGGAGTACCTTCTGCTCGTGAAGTTCGGAAGAGGTGGCTGGAGGCAGACGGGAGGGGATCCCGTCTGCAGGAATGCATGTGCACCATGACTATATGGTTGTGTGTCGGATATCTTTTCCCTTGATCATGAAAATAACCATTTCCGCAACGTTCGTTGCGTGGTCGGCAATTCTTTCCAGACATTTGGAGATGTAATTGAGTTTGAGTGCCCGGGAAATGGTGGCGGGATCCTCCATCATGAAGGTGAGAAGCTCCCGTTGGATCTGGATGTTGAGGTCGTCAACGAACTGGTCGTTTGCACAGACCTGCATGGCAAGTTTTTCATCTCCGCGCACAAAGGCATCAAGGGACTCCCTGACCATGGCCCGTGATGATTCTGCCAACCGGGGCAAGTCGATGTACGGTTTGAGGGGGGGCTCTTCATTCAGTTCCTTCACCCGTTTGGCAATGCTGACGCACTGGTCGCCGATCCTCTCCATATCGGTCACGATTTTGAGGGCCAGGGTAATGAATCTCAGGTCCCGAGCGGCCGGTTGACGGCGCGCCAACACTTCTAGACATTTTTCATCGATAAGGACTTCCAGGTGGTTGACCTCATGGTCTGACGGTATGGTGCTTTCGGCCAAGTCCGAATTTCTGTCAACCAGGGCCAGAATGCAGTTAGAGATCATGACTTCGACCTTGCCCCCCATCTGAAGGATCAGGGTTCGGATTTCGTTCAGTTCTGCGTCGTACTGTTTGATGATGTGTTCTCGTTCCATGTTATAACCTCGAAGAAAAGCTGTGGGTTTATACTATAGTGTCCAATGCTTACTGGAAATACCTCCACAGCGATATGTCGTGAAGCATCAGGATAGTGTGAATTCTCAAATCCATAGGGAAGGCGCGATCTCTTGCCTCTACCCGCAAAAGTATCTTGTTTCAGCCAAATCTGCCGGTAATGTAATCTTCCGTATGTCTTTTGTCCGGGTTGGTGAAAATTTTCTTCGTGACATCGAATTCTATCAGTTCTCCCAGGTACAGGAAAGCGGTAAAATCGGAAACACGGGCTGCCTGCTGCATATTGTGGGTAACGATAACCACGGTGTACTGTTCCTTGAGCTCGTTGATCAGTTCTTCGATCTTTGCCGTTGCAATGGGATCGAGAGCAGAGCATGGCTCGTCCATAAGGATAATCTCGGGATTGACTGCTATGGCGCGGGCGATGCAAATCCTTTGAGCCTGTCCACCGGACAGTCCGAGAGCCGAGTCATTGAGACGGTCCTTTACCTCGTCCCAGATCGCTGCACCTCTCAGGCTTCTCTCCACGGTTTCATCCAGAACTGCCTTGTCGCGTATTCCGGCAATGCGCAGGCCATAGACGATATTTTCGTAGATTGATTTCGGAAACGGGTTCGATTGCTGGAATACCATGCCGACCCGACGTCGCAGGCTGATGACGTCAAGGTCCGGAGGGGTAATCTCCTCATTGTCGAGCTTGATGCTTCCTTCGATCCGGACGTTTTCCAACAGGTCGTTCATCCTGTTGAAGCAGCGGAGAAGGGTGGACTTGCCGCATCCTGAGGGGCCGATAAAGGCGGTAACCTGTTTTCTCGGGATGGCCAGAGAGATGTCCTTCAAGGCCCGGGATGTGCCGTAGTACAGGTTCAGGTTTGATATTTCCAGTACGGGATCGGCAATATTTTGTGGCGAACGTAACGGCATACTATCTGTCTCCATAGAGTGGCGAAGTTTGTATTCAGACGAAGACGTCTGTTAGAAAGCCTTCGTGGCGTATTTCTTTTTCATCTTGTTCCTGAGGTGGATCGCAGTGCTTGAGGCGGTGATGACAATCGCCAGAAGGAGCAGAGTGGTAACGTATACCATCGGTTTGGCTGCTTCCACGTTGGGCGACTGGAAACCGACGTCAAAGATATTGAATCCCAGATGCATGAATTTACGGTCCAGGTGGAAGAAGGGGAACTGGCCGTCAATGGGAAGTGTCGGGGCCAGCTTCACAACGCCTACCAGCATCAGAGGTGCTACTTCGCCTGCTGCACGCGCCATGGCGAGGATCATGCCGGTCATGATGCCGGGGGTTGCCATGGGAAGCACGATTTTCATGAGCGTCTGGAACTTGGTTGCCCCCAAGGAAAGTGATCCCTGTCGAAGCCCCTTGGGAACCGAAGCGAGTCCCTCCTCAGTGGAGACAATAACTACCGGGACCGTCAGCAGCGCAAGGGTAAGGCTTGCCCAGAGTATGCCTCCTGTCCCGAAGGTCGGTGTGGGTAGCCGTTCCGGAAAAAACAGCTGGTCAATCCCGCTTCCGATACCGTAGATGAAGAAGCCGAGACCGAAAACACCGTAGACAATGGAGGGAACGCCGGCCAGATTGTTCACGGCTATTCTGACAATCCTGACGAGGAGTCCCTCTTTCGCGTATTCCCGCAGGTAGATAGCGGCAATAACCCCAAAGGGGAGTGCGACCATACTCATGAAAATTACCATCATTACCGTGCCGAAGATCGCAGGGAAGAGTCCGCCTTCGGTGTTCGACTCACGCGGTTCATCCAAGAGGAGTTCCTTGACCTTGGATGCATAAAAGGCTGCCTTGGCGAAATAACCCATGGTGTTGGGGCGGTAGGCGCGAACAAGACTTGTCAGAGCTATTTCTTTCTCTTGGCCGGAGGCGTCCTGGAAGAGAGCCGTGTCCTGGTTGAGTTTGGCGCTTTCGTTGTTAAGTTTATCTAAAACAATGCTGAATTCTGCCAGCAGTTTTGCCCGTTGTTGGGAAAGGTTTTCTATTTCCTTCCGGTTGGCGACCTTATCCTTATAGGACAGTTTTAATATTTTCAGGCGCAGGTTTTCCGCAGCCGAATTCAACCCGGACATCTTATCGCGCAGGACATCGAGACTATCATTTGATTTTTTGACACTGTTCCAGGCAGAAAGCAGCTGGTCCCAAGGTGTTGCTGCAGCCGGGGTTTGTGTTCCGTTCAGGGAAAGTGATTTCAGGAAACCGTAAAAATTGCCATTTTCTTTCCGTTCCAGCACGATTGCGTTTTCAGGATAGCTGAGGGATTCTACGTCCTTTTTGTCAATCCAGCGAAAATCCTGCCCATACAGGTCCCGGTTGCCGACTTTGAACTGGAGTTGCTCCCCCTTGGTTGCCGTTGCTTTTTCACGGTCCGTGATCTCTCCCAGTAGTTTTGTCCCGTCTTTCAGCGATACCAGTGCTATGTCAGACGGCCAGAAGAATCCCAGTCCGTTGAGCATGACAACACCGATGAGGGTTGCGACCATGAGAAGGGTTATGGTGAGTGCTGCGCCCGTGCACCAAACCTGGGGTTCTCCTTGTTTCCAGAAACTGCTCATTATAATGTCCGTCCTTGTCAGAACCGACCGTATTTCTTGCGAAAATTCTGACGCAAGATTTCGGCCACGGTGTTGATGATAAAGGTGAAAATGAACAGGAGCACCGCGGAAAGGAACAACACCCGGTAGAGGGTTCCGAAAACCGGCGCCTCGGGTATTTCAACGGCAATGTTTGCCGAGAGCGAGCGGAAGCCATTGAAGATGCTCCAGTTCATTATCGGCGTGTTGCCGGTGGCCATGAGTACGATCATGGTTTCACCGATTGCCCTGCCGAAGCCGATCATGACAGCGGAAAAGATGCCGGGAAGTGCCGAAGGCAGAACAACCCGCCATGCGGTCTGCCAACGGCTGGCGCCAATCGCCAGGGAAGCGGCGGAGAGGTTTTTCGGGACATTGGAAAGTGCATCATCCGACATGGTGAAAATAAGGGGGATGACTGCCAGCCCAAGGGCAAAGGCAATGATGATAGAGTTTCGCTGATCGAAACGGGCACCGATACTGTCAAATAGCCAAAGCTTGAAGTCGCCGGCAAAGAGGGAAGCTTCCAGAATCCCTCCAAGGGCATGAGAAGCGTAGATTCCCAGTAAAAGTGCCGGCACCAGCAGGAGAAATTCATATCCGACGGATATTTTTCTCAGAAGCGGTTTGGTCCGGAATTTTTTCCAGAGCAAAATCGCAAGAAAAATGCATAACGGAATGACAATAACGCTTACCAGCACGGATACGATTCCCTTGTCGAGCAGTGGGGCAAGCCAGAGCCCGGCAAGGAAACCGATAACCACCGAAGGAATGGCTGCCATTATTTCAATGCCGGGCTTAACGACCTTTTTCATTCTCGGCCCCATAAACTGGCTGGTGTAAATAGCCCCGAGCAGTGCGAGCGGAATGGCGAAAATCATGGCGTACAGGGTGCCTTTGAGCGTGCCGAAGATCAGAGGGGTGAGACTCAGTTTCGGTTCAAAGTCGTCATTTGCCGAAGACGACTGCCAGACATAGTCCGGCTTGTCGTAATTTTCATACCAGACAGGTCCGAAAAGCGTCCTGAAACTTATTTCGGGGTGTGGGTTGGAGATGTGCCAGGTATTGATCCGGTTGTTGGCATCCAGCGCGATCAATCCGTTATCCCTTGGCGAAACACTGAATAGAACAATTGGTGACATGCTTTTCAGTGACAAGAGATGCCGTTCTGAGGTCATATGGTCGACATTGACCGAACCGCTTTTGTCAAGCGAGTAAAGGCTCTTGTTCCGGGGTGAGGGGAGGATCCCGGTCACAGCGCTGCTGTGGCTGGTCAGCGGGTGGATGCGAGTAAGAACCTTGCTGCTGCCAAGGCCTGTTTCAGAGGCAGGGAACCAGGTTGAAAAGGACCCATCTGCGTTTCCAACGGCAATGGAAACATCACCCAGGACAAGGTTCAGTGCAGTTACCGGTGACCCTTTGTCGCTTGTCTGGACGGAATCGAGCAGTTGTGGTGGCTCGGTGTCGGATAAACCCCAGCGGAGGAGGCGACCTGTGTCGGTTCCGGCATAGAGAAACTCGGCCTTCGAGTCAAGAGCCACAGCGGTAATGTTTCCCGGTACAGAGGCCTCAAAGGGAGTGCGGACGTTCGTCGTGGTCGCATTTCCCATGAGGTCGGTGGTGGTTGTTGTTTTGCTGAAAACAAAACGCTTGCCCGGCAGGAGGTCAATCCGTGCAGGTGACTCTCTATCGGCAAATCGAGCAAGTGACAGGAGCGGCACTGGGGCAGCTGCAGCTTTTTTGTCCTCCAGCAGGGTTTCGATGCCGTGAGCAGGCTGGCCCTCGGCCTGTCCGTCATTATTCTTGTCAAGGCTTATATTTACTGCGGAAAAGGATCCGTCCTTCCAGAGGATATCAAAATGCCGGTCAGGTGCGGCGGTAACTGCGGCTATCCCGTGTTTGGTGTTTCCTGGAGAGGAAAGGGCGATGGTGTCGGAAACTGTCCCGGTTCGAGTGTCAAAGAAACTGATCTTCCCCTGTTCATCGATAATGAAACCCGTCTTGAGATTTTCGTCTGTCCCTATGGCGAGAATTTTTCCTGAAGATGCAGAGCCGCTAAGGCTGACTGTCGAGATGTGTGTTGCGTCAGGGGGGAAGAAAAGCGGGGCTGCCACCTTGAGAATCAGGAGTAGTATCCCGATAACGGTTATTACCACCAGAAGCCCGCCAATATTGATCAGCCAGGCGGCAAGGCGGTCATTTTTCTTTGCGCGAGCGAGGAAATTTTTTGTGTCTGGCAATGAATCGTTCCGACTACGAAGTCCCATTTTCCGGCTCCAAGCTTTTCAGGATACTCAGGCCGTGAAAGTGCCTGATTCCGGAACTGAAGAACGGCCGGAGGTTGCCGGCCGTTCTTCAGTTCCCTGTTTGTCTATCAGGTTATTTGAGTGTCGAGAGGCCCTTGACGCTCATTGTATCGGTGAGGGGAAGGAATCCGTCTTTCATTACGATTTCCTGGCCTTCCTTGGAGAGGACAAGCATGGTTTCCTCCTGTGCGAAATGCGAAACTGGTGCAGGAACAATACATGCTAAATGTTACAGCTGTGTGACAACTGTGCAAAGGAATCTTGAAATCTGTTCAAAATAATCTTTGACGCCAGTTTCCAGAGAACCACTTGGTAAGATTGAATCTGGGTGAAAAGCAAAAAAGACTTATTTTGTAATGAGTTACTATGGATAGTTTTATGTATCACTTGAGATGTGTCTGTAAATCTTTGTTACGATCGTGATACACTTGGGGAGGAGGAGCCTGTCATGCGTGCAATCAGAAGACCCCTCTCATCCCTGTGATAGCTATCTGATCAGGCCTTTCTCATGGTGAACGAAATGGTCGTCCCTTTGCCAGGGGTGCTTTCGACGGCGACCGAACCACCATGGGCCTGAACGATATGTTTTACGATGGAGAGGCCAAGACCCGTTCCTCCGAGTTCCCGACTTCTGGCCGTATCGACTCGATAGAACCTTTCGAATATCCTTGAAAGGTCCTTGGGTGGTATGCCGATCCCTGTGTCTCTTATATCGATGCGCATCCAGTCACCCAGGTCTGAGGCGTCAACGGTTACACTGCCACCTGCAGGGGTAAATTTGATGGCATTATCCAGAAGATTGATGAGAATCTGTTCCAGTTTGTCCGGATCCGCCAGGATTGCAGGCATGCCGGCAAGAGAGCCCTGGCTGACGAGCGTAACTTCTTTGGCGCGCGCTTTCTGTTCAAGCAGGTGTGTTACCCGGTTTACGGCCGAGAGGATGGTAACCGGTACAGGTTCAAGGGGGATTGCCCCGGACTCTATGCGTGACAGGGTCAGCAGGTCACTGATGAGATGTGCCAAACGTTCTGCGTGGCTGTGGATGATCTCGGTGAATTGCACCAGCTTTTCAGGAGGGAGGTTATTCCCTTCGCTGAGGATGGTTTCTGCGTAACCCTTGATGACCGAAACCGGGGTCCGCAGTTCGTGGGATACGTTGGCCACAAAATCTTTTCTGATTTTTTCGAGCATTTTCAGGTCGGTGATATCGTGAAAAACCGCCACGGCACCGATGAGGGTTGTTTCTTCCATAAGCGGCACCCAATGCGTGAGCATGTTTTTTTCTTCGGGCACCATCATTACCATTTCCTCAAGGATCTCCTTGCGGGAATCCAGAACCTTTTTCAAGGCATTGTTCAATGACGGCTGGCGGGCAATTTCGATCAGTGCCTTGCCGATACAGCTTTGGTCCAGCGAAAAAAGGGCGCGAAAGGCCGGGTTGGCCAGAGTGACGATTCCGGCATCGTTCGTGACGATAACCCCTTCGCCCATGCCGCGAAGAATGGTGTCGAGACGGTTTTTCTCAGCCGAAATGCGCTCCAGCTGGCTTTCGGTTTTTTCCGCCATTTCATTCAGAACTTCCGCCAGTTCACCAATTTCGTCACTGCTGGAGATTGGAATGCGAGATCTGAATCCTCCTTTGCCGATCAGGGCGGCAGCAGCAGCCATGTTTCTGAGGGGGCGTGAGGTAATGAAAGAGAGTATGTAGCTGAGTAGAAGAGAGCAGAAAACCGCAAGAATCAGGGATGCTCCGAGGATGGTGCCGAGACTGGTCATGGCTTCATCGACCCGGGAGAGCGGCAGTGCGAGCCGGATAACGCCGGGTTCTCCTGCCGCGGTCTTGAATGGCAGGGCGGTATAGATCATATTCGTGCCGAGGGTAGCGGAGAAGCGTGTTGAAACCCCCTGGCCGTGTTGGATTGCCTGGATGAATTCCGGTCGGGTTGCATGATTTTCCAGATTGCGGAGTTCTTCGTCGGTCAATTCGGAATCGCCTGCTACTTTTCCGTCTCTGCGGATGATACTGACACGGGCCTTGATCTCTTTCCCCACAGTCCGGGCCAGGGCGGGTGCATCGCGATCCATATCGGCAATCTCTTTTGAGGACATAGCCCTGACGAGCCGTGTCTCATTGAAAAGGTTCTCGCGTATTTCCGAATCAAGGTTGTTTTTCAGTGTATGGCTCAGGTACCCGTAGAGGATCGCGCCGATAAGGATCACGAGGGTAAGGTATGAGGCCATTAGTTTCCACTGGATTTTTATCCTCAAGTTTCCTCCATTTTATAACCGAATCCCCGGACAGTCTTGATCATGTCACCGGCAATGCCCAGCTTGGTGCGGAGTCTTGTGATATGAGTGTCCACTGTGCGGGTGTCACCGATATAGTTGTATCCCCAGACGTTCTTGAGCAATAGGTCTCGGTTCTGAACCCTGCCAAGTCGTTCCGCAAGATTGAGCAGCAGTTTGTATTCCGTGGTGGTCAGAATGACATCTTCTCCTGCCGAAGTAACGATGTGGCGTCCTGTGTCGATGGTTACAGGCCCTATGGTAAGGATTTTATCTTCCTTCACATCAGGCTCCGACCGTCGAAAGATTGCACGAATTCTCAACATCAGCTCGCGGTTCGAGAAAGGCTTTACCACGTAATCGTCGGCACCCACTTCAAATCCCACCACCCGGTCGATCTCTTCCCCTTTCGCGGTGAGCATAATAATGGGAATACTTGCCGTCTTTTCACTGTTCTTCAGTATTCTGCAGATATCCGTTCCCATGATTCCCGGCAGCATCAGGTCAAGAATGATAAGGTCGGGAGACCTGGTACGTGCTGTATCCAGGCCGTCTTTTCCATCCAGGGCGGTCAGGACACGGTAGCCTTCTCTTTCCAGGTTAAAGGCAAGAAGGTCGAGCAGATCGCGCTCATCTTCAATAATAAGAATTGTTTTCATAATCGAAATTCCTCGTTTTTGAACAGATTCTACGGGCACTCTGTGACAACCGAGTTACAACCGTATGAAATGTTTCAAAAATACCATTGAATCATGCGATTTCACGAAATCCACACAATCTGTTGACAGGTATGTTGAAAACCATGTGGATGTCATGGATGCAGTCACCAGACTACCAGTGAATAGTACCAGATTGCACAAATAAGCAGCACAAGAATTTTATCATAAATTAATCCGTTACGGTTTGGTCTCGGTAGGCAAGGGAAAGAGTTGTACTTGTATATATAAATTCTTGACTTGTCTTTCGTGCTGTGCTAATTCATAAAATCCTTTTAAATCAATAGGTTAAAATTTTCTCGTGATGTTGTAGTCAACTGGATATTTTTCTGGAGCGGGGCAACTCCAGCAGCTGTTCATGAGAAACGCAGTGTTTTTACACTACATATGTATCCTGCCATACTGCTATGACTGGCAGGAGCAATTTTTTATATAAGAGTATCGTCAATCTTCCGACTGTTCCCAAAACTGTCAATCCCGAAGTGATTCTGATCGGGAATCCAGCTTCTAACCGCCTGAAATTATGGGTCCCCGATAAAGACATTCGAGGGATGACAATCTTCATAGCGGAAGAATAGCGCTAAACAGGTTTTTTAACTGCCCGGATTTGATATGTCATCATTCTTGTTATTTTGTTGCGGAGGTTTTCATGTCGAGGTTTCTTGAGTGTACTGTTGGCGGTCTGCTGGACCAGATGGCTGATCGGTTCCCCGATAATGATGCCCTGGTTTCTGTGGAGCGTGACCTGCGCTATTCATATCGGGAGTTCAACGAAGTCTGTCGTAAGGTGGCAAAGGGCCTCATCTCTCTCGGGGTGAAGAAAGGCGACCATATTTCGATCTGGGCGAACAATGTTCCCGAATGGGTGATTCTGCAGTTTGCTACGGCAAAGATCGGTGCGGTTCTCGTTACAATCAACACCAGCTATCGGTCAGCCGAGCTGGAGTACATTCTGAAGCAATCAGATTCGAATATGCTTTTCATGGTGCAAAGCTTCAAGGGAACAGATTACGTGGAGACCCTCTACGATGTGGTTCCCGAGTTTAAAGACTCTGCTGATGGTTTCAGGCGGAGCGAAAAACTTCCTTATCTTGAGCAGGTCGTTTTTATCGGTGAAGAGACTCCTGCTGGAATGATCAACTTCAAAAAACTCTTTGAGATGGCCGAAACGGTAGATGATGTCAATCTCTCAATGATCGAGGCAGCATTGTCTCCCCATGATGTCATTAATATGCAATACACTTCGGGAACAACCGGTTTTCCGAAAGGGGGTAATGCTTACCCATTTCAATGTTGTGAATAATGGTTACAACATCGGTGAATGCATGCGTTTTACCGAAAAGGACCGATTGTGTATTCCCGTGCCTTTTTTCCACTGTTTCGGCTGCGTTCTCGGCGTGATGGCCTGCGTAACCCATGGTGCGGCAATGGTCCCGATCGAGACCTTCAACCCTCTTCTGGTCCTTCATGCAATAGAAAAGGAGCGATGTACCGCGGTGCATGGTGTCCCGACCATGTTCATCGCTGAACTGGAACATCCTGATTTCGATAAATTTGACATGACAACTCTTCGCACTGGAATCATGGCAGGCTCTCCCTGTCCCATCGAGGTAATGAAGAGGGTGATACGAGATATGCATGTCTCTGAAATTACAATTGCCTATGGACAGACCGAAGCCTCCCCGGTGATCACTCAGACACGGACCGACGACCCCATCGAGTTGCGGGTTGCAACGGTGGGAAGGGCACTCCCTGATGTTGAAGTCAAGGTTGTCGATATCGAGACTGGAGCAACCCTCCCTCCCGGCAAGCAGGGGGAACTGTGCGGACGCGGATACCTGGTCATGAAGGGGTATTACAAGATGCCGGTGGAAACCGCCAAGGTCATCGATGCCGAGGGGTGGCTGCATACCGGTGACCTTGCGGTTATGGATGAGAATGGCTATTGCAAGATTACCGGTAGGATCAAAAACATGATCATCCGCGGTGGCGAAAATATTTATCCCCGAGAAATCGAAGAGTTCCTCTATACCCATCCGAAAATATCCGATACACAGGTTTACGGTGTACCCGATCGCAAATACGGCGAGCAGGTCATGGCTGCCGTAGTTCTCAAGAAGGGTGTTGAGATGACAGAGGAAGAGGTCAAGGAATTTTGCCGGGGGAAGATTGCCCATTACAAGGTTCCCTACTATGTGAAATTCGTCGAGTCCTACCCCATGACCGCATCAGGAAAGATCCAGAAATTCAAACTCCGTGAGATGGCAATTCGCGAACTTCAACTGGAGGAAGCCGGGGAGACTGCATGATATGAACAGGCTGATTACACCCAAGGAGGAGCTAGAAAGGCGTTGTTTAGCCTTGCAGGCCTTGATGGCGGTAGAAGGACTGGATGCTGTTATTGTTGTTCAGAACGCCGATCTGTTCTATTTTACCGGCACTATTCAGTCTGGTTGCCTCTATGTCCCGGTTGTCGGGAAGCCTATCTACATGGTGCGCAGGGATGCGGAACGCGCCAGGATCGAATCTTCTCTGGCCGAGATAGTTTCGTTTTCTTCCATGCGTGAAGTTCCAGGGAATGTTGCCGGTTATTCCCTGCCGGAACCGAAGAGAATAGGCATGGAGCTTGATGTTCTGCCGGTAAGTTTTTTTGAAAGGTATCGCAAAGTCTTTCCATCTGCCAGCTTTCTGGATGCTACTCCTCTCATTCGCAAGGTGAGGATGAAAAAATCGGCCTATGAACTGGCCAGGATGCGGGATGCCGCCCGACAGGTGGACAAGGTCAATCGTCATGCAGCTGAATCTATTCGTGAGGGGATGACTGATCTGGACCTTGCCGCTGAACTGGAGTATGTTGCGCGGAAAGAGGGACACCTCGGACTCATACGGATGAGGGTCTTTAATGGTGAGATGCTCTTCGGGCATACATTTTCCGGCGCCGATGGGGCACTTCCGGCTTATACGGACACGCCGCTGGGCGGTGCCGGGCTGCACCCGAGTTTCGGTCAGGGGTGCGGTCGGAAACGGATCAGGCCATGCGAGCCCATTGTCGTGGACTTTGCCGGGAGTTGTGACGGCTACCTTGTGGACCAGACCCGCATTTTTGCCCTGGAGAGCCTTCCAGGAAAACTCCTTGCGGGTCATGATGACATGCTGGCAGTTCAGGAATGCATGCGACAGATGGCACTGCCAGGAGCGGTCTGGGGAGATATCTATGATGCCTGTCTTGCTCTTGCGGTTGAGCAGGGACATGCCGACAACTTTATGGGGTATCGCGGGTCGCAGGTTTCATTTATCGGGCACGGAGTCGGCATCGAGATTGATGAATACCCCTTCCTTGCGAGAGGCTTCAGTGATATGGGTCTTGAAGCCGGGATGGTCTTTGCATTCGAGCCGAAGCTGGTTTTCCCTGAAGTAGGGGCTGTCGGCATTGAAAACACCTTCCACCTTTCGGAAAACGGTCTGGAGCAGTTGACTTTTTCAAGGGAGAACATTGTTATTTTGTAGAAAATTGAACAGCCGCGCTCTGCGGTTATGCAGTACTGTAATGGAAAATCCGGAGCTTTGATGCACCGCTGAAAAAAGGAGAATTTCCTGAATGTCGACCTTGAAGGAAAGGCTGTACAAAAAAATAGTTCCACTTCGCTCACGTACGGCGGAACTTCTCAAAAATCATAGAGATGTTGTTATTGATACGGTAACGATTGGACAGTGTATTGGCGGGTCACGAGACGTGAAATGCCTTGTCACGGATATCTCTTCCCTGGATCCCCAAGAGGGCATTCGTTTCCGAGGCAAAACCATACCCGAAACCTTTGCCCAGCTTCCCCATGTGCCGGGATGCGAATATCCCTATGTGGAAGGCTTCTGGTACTATCTTCTTACGGGTGATATTCCCACCATGACCGAAACGCTCGCTGTGGTTGAAGATTTCAGCATGCGTTCCCAGGTTCCCCAGTACGTCATCGATATCCTTCGTGCGATGCCGCGGGACACGCATCCCATGACCATGTTTTCCACGGCGATCCTCTCCATGCAGCGCGAATCCATCTTTGCCAGGAAATATGCCGAGGGTATGAAGAAAAGCGACTATTGGGAGCCCATGTACGAGGATTGCTGTAATCTTATGGCCAAATTGCCGGCAATTGCCGCATACATCTATCGTATGAAGTACAAGTCGGATACGTTTATTCCCGCGGGCCGTTATCTTGATATCGGTGGAAACTTCGCTCAGATGATGGGTCTGCCGCGCCCTTATGATGATGCCGCTCGCATGACCTTCATCCTCCATTCTGAGCATGAATCGGGAAACGTATCAACTCATGCGACCCATCTTGTTGCTTCGGCACTGGCTGATCCTTACTACAGCCTTTCTGCCGGCATAAACGGCCTTGCCGGTCCTCTTCACGGACTTGCAAACCAGGAAGTTCTCAGCTGGATCCAGGAAGCCTTTCATATGCTTGGCGGGAAGGTCCCTTCGGAAGAGGATCTGAAAAAATTCATCTGGGACACCTTGAATAGCGGTCAGGTAATACCCGGCTATGGCCATGCCGTACTTCGGAAAACCGATCCACGTTACACCGCTCTGAAAGATTTTTGCGACAAGCATCTGCCTGACTACGACCTGTTTAAGGTGGTAAACATGATTTACGATGTTGCTCCCACAATACTGAAGGCCCATGGTAAGGCAAAAAATCCGTGGCCCAATCTGGACGCTCAGTCAGGTGTTGTTCACTGGTACTACGGAATTACGGAGTATGATTTTTATACTGTCTTGTTTGGGGTCGGAAGGGCAATCGGCGTCCTTGCAACTATTATCTGGGATAGGGCACTGGGGTACCCACTTGAACGCCCCAAATCGGTAACCACCGATATGCTGGAGAAATTGGCTGCTGAGGGGGGACTGAAGCTGTCGTGAACAACTGGGGGGAGGGGGGCAGCAGCGTGCCCCCGGAAATGCCGGTGATTTTATTCAGTGTTGTTTTTCACCGAATATCTGCGCGCTGAAGATATAGATGTCAGCTCCACTTTCCCAGGCATCAGGTTCCAGTCCCGCTTTCAGGCAAGTCTGCTGCAGAAATGTGGTTTTATCCCAGCCGTATTCCGTTGCAACCTGGGGCAGGAGAACGCCTCTATACATGTTTTTTTCAATATACAGGCCATGGGTTCCTACCTGGATTTCGTCGATGGACTCTATTTTTGTCAGGCTCGACAGAACTGAAATTTCAATAGTTATGTCATCCAGTTCGTCCGGGTGCAGCGGGTAAAAACGGGGGTCGCGGGAAGCTGCGGCAATTGAGAATTCCTGCACGGTTTGCCATAGTGGTTTTTCGGAAGTGAAGCAGCCAATGCAGCCACGAAGGTTTTCGTGCATCTTGATCGTGACAAAACAGCCCGATGTGTCATCAAGTCCGCTGCCCTCAATAGGGATTTCACTCTCATGCCCGTTTTTTACGAAGTCTATGATGGTTTTTCGGGACAAGGCAAGAAGCTGCTGTTGTTCTTTACGTGTCAATTTGTTTTGCACCTGAGCCTCCGTGATCTCTTAGACGATGATCAAATCTATACAGGATTTATTTGCTGAAAACAATTCGAATCTGAATTTTAAGCATAGATCTTTAATGGGAGTGTTAATACGTTGTTATCTATACGGAATTCGAAAACCTCGAAAATGTATACACGACGCTTCTTAACTGTAGGGAAAAAAATCTTGACATTTAAAACGAAAATAGTATAGTCGCGTTTTGTTTGGCAAGAAAAACCACGCGCAGTGCGCGATTTTGGTACTCAAAAAGGAAAAGAGGTGATTATGTCAATGAAAAAGCTTATCGTCATTAGCTCTGTGCCTTGTTATCGCTCTGGCTTTCGCCGCTGGTTGCAAGAAAAAAGAAGAAGCTATGGCTCCGACCACTGAGGCTACTGCTCCGGCTCCTGAGGCAGCTCAAGCTCCTATGTCTTCTGCCGCCGCGAGCTCACCGCTGAAACAACCACTGCTGAAGCTCCTGCTCCTGAGCAAAGTAATTTCCTGACTACAATTGTTGTTTGGAAAGAAAAGCCTACAGAGAAATCTGTAGGCTTTTCACGTTTCAGAGACTGAAACTTCTTGACATAACTCACCCTGAATGGTAGTTAGAACAATCATTTACAGATGAGTTTTGTTTGAATGGAGTAGACATGGAAAGAACTTTTGCAATCATCAAACCGGATGCCGTGGAGAGGAATATAATCGGGAGTATCCTTGCAAAAATTGAATCCGCCGGGTTCAACGTTATTGGCCTGAAACGAATTCGACTGACCAAGGTACAGGCTATGGGCTTTTACTGTGTTCACAAGGATCGCCCCTTTTTTGAAGACCTTTGCTCGTATATGGCAAGCGGACCTGTTGTTGCTCTGGTGCTGGAGAAAGAAAATGCCATCTCTGACTGGCGTGCCCTCATGGGAGCGACCAATCCCGCAGATGCCAAAGAAGGGACAATTCGTAAGGATTTCGGGCTCAGTCTCGGGGAAAACTCCGTTCACGGGTCTGATTCCCCTGAGTCGGCTTCGTATGAAATACCCTATTTCTTCAATTCGCTAGAACTGCTGTAGTAGAGAATATATAAGGAAAAAAGCCCTTCCCGGTGAAGGGCTTTTTTATTCAATCTATGGAAAAAGTTGATATAAAAAATTTGACTCTGGAAAGCCTTGAAGCTTTTCTTCTTGGACTCGGAAAGGAAAAATATCGCGCGAAGCAGATTTTCAAATGGCTCTATCAGAGAGGTGCCACTTCCTTCGATGAAATGACAAATCTCTCCAAGGATTTTCGCCGCGAACTTTCCCTCAAATCCCGGATCACCTCTCTTGTGCCTGAAAAAATTGAGATATCAAAAGATGGTACGAAAAAATACCTGTTCGTGCTGGAGGATGGTTCCAGCATCGAATCCGTCCTCATCCCCGAGGAAGATCGCGCCACGCTCTGTGTTTCCACCCAGGTTGGCTGTGCCATGGGATGTCGGTTCTGTCTGACCGGAACTTTCAACCTGAAACGCAACCTCAGTTGCTCCGAGATCGTCAACCAGATTTGCGCTTTTCAGAGTACCGATCGTATAACAAATATCGTGCTGATGGGCATGGGTGAACCACTTGCAAACCTGGACAACGTCATACCCGCATTGAAAATCATGACTTCCCCCGACGGCTTCCAGATATCAACCCGCAGGGTCACTGTTTCCACATCCGGGCTTGTCCCGGAAATCGAAAAACTCGGATCTGCCGTAACCGTAAACCTGGCCGTATCACTGAATGCAACTACGGATCAGCAGCGCGACCTTCTGATGCCGATAAACAGGACGTACCCCATCTCGAAGCTTATGGCAGCATGCCGAAATTTCCCCTTACCGAACCGACGTATGATAACTATTGAGTATGTCCTGGTCAGGGGAGTCAATGATTCTATCGAGGATGCCAAGAGGCTGGTAAAGCTTCTGAAAGGTATTCCTGTCAAGGTTAACCTGATACGGTTCAATGAATTTGAAGGGTGTGATTTTAAAACACCGGAACAGGATTCAATCGATCGCTTCCATAGTTATCTGCTTGAAAAAAATCTTACGGTTATAACAAGGGCCAGCAGAGGAGCCGATATTTCGGCTGCCTGCGGTCAGCTTCGCGCCAGGATGGAAAAGGTCGACATTCACTGAACGGCCTTTCTGGTCGGAAACTAATTTCAAGAATTGCAAGCGGAGATGCGTAATGGGAATAAAAGAACAAGTCATAGGCGTGATTGGTGGCAGTGGCCTCTATGAGATGGAAGGTTTAACTGACGTAGCTGAGGTGAAGCTCAAAACTCCTTTTGGAGACCCTTCTGATGCTTTTATTACCGGTGTGCTTGACGGGGTTCGTCTGGTGTTTCTGCCGCGTCATGGACGAGGCCACCGATTGCTTCCTTCTGAGGTCAACTACCGGGCGAACATCTATGGGATGAAGAAACTCGGAGTTACCCGACTCATATCTGTATCTGCCGTCGGCAGCATGCGGGAAGAAATCGAACCCGGACATATCGTCATACCTGACCAGTTCATTGATCGAACAAACGCAACACGTGCGAACACTTTTTTTGGCAACGGGATTGTCGCGCATGTGCAGTTTGCCAACCCGGTCTGCGGCGTTCTTTCCGCTGTACTCGAGGAGTCAACGCGGAAGGCCGGAGCACACGTCCACCGCGGCGGCACCTATCTCTGCATGGAGGGCCCTGCCTTTTCAACAAGAGCTGAATCACTGCTGTACAGGACTTTCGGCGTGTCAGTGATCGGTATGACAAATATACCCGAGGCAAAATTGGCAAGGGAAGCAGAAATCTGTTATGGTGTCATAGCCCTTGCAACCGATTATGATTGCTGGCATGAAACCCATGATGACGTTTCTGTTGAAGCAATTCTCGCAATCATCAAGCAGAACGTTGCAATGGCAAAAACAATCATCCGTAATGCTGTGGCCAGTCTAGATGCAGAGAGAAATTGCCCTTGCGTCGATGCGCTCCGATATGCAATTATCACCGACAGGTCGGTAATCCCGGAAAAGGCAAAGAACGATCTGGAGCCGATCATCTGCAAGTATTTCTGATATCCTGTTACGGTACTTCTATTAGGAGAAAATTATATGGGCATTCTGGTAGTTGGTTCGGTGGCATTCGATTCGGTGGAAACTCCCTTTGGGGTGGTTGAGGATGTGCTTGGCGGCTCCGCAACGTATTTTGCCACGTCTGCCAGCTATTTTGCGGACGTAAGCCTTGTTGCCGTAGTTGGCGAGGATTTTCCCGAAGAGCATATTTCCTTCCTCAAGTCCAGGAACATCGATTTACGAGGGCTTACCCGGAGTTCCGGCAAGACTTTTTCCTGGAAGGGTAAATACGGATACGATCTGAATGAGGCGCAAACCCTCGAGACCAGGCTTAATGTTTTTGAAACCTTTAAACCGATAATTCCCCCCGAATATGCCGATGCGGAATTCCTCTTCCTTGCGAATATCGATCCTGATCTTCAAATGGAGGTGGTAAGCCAGGTGAAAAACCCCCGCGTCATAGCCAGTGATACGATGAATTACTGGATCTCCTCCAAGGCCGAATCCCTGAAAAAAGTTATCGGGATGGTTGATATCCTTATTATTAATGATGCGGAGGCACGGCAGTTGTCTCAGGAGCCGAACCTGGTCAAGTCGGCCAGACAAATCCTTTCTCTTGGTGTGAAGACACTTATTGTGAAGAGGGGCGAGTACGGCGTGTTGATGTTTACCGACTCGACCATTTTTGCCGCTCCTGCGTACCCCCTTGAGAAGGTCTTCGATCCCACGGGGGCCGGTGATACCTTTGCAGGCGGTTTCATGGGATATCTGGCTAATACCGGTAATCTCAGCGAAGCCGGAATTCGACAGGCCATTATTGTCGGTAGTGTCATGGCTTCTTTTAATGTTGAAGATTTCAGTCTCGACCGGCTCCGGAGTCTTTCCTACAGTGAGATTGAAGAGCGGTATCGAAGTTTCAAGACGATGACATCTTTCGAAGGCCTTCCGGAAACCAACTAGACACCTGTTGCTCGAGGTTCTCATGAAAGAGGCTACCATGAAAAACGGACTCGTAATCGTGTTGCTCTTCATCATAGCACTTTCAGCTGGATGTGGGGCAATGGAAGCGTCGAGGAAAAAGGCTTCCTACCATTATCAGATGGGTCTCTCGCATCTTGCCGAAGGTAATTATACCAAGGCGCTTATTGACTTGACCGAGGCCGAGAAGATCACTCCCGATGACCCGCTTCTCCTGAATTATCTTGGTCAGGCCTATTACTACAAGAAACGCTATGATCTCGCTGAGCCAAAATATCTGCGGGCAATCGAGCTTCGTCCTAATTACTCAGAGGCAAGAAACAACCTTGGTGTTACTTACCTGGAGATGCAGCAATGGGATAAGGCAATCAAGCAGTTTACCCTGGTGTACAATGATATTTTTTATCAGAATCATGATGCTGCCGCCATGAACCTTGCACTGGCGTACTATGGCAAGGGTGAATATGATATGGCCCTGTCTCTCTTGCATCCCGTCATTGCGAACAACCCGAGAAGCCCTGTTGCCCGTCTGAATCTGGGGAGAGTGTACTTTTCCGATGATAAAACCAACCTGGCTATTGATGAGTTCAAGAAAGCAATCGAACTCAACGGGAACTATGCCAATGCTCACTATCATCTGGCTCTGGCCTATTTGAAAATAAAGGACATATCTGCGGCAAAAGCGGAATTCTGCGAAGTCATCCGGATAAACCCAGATGACGAAATTGGTCAGATATCAAAGGAACGTCTTCAGATGCTCAGGTGAGAGGCCCATGATAGAAACTTTCGATTCCGAGGAGCACATTTCAGCCGGGCAAAAGCTCAGAAAAAACCGAACGGACAGGGGGGTAACCCTGGATGAAGTGGCTCGGATAACCCGGATATCAAAAGCCTATCTGCTTGCCCTTGAAGAAGATGCCTATGAGAAACTTCCGAGCGAAGCGTACGCCCGGGGGTTTTTGCGTATCTATTCAAATTTCCTTGGACTTCCTTGTGATGAGATCTTGAGTCTTTATCAGTCCGGTGCTTCCGGAGAAATTCTGGAGTTACCGGTTTCCACTACTTCCGGGGCAGAACCGGACTCAGCAAATAGAAACCCGTCGAAACACTGGCTCTGGTCGATTCCTGCTGTATGTCTGGTTGCGTTGTCAGGCTTTTTTCTCCTGGGGGATCGGGATCAAGGACTCAACACTGATAATGTAAGCAAGAAACTGTCTACTCCCACAGAAAATGCCGTTACTTTCCCACTGCATAACCGGTTCAGCAGTGCAAATAGTTTGGAAAAGCCAGCCGAAAACCCCGTGGAAGAAGCCAATATTCCGGCTAATGATACCCGTGTGAAGGATCAGGGCATCGTCTTAAAGATGAAGGCTCTTGAAGACGGTTATCTGGACCTGACTATCGATGATGCAATTACTCAGCATTATGACCTGAAGGCGGGTGATATTATTGAGTGGAAGGCGGATAAGGTATTCTCTCTGGAAATTGGAAATGCCGGCGGAGTTGAAGCCGAACTGAACGGCAGGCATCTCAAGCCTTTCGGCGAGAAGGGCTCTCCAGCTCACATTGTCTTAAGTGCTGGGTATGACGGAGAAAAAACCGACCATTAGTGTTGTTGGATGCTTGACAGCCTGCCACCTCATGTTAGACTTTAACCCAAATGAAGCTAAAGAAAATTGATAGCGCCCGTGCGGCAAATGCAAAAAGAATCCTTGTTGTTGAGGATGAAGATAATACGAGGCAAGCCCTTACCAAGCTTCTGACCCGTGAAGGTTATTTCGTAGAGGGTGTAGCGAATGGGTACGAGGCTTTGTGTTATCTGCGCAGACAATCGGTTAATCTGATCGTAACCGATATCAAGATGCCGAGGATGGATGGCATTACCTTTCTGAGAGAACTTAACAAAAATTTTCCCAAGAGCAATGTGATAATGATAACAGCTTACGGTGGTGTGGATTCCTATCTTGAAGCCATGAACCTGGGTGCCTTCGAGTATATAAATAAACCTGTACAGATTGATGAGTTGAAAATCATCATGGAAAAAATACTTAACGCAGAAGAGACCGAAAGCAAAAGCAAGGGGGGAACATGAAAGACTTTTCGACAATTCTTTTTGCCACGGACTTTTCCGAGGTCTCAGAGTATGCTTTCGACTATGCATACACACTGGCAAAAAAGTTTAATAGCAAACTCATTGTCATGCACGTAATCAACGAGCCTGTCGATCTTCGTGGTTTTTACGTTCCCCACATCTCTTTTGATTCTCTTGAAAAAGAAATTGAAGACGCTGCAGAGAAGATGATGAAGAAGTTTTGTCTGGGCAGACTTGTGGACCTGGCTGCCAGTGATACCGTAATTGTGTCCGGTATTCCCTACGATGAGATCATTGCGATGTCTGATAAAGAAAAAGTGTCAATGATTGTTCTTGGCACTCACGGTAGAGCCGGTCTCGATCATCTCCTTTTCGGCAGCACGGCAGAAAGGGTTGTTCGGAGATCGCGGTGTCCGGTCATGACTATTCGCCCGCCGATGGACGAGGAATGATTGCTGGATAGAACACCCTGTTAACGGAAAAGGCAGCCAAGTGCTGCCTTTTCCGTTTCCTGGCGGGCAGGAGGGGACGGAGATCATATGTCGAGGCAAGAGATACATACATATGGAAGTACAGTAAAAGGTGCCAAGAGGAACACGACACTGCTTCTGGTTGATGACGAGAAGGTGAATCTGGTACTTACTGCGCAAATTTTCCGTAACAGGGGATTCAGGGTCCTTACGGCATCGAATGGGGCGGATGCTTTGGAGTTGGCTAAAGAAGAGCAGCCGGAAATAATCCTGCTTGATTATTTCATGCCGGGAAAAGACGGATTTTCCACACTCACGGAACTCAAACTTAAATATCCTGACATTTATGTGATAATTCTTACCGGAAAAGGGAGTGAAGAAATAGCGGTAACCCTCATGAAGGCAGGAGCTTCGGACTATGTGCTCAAACCTTTTCTGAATCAGGACCTGGTGGAACGAGTTGAGAAGGTCCTCAAGGTCCGGGAGGTGGAGATACGGAATCGAGAACTGGTTCAGGAGAGAGACCGGCTCCTTCGGGAAATAGAGTCCTGGAACAGGATGCTCGAGATGCGTGTTGAAGAGAAAACCATGGAGCTGCAGAAGGTCCAGGCGGAAATCGTTCAGACCGAAAAGATGTCGACTCTCGGGTATATCTCCGCGGGGATGGCGCATGAGATAAGAAATCCACTCAACTCGATTGGGCTGTATGTTCAACTGTTGAAAGGTGGTCTCGATGATCCGGAGCGTTATGAATTTCTGGAAAAGATCGAAATGGAAGTTCGCCGAATTGATGGAATCCTGCGAAAATTGATGGATGCCGTTAAAAGGCCTCGTTATCACTTGCAGCAAGTATCCATACCGAAGGTAATCGATTCCCTGCTCGAATTATTCCAATCCCGTGCAAAAATGCATGGTATAAGAATTGAGCGGGATTACAGGGCAACACCTCCTCACATCTTTGCTGATGCAACGGAGATCGAACAGATATTTTCCAATCTGTTCGCAAATTCCATTGAAGAGATGGCGGAAGGTGGTGTTCTTACAATTATGCTCGAACAAAAAGAGGATTCAGTTCACATTGATGTATCCGATACCGGCAAAGGGATTCCTCACGAAGATCTGCAAAGGATATTTGACCCGTTTTTTACCAAAAAAAGTTCCGGTACCGGTCTTGGACTTTCTGTCGTACTCAGAATAATCCGCACCTATAACGGAAAAATCGAGGTGAAAAGCGAGGTGGGAAAAGGGACGACTTTTTCTGTTTCGCTCCCTCTGCTCGCCCAGGATTCCTAGGGGTTTCTCCTTCCATTTTAGGGCATGTTGGTGTACTATTGCGCCATTTATAAGGCCTTTCCAGAGGTTCTGATGCAATCCCCCAGAGTAAAAACTCTAATAATCGACGACGATGCTCTGTTTCGAAATACTCTTTCGGATATCTTCCGTGAGTATGATTTTTCGGTTGTAACTGCCGAGAACGGTATTGAAGGGATTAAAGCTTTTCTCGACGAATCGCCGGATGTGGTGATTGTAGATCTCGTTATGCCTATGCTTGGTGGAGTCAGTACCTGTCTTGAAATTTCCCGGCTCGCTGGTGACTCACCCCCGATACTCATCCTGCTGACTTCCATGTTCAAAGGGGCACCCCATGAACATGAATCGCCTGAAATGGGTGCACGCATTCACATACCAAAATCGACAAATCCGCTGGACATCGTGATCATTGTTGAGCAGCTCCTGGATCGTAGAAAATATCAACAGTAACCTATGAAGGTAGCCTGTGCCTTTCCTTATACGCAACCTTGTTTTTGATTTCCGAACCGATGAAACAGCCGTTATTGCGCAACTGCTCAGCCGACTATCCCTGAATAGGGAAGAGGTCGTATCATGGAAGATCGTTCGTAAGGGGCTTGATGCGCGTAAAAAGAAATCCATTCGCATTGTCTATACGATCGAGATATCCGTTAGGAACGAAAGTGCCTGCATCGGGAGATTTGCTGCTGATCGAGACATTACACATGTTCCTGAAAAGGAACTGAAAACCTTTCCCCACATTACTTCAGATCAGGATATCGTTATTGCAGGCATGGGGCCGGCTGGTCTTTTTGCTGGCCTTCGACTTGCCGAATATGGACTCCGGGCAACCATTGTAGAACGTGGTTGCCCTGTTGAGCAGCGAGTTCAGGATGTTCAGATGTTTTGGGATCGAGGGGTCCTGAATCCTGAAAGCAATGTTCAGTTTGGCGAAGGGGGTGCCGGCACTTTTTCTGATGGTAAACTGACAACGCGGATTCGCGACGAAAACCTCGGCTACATACTTGAAAATCTTGTCCGCTTTGGTGCGCCGCGCGAGATCCTTTGTCTGGCTAAACCTCATATCGGAACCGACAGGCTTCGCAGGGTTGTTACAGGTATACGGGCGGAGCTTCTGGAGCGGGGATTTGCCATACGTTTCGGCGGGAAACTGACCGATATCACGACCAGTAAGGGGCAGGTATCCGGAATTGTCCTGAATGGAGTTGAGGAACTTCCCTGTAAATATCTTGTGCTTGCGACAGGGCACAGTGCCCGCGACACCTACGAAATGCTGCAGCTACGTTCTGTTCGTATGGAAAGGAAGCCCTTTGCAATCGGCCTGAGGGTTGAGCATCCCCAGGAATTGATCAACAGTATCCAGTACGGGGAACAATCAGGTTCGGGTCTTCCCACTGCCGAATATGTTTTGACCCATCACGATCCGGAAACAGACCGGCCCGTCTACTCCTTTTGCATGTGCCCTGGCGGAGTTGTCATGGCGGCAGCGTCCGAGGAGGGAGGTGTCGTAACAAACGGCATGAGTTCCTTTCAGAGAAATTCGCCCTTTGCCAACAGTGCCCTTGTTGTTCCTGTCGGTGAAAGGGATTTTCCCGGATCACATCCCTTCGCCGGTATTGAGTTTCAACGGACTTTAGAGCAAAAAGCCTTTGCTGCGGGAAATTTTACCTATTATGCCCCGGCTCAGAACCTGATGGATTTTGCCTCCGGCAAAGGGTTCCACGAAGTTCGCTCGACCTATCGACCCGGCATAGTCCCTGTTGATCTTGCCGAGATTCTGCCGAGCGAAGTCGCCTTGGCGCTGAAAGCGGGTGTTAAGCAGTTCGATCGGAAGATGAAAGGTTTTCTTACGGTTGAAGCCTCTCTCACTGGTGTCGAAACTCGAACATCATCACCGGTTCGAATTATACGGGGTGACGACTTCCAATCGGTCAGCCTGCCCGGGCTTTTCCCGACAGGGGAAGGAGCGGGGTATGCGGGTGGTATCATGAGCGCCGCTGTGGATGGAATCAGGGTAGCCGATCGAATCGCCCAGGAATTGCAGTTGAAAAAAGGAGAGTCGTGTGACCAAGGTGTTTGTAAGTGATATACAGGATCGCAGCCAGGTAGATTCTGTTTTTCTCGTCAAGGAAAAGATCTCCGCACTGGCCAGGAATGGAAAACCCTATCTCACGCTTCATCTCATGGATAAAACGGGAGAAATTGAGGGACGGGTGTGGGAGAATGTCGAATCCATCGGGTCTCAGTTCGAAAAGGACAATTTCATTCGTCTGCAAGCGAAGGCCACGGTGTATCTTGGCAAAATGCAGCTGATTATCTCGGATCTTTCCCGTGTTGCCGATAGCAAGGTTGCCCTTGAGGACTTCCTGCCTGAGGGTGATCGTGATGCTGCTGAAATGCTTGCCGAGCTGACATCTCTTGTGGAATCCTGCTCCGATGTGCACCTGCGTAGTCTGCTGCAAGCCTTTTTTGAAGATCCTGCTTTCATGGAGTCATATCGAACGGCGCCTGCCGCCAAAGGTATGCACCATGTTTACCTTGGGGGCCTGCTTGAGCACTCTTTGTCTGTTGCCCGTCTAGTGGATCAAATTATGCCACTCTATCCGGTTCTTCATCGTGACCTGCTGATTGCCGGTGCCCTCTTGCACGATGTGGGAAAGGTTCGGGAAATGACCTATCTCCGTTCTTTTGACTATACTGATGAAGGGAAACTGCTTGGGCACATTTCCATTGGCGTGGAGATGATCCATGAAAAAATCTGCCGGCTGGATGGGTTCCCTGTCGAGCTTGCCATGCTCCTGAAACACATGATACTCTCGCATCACGGACAGTATGAATTCGGCTCGCCGAAAAGACCCAAGACGATCGAAGCAACAGTTCTCAATTATCTGGATGACCTCGATTCCAAAATCAATGGAATTCGTACCCATATGCGTAAGGAGCTGGTGAACCCATCCCGATGGACAGGATACCATAGGTTGTATGACCGCTATTTTTACAAGAACGGCGGGTGTGACAGGGGGAAATATCACCACCTCGAGGAAGCTTCTGCTAAGGATGTTGTTCAAGAGATCAAGATCCCGGAAAAAAATGTAAAAAATGAGTTCCGAAACAATCCATTCGAAGGATTGAAAGAGAAAAATCCCGAATTGGCATGATATGATGCCTGATATGTCTGGAAACATTGCTACTGCTGTCTGCCAGCAGGCGAAAGGTGAAAGATGATTCTTGAAACCGTAGTTGTTGGCCCCCTGATGGTCAACTGTTATATCCTTGGTTGCGAGGCGACCCGGAAGGGCATTATTATCGACCCTGGTGGTGATGCTGAAAAAATCCAGTCTGCTGTTGCGCGCAATGATCTTGCAATTGTGCAAATTATCAATACACATGGGCATTTCGATCATGTGGGAGCTAACCAGGCACTCATGGATGCTTTCGGTGTCGAACTCAGTATCCACGAACTGGATGCGCCGATGCTTGCTCACGCGGATATTACGGCGCTCAAGTATGGTTTGAAAGCGACGAATTCGCCTCCTCCAACCGCTTTTCTGCGGGATGGGGACAGCATAGTTTTCGGGAATTGCAGCCTCAAGGTTCTCCATACCCCCGGGCATACTCTCGGGGGCTGTTCCCTGTTTGGAGAGGGTGTTGTCATTACCGGTGATACGCTGTTTGCGGAATCTGTTGGCAGAACAGATTTTCCCGGTGGTTCTTCCGCTACGTTACTTAAAAGCATTCGGGAGAAGTTGCTGACCCTTCCCGATGAAACCATTGTCTATCCCGGCCATGGACCGGCGTCTACTATTGGCCACGAGAGGCTTCATAATCCCTATCTCAACGATTCAGCAGTGTTCTAGGTGACGCCATGATGACAGGAAAGGTGATAGTTCTTGGTGTAACGGGAGGAATTGCCGCATACAAGGCGGCAGAGCTTGTACGGCTTTTCGTCAAGGCAGGGGCTGAAGTTCACGTGCTCATGACCGCATCCGCACGGCAGTTTGTTACCCCTCTTACCTTCCAGACGCTGTCCAGGAATCCGGTCCATACCGATCTGTTCAATTGTATCGAAGAGCAGGAGATCGGGCATATTTCGCTTGCCGATCGAGCGGACCTTCTGGTCATAGCACCGGCTACTGCCAATACTATTGGAAAGATTGCCAACGGGATTGCCGATGATCTTCTAACCACGACTGTTATGGCGACCAATGCTCCTGTCCTGATTGCCCCGGCAATGAATTCAAACATGTACCGTAATCCTCTCTATCGGTTGAATGAGGATCGTCTGCGTGAGCATGGATACCTTTTTGTGGATCCGGTTACAGGAATGCTTGCCTGCGGCTGGGAGGGGGAGGGGAAGCTTCAGGATCCGTCAATTATCTATCAGGAAGCGCTTTCCGCTCTTACTCAAAAGGACTTGCAAGGGGAACGGCTCCTGGTGACTGCCGGGCCAACCCGGGAAGAATTGGATCCTGTCCGCTATTTGAGTAACTATTCTTCGGGTAAGATGGGATATGCAATCGCACGTGCTGCCTATCGGCGGGGAGCCGAGGTGCTACTGGTGACCGGGCCCGTATGCCTGGAGCCGCCCCATGGGGTAAAAACCATCAAGGTAGTCTCGGCAGCCCAGATGTGTGAGGTAGCGCTTCGAGAGTTTGCTGCGTCAACAATTATCGTAAAGGCTGCAGCTGTTGCGGATTATCGACCGGAGTTCAGGGCCGATTCCAAGATGAAAAAAAAGGGGACCTCCCTGAACCTGGCGTTGACACAGAATCCTGACATTCTTGGCGAAATGGGCAAAATCAAGGAAGAAAGAATTCTGGTTGGATTTGCGGCGGAGACCGCTGCTCTGCAGAAAAACTCAGCGAAGAAGCTCAGGGAGAAGAACCTGGATATGATTGTTGCCAATGATATCAGTCAGGAAGGCGCCGGCTTTTCCGTTGATACGAACATTGTAAAGATACTTTGCCGGGACGGAGCGATAGAAGACTATCCTCTCATGGGAAAAGACGAGTTGGCGGATATTATTCTGAACAGGATTGTTGCTCTACGTGTTCAGAAACGAGAGTGTGGCAGCAGGTAGGACTTGAGCTCTTGATCAGTGGGGTGAATCTGCTGGAGCAAGGCAGGTGCGCATATGGATTGTCGTAGTTTCGGTTTTAGTTCTTCCAGCTGTGCAATTGCCTGAAGCCGTGTAATTTTGCCGCTTTTGTAGAGAATACGAAGGTTTTTCCTGAGGATTTCGGCAGTTGCCAGTGCCCTTTCACCCGTCGGATCAGCAAAAAAATAACGGGACTTTTCCCTGTTGTTGAGATAGTCGAAGACAGCTTCTTCCGAGAGGGCGGTGTATTCCTGGCGATCTGATTCCTCCAGGATATAGCTGGATGAAGCAGAGACTGTTCTCAGCATTGCCTGCCATTTTTCCAGCCGGCTCAGCAGCAGGATCGAATTAAATATCCGCTTGTTCGTGCCAAAGGAGAATATAGTGTCGGCAAGCACTTTCCGGAGCAGTTCGTCGTTGGCCCTGTAATTCTCCATGGAAACTTTTTTTCCGATCTCCCAGATCTCCTTGTCGATGAAGTTCTCGAATCGGATTTCCCAATAGGCGTGTTTCATGGTAAGTGACGAAAAACTGCGCATTATTTTGTAGGGGACAAAATAGTTGTGGGCCACCGTATCCGCAGCCAGATGTGCGAGATATCCGTAGGCACATGCCTCCTGTTTTCTGCTTTGTGCTGAATGAAGAACTTTGAGCCCGACGGGCCATCGATGACAGTGCTGGAGATAGGTCGTGAATTTCTTGCCGATGGTTATGTCTGCGGCAATGCAACCGTAAAGAAAATCAAGGGGATATTCGCTGAGAAGAGTTGCAAGGGCAGGTTTCAGTGCCTGGAGATTATTCAGTACGGTCGATCCGAGCTGCAAGTGGAAGCCCGCTCCCCATGCAAAGGCATGGTCCGGGGTGATGAGGAGAAGCAGCAGGGCTGCTATCATTATTACCATAATGTAGAAAGCATAGTGTCTGATACCTGGAATGTAAAGGGGTAAAGCGTTTGGATACTGAACTTCACTATCTGATTTCGGCTTTGAAGGGATATCTTTTTGACCTGCGGGAAACGGGAGTCGACGGCCTGCCGCATGGTTACGTCCAGGATACCAGTATACATCCTGCCGTCGTTGCGGAGGAGTTTGAGGTTCTGCAGCCCGACGTCACTGCAGGTGCTGCTCCCGGAAGTGAGACCGTGGAAACTGTTCGTCTTGATATAGGGGACTGCCATCGGTGCTCTCTCGGCGACTCAAGGAACAACCTTGTTTTCGGTGTCGGAAACGAGAAATCTGAGATCGTTTTTGTCGGCGAGGCTCCCGGTCGTGATGAGGATCTCAAGGGGGAGCCGTTTGTGGGTGAGGCCGGGCAGCTTCTGACCAAGATCATTCAGGCCATGGGTTTCTCGAGGGAAGACGTGTACATCTGCAATGTCCTCAAATGCCGCCCGCCTAACAACAGGAATCCTCAAACGGATGAGATTGAAGCCTGTCACCCGTTTCTTCTTCGACAGCTGCAGGCTGTTTCCCCGAAAATCATTATCGCTTTGGGGACTTTTGCAGCGCAGACTCTTCTTCAGACGCGAGCGCCGATTTCGCAGCTGCGCGGTCACATCCATGATTATCACGGAATTCCTCTCATGCCCACGTTTCACCCCGCATTTCTGCTCAGGAATCCTGCCAAGAAACGTGAGGTGTGGGATGACATGAAGAAAGTGTTGACGATGCTTGGACGTGAGCCGGTAGTTCCGGAAAAAGAGGATGATAAGAGCTAGCGCGTCAAGAACCTTGCAGGCTAACTTACTCCCAGTATGATATCCGACGACTTGCAGATGGCGCAGACCTGGTCTCTTTCCCGAAGGGCGAGGCTTTGGGCACTAGCATTCGTTATAATTGCACTAAGCGTGTTTCCGCCGGAAAGTTCAAGCATAACTTCCGTATTGACTGCACCTTCGAGGAGTTTGATGATCCTCCCCGTCATGATGTTGCGGGTACTCAGTCGGGTCCCCTCCAGATCCTTGCCGATGAGTAGCGAACTTGCCTTGATTATCGCGTAAACCTCAGCTCCCACGTGCAAACCCAGATTTTCAATGCTTTCGTTGGTAATCACCGAAACGAGTTTGTCACCGCCTTTCAGTGACAGTGTAACTTCAGCATTGATGGCGCCTTTGGTCAACCCGCTAACGGTCCCTGCAAAAATATTCCGTGCGCTTACTTTCATGGATATCCTCTTGATAAATTTGTAGAGTTCGTTTGCCGAACCGATTCTCTTGCTGATATTAGCGAGGAACTTTTCATGTTCCTCCAAGACTACCCGGTACTTGCGAATCACTTCTCGCCCTTCGTCGGTAAGGCGGGTGCCGCCGCCGGACTTTCCTCCTGCCATGCGTACGAAAAGCGGCTTGTCTGAAAGGTTGTTGATCGCATCCATGGTGTCCCAGGCGGTTTTGTAGCTTATTCCCACTGCTTTGGCGGCCTTGGTTATGGAACCGTGCTCTTCAATCATTTCGAGGAGCCTGATTCTGTCTTCACCGAGAAATTCCTGGTCTGATCTGCAGAGGGATACCGTGCCGGCAAGTTCCATTTTCTGTTTGGTAGTGTTCATTCTGATTGACGCTCCTTTTATCTGCGAATAGATACTCAGGTTGAGGGAAGGCAAAACTTTTTCTTCAGTGTTTGTAGCAGGTCCCGAATTTCCCGGGTGCTTCCCAGGTTGAGAATCCTTGTGGCAATTTCTTCTGCATCTCGATGATAGATGGTGCGTATAAAGCTTTTTATCACGGGAATGCACGGAGCAGAGAGGCTGAAGTCAGTGATGCCGAGACCCAGAAGGATCATTGCGCTCAAAGGATCGCTTGCCATTTCCCCGCAAAGTGATACGGGTTTTCCCGCTTTTTTGCCAACCGTTGCAACATGCTGTATCGATTGAAGTATTGCCGGGTGGAATGGATCATAATACTGCTTTGTCTTCATATTGTTTCTGTCAGCCGCCAAGGTATACTGAATCAGGTCGTTTGTCCCGATGCTGAAAAAATCCACTTCATGAATCAGGAATTCTGCAATCTGGACTGCCGCCGGAACTTCAATCATTATGCCTATCTTAATGTCGGGCGCAACCGGGTGGCCCGCTTCTTCAAGTTCTTTCCGGACTTCGGCAAGGATGCTTTTTATCAATCGTACTTCATCGACCCCTGTTATCAGCGGGAACATAATGCGAGTCGTGCCATAGGGGGAAGCCATCAGGATGCCGGCAAGTTGCTCTTTGAGGATATCAAGCTGCTCGAGGGAAAGTCGTATGGAACGCCATCCCATAAATGGATTTTCCTCTACAGGGTGGGGGAAGTAGGGTAGCTTCTTGTCGCCACCGATGTCCAAAGTCCGTATTGTTACCGGTCGAGGGGCAAATTCTTCCAACACTTTTCGATAGAGTCGTACAAGATCATTCCTGTCGGGGAAACTATTTCGCACCATATAGGGAAACTCGGTCCGGTACAGGCCGATACCCTCCGCACCGTTTGCCAGGGCAACTTTCACATCGTTGAAGAGGGCAATGTTTGCCAACAGATGAACCGTTGTCCCATCCAGGGTAATGGCAGGTTCGTCACGCAGTTCATCCAGTTCCCGTCTCTTCAGGTTGAAATCAAGACTCAACCGTTCATATTCGTTCTTGACCTTCTGGTCCGGATTTATGTAAAGGCAACCGGTATTCCCGTCAACTATCACCTCGTCCCTGCTGGAAATGTTTCTTATATCATCCCAATTGGCGATAACAGCAGGTATGCCAAGGGATTTAGCCATAATGGATGCATGTGAGTTGACGTCACCGCTTCCGGAAATGATCCCCAAAATCTTGTCATGCTCCAGGGATGCAAGGTCGGATGGCAGGATTTCGCGAGCCACAAGGACTTTCTTTTCGCGTAATTTTGCCGGAGTGCGGTTGTTCCCGGTGAGACTGTCTCTGATTCTGCGGCCTATGTCCTTCATATCTGCCGACCGTTCGCGAAGATAGGGATCTTCCATACGGGAAAAAGCTTCGACATAGGATTCGACAACATCGTCAACGGCGTGAGTTGCCCCAAAATCGTTTTCGATGAGATCGATCACCTTGGAGATGAATCCCCGGTCCTCGAGTATCATCAGATGGGTATGGAAAATGGCGGCGTCTTCTTTTGAGAGGGACTCGGCAACCCTTTTTTCCAGATAAAGGGTTTGGATCTTAGCCTTCTCAACGGCAAGAATAAAACGTTTTTTCTCTTCGGGTCGGGAACCGATTTTTTCCAGGGATATTTGATTGCTGGAGGTGGAATGGTTGATGATCGATACCTTGCCCCAGGAAAATCCCGGGGAAACGGCGATACAGCGAACCATTAGATGTTGCTTCTGTTTCTTTCTGTCCTTTGGTTTTCCAGAGGAGACTGACGCAGAGCCGGATTTGATCTTGTTTAGTTCCTGTTCAAAAAAAGCCCGTTCTTCTTCTTTCTTCCTGATCGAGTCAAGAAGTCTCGCGTTGATGATAATACTGCTTATCTGGTTGGCAATGGTTGTAAGAGTACTGATTTCCTTTGGCAAGAATGATCGCGATTCTCTCGTCTGTATGACAATGACACCGGTGGGGCTTTTGTGCTCGAATAGAGGAATGCCGAGGAAAGAGAGAAATCGTTCTTCTTTTGTTTCGCGAAAGTATTTATAACGCGGATGAGAGGGGGCATTTTCGGTTGCGACCACGCTCCGCTGTTCAACGACAAGGCCGGTAAGACCTTCCGAGGTGTTCATCTGGACTTTTCCAACCGAACTCTTGGACAAGCCTTTTGTTGCATAAAGGGTGAGAGTCTCACCATCTTTTTCCAGAAGATACAGAGAGCAGACGTCAGAGCCTGTTCGTTTTGAAACCAGGTTGACTATGTTCTGCAGAGTTTCACGAAGATCATGGGAGTGGAGGATCAGTTCGCTGATATCTTCCAGGGTTCTCAGGCCGAGATATTCTACATTGTCTTCAGTCATGGGGCCTTATCCGTGTGCGTAAATTATAAAATTATACGGGAGTAACCAGGTAAAAGAAAGGTTTTTCCTCCCTTTTGAGGCATGCCGGACGTGATTTCTGGCAAAGGATACTGCTTTCTGATATAGTCACGAAAAACGTTACTTTACCTGAGAGGAGGTCGGTTATGTCTGCTTTGTTTGAAGATATGTTGCAGAAGGGGGATGAGCTTCTTGAATCCGGTGAGTTCAAGAAAGCTATTGAGTGCTTCAAACAATGCGTAAAATCCCGTCCGGAAGAGGCTGAGGCTTTTTTTAAGCTTGGATTTGCACTGGCTGAAACAGGAAAACTCGATGCTGCCCTGAAATCTTACACTGAAGGACTGCGGCTCGATCCTGCGAATAGCGAAGCTTTGACCGCTGTTGGTGATATTCATTTTGAAGCCGGAGATTACAAGCTTGCCTTGGAAGCATACCAACGTGTCGTTGAGTTAAGTCCGGACGACCCGGACGGTTATGTCAGTATCGGGCTTGTCTATAATACTATGGACAAATCCAAGGAAGCAATCAGCTTCTACTCCACCGCCCTTGAGATGGATCCCGTAAACATTTTTGCGCTCAACGCACTTGGTGACGCCTATTATGCACTCGGTGACAGAGACAAAGCTGTCGAAGCGTATAAGGCGGGGATTCTTGTCGATTCGGAGGATGCCGCCGCCCGTTTCAACCTTGGGGAATTGTACTATGATATGGAAGAATTGGCCGAAGCAGAACGGGAGTGCCTTGAAGCAATCCGTCTCGACCCTTCCTTCGCACTGCCCTATCTTACCATGGGAGGAATTTGTCTTGACCTTGAGAGGATAGCCGACGCAATACGGTTTTTTGAACTCTATCTGAAAAAGGAAAATTCTCCCCGTGCAGAAGAAATGCGGCGAGAGGTTCAGGCAGTTCTCGAAGGTTTGAGGGAGGAGGTCAAGAGTTGATCACCAGGTTGTTTTGGGTGCCGCTTCTCATAGGCGCTGGCATTGCAGGATTGTTTCTTGTGTCACCGGCGCTTTCTGGTGGTGAAGCATTTCCAGATCAGCTGGTTATCGCTGCATTCAGTAAAGGTGATCTTTCCGGTTGGGAAAAAAAGATCTTTAAGGGGGAGACTGAATATACCATCGTTCAGAGCGATGGCAGAAAGGCTCTGCGTGCAATCAGCAGAAATGCTGCATCCGGGCTCGTGAAGAAGCTCGATATTGATTCGTCACGGTATCCCTTACTCCGCTGGTCCTGGAAAATCAAACATACTTTGAAACGAGAAGATGCAACCAAAAAAAGCGGCGATGATTTTGTCGCACGAGTTTATGTGGTTTTCCCGCGTACTCTTTTCTGGAAGACACGAGCGATCAATTATGTCTGGTCAGCGAATTTACCCAAAGGGACAGTCATTCCCAATGCCTATACCGCTAATGCGGTCATGGTTGCCGTGGAATCCGGTGATGGGAAAGCTGGTATCTGGGTTAACGAAGAAAGGAATATTTTCGAAGATTACAAGCGATTTTTCGGAGAAGAGCCTCCACACCTCGGTGCGGTGGCTCTCATGAGTGATACGGATAATACCGGTGATGAAGCTGAAGCCTATTTTGGTGATATCTTCCTGGGTACGTCAAGCCGCTAGCACGATGCCTTTACAGGGCTCTCCGCATTTCAATACTTTTTTAAAGGGGCGGGAAGACCCGGGAGCCTCCCCGCAGGGGTGTTTGCCTTTTATCCCAGAAGACGGGCCAGACGCGACCGTTGTTTCTCAAGCTTTTCCTGACCGTCTTCGATGGCCTTCAAAATCTCTTTCTTTGTTTCGTGTGCAAGGTCTGCTCCTCTGTCGAGAAGAACAGCAGCATTTTCACCTACGGTTTCCACCATTTTAGTAACGTTGTGGGAAAAGTCATCTACGATGTCCTCTGTTCTCCTTCGAGCTTTGCGGGCATAACGCGAGATGCTTTTTCTCGTTGTTTTTCCGGATTGTGGAGCAAAAAGCAAGGCAAGCCCTGCACCAATGACACCCCCGGCAATCAACATCAATCCCCCGACCTTGATCGTGGTATTTCTGTCAGACATATGTACCTCCTGTAAATTGTAACGTATATTATAAGTCTACCATAAATAACCTTTTGGTAAATAAAAAGAATAAACCGATTAACCGTCTTAGTTCGTTTCCGGATGGAAACAGGTTGACGTCTTGATGGTTTCTGTTCTCTTAGTACAATCCGCTGGTACACTGGGCGATAAAACTTCATATCTCAGTCATTGGAAGGATGAATCCCTTTAAGAAGGGAATTGACAGAGAATTGGATTACCGGTAAAAAGATTTGATTGCCTTTTGAACGCCCCTAGTCTGTGCCGATGTTTGTATACCCCGCCCCTCCCTTCAAGGGAAGGGCGCTACATACTTGACTTCGGCAAAACCAAGCTGAATAGTTACGTAAAAATAAATTGTATCTTTGTGAGCAACTTGTGCAATGATTTACGGTACCGGTATCGACATAGTTGAAATATCACGGTTTGAGAGATTCCTTCAGGAAGGTAATGAGGCGCTTTTTCAGCGACTATTTACGCCAGAGGAACTTTCATACTGCTCAACCAAGAAAAAGAGCGCGCAGCACTATGCGCTGCGATTCGCAGCAAAAGAGGCATTTTTCAAGGCACTGGGAATTGGCTTGCGGGACGGAATGTCCTGGCGGGATGTGGAAGTGGTGAAAAACGATCTTGGTAAGCCGGATTTAAGCCTGCATGGCAGGGCCGCTGAGATCTTTTCCGAATTGGAACTGAACAAGGTTCACACGGCACTTTCCCATGACGGCGCCTATGCCGTTGCAATGGTGGTTCTGGAGCGATAGACGATGAAAGTTGTATCTGCAATGACAATGCAGAAGGCTGAACGCCGGACGATAGACACCTACGGCATCCCTGGTCTGGTTCTTATGGAAACTGCCGGGCGTGCCTGTGCTGATCTCGTCGATGCTGAATATGGGCCCGGCGTGGGTAAATCCGCGGTTATTGTTGCAGGCAAGGGCAACAATGGGGGGGATGGCTATGTCATTGCCCGTTGCTTGCTGCAGAAGGGGTGGACAGTTTCGGTATTTGTCATTGCGGAAGAAGCCTCTATCAGCGGGGACGCTGAAAAGAACCTTTCGCTGCTTGATCCTTCGATCGTGAGGTATTGCCCGGAGCCAGGAGACCTGCTTCCGTTTCATGCAGACTTTGGTTGTGCATCTGCGGTCGTTGATGCTCTTTTTGGTATCGGTATTACCAGGGATGTCACCGGTATTTATGCCGAAGCAGTAGAGATGATCAATTCCCCCGGGAGACCCGTGATCGCGGTTGATATACCTTCGGGAATTGATGCTTCCTCCGGTCGAGTTCTCGGTGTGGCTGTCAGAGCTGATGTGACGGTGACTTTTGCTTTTGCCAAACTTGGGCATGTTGTTTATCCTGGCAGGTCTTACACCGGAAAGCTGATAACTGTCGACATCGGATTGCCACAGGAGGTCGCTGCCGCGGCTGAATATTTCGATTTTCTTGATATGGAGTCAGTTGGCCCGCTTCTGAAATTCAGAGACCGTTGTGGTCATAAGGGAAATTACGGACACTGCCTGATTATTGCCGGATCAACGGGAAAAACAGGCGCGGCAGCTCTTTCGGCGAACAGTGCGGTGAGGGCTGGGTCAGGACTTGTTTCCCTTGCTGTTCCGGCAAGTCTCAACCCGATTCTGGAAATAAAAACCACAGAGTCAATGACCTTGCCCCTCGAAGATTGCGGGAAAGGTTATCTTGGTGAAGAAAACTTCGTTGCGATTCTTCAGGCTGCGTGCGGAAAGGATGCTGTTGCTCTGGGTCCGGGGATTTCCAGTTCTGCGGATACCGCAGCTCTTGTCCAGAGTCTCGTGAGTGATTGTCCAGTGCCGATGGTGCTGGACGCGGATGGCTTGAATGCTATAGCAGGAAATGTTTCGATTCTCCTTCAGAAAAAATCTTCTGCAATTGTTCTTACCCCGCACCCGGGTGAGATGTCCCGCTTGACCGGCCTTTCAATCGCCAGAATCGAGAGTGACCGGATCGCAGTTGCCAGGGACTTTGCGGTACGCTACGCTGTGTACCTTGTTCTTAAGGGGGCAGGAACTGTCATTGCCGCACCGGACGGTTCGATAGCCATTAATGGCAGTGGGAATCCCGGAATGGCTTCAGGCGGAATGGGTGACGTCCTGACCGGAATTATCGTCTCGCTCCTCGGGCAGGGGTACCCTGCACGTGAGGCATGTCGACTCGGGGTTTTCCTCCATGGGCATGCGGCTGATCTTGTAGCCAGAGAGAAAGGCGAAATTGGACTTACCGCAACCGACGTTTTGGAGCGAATTCCCTACGCTTATAATAACATTCGTGAATCCGGAAATCACAAAGGAGACTAAAATGCTTACCGCTTTTGATATCATGACCAAAGAAGTAGTTGTCGTAACCACCGGGACCTCAATCAGGGAACTGGCAGAAATTATGTCGCGCCATCGCATCGGGAGTGTGCCGGTTGTTGATGAAAAGGGGGCACTTATCGGCATTGTTACGGAAACGGATCTTATCGAGCAGGACAAGAGCTTCCACATCCCCACGGTTATTTCACTTTTCGATTGGGTTATTTACCTTGAAAGCGAGAAAAAGTTCGAAAAAGAACTTATGCGGATGACGGGACAGACTGTCGGTGATATCTATACCAAAGAGGTGGTAACCGTCGAACCAAAGACAAAGGTTAGTGAAATAGCCGATCTCATGTGTGATCAGAAGATCCATTCGCTCCCAGTAGTTGAAGAAGGAAAACTGGTTGGAATTGTTTCCCGAATCGATCTGATTCGGAGCATGGTCGACTAGCGGTATGTTTTCTCTTGTCAGCAACTGTGTTGAAGACACTGTCGCACTTGGTCGAAAACTGGGCAAGAGGCTCATGCCTGGAGATTTCATTGCCTTGATCGGCGATCTTGGTTCAGGAAAAACCCATTTTGTCAAAGGTGTTGCCGAAGGGGACGATATGCAGGTTGGTGTCTGTGTGACAAGTCCTTCGTATACTCTCCTGAATGAATATTCCGGCCGGGTGCCGCTGTATCATTTTGACCTGTATCGCCTCCATGGTGATGGAGATATTCAAGACCTTGGTTTTGACGAGTATTTTTATGGAGATGGCGTCTGCCTCGTTGAGTGGGCGGAAAGGCTCGAACAGGAGCTTCCGAAAGAGAATTTGAAGATTGTATTTTCGCAACTGGATGACACATCCAGAAAGATCGACTTTTATTGTAGTGGAACCCGCTATGAGATACTGGTTAGAGATCTTTTCTCTGAAAGGGGAGAAAGTGTTTGACCTTGTAGTATCTTCTTGTTAAGAAGCTTTTACGACTATCTTTTTTTGTGTGAAAGCTGATTGATTTTATTACGTTGGATGGGAGATGGGAAATGGCTCTAGTTGTTCAGAAGTTCGGTGGGACTTCGGTAGGAAGTGTCGAACGGATTCGCAATGTTGCCAAACGTGTCGCAGAAACCTACGATGCCGGCAATGACATTATCGTGGTGGTTTCCGCCATGTCGGGCGAGACAAATAGGCTGGTTGAGCTTGCCAACGGGGTTACTGAGTTTCCTGACACCCGCGAATATGACGTCCTCGTTTCGTCTGGGGAGCAGGTTACCGTTGCTCTTTTGGCAATGTGTCTGAAGTCTATGGGGTACAAAGCGAAATCGTATCTTGGTCATCAGATTCCGATTCTTACGGACAACTCCTTCAGTAAGGCTCGTATCAAAAAAATCAATGAGAAGAAGCTGAGGCAGGACCTGAATGAGCGTACTATTATCATTGCCGCCGGTTTTCAAGGGGTTGACAGTGACGGCAATATAACGACATTGGGACGGGGCGGGTCCGATACGTCGGGTGTAGCTTTGGCAGCGGCTTTAAAAGCTGATGTCTGTGAAATATTTACCGATGTTGACGGCGTGTACACAACGGATCCCAATATTTGCGATACTGCGAGAAAAATTGAACGGATTTCCTATGATGAGATGCTCGAGCTAGCAAGCCTGGGTGCAAAGGTCCTGCAAATCCGTTCTGTGCAGTTTGCCAAAAAGTTTGATGTTGTAGTCCATGTCCGTTCAAGCTTCAATGATAATCCGGGAACCCTGGTGACCAAGGAGGATAAAGAAATGGAGTCGATACTCGTCTCTGGAATTACCTATGCTAAAGATGAAACAAAAATAGCTGTCATGCGGGTACCTGACAAGCCCGGTATCGCTGCAAAAATTCTTTCACCTCTTTCAGCTGCAAATATTTCGGTGGACATGATCCTTCAGAATGTCAGTGAAGACGGGTTTACGGATTTTACCTTTACTGTTACCAAGGCTGATTTCAAGAAAGCCCTTCTGATTACCAAGGAAGCCGCTGCTGAAATACACGCCAGGGACGTTCTTACCGATGAAAATATTTCAAAAGTTTCTGTCGTGGGTCTTGGCATGCGCAGCCATGCCGGGGTTGCGACAAAGATGTTTGAGACTCTGGCGAAAGAAGGGATTAACATCCAGATGATTTCAACCTCTGAAATTAAGGTGTCGGTGGTAGTTGATGCCAAGTATACCGAACTGGCCGTGCGGGTTCTGCATGATGCTTTCGAACTTTCCGGCAAGGACGTCGTCTCGGTTGAGCGATAATGGTTTTACACGCGGATAAAAAAGGTGAAATATGAGTCAGATTAAGCTCTATGATACAACTCTCCGGGATGGCACGCAGGCAGAGGATGTGTCGCTACTTGTCGATGACAAGATCAGAATTGCCCATAAACTCGACGAAATGGGTATCCACTATATAGAGGGCGGATGGCCGGGTAGTAATCCAAAGGATGTTACCTTTTTCAAGGATATGAAGAAGGAAAAACTCGATAATGCTAAAATTGCGGCATTTGGTTCCACGCGGAGAGCGAAAACAACTCCGGAAAAGGATCAGAATATCCGCACCCTTATTCAGGCCGAAACCGATGTCGTAACTATTTTCGGCAAGACTTGGGATTTTCAGGTTCATGAGGCACTTCGTATCTCTCTGGAAGAGAACCTTGAACTGATTTACGACTCTCTGGAGTACTTGAAGGGGTACGTTTCGGAGGTGTTTTATGATGCCGAGCACTTTTTCGACGGTTTCAAGTCCAATCCCGAATATGCGCTGAAGACCCTGAAGGCAGCTGAGGACGCCAAGGTGGACAGTATCGTGCTCTGTGATACGAATGGTGGCTCAATGCCCTTTGAAATAGCCGAAATTGTGGATCAGGTACGAAAAAGCATCAAGACTCCTCTTGGCATCCATGCCCACAACGATTCTGAATGCGCAGTGGCAAACTCCCTCACTGCTGTTCATCACGGGATTGTTCAGGTTCAGGGCACTATAAACGGTTTTGGCGAGCGATGCGGGAATGCCAACCTGTGTTCAATTGTGCCTTCCCTGATGTTGAAAATGAAGCATGCGTGTATCTCTGAGGAGCAGTTAAAGAGAATTTCCGAGCTTTCGCGTTTTGTCTACGAACTTGCTAATATCTCGCCCAATAAGCATCAGCCGTATGTCGGGAAGTCTGCCTTTGCGCACAAGGGTGGTGTTCATGTCAGTGCCATACAACGACATCCGGAGACATACGAGCATATCAGGCCTGAACTTGTGGGCAACTCGACACGGATTCTGATATCGGACCTTTCCGGGCGATCGAATATCCTTGCCAAAGCCGAAGAATTCAACATCAATCTGGATAGTAAAGATCCGATGACAATGGAGATCCTCGATACCATCAAGGATTTGGAAAACCGGGGCTATCAGTTTGAAGGAGCGGAGGCTTCCTTTGAACTGCTCATGAAGCGTGCCTTGGGGACCCATCGGAAATTCTTCTCGTTAATCGGCTTTCGTGTCATCGATGAAAAGCGCCATGAAGATCATCAACCGATTTCTGAAGCCACAGTCATGGTAAAGGTGGGCGGAAAAATCGAGCATACTGCCGCAGAGGGAAGCGGACCGGTTAATGCCTTGGATAATGCCTTGAGAAAAGCCTTGGAGAAATTCTATCCGAAGTTGAAGGAAGTGAAGCTTCATGACTATAAGGTCAGAGTCCTTCCTGCAGGGCAGGGCACTGCTTCGGCCATAAGAGTTTTAATTGAATCGGGAGATCGAGAAAACAGATGGGGTACGGTCGGGGTCTCAGAGAATATCATTGAAGCTTCCTATCAGGCTCTTATCGATAGCATTGAATACAAGCTTGACAAGTGCGGGGAGGGGGAGCCCCTTAAGAAATGAATACGCGACCCGGGAGGTTTGTCCTCTGGTCGCTGACACTGGCAGTATCTATTCTCATGTATATTCAAGGCCGCCCCTTCTCTAACTCGAGAGAGAGGGTGGCCTTTTTGCCAGGAGGAAGGGCAGAACATAGTGGTGTAACTGTTCGCGTGAAGGGTGATTGCGTGAAGTCCGGAGTTTATCATTTCGATTACCCGATACCATTGGGCACCGTCATAAATGTGACGGTGCCTTTTTGTCAGGGATTTACCCGAAACCAGGGTTCGATCAAAAAAACACTGTATACCGGTGATGTGGTTTTAATTGTATGCCGTAACGGGAAACATGCTGAAATAACGAGAGATAACATGCGGGTTGTGGAAAAAATGGTGCTTGGTATTTCCCTTGATCCCAATAGCCTTTCTGCTGATGAGTGGGAAATGCTTCCTCGAATTGGTCCTGTCTTGGCAAGGAGGATTGTGGTTGACCGTCAATTAAATGGCGATTTTCTTGCTACGAGTGATCTTGATCGGGTACCTGGAATAGGTCCTGCCACGGTAAAGCTATTGGAGGGTTACTTTGTGAAAGAAGTAATGTATTGAAATGAAAGAATAAAACGGTATTTTATCGAGAAAAGGAGATAAATAAGATCTTGTATTTTGAAGTTGGCATGTATGATGAATATATATAAGCACCTGTTATTCTTTCGATATATATTTTAAGGAGGATTCATCATGCAATGTCCGAAATGTAGAGGCCTTATGTACTCTGAGAAGTATTATGATTACGTACGATCCTACTATGCTTGGAAGTGTACCGGGTGTGGTGAATTGCTGGATCCGACAATACTATCTAACAGAGCCAGAAGAAATAATTTCCTGATTGGCTAGTTCCTCTCTGACGATCGACTTGTCGGAGAGGCAGCACAATACATAAACATAAAAGCGGATACCTCGGGTAGTAATCTTTAAGGTTGCCCGGTTCGTTGTGACCACTCGGCTCATAACAAGGTGTTCGCTTTTTTTATTGTATCCTTCCTTGTCCTCTCCATTCCATTTCCATTCCTTTATCAAGTATCAACATCCGTTTGTTCCCAGGGATTTGACAGTTCTTGTGTTTTGCAGGGAATGCCGTCCAGCGTCCCGCGCGGTATGTTCGACGCAGTACTTACTAAATTGGGTTTTGCTGTTGAGTCGCAGCATGATATGAAAACCTATTCTGAGATATCCGAGTTTAACCTGCTCCAGAAAGCTGACAATAGACGACATGCAGTCTGAGTCAGCCTATAACCGACAGGAATTATGGCCTTGTAGAGAATCAGTCATGTAATTCTTAGCGAAGTCCTGCTATAGTTAGTTCTATCCGGAAACGGTTATTTCGCCCTGGGGTATTCAATCATCGGTCTTGTTTGTTGCGACGCATAGTAGTACGCCTCTAATCAATCCCTTGATTTCCTTGACAGGACAATAACTCGTTCTCCGAATTGAAAACGCTCGTGTCCCATCCGAAGTTTCCGGATGGACACTTGTTAGCCTTCAGAATATTTCTGTCTAGTAGGCTGAACTTTATCCAGGAGAATTACCATGGAAATACCCCCCTATCCATCCTCCAGGCAGATCGGGCTCCACGATAAGTCATTACTGGATGTTCTTTTTCTACAAATGCAGCCCCGCGTATCAGAATTGACCTTTGCGAATCTGTATCTTTTCCGTCATGCGCACCACTACAGACTGACTTTGGTCGGGGATTCTCTTGTGGTACTTGGGACAGGTTATGACGGGAAAGAATATTTTCTTTCGCCTCTTGGATGGGGATATCAGAAATGCGCTGAATATTCTCTTTTCCAGGGGACATGTTCTCTATGGAGTTGGTGAAGATTTTGTTGCTGCCTTCCTGAGTGGGCTTGAGGGGTTGGTGTCCTCTGAAGACCGTGATGCATTTGACTATTTATACAACCGGAATGATTTGGCAACTCTGACCGGGAACCGATATCACAAGAAAAAGAATCGCGTGAACTACTTTACGAGTCGACATTCATTCACTGTCGACAAGTACTCTGACAGGTATTATGATGGCACACTTTCTCTTTTGGAGGAATGGCGAAGGATCAGGTCGAGTAACGAAAATCGATCAATCGAGCTTGAGGTGGCGGCTGCGGTCGAGGGGCTCGAAAAAGCAACACAATTGGGACTTGAGGGAGTAGTCGTACTTGTTGAAGGTCGTGTGCGGGCGTATGCACTCGGTGAAAAGCTGAATTCAAGGACATCGGTCTGTCATTTCGAGAAAGCAGACCCTTTTCTTGAGGGGATTTACCAGGTCGTTGATCAGGAGTTTAATCGTCGGTGTTTTGTCGATTGCGAGTTTGTGAACAGAGAGCAGGACCTTGGTGAACCTTCGCTGCGGAAGTCAAAACTTTCCTACCACCCTGTCGAACTTGTGAAGAAATATCGTTTCTGGAAAAAAGCGCACCAGGATTAGTATGGTATTCGGGAATTGCGCTACTCACCAATAATTTTTACCAGAACCCGCTTTTTTCTCTTGCCGTCAAAATCTCCATAGAATATCTGCTCCCAAGGCCCTAGGTCGAGATCATAATCGGTAATTGCCACTACCACTTCTCGACCCATTATCGTCCTTTTCAGGTGAGCATCAGCGTTATCTTCGCATCCGTTATGGTGGTATTGTGAATAGGGCCTCTCCGGTGCCAGCAATTCAAGCCATTCCTCGAAATCCAGGTGCAGGCCGGGTTCGTCGTCATTTATGAAAACACTTGAGGTGATATGCATTGCATTGCACAGGAGCAGACCTTCCTTGATTCCGCTATCCAGCAGGCATTCACGAATCTGCGGAGTAATGTTTACAAAATCTCTTCTCTTACTGATTTCGTACCATAGTTCCTTTCTGTAATGTTTCATGAAAACGGCCTCCTGCTGTTTCTGGTCAATCAATGTTTTTCTGGAAATAGAGTGAAAGGGTGTCCAGGTCCAGCGCCGCAAGGGTTCCAAGCTGCACTGTTGTTGCGTAAACGCATCCGTTATCGAGTGGGATCAGCCCGGATGCGATAGATTGTTTGATGGTTTCTCTGGAAACCGGAGTATGTCCGGTAATAACTTTCTTTTGGCCGATCATTTCATTTTTTGCTTCCTGTGATCGTGTCCAGAGCATGGCTTCCTTGTCGCTGAATGGATCGTCAGCCAGGAAGTTCAGTCCGGCATGAACCAGGATATAATCTTCCAGTTCAAGGTAGAATGGTAATGCGTCAAAGAATCTGCGATACAGAAGGGGCAGCTCGCAGGGATCCTCAACGCCAAAGCTTTCCAGGGTCGCTCCGCCACCGTTTAACATCCAGACACGAAAAAAATCAAGGTTGCCACATGCTCGGAGGAGCATGTCATCGTGGTTTCCGCGAATGGGGTAGACGGAGAAACCTTTGCTTTGCAGCTCAAAAATCTGGTCGATAACCGCTTTGCTTCTCGGGCCACGATCAGTATAATCGCCCAGGAGATACAACGTGTCTGATGCGTGTATTCTGAGAACATCATGCAACAGGGCCGCAAAGGTATTCGCGCAACCATGAATGTCTGGTATGACAAAACGTCGGGTTCTCATAATTACTGTGTGTTGTGCGGAATTGACACGTGCCCTTGGTGATAATTCTTTATTTCTATCGTGCCTGTACAGTAACCTACTTTGTCTCCTTTGAAAAGAATGTAAACATAATAAATGGGCAAAACGGGAGAGTTTGAACAAATCTTCAGCTCGCTTTGGACCATTGTCCATAGATTTAGTCTTTCGCCGACTGAGAAAGTTTGGCGAATCGTATAGATTGTAATTACTTTGATGTATCAGGGGCGATATTTGTCGTCAACCATTAAAGGCTTGGTGCGATAAGTAAAAAGGGTGCTTCAGACGCTTTTGCCCTTGACAATATAGCCAGGAAATGAACAATTGCCGAAATCAAAGAACATCCAGGGATAACTACATGAAGAAGATTCTCTTTGTCGCCGCCATCTCGCTTTGTATCCTTGCAGTAGCCGGATACTTTTTCTTCCTTAAGAAAACGCCCCCAATCTATAAGACCGCCAAGGTGGAGCGGGGTTCGATTGTTTCTACCGTATCGGCAACCGGTACCCTCAACGCCGTCACTACCGTTCAGGTGGGAACCCAGGTGTCGGGAACAATTCAGAAACTTTTTGTTGATTATAATTCGCAAGTGAAAAAGGGTCAGATAATCGCCCAGATTGATCCTGCCATCTTTACTTCCCAGGTGCAGCAGAGCCAGGGAAACCTCCAGAGTGCGCAGGCTAACCTGTCAAAGCTCAAAGCTGCGGCCATCGATGCCGCGAGGACCCTGAAGAGAAACAGGCAGTTACTGGAAGAGGGAATTGTCTCCCAAGGAGATTTTGATACAGCGGAAACCAATTACCAGGAAGCCGCCGCCTCGATCAGGGCTGCAGAAGGAAATGTGCTTCAAACCCGCGGTGCATCCCGGCAGGCACAGACAAATCTGCACTATGCTACGATACGATCTCCTGTTGACGGCGTTGTGGTCTCCAGGAATGTTGATGTAGGGCAGACTGTTGCCGCCTCTTTCCAAACGCCGACACTTTTTACCATCGCACAGGATCTGACCAAGATGCAGATCAATACCAGTGTTGATGAGGCTGATATCGGCAAGGTGAAGGTTGGTCAACCTGCAATCTTTACCGTGGATGCCTACCCTGAGATACAATTCAAGGGTGTGGTGTCACAAGTCAGAATTGCTCCGATAATTACCCAAAATGTGGTAACCTACGACGTTGTAATTGTTGTGGAAAACAGGGACATGAAGCTTAAACCAGGCATGACTGCCAACGTGAGCATCGAGGTGCTGAGGAGAGACAATGTTCTGGTGATCCCCAGCGCCGCATTGCGGTTCAAACCGGCGGCTACCGGAAAGGAAACCACACAGTATTCATCTGCCAGAAAATCCAGGTCAGGGAAGACTTTCTCACAAAAGGTTTTTGAGCTGGTGGACGGTAAACCCGTACAGGTATCGGTCCAGTCTGGAATATCCGACGAAACCCATGTGGAAATTGTCGCGGGAGATTTGCGTCAGGGCCAGGAGGTTATCATCGAGCAGGTTCAGTCGAAAAAGAAAACGGAATCATCTGGTCACGGAATGGGGCCGAGGTTCTAAATGAGAGAATTAATCGTCCAGGCAAATGATGTTTCCAAGGTTTACAGCATGGGGGAACAAAGGGTCGAGGCCCTGAAAGACGTTTCTCTTGAGGTGGAAAGTGGAGATTTTGTCGCAATCATGGGGGCCTCGGGGAGCGGAAAGTCGACTTTCATGAATATCCTTGGTTGTCTTGATACCCCTACCTCCGGCACGTATCTATTGCAGGGAGAGAATGTCCGCGGACTTTTAAAACGCGACCTGGCAGAGGTACGAAACAAGAAAATTGGTTTTGTGTTTCAGGGGTTTAACCTGCTGGCCAGAACATCGGCATTGGAAAATGTCGAACTGCCGCTCATCTATGGTCGGGTTCCTGCTGCGATAAGAAGGGAAAGGTCTCTCGCAGCTCTAGCGCTGGTCGGTCTCGCTGATCGTGCTGGGCATACCGGCAATCAGCTCTCGGGGGGGCAGCAGCAGCGGGTAGCCATTGCACGTGCCTTAGTCAACGAGCCTGCAATTATCCTGGCTGATGAGCCGACCGGAAACCTGGATTCGGTCACCAGCGTGGAAATTATGTCGATCTTTCAAAAATTGAACAGGCATGGCAGTACCATTATCATGGTTACCCATGAGCCTGAAATAGCCGCCTATACCAAGCGTAATGTCGTGTTCCGGGATGGTCGCATTCTTTCAGACACTGTTGTTGTTAACCAGCTGGATGCCGAACGGGCAGGGGACGGACGTGATTGAGTTTTTGCTCAGCCTGAAAATTGCTTTAAGGGCGCTCAGAACCAACAAAATGCGCTCTTTCCTCACGATGCTGGGGATCATTATCGGGATTGCTGCAGTTATTGCCATGGTTGCAATCGGATCCGGCGCAAGTAAGATTATCTCCGAACAGATTGCCAGCATCGGCAGTAATATCCTCCTTGTTTTGCCCGGTTCAAGAACAAGCGGCGGCGTTCGCCTCGGTCACGGCAGTACCCCAACTCTTACCTATGACGATGCAAAGGCAATCAGTGTGGAATGTCCATCTGTTGCATTCGCTGCCCCTGTTGTTCGGGGAGGGGCACCGGTTGTTTACGGTAACATGAACTGGACCACCGCGGTAATGGGGATTACACCCGAATACCTTACGGTGAGGGACTGGCCGGTTAGTCGAAGGAAGAAACCTTGTCCAGTCTGATGTGGAAGGAGCGACCAAAAACTGTCTGCTCGGAAGGACTGTTGCTGATACCCTGTTTGGTTCTGAAGATCCAATAGGGAAAATCGTTCGTGTCATGAAAATACCTTTTACGGTGGTCGGTATTATGGACCGGAAAGGACGGTCCCCTCAAGGATCTGACCAGGATGACATTGTCTTTGTACCGTTACGCACGGCGCAGAGAAAACTCTTTGGCAGCCAGTTTCCGAATTCGGTAGGGTCGATCATGATCCAGGCTAAAAGCGAGGAAGACCTCGACAGTGCCGAAGAGCAGGTAAATGCTCTGCTGAACCAACGTCACAGAGTCGGCCCAAGTCATGATGCCGATTTTACCGTACGTAACCTAACGGAATTACTCGATGTTGCCGAACAATCCTCAAAGGCAATGTCGCTGTTGCTTGGTGCGGTGGCATCCATCTCCCTGATCGTTGGCGGGATTGGCATTATGAATATCATGCTGGTCTCCGTTACTGAGCGCACGAGGGAAATCGGGATTCGTATGGCAATTGGCGCCACGGAGCGGGATATCCTGCTCCAGTTTCTCACTGAGGCGGTACTGCTGACTCTTATTGGTGGCATAATCGGTATGCTGCTGGGGGTAGGGGGCGCCAAGCTGGTTTCTCTTGTCTTCGACTGGCCTACGCTGATTTCGTTTCAGGCAATTGCCATTGCCTTTTGTTTTTCTGGTGGGGTTGGCATTTTCTTCGGCTTCTATCCAGCCCGGAAGGCTGCGTCACTGAACCCTATCGAGGCGTTGCGTTACGAGTAGCAGTGCAGTCTTGCATTGATGTTTTATAAGAAAGGATTTCCGATGGCTTCGTATTGTGTACGTCTACTGTTTCTTATTATTCCGCTTGTAGGGTTTTGTCTTTCCGGAGAGGCCCATGCCGGTGATGATACCATGAATCTGACGTTGAAACAGGCCATCAGCATGGCTGTAGAGAAAAATCTCGAGGTCAGGGCAGAGCTTTACAACCCTGCCATGAATGAAGCGGATATCAGAATGAACCGCGGGATTTATGACCCATTTGTTACCCTGTCCACTAGCTATCTGCATTCCGACACCCAGTCTGCCAGCACCGTTGTGTCTGGTGCCAGCATCAGTAGACAAAAGAGCCTCCAGGCTAATGCGGGAGTTAATCAGCTCCTGCCCATAGGCGGAACTCTTGGACTTTCCTATACGAATCTCTGGAATCGCAGCAATGCTGACACCAGCAGAGGTTTTCTTGACGATTATTGGAGATCGGAACTTGTGGCAAGCTATTCCCAGCCACTTCTCAAAAATTTTGGTCGGGAGGCAACCGAAGTTGGTATATCCGTCTCAGTAAACAACAAAATTGCTTCCCTCGAACAGTTCAAAAGCAAGCTCATAGATGTCGTGACCAGGGTCAGGACTGCATATTGTACGTTGTACAGTCTTAAGGAAAATCTGGAGGCGAAAAAGACCGCCCTTACCCTTGCGCAAAAAATTCTCAGCGATACCAAGGGCCAAGTGAGGGCAGGGGTTCTTCCTGCCATGGAAATTCTGAATGCTGAATTTGGTGTCGCAACCCGGGAGAAGGAGCGGATTGATGCTCAAAAACTGTTACAGGATCAGATGGATGTTGTAAGAACTCTTCTGCAGATAAATGAGAATCAGGTTGTGAATCCTGTTGATCCTCCCACGCGTGAAAAGTATTCTGTTAATGAAAATGATGCCGTAACTCGGGCTCTGCAGCAACGTACCGAACTAAAGGCTCAACGGATGAATATCCAAACGCTCGACTTGCAGACTCGTGTGGCCCACAACAATGTTTTACCGGACCTGACCTTCAACGCCAATGCTGCCCTAACCGGGCTTGAAAGGGACTTCGGACGCGACATGAAAAAAGTCGGTTCAGCCGAATATCCGATATGGCAAGTCGGGTTGCAATTCAGTTATCCTATTGGAAACCGAGCCGCGGAAAATGAGTACATCAAGACTAAACTCAGTTCGGAACAGGCGCAGGTACAACTTAAGAGTCTCGAAGACAGCGTCAGAAATGAAGTCAGAAGCGCCATCCGTGGAATAAGGGACAACTACCTGCAACTGGATGTTGCTGACCGTGGACTTGCCTATGCCGAGGAGCGCATGCGTGCCTACATAAAGAAGAATGAAGTGGGGCTTGCGACCACCAAGGAGGTGGTTGATGTTCAAAATGACCTTGTTAATGCCAAGGCTAATCAGATCCTGGCGCAAGCTCAATATGCAATCGCCATAGGTCAGTTCTGGAAGGCCACGGGAGAGATGTTGGATAAGGAAGGGATCACGGTTACCGGAAAGGAAGCGGATGCTTTATATGACACCTCCAGCCGCTAGTAAATTCACTCTCGTAAAGTATCGGGGAGCAGCCAGTGTTTCGTTATTCTCGTCAATCCCTTGTTCTGCTGCTTGCCCTCTGTGTTTTGCTCCCGGCCTGTTCCGGGAAAGAGGAAACACCAAAAGCGAAGCCGCCGGTTCCTGTCACTGTTTCTGTCTCGAAGCGGAAGACAGTGCCTGTGCAGATACGCGTCATCGGTTCTGTTGAGGCGTTATCAACTGTTTCCATCAAGTCTCAGGTAAACGGGATGTTGGAGAAGGTTTATTTTAATGAAGGAGAGGATGTCAGCAGAGGAGCATTGCTCTTTTCCATTGACAGCCGCCCTTTTGAGGCCTTATTACGCCAGGCCAGGGCAGCGCTTTTGCGAGACATCGCCCAGGAGAAATTTGCCCGTGATCAGGCTCGAAGATACGGTGAGATTGCTGAAGGATGGGATTGTCACCCAGGACCAGTATGAACAATTGCAGACAAATGCGGAGGCCCTTGCCGAGTCGGTACGAGCTGACCGGGCCGCCGTGGACAATGCCGCTGTGATGGTTGGCTACTGTTCTATCCGCTCCCCAATCGACGGACGCACAGGCAATCTTATGGTTCAAAGGGGAAATCTGGTCAAAGCCAATGATGTCCCTGATTTTGGTAACCATCAACCAGATCACTCCCATTTATGTCACCTTTTCAGTTCCGGAGAAGGAACTGGCAGAGATCAAAAAGCACATGGCATCCGGGGACCTGAAAGTTGAGGCTTTGATACCCAACGATAGTGGTCCCGCCGAGCAGGGCGTTATCAGTTTCCTGGATAATATGGTGGACACGACAACCGGTACGATTAAACTCAAGGGAACTTTTGCAAACAGGCAAAGAAAGCTTTGGCCGGGACAGTTTGTCAACGTGGTTCTGACTCTCACCACTATTCCAAATGCCGTGATAGTGCCGGCACAAGCGGTACAGACCGGACAGGAGGGCTTGTTTGTCTTTGTGGTGAAGCCGGACCATACCGTAGATTTCAGACCGGTGGCCACCGGGGAAACATACAACGGTGAGACTGTTATCGTAAAGGGTTTGAACGGCGGAGAAACGGTTGTGACTGATGGGCAACTACAACTGTCGCCTGGAGCCCACGTGATGTTTGCACAGGGGAATGCGAAGGGCAAGGTTACGCAGCCATGAATATTGCGGAACTGTTCATCCGCAGACCGATCATGACCACTCTGGTCATGGTGTCGATACTCCTGTTTGGCTTGTTTGCCTATCGACTTATCCCGGTGAGCGATCTGCCCAATGTGGATTTTCCTACTATCCAGGTGACGGCAAACCTCCCGGGTGCCAATCCGGATACCATGGCTTCGGCGGTTGCCATCCCCCTGGAAAGGCAATTTTCCACCATTGCGGGGGTCGATTCCATGACTTCCGCAAACAGCACCGGTTCAACCAGTATTACCATCCAGTTCAATCTCTCCCGGGATATCGATGCCGCTGCCCAGGACGTGCAGGCTGCTATTTCCAGGGCTTCGCGCCAGATGCCGCCGACCATGCCGTCGCCCCCTTCCTTCCGAAAAGTCAACCCGGCAGATCAGCCGATTATTTACCTGGCGCTCAGTTCTCCCACCTTGCCGCTTTATGCGGTAAATGAATATGCCGATACATTTATAGCACAACGTATTTCGATGATCGATGGAGTCGCCCAGGTTCAGGTGTTCGGTTCTCAAAAATATGCGGTTCGAGCGCAACTGGACCCGAAGGCGTTGGCCAGTCGCCAGATCGGCATTAACGAGGTTGCCAATGCTCTGGAAAACAGCAACGTCAACCTTCCTACCGGCACCCTTGATGGAAAAAAGCAGGCCTATACTATCCAGGCAACCGGCCAACTGTACGACGCAGCTGCGTACCGTCCCCTGATTGTCGCCTATCGCAATGGTTCTCCGGTACGACTGCAGGAACTTGGCCGGGTTATCGATACCGTGGAAAACGACAAAGTTGCGAACTGGTTCAACAATACCCGCGCCGTGGTCCTTGCCATTCAGCGGCAACCGGGAACAAATACCATCGAGGTTGTGGACAGCATCAAGAAGCTTCTCCCGGTTTTCAGGGCGCAGATACCTGCATCCGTTGACCTCAAGGTCCTTTTCGACCGATCCCTGTCGATCCGTTCATCAGTGGCTGACGTCAAGTATACCCTTGGTTTGACCATCTGCCTGGTGGTGATGGTTATCTTCCTTTTTCTTCGAAACTTTTCTGCAACAATAATCCCCAGTCTGGCACTCCCCTTTTCCATCATTGGCACCTTTGCCGCCATGTATCTGTTACATTTCAGTATCGATAACATCTCTCTCCTGGCACTTACCCTCTCTGTAGGGTTCGTGGTAGACGATGCCATTGTCATGCTGGAAAACATAGTCCGGCACATGGAGCAAGGTGAAGGAGTGATGGAAGCCGCTCTTAAAGGGTCGCGAGAGGTGGGTTTTACCATCCTCTCCATGACCCTGTCGCTGGTGGCGGTCTTTATTCCGGTCCTCTTCATGGGCGGTATTATGGGCCGTCTTCTGCATGAATTTGCCGTTACCATCAGCATCGCGATCCTGATTTCCGGTTTTGTTTCACTGACTCTTACTCCAATGCTCTGCAGCCGTTTTCTCCGTCCCCCAGGTAAGGAAAAGCATGGCCGTGTTTTTATAGCCATGGAACATTTTTTTAACGCCATGCATGGCGCCTACGACCGGAGTCTGCATGCAGTGCTGCATCATCGCCGTTTGGTCTTGGCGGTGATCTTGACATTGACGGTCGTTACAGGGTGGCTGTTCGTCAGGATGCCGAAAGGTTTTCTGCCCAGTGAAGATACCGGGCAGCTTTTCGCTTTTACCGAGGCTGCCCAGGGGATTTCTTTCGAGGACATGGTGGCACACCAGCGGAAGTTGGCGAACATTGTTGCCCAAGACCCCAACATAGAAGCTTTCATGTCGGCAGTCGGGTCTGGCGGGGCAAGCTCCTCGAGCAATACCGGCCGCATGTTCATGCGCTTGAAGCCACGCGACCAACGAAAGCTTTCCGCCGACGAGATCATGGCGGAACTCAAACCGAAACTCGCCACAGTGCCGGGAATCAAGATGTATCTGCAGAACCTTCCGGCCATCCGTATAGGCGGACGTTTGACCAAGAGCCAGTATCAGTTCACCCTGCAGAGCCCTGACAAAGATCAATTGTATAAATATTCGATCGTGCTTGAAGCGAAGTTGCGTGCTCTCACACAGCTACAGGATGTTACCAGCGATCTGCAGATCAAGAATCCCCAGGTAAACGTGCAGATAGACCGTGATAAGGCTTCCGCGCTCGGCGTTTCGGTTGAGCAGATCGAAAATGCCTTGTATTTTGCCTACGGTTCACGTCAGGTTACGACCATTTATGCGCCCAACAACCAGTACCAGGTGATCCTGGAACTGGCAGAGCAATACCAGCGGGACCCTGCCGCGCTATCCATGCTCTATGTCCAGGCCAATAACGGAAAACTCGTGCCCCTCAATACGGTTGCATCCATAACAAAGGGGCTGGGACCTCTCACGGTCAACCACCAGGGACAGCTTCCGGCTGTTACCCTTTCATTCAATCTGAAGCCGGGAGTTGCACTGGGGGATGCCGTTCCTCTGGTGGAGAAACTGGGCCGTGATACCTTGCCATCGTCCATCGTTACCAGCTTCCAGGGAACGGCACAGGCTTTCCAGTCATCACTGCAGGGACTCTGGTTACTCCTTCTTATGGCAGTTCTGGTTATCTATATTGTTCTAGGTATTCTCTATGAGAGTTTCATTCATCCGCTCACAATCCTGTCCGGTCTTCCTGCTGCTGGTTTCGGTGCTCTGGTCACGCTCATGTTGTTCCATAAAGAGTTGGATGTCTATGCCTTTGTCGGGATAATAATGCTGATCGGGATCGTAAAAAAGAATGCCATCATGATGATCGACTTTGCACTTGTGGCTCAGCGAAAGGAAGGGAAAAAACCGCTGGACGCCATCTGCCAGGGGGCGCTGATACGTTTTCGTCCAATCATGATGACTACCATGGCTGCACTCATGGGTACATTGCCGATTGCTATCGGTTTCGGAGCAGGAGCCGAGGGGCGCCGTCCACTGGGCTTGGCGGTGGTAGGGGGCCTCATCGTCTCGCAATTGCTAACACTTTACATTACGCCAGTGGTCTACTACTATATGGACAGACTTCAGGAAAATCTGGTTTCCTTGTTTCGCAAACTCCGGGTTCATCGGCAACCGTCAGTTCTCAACTGATGTGGGGTATGTTCTGCGTATGTCATTGTTTTTGCTGACATTCATTTCCCTTTATGGTGGAATGCACTATTATGCTTACCGTAAGGTTAGTACGGCATTTCCACTGTCATTTCCGGCTGCCTTTTCTCTCGTAGTATGTATGTCGATTATGATTCTGGCCCCGATGCTTGTGCGCTTTCTTGAAAGAGAAGGACTTGACAGCGTTGCGGTTCCGCTTGCCTTTGTCGCTTATCTCTGGATGGGATTTCTCTTCCTGTTTTTCATTACAATGCTGGTGACTGATCTTGGTCGTGTCCTGGTCCGTTACGGAGGGCTTTTATTCCACCAAAATATTTCGGTTTTCTTTACCGATCGGCAGGCATTTCTCGTTGCATGTACCGTTTCGCTCGGGATTTCACTCTACGGGTATCGTGAAGCCAAGGCTATCAGGCTGGAAAAAGTAGTGGTACCGACCACCAAGCTCCCGCCATCGATCAAATCATTCAAGATAGTTCAGATTTCCGACGTTCATCTGGGTATGATAGTGCAGGAGCAAAGGCTGAAGAAAGTCATCAGCGAGATCGAAATGGCACAACCCGATTTACTGGTTTCGACCGGTGATTTGGTGGATGGACAGACGGACGGGATGACTGAGTTGTCAGCTGCTCTGGGCAAAGTGCACGCCCCTTACGGCAAGATTGCCGTAACCGGCAATCATGAGTTTTATGCCGGTATAAAGAACTCACTGGGTTTTATGAAGCAGGCAGGCTTTACCGTCCTCCAGGGAGAAGTGCTTGATGTGGACGGGTTTATGACTGTTGTTGGTGTGGATGATCCTGCCGGTAATAGATTTGGATACGGAAAAATTAAAGAAGAGGCTATTCTGGGGAAGGTTCCCCATGGGCATTTTGTCCTGTTGCTGAAACACCGGCCGGTAGTGGCTAAGCAGAGCGTCGGGTTGTTCGATCTGCAGATGTCGGGGCACATCCATAAGGGACAGATTTTTCCGTTCGAGGTGGTAACGCACCTGTTCTACCCGGTAAAAACCGGTTTGTCCCGGATTCTGGATGCTACCTATCTTTATGTGAGCAGAGGAACAGGAACCTGGGGGCCGCCAATACGATTTCTGGCGCCCCCGGAGGTTACGGTCATTGAACTGGTGAATAAGTCTGTGAAGGACTAGCAGAGGGGTGCTACCGGCAGTCGTCGCGCCAGATGCAGGAAAACTGACCGCAGGTATCAGAAGAATCAGTGTTGTAGCAGTCGGTGTTTCCTTCATCCCGTTGTATCGCTCGTATGAGTTCGGCTTTTTTCATGTTTTTAATCTGTAGGCCCCGATCCTTCGCAATTTTTTTCACATCTTCGAGTTTCATGTGGTTTTCTCCTCGTAAGGGACTATGTGGAAATTCGACTAAAACTATAGCAAAGAAGTTCGTGAATACAACCAGACAAATTCAAATACTAGTGTATCATCATCGGGTAGGAAAAAGGAGAATGTTCCATGAGCATAAATGTGTTTTGTATGTTCAAGTCTGTCGTCCAAAATAAGTTTTTGATGCTGTTTGCATTTCTTTGGCTGTCAACCAGCATCGTGCCTGCGAATGCTTTGGCATTGACCATACCTGAAAAGCTGGTCTATGACCTGACCTGGACCGGCATAAAGGCGGGAACGGCTACTCAGGAGATTGTTGCGGAAAATGGGGATATAAAAATTACCTCCATTGCCCGCTCTGCAGACTGGATAACGGTATTTTTCCCGGTTGAGGATCGGATAGTCTCGATTCTGTCGACAAATCCCGAATCGAAATTGGGCCAGTCGAAATCATACTCATTGAAGACCCGGGAAGGGAGTCATCGCAGGGATAGGGAAGTTCAGTTCAATCATGCTAAAGGAATTGCCTATTATAAGGACAACATTAATGGTGACAAAAGGGAACTTCCCATTGTTGCAGCAACATTGGATACCTTGTCCAGTTTTTACTTTGTAAGGACTCTCCATCTCGAAGTTGGAAAATCAGTATTTCTTACGATACTTGATAATTTGAAGACGTGGAATGTTGAGGTCAAGGTACTCAGGAAGGAGAAGATCAAAACATCTCTTGGCACCTTTGATACCATTGTTATCAAGCCGCTCATGCAGTCTGAGGGGATAATCGACAGAAAAGGCGAGATGTTGATCTGGCTAACTGATGATAAACGTCTTCTCCCCGTTAAAATGAAAACGAAGGTGAAGATCGGTAGTGTAACCGCGACCCTGGTGGGTGGCTCATTTCAACGCTAGACCACTTCTCCTCTCTGATAACCTTGACTGACCGGCAGCTAATTCACAGGAATTATGCTGCCGGTTGCATTTTATCCTTACTGACAGGTCGTTCCGTTTAAACAAATAATGGCCACCAATCTCCGCTTTCTAACTCCCGAGGCTTGAGAATTCCTTTTACAAACATATCTGGATATGATAACTCATAGTCTGTTAACCTAATGTAACTGGCAGGTTGACGAACTCGTGTTTCTCTGGAGGAGGGACGATTTGTGGTGAGTACATTTTCCCGCGAACTGAGTCTTTTGAAAGATCAGGGGCTTTTCCGCCGCATGCCACTTATTGAGGGGGGCCAGAATTCCCGGGTGGTTGTGGACGGGAAGGAAGTTCTACTCCTTTGTTCCAACAACTATCTCGGCTTGGCGAATCATCCGACTCTGAAGGAAGCGTCGATAAAGGCTGTTGAGCACTATGGTGTCGGAACTGGTGCCTCCCGTCTCGTTTCCGGAACAATGGAGCTTCATGAGCAGCTTGAACGGAAAATTGCCGTTTTCAAAGGAACCGAGAAGGCCTTGGTTTTTAATTCGGGGTATGCCGCGAATACCGGCGTTATCCCTGCTCTTGCGCACAAAGGAGATATCCTCTTTTCGGACAAATTGAATCATGCCAGCATTGTTGACGGCTGTCTTCTTTCACGTGCCCGTTTGGTGCGCTATCCTCATAACGACATGGCTTTTCTCCGCCGATCTTTGGCAGAGCACCGGGGGGACGGCCGCAGGATCATTATTGTTGATGGTGTCTTCAGTATGGATGGAGACATGGCAAACCTAGTGGAGCTGGTTGCCATAAAAAAAGAGCATGGAGCGCTCCTCATGGTGGACGATGCACACGGAACCGGTGTCCTCGGATCCACTGGACGCGGGACGGCTGAGCATTTGGGTCTATCATCGGAAATCGATATTTCCATGGGCACCCTGGGGAAGGCACTCGGAGGTTTTGGGGCATTTATTGCGAGTTCGCACGAGACTATCGAATATCTCGTGAACAGGGCGCGTTCCTTTATTTTTTCGACATCTTTGCCACCTGCTGTTCTGGCCGCGGCATCTGCTGCTTTTGACATTGTCGATTCCAGGGAGGGGGCCGATCTGCGTCAGCGTTTGGCAGTGAATACGGAATATCTGCGAAATTCCCTCTGTGAGGCCGGTTTTGATACCCTGGGAAGCGAGACCCAGATCATTCCTGTCTTCGTGGGTGACGCGCAGAAAACCATGGAATTCTCACGTGCTCTCCTTGACGAGGGTGTTTTTGTTCAGGGAATCCGCCCTCCGACAGTTCCTGTCGGTAGCAGTCGCCTTCGCTTCACTCTTATGGCAACCCACGACGTATCGGATCTTCAGCGTGTATTGAAAGCCGTATGCCGGGCAGGGGTAAAAGTAGGCTTTGCCGCAAGGGCAGCGGGAGTCGATAGAGATTTCATTGGTTTCCACGAGAGTATCTGATGCCGTATCTAACTGCCAGTGACTCAGTCAATCTGTATTATGAAGAGATCGGTGACGGAAAACCCTTGCTGTTCGTCCACGGTTGGTCTCTCTCATCACAGATATGGTTACAGCAAAAAAAATTCTTTTCATCTCGATACCGTTGTATTGCCTTTGACCTTCGGGGTCATGGTCGGTCCATGCCCTCCTGTTCCGGATATGGTATCGACATTCTCGCCTCCGATGTCAGACTTTTCTTCGAAAGGCTTTGCCTCTCCGAGGTGACGCTTTTGGGGTGGTCCCTGGGAGCTCTTGTCGCGCTTGCCTCGTATCCGGCAGTGCGGGAAAGGCTAGCCTCGTTGGTCCTGGTATCCGGTACCTCGAAATATTGTTCATCCCCTGATTATCCCCACGGCCTTCCTCCGAAGGAGCCACGGTCGCTTTCTCTGCTTCTGAAAAGAAACCCGCATAAGGCGATGTATGGTTTTCACCGTACTATGTTTACCGATGAGCTGCATTCTGAAAAAGGATTTGAGGCGTTTGAACGGGATGTCCTGCCATTGCTGCCGCCTCCCTCTCCAGAGGTCATGGTTCCGGTTCTGCAGACCCTTGAAACAGCTGATGTGCGACCTGTTCTCTCCTCCATTCGAGAACCGGTACTGCTGATTCATGGAGACAGGGATCTGATCTGTCCCGTTGATTCCTCGCGATATATGTCCACACAAATATCCGGCTCACAATGTGCCGTCCTGATCGGGGCAGGACATGCTCCCATGTTCTCGCGTTCCAATGAATTCAATTCTACCCTTGCCATGTTCCTTGAAAATATCTATGAGTAAAATTGACAGATCAAAAGTACGGAAAGCCTTTGACAAGGGCGCTTGTCGATATGAAGATACCGTCATTGTTCAGAAGCTGGTTATTGAAAAGATTCTTTCGAACCTTGCGGAAATATCACTTCAGCATTTCCCTCGGCGGATACTTGATGTCGGAGCGGGAACCGGAATGCTTCTCAGGTCTTTGCGAAAATCCTTTCCCGAGGCGTTTCTTGCCGGACTTGATCTGGCACCGGGCATGGGAGCCACGGCAATGGACTCCCTGCGGGAGAAGGGAAATTTTCTGTATGTGGAGGGAGATGCTGAATACCTTCCCTTTGGCGAAGGAACTTTCGACTTGGTGGTTTCGACCTCAACATTTCAGTGGCTTGCTGTACTGGGGAAAGCTTTCTCAGAGGCAAAGAGGGTACTTGCTCCTGGCGGTACGTTTCTTTTTGCCCTGTTTGGTGAAGGTACGCTGCATGAGTTGAAGAGTTCGTACCGCACTGCTCTGCTTGTTGAAAACGCGGTTAACAAGGACCGGTCACATAATTTCTTTGCGAGGGACGTTGTGGAGAAAGACCTTTATGATGCCGGCTTCAGCGGAATCAACGTCGAAAACTATTTTGAAAAAGAATATTACCCTGACGTTCCTGCTTTTCTCAGGGCACTCAAGGGCATTGGTGCCGGCACTGCCACGTCTCAGCCTGCAGAGGGACTTGGCGGGAAAAGGATCATTACGAAAATGACGGAGTTTTATCAGAGTAATTTTTCTGATGAGAGGGGTGTTCCGGTTTCCTACGAGGTTATCCATGGAAAAGGCGTAAAAGTCTGAAAACCGATATGGATAGACTCCCCGCTTCAAGGAAATCTATGGGGAGCTTGAGTAGAATGCTAAAAAGGCCGCATCGAATTGATGTGGCCTTTTTAGCAATATTGTCAGCAGTTCGTATCGCTGGCATGCTGCGGTGAAAGATTCTGAAACGGTAGAAAGCTTATTTCTTTTTAGGTGCAGCCTTGTCTTTTTTCTCAACGGGCTTTGTTTTCTCCAGCGCTTTGTACTGAGCCGTTGTATCGGCACCTTTCGTGGTATCGCTGGTAGTTTCCTCTTTAAGAACTGTTCCGTCAGGGGTGCTGACAGTCATGGTTACAGTAGCTTCCTGGGTAGGATACTCTTCTGCAGCAAAGGCCAGTCCGGCACAGACCATAATTGCAGTGGTTGTTACTACGCTAACGAGAATTTTTTTCATAGTTTCCTCCTTGAAATTAGATAACCTTTGTAATAAGAAGACATATCAGTGTGGAACATGCTAGATTGTTTTATGAAATAATAGCAATGGAAAAGAATAATGCAAGTATCTTCTTACGATTTATATCGCAAAGTGATAACTATGGGCGTAGTAGATAGGGTCGCTAATGAAATTTAGAAAAAATGCGACCAAAATCAACAAAATCTCGTTGTGCTTGATATAGTGAGTTATGGTGTAATTTTCTTTCCACAATGATAACAGGTAATTTCCGATTGATCATCACGTGCGACAAGTATCGTATTGCAATCCGGACAATTTGAAAGACCCTTCAAATCAGAAGACGCAGATTCACGATAGTAAGTATCCCAGTCAATTTCCTTGATCTTGGCGAGTTCTTCTTCGGACAGAGATTGTTTTGATCGTACGACGTTTTGCATGATAGATCCTCCTGAAAAGAGTTAGTTGTTTTAGTTGATTCAATCCGGGATTTCAGTCAGGACAGTAAATTTTAACGTATAGTACCATACAATTTTGTGAATTTAAACCGGGAAACTCCAGGTTTGCTGGAGTTTCCCGGCATTGCCGCCATACCAAAAATCTGTTGACATTGCACTTTTGTTTCGGATAATGGGCAATCAAATAGGGGCACAACTGAATATTGTGAGATACACGATAATACTAAACCATTCGCGAGGGTGGGGCGGAAAGCCTCAAGGGTCTCATGCAGACTGCCGGGTTGCCGAAATATCTGATGTGATATTTTGGCCCCGGCTTTTTTGTATCTTAAGGTGATTTTTGTCTAAACACTATACGAACTTTGTTAGCGCAGCACTTTTTCTGAGTAAATAAAGAGTGTTTTTATGTTTACCATGCCACTACCGGTGCCATATTTCAATTCGTCTTTGGCACATAAGACATCAGATTAGATCCGCGGGGTGAAAGATGTTTATTGAAAACAATTTGCTGCACTTTATTGAAGCAGATGCCCAGGATGTGGCTGCGATGTATCGCTCAAGTTCTTCAATTATGCTGGGATATGGTGGAAGACTGCAGCAGCCTTGTGATGCATTTATCTGTGTAACCAATGACGGTGACAGTACCTTTGTATATGTGGCACTTTCCCTTCTTCATAGTAAAAGCTTCGTAATATTTGTTCCTGAAAGGCAGCCGACTGACAGGAAGACAAGTGACCTGGTGCTCAAGGAAGCACATGACTTTGTCCAGGAATTCGGCTTTGATATGAAGAGCATAAATCTGAATTACAGCAAAGCACTCAAAGAAGTGGTTATCAATGATCTCAGGGTAGTTCGTTCTGCAACGTCGGGCAAAAAAACATCTCAAAGGAAAGGTGCCGCAGAAAAGACTTCCAGGCAGCAGCAGGATATTTCGGCAAAAGAACCTGGATCTGAAGTCAAGGCAGCCGAGAAAAAAAAATCATCATCCTTGGAACAGGAAATAAAGGTTTCAAAAACTCCTGACGAGACTCCTTCCAACAAGGAAACTGGCCCGAAGTCACAGCCGTTACAATCAGTCCCGAGCAAGGATACTACCCTGGTTGACGAGAAGGAAAGAAAGGATCGATTGATTGCCGATAAAGTGGCGGCAGAGAAGGCCGCGGCTCAAACCCTTGCCCTGCTTCGCGCAGATACCGAAAAGCTTGAAAAGGAGATACGTGCTTTTGAAGACAAAAGCTCAATTGAGATTGCGGCATTAAAAACCGGCTTGGAGGATCTGGGTCTGCAGAAAGCAGATGCTGAAGCCCTTGCCGAAAGAGAGATTGCAAAGCTACGCAAAGAATCACAACGTCTATCCTCCCAGATTGCCTCTCAGGAAAAATCCGATGAAGAGACATTATCTACTCTTGCTGCGGATATCGAAAGCTTGGTCCAGGCAAAGAAGTCTGCTGAAAAAGAAGCTTCACGGAAAATTGATGCAGCAAAATCAGAAATAGAATCCCTAAAAACCGAGATAGCAGATTACGATACGGATACTGCGGCAGAGTTAGCGGCTCTTCAGGCAGACCTGGAACACCTGAATAGCGCGAAGTCGTCCTCGGAGAAGGACAGGGCGCGTGAAATTGCCGTCCTCAAGACTGAGCTTGAAAGCTTTTCCCTTCATACTGAAACAGACCAGGAACTGGAGTCACTGCGGAATGACCTCGAGAAATACAGAGAAGAAAAATCTTCTTTAGAAAAAAGTCTTCAGGGTGAGTTGTCTGATCTTCAAAACCAACGAGCTGCCCTTGAAGAAGAAATACAATCAATAGAACAGAAGGGGTCTGAAGAGTTGTCAGCCTTGAGGGCTGAGCTGGAAGAACGGGCAAAGGAAAAGCAGCGGTTGATCGGAGATATGGATCAGGAGCTTTTGACGGTTCGGAGCGAAATCGAGCAGCTTCGCTTGGACAGTGCCGGCACTCGAGACTCAGTTGCTGAAGAGCTTGCCGTACTTGCTGCCGAGCAGAAAAAACTGCTGAAGGAAAAAGCAGAAGCGGAACAATCTGCTGATCTGGCTGTTTCTGAGCTCCGGGCTGAGATGGTACGATTAGAGGAAGAGAAAAAGTCTGTTGAAGATTCTTGTGCTGCTACCAGTGCCGATCTGAAGAAGGAGGTTGGACGACTTGCAGCAGAAAAATCATCGCTGCAACGGGAGTCTGACGAGGAACAGTCCTCCCTGCAGGAACGAATAGTTCTTCTGAGGGATGAGATTGGTGCTGCGCGGGATTCAGCTGAAAAACTGCTGGTCAGTCTTCGTCAGGAGGAGGAGAAGCTCCTGTCCATGAAAAAAGAGGGCGAAGAGGCCGCTGCTCAAGAAATTCGCTCACTTGAAGAAGACCTCTCACAACTTAGAAAGGATACAGACTCCTTCCGGATTGAAAAGGAAAAGAAAACTGCCGTACTGAAGGCGAAAATAGAAAAGCTTTCCTCCGAAAAGAACTCCCTCGAAGAGATTTCTGCGCAAGAGATCGCGGCACTCTCTGACCAGGAAGAAAAATTGACCAGGCAGATGGTTGTTGATGAGGCAGCAGCAGCTGAGGAGCTTGCAGCGGCACAATCCAGAGTTTCTGCAATCAGCGCTGAAATTGAGAAGAATACCGTTTCAGCCAAGGAGAAGTTGTCATGTGTTACCTCCGAACTTGAAAGGCTGGAAAGAGAAAGGGTTGTGCGGGCGAACGATGCATCTGAACAACTTATTGCATTGGAGGCACGGGTGATGCAATTTGCAGATGACCTGCTCCAGTCAGAGATGCAGGTTGCTGAGAAAACCCGGATGGCTCGGAACACTGCCCGTTCTCTCCTTGCAGCGCTTTACGGCGATGAGATGAAGCCTGTGGAGAATGCTGCTGATCCTGATGTGGATAACTGGCTTGCCTCTTTGCAGCAGGAGGCCGAGCAGTTGATGGCGGAAAAGTCTGCACTGGAGAATACTTCGACAGGCGAAGTGGCAATGCTCCGTGCCAGGGTTGCGAGTCTTGCTTCGGAAAAGATTGCCGTCGAGAAGAATCTTGCCCGAGAGTTGGAGACTTTGCACTTTGAGGCCGAGAGGTTGGTTGCAGAAAAAGCAGCTGCTGAGAAAGCGGCAAAGAAGGTCTTGGCGGAGATTTCGGCGGATGTTGAACGACTTGCTGGAGAGAAAGACTCTGCTGAGAAAATTCTGGAAGAAAGAATTTCCGCCACTAGGGCGATTGCCCGGAAATTGAATGATGAAAGGGCGGAGTTGGAGAATCGTAGGGAGCTTACTTCTGCCGTTCAGGAAGAGACTGTTTCCGATAATTCAGAGACCCCTGAGGAGATTTCGACGCCTGATGCTGCTATTACGGCAACAAAGGCCGGAAAATCATCTCGTTCTGATAAGTCCTCTGCCGGGAGCAACGTGCCAATTGATGAAGACTCCATCGCCTCTGCCGATGTAGAGAGTAACACTTTGAAAGCGAGTGACGAATCGGACCCGTTTGCCTTTCTTCAGCAGGAAGGGGCCTTCGACTTTGGAATTCAACCAAAGTTCGGCAGAAAGTCCACTGGCAAGTCTGTTGCCTTTACCCTTGATAAATCGAAAGAGATTGTAGAGTACCTCCACCCGGAAGATGTGCTGGAAGTATATAAATCGCTCAACAGGACGCGTGTTGCAAGAGAAGATAATACTACCATGACCTGCGACGCTTATGTTTTCTCGGTGCGAGAGAACGGGATTTCCCATGTATATATTGCATTTTATCTCGTGGACTCGAAAGAGGTTATGGTCTATGTCCCGGAGAATCAACCTGCTAATGATGAAGAATTCGCCGGTATTATGAGTGATGGTTTTGATTTTATCGAGATTGTAGGCTTCATGATGGATCCCATGGATCTCGGAAATGACACGGAGAGCAGAAAAAAGAAATTGGCTAAAATTCCGGTATTGCAAAGAACTGAAAATGTTGAGGAGTAAGTTTTCTGACGTTTGGAGTACCTGGGTTTTGAAAAGTTCAAGCTGCTGCCGAGGGCCTGGGTTTTTTCTTGTAAGCACTTGCCGTTTCAATTCCATAGCAGAATACTTTGAAAGAAGGGGGAGCAACTGTTGTTGCTCTCCCTTCTTTACTTTGAAGCTCATGTGCACAGCTTAATGCTTCCGTGATGTTCCCGGTATGTCAGTATTTCCATTCTTCAAATATCAGAGAAGTCCTTGTCGTCTAATGGGGCTTGGATAGTGACAAGACTATCCTTGAAAAAAATTACTAAAATTGCTGCTCATTGGGTTGTGTGCCAACGGTGCAGAAAAGGAATGGAAAATGGAGAAAGGAGTGAGGGGGGGTAGCAGTTTGCTGCTAAGGACGGAGAGTAAGTTTATGCGGTGAATGTTGTGCAGACCGCAGAAATACCAATCATTGGCCCGCTATTTCGGAATGGCGAATTATTCGGTCATGAGACAGATAATTTTCTTGGCAAGAGGGTGAATAACACTGTAGTGAACTTCGACGCCATCGCGCTTACCCTCGATAATACCTTTGTTCTTAAGCAGTGCCAAGTGCTGGGAAACTGTTGCCTGGGGAAGTCCGAGGCATTCCCAAATATGTTTTACATTGCATTCCTGGGAGCAGAGTCCGGCAACTATCTTCAAACGTACAGGATGACCGAGAACTTTGCAGACTTCTGCCTCGTTGTCGAAACTTCTATTTTTATCGAATTCCATGACTGGCTCCATGTTTTAGAAATTAATATATATATATCTTGCTAAAGTGGTTTGTCAACTTGTTGATGTTGCAGAGGCAATTACGTGATTCCAAAGTAGTTCATTAATCCCGTGAGCCAGAATTTTGGTATAGTATCAGTTTTCAAACAAATAAACCACTATTTTATGCGGGAATAACATTTGAAAATAAATTCCTTAACGATGTGTATATACACAATTGTTGAGGCTATATTATTTTGGAATAGCGGAAATAAATCATTACTGGAACTATTCCAGGTGAGCAATAATGAGAGAAAAGCGATATTCCGTCAACCAGTCGCAAACAAGTTGAAATGACATGCTGCGAAATGACCTGGCCTCTTCTCTTCAAGTGGTGGAGGAAGCACTGTGCAGATTTCAGGGCGGGCATAAGGACAGCGGGGATGAAATGGACACCCGGCAGGCGGCGCTAGGGGGGAGGGAATGTCACCTTTCAGGATAACCCTTTTTCTGCGTTCTTCTACCTCAAGATGAGGAACGGCAGAAAGCAGGGCTTCGGTATAGGGATGCAGATAGCGGGAAAATACTTGCTCCGTGGCACCCATTTCCACAATTGAGCCGAGGTACATGACTGCAATGCGGTCGCTCATATGATGAAGAACGGAGAGGTCGTGCGCGATAATGAGGAATGAAAGATTGTATTCAGATTTAAGTTCCTGGAGAAGATTAATGATTTGGGCCTGGATGGAGACATCGAGGGCAGAGACCGGTTCGTCAGCAATGATTAGACGGGGAGAAACTGCTAATGCCCGGGCAATGCCGATTCGCTGTCTTTGACCACCGGAAAATTCATGGGGATAACGGGAAAAATATTCTTCGGAAAGCCCGACTCTTTTCATGAGCACGTTAACCTGGTCCCGATAGCCTGCTGAATCGGAAGTCCCATGGATTTTTATCGGTTCCCCGATTATGTCTCCAATCCGCATTCGAGGGTTCAGTGATGAATAAGGATCCTGAAAAATCATTTGCGTTTCTTTTCTGAACGAAAAGAGTTCCTTGGCAGAAAAACTGTCCAGGCTTCTGTTCCGGAACAGAATTTCTCCTTCGTCAGGCGCAAGTAGCCGTAGCAGCAGCTTTCCCAGAGTGGATTTGCCGCTCCCTGATTCGCCGGCAAGACCCAGAGTTTCACCTTCATTGAGTTGGAAGGATACTCCGTTTACCGCCTTCAGGGAAAGGGCCTTGGCAAAGGGATTCGGCTTGACGGAAAAGAACTTTCGAATGTTTTTCGCTTCCAGTAATGGCTGATTCATAAGGATTTCCAGCATCGAACAAAGTGTCCTGGATTCTGCTCCAGGAGGGGAGGGGGCTCCGTTGCACATTTCGACTCTTTCCGGGGGCAGCGTTCACAGAAGCCGCATCCGGGAAGATCCAGGAGCAGATTCGGCACCTGTCCGGGAATCGTCGAGAGGGGCTTTCCTGGCTTCGCTCGCTGGGGTAGAGAGGAAAGTAGTCCCTCGGTATAGGGATGCAGTGGATGGCGCAAGACCTGGTCAGTGGGTCCGGATTCAACTATTTTACCGGCATACATGATCGAGGTTCGGTGGGCCCGTTCTGCAACCACCCCAAGATCATGGGTGATGAGGAGCAGCCCCATGCCGTATTCCCGTTTCAGGTCGTCAATGAGTTCGAGAATCTGGGCCTGGATGGTTACATCGAGAGCTGTTGTCGGCTCGTCGGCTATCAGAAGGCGAGGCTCGCAGGATAGGGCCATTGCTATCATGATACGCTGACGCATTCCGCCACTCAATTGGTGGGGGTAGTCATTATAGCGCGAAGAAGGAGAGGGAATACCGACCTTGTTGAGCATTTCGACTGCTACTTCTCTCGCTTCGCGCTTTGAGAGATTTCGGTGGAGAAGTATCCCTTCCGTTATTTGATCGCCGATACGGAACACAGGGTTCAGTGACGTCATCGGTTCCTGGAAGATGATAGATATTTTGTTCCCCCTGATATGCTGCATTTCGCTGTCGGAGAAGCTGCGCAGGTCCTTGCCGTCAAAAAGTATTTCACCGGAAACAATGCTGCCTGGTGGAGGAACAAGTCGCATGATGGAAAGTGCGGTCATGCTTTTGCCACATCCTGATTCGCCGACAATTGCAAGGGTCTCCCCTTCCTGAACGGACAGGTCGAGATTGTCTACCACTTTTAGTGTTCCGAGCGGAAGGATGAAGTGTGTTGAAAGTCCGGTTACCTGGAGCAGCTTGGTCACGAAGGGCTCCTGAATGTGTGCTTGGATAAGAAATAGTGTGTTTTTGTCAAAATATCACGAATTATCGGATCGGGCAAACGGTTTGCCGGAGGAATGGTGACCTGAATTAGAGAGACTTGTAAGTGACTCACTGACAGCTTTTGAAAAATGGCGTTGGCATCGTCACTAACACTGGCTGCTGTTTATGAAATGGTCGGTCTGAGCATGATGAGGTTCACTGGGTTGTGGTGTGGTCCTTCTGAATGGGGCAGGGTGAAAGAGGCTCATTGGTGACTGAATCCGGAAGCTGTATCTGAAAGCTTGACAAGGTGAGTACCTCTCCCTATGATACCCGTCCAAACAGGTTGATGAAGTAAACGGATTTCCAGGGAGCATTTCAGGCGAAGCCGGCATGATCGTGCAACAGAGAAAGCGACAATTTCGTTGACTTCATTCTATTTTTTTGCTTTTATCGAAAGGTTGCGAAGGCGACGATGCACATGCTTAAAATATCTCTCGGAATTGTCATCTGTATCCTGCTCTTGCCCACGGCAATCTTCGCGGCAAGCGGTGATACTGAGACGATCCGGGTTGCTGTTCAAAAGGGAATTGAAACCATTTGTATTAACGGGGTTGGTCTGGAGGCTACGGATTCATTCGGAACCAGGCTTTCCGTGTCGTTTCCCCTGATTGTCAAAAAAGAGGGAAGCGCCATTTCTGTTGGAGGGAGGCTTCTCAGGTCTCTCAAAATTACTTCCCCCGGCTTTGTTCAGATAAACGGCAAGGGGTATCGCGGTCATCTGGAAGTATATCCCTCTGATAAGGGGCTTCTGGTGGTTGATGAAATGCTCCTTGAGAATTATCTTATTGGACTCATAAACTGCGAAATATCGTCCCAGTGGCCGTTGGAAGCGGTCAAGGCCCAGGCGGTTGTTGCCCGCACTTTTGCGCTCTTTCAGAAGCAGGCCAGAAAAAATCTTCTCTACCATATGGAGACCACTGTCTATGACCAGGTCTACGGAGGATCTGATATCGAAGACAGCAGGGCCGCTCTTGCCGTGGAAGAGACCCGTGGCGAGGTAGTCACCTATAACGGCAAAATTATCCAGGCGTTTTTTCACTCAAGCTGTGGCGGGCACACTGAGGATTCCGAACATGTCTGGTCCGAAAAGCTCCCCTATCTGCGAGGAGTCGTGTGCACCTATTGCATGAAATCTCCGTCAGTTCTCTGGGAGCAGGCTCTTTCGCCTAAAAAGATCGAGTCTCTCCTTCGCGCTGCCGGATATAATGTGAATGATCTGCAACGGATTCAGGTAAAGTCCCGCTATCCGAGCGGCAGGATTGAATATCTTGAAATTGATTCTGACAATGGTACCGTTACCATTCCCGCTGTAGCTTTCCGCAAGATTATTGGTTACGGTGTTATCCGGAGTACGAATTTTGAGGTGAAGCTGGTCGATAATAACTTTGTTTTCGTCGGTGCCGGCTACGGTCATGGGGTCGGACTTTGCCAGTGGGGCGCGAAACAGCGTGCCGAAGATGGTTTCAGTTACCGGGAAATTCTGTCGTACTATTATCCGGGAACACGAGTCGTCAACTACTACACTGAATAGAGTTTTATGCGTTTTCGTGATTTTGATTATGATCTGCCGCAGGAGTTGATTGCTCAGACCCCGGTGGAGCGCAGGGACGCATCCCGTCTCATGATCCTTGACAGGAAGGCCGGGACAATCGAAGAAACCGAATTTTCCCGGATAACCGAGTTATTCAGCCCTGGGGACCTCCTGGTTGTAAACGATACCAGGGTTCTTCCTGCGCGACTTTTTGGAGAAAAGGAAAGCGGTGGTCGTGTCGAGGTCTTTTTGCTCCGCAGAATGACCGGTCAGGACGAGGTCTGGTCCTGTCTTCTCCGTTCGTCGAAGAAGCCTCGCGCAGGTTCTTTTCTCACGTTTCCCGCTGGTATGACTGCTCAGGTTCTTGAGAGGTGTAACGATGAAACCTGGCTGGTCAGCTTTTCTCCGAGGGAAGGCTTCAATCAGTGGCTTGAGGAGCAGGGCAGAATGCCTCTTCCTCCCTACATCCGGCGAGCGGCTGATGTGGAAGACGAGTCACGATACCAGACTGTTTTTGCCCGCAACAGCGGTGCGGTTGCCGCTCCCACGGCCGGTCTGCATTTCACCGAGCAGCTTCTGCAGGAGGTTCAGTCGTGCGGGGTAGAAATTGCCCATCTTACCCTCCATGTGGGCCTTGGAACTTTTCTTCCCGTGAGGGTTGAAGAGGTGAGTGAACACCGGATGCATCGGGAGTTCTACACCATTTCCCCGGAAACGGTCGAGGCAATTACTGCTCGTAAGGCAGGACCAGGGAGAGTAATTGCCCTTGGAACAACGACCACGCGCGCACTCGAACATGCAGCCGAAAGCGATGGTATCGTTCGTGCGGGCGATGGCGAAGCGGATATCTTTATCCATTCCGACTACCGCTTCAAGGTCATCGACGCTCTGATCACCAATTTTCATCTGCCGTGCTCGACTCTTCTGCTGCTGGTCTCGGCTTTTGCCGGAAAAGAATTTCTTTTCCATGCCTACTCCGAGGCCATCAGGAAAAAGTTTCGCTTTTTCAGTTACGGAGATGCAATGTTCATCCGTTGAGAACGGATTGAAACCACTTGTTCCGTGATAACCGTATCCCGTAAGAATACGGGAAGTTACGTTGATAAAAGGTACCGTTTGCAATCGTTCACTTTCAATCTTATTGCAAAGGATTCGTCGTGCGCTGCTCGACTGGGGTCTATTTCGACACCCCACGGAACCATCGCAACACCGATTTTCATGCCGGTGGGAACCCAGGCAACAGTCAAGGCCATGAGCCCCGAGGAGTTACGGGAGGTCAAGTCCCAGATCATCCTGGCCAATACCTACCATCTCTATATCAGACCAGGGCATGAATTGATCGGCAGGATGGGTGGTTTACATGAATTCATGCACTGGTCGGGTCCGATCTTGACAGATAGCGGAGGTTTCCAGGTATTCAGTCTTGGAGAGCTCTGCAAGATCAAGGAAGAGGGGGTCACTTTCCAGTCGCATCTGGACGGATCCTCTCATTGTATCTCTCCCGAGGTATCCATAGGGATACAGGAATCACTCGGCGCGGACATTATCATGTGCTTCGACGAGTGTCCTCCCAGTACTTCCGATTATGATTATGTGCTGAAATCGCTGGAGATGACAAGTCGTTGGGCTCGGCGCTGCAAGGAAGCCAAGCGTCGCGATGACCAGGCACTATTCGGCATTGTCCAGGGCGGCAGGTTTCATGATCTGCGGGAACAGAGTGCGCGGGAGCTGCGAGAAATAGGTTTTGACGGCTATGCACTTGGTGGTCTTTCCGTTGGCGAGGAAAAGGCGGTGATGTACTCGGTGATGGAGTCCTGCGAGCCACTTCTTCCCGAAGATCATCCGCGTTATGTCATGGGTATCGGTACACCCGAAGATTTGATAGAGGGAATCTATCGCGGGTATGATATGTTCGATTGCGTTATGCCCACGAGAAATGCCCGTAATGGTATGCTGTTTACCTCAACCGGGAGTTTGAATATAAAGAATTCCCGTTATGCGGAAGATCGTCTGCCGATAGACCCGGACTGTGACTGTTATGTCTGCCAAAATTATTCCCGGGCTTATTTGCGTCACCTTTACCGGTCAGGTGAAATACTTTCTTCGCGGTTCAATACGTATCACAATCTTTACTATTATCTGACCCTGATGGAACAGGCACGTGAGGCAATTGCTCATGGGCGCTTTGCCACATTCCGCCGGGAGTTTTATAATAATCGACAACGAACCGAATGTAGCTGATATAATAATAAATTTTCGTGGTAATTACCTTTGTGCCCATGGGCACGATCAATTCTTTTCAGGAGGTTTTACATGTTCAGTTTTGCATCCGTTGTTTGGCGCATCACCGGGTGGGGCAACCGGCACCAGTTCTTTTATGAGTTTTATTCCGCTCATTTTCATGTTTGCGATCTTTTACCTCCTCCTTATCCGTCCCCAGCAGAAAAAGGCAAAAGAGCACAAGGCCCTTCTGGAGACACTTAAGAAAGGTGATCAGGTCGTAACGGCCGGCGGAATTCATGGAAAGGTGACAGCAATCGACGATGGAGTGGTCGTGATGGAGATTGCCACCGGGGTTAATGTCAGGATCAATAAAGGCTACATCGCTACCGTTGTTAAATAGCACAAACCGAAGTTGATTTTGTTGCCGATGTAGTATTGTTTCTTGTCCGGCGTTCCGGATAGAATCCATTTTTCTCGAGACATATTTTTGAAAGGAGCGCTGCCATGTCCAAGGGACTCACCTGGCGCATCAGTCTCATTGTATTTTTTCTTTTCTGTTCACTTCTGTATCTGGCACCAACATTTTTTTCCACTCTGCCTACCTGGTGGAGTGGGCCCTTTTTGCCAAAGGATAAGATAAGTCTGGGCCTTGATCTTCAGGGCGGAATTCATCTTGTCATGGAAGTGGAAACAGAAAAGGCGGTCGAAGGTCAGCTGGACATCATTGCCACTGACGTCGAAGACACCTTGAATGATAAGAATTTGCGTTTCAAAAAAGTTGCTCGCCTCGGAGGCGACCGGATCGCCATTGTCCTCTACGACAAGGGGACAGTTGCCTCTGTGGAAAAGCTTCTCAAGGAGAAGTATCCCCGTCTCAAGCTTCTTGCTCCTTTTGATGACGGAGGATTTCTCAACCTCCAGATGCAAATGTCAGACTCGGAGATTGAATCGGTAAAAGACAAGTCTGTTCAGCAGGCTCTTGAGACCATCCGCAACAGGATTGACCAGTTTGGCGTTTCGGAACCGGTAATTCAACGGGAAGGGATCAAAAATATCGTTGTCCAGCTTCCCGGCGTCAAGGATCCCAAGCGGGCAATTGAACTGATCGGAAAGACTGCTCGCCTGGAATTCAAGCTGGTTGATGAAGATGTTAATCCGGCAACTGCAACCCAGGGTACTCTTCCTGAAGATGATGAAATTCTTTCCGAAAAGAAAACCGATCCGGAAACCGGCGCAGTAACAGAGATCCCCTATGTCTTGAAAAAGAAGACCCTGATTACCGGTGATCTGCTGACTGATGCCCAGGTGCGGATTGATTCGCAGTTTAATCAACCGTATGTTGCGATCAGTTTCAATTCAGTTGGTGCCAAGCTTTTCGACCAGGTAACAGCCGCCAATGTGGGCAAGCGCTTTGCCATTGTACTTGATAATAACATCTACTCAGCGCCGGTTATCCGCGAGCGCATTTCCGGCGGTAATGCCCAGATCAGTGGTAGCTTTACGGAGAAAGAGGCCACTGACCTTGCCATCGTTCTCCGGGCAGGCGCCTTGCCTGCTCCGGTCAAGATTCTCCAGAATGTTACCGTTGGTCCCTCACTTGGCCAAGACTCCATCCGAAAAGGGCTGATGGCCGGTCTGGCCGGCGTTCTGCTGGTTATCTGTTTCATGGCAATCTATTACAAACTGTCTGGTATGATTGCAAACGTCGGCATGGTACTCAACCTCGTCTATCTGATGGGTGCCTTGGCTGCTTTCGGAGCTACCCTTACCTTGCCTGGCATTGCTGCAATCGTGCTTTTGATCGGGATGTCAGTGGATGCCAACGTCCTGATCTTCGAACGAATACGTGAAGAACTCCGCCTGGGCAAGACGCCGAAGGCTGCACTCGACTCAGGATATGATAAAGCATTCCTGACGATCATGGACTCCCACGTAACGACTCTCATCACCGCTGCAGTCCTTTTCCAGTTCGGAACGGGACCGGTCAAGGGATTTGCGGTTACCTTGAGCCTCGGGGTAATCATCAACCTGTTCACATCCCTTATCGGCACCAAGGTGGTATTCGACTATTTCCTCGGCCGTGGCCGGGCGACAAAAATCAGCATTTAGGCTGGATACGGGGGAATTCATGCAAATCATCGGTAAAACCAAGTTTGACTTTATTGGTAAGAGGAAAATATCCTTCACCATATCATCAATTATTGCCATCATCGGCATTGTCGCCATCGTACAGATTTCCCGAGGTGCTGCAAACATGGGGATTGACTTTACTGGGGGCACCGCCTTGCAGTTGAAGTTCGAAAAACCCGTTTCCCTGCATGATGCACGCAAAGCCCTTACCAAAGATAACATGGAAGTCAGCCTTCAGGAAATAACTGATGGAAACAAGCTGTTAATCAAGGTTGGCAAGACTACGCTGGCAACGGGAGTTGTGGCTGATACGGTGGAAACCGTATTAAAGAAGGAATTCCCCGCCAACTCCTTTATCGTGGAAAGTTCTGCTGAAATCGGGCCTTCCATCGGGGATAAGCTTCGCAAAGACACCTTGATTGCCGTTGTCGTAGCCATGCTCGGCATCATAATCTATATTGCCTGGAGATTCGATTTCAAGTTCGGAGTCGCGGCGGCACTGGCAACATTTCATGATGTGCTGGCCATCCTGGCAATCTTCTATGTTCTCGACAAGGAGGTAAATCTCCTCCTGATAACTGCTGTACTTACCATTGCCGGTTATTCCCTGACTGATACGGTCGTAGTATTCGACCGGATACGGGAGAACATGCACAAGAATATGAAAGAATCACTGGCGACGGTCTTCAATAACAGTATCAATGAGGTGCTTTCGAGGACCATCATCACGGCTCTTACAACCTTCCTTGCCGCTCTATCCCTCTTCCTTTTCGGCGGTGAGGTTATTCATGACTTTTCCTTTGCCCTGGTAGTGGGAATTCTTGTGGGAACATACTCATCCATTTTTGTTGCAAGTCCTCTTGTTGTTCTGTGGGAAAACAGGGCGCTGCGCAAGAAAGCATGATTTTTTTCTGCTGACAACCAGTCAATGCCCCCGTTCAACGGGGGCTTTTTTTTGGGAGATTCCATGCAACCTGTACGGGAAAGACGATGGAATATTGCGTTCCCTGACGAGAATCAGGTGAAACGTCTTTCCGAGGAGTCATCACTTCCTCTCCTGATGTGCAGGATTCTCCTGAACAGGGGAATTGCTACGGCTGAAGCGGTATCCCGTTTTCTGTCTTCTTCCCTCGCCGATATCCATGATCCATTTCTCCTCAAGGACATGGACAGGGCCGTGGCGCGTCTTCGAAGTGCTTTGCAGGCCAGGGAAAAAATCTGTGTGTATGGGGATTATGACGTGGATGGAGTTACGTCCGTAGTCTCGCTGGTCAGTTTTCTTTCCGCCCTTGACGGGGACTGCTTTTACTATATCCCAAACCGGATAGAAGAGGGCTATGGTCTCAATGTTACAGGAATCAGAGAAGCCGCCGAAAAAGGCGCACGGGTTATTGTAACCGCTGACTGTGGCATAACCTCCATGGAAGAAGCAGATTTCTGCACCTCTCTCGGGATGGACCTGATTATCACTGACCACCATACGCCTCTAGCCCAAATTCCCCGCGCCTACGCCGTAATAAATCCCCTCCGAAGCGAATGCGGGTTTCCCTTCAAGTCACTTGCCGGGGTCGGAGTCGTATTTAATCTGTTACTTGCCTTGCGGAAACATCTTCGGGAGGATGGGTTCTTTACGTCACGCAATGAGCCGAATCTTCGTGAATTTCTCGATCTGGTGGCACTTGGAACGATTGCCGATATTGTTCCCCTGGTTGATGAAAACCGCATCCTTGTCAGTCATGGACTGAAGGAACTGTCAGTTTCCTCGAGAGCAGGAGTGTCCGCTTTGAAATCAGTTGCCGGCGTGTCTGGCGAGGTAGATTGCGGCATGGTCGGATTCCGACTTGCTCCCCGCATCAATGCCGCGGGCAGGCTTGATGACGCTGCTCTCGGGGTCGAACTGCTTTTGACCGATGATGCGCAGAGGGCCGCCGAGGTGTCCTCAGAGTTGAATGAAAGCAATGAGGATCGTCAGCAGTTGGAAAAGGCGATCCTCGATGATGCCCTGCAAATGCTTGCAACTAATCCGTATTTCCGGGACCGCAAAAGTATTGTCCTTGCGTCGGAATCCTGGCATTCGGGCGTAATCGGGATCGTTGCTTCGCGGCTTGTGGACCTCTTCCATCGACCAACGATATTGATCGCGCTTCAAGATGGGATCGGCAAAGGCTCAGGTAGAAGTATTCCTGCTTTTCATCTCTATGATGCTCTCCATGCCTGTTCAGATAAACTTCTTCGTTTTGGTGGACATAAGTACGCCGCGGGTTTGAGCCTTGATGAAGGAACAGTTGCGGATTTTGCCGAGAAATTTGATTCGGTTGCCGCCCGATTGCTTGCTCCTGAGGATCTTGTCCCGGAACTCAGGATCGATGCCGAACTCCTGCCTGAAGAGGTATCCCTGGAAACGGCTGAACTCATCTCTTCCCTGGAACCTTTTGGCATGGGTAATCCTCGCCCGGTTTTCGTTATGCGTGGGGTGAAGCTGATACAATCGACAATCCTGAAGGAACGTCATCTGAAGGTTCGTTTCCTTGCGGGGGGGCATTCCTTTGAAGCCATTGGTTTTGATATGGCCGACAGCTTGCCCGGGGGTGATATCCTGGATGTAATCTTTTCCCTTGACGTCAACTGCTGGAACGGAAGAAGATCCGTGCGTTTGCGTTTGAAGGATCTGAAGTCAATTGAATAACAGGTGAGTTTTTCTGGCGATGAATGAATGAAATACCCCGCAAAAAGAGGCACAAGCAATATTTCCTGGTAGAATGATACGCTGACTGGTTCTCGGAGGGGCTGGATGAATAGAGAAGAAAGGTTTGCAGATGCCGAAAGAGTGATCATGATCGGATTCTGGCTCAATGCCGTCCTGATGATCATGAAGCTGGCCTGCGGATATTTCGGAGATTCCGAGGCTGTTTTCGCCGACGGCGTTGAGAGCGCCTGCGATTTTGTTGCTATTGGAACTGTTCTGATTGCCCTTCGAATCGGCAAAAGGCCCCTTGACGGAACACATCCTTATGGTCACGGCAGAGCCGAAAGTATCGCGGCTATCGTCGTTTCCCTGGTGATTTTTCTGACCGGTGCCGGAATCCTCGTTCGTTCCTGTTTGACCCTTGTGAGAGGGACATTCCCTGCTCCGGAGCTGATCGCGGTATTGGCGGCAGCAGTAACCATTGGTGTGAAGGAATATCTTTACCGCTACTCCGTGCGCATTGGATCAAGACTGCAAAGCCCTGCTCTCATGGCCATTGCGAAGGACCACCGCAAGGATGCCATTACTTCCATTGCAACACTTGTGGGAGTAACGGGAGCTTTTTTCGGGATCGGCATAATGGACCCGCTTGCTGCTGGACTGACCTCGCTGTTTATCTTTCACATCGGCTATGTGACATTTCGTTCTTCAGCCCATGACTTGATGGACGGGAGACCGTCAGAATCCCTTATATACGGAATACGCCTGCTTGCAGAAGTGGTAGACGGGGTAGAGCATGTTCATGAAATCAGGGCCCGACGTTCCGGTCAGTATGTGATTGTGGACCTGAAACTGGATATGGATCCTGAGATGACGGTGAAAAGATCACACGAGATTTCCACTGAGGTGAAAAAAAGCATCTTTAGCAAATTTCCCAATGTCGGGGATGTAATGATCCACATAAATCCCCATAACGAGAAACACAAGGACCTTACGAGGCTTTGACCGGCTTCGATTACTATCTGACAAGGAGGATTGAAATGGCTGACAATTCGAAATCAATGGCTAACCTGCAGGAGGCGTTTGCCGGTGAATCACAGGCAAACAGAAAGTATCTGGCTTTTGCCAAGCAGGCTGATGCGGAAGGTTTTACCCAGGTGGCAAAACTGTTCCGGGCAGCTGCGGAAGCGGAGACGGTGCATGCTCATAGTCATCTGAAGGTTATGGGAGGTATCAACACTACCAAGGTGAATCTTCAGGAGGCCATTGCCGGAGAGACCCATGAATTCAAAAGCATGTACCCCCAGATGATTACCGAAGCAGAGCAAGAGGGGAATGCCCAGGCGGTCCGCACCTTCAAGTTTGCAAATGAAGTGGAAAAGGTCCATGCCGGTCTCTACACAAATGCCTTGCAGACCCTTGGCCAAGAGGGGCCAGTGTTTGATTATTTCGTCTGTTCCATATGTGGACATACGGTTGAGAAAGCGGCGCCGGATAAATGTGTGGTTTGCGGTGCCGGGAGCAAAGCATTTTTTCAGGTTTCTTAAGAACCTCTCGATTTCGTGGGACTAGTGTTCTCCGAAATCGTCCTTCTTTACTATGAAGCAATGAAACCCGCCGCCGCCGGACTGAATCGGTGCGGCGGGTTTGCTTTTGACCTGTCGGGTTGCAGAACCTGCCGAGGAGACAGCCAAACAGCTTCCATCATAGTGAGCTCTATGGTAGAATCGCACGAAATAGTTACTGTGGAGCACCTGAAGAATAATGCTCTTGTGAATCGATTAGAGAGGGATACCCTGACGTGTCAAAATCAAAACCAGCTCCCCGACGTAACAGAAAAAAACAGAGTTCGAAACGACCCTTCATCTACCTTCTCGTAACAGTTATCCTTATCGGGATTGTTTTGTATTTCTTGGATTACAATAAGAAAAATCTCCCGCTGCCCCCACGGGTTAAGCCTCCGGTTACCGTGCCGGAAAATCCGTTGCCTTTGCCGGAAAAACCGCTTCCTCCTCCGGAAACGGAAAAGCCTGGGAGTGAGAAGCCGCCTGTCACCAAGAAGCCGGGTCACAAACAGTATTCTTCCCCGGTCATTGCTGTTCCCGTACTACCGCCACCGAAGATTACCGGAAAGCCTGTTGTTGCTATCATTATAGATGATATGGGGGCTGAGGTTTCCCAGGTCCGCGAACTCATGGACATCGGTGTCCCCCTGACGTTTTCCGTTATTCCGGGCCTCCATCAGTCACGTGAAGTCGCAACTATTGCCCATAATGGCGGTTATGAGGTGATGGTGCATATCCCCATGGAACCCCAAGGTTACCCGCAGCGCCGAATGGAAAAGAACGGACTGCTGATGGCCTACGGTGACAAGGAGATAGCAGCAAGGATGGAAGGTTTCATGAATGTCATACCCTATGCGGTTGGGGCTAACAATCATATGGGTTCGCGCTTTACCGAGGATCGCGAAAAGATGGGTGTTGTCCTGAATGTCCTGAAGGAAAATGGGATGTTTTTTATTGACAGTATGACCACGCCAAAATCGGTTGGTTTGGCCATGGCACGGGAGATGGGGTTGCGGGCCACGGCGAGAACCGCACCTTTTCTCGACAATAGCGAGGATGTCTCCGCCATCAAGGTACAATTGGCTAGTCTGACGAAACTGGCAGTGAAAAAAGGGAGCGCTGTCGGGATCTGTCATCCGCACAAGGGTACGATCCAGGCACTGACAGAAGAGTTGCCAATCATGAGAAAACAGGGAATACGCTTTGTTTATGCTTCAACGTTGGTGAAGTGAGCTGATTTCCCAATTCCTTCCCCAATGTGATGCATCATTTTCACTATCCGCCGGTAGTTCTCTTCTGCGAGAACTGCCTCGGGTCTGAGCGGATTGGTGGGATAAATCAGCAGGAAAGCGTCACGCATCTTGCCGGGGAACTCCCCGAGTGCCTCGAAAAGAAACGAGTACAAAGCATTCTTCCTTTGCGTAAATCCCGTGTCCTCATATTCTCGCAGTGCGTGAACTTTTTTTTGCAAGGGTGAACCGTCGATGGTAAAACGTCGGACCTCAACGCAAGGCCCTTCTCCATTACTGAAGGGTCTCATCGCATAGATCGAGTCTCTGGCCGACTCCTGAAACATGAGAAGCAAAGGGTCGTCTTCAGCAAGGTTCGGTTGTGCGTCATATAAGCAGGAAAGTAGAAGTCCCGAACCGCACCGCTCTTCAAGGAAACCGCTGGCGCCCCCATCCGAAGTTTCATAATAGAAAGATCTGTTCCGAGCGCTTTCCGGCGACATGCTGGCTCCGCAGAGCAGGCAGGTATCCTTCAGGCGTGAAAGCCGGAATTGTAAAGATTCACTTTTCCGTTTTTCTTCAGAGAGCAGCCACTGGAAGTAATGAAACGAACGCGGTTGTTGCACCGAGCTGTATTCATCAAGGATTTCACGACCTAGCTGGGTATACTGGTTATACACGTCGGTTCCGCGTGCGTGGGTGAGAATCGGGTAAATCCTGCCTTCGGGGTTGGTGTTCAGGCTTTCCACCTTGGGGCTTTTGGAAATGTACCCTTCACAGCATCGATAGCCGCGATTGATGGCAAAGGCCCGGAGAAGCGACTTGTGATCTTTGAAAGGTCCCTGGTATTTTATCCTGGCGTCGATCAGGCAGGGTATGATACTCAGGCTTTTTTTGTCGAGGCCTTTTTTCTCGAAGAGAGCGAAGATATTGCGGCAGTTTTCCAGACTCGGCATGTCCTTCACCGGTATGATGACCCGATCTGCCGCGTACAGGGCATTCTGGGTAAAAATGTTCAGTTCTGGTCGTGTATCGATGATCAGGATGCCTGGAATGTCCGAGATGGCCAGGAGTCGGGAAAGGATCATTGTGCCTTTGATGGAATCTCTCAGATCGTCCAGGGCCATGGATGAAGGTATATAGTCAACACCATACTGACCGGTATGGAGCAGGGTTGAACCCGGTGTTTCCAGCAGGAGGTCAGTGACATCTCCGGTGGTTTTCTGCCCTTTGATGGAGAACATTTTGTCCACGGTGAAATGGTTGTCGAGGGATACGACCGAGACGGGAAGATCTTCGGAAAGGGCTTTCAAGTAAATTGCCAGATTTGTGGCAAGGGTAGTCTTTCCGACTCCGCCCTTTTCCGATGAAATGGTTATGACATAGGGGTACTTTTTCATAGACTGAGATGGTACTATAAAGAATCGAGAGCGGTCAACCGATACTTTATTCGACTTCTTAGTCCCAATGTTCTGCTCGTGATATCAGGTACTTGTTTGATTGAGGTAGGACAGGCGACTGTTCGGCCGGCTGCATGATCTCCGTGAATGGCGATGGCATCTTCACCAGTACAGCAGGAGAGTGGGAAATGTTTACAGAAAAGAGGATTCTCTCCGTCAGCCAGTTGACCTCCCTCATCCGGGAAATAATCGAGGAAAATTTCGAGCATGTCTGGGTAGAGGGTGAGGTTTCCAACCTGGCTGTTCCTGCTTCGGGCCATCTGTATTTTACCTTGAAGGATGCCGGTGCCCAGATCCGTTGTGTTCTGTTCCGGGCCTCATCCCGGGTTCTGAAGTTCAAGGTTCAGAACGGAATGGCACTGGTTCTGCGCGGCAGGGTGTCCGTCTACGATCAGCGAGGCGACTATCAATTCATTGCCGAATATCTGGAACCGAAGGGAGTCGGGGCGCTCCAGCTGGCTTTTGTTCAGCTGAAGGAGAAGCTTGCCCGGGAAGGGCTGTTCGATGAATCCCGCAAGAAGCCCCTTCCCGGTTTGCCCCGCAGAATCGGTATCGTAACCTCCACCAGCGGCGCTGCCATTCATGATATTCTGACGGTATTGCGACGTCGCCATGCGGGTATTGAAGTTTTGATTCGACCGGTTACCGTGCAGGGAGAGGGGGCTGCGGCTGAGATTGCATCGGCAATCCGCGATTTTAACCGCTACCGCGAGGTTGACGTACTTATTGTCGGTCGCGGAGGCGGTTCCATGGAAGACCTGTGGGCATTCAATGAGGAACTGGTAGCCAGGGCGATTTATGCCTCACGGATACCGGTCATCTCTGCGGTCGGGCACGAAGTGGACTATACGATTTCCGACTTTGTCGCTGACTTGCGCGCCCCCACACCGTCCGCTGCCGCCGAACTGGTCGTCAAAAGTCGCCAGGAACTGGATGCCCAGTTGAGTAACCTTTCCCACCGCCTTTCGATGGCCATTGAGCGCACTCTGGAGGGAACTCGTGACAGGACCGAGGGGATGCTGGCTTCCCTCAAAGATCCTTCTCTCTGGGTAGGGCACCTCATGCAGAGGGTCGACGAGTTATCCGATCGCGCAGATCGCGCCCTGCGGAGTTCGTTTATCCTTTCCAGGGAGCGATTTGTCGGGCTGTCACACCGACTTCATGTACGGAATCCTGCATTGGAGGTTGAGCGCTTCAGGGAGCGGTTATTGATTGGCTCTGACCGGATGGCGAACGCCATGCGCCACATGATAGAAAGTGCTCGGGAAAAAAACGCTGTGAATGCGGCACAACTTTCCGTTCTCTCGCCTCTTGCGACTCTCGATCGAGGATATTCAATTACCCGTTCCCGTACAGGCGGAGAGATCGTTCGCAGCAGTGACCAGCTTGAGCCGGGCGACTCTGTTGCCGTGACATTCAGGCATGGTTCCGCATGCTGTGTCGTCGAGACCCTTGAGAGTGGCTCATGAGCCTCGAACCTCGACCTCAATCCTCGAATCCTCGAACCTTGAACCTTGAACCTTGAACCTCCACCGTCTTTCTTGACTGGCGGGGAGGATTCCGTATAATGCACAAAACGTTATCGGGAGGAATTGCTGGTATGGCGGCAGAAAAATTTGAAACGGTCCTGAAAAAGCTGGAAGATGCAGTGCGCAAACTGGAAAGTGGTGATCTCACGTTAGAGGAATCGCTGAAGGTTTTTGAAGAGGGTGTCCGTTCCGCCAACTTCTGTGTCAAAAAACTTGATGAAGCAGAAAAGAAGGTGGAACTCCTCCTGAAACAGAAAGACGGTGCTTTTGTGAAAAGGGACTTTTCCCTGGATGAAGAGCAGTAAAAATCAACTCGAATCGAGACGCGAAATGGACTTAAAGAGTTACTTGAAAGAAATGCAGAAACTGGTTGATGAATCGTTGGTAAATTATCTTCCGCAGAAGGATGAATTGCCTTCATCAATCCATTCAGCCATGCGATATTCGGTTTTTGCCGGCGGCAAGAGAGTTCGCCCGATCCTGGTTCTTGCGGCGTGTGATGCGGTTGGTGGTGATGTCAGGAAGGCAATGCCGGCTGCATGTGCAATGGAAATGATCCACACCTATTCTTTGATACATGACGATCTGCCGGCGATGGATAATGACGATTTCCGCCGGGGTAATCCGACTAATCATAAAGTTTTTGGCGAGGCGATTGCAATCCTTGCCGGTGATGCCCTCCTTACCGAGGCATTCATTCTTCTGAGTAATCCTGGTTGTTCGGAAGATCTTGATCCTGCTGTTTTGCGTCAGGTTATCCACGAGATGGCTGTCTGCTCAGGTTCCCGGGGGATGATCGGCGGACAGGTGGTGGACATGGAGAGCGAAGGCAAGACGGATATCGATCTGGCTACCGTTCTTTATATTCATACCCACAAGACCGGCGCTTTGATCAAGGCATCTGTCAGGAGCGGCGCTCTGATCGGTGGTGCTCACGGCGAGGAACTCGATGCAATTACCCGCTATGCGGAGGCCATCGGTCTTGCTTTCCAGATAGCTGATGACATTCTCGACATTGAGGGTACCACCGAACAGATCGGCAAGGATGCCGGTAGCGACCAGGCCAGGGGGAAGGCAACATACCCGGCAGTCACCGGTCTTGCCGAGTCAAAGCGACGGGCCGAAGAACTCGTGGATGTTGCCATTGAAGCCCTGGCCTGTTTTGACGAAAAGGCCGAACCCCTGAGAGAAATCGCCAAGTACATCGTGAAGCGGAAATCCTGATGACAGAGATTCTTTCTTCCGTTAATACTCCGAACGACCTGAAAGCGCTGTCCATTGCAGACTTGGAGATTCTCGCGGAAGAGCTCCGCGAAACAATCATCAACGTCTGTGCCGTTAACGGCGGACATCTGGCTCCCAGCCTTGGAGTCGTGGAGTTGACGATCGCTCTTCATAAGGTATTTTCAACTCCTGACGACAAGATTCTCTGGGACGTGGGACATCAGGCTTACGCCCATAAGCTGATCACAGGGAGACGTGACTCGTTTCCTACGCTGCGCAAATTGGGTGGAATTAGCGGTTTTCCGAAACGTTCCGAGTCTCCCCATGATGCCTTTGGTGTTGGACATTCGTCCACATCTATCTCCGCAGCCCTCGGTTTTGCTGCAGCACGTGATCTGAAACATGAGAGCAGCAAGGTCGTTGCCGTTATCGGTGACGGGTCCATGACCGGTGGCCTTGCCTATGAGGGGCTCAATCATGCCGGTCATCTTAATAAGGACCTGATTGTCATTCTTAACGATAATGAGATGTCAATTGCCGAGAATGTGGGAGCTCTTTCGAATTTTTTAAGCCGTACCATGACCAATGAATTCGTGCATCGCATCAAGAAGGATGTGCAGAATTTTCTCGAGAGTCTTGACGGTGTCGGCCAGAGTGTACTTCACGTTGCCCGGAAGGCTGAAGAATCGCTCAAGGGACTTTTTACGCCCGGAATGCTTTTTCAGGCATTCGGCTTCGAATACATCGGACCGATCGATGGACATGATCTGGATCGACTCATCCGTACCTTGGAGAGAGTGAAACGTTTTGACAATGCCGTTCTCATCCATGTTCTCACGAAGAAGGGGAAGGGCTACCTGCCGGCCGAGGAGAATCCGTCGCTCTTTCATGGTATCGGGCCTTTTGACCGGGAGACCGGTAAACCACGGTCTTCAAAGGGGGGGCCTTCTTCCTTTACTGCGATCTTTGGAGAGACAATAAAGCAGATTGCCGCTGAGGATGAGAGAGTCATTGCCATAACCGCGGCTATGCCCGAGGGGACCGGGCTTTCCGGATTTGCCAGTGAATTTCCGGAGCGGTTCTTTGACGTAGGCATTTCGGAGCAGCATGCCGTCATTTTTGCCGCGGGTCTTGCTGCAGAGGGCTTCAAACCCGTTTTTGCAATCTATTCGACCTTCCTCCAGCGTGCCTATGACGAGATCGTCGATGTCTGTCTGCAAAACCTTCCAGTAATCTTTGCCATTGATCGGGCCGGTGTGGTCGGCAACGATGGGCCGACGCATCATGGTCTTTTCGACATTTCCTTTCTGCGCGCCTTTCCCAACATGGTCGTTATGGTGCCAAAAGATGAAAATGAGCTTCGCCATATGATCGCAACTGCGATTCATCATGACGGCCCCATTGCCTTGCGGTACCCTCGAGGCAGTGGACTTGGCGTCCCGCTGGAACAGCCCCTTACTCTCCTGCCGATTGGCAGCGGTGAAATTTTGAGAGAAGGTGATCAGGGAGTAATTATTGCGGTTGGAACCATGGTCAAACCTTCCCTTGAGGCTGCCGAGAAGCTTGCAGGGGAGGGGCTGTCACTTTCCGTTATGAATGCCAGGTTCGTGAAGCCGCTGGACCGTGAAAGGATACTTGACCTTGCAAGCAGGACCGGCGTTATCATTACTGTTGAGGAGAATGTCCTTGAAGGTGGTTTTGGCACCGCTGTTTTGGAATTGCTTGAAGAGGAGGGGGTTGAAGAGGCAAAGGTAAAGAGACTAGGTTTTCCCGATCACTATATCGAACAGGGAGAACAGGCAGAGTTGCGATCCTTGTACGGCCTTGATTCTGAGGGGATTGCGCTGAAAATCAGGGAGTTTTTTGCTATCTGAGAAGAATTTAATTCGGAAAACATCCTCATAAAATAAAAAATAATCTAAAATTCGGTTGACAGGTCCTTGGCCATACGCTATAAGAGGACAAAAAAGATCCACAAGGTGTAGTTATGATGGAGTTGACCCGCAAGGGGGAATACGCAATCAGGGGCATACTTTATCTTGCCCGGCAGCCACAGGGGAAAGTGTCTCTCGTTGGTGATATAGCAGCGGCATCCGATGTCCCGAAGAGCTTTTTGGCAAAGATACTTCAGGATTTTGTCAAAATGGGACTCGTTACTTCCTCACGGGGAACGGGGGGCGGTTTTCTGCTCGCCAGACCCGCAAATCGAATAACGTTGCGTGAGGTTGTTGAAGCGGTTGAGGGGCCTATTATGCCGAACCGCTGCCTGATCGGGCCGGGTGCCTGTGACAGGGATGGGTCCTGCCGCGTCCACCCCGTTTGGGAACGGGTGCGGCAGGAAACAGTTGCTATTCTTGATGGGATCACCATTGAAGAACTTGCCCGTGAGTAATGCCTGGCTATACTGGTTTCAATGAATGTAAATTCATACTGGGCCAAGTGGGCTAAACATGCTTTTTTTGCAGTACATTGAATAACCGGACAACCGGCAAAGGAGGATAGTGTATGGATGTGGTGGCGTTGAGCAGGCTGCAGTTTGCCGTTACCAGTATGTTTCATTTCATTTTCGTACCACTGACGCTCGGGCTTTCCATTTTGGTAGCCATCATGGAAACGCGTTATGTTCGAACCGGAAACGAACTCTACCTGGCAATGGCCAAGTTCTGGGGAAAGTTGTTTCTCATCAACTTTGCCCTGGGTGTCGTGACTGGTATTACCCTTGAGTTCCAGTTCGGAATGAACTGGGCTGAGTACTCGCGGTATGTGGGTGATATCTTCGGAGCGCCTCTGGCCATAGAGGCCACCCTGGCCTTTTTTCTGGAGTCGGTTTTTATCGGGGTCTGGGCCTTCGGCTGGAACAAGGTGTCAAAGAGAATGCATGTGATTTCCATCTGGATTGTTGCTTTTGCCTCAAGCCTTTCAGCTCTATGGATACTGCTAGCCAATGGCTGGATGCAGCATCCTGTGGGTTTTGTCCTTCGAAACGGCCGGGCAGAGATGGTGGATTTCGTGGCCATGCTGACCAACCCTTACGGTCTGTTGAAGTTTGCCCATACCGTTGTTTCCGGGTATGTGGTGGCCGGCTTTTTTGTGATGGGCATCTCGGCCTGGCATCTGCTGCGAAAAAACAAGCCTGATTTCTTCAAAACCTCTTTTCGGATGGGCGCGGTCTTTGGACTGGTATCTATCTTTCTCGTCATTCTGTCGGGAGATTTCAGTGCGGTCGTGGTTGCCGATGCCCAGCCGGTCAAGTTTGCTGCCATGGAATCAATGTGGGAGACCCAGGCTTGTGCCGGTATGAATCTGATTACCTTTCCGGATGCAAAAAATCAGTGTAACCTTGTTGAAACGGCAACCATCCCGAAACTTCTCAGTTACCTGGCCTATCACAATCCCAATGCCGTAGTGAAGGGATTGAAAGATTTTCCCAAGGAAGACCGTCCTCCGGTCCTGCCGGTTTTCCTCAGCTTCCGCGCCATGGTTGGGATGGGGTTTTTCATGACAATCCTCGCCATTCTGGCGGTCTTCGTCTCCTGGAGGGGGACTATTGATAAACACACACTTCTTTTGCGGATCCTGCTCTATTCCATCCCTATTCCCTACCTTGCCAACCAGCTTGGCTGGCTTGTCGCGGAGGTTGGTAGACAACCTTGGATTGTCTATAATGTTCTGAGGACTTCGGATGCGGTTTCGACATCCATAAGCGTTGCGCAGGTGACCGGGTCCCTGATCGGTTTTACCCTGCTCTATGGTTTTCTGGGTTTTGTGGATATTTTCCTGCTGGTGAAATATGCCAGGAAAGGCCCTGATGGGGATGTTTCCTCCCTGATACAATCTGCGCGTAAGGAGGCATGAAATGGCGTTACAGATTATATGGTTCATACTTTGGGGAGTTCTCTGGGCAGTGTATTTCATGCTGGACGGTTTTGTGCTCGGTGCCGGAATGCTTCATCGCTTTCTTGGCCGGAATGATACCGAACGTCGTGTGATCATCAATACCTTCGGACCTGTCTGGGACGGCAACGAGGTCTGGCTGATAACCGCAGGCGGAGCAACCTTTGCAGCGTTTCCCACCACCTACGCACTGATGTTCAGTTATTTGTATACCGCACTGCTTCTTCTGCTCTTCGCGTTAATCGTACGAGGGGTCAGCTTCGAGTTCCGGGGAAAACTGGATAACAGCCAGTGGAAAGGTGTTTGGGATACCGTTATCGTTGTCGTCAGTTTCCTTCCAGCGCTTCTTTTTGGGGTAGCTTTCGGAAATATCTTCCAAGGGTTACCGATGGATGCCGCCGGATATCACGGATCCTTTCTGTCTCTCCTCAATCCTTTTGGTTTGCTTACCGGAGCGCTCTTTGTTCTCCTGTTCCTTGTTCACGGAGCACTTTATCTGACAGTCAAGACCGAAGGTGATTTGAGAGCCCGTGCGCTTGCTACTGCCAACCGATTTTGGCCGGCACTTTTAGTTGTCGCCGCCTTGTTTCTGGTTGCCGCGTATCCAGCAACGAAACTGTACGGTAATTATCTGACAGTTCCGCTGCTTCTCGTGGTACCAGTTCTTGCCGTCGTATCTCTATTGGCAATAAGGATCAGTACGGCAAAGGGGAAGCCACTTACCGCATTTGCTGCTTCCTGTTTGACTATTTTGCTGGTAGTGGCCACCGGTATCATCGGTCTGTTCCCAAATCTAATTCCCTCTTCAATTGATCCTGTCTCAAGCCTTACAATATACAACTCTTCTTCCAGTCAGTACACGTTGAAGATTATGACCGCGGTTGCGCTGGTATTTGTTCCCATTGTTATCGCCTATAAAATCTGGGTATATCGGGTTTTTCGCGCAAAAATCACACTGGAGAATGTGTTGGAGGACGAACAATCCTACTGAACAATATTTCGGGATGTTCACGGAATGTTTTTTTTGGTAAATTTACGCACAAGTGGTTTTCATATCCCTCGTTATGTGGTAAGTATAAGTAAAGACACTTTATTGGCAGAATCTTTAAGAAAATCAGACAGGTTTTCGTTTCCGGTGATAGATTGCATGGAGCGACGAGGAGAAGTCTGAATTTTCACCGTTGGGTTGAAGTATGATTCTTGGTAAAATGTCGGTGCCGTTACTATTTGCTTGCGAGGAATGGAAAATGGGAAAACCAAAATATTCTGAAACAACCGCAGTTGCTGCTTTTGTTGCCGGTGCCGCACTGGCAGCCGGTGTAACACTTCTTCTCAGTCCCAAAACAGGTCGACAGATCCGGGAGAATATCGGGGACATCAAGGAAGAGGCAGTTGAAAAGCTCAAGGTTTGCGCCCGTGAGGCAAAATTCAAACTCAGTCCGAAAACGAAACCGGATGCCTTTATGTACGAAGGCGGCGATTGCTGGATCTGACTGATCGTAGCTCCGAGTCCGGTGCATAGTTTCTATGCACCGGACTTTTTCAAATGTATCCTGTTCTTTTATGTTTACCTTGACCAGTCCCCTTCCATTGTGACGCCTTTCCCTCTGCTTTTTCAATAATCCACTTTCAGAGAATCTTCATTTCTGCAAAAGAAAACCCGTACCTTTTTTCCCACTGCGGTGTACTGACTGCAGCGGACATTATTTGTAACGCGCTCTGTGATTTTGATTGACAAAGATGTGGCGAATTTAAGTTGATTTGCCACGGGTAACATAGTACAAAATGTTCTTTAAATTTCGTTTATGCTCATTGAGGTTGTTCATGCAGCGAATTCCCATTTCACTAGCCAAGGCGGGCATGGTGCTTGCCAAAGAACTTGTCCGTCCTGAAAATCCGAACGGTCCGGCAATATGCGGAAAGGGGATGGAACTGACTGATTCCCTGCTTGAACGACTGCGGAATATGGGCATACAGTCTATTACCGTGCAGGGACACCCGGTATGGATGGAAGGGGATAAATCCCTTGATGATTTACTTCAGGAATTGGATCAACGCTTCAGCCGTGTTGCCCAAGACCAGCTTACCGGTCGTTTGAAAGACATCTATCGGAAGTATCTTATCAGTTCCATGGGGGAATAGCGTGGAAGACATGAGAGCTGAAATCAGACAATTCATCATGGATACCCGAACGTTACCAACCCTTCCGGGGATTATTACGAAACTCAATTCTCTTGCTGACAACGAAAAATCTTCTATCCAGGAGATGGCTCGTTTGGTCTCTTCCGACCAGGTTCTTTCGGCCAGAATATTGCGTCTTGCGAACTCTCCTTCCTATGGTTTCTATCGTGTGGCGACCATTTCCAATGCTATGATTCTGCTTGGTGTGGATGTGGTGAAAAGTCTCGTGCTCAGTTCTTCCATTTTCGAGATCATGGAGAAGAGTGCCCTGGGACTTTGGGAACACTCCCTCGGCGCAGGTGTGGCGGCCAATATTATTGCAAAACGCCTCAGTCTCCCTGACTGTGAAGAGATTGCAACAGCGGCACTTCTTCATGATATCGGGAAAGTAATTGTCCGGCTCAGACTCCAGGATGAGTATGACGTCCTGCTTGCGAAGATCTCGGCAAGTGGTCGTACGCTGCAAGAACTGGAGCAAGAGATGATTGGTACCGATCATGCAGAGGTGGGGGGGTGGCTCGGTAAAAACTGGTTTTTGCCGGAAAAGCTGGTCGTGCCGATCACCTTTCACCATAATGTGGAGGCAGCCTCCATTCACCAGGTCAAGACTGCTGTAGTGCATTTTGCCGATGTCCTTATCAAAGCCAGCGGGTTCGGGTTCAGCGGAGACCATTTCGTTCCTGCTATACAGCCGGTAGCCTGGAAGGTTCTCCGAATGTCCGAGCCACTTCTTGCGGAGATCGTCGAGGAGCTTGAAGAAAAGCTTGTTGATACCAGAAATTTCAGTTTGGAGATACAGTCGACTGATGAAACTAAAACGTAGAATTACTGTTTATTCCCATGACCCAGGTTTTGCCGCTACCCTAGAAATCCGCCTACAGAGCAGGGCGTACCAGGTATTGACCCATAATAAGTTGTCACACCTCCTCGGATTCATTTACTCAGACCCTCCTGATCTCATCATTATCGATATATCTTCCCCGAACAAGGAAATCAGAAACCTCATACAGAGCCTGAAAAGTGACAGTTATTTCAGTGCAATTCCTGTCATCGGCCTAATCAGTATATCGGATCCGGATCAGTTCCCATGGGATGATTTCCAGCTGGATGATTTCCTGCTTCTGCCGATCAAATATTCAGAACTGTTTATCCGTATCGAGCTTTCACTTCGCAGGATACAAAGGGTATTCGATAACAATCCGCTGACGAGACTTCCCGGAAATACCTCGGTGCAGAATGCCATTGCCGATGCAATCGGAAAACCCATGGCTGTCTGTTATATCGATATCAATAACTTCAAGCCCTATAACGATGTTTATGGATTCACCCGTGGCGACGAGGTTCTGCGCATGCTCGGCAGAATAATGTCCAATGCTGTCAAGGAGTCGGGTGAAGGTTTCGTGGGGCATATCGGAGGGGATGATTTTGTATTTATCGTTCCTATGGAAAGGGCCGAGACTGTCTGTTCTACCATTATCGACAATTTTGCCACCATTGCACTTGATCTATTTGAAGAAGGAGACCGTAATAACGGCTATTATATTGCATTGAACCGGAAAGGGCAGCAGGAGCGATTCCCGCTTCTGTCCATTGCGATTTCAATCGTGCCCACCGATCAGGCAAAGATCCATCATTGCGGAAAGGTAGTCGAAATGGCGGCCGAATTGAAAATTATTGCCAAGAAATCCGGAAAGAGTTGTTATGTCCTGGATAAGAGGAAAAAGTAGCATGAAGGGTTCATAATGGAAATGAAGTCAGAAGCACCTGCAAAAAGCTATTCTGTCCTGATAGTCGAGGACAATCTGCTTGATGCGGAAAATACTTGAGGGGCATCTTGCCGAGCTCGGCCATACGGTTGTTGCTGTGGAGAATGGCCGACAGGCTTTAGAGCTGCTGGATCGTAGTCATATTCCGATTGTGATTACCGATCTGGTCATGCCGGAAATGGGTGGGCTTGAACTGTGCCGGTCTATCAGAAAAAGAAATTTCGACGGATATACGTATGTGGTCATTCTCACATATCAGGATTCCCAGGATGAGATGGTATGCGGGCTGGAAGCCGGGGCCGACGAATACCTGATAAAGCCGGTAAGTAGAGCAGAATTGACAATGAGGCTGAAAACAGCCGACCGGATTCTGTCACTGGAAAGTTCCCTCAAAAAAAGCTACGAGGAAATTAAGGCGCTGTCGGTCAAGGACCCCCTCACCAAGGTTTACAACCGCGGTTTCCTGGATGAGAAGCTTGCCCAGGAAGTGAAGAGGACCTTCCGTTTTATCCGTCCCCTTTCGATCATTATGATGGATATCGATCATTTCAAGCTCATAAATGATACTTTCGGACATGCAACGGGAGATCAGGTTCTCATGGAATGTGCCTGGCTCATGAGTGTCTCCGCGCGTAATGAAATTGACTGGGTGGCCCGCTATGGGGGTGAGGAGTTTGTTATCGTTCTCCCCGAAACCCAGCTTTCCGGAGCCCTTATTGCTGCGGAAAGGTTTCGTGTCAAACTTGCCTCCCACGTGATTGACGCGAGCGGTTTCGAACTCAGTGTTACTGCGAGCTTCGGAGTAGCAAGCTTCACCCCATCAAGCCAGAAAGAAGATCTGTCCATGGCTGCTGCACTTGTCGAGCAAGCCGACAGGTGTCTTTACCAGGCAAAAAAAGAGGGCCGAAACCGTGTCATTTCGGCCCAACCCTGACAGAACTCCATTGAATATAACGTAACACTATTTCCTTGCTACAAGGGTAATCCTGCCTGATATTTCATCCCTGCAATTTTTTTGCTATCTCCGCAATCCTCTGCCCTTGTGTCCGGGCAATCTCCAGATCCTCGGCGGTGGGTATCAGTTGGTGTTCCCCGCAAACGTGGGGATGAAATGGGCTAAGAAAAAGACCTGCCAGGTTTTCAAAACCTGGCAGGTCTGGGAAGTAGGATCCTGTTTTCGTTTTTTACTTCTTATCCCCTTCACGATACTCGGCAAGGAAATCATTTTTATAGCTGGCGAAGCGCCCTTCTTCGATTGCCGCGCGGGTTTCGGCCATCATATTCATGTAGAAATGGACGTTATGAATACTTGCAAGGATGGCTGACAGGACTTCATTGGAAACGAAGAGGTGGTGGAGGTAGGCCCTGCTGAAGTTGCTGCAGGTATAGCAGTTGCAATTCGGCTCAACCGGGTAGAAATCTCGCCGGTACTTTCTGCTGGTGAGGCGTATCCTTCCCCTGTTAGTAAAAAGAGTGGCGCTCCGGGCATAGCGGGTGGGGATGACACAGTCGAACATGTCCATGCCGCGTTCGACGCTTTCGAGGATATCTTCCGGAAGGCCGACTCCCATGAGGTAGCGCGGCTTGTTTTCCGGCAGATGAGGAGCGGTGAAATCAACGACCTTTTTCAGCAGTTCCAGTCCCTCACCGACACTTACCCCGCCAATGGCGTATCCGGGAAAGTCCATCTGGACCAGTTCCTGTACGCACATGGCGCGAAGGTCTTCGAAAACGCTACCCTGAACGATTGCAAAGAGTGCTTGGTCCTTGCGGGTATGTGCCTTTTTGCACTGCTCTGCCCAGCGGATGGTTTTCCGGGTGGAGCGGGACGCATAGCTTTTATCGCAGGGGTAGGGGATGCATTCGTCAAAAGCCATGATGATATCGGCACCCAGCGATTGCTGGATGGCCATCGCCTTGGCCGGGTCGAGGAAAATTTCTTCTCCGGTGATCTCGTGTTTGAAAAAGACGCCGTCTTCGGTAATGCGTTTATTGGGTAGTGAAAAGACCTGAAATCCGCCGGAATCGGTGAGGATCGGACCATCCCAGGCCATGAATTTGTGGAGTCCCCCGGCTTTTTCCACCAGAGACTCTCCCGGACGCAGGTGCAGGTGATAGGTATTGCAGAGAATGATCTGTGCTGCACAGTCGCTTACCTGCTGCGGAGTCATGGCTTTCATGGCGGCATGGGTGCCGACCGGCATGAAGATCGGGGTCTCGATTCTGCCATGGGGTGTTTCCAGAGACCCCCGTCGGGCCGCTGTTTGTGAATCCTTTGACAAGAGGGTAAACTTGAACGATTGCATAAAGGTAGAGTTTCCTGTTAATTCGGATATTGACAAAAACCCGAGTTTGTTGGTATTTTTCAGTACTTTTGTAAAGTCCTGCCTTTATTACCAGATAGGCCCCGGAAAAGCAATATGTAGTGCGTACTGAGCCGTTTCAGTTTCATTGCCTGTCGCATTGTTTCGGGTATCATCAGTTCGTTTCCCGTCAGTATGGATGAAGTATTTCGTCTGCACTACCGTATATTGAGAGGAGAGTTCATCACTTGGCTACTCAGAGCATGTATCCCTTTTTTCTTCGCAGGCTCCACTCCCTTACCGGCGTGCTTCCGATCGGTGCCTTTCTTGCTGAACATTTTTTCACCAACAGCTTTGCCATGTTCGGCCCCGAGGTCTACAACTCCAAGATAGAGTTTTTCATGGGGCTGCCATACATCCTGTTGATCGAGATCTGTCTTATCTGGATCCCGATCCTCTACCATGGCCTGTACGGACTCTATATCGTCTACACCGGGCAAGTGAACAGTTCTCCCTACGGTTTCTTTCGCAACTGGATGTACCTTCTTCAAAGGATTACCGGTATTGTAGCTATCTGTTTTATCTTCTATCACGTCTATGCAACCCGTATCAGCGGACTGCTGACCGGTCACCATGCCAGTTTTGCACTGGTGCAGCAGAGTCTGCAGAATCCCCTGGTGCTCGGTTTCTACATCCTCGGCATTGTCTCGGCATCCTATCATCTGGGTAATGGGCTGTTCGGTTTCCTGATAACCTGGGGGATCGCCATCGGTGATAAGACCCAGCGGGCGGTTACTATCCTCAGCGGGATTGTTACGGCCGGGTTGGCCGGTTTTGGTCTTGCCGCACTCAGCTTTTTCCTCTGACCAAGAATGAAGGCGTTTTCACTTCAGCCCCGGTAGCCATGCCATCTGTTTGATGGTTGTCTTGGGGCAGGCATACCGAAAATTGTCGATCAATAACTGACGGTTTTAGAATTTCGCTGTGAGGAGTTTTGCATGAATAACAAGATTATTATCGTCGGGGGAGGGCTTGCAGGCCTCATGTCGGCAATCAAGGTTGCCGAGGCAGGCTGCCAAGTGGATCTTTTTTCCCTCGTGCCGGTGCGAAGGTCTCACTCCGTGTGCGCCCAGGGTGGCATCAATGGCTGTGTACAGCCAACCCGCGAAGGGGATTCCCCGTACGAACATTTTGATGATACCGTGTACGGCGGTGATTTCCTGGCCAACCAGACTCCGGTCCGCAATATGTGCAATGCCGCTCCGGCGATCATCAATCTTCTCGACCGCATGGGCGTGATGTTCAATCGCACACCGGAGGGTAACCTTGATTTTCGCGCCTTTGGCGGCGCCAAATATCGCCGGACCGCCTTTGCCGGTGCAACCACCGGACAGCAACTTCTCTACGCCCTTGACGAGCAGGTGCGTCGTTTCGAGGTGCAGGGGCTCATTACCAAGCATGAGTTCTGGGAATTCCTCGGTGCCATTGTTGACGATGAGGGTGTCTGTCGCGGCATTTCCGCACTTGATATGCGCACCATGGACGTTCATACCTTTCGCGCTGATGCCGTGATCATGGCGACCGGCGGGCCAGGGGTAATCTTCGGCAAGTCGACCAATTCCGCCATCAATACCGGCACGGCTGCGGCTTCCCTCTATGGTCAGGGCGTCCGCTACGCCAACGGCGAGTTTATCCAGGTACATCCCACCGCTATCCAGGGAATCGACAAACTGCGGCTCATGTCCGAATCCGCTCGCGGGGAGGGTGGCCGGATCTGGACCTATAAGGATGGCAAACCCTGGTATTTCCTTGAGGAAAAGTATCCGGCCTACGGCAATCTCGTGCCACGCGACATCGCCACACGCGAGATTTTCCATGTCTGTGTCGATGAAAAGCTTGGTATTGACGGCAAGAATCAGGTGTATCTGGACCTAACCCACCTGCCGTCGGATTTTCTCGATCGGAAGCTGGGCGGAATCCTGGAGATTTATGAGAAATTCGCCGGTGAAGACCCCCGCAAACATCCGATGCGGGTTTTCCCCGGGGTTCACTATTCAATGGGCGGCATGTGGGTTGACTATAACCAAATGACCAATATTCCCGGTCTGTTTGCCGTGGGCGAGTGTGATTACCAGTATCATGGTGCAAATCGTCTCGGTGCGAATGCTCTCCTTTCCTGCACCTATTCCGGGATGGTGGCCGGGCCGTCGGCAGTGGAGTTTGCCAGCGGTCTCCGGCAATCCTCCGCGGATCTGAACAGTGACTGTTTCGAACGGGAAAAGCGCCGTCATGAAGATGGCTTTGCCGCCATCTACCAGATGAGCGGACCGGAGAATCCCTACCGCATGGCCCATGAACTGGGTGAGTTAATGACGGAAAACGTTACCGTTGTCCGCTATAATGATCGCTTGCGTGCTACCGACCGGAAACTCCAGGAACTGCAGGAGCGCTGGAAATCACTTGGCATCCTCGATATCGCGCGCGGAACGGCAAATCAGGCGGCCCAGTTTGCCCGGCAACTGCGGCACATGCTTGATCTGGCCCGGGTGATGACCGTTGGTGCCTTGCTCCGGGATGAATCCAGAGGTGCTCATTACAAACCGGAGTTTCCCAAGCGCAACGACGAGAAATTCCTGAAGACAACGATTGCCGAATATACACCGGACGGTCCGAAAATCAGCTACGAAGAGGTGGATGTTCAGTTCATCGATCCCCGCGAGCGTGTCTATGATGTGGAAAAGCATCTTGATCCCGAGAATGGAGGAAACTAGCATGGCGGAAAATCAGATCAAGCTGAAGATCAAAAGACAGGATAGCCCGACCTCTGTTTCCTACTGGCAGGAGTTTGTCATTCCCTACGCTCCGGGGCATAATGTCATTTCCGTGCTGATGGAGATTCAGAAAAATCCGCTAACCGCATCAGGCCAGATAACGACTCCGGTGGTCTGGGAGTGCAACTGCCTGGAGGAGATCTGCGGTGCCTGCACGATGCTGATCAACGGTTCCGTGAGACAGGCCTGCACAGCCCTGATCGATCAGGTCGGCACCGAGCTTACCCTGGAACCGGTCAGCAAGTTTCCGGTTGTCCGCGATCTTCATGTGGATCGTCAGGAAATGTTCGAGTCTTTGAAAAGGGTCAAGGCTTGGATCCCCATTGACGGCACCTACGACATGGGAGAGGGGCCGCGCATGTCGCCGCGGGATCAGGATGAAGGCTATCATCTCGCAAAATGCATGACCTGCGGCTGCTGCATGGAGGCTTGTCCCCAATTTAACCCACGTTCCAGCTTCCTTGGTCCGGCACCAATCGCCCAGGTCAGGCTCTTCAACTCCCATCCCACCGGCGCACTGAACCGGGCCGAACGGCTTGAGGTTCTGATGGAGGAAGGCGGTATTGCTGAATGTGGAAATGCCCAGAACTGCGTTCGGGTCTGTCCCAAGGAAGTGCCGCTGACAAAGACCCTGGCAGAACTCAACAAGGACGTGAATCTTCATGGCATTTTCGGTTTTTTGAAGAAGTAGCTGTCAGGTAGGGGGGAGTGGAGAGTGCAGAAAGTTCGATTTCTCAAGAGTCTTGATCGCTATATCGGGAACGCTGCTGTCTTTCTCATGAGGAAACCGAAGCCTGCACCATGGCACATGCCCCGCAACATCCTTTTTATTCGCCCCGGCGGCATTGGTGACGCTGTTTTCCTGCTGCGCGCCATTCGAGCTGTCAAGGATACGTATCCCTCGTGCTCGATTACTGTCCTGGCCGAAAAACGCAATTCTTCGATTTTTTCATTCAGCAGCGCCGTTACGCGAATACTTCTCTATGACCGTATTCCCGATCTCCTTGCGGCGATACGCGGCGGTTTTGATGTCGTGATCGATACGGAGCAGTGGCACCGACTTTCCGCTGTGATTGCCCGCCTGACGGGTGCCTCTCTTTTGGTGGGTTTTGGCACCAACAACAGGAAGAAACTCTTTACCCATCCAATACCCTATTCCCATGACAGCCACGAAAGCGAAAGTTTCCTGGCGCTCCTGGAGCCGCTTGGTATTTCTTCAGTCGAACCGCTTGAGTCTTTGCTTGAGATTCCCCCTCAGGTTGGCGCGGAAATGGAGAAAAGACTTGCAGTCCTGGCAGAGAAACCCTATATTGTTCTTTTCCCCGGTGCCAGTATTCCCGAGCGGCGTTGGGGAACGGAAAAGTTTCGGCAACTTGCTCGGTGCATTAACGGCTGGGGATTTCCGGTTGTGGTGGTCGGCGGGCGGGACGATGCCCTGGCTGGAAATGACATCGTCTCCAATGGCGCAGGACTCAATTTTGCCGGTAAAACCACCCTGGCTGAGACGGCGGCTATTATTGCGCGCTCCAGGCTTCTTGTTACCGGTGATTCCGGACTTTTGCACATTGCTGTGGAACTCAAGGTTCCCACCGTTTCCCTGTTCGGTCCTGGAATCGAAAAGAAGTGGGCTCCCCGCGACGAACGGCATATTGTATTGAACAAGCATCTCAGCTGTTCACCCTGTACCAGCTTTGGCTATACGCCAAAATGCCAAATTGGAGCACCCTGTCTTGCTCTCATTACGGTGGAGGATGTGGAAAGGGCGGTACGCCTGATTTTGGGCTGAAACCTGGTTCAAGCCTTTCCGGAAGTGAATAATTTCCTTGACAATATTGGTCTTACCTGTTAAATAAACTCTGCTTTAGATGAAGGCGCGTAGCTCAGGGGTAGAGCACTAGCTCGACACGCTAGGGGTCGGCGGTTCGAAACCGCCCGCGCCTACCATGCTTCATCACGGAATACTAAATGACAGGGGCATCGACGTTTGATGCCTCTTTCTATTAAGGGGCCTTACATGACAGAGATAGGGGTTGCGCTTCCGGACGGCTCGAACAAGTCTCTTGAGAAAGGCGCCACAGTACTCGACCTTGCTCGAGCAATCGGTGCCGGTCTGGCACGGAATGCAATTGCCGGCAAGGTGAACGGCGTGCAGGTCGATCTTTCCGCGGTCCTGCACGATGGTGATCAGGTCGAAATTATTACCGAAAAGAGCCCGGAGGCTCTTGAAATCATCCGGCACTCCACCTCGCACCTGATGGCCCAGGCGGTAAAAGCCCTGTTCCCGGAAGCAAAGGTTACCATCGGTCCCTCCATTGAAAATGGTTTTTATTACGATTTTGATATGGAGAGTCCCTTTAGCCCGGACGACCTTGTAAAAATTGAAGCGAAGATGCGTGAACTTGCAAAGGCAGGACTGCCAGTTTCCCGTGAAGTGCTCACCAAGGCAGAAGCCGTTCAGCTTTTCAAGGATATGGGGGAAGGATATAAGGTTGAGCTTATAGAGGATCTGGATGCTGCAACGGTCTCTTTGTATCGACAGGGTGATTTTGTTGACCTCTGTCGCGGGCCGCATCTGCCGTCCACCTCGTTTTGTAAAGCTTTTAAACTCACTTCCATTGCCGGAGCCTATTGGCGTGGAGATGAGAACCGTAAGATGCTGCAGCGTATTTACGGTACTGCCTTTGTCGACAAGAAGGCACTTGATGAATATCTTGCCCGTCTTGAAGAGGCAAAGCGCCGTGATCATCGAAAAATAGGCAAAGAGCTTGATCTGTTTTCCTTTTCCGATGAGGTAGGAGCCGGTCTCGTTATCTGGCACCCCAAGGGTGCAATGCTCCGGACAATCCTCGAGGATTTTGAGCGTCGTCAGCACCTGAAGCGTGACTATGATATCGTGCTGGGGCCGCAGATTCTCAAAAAAGAATTGTGGCAGCGTTCCGGTCACTATGAAAATTACCGTGAGAACATGTACTTCACCGAGGTTGATGGTCAGAGTTATGGCATCAAACCGATGAACTGCCTCTCTCACATGATGATTTATAAATCGCAGCTTCGCAGCTATCGCGATCTTCCGCTCCGCTACTTCGAACTCGGAACAGTGCATCGCCACGAAAGAGCAGGCGTTCTCCACGGGCTTCTCAGGGTTCGCGGGTTTACCCAGGATGATGCGCATATCCTCTGCACGCCGGAACAGCTTGATGCCGAGATCAAAGGGGTACTCGCATTCGTTAATGATGTCATGGGTATCTTCGGTTTTGATTATGAGATGGAGCTCTCTACACGTCCGGAGAAGTCTATCGGAACTGATGAAGACTGGGAACGTGCAACCAAGGCGCTTCAGGCCGCGCTTGAAGACTCGGGGCGTCCCTTTGAAATCAATGAGGGCGATGGCGCTTTTTATGGGCCGAAAATCGATATCAAGCTTCGCGATGCTCTTGACAGAAAGTGGCAATGTGCTACAATCCAGTGCGATTTTACGCTCCCGGAGCGGTTTGATCTCACCTATGTGGCTGCAGACGGTGAGCGAAAAAGACCGGTTATGGTCCACCGGGTGATTCTCGGTGCAATCGAGCGTTTCATTGGTGTCCTTATTGAGCATTACGCAGGGAACTTTCCCTTGTGGTTGTCACCTGTCCAGGGCTTGCTTGTAACGGTAACCGACAATCAGGTTCCCTATGCCCGGAAAGTATACTCACTGTTGCGTGAAGCGGGCATTCGCGTCCAGCATGATTTCCGGAACGAGAAGTTGGGATTCAAAATACGTGAAGCTCAGCTTCAAAAAGTTCCCTATATGTTTGTCATTGGAGACAAAGAGGTCGAGACGGAAACTGTTACGCCGCGATATCGAGACGGTAGTAATCTACCCGCAATGAGCGTGACGGAACTCGTCAATTTTCTCGAACAAGAAGTAAAACGTTTCAAATAGGAGGTGTCGCCATAGCGAAACCCACAGTAAACATCAATCAGGCTATTCGTGCGCGGGAAGTAAGGGTTGTCGGTGCTGAAAGTGAACAGCTCGGCATTCTTCCGCTCAGGGATGCCCTTGCCTTAGCGGAAAGTCAGCATCTGGATCTGGTGGAGGTTTCACCGACCGCCGTTCCTCCTGTCTGCCGAATCATGGATTATGGGAAATTTAAGTACCAGCAGAGCAAGAAGCAGCAGGAAGCCAAGAAGAAACAGGTTCAGATCCAGTTAAAGGAAATAAAGCTCAGGCCGAAGACGGACGAGCATGATCTTCAGTTTAAGATCAAGCATGCTCGGCGTTTTATAGAAGAAGGGAATAAGGCCAAGATTTCGGTGGTTTTCCGCGGAAGGGAAATTACCCATATGGAGTTTGGTCAGAGAGCACTTGATCGATTTGTGGCTGAACTGGAAGATATCGCCACCATTGAAGTGCGACCCAAGATGGAGGGGCGCAGCATGTATATCATTGTCTCTCCAAAAAAATAGCCGAGCGTACTATTTCTTATATATACATAAAGGAGAATACGATGCCAAAGATAAAGACAAACCGTGGCGCAGCAAAGCGCTTCAAGAAGACCGGCTCCGGAAAAATCAAGCGAGCCTGTGGTTTTACCAGCCATATTCTGACTTCCATGAGCCGGAAGCGGAAGAGAAACCTCCGTCAGGGTGGTTTGGTCGCTGCAGTTGACGCAAAGAACATCGCAAAACTGATTCCGTATCTTTAATCAGGGAGACTGACCATTAGCGACAGTTTCCCAGCCGAAGTCCGTGAACCGTGAGGAAACGTCTCCCCTTGCGGATCCGGCTAAATACAAGCAAAAGGAGTAACGTATGCCAAGGGTAAAAAGAGGGTTTAAAGCGAGACAACGAAGAAATAAGGTCTTGAAACTGGCGAAAGGGTATCGTGGAGCCCGCAGCAAACTTTTCAGGAGCGCAACGGAAGCGGTAGATCGCGCCCTCAAGTATGCTTATCGCGACAGAAAGGTGAAAAAGAGAGATTTCAGGGCTCTCTGGATTGCACGTATCAACGCTGCATCCCGCCTGAACGGCCTGGCCTATAGCAAGTTTATCTATGGTTTGAAGCTTGCAAATGTCCAGATTGACCGAAAAGTGCTTGCGGATCTTGCGGTTTCTGATCCTCAGGCCTTCACCGAAATAGCTGGAATGGCAAAGTCAAACCTGTAGTAAGAACCTGGATTGAGAATACAGAAATGGGATACAACGTATCCCATTTCTTTTTTGACAATAGTTGTGCAACCATTCTCGGTAACGGCCCTTTTGTCAGTGTCACGATCGCCTGGATCATTAGTTCCCGTAGTTGCGATGTGTAGAGTTCCCTGCATGCTGAGAATCCGCCAGGTACAACGTATTTTACAACTGGAAGGTAGCTGATTATGAAAGAAAAACTGGAGACCTTGTTACAGGATGGGTTGACAGAGCTGCGGGGTGTGACAACAGAAGAGTCGCTCCACGAGCTGCGCGTCAAGTACCTGGGCAAGAAAGGCCTGTTGACCTCAGTCATGAAGGGCTTGGGGTCTCTCTCCTCGGAAGAGCGCCCGGTAGTCGGGCAGATGGCAAACGTGGTGAAGGCTCAGCTTGAGGAACGGGTGGACGGTGTTCTTCAGGAAATCCGCCAGAAAAATAAGGTTGAGAAGTTACAAAGTGAACGACTCGATGTAACTCTGCCCGGTCGTCGGAGACCACTGGGAACCAAGCATCCGATTTCTATGGTGATAGAGGACATAACCGAGATCTTTGCCGGACTCGGTTTCAAGGTAGCCGAGGGACCTGAAATCGAAATGGATTACTACAACTTCGAAGCCCTCAATATCCCGAAAGATCATCCTGCCCGTGATATGCAGGACACTTTTTTCGTCAACGACTCCATCGTACTCAGAACCCATACCTCACCTGTGCAGATCAGGACGATGCTTAAACAGCAACCTCCTGTCAGAATTATTGCGCCAGGAACAGTCTATCGTTGCGATTCCGATGCTACCCATTCACCCATGTTTCATCAGATTGAGGGCCTGCTGGTGGACAAGGGCATAACTTTCGGAGACCTCAAGGGCATCCTGACAATATTTGTTAATCAATGTTTCGGCTCGGGCACCGGGGTGCGATTGCGCCCCAGCTTCTTTCCTTTTACTGAGCCGAGTGCCGAGGTTGACATTGCTTGTGTGATGTGTAAAGGGAAGGGCTGCCGTATTTGCAAGAACACCGGCTGGCTTGAGATCCTTGGTGCCGGTATGGTTGACCCGGAAGTTTTCCGTCATGTTTCGTATGATTCTGAAGAATATAGCGGCTTTGCATTCGGGATGGGGATTGAGCGGATAGCGATGCTTCGTTATGGCATCAGTGATATGCGGCTGCTGTTTGAAAATGATCTCCGATTTTTATCACAGTTTTAACCCTGGTTACTTAAAGTTATTCTTTAAGTGTAGGGTCCAACCTCTGAAAAGTGTGAGACTATGATCGTTACCTATAATTGGTTGAAAGAATTTGTTGAATTTGATTTGACCCCGGAGGCCTTGGCTGATCTCCTTACCATGATCGGTCTCGAGGTTGAAGGCATCAAGAAAATTGGTGCTGACCTTGATGATGTGGTCGTGGCAGTTGTCCGAGAGAAAGCGCAGCACCCCAATGCCGACAAGCTTTCTCTGTGCCAGGTGGATAATGGCAAAGAGGTCTTGTCCATTGTCTGTGGTGCACAGAATTTCAAGGCAGGTGACAGGGTGGCCTTGGCTCAGATCGGCGCGGTACTCCCGGGAGATTTTCGCATTAAACGTTCGAAAATTCGCGGATCTGAATCATTCGGCATGCTTTGTTCGGAAAAGGAGCTTGGCCTCGCTGAAGAATCAGAAGGAATCATGTTACTTCCTGAGGGACTGCAACTTGGGACTCCGGTTTTCGAAGCATTGGGGCTGAAGGATGTCATCTTTGAAATAGGCCTAACCCCGAATCGTGCGGATTGCCTCAGTGTGATCGGGATTGCCCGTGAAATAGCCGCAATGCTCGGCAAAAAAGTCAGGTATCCATCACTTGAAGTGGTGGAAAACGGACCGGCTATTGATTCCGTGGCTTGTATCAAGATAAACGACGAGGATCTTTGCCCTCGCTATATGGCTCGCTATGTCTCAGGCTGTACGATTGGACCTTCTCCTGCCTGGATGGTCAAGCGACTGAATGATGTCGGGATACGTTCTATCAATAATGTGGTCGATGTTACAAACTATGTTCTTCTCGAATATGGTCATCCTCTCCATGCCTTCGATTATCGCCTTCTGGCGGGTGGTACTGTTATTGTTGAGCGTGCCGCAGAGGGAGAGTCCTTCTCTACTCTCGATGGTCAGGAGCGGTCCTTAACGTCCCAGGATCTTACCATCCGTGATGCCGAAAAGGCTATTGCCCTGGCAGGAATCATGGGAGGAGGGAACTCGGAGATATCGGATGCCACAGCCGATATTCTGTTGGAGAGCGCATATTTTGCTCCTTCAGCCATTCGCAGGACAGCACGTCGCCTCGGGATGCACACTGAGGCATCTCATCGCTTTGAAAGGGGTGCTGACGTCTCGATCCTTCCCAGCGCCTTGGATCGAGCTGCTTCCCTGATTGCGGAACTATCTGGCGGAAGGGTTGCGGTCGGCACCATTGACGTGTATCCATCACCCATTAAGCCTCGAGTAATTTCGGTCCGGCTTGAGCGGATTGCGCGCATACTGGGCATCGAAATACCTCATGACAAGGTGAAAGGGATATTTCAAAGTCTGGAGTTTGGCGTTGAGAGCCCTGAGCCTGGTATCTTCCAGGTGACGATACCCACCTACCGCATTGATATTGAGCGAGAAATCGACCTGATTGAGGAAGTTGCGCGGCTGAACGGCTATGAGAATATTCCCGTTACCATGCCGAAGGTATGCACATTTTCTGATCTGCCATCCCCTCATCAGGCACTTGAGAGGAAACTCCGTGATCTGTTTATTACACACGGGCTCTCCGAGGTTATAACGTATTCCTTTGTCAATCCTTCCGTTTTTAATAAACTTCTGCTCCATGATAACGACCCTAGAAGGAAGCCAATCCTGGTTCTTAACCCTCTTTCGGAAGATCAGTCGGTAATGAGAACCACACTTCTACCGGGTTTGCTTGACGTTACTGCAAGAAACCTGAGTTTCAGGCTGCTGAATGTTCAGGTTTTCGAAATGCGGCGGATCTATCTTCCTGCAGACGATCAGGATCTGCCGGTAGAGCCTGTCTATGCGGCCGGGATATTAACCGGTTTGCGAGACCCGGAAAGCTGGAACCGAAGCGCTGAACAGCTTGATTTTTACGATGTTAAGGGAATACTGGAGAATATCCTGGAAACGCTTGGTATTTCCAATGTTGTGTATGAAGCAGGGGCCCTGGAGCCATTTTATCATCCTGGTAAGGCATGTGGTGTTTTTGTCGGTAAAAACCACATCGGATCTTTTGGTGAAATTCATCCGACTGTTCAGGAAAACTATGCCATTGAAAAACCCTTGTATTATTTCGAATTGAATTTTGAAAAACTGCTTTCTTTCTGTACGAATGTTACTTCTGTTTCACCGCCACCGCGCTTTCCTGAAACATTCCGTGATATTGCCATGCTGGTCCAGGACGATATAGAGACCGGAATTGTTCTGGACTGCATTAGGGGGAACAAGATTAAAGAGGTCGAAAATGTAGAACTCTTTGATCTCTACAAAGGTCCTGGCATTCCCGATGGCCAGAAAAGTATTGCTGTCAGGGTGAGGTATCGCTCTCAGGAGAGAACGCTCACTGATGAAGAAGTTAATCGAATGCAGGAGCACGTTGTGCAAAATCTTCTGAAAAAAATAAAAGTCACTATACGGTAAAAATGGGTTGATAATCTCAGCCTGCTATGCTATAAATCCAAAGCACTGCAGGCTTTTTGTCTCTTTCTAACCATTTAATATTATTGATTTTGAGGGATATTATGACAAAATCCGATATGGTCGAAAAGATTTACGAAAAAATCGGTTTTTCAAAGAAAGAATCTGCCGAGCTTGTAGAAATGGTATTCGATATTATTAAAAGCACTCTGGAGTCTGGCGAAAAAATCAAAATCGCCGGTTTTGGTAATTTTGTTGTTAAGGAAAAGGCAGATCGTCGAGGCCGTAATCCCCAGACCGGTGAAGAGATCGTCATCTCTGCCCGCAAAATACTTACCTTCAAACCAAGCCAGGTTCTTAAGTCAGCGATTAATACGAAATAATGCCTCTGCGGAGGAATTGTGGACACCAAGCTTCCGGATAAGCAGTACATGAAGATTGGTGAGGTTTCCCGAATAACATCACTGAACTCTTCAGTGCTTCGATTCTGGGAAACCGAGTTTCCTCAGTTGTGCCCGGTAAAGAGTCGTTCCGGACAAAGGCTTTATACTCGTGGAAATGTTGAACTGATCCTGAATATCCGCCATTTGCTCTATCAGGAAAAGCTGACCATTGCCGGTGCTAGAAACAGAATTGCCAAGTCTTCGTTCTCTCCAGAGATGTCTGCTTCTGAAGAGGTGACGGGCGATGGCAAGAATAATCTGCTGGATGAGGTGCGACAAGATTTACGGGAGTTGCTGGATCTACTTCGTTAGGTACTCTCTCCTTTTTTGTCCAGGTATCCTTCAGTAGTACCAGAGGAAGTATCGGGGCGTAGCGCAGCCTGGTAGCGCACTAGACTGGGGGTCTAGTGGTCGCTGGTTCGAATCCAGTCGCCCCGACCATAATAGATAGAGAAACGGTTGGCTTTCCTTACTGCCCTGCCGTTTCTCTTTTTTTTGACCTGCAGATATCAGATATTTTGGTTGGTTAAGAAATTAATTATTTTAAAACAACTATTAGTTATGTATAAGTATGATAGGTTTCTTCATAAGGGAGACGTGTCATGGTAATACCGGTAATTTATCAAAGTGACAAACGGTTTGGTGCTGTTTATCCGTCTCGACTTGAGTCCCTTATTCGTTCCGGCCAATTGTTTGCTTTCCGTCGCGCACAGGAGTGGGTTATTATAGAAAAGGACACGGTCAGGGGAAAGGGAGGAAGCTACTCCGGGTCTGAGAGGCGAAATGAGTTCGCATTATGCGACGATTCGTTTCTCACAGATTGTGATGAAGACGGGAATAGTTCTTCTGCAAATTCGAAAGATGTTTTTGCTGAATCGGAAAGTATGAAAATACTTGAATCATACATTAAAAAGTAATGGTGCGCATAAGCCCGTTTTTTCTCTGACGTAGCTGATATTCAGTTACCGTGATGTATGACTCATATTTGTGGAGTTTGAATGATTACGCATATTGTTTTCTTTAAATTGACCAACCATTCACAGGCAAATTCTCAAGCAGTTCAGGAAATGTTGTTGAGTATGCAGGGTAAAATTCCGCAGTTGCAACACCTGGAAGTTGGCATTGATCTTGTCAGGTCAGACAGGTCATACGATCTTGCCTTAGTGACACGTTTTGCTTCTCTCACGGATCTCAATGCATATCAGGTACATCCTTATCATGCAGAGACAGTTGTCCCTTTTATCAGGAAAGTAGCAATTTCTTCTGTAACAGTAGACTACGAGAGTTAGCACTATCGTGCTTTTCCTGAAAGTTCTGTTATGTCGGAATCCAAGGACCGTGTCCTGTGAAAGATATCAACGATCAGCTACACAATTATTATAATCTCGTTGCCAAAATCGATTCCCTTTGCTCCGATATTATGAAGCATTGTGCCGATAGTGTCAGTTGCCGCAAAGGTTGCGATGCCTGCTGTCGTCATTTTTCAATTTTTTGGGTCGAAGCCGTCAGTCTGGCAAACTATGTGGCAAATTTACCTCAGAAACAGGCTGCTTTTCTGCGGAGAAAGGCACAGTATCTAACGGAGCAGGATGTTTGCCCCCTGCTTGAGGATGGAGAGTGTACTCTCTACGCAACTCGTCCGATCATCTGCCGTACACACGGCCTGCCTATTCTTACTCGCAGTGAAACAACGCAGAACATCGATTTTTGTCCCCGGAATTTCACACAGATAAAGACAATTCCCGGTCAACTTGGTTATCGATCTCGATCAGCTTAATACTACACTCGTCGCGATAAATGCGCTTTTCGTTTCCTGTTATTTCAATGGGGCCCCGCCTCCGACCGAACGACTTACCATCGCAGATGCACTTTTTTTAAAAATCTGATATGTATTCCCCACGCTGGTTATGGCATAATAACGGACCGTGAATATTTCAGTTTTCAGGCTTTCTGTACTTCACTACATTTTCAGCAAATTTCTTCGGCAGGAAAAGGTTAGATCTTGGCAAGAGTTATTTGACTGATAAACGAAGGTATTGTTACAGGACTGAAATCTCTGTACAGGAGATCGGCCGGATTGAATCCGGTATCTGGCTCTGTGCTGGTATTTTCATGCTGGGCGACACAGGTCTGATTCGGAATGTTTGTGTTATAGTGGGCATTGCCCAAATATTTTGTTCGTAAGGAGAATGGTTTCAGTGCAAAAGATCGGGAGAAATGAACCCTGTCCCTGCGGCAGCGGAAAAAAGTACAAGAAATGTTGTCTTGCTAAAGAGCAGGGAAAAGCAATCCGTCTTCGTGATGAATCAACGGTGGCAAAAACTGCCCTTGACTGGTTAAGCGGTAATTTCCCTGAAGGAGTCCGAACTGCTGTTCAGGCAGGATTTTACTCAGGCTTGAAAAAGGCAGAAAAACAGGCTTTGGATGAATTGGCGCCTGAAAAAAAGGAATTACTGTCAATCAATATTGGCGAATGGTTGCTGACAGATGCGAAAGTCACTGTGCATGACGATGTTACATCCGTGCGGGAACTCCTTTTAGGTCAGAATGGCCCGACTTTCAGCGATGCGGGACGTTCCTGGCTTACAACTTTGGGGGAACGCTCGCTCAGATTGTATGAGGTGCACCAGGTCAAGCCAGGTGAAGGTATTCTGGTAAAGGATCTATTGTCCAGTGAGTCTCCTGAGGTCTGGGTTTCAGAGAGAAAGCTTTCACGAAGTCTTGTCTTATGGGATATCTTTGGTGCCAGACTCGTTCAGAATGAGGAAGAATGCAAACTTTCCGGGGCAGTGTATCCCTTCCTGCGTGAGGAGGCAAATGCCTGCAAGGCGAAAATTCTCCGGAAGATGAAAGGGATGGATCCCGGCTCTGAATCAGTTCGAGAGATTTGTTGCTCCCTTATTACCACCGAATGGCTGAAAAGCCTGATGACTGTGCACTCTGCAGATTCCGCAGAAGGTACGGTTTCAGATCAACAGATAGACCTGTCATCTGATACTTTCGGGAAATGGATTGAAGAGCCGCTTGTTTCCCTTGGAAACCGATCACCTAAGAGCGCCCTTCGAACGGCTGCCGGCCGAAGGTCAGTTCTGGAACTTCTCAAAACATATGAAAACCAGAACGCGCACCATGTGAGATTATTTGGTGGTGAGGCGTTTGAATTCGAACCTCTTTGGGATTTGCTGGGACTGAAGAGGGACGAGGAATAGGATCATGGGGACGGGGCACCTGGAGCCCCGTCCCGCTAACAGTTGCCTTCCAGACGGGACATGAACCATGAGCTCTGTCTTCACTGCGTCGTATCGGGTTCGGTCCTCAGAAACCGATTATTTGCGCAGACTGAAACCCGTAAACCTGTTACATTATCTCCAGGATGCTGCTTCTTCCCATGCGGCTTTGCTTGGGATTTCCGTTGCTGATCTTTTGCAGAAAAGATTTACCTGGATGCTGTCCCGCTACCAAATCAGAGCGTATCGATACCCACTCGATGGAGAAGAGATACACATACGTACCTGGCGCTCTGCAGTCGACGGGTATCATGCCCTGCGCGATTTTGAAATCATTGATTCACATGACAGGCTCCTTGCCGTTGCCAGCAGTTCCTGGTTGATCGTGAGTCTGGAGTCACGACGTCCCGTTCGTATCAAGGCAGCTGTTGAAGACTTTCCCATACATGCCAGCCGATCTTATCCTGATGATTTCATTACCTTCCCAAAGAGAGAAAACTACGACAGGGAACTTCCTTTCCAGGTGAGGATGGGAGATCTTGACCAGAATCGTCATGTTAACCACACTGTGTATCTCGAATGGGCTATCGAAGCGATACCGCCGGATATTTTCCAAACCTGTCTACCCGCCGAGATTCATATTGCCTATCGGGCCGAGGCGGTGTATGGAGGAAAAATTCTGTCGCGTTCCGCTGCGATCGACTCCCCTGATTCGGATGCTATTTTGCACCAGATTGTCAGTGAGGGTGAGGGCAGAGAGCTAACGAGGCTCATGACTATCTGGCGCACCAGGGAAACTCTTTGACACTTCGGGAGTAGCAGTGTGATGGAAGAATCTGCGGTTCAGGGAATGAACACATCATCGCTCAAAGTATAACATCACTTCCTCACCTTTTTAAAACTTGTCACCTCTGTCTGCCTGGCCATCACCGGTACATGGCGGAAATTCATCTTTGTCCAAGGCGCATATAATGGAAAGCTGGCAGAAAAACCTCAACGCATCAATCATCGATGCTGATGACCTGGCTTCATATTTCCCCTGTGATCGGGAATCCCTCAGCCGGGTTGTCGCCAAATATCCCATGCGCATTTCACCCTATTACCTCAGTTTGATACAAGCACCGGGAGACCCTATTTGGCGTCAGTGTGTGCCTGATAGCCGTGAACTGCAAGAGGACGGACTACTCTCCGATCCCTTGGAGGAAGAAAGCCTTAGCCCGACTCCGTGCCTTATACATCGCTACCCTGACAGGGTGGTATTACTTGCCACCACTTGTTGTGCCGTATACTGTCGCTTTTGCATGCGTAAAAGAAAGGTCGGCTGTTCCTCCTTTGATGTGGAAAGGGATCTCCTTGAGGCTGCTATTTGCTATATCGAAGAGACACCTGCTGTTCGGGATGTGATCCTGTCGGGTGGCGATCCACTGCTTCTTCCGGACGATCATCTGGAGTACCTTCTCCAACGACTCCGTAAAATACCCCATGTGGAAATTGTCAGAATAGGTACGCGAGTTCCTGTAACGCTTCCGGAAAGAATTACCCCGAAACTCTGCCGGATGCTCAAATCCTATCACCCGCTTTTCATCAACACCCACTTCAATCATCCCCTTGAAGTGACATCAAAATCCTCGGAGGCATGCGCGCGTCTGGCGGACGCCGGCATACCCCTGGGAAATCAGACCGTATTGTTGAAGGATGTAAATGATGATCCGGAAACGATGAAGTCTTTGATGCAGAGACTTCTCACTATCAGGGTTCGACCTTATTACATCCATCAGATGGATCTGGTGAAGGGAACAGGACACTTTCGTGCTGATGTGAGACGGGGAATAGAGATAATGAAGGGTTTGCGCGGGCACACTTCGGGAATGGCAAATCCCTATTATGTGATCGATGCACCGGGAGGTAAGGGAAAGATTCCCCTTCTGCCTGATTCAGTGTGTTTTCAGGAGGATACACTGGTGTTGAGGGGATACCAGGGGGATACAATCGAGTATCCTTTGTAAGTGATCGGTTGCAAGGTAATCGAACTTTTTGTGGCTACTATAAGTCTTGGCAGGAGGAAAGGGCAGGGTGACCTTCGAAGGGAGTTCGAGCGGCTTAGAGTTCTTCGGGTGTGAAGGCCACAACCTCGTCGATCCTGTCAGCGTTGAGGAACAGCATTATCAGGCGATCAATTCCAAAGGCAATACCCGCCGAAGGTGGGACGCTCGAGAGCTCGCGCAGAAACTTTTCCGGCAGAGGGTAAACGGTTTTTCCCATAGCGGCACGTAACTTCTGTTCCTGAACAAACCTCGTTCTCTGCTCTTCGGGATCAACAAGCTCGGAAAAAGCGTTGGCAAGTTCGAGTCCGCCGATATACAGCTCAAAACGTTCGGCAACATCCTCTTGTCCGAGCTTCTTCCTGGCGAGAGACGCGCGCTCCGTTGGATAGTCTATCAGGAAAGTAGGCGTTTCCGTGCCAAGGTGAGGTTCGATCGCGCAAACCATAATCTCATCGAACAGGTCTTTTCCCAGAGCTTCTTCTGCGGATATTTCTCCATAACGGGAAAAAGCTTCCCGAACCGTAAGTCGTTCCCAGGAATCATTGAGTCGGATGGTTTTCCCCTGGCGATGGATTTTCCCCTGCAGGCCAATGGCATCTGCCGCTGTTCTCACCAAGGATTCGCAGTCGTCCATGATTTGTGAGTAATCGGCATTCGTCCGGTACCATTCCAGCATGGTGAATTCTGGAAGATGGAGCGATCCGCGCTCACCATCCCGCCAGCAGCGACATAGCTGGAAAATTCGATCGAAATCGGCCGCCAAGAGGCGTTTCATGCAGATTTCCGGGGATGGCTGCAGGACCCATGACCCTGAATCAATCAGGTCGATATGGGCTTCAGGAATCGGAACGGGAATCCTTTGGGGCGTTTCAACTTCGATAAAGTTGTTTTCGCAGAAAAAGGTTCGAATCGCCCCGAGGATTATTGCCCTGATCTTGAGGTTTTCCTTGCGTCCGGCAAGGTTGGAACCGGCAACCATGGTATCAGCCTTTTACTCTCGTAGAGTATTCGCCGGTACGCGTATCGATGGTGATAAGCTCCCCTTCTTCGATAAAGGGCGGGACTCGCAGAACATATCCGGTTTCAATGGTGGCCGGTTTCGAGTCGCTGCCGGTGGTGTCTCCTTTGAGCCAGGGGTCGGTCTGGGTAACCCGCAGATTGACAAAGTTCGGTAGGCTTACGCCAATTGGTTTATCCTTGAAAAGGAGGATTTCCGCTTCGATGTTATCAATCAGGAAGTTTTTCGCATCGCCAATGGCGTCTTCACTGATACTGATCTGCTCAAAGTTCTGGTTGTCCATGAAGCAGTAATGGTTATCTTCCTTGTAGAGATATTGCATCGTTCTTTCTTCAAGAAACGCAGGCTCGAAGGTTTCTCCCGAACGATAGGTTCTGTCCAGGATCGTACCGTTGATCATGTTTCTCATTTTCGTACGATAGAGGGCCTGTCCTTTTCCTGGTTTTACAAAGTCAAAGGCGATCACTATGAAGGGATCGCCATCAAGGGTAATTTTTAAACCCTTTCGCAAATCGGCAACAGAATACATTGTCAGTTGTTCCTTTTTTAAGAAATTTCACGATCAGGTACTTCTATCGTGATGGTTGTATCAATTGATCTCGGCATTCTGTCGGTAGATTGCGCTATCCATCCGGAACATGGATTTACACGTTGATTCATTTTCGTGACAGGTGCCGGTACAGAGTCGTCCCACTGGTTGTCAATCGCCTTTATTCACCTTGACTGTCTTTAAAATCCTATGTGTATCACCGCGCACGTTATGTCAATCTACCCGTGAATGTTCAGAATCAGGAACGAAAAACGCTCCTGCTGACAGAATAGTCATCAGGTATGCAGGTGGATTAAAAAGGTATCTACGCCCGATATTTCTGAAAGATTCTAAGAAGGGATTGGCTGACGAAGAGAACCGGGATATGAAAGACGGGACTATTTGGAACGGTAGGTGATACGTCCGCGTGTCAGGTCATAGGGAGAAAGTTCAACCGTTACCTTGTCTCCGGGAAGTATTTTAATGAAAAACTTTCTCATTTTTCCGGAAATGTGAGCGAGAACCATATGGTCATTTTCCAGCTTTACCCGGAACATTGCATTAGGGAGCGGTTCAACGACCGTTCCTTCAACTTCAATTGCTTCTTCTTTCGACATGAATACTCCTTACTGGTACCAATTGTTCGTTCTGATCACTTGCATAATTATCTAATGATTTATAGTCGTATTTGCTAAAAATAGCAAGGATGAAATATCGATACAGAACTTGCTGCGCACTGTTATTGCGCAGGATGGCGCGTCTGGTAGTATTAATAGAAGAGGCAGTCTTTGGGAGGTGCAAAATGGAAAGCATTGTGAAAAATTTCATTGATGGCAGATGGATCGACTCTCGGAGCGGGAAACGATTCCAGAAGACAAATCCTGCCGATAGTCGGGATGTGGTTGCATCCGTGACCCTTTCCGTAAGAGAGGATGTTGACTGTGCCGTTGCTGCAGCGCGGAAAGCGTATCCAGCCTGGAAAGCCTTGCCTGCGCCCAAGCGGGGTGAAATTCTTTTCAGAGCTGGAGAGATTCTTCTCAAAAAGAAGATGGAGTTGGGGCCTCTCGTAACACGGGAAATGGGAAAGGTTCTTGCCGAAGGGATGGGTGATGTCCAGGAAGCCATTGATATGGCCTATTATATGGCAGGGGAGGGACGGCGGCTATATGGGGAAACGGTACCTTCGGAACTCCCGGATAAGGACTGCAAGAGTATCCGTGAACCTCATGGAGTTGTCGCGTTAATCACTCCATGGAACTTCCCGACGGCAATACCTGCATGGAAGCTCTTCCCGGCACTCATCTGCGGAAACACCGTGGTGTTGAAACCATCTTCATCTACGCCTGCCTGTGCAGCTGCACTGGTTCAGGCGCTGGAAGAGGCTGGGGTTCCCGAGGGAGTCGTGAATCTTGTGCTGGGACCAGGCGATGAGGTAGGCGAGTATCTCGTGACCCATCCCGGAGTCTCTGCGGTTTCCTTTACCGGTTCCTGCTCGGCAGGTGAGCGTCTCGAGGCGCTGCTTGGATCAATGCACAGACCTCTTGCCCTTGAAATGGGGGGCAAAAATGCCATTATCGTCATGGATGATGCTGATCTGCAACTGGCTTTGGAGGGTGTGCTGTGGGGAGCCTTCGGGACGAGCGGCCAGCGCTGCACTGCTTCCAGCAGGGTTCTGGTCCATGCAACCATGTATGACCAATTTCTTGCGTTGCTCAGGTCAGCAGCGGAATGTCTGAAAATCGGACCGGGCCTGAGCACTTCCACAGATGTGGGTCCCCTGGTCAATGAACAGCAGCTAAACAGGGTTCTAGGGTACATCAGAATAGGCAAAGATGAAGGGGCGCGCCTCTTTAGCGGAGGGAAAAGAATCCTTGATGGTGATTGTGCCTATGGTTACTTCATCGAGCCTACTATCTTCGCCGATGTTCTTCCCCGGATGAGAATTGCACAGGAAGAAATTTTCGGACCGGTAGTCTCGGTACTGCGTTTCTCCACTCTTGAAGAGGCAATAGCAATCGTAAATGATGTCTCGTTCGGGCTCTCATCGGCTATCTACACTCGGGATGTCAACAGCAGTGCCCGGGCGGAAAGGGATCTGCAGACCGGACTTGTGTACATAAATGCCTCTACCATAGGGGCGGAAATTCATCTCCCCTTCGGCGGCTGGAAACATTCCGGTTCAGGACATCCGGAGGCTGGTGGGAGAGGTGGAGCGCTGGATTTTTACAGCAGGGTGAAAGTCATCTATCGTGATTTCAGCGGTCGCCTCCAGAAGGCGCAGATAGACAGATGAGGAACTGGGGGATACATGAAAGATTCTCTTGATGTTATGCAACGGGCTGCAGAAGTTTTTACACCGGCCCTTCACGTCTATTACCCGATCCCTGTTGTCCGTGGTGAAGGCGTGTCCGTCTATACCTCTGACGGAAAAAGCTGGCTGGATTTTTCTTCAGGGCTCGCTGTCCTGGCTTTGGGTCATAACCATCCACGGGTTGTAGCCGCGGCAAAGAAACAGATGGAAAACCTGATCCATACCGGGGGAGTTTATTATAATGAGTCAACCGTATCGGCAGCGGAAAAACTTGTTTCCATAACTCCTCCGGGTCTTGACCGGCTGTTCTTCAGCAATTCCGGTGCAGAGGCTGTGGAAGGGGCCTTGAAGGTTGCCCGCTATGTCACAGGACGGCAGGGTATAGTGTCTTTTACCCGCGCCTTTCATGGCCGAACCCTTGGGGCGTTGTCCGTTACTACCAGTTCGGCGGCTTACCGCAGGAAATACCATCCGCTTCTTCCTTCCGTCTACCAGGTACCATACCCGTACTGTTTCCGTTGCCCGTTTCGACAGGAGCCAGACACGTGCGGCCTCTGCTGTATCCAGGATCTGGAGGATACGCTGAAATACAAAATTCCCGCCGAAGAGGTCGCGGCCATTATCATTGAGCCTTTTCTCGGAGAAGGCGGCTATTTCCCTGCGCCACCCGCCTTCCTGGCAGCACTTCGCGAGATGTGTGACCGTCACGGTATTTTCCTTATATTTGACGAGGTCCAATCGGGAATGGGCAGGACGGGTCGTTGGTTTGCGTCTGAATTGTCGGGGGTTGTTCCCGACATAATGACTGTTGCCAAGGGAATCGCTTCCGGGTTTCCGCTTTCTGCGGTGGTTGCACGAAAGGAAATCATGGAGCAATGGCCATCCGGTGCCCATGGAACGACCTTTGGCGGCAATCCCGTTTCCTGTGCCGCCTCCTGTGCCACAATCGATGTTATTCGGGAAGATTCCCTTCTGGAAAAGGCTTCTTCCAAGGGATCGATGGTACTCGACAGATTGCAAAGGTTGTCAGAAAAGCATCCAGTGATCGGCCAGGTTCGCGGACATGGCTTTATGATCGGGATTGAGTTTGTCCTGTCTGATCGTGCCCCGGATGCAGCTTCCTGCGAAAAGGTGATCAACTATTGCCTGGATAATGGCTTGATCCTGATAAACTGCGGCATTGAGCATAACGTAATCCGGTTTATACCACCTCTCGTGACAACGGACAAAGAACTGGATACTGCTCTCACTATTTTCGAAGAAGGAGTTAATCAACTGGCATGAAACGCGAGCGTATTCTCATCATGGGTGCGGCAGGCAGGGACTTTCATAACTTCAATGTCTGTTTTCGCACTGATTCGCGCTTTCGGGTCGTTGCTTTTACCGCTGCCCAGATTCCGTATATCAACGATCGCCGGTATCCTGCTTCTTTGGCCGGAAAGCTGTACCCCCGTGGTATTCCCATTTATGATGAAAAGAAACTCCCCGAGTTGATTCTTCGCCTTCGTGTGGACCGGGTTGTTTTCTCCTATAGCGATATCTCTTATGATGATCTGATGCACAAGGCTTCACGGGTGCTTTCTCTGGGCGCAGATTTTTCTCTATTGGGTCCCAATGCCACCATGTTGAAGAGCAGGAAACCTGTTATATCCGTTTGTGCGGTCAGAACCGGTTGCGGTAAAAGTCAACTGACCCGCTATCTGTGTGAAATCCTGAAGGAGAAAAATCTTCTCCCGGTGGTTGTTCGTCACCCGATGCCGTATGGTGACCTGGCAAGCCAGGAAGTTGAGAGGTTTGCCAGTTTTGATGACCTGTCACTGTATCGATGCAGCATCGAGGAACGGGAAGAGTATGAGCCGCTCATTACGCGGGGCGCCGTTGTCTATGCCGGTGTGGATTATGCCAAAATCCTGCGTCTGGCGGAAAGGGAAGGGGATCTGATCATCTGGGACGGAGGCAATAACGACTTTCCCTTCTTTGTCCCGGATCTCGAAATTACCCTTGTCGATCCACTTCGCAGTGGTGACGAAACCGGGTACTTCCCTGGTGAAGTGAACCTGCGTCGAGCTTCGGTGGTTATTATAAACAAGTGCAATACCGTTGAGCGTCAGGTGTGTGATCATCTCGAAAAGATTGTTCACTCGGAAAATCCTGATGCCAGGGTTATTCGCACCCTTTCGCAGATTTCCCTTGCAGACCCGTCTTCTGTAGCGGGGCGGAATGTCCTGGTTATCGAGGATGGCCCCTCCGTTACCCATGGGGGACTCACTTCCGGAGCAGGGTACGCCGCCGCCATTCAGTTCAAGGCCGGCACCGTGGTCGATCCGCGTCCCTATGCCGTTGGTTCGCTGGCAGACACCTTTGCCGCGTATCCCCACATCAATCAGGTCCTGCCTGCCATGGGATACAGCAAGGAACAGATCGAAGACCTCCGTCTGAGCATTGAAAGAACCCCTTGCGACCTGGTCCTCTCGGCAACACCTATCGATCTTCGCCGTCTGATGCCCCTTTCAAAGCAGGTCATGCAGGTATCCTACGATATCTGCGAGGAAGCGGGGTCACCCCTGAGAAAAATTATCTTGCAATTTCTTGCTGAAAAAGGTCATTAATTCTAACAGCTGTCAGGTGCTTTTACTTCGAACCCGCATCATCTGCGCTTTTCGCCTCCCGGGCAATTCCCTAAGTGATCCTTCCCGTCTCCGCCCGGATATGTTTAACCCCAATCCACGCAGGAACCCGTGTTTTCGCGTAAGGAGCTCTTCACCATTGAAGACTTGTGTCAGAAAAATCGAGTTAAGTAATTCGTTGAACGTTCTGGTTTACGATACTACCCGCCGCTACTATGAGGATTATCATCTCGTCAGGCTGGAAATAGAGTGCGAAATTGCTGTGAATGAAGCTTTATTTGAGGGACTCGCGAAATTGTCCGAAGCGCGCAGGATGCTTGGTGATTCTGTCACCTATCGACGTACAGTCGAAAAGATGGGGGTTCCTTTTGTCGAGATTGAATCGGCTCGCGAAGACATACTCTCTTCTTTTATTGCCACAGCGGTTCCCTACCTTTCTCACGAAGATTTCCCCCGGAAGTTTGTGCAGTCGGAATTGAAAAAGCTATCTGAGAAAAAGATCCGGAGTTTTGCCTGATGGGAAAAAGGTCTATGCGAGAAGAGTTGGTCAGAATTACAACCATGACTTTTGGTGGCGCGGGGCTTGGCCGCGTTGACGGCAAGGTTTGCTTTGTGCCCTTCACGGCTGTTGGAGACCTGGTACGAGTCAGCATTGTGACAGAGAAGAAGTCCTACCTCGAGGGAGAGATTCTGGAAAATATCAAACCCTCACCGCAGAGGATTTCGCCACCTTGTCCGGTCTTCGGTGAGTGTGGTGGCTGCTGCTGGCAACATCTGCCCTATGATATCCAGGCACAGACCAAAGAAGATATTTTTGCGGAAATTCTCATGCGGGCGACAAGAATCGAGCGTGGCAAGGTACTGCCGATTCTTTCTGCAAAGGCACCCTACGGCTATCGGACACGCGTGCAGTTCAAGGTCAAATATGCGGCAGGGAAGCTTTCAATGGGTTTCTATCGAAAGGGAACACACCAGGTAATTGACATAGCATGTGGCTGTGCCATCGCAAATGAACAGGTAAATGGCATCTTCCAGAAACTGCGGATGATTATGCCTGCGTTTCCCGATTTGGGAAAAATCCACCAGATTGATGTTGCCACCGGTGATACCGGGGATGCTATCGTGCTTTTCCATTATGCCGGAGAAAAGTTCAAAGAAGTGACGGAGTGGCTCAGACAGAACATTCCAGAGCAGATCCCTGTTACGGGTGTATTTCTCCAATGTGGCAGAAAGGTTTCGATTAATAAAATCTGGGGAGACGAACGGGTAGTCTATTCCTTGTCACAGGACTTGTTTCCCGGTTTTTCCGAAATGTCACTGTCCTTCCGTTGCGGGGGGTTTTCGCAAGTAAATTACCAGCAGAATACCGTGCTGATCGAAACCGCACTGCGCTGGGCTGAACTCACAGGCACTGAACATGTCCTGGACCTCTTTTGTGGCAATGGCAACTTTTCCTTGCCCTTTGCCCGGTATTGCGAAGAGGTTGTCGGCTATGAAGACTACGCGTTTTCCATAGAAGATGCTGTTGCGAATTCCCGTCAAAATGGCGTAAGCAACACCAGTTTTTTCTGTAAGGATTCGGCATCTGGGCTGCGCGAATTGGTACGGAGGGGTGAATCCTTTGATGTTGTGCTTCTTGATCCGCCGAGAACCGGTGCCCTTGAAACCGTAGGATTGATTCCCCAGGTGAAGCCGGAAAAAATTCTCTATGTATCGTGTGACCCCCCGACACTTGCGAGAGACCTGGTATCGCTCCAGAACAAAGGGTATGAAATTATTGCAAGTTGTCCCGTAGATATGTTTCCCCAAACGTATCATCTGGAGAGTATAACTATTTTGCGGAAGAATTCGCATTGAATGGGAAAGAAACTTGCAAGCAAAACCCTACTGTCAGGCTTGTCTGATTGACAGATGTGCAGATTATCTGTTCATATTTTATGATTTAATAAAACCCTGTTTGAGTCATTTGCAGGGAAAATGGTCTTCGAGTGCCACTGGTGAGAAGAGTGTTGTTTAGTGCGAGCAGTGGGGAAAAAGTGTATCACTTTCTCTAGCTACTGCTCAATTTTATAACATTTTTCACACACGTACCGGTTAACCTGTGATCCAATGCTATAAATAGCGATTGTCTCTCCGCCACATTGACACAACGAAACAGTGTATTCACATTCTATGTGGGAATCTGTCGGAGAAGGAACTGCTGGAGGAAGTAATGAACAAATCTGAGCTTATTGAAGCCCTTGCGGAAAGGAAGAACCTTTCCTTCAAGAAATCCGAAGAAATTATTAATACGATTTTTGATTCCATGGCCGATGCTCTCCGGGGAGGAGAGCGGATCGAAATCAGAGGGTTCGGCAGCTTTGTAATCAAAGACTATAAACCCTACGTCGGACGCAATCCTAAAACTGGCGAAGCTATCAAGGTAAGACCGAAAAAGCTTCCTTTCTTTAAAGTTGGGAAAGAGCTGAAAGAAATGGTAGATAACTGACCAGATCTTCTGTCTTCGCTATATTTTTGTAATACTAGCTTCAACAGACGTTGCCGGCTCTCTTCTGTACCGTATACTTAACGTGTACACGAGAGCGACAATTGTCTGGAAAAGATACGTGTGTATCTTCACAGCCTAATCTCGCCTTTTTCGACCACTCACCAGCAGAATAATGAAAACCGGGGTCTGACCATATGCGGCTGTTTCAGCTGTTAGAGGCACTTGGCGGACTTGGCTTGTTCGTCTTCGGCATGAAGACCATGGCAGACGGCCTCCAGCGTTTTGCCAGCGGGAGATTCCGACGCCTGGTCGAAAAGCTCGGCGGTAACCGTCTTTCCGCCGCTTTGATGGGAGGCTGCCTCTCTACGCTTTTGCAGTCGAGCGGGGCAGCGTCCGTTCTTATCATCGGTTTTGTTAATGCAGGACTTCTTTCCTTGTATCAGGCCCTTGGCATGCTCGTGGGTACGGGTCTCGGTACGGCACTGGCCATCCAATTCATTGCTTTCAAAATATCTTTTCTCTCCCTCCCTGCAATTTTTGCTGGAGTGGTCCTCAGGTTTTTCAGCAAACGGAGGAGATGGGTTTTTTTCGGTGAGATCCTGCTGGGTTTCGGTTTGTTGTTTTTAGGACTTGAAATCATGGAATCCCGGCTTTTGCCACTCGGACAAGCTGAAATCCTGCAGGGAACCCATTCCTTTCCCTTTGATGTCCCCATTGCAAATGTGCTTATCGGTGCGCTCATCGCATTTCTGGTGCAATCAGGCAGTGCCGCCCTTGGGGTTATTCTTGCCGTGGCCGGAAGCGGCTTTATCGGTTTTGAACAGGCTACGGCAATGGCCCTCGGGGAAGTAATAGGCACCTTGGCCCTTTCCGCAATTGGTGCCATCGGCGGAACTTTGACGGCAAAGCGGACCGTGTTTTTTTATGGTGTGATTTCAGTCAGTTCCGTTGCCTGTGTTCTGCTGTTTTTTCCTTTCTATCTGGAACTGGTTTCCATGGTCACTCCCGGTTTCGGGGAAGGCGTGCCTCACGTGGACAGTGTGTTTTCGCTCACACCGCCTCATGCACTTTTCCATACCGTTACCGCACGAGCGGTTGCCAACAGCTACACATTGTTCAGCATATTTATGGCAGTGGTATTTCTACCCTTTATTGGTTTTTTTGCCCGGTCTGCGGGTAAAATTCTTCCGGAAAAAGGCGTTTTAGATATTGAGCCTCATCCGCATTTTCTTGATTTCAGGGTAGTCAATACTCCAACGCTTGCCTTCCTGCAGGCAGGCAATGAATTGAAAAGGATGGCACAGGTTGCACTTTCCATGGTGAATGATACCCTGGAGCAATTCTATGAGTTCAATGCGAAAAAAGCTACGTTGATTCAACAAAAAGAAAATCTTCTGGATGTCCTGCAAAAAGAAATCTCCAGTTTCATCGTACTTCTCGCTCGTCAGGCACCAGATTCCGACAAGCCACTGGAGATCCCTGTTTTTCTCAGTACCGTCAATGATTTGGAAGGTATCGGGGATAACTGTGAGATTATCCTTGATTGCCTTCGTCGCAAGAAGGAAGACATGGTGTATTTTTCCGATACTGCCATGGACGAGTTGAAGTCACTTGCGAAAGATGCATCGTATCTGATGAATCTGGCGGTTGATGCTCTCGAGACTTTTGATGTTCCAGACGTAGAAGCGATGAAGGAACTGAAAAAAGCTCTTCTTGCCAGTGAGGAAAACCTGAAGAAAAATCATCTGGTTCGCTTGAGCACAGGAAACTGCACCGTCATTGCCGGCCTTCTTTTTATGGAAATAATCACCGCCTTCACCAGGATAGGCGATTATTCCTACTCTATAATTGAAATGCAAAGGACACTCCGATGATGAATAGTCCTTGCGCATCAATTGACCTCGGCACCAACAGCGCCCGCCTATTTATCGGTACTGTTGATTCCTGCTCAGGCATTAGTCCGCTTTTTGTCAAGAGGGAGATTACACGCCTTGGAGGCGGCTTTTCGAAGGAGGAAGGTTTGTCTCCTGAGGCTAGAAGGCGATCGTTGGCCGTTTTGCGTGATTTTGCTGATGATATTAAGAGGTACGAAGTAAAAAAGATACGTGCCGTTGCCACAAGTGCCGTGCGGGATGCCGTGAACGGGAGACTTTTTGTTGAAGAGGTTTTGCAGCAAACCGGCCTGCATCTTGAAATAATTGATGGCCGTGAAGAGGGGTTTCTGACCCTGAGAGGTATATTTTCCGGTATTCAGGGAGAGGGTGATGCTCTTATATTCGATATCGGCGGTGGGAGCACCGAGTATACCTTGGCCCACGACGAGACAGCGCTGTTCACAAAAAGTCTTTCACTCGGCGTGGTACGGTTAACGGAAGGAAAGAAAAACATACCTGCCATGGAGGACAAGATAAACCGCGAACTCCAAAGCCTCCTCGCGGATCTGTCACTGGCCGGATATCCGGAATTCGCCTCCGACACCAAGCTTATCGGCACAGCCGGAACTCCGACAACCTTGGCAGGTATTGAGCTGGAAGTGACCGATTATGACTCCAGAAGTGTCAACGGTCATATCTTGTCTCTTGATGCCATCAGAAAAATATACTCTCGCATACTCCCCTTGACTCCTGAACAGAGGCTTCTTATTCCAGGAATTCAAAAGGGGAGAGAAGATCTGATTCTTGCCGGAACCCTCATCACCCTGCGGACAATGGAGCAGTTCGGTTTCACTTTTCTGACCGTCAGTGAAAGCGGTCTTCTGGAAGGATTGCTTCTAAGCCTTCAGTCACGCAGCTGAATTGCAGAAATAGACCGGCCTGGTGCCGGATGAAGATGAAAACACGGCCAGTTTGCAGTTGACAGAAACAGCGGTTTGTCAGTATATATTCCATGCGATTTCGGGGAGAGATTCCCGTATTTTTTTGTGAAGGGGGCAGCCACCTATGAGAGAAATCCTTTCCGGTAACGAGGCGATTGCCCGTGGGGCGTACGAGGCTGGTGTAAAGGTTGCCAGTGCCTATCCGGGGACTCCTTCCACCGAAATCCTCGAAAACCTCATCCATTACAAAGAAATCGATGCATCATGGGCTCCCAATGAGAAAGTTGCTCTCGAAGTCGGTATAGGTGCCTCCTTTGCAGGTGCAAGGGCTCTTGTTGCCATGAAGCACGTTGGGGTCAATGTTGCGGCTGACCCGCTTTTCACACTTTCCTACACCGGGGTAAAGGGTGGTCTTGTCCTGGTTACGGCTGATGATCCTGAAATGCACTCATCCCAAAATGAACAGGATAATCGCAACTATGCCAAGTTTGCCAAGGTCCCGATGCTGGAACCGGCAGACTCCCATGAATGCAAGGAGTTCACCCGCCTTGCCCTCGAACTCTCAGAGCAGTATGATACCCCGGTTTTCCTCAGAACGACAACCCGAATTTCCCATAGTAAATCAATAGTTACCTTTGAAGAACCGGTGAGCGATCTGCCAGTGCCCGCCTTGGTGAAAAATGCCGCCAAGCAGGTTATGCTGCCGACGAATGCCCGTGTCCGCCACCCGCTGGTAGAAGAAAGGATGAAGAAACTTTCTTCTGCGGCAAATTCCATGGCCATAAATCGCATGGAATTGCGTGATACGACCGTGGGCATCATCACTTCCGGTGTCTGCTACCAGTATGTGCGAGAAATCTTCCCTCACCTGTCAACCCTTAAGCTCGGAATGGTTCATCCTCTCCCTATGGACATGATTCGCCAGTTTGCCGCTTCGGTGGACCGGCTGTTTGTCGTGGAAGAATTGGACCCCTTCTTCGAAGAACAGATCAAGGCGCAGGGTATCGAGGTTTCCGGCAAGGATTTTCTTCCGATCTGCGGAGAACTTACCCCGGAAAGAATCAGCAAGGCCTTTTTCACCAAGGGGATTGTTGCCAATCCCGAGTCGTCTCACGGAGAAGTCCAAACCCCAAGAGAGACTCTTCCCGGCCGCCCCCCCAATATGTGTCCCGGCTGCCCCCATCGGGGTGTTTTCTATGTCTTGAAACAACTGAAGGCTTACGTCACCGGGGATATTGGTTGCTATACTCTTGGCTTTCTGCCACCTCTGTCTTCCATGGAAACCTGTGTCTGCATGGGAGCCTCCATTGGCAATGCTTCAGGGGTCGTGAAGGTGGTTTCCGAAGAAGAACGAAAGAAGGTTGTTGCGGTAATCGGTGATTCGACCTTTTGCCATACCGGGATCAATGGACTGATGGACATGGTGTACAACAAGGTTCCCGCAACCGTTGTGATCCTCGACAACCGCATTACTGCTATGACCGGTCGACAGGACAATCCTGCATCCGGGTATACCCTGAGCGATGAACCTACCCATCAGATGGATATAGCTGAACTCTGCAGGGCCATCGGGGTCCGTCATGTGCGGGTAGTGAATCCCTTTGACCTCACCGAAACGCAGAAAGTGCTGAAGGAAGAGATGGAGCGTCCGGAGCCGTCGGTAATCATTACCGACAAGCCCTGTATTCTTGTTAAACGTGTCGGTGTTTTCCTGCGTGGTCCGCTCTATTCGGTGGATCCGGAAAAATGCACCGGCTGCCGCGCCTGTCTCAGAATTGGCTGTCCGGCAATTCAGTGGCTTCCGAACGAAGGTGTCAGGGGCGTCTCTCATATCGATCCAACCCTTTGTACCGGGTGTGATGTCTGCCGGCAACTCTGCACGTTCAGTGCTATCGGGAGGGCAAAATGAGTGAACGTGTAACCAATATCCTGCTGGTCGGCGTTGGCGGGCAGGGAATCCTTCTGGCGTCTGAAATACTCTCCGAGACATTTATGCTTGCCGGATATGATGTGAAAAAAAGTGAGATCCATGGCATGTCGCAGCGCGGAGGCAGTGTTGTGTCCCATGTCCGCTATGGTCAGGAGGTATTTTCTCCTCTCGTACCAGAGGGGGAGGGGGATATTCTCTTCGGCTTCGAACTGATGGAAACCTATCGCTACCTTCCCCTGTTGAAGAAGGGCGGTGCCGTGGTCGTTAATGACCTGGAAATCTCTCCCCCATCGGTTCTGATGGGTCAGGAGACCTATCCCCAGGGATTGGCGGAAAAAATCCGTGAACGGTTTCCCGACTTCCTTCTGGTGGATGGTCAGGGGATTGCCAAAGAGGCGGGAAACCTGCGCGCGGCCAATACGGTTCTGCTTGGTGCGGTGTCCCGTCGTCTGGATATTTCAGAAAAGTATTGGATGCAGGCACTTGAAAAAATGGTCCCCTCGAAAGCCCTGGAGGTGAACAGAAAGGCTTTTCAGCTGGGACGGGAACTGAAGGGCTGATATTCGGCATCCAACCTGAGAGGTGAGATGGAATGTATTTCAACGAGGAAATAGAGACTTTGCCACGTCAGGCGCTGGAGGCCTTGCAACTGAAGCGGCTGCAGGGCATGCTGGAGAGAGTGTTTGCGAATGTTCCGTTTTACCGCGAGACGTTCCTGAAACATGGCATCAAACCGGGTGACGTGAAGTCGCTGGATGATCTGCAGAGGCTTCCCTTTACCCTGAAGCAGGATATGCGCGATTCCTATCCCTATGGTTTATTTGCCGCTTCAATGGAAGACATCGTTCGTATCCATGCGTCATCCGGCACTACCGGGAAACCAACTGTCGTCGGCTATACCCAACAGGATATCAACACCTGGTCTGAGCTGATGGCCCGATCCTTTGTCGCGGCCGGAGTCCATAAGGGCGACATCATCCACAATGCCTATGGCTACGGACTTTTCACCGGAGGGCTTGGCGCCCACTACGGCGCTGAAAATCTCGGTGCATCGGTAATTCCCATGTCGGGCGGCAACACCAAACGCCAGATCCTCATCATGAAGGATTTCGGTTCCACCGTTCTCACCTGCACCCCCTCCTATTCTCTCTACCTTGCCGAAGCTGCCCTTGATGAGGGCGTGGATATTACCTCGTTGAATCTTCGGGTGGGCATCTTCGGAGCCGAACCCTGGTCTGAATCCATGCGGCAGGAAATCCAGGAAAAGCTCAATATCAGTGCCATCGATATATACGGACTTTCAGAAATCATGGGGCCGGGCGTCGCTATTGAGTGCCACGAGGCAAAATGCGGACTCCATATCTGGGAGGACCATTTTATACCGGAGATCATTAATCCCGAAACCGGTGAACGTGTGCCTGAGGGTGAATTGGGTGAACTGGTGATTACGACCATAACGAAAGAGGGGATTCCCCTTCTTCGCTATCGTACCCGCGACATAACAAGTATCAGCTACGAACCGTGCATCTGCGGCCGCACCCACGCCCGGATCGCACGCATGAGCGGCCGCAGCGACGATATGCTCATCATCCGCGGCGTGAATGTCTTCCCTTCACAGATCGAATCGATTCTCATGCAGGTTGAGGGAGTCGAGCCCCATTATCTCCTGATTGTGGACCGCAAGGATAACCTTGACAGCCTTGAAGTGCAGGTTGAGGTTGATGAACGACTCTTTTCCGATGAAGTGAAGCATCTCCAGTCGCTCGCCTCCACTATCGAGAAGCAGATCAAGGATCTTCTCGGGATTACCTGCAAGGTCCGTCTCGTTGAACCGAAAACCATCATGCGGAGTGAGGGAAAGGCAAAAAGGGTTATTGATAACAGGCAGAAATAACCGACTTCTGTCTTGACGGCGCCCAGGCTCCGCGTTCCTTGCAGAAACATGAGTTTCATAACAGGAAATTCAGAATGGAAACGAACTAACCGGATTGTTCCGGCCAGCAATGGAACGCCCTGAGGGCCTGCCTGCTGGAAACACGGAAGAGGAGGCAACCATGAAAGTTGAACAGATCTCCGTTTTTATAGAAAACAAATCGGGACGTCTCGCCGATGTTGCCAGCGCTCTGGGTGAGGCAGACGTCAATATCCGGGCGCTCTCCCTTGCCGATACCAGCGATTTCGGTATCCTGCGTCTGATTGTCAATGATGGCGAAAAAGCGAAGCAGATTCTTAAGGAAAAAGGTTTTACCGTCAGCAAGACCGAAGTGGTCGCTATTGAGGTTCCGGACAGGCCGGGCGGCCTTTCCGAGATACTCCATACTCTTGATAACGATGGTATCAATGTTGAGTATATGTACGCTTTTGTGGAACGTTGTGGTGGAAATGCCGTAATTATATTCCGCTTCGACGAGACCGATAAAGCTATCAACTGCCTGGTAGAAAAGGGTTTCAATGTACTTGAGGGAGAACGGCTCTATCAGATGTAGCAGAACCGGTTTGTAATGTTTTTATTTAATTTGGGGAATGGAGGATGTATGGGAAGATTCGTATCGTTTGTATCCGTCTTGCTTCTGATTGCCACGGCAACAGTAGCTCAGGCTGCTCCAACCATCAGGATTGGCGGGCTTTTTTCTGTCAGTGGCCCGGCTTCTTTTCTGGGTGAGCCGGAAAGGAATACCCTGGAAATGCTTGCCCAGGAAATCAATGCCAGCGGTGGTGTGAATGGGGCAAAGATTGAACTCTTTATCTATGATACCCAGGGTGATGTCACCAAAGCGGTCCAACTGGCGACAAAACTTATCAAAAACGACAAGGTTGTTGCCATTATCGGTCCCAGTACCACTGGCGAATCCATGGCCGTGATTCCGCTTGCACAACGGGAGCGGATTCCCCTTATCTCCTGTGCTGCCGGGGTGAAGATTACCGAACCTGTCAAGGCCTGGGTCTTCAAAACACCAGCAAACGACCAGGTAGCTGCGAAAAAGATTTACAGCTTCGCTGCCAAGAAAGGTCAGAAACGTATTGCGATTCTCACTGTTTCCGATTCGTTCGGCACTTCAGGCAGAGAACAGCTTAAGGCTTTGGCCGCGAAAATGGGCCTCACCATTGTAGCTGATGAGGTATATTCGCCCAAAGATACCGATATGACCCCGCAGCTCACCAAGATTCGGGCTGCAAACCCGGATGCGGTTGTTTGCTGGGGAACAAATCCCGGACCGGCCGTTGTGACGAGAAATATGAGGCAACTGGGAATTACGATTCCCCTGTACCAAAGCCATGGTGTTGCGTCAAAGAAGTTTATTGAACTTGCCGGAGCATCTTCGGCAGAAGGGGTCATTCTCCCTGCCGGGAAGCTTGCCGTGTATGACATTCTCTCCAAGAAAGACCCTCAGGTAAAGATCCTCCGGAAATATGACCAGGATTATCGCAAAAAATTCGGCGTTGAAGCATCCACTTTCGGCGGATATGCCTATGACGGTTTTCAGATGGTTCTGGCAGCCATCAAGAAGTCCGGTGCAACACCGGACAAAATCAGGAAAGGTTTAGAGCAGATCCGTACTATGGTTGGTGTCTCGGGAGTCTTCACCATGTCCCCAACGGACCATAATGGTCTGGACCTGTCGGCCTTTGAAATGGTTCAGGTCTCAAAAGGCGATTGGGTCCTGGCACGGTAATAATTGTTTCAGCAAATAATGGGAGGAAATTTCATGGTAACGAAAAAACTTCACAATCTCTTTCTCGCGGCTGTTTTCGTCTTTGCCTCGGCAACACTGGCATCAGCTGCTCCTACTATAAAGATCGGCGCTCTTTTTGCGGTGACCGGCCCCGCCTCTTTCCTTGGAGAACCGGAGCGAAATACCGCACAGATGGTTGTTGACCAGATCAATGCTGCCGGTGGAATAAAAGGGCAGAAAATCGAGCTCACCGTTATGGATACCCAGGGTGATGCCACGAAAGCGGTTCAGGCGGCAACCCGCCTCATCAAGGAAGGCGTTGTTGCCATCATCGGGCCGAGCACAACGGGCGATTCCATGGCAGTTATCCCCCTTGTGGAAAGGGCGAAAGTGCCCATGATTTCCTGTTCAGCAGGGGCAAAAATTACCGAACCGGTTAAGCCTTGGGTCTTCAAGACTGCCCAGAACGATTATCTGGCCGTTACGAAAATATATGAGCACATGGTTAAAAACAAACTCAAACGGGTTGCAATCCTGACAGTTTCCGATTCGTTCGGCTCGTCCGGTCGTGAGCAGTTAAAGGCTCTGGCCAATCGTTACGGTATCACCATTGTTGCCGACGATACCTATGGCCCGAAAGATACCGATATGACTCCACAGCTAACGAAAATCCGTGGCTTACATGCACAGGCCCTTATCTGCTGGGGGACAAATCCCGGTCCGGCAATTATTGCCCGGAACGCGCGCCAGCTCGGCCTTAGTCTTCCTCTGTACATGAGCCATGGTGTCTCATCGAAGAAATTCATCGAGCTCGCCGGCTCTTCCGCCGAAGGGATTATTCTTCCTTCCGGGCGCGTGCTGGTGGCTGATCTCCTGCCGAAAAACGATAAACAGAAAAAATCTCTCCTTGCCTTCGTGAAAGAATATCAAAGGAATTTCAAGACTGAAGGAGACCATTTCGGCGGACATGCCTGGGATGCAATGATGCTGTTGAAAGCTGCAATCGAGAGGGGCGGGGCCTCACGGGCCGCTATCCGCGCTCAACTTGAGAAAACCAGGAATTTTGCCGGTATCGGCGGCATCTTCAATTACTCTGCTACTGATCATAGTGGTCTTACCAAAGACGCTTTCGTCCTTGTAAAGGTTAAGGGCGGCGACTGGTCTCTTGTCAAATAAGTTCTTTGTTTAGGTAATTGTTTCGATTTATCGTAGCCTGAACAGCAGGATTGCTGTTTCCCGAAATAATCCGCTCAGTAATCATCTGCCTGACCTTTTGAGACGCCCGTGGAGGGCGTCTCATTTTCTCGCCCCATTCCTGGGTGACTATTTATAAGAAAAGGTATTATGTCTCAGCAGCTACTTCAATATCTTCTGTCAGGCCTCTCGACAGGGGCGATATACTCACTCATAGGTATCGGGTTCGCGATCATCTACAATTCGACCGGAATCATCAATTTTGCCCAGGGAGAGTTTTTCATGCTCGGGGGGATGATAACGTACTATTTCCTCGCCGTTGCAAAACTTCCGCTTCCGGTCGCAATGCTTCTTGCCATTCTTCTCACCACGGCAGTCGGCGTTCTATTCGAACGTCTGGCGATCCGACCCCTCAGGAATGCTTCTCCGCTTATTCTCGTCATCATAACCATTGGAGCAAGTATTCTTATCAGGGGTATCGCGATGCTCATTTGGGGGAAGGATACCCACTCACTCCCCATGTTTTCCGGGAGTAAACCGATTGCGATTGGCGGGGCAACACTTCTTCCCCAGCACCTTTGGATCTTTGGAATTACTCTCTTCATAATTATCGTCAATCGCTTCTTTTTCTATCACACCGTCAATGGCAAGGCGATGCGTGCTTGTTCGCATAATCGCCGGGCTGCCAGCCTGGTCGGGATCGATGTGAAGCGCATGGTACTCTTTGCCTTTGCGATCAGTTCAGCCATGGGATCCGTGGCAGGAATCATCTCCGCTCCTCTTACCATGACGTCTTATGATGTTGGAATCATGCTTGGATTGAAAGGCTTTTGCGCTGCCATCATCGGCGGAATGAGCAGTGGTATTGCAACGGTCTTCGGCGGGCTCCTTCTCGGGGTGCTTGAGGCCTTTGGAGCAGGGCTGATATCATCGGGATACAAGGATGCCATTGCCTTTATCATCCTTCTGCTGATCCTTTTCATCCGTCCCCAGGGGCTCTTTAAAAAAGCTGATACAGAAAGGGTCTGACATAATCATGGGCACCGAAAGACACATCCTGCTGAAATATCTTCTCTTCTCCGTTGCCGTGCTCGTCGCGCCGGTTTTTTTCGCCGGTGGCTATCTGCTCAATGTGCTGGTGTTCGTGGGAATCAATACCATGCTGGCGCTGGCACTCAATCTCCTTTTGGGCTATGCCGGCCAGATTTCCCTCGGACAGGCGGCCTTTTTCGGTCTGGGCGCCTATATTTCGGGTGTCGCCACAGCCACCTACGGTTTGAATCCCTGGACGGCACTTTTCCTTGCCGCCGTTATTGTCGGGATCATTGCCTTTGCCATCGGCTTTCCCATCCTTAAGCTCAAGGGGCATTATCTTGCCATGGCAACCCTTGGCTTCGGCATCATTATCTATATCCTCTTCAATGAAACGATAGATCTGACCGGCGGGCCTTCCGGCCTGAGCGGCATTCCCTATTTTTCCATTGGCGAATTCCAGTTCGATAGCGATATGAAGAATTACTTTCTTATCTGGGGATTTGCCCTGATAATGATACTGTTTTCGGTAAATCTGGTAAATTCCCGGATCGGGCGTGCCTTGCGGGCAATTAATGACTCGGAGGTCGCGGCACGGGTCATGGGGGTCAATGCCCGCCTTCTGAAAGTGCAGGTTTTTGCCCTTTCCGCGGTATTTTCTTCAATTGCAGGAAGTCTCTATGCCCACACCATGTCATTCATCTCGCCGGCCTCATTCGGCTTCAATTTTTCCGTTGAATTGCTTACCATGGTTGTCATCGGCGGGCTTGGAACGGTGTATGGTTCTTTCCTGGGAGCGGCTTTACTTACCCTGCTTCCTGAGTTCCTGAGAACCATGCAGGATTATGATATTGTCTTTTATGGGCTTCTGCTGGTTCTCATGACCATGTTCCTGCCCGGTGGGCTGGTGAGGATTCCGGCGCTATTGCTGTCTTTCCTGTCAAAATTTAAAGCAGGGAGGCAAGGCAATGCTTAGGGTCGAAAATATTACTCAGATTTTCGGCGGTATTACCGCACTGCGTGACGTCTCCTTTGCCGTTACCAAGGGAGAGATCAAGGGCGTCATCGGCCCCAACGGCGCCGGTAAAACAACACTTTTCAATATCATATCAGGCATCTATCGTCAGACCTCGGGGAATGTCTTTCTTGACGAAAAAAAGATTACTCATTTCCCTCCGGAACGTCTGGCCAGGCGAGGCATGGTCCGGACCTTTCAAAACGTTGAACTGTTCGGCAGGATGACCGTGCTGGAAAATGTCATGATAGGTCTCCATACCAAGAGCCGCAGCGGGATTCTGGCCTCGGCCTTGAAATTGCCCACTGCAATTCGTGAGGAGCGCAGTATTCGCCAAAAGGCTTTGGAATGCCTTGAATTCGCAGGGATTACCGAACATGCCTCGGAGACCGCAGAGAATCTGCCCTTTGGCAAATGCCGTCTTCTGGAAATTGCCCGGGCCATGGCACTCGAGCCGGCAATAATTCTGCTCGATGAACCTGCTGCAGGGCTCAATGCGCGTGAGACTGCCGACCTCGGACACCTGATCCAGAGAATTCGCAGCACCGGGGTTACTGTTGTCCTCGTGGAGCATGACATGGAACTGGTTATGGATATCTGCGATTCTATTCTGGTGCTTAATCTCGGTGAAAAGCTCGCCGAAGGTACTCCGCTCGAGATACAGGAAAACCAGAAGGTTATAACTGCGTATCTTGGTGAAGGGTAACTCTTTACCACATACTGAAAGTGCAAGATACGTCCCTCCGCCCCTTGCGGGAGTGGGCTAGGGGGAGGGGGCATTCGGCATGTTTGTTCAGCTTGCAGCTTCACCCACCACTCAATCCCCTCCCGTCAAGGGAGGGGGCTAAATTCCTGACTTCGGTAAAACTTTGCTAAATGGTTACGCTGAGAACTGAGAATAACTATATCCGCTGTTTTGGTGAACAAAATGCTGAAAATTACAAATATCAATACCTATTACGGTCAAGTTCACGCGCTCAAGAATGTTTCGCTGCATGTGAATGCCGGAGAAATCGTTTCACTTATCGGGGCAAATGGCGCGGGCAAGACCACCATTCTCAACTCTCTTTCAGCGGTCACACCTCCGAGAGACGGCGAGGTGATCTTTCAAGGTGTCTCCCTTGGAAACCTCTCCCCGGATCGGATCGTCGAGATGGGCATTTCCCAGGTTCCGGAAGGGCGTCAGGTTTTCAAAGATTTCTCCGTAGAAGATAATCTGGAGCTCGGGGCCTATCTGCGCTTTCGCGGCCGTGAGGGCAGGGCCGCAATTAATAGCGATATTGAAGAAATGTTTGACCTTTTTCCGCAACTTTCCACAAGAAGAAAACAAATGGCTGGCACACTTTCCGGTGGCGAGCAACAGATGCTCGCAATAGGTCGGGCCCTGATGGCAAAGCCAAAACTGCTTCTGCTTGATGAGCCGTCCATGGGCTTGGCACCTATTGTGGTTCAGGAGATTTTCCGGGTGATCACAGCGCTTAGAGAAGAGCGGGGGACTTCGGTTCTCCTGGTTGAACAGAATGCCAAGGCCGCCCTGAAGATTGCGGACCGGGGTTATGTGTTGGAAACAGGTAAAGTAATACTTGAAGAAAATGCTTCTGACCTCTTGGAAAACAAAGAGGTTCAACGTGCCTATCTCGGTAGGGAAAAGAAAGAAATCTGGGAACGGTAATACTATTTCGAGGTCACGATATGAATATTTGGGATCCTTTACACGAATGCATGCCGCGGGAAGACCTGGAGCAGTTACAGCTGGAAAGATTGCAGGCAACCCTGAACCGCGTCTACCGATCGGTTGCCTGTTACAAAAAGAAATTTGACGAAGCGGGCATTAATCCTGAGGAGATCCGTTCTCTCGATGATCTGGCTCAGCTTCCCTTTACCACCAAGGAAGATCTCAGGCTGAACTATCCCTATGGAATGTTTGCCGTCCCTCTCCGGGAGGTTGTTCGCATCCATTCTTCCTCTGGTACTACCGGCAAACCGACTGTGGTAGGCTACACGAAGAACGATATCCATACCTGGTCGAACCTGGTGGCCCGCTTCATGACCGCAGCCGGTGTGACCCCTGACGATGTGGTGCAGATTGCCTTCGGCTACGGCATGTTTACCGGAGCCTTTGGGCTTCATTATGGTTCCGAAACCATCGGTGCTTCGGTAATTCCCATGAGTGCGGGGAATACCGAAAAGCAGATCATGATCATGCAGGACTATAAATCAACCGTGCTTGTCTCCACTCCAAGTTATGCCATTACCATTGCCTCGCGAATGGAACAGTTGGGCATCGATCCGAAATCCCTGTCGCTGAAAGTCGGTCTGTTCGGTGCCGAGCCATGGTCCGAGGGGATGCGCAAGGAAATTGAAAGCCGCCTGTTTATCAGTGCCACGGACAATTACGGACTTTCCGAGATCATCGGCCCGGGTGTTGCGGGAGAGTGCGAATTCAAGTGCGGCATGCACCTGTCCGAAGATGCCTTTATTGCAGAAATTATCGACCCGGAGACCGGTAAGGTCCTTCCGCAGAGGCAGCGTTGGGGAACTTGTCCTTACGACCCTGACAAAGGAAGCCTTCCCGATGGTCCGTTATCGGACCAGGGATATCACCAGTCTCGACTACGAAAAATGTGCCTGCGGCAGGACCATGGTTCGCATGAAAAAGACCATGGGCCGTTCCGACGATATGCTCATCATCAAGGGCGTAAACGTCTTTCCGTCACAGATCGAGGAGATCCTCTTTGCCATCGAAGGATGCGAACCCCATTATCAGATTGTGGTTGAGCGGGAAGGGGATATGGATGTTCTTGAAGTGCACATTGAGGTTACCGAGAATATCTTTTTTGATGAGATGAAAAAACAGAAGGGTTTTGTGGAGCTGGTGGAGAAAAAGATCCATTCTGCCCTTGGCGTTGGGGCAAGTGTCAAACTCATTGAGCCAACAAGTCTTCCGCGGCATGAGGGTAAAGCGGTCAGGGTTATTGACAACCGAAAGCTCTAGTGTCACGTGTGGTTACTTTCATCGCCTACTATGGACATTGTCTCTCAGCAAGGCGCAAGGAGCCGACATGGGCAAAATTGCCATAACAATGTCTCTGATGAAGGCATCGTGGCAGATACTGAAAAAGGACAAGGAGTTGCTCCTGTTGCCCGTAATTTCAGGAGTATGCTGTCTGTCCGTCATGACAATCTTTATCGTCTTGGGGTTGGAGCATGGCTGGCTGAGGTCGTTTGCGAAGGATGCGACTGCTCAACAGAAAAACATGGCTTTTTGGTTCATGTTCCTCTTTTATTACTGTAACTACCTTGTCATTATTTTTTTCAATTCAGCAATAATAGCCTGTGCAGTAATTCGTATGAATGGCGGCAATCCGACGCTTGAGGACGGATTGCAGGCAGCTGTCAGCCGTCTTCCCCAAATTGCCGGATGGGCATTGATTGCTTCGACGGTCGGCTTTCTTCTTGGCATGATCGAATCAGGTTCTCAACGAGGAAGAGGGATTATTGCCGGGATTTTGGGTATCTCCTGGTCGGTGATCAGTTATCTGGCAATTCCTCTGATAGTTGTTGAAAAAATCAACCCGCTCTTTGCCATGGATTTTTCCATGGAAATGATGCGCCGGACATGGGGAGAACAGGTCATAGGTAACTTCAGTTTCGGATTGATTTTCTCCCTTTTCACTCTTCCTGTCCTTCCCTTATTGTTCCTGATCAGTAAAACATGGGGTGCTGCATCTTTTCTGCCGATTATTTTTTTTGGATTTATGTATCTGATCATACTCAGCGTCTTCCAATCTGCTCTCCAGAACATTTTCAATGCAGTGATATATGTATTTGCCCGTGATGGAAAGGTCCCGGGTGAATTCACGGCCGAGCAGTTGAGAAGTGCAATGCGTAACCTCTGATTTCCGGGTTCTGGAAAGTTTCTGGCCCTATTTTCTCCCATATGTCATTCAAATCTGAGGCGATAATACAGGAGTGCCATGCAGGACGATAACCTGACCCGATTGCTGTATCGATTTGCCACAACGGCAAAAGCGCACCACCAGGCACTGGAAGACATGAATGAAGAGCGGGCCAACACCCATGCTAAAATGATTGCAGGACTGCACCGGTCGATTATCGGCATCGGCGAGAGCGGCAGGCAGGCTCTTCTGGCGTTGGTTGACGACAACGATCCCGTTGTGGCCGGAATGGCGGCTGTCTATTCGATCCGCTACGATAGCAAACGCTGCCTGTCTAGCCTGGAACGTGTGGCACTGGAGCCGGGTTTGTTGGGGTTTCGTGCTCAGATGGCGATTGAGCGGTGGGAGAGCGGGGAGTGGTTGGGCCCAGAAGAGTAATCGCAAAAAGAGAAAAGGGGAAACGAAGTTGATTCGTTGACAATCTTGGCGATTAGTCAACAAAATCAGCAGCAGCCCCTTTTTTCTTCAGTGGCGTCGATGGCAGAACGCTTTTTTCGCTTCAGGTCGCGAATCCAATTTCAGGCGTGTGGGATATGCTTTTACTGCAAGGTGTCGACCCTTAATGATGCCCACCACCATGCCCTCCATGGAAGTGGCCGTACCCACCATAGTGGCCGGATCGCCGTAGTGACCGTACCCGCCGTAGTGACCGTACCCGCCGTAGTGACCGTACCCACCGTAGTGACCGTACCCGCCGTAGTGGCCGAATCCGCCGTAGTGACCGTAGTAGCCACTACCTCCATAGAAGCCAGTATAAAGGTTTATATTCGGCCCCACATACCCGTAAGGATATGAGTAGTAATCCGAATCGTAATATCCGTAATAGCCTGGATAGGCAACACACCCGCCCAGCAACACCGTGACAGTAATCAGAAGGAGAAGTTTTTTCATAAGACACCTCCTCTTCATGCCTTTTCAATTACTCTATTATATAAAACGCATTGAGCCATTCTGCGTTTACCGCGGAAGACAGATAAATACTTTCGCCTTGGCAGGGCTCCATTTTTCGTTTTGTGAAGAATGTAATCCTTCACCTTTGATTGTCAGTGCAGGTTGATTTTCATTTGTATGGAGAAGCTACGGCAATAAGCTAAGGAAGGCATTGTAGAGGAGGTCATAGAAGTGGTTCGTTCCACGAATGGTATATGATGATGTCTTCGTCAGGAATATGGTCAAGAGGCCACTTTTCAATCAGGAAAAGTGGCCTCAGTTGTCTGATTGTCTGACTATGAACAGTCAAAAGATCCGTAATGAATCTTCTTGTTGCCGGTAACGGTGAAATGTTTTCCGAAACGGGTATCTTCAACCATACTTCCAGAGTTTCCGCAAACAAGCATGGGCTTGTCAGTGATAAACAGATGGTGGTCGTCAAGGGGGAATGCATGGGGGAACCCTGGCAGGGTGCCTTTATAGACAGCCACCTGCCCGTAGTCCTCGCAAATGTCTTCCAGATTCAGTTTAAATATCCGGATTATCCTGAAGGTGAACGAGGCAAGTCCCACTTTGCAGGCTGTTCCAGGGTCGCTGATGGTAAGTTGTTTTTTAACGTAATTCCGGTAATCGTTGCATCCGAGATCCCGCAGAAGTCTTCTGAAATCTTCGCAGTACATTGCACCGGCAATTCCGGCAAGGGCAAGAGGTTGGTCCTCGGCGAGTTCTGCCGGGAGTCTTCTGTCGGCGAGAATCGTAGTAAAGCACATCTCTCCACCCGGCTTAAGTACCCGAAAAATTTCGGCGAATACAGCCATTTTGTCAGGAGAAAGATTGATGATTTCGTTTGCTATCACCACATCCACTGATCTATCCTTGATTCCAAGTGAAGCAAGGTCTTCCGGATATCCTTTTATAAATTCCACATTGGGTTTTTTATAGCGGAATTTCTTCGTCTGGCCGTTCAGATGCTTGTTCGCGACAGCAAGGAGATCATCACGCATATCCAGTCCGATAACCCTGCCTTTCGATCCCACGAGGCGTGACGCGGCGAAGGCTGACTGCCCGCTTCCGCAGCCGAGATCGAGGACAACGCAACCTTCAAGATTTGGCGGCAGGGGGGATGCGCTTCCAAAAGGCGCAGTACGGATCTCCGGATCAATCTGATCCAAAACATTTTCCAGTTCCGGATGCAGGTATTCGCACTGACATCCACAGCCGACGATATCACAGTCGCGCAGGATCTTTTCATAATAGATCATCGATTTGTTCTGCTTATGCGGTGCCTTTCCCATGACTGGTACCTCCTTCATTAGAAAATTGATAGACGGAATTTTCCGCACAGTAACATTTCATTTTTACAATTTCAAGGCGTAAGTGCTTGACTTGGTAAAATATTTGATGTATGAGCATATAGTCATATGATGGAGGATATTTCTATGGATGAACTGACAGTTGCACGAGCCGAAATACTGAAAGGGATTGCCCAGCCTACTCGGATGAAAATATTGGAATTCCTGCGGGACGGTGAGCGATGTGTGTGCGAGATATTCCCCGCAATTGCCGAGGAGCAGTCGAATACTTCCCGGCACCTGAACATGATGCAAGGGTGCGGGATTTTGGCCCGGCGCAAGGAAGGCATAAAGATCATGTACCGACTGAAGCATCCCGAGGTGTTGGAAATTCTGGAACTTGCCTCGGCGATACTCAAAAAAGAGATCAGCGGACGTAATGACCTTCTGAAAGTGGTCTGATTTGTGGTGATTCTTTTATTCTGGAGAGTTCAATGCTGAAAGCGTTTGCTGATTATGTAACTTTTACCCTGTTTGATCTCAGGCCGGGAACTCACCTGGGTGAGGCCCTCAATTTTTTCCTTTACGATACGCTCAAGATCTTTTTGTTGTTGACGGTCATTATCTTCTTCGTGGCCATAATCCGTTCCCAGTTCCCGCCTGAGAAGACCAAGCAGATTCTCTCCCACAAACGGGAGTACATCGGTAATATCCTTGCCGCCCTCCTGGGGATTGTCACGCCATTCTGTTCCTGTTCCGCCGTGCCGCTTTTCATCGGTTTTGTCGAATCGGGGGTCCCCCTCGGTGTAACTTTTTCCTTTCTCATTTCATCCCCCATGGTGAACGAGGTGGCGTTGATCCTTCTCTACGGCCTGTTCGGCTGGAAGATAGCAGCCGTTTACATCGGTAGTGGGCTGGTCGTGGCCATCATTGCTGGAATGATTATCGGGCGATTAAAAATGGAAAAGTACGTCCAGGATTATGTCTGGCAGATGCAGGTGGGGAAGAGTGAGATTTCGAAGTTATCTTTTCGGGAGAAACTCGAATACGCTCGGGATTATACTGGTGGCCTCTTGAAAAAGATCTGGCCCTATGTCCTTGTCGGTATTGGAATCGGCGCCTTTATTCACGGTTATGCGCCGGCAAACTTCCTTGCGCAATATGCTGGAAGGGACAATTTCTTTGCAGTACCTTTAGCCGTTTTGGTTGGCGTCCCCCTCTACAGTAATGCCGCCGGGGTGATTCCAATCGTTCATGTACTGATGGAAAAGGGGATGGCGGTCGGTACGGTGCTCGCCTTCATGATGGCAGTTACGGCACTCTCCTTTCCCGAAGCGGTTATTCTCAGTAACGTTTTGAAGAAGCCACTTCTTGCGGTATTCTTCGGTACCGTTGCCGTAGCCATTGTCATTGTCGGCTACTTGTTCAACGCTATTTTGTAGTATGAGGAAACTTGTTACAAAAACACATTCAAAAAGGAGACTGAAACATGAAAATCGAAATTCTGGGAACTGGTTGCGCGAAATGCAAGAAGCTTTATGAGAATACCCTTGAAGCTGTGAAGCTTAGCGGCAAAGAGGCCGAGGTGTCAAAGGTTGAGGACATCAAGGCGATTGTCGCGTATGGCGTCATGTCCACTCCTGCCATTGTTGTTGATGGCGTGGTAAAGGTGTCCGGCAAGCTGGTTTCGCCCGAGGAAATCAAGGCGATGCTGTGATCGCAGCGAACTGATTTGCACTGGTCCGTGAGGCGTTCGCGCCTTGCGGATGCAGTTCAAAATAGACGTAATGAAAGGTACGGGATGAAAAAGATATTTTTGACAGTACTGTTTACAACGATTCTTAGCTACTACCGCATGCGCCGAACCGAAGGGGTCCGAACCACTTATCAGGCAGGCGCTGGCTTCTGGCAGACCGACCATTGTTGACTTCGGCGCTTCATATTGCATCCCCTGCAAAAAGATGAAGCCGATCCTTGATTCGCTGAAAAAGGAGTACAGCGGCCGGGCAAACGTCATCTTTGTGGACCTCAAGGAGGAGCGGGACATGCCAGACAAGTACCGCATCCAGATAATGCCGACCCAGGTCTTTTTCGACGCCAAAGGGAAAGAGGTGAAGCGGCACCTAGGGTTTATGGATAAGCCGGAAATCCTCTCTGAGTTAAAAAAGTTGGGCGTTAAATGAATTTTCTAGACAACATCGAGCAGATCGTGGCCGCCTATCCGGTCATTGCTTTCGGCGCGGTGTTTTTGGCCGGTATCGTTTCTTCTGCTTCCCCCTGTGTGCTTGCCACCATTCCCTTGGTGGTCGGGTACGTGGGGGGGTATGCGGACGGAGATCGGAAAAAGGCCTTCTTCTACTCCATTGCCTTCATTCTCGGTCTTTCTCTCACCTTTACCGCATTCGGCGCCGCCGCCGGTTTGCTTGGCACCATGTTCGGCATGATGGGCGGCTGGTGGTTCGTTGCTCTTGGGGCGGTTGCACTGATCATGGGGCTACAGATGGTCGGCCTATACCAGATCCGGCTGCCAATACACATCGAGATGAAACCGAAGCGTCGGGGCATCATCGGGGCGTTTCTTCTCGGTCTCTTTTTCGGTGTTGTTTCTTCACCCTGTGCTACGCCGGTGCTGGTGGTTATTCTGACCCTTGTTGCCAGTAAGGGAGAAGTGCTCTACGGGACAGCGCTCCTCTTCGTCTACGCCATCGGACATTGCATGCTTATGCTGTTGGCCGGAACCTTTACCGGGTTCGTCGAGGCCTTTGCCAAGGCAAAGGGTGTTCGGAATTTTTCCGATTGGTCGAAACGGGTCGGAGGTGCACTCATTTCACTGGTAGGTATCTATCTGTTATACCAGGCTTTTTGATTCCTTCCGTGTTCCGAGTGAATATTTATGTCCTCGCACAAAATTTGAAAGGCAATACTTGAGTACGAAAGGACAATGCCATGAACTGGAGAGATGAATGGAAACCACTCTCGCTTATCATAGCCGTTTTTCTCGGTTGCTACTATCTGCCCGTGGGCACGGAACGCTTCAATAACGCAATTCTGGAAGCTTTTTACCTGGTCAAGTGGTATGCACAGGAGCATGTGGTCCTCTGTCTGGTGCCTGCCTTTTTTATCGCCGGCGCAATCGGTGTCTTTGTTAGCCAGGCTTCGGTAATGAAATACCTGGGTCCCAGGGCCAACAAGGTTCTTGCCTACGGCGTTGCATCGGTATCGGGCACTATCCTGGCGGTATGTTCCTGCACCGTGCTCCCGCTGTTCGCCAGTATCTATTTTCGTGGCGCCGGGCTTGGGCCTGCATCGGCATTTCTCTATTCCGGCCCGGCAATTAATATTCTCGCCATCGTTCTCACCGCCCGAGTGCTTGGGCCGGAACTGGGCATCGCCCGTGCGGTGGGGGCGGTTTCTTTTAGCGTAATTATCGGTGTATTGATGCACCTGTTCTTTATCAAAGAGGAGCGGGAAAAGGCCGAAGCGCAGGTAATCCTTCCCGATGAAGGAGTGAAACGTCCGCTCTGGCAGAATGCCCTCTACTTTGCTTCCATGGTCGGAATCCTGGTCTTCGCCAACTGGGGAAAGCCCGCCGGAGACACTGGTGTCTGGGCGGTACTCTATGAAACCAAGTGGATTCTTACCTCCATCTTTGCTCTTGCCCTGGCAATCTTTTTGGTAACCTGGTTCGGAGTAAAAGTCTGGAAGGTTGTTTCCTCTGCTGTTCTGGTTGCTGTCTTGGCAGTTATTTTTCCTGGCCAGCCGCTCGTTCCCTTCATTGCCGGGATCATAGCTCTTTCTGTCATTACCACTACCGAAACGGGAGAGACGGTCGAGTGGTTCTCCTCGTCCTGGGATTTCGCGAAAAAGATTCTTCCTCTGCTGCTGTTTGGGGTTTTGATTGCCGGGGCGCTCCTGGGCAGGGTAGGGCACGAAGGGATCATCCCTTCTGAATGGGTAGCCGGCGCAGTGGGCGGCAACTCCTTGTGGGCCAATTTCTTTGCTTCATTCGCCGGGGCTTTCATGTACTTTGCTACTTTGACTGAAGTGCCGATCCTCCAGGGTCTGATCGGTTCGGGCATGGGTAAGGGCCCGGCTCTGGCGCTGCTGCTGGCCGGTCCGGCACTGTCGCTCCCCAATATGTTGGTTATACGTAGTATTATGGGAACCAAGAAGACGGTTGTCTTTGTCTCACTGGTTATCGTCATGTCGACAATAACCGGTATGATTTATGGGGCTATTTTCGGCTAGAAGCCTTCGCAATACAATTTTGCAAGCGGTATGCCCTTGCAGGCCTGGTTATGCATGACTAAAATAAACTACTTGATATATCCGGCTATCCGGATATATAGTTAAGAAGAAGATAAAATTCCAGTAGCGGGAAAAGTGGCAATCGAGGAGGAAGGTAATGGGAAAGAAAGGATTTATTCTGTGTGTCTGCCAGGGGACCTGTCCCAGTTTCACCAATATGGACATTTTTGCCGTACTTTCGGATGTGAGGAGGGAAAAGCTTTTCGATTATGTTTGTCTCCATCCGCAGTTGTGTGTCGAAGATGGTGATGAGTTTATCAAGGTTCTCTTGTCCGGTGGGGACACGGAAAAGCTATACGTTGCCGGTTGTGATCCGAGGATGCAGGGCAAGATGTTCCGCGATGCGTTTGAAGCTGCAGGATTCGATTTGGAGAAACATGTAGCGCTTGATATCCGTAACAAGACAACAGAGGAAGCCTTGGCGGCAATCAAGGAAATGGCTGCCAATAATCCGTAAAGAGGAAAATTATGAAGGAGTGGCGGGGAATACCAAGAGAACAAATTCCGTGGTTTCCATCCATTGACGAGGAAACCTGTGTCGGGTGCAAGTTGTGTGTGGAATTCTGCCTCAATGCTGTCCTGGAATTCGATCAGGTCACAGAAAAGGCGCGAGTGGTGGCCCCTCTTAACTGTGTTGTCGAATGCAAAGCATGTGCGAAGCTCTGTCCAGTCAACGCGATTTCCTTTCCGAATGAGGAGGAGTTCACTGCTTTTATCAGAGAGATACTTGATGAAAAGCGCAAGTAGATGAGGGTTGTCAATCATTGCGAAGGTTAGGGGCAGGCGTGATTCTTCCGCTCTTGACAGATAATTGATAAGGATACAGCTTTGTGCCAGAGGAGAAAGTGTCGTGAAACGAAGAATTTGCCGTGATTGCGGCGCGGAAATGCTGAAGGAACTTACTCCTGATGGAGCCGAATTTTCCTGTGACAAATGCGATGGCGAGAATCTCTATGACGAATACGATATGGATCCGTTCTGCCCTGAGTGTGATAAGCAGCTCGAATTCTGTAAAAAATGCGGAGTGGTCTTCTTCTGCAATACCTGTGGCGTAATCGTTTCCAGGAAAAAGATTGTCTGGAAGGAAAAGTAAATTTTAACTAAATGCATTCCGGTAGAGTCATTGATAAATAACCCTTGCTTGAAGCCGCATATGCGGATATATTGCGAACATGAAAACTACAGCACGTATATTCAAAGCACTTTCAGACGAAACACGACTTCGCATCCTCTGTCTCCTTCTGGGGGGAGAGCTCTGCGTCTGTGATCTCATGGCGGTTCTTCAGCTGCCACAGTCAACGGTCTCGCGCCACCTGTCCTACCTGAAGCACTCAGGTTGGGTGGACGACCGCAGGTGCGGGGTCTGGATGTACTATTCAATACCTGACAGCGTGAGCGAATTCCAGAAAGGACTCATCGCTACACTGCGAATTGCACTTCCTTCTCTGGAGGTGGCGACGTCCGACCAACTGAGATTGAACGAGTTAAGCCGCAACAATAAGTGCGCCTGATTTTTTTTGGTTACTTAATCCGCTCATGCGGATATCCAGAAGGAGAGATTTCGTGAAAAAGAGGGTTTTATTTCTCTGTACAGCCAACTCCTGCCGCTCCCAGATGGCAGAGGGGATTGCCAATCATTTTCTAGGGGACCGGGTGGAAGCCTTTTCCGCGGGAACCGAAGCTTCGTATGTCAACCCAAAGGCAATCGTCGTGTTGAATGAGATCGGTGTCGATATCTCACGGCATTGCTCCAAGAGTATGGATGAGTTTTCGGAAGACAGTTTTGACTATGTAATTACCCTCTGCGGTGATGCCAATGAGAAGTGCCCACTATTTTTCGGTGGTGTTCAAAGAACCCATATCGGTTTTTCTGACCCGGCAAAGGCAAAGGGGACTGAAGAGGAGATACTTGAGGAATTCAGGAAGGTGAGGGATGAAGTCAAGGCCACTCTCCTTGACTATTTCTCCAGAGAATTGGATCAGTCGCCCACAACCAGGCAAGCTTAATCACACTTAGAAGGGAGAGCACATCATGGTACATGGGATTACCAAAAAGCTTTCATTCCTCGACCGCTATCTGACTGTCTGGATCTTTTCGGCAATGTTTCTCGGAATCGGTCTCGGATACTTTGTGCCGGGTTTCAAAACCCTCATCAATTATTTTCAGATGGGGACGACCAATATCCTCATTGCCATCGGCCTGATTCTGATGATGTATCCGCCGCTCGCCAAGGTCAAGTATGAAGAGATGCATTTGGTATTCAGGAATAAAAAAATACTCGGCCTCTCCCTGGTGCAGAACTGGGTGGTGGGTCCGATCCTGATGTTTGTCCTTGCCATCGTTTTCCTTCATAACTACCCCGAGTATATGGTCGGTCTCATCATGATGGGCATGGCGCGCTGCATCGCCATGGTCATCGTCTGGAACGACTTGGCCTGTGGCGACCGTGAGTACGCCGCCGGATTGGTGGCCTTCAACTCCATTTTCCAGGTGCTGTTTTTTTCCGTCTACTGCTATGTCTTCGTTACGATTCTTCCTCCGTTGTTCGGTATCAAAGGGGCGGTGGTAAATATTACCATGGGTGAGATAGCCAAAAGCGTCTTTATCTATCTTGGCATACCCTTTCTTGCCGGTATGATCACCCACTTCAGTCTGACCCGGATAAAGGGTAAGGAATGGTTTGAAAAATCATTTTCTCCTGTTATCAGCCCGCTTACCCTGATCTTCCTGCTCTTCACCATCGTGGTCATGTTTGCCACCCAAGGAGATAAAATCCTCAGTCAGCCCCTGGATGTGGTTGTGATAGCGATTCCGCTTCTCATCTACTTCGTTGTCATGTTCGTGGTCTCCTTCTTTATGAGTAAGAAACTCGGCACAAACTACGAAAAGAGTGCGACTCTGTCGTTCACTGCCGCCAGTAACAACTTCGAATTGGCTATCGCCGTGTCAATCTCGGTATTCGGGCTAAACTCAGGCCAGGCTTTCGCTTCGGTAATTGGTCCCTTGGTGGAGGTTCCGGTCCTGATCAGTCTGGTCAATCTGGCCTTTTATTTCCAAAGGAAGTACTTCGCCAACCAGATGGCCTGCAAGGTGAAGGACGTGACAATGCCGTAACCGTGCGGGCGTGGCGTAACGTTTTCAATTTGATGCTCAAATGAATGAAGAGGAGAGAGAAAGAACTTTGCTATGACTACCATTACTTCGCAAGCATGCAGAACCGAACATGAGGAAACAGTGTTGCCGGCTTTACGGAGTTATCCATCCCGGCTCTTTGTGGAAACCACCACCCGCTGTAACATGAAGTGTCAGATGTGTGTAAAACAGAGTATGGGCAGTGGTCTGGAAGAGGGCGATCTCTCGTTTGAAACTTTCGAGGCTCTGGAACCGGCACTTGCTACCGCTGAAGTTCTGGTTCTGAACGGCATCGGCGAACCGCTCCTTCACCCGGACCTGGAGGCCTTCATTCGTAGGGCAAAAGAGCTGATGCCCGTCGGAAGTTGGGTCGGCTTTCAATCAAACGGCCTGCTCCTCGATGATGTCCGCGCCGAATCGCTGGTTCGTGCCGGTCTCGACCGGATTTGCCTCTCATTGGATGCCATTTGTCCCGACACCTTTCGAAAAATCCGGGAAGGCGGGGAAGTGGAGGATATGGAACAGGCATTCACCTGTCTGAATAAGGCTAAGAAACGGCATCCCGATAACAACCTTCAGGTCGGGGTCGAGTTCGTGGTCATGCGCGATAACATTTATCAGCTTCCGGATGTGCTTCGCTGGGCCGCCTCGCGGGGGGTCTCTTTTGCCATCGTTTCCCACCTGCTTCCCTATGACAAGGAACACGTTTCGCAGATTGCCTATGATTACAATACCCAGGAAGCGGTTGATCTCTTTTCAACCTGGCGGAAAAAGGCCGAGGGGCAGGGGATAGATATCGGCAATTTTTTCCACGTGTATCACTGTAAATTTATCAGGACCCCTGAAGAACAGCGGATGGTCGACTTTATGCTGGAAATGATCGCCGAGGCCAGGTCGCGCGACATTTTTCTCCATATCGAGAATCTCATGAAGCGGAATGCCGGCCTTGCGGATCAGGTTACCGAAACCTTTGAAAAAGCCAGGGCTGTTGCCGAGGAGACAGGTCTCGATCTGAGGTTGCCGGGAGTAGCGCCGAGAAATGAAAGGAAGTGCGATTTCGTTGATAATGGCGGCACATTTGTTTCCTGGAACGGCGAGGTTCACCCCTGCTACTTTCTCTGGCACAGCTTCCAGTGTCACTTTTCCGGACGCAAAAAATATGTCAACAAGAAGGTGTTCGGCACTATCGGTGAAAAAGGGATCCTGGAAATCTGGAACGATCCTCCGTTCCGAGCCTTTCGGGAAGAAGTCCTCAAACACGAATATCCTTTTTGCTCCAACTGTAACCTGCTTCCCTGTGAATATATCTATTGCGAGGAGTTCGAGCAGGATTGCTACACCAACACCGTCCCGTGCGGTGACTGCTTCTGGTGCCTGGGTCTTTTTCAGTGCCTTTCCTGATTTTTCCCGCAAGCTTTTCACCCTCTTGCCCCCTCCCTCGACAGGAGGGGGCTTTTTTTGTCTCAAAGTGCGGCTATACTGATAACTGGATGCCATCCTGAAACTCTGGATGGAGACTAACTAAAGTCATCTAAACTTCATCAGGCGGATACCAATGGATAGGGAGCGCAGTCACACAGATTCCGAGCAGGAAAATATCGGAGAGGTTGTTGCCGTCCGCGGCAGCGTTATCGATGTCCGCTTTCCCGTTAGAATCCCCTTGATCCATAACCAACTATGCTTTTACGGGCCACCCGCAATTCTTAGTAGAAGTTTTGGCACACCTTGATCATGAAACAGTTCGAGGAATTGCCCTGTCCCCGACCCAGGGACTGGCACGCGGCTCTCTTCTGATTGATACTGGCGGACCATTTACCGTGCCCACCGGCACCGAGCTTCTCGGAAGAATGTTTAATGTTTTCGGCGAGACTATTGACGGCCGTGGACTGCTTTGCTGCGGCGAACCACGCTCCGTGCACCGGAAGCCGCCGACCCTGACGGAACGGGTCACCTCTTCGGAAATACTGGAAACCGGCATCAAAGTTATCGATGTTCTGTCCCCCCTGGAACGGGGAGGGAAATCAGGACTGTTTGGCGGCGCAGGTGTTGGAAAGACAGTGCTGATTACCGAAATGATCCATAATATGGTGGGTGTCCATGAGGGAGTCAGCATTTTCTGCGGTATCGGCGAGCGCTGCCGAGAGGCAGAAGAGCTGTACCGGGAGATGGAAAAGAGCGGGGTGCTGGAGAAATCAGTGATGATCCTGAGCCAGATGAACGAGCCGCCGGGCGCCCGTTTCCTGGTCGGTCATGCGGCCCTGACAATCGCGGAATATTTCCGGGATGACTGTAAAAAGGATGTCCTGCTCCTCATCGATAATATCTTCCGCTATATCCAGGCCGGTACTGAGGTGTCGGCTCTTTTAGGGCAGATTCCGTCGCGCGTTGGCTATCAGCCGACCCTGGGAACGGAACTGGCCCAGCTTGAAGAGCGGATTTGCACCACGGCAAACGGTGCCATCACCTCCATCCAAGCGGTGTATGTTCCAGCTGACGATTTTACCGACCCCTCCGCCGTTCATACTTTTGCCCATCTCTCCGCCCTGATTGTCCTTTCCCGCAAAAGGGCCGCCGAGGGGCTCTATCCTGCCATCGACCCACTTGAGTCCGGCTCCAAGATGCTTTCCCCTGCTGTCGTCGGCAGGCGTCACTACGAAATTGCCCAAGCGATTCGCAAAAATCTGGCCGAGTACCGGGAGCTGAAGGATATTATCGCCATGCTCGGGATGGAGGAGCTCTCCGCTCAAGACCGGGCGGTCGTATACCGTGCCCGACGGCTGGAGCGCTTTCTCACCCAGCCTTTTTTTACCACGGAGCAATTTACTGGGCATGGCGGGAAAATGGTGAGGTTGGAAGACGCACTGGACGGGTGTGAGCGCATTATAAACGACGAATTTTCCACTTATCCGGAGAGTGCGCTTTACATGATCGGCATGATCGACGAGGTGCGAAAGTCATGAAGCTTACTGTAATACTTCCAACAGGTGTTCTGGTGGATCAAGAGGTAATAAAAGTGACGGCCGAGGCGGAAAACGGTTCCTTCTGCCTGTTGCCGCGCCATATCGACTTTCTTGCGGCCCTGGTGCCGGGGCTGCTTTCCTTCGAGACTGAAACCGGCGACGAGGAGTTTCTGGCCATCGATGAAGGTGTTCTGGTCAAGTGCGGAGCGGAGGTCATGGTGTCAACACGGAACGCCGTACGGGGCGTCCCTCTGGGGCAGCTGAGACAGGCAGTGGAAAAACAGTTCCGTGTACTGGATGAAAAGGAACAGCAGGCCAGGACAGTTTTGACAAAGCTCGAAGCTGATCTTGTCGGAAGATTCATCAGACTGGGGGAAAAAGCCCGTGGATGATCAGGAACCGCATAAAAGCACAGAGGCCTCAACTGAAATGGAAAAGACTGTTGCCGCGAAAGAGGCTCGGCGGATAACTGCCCGCCGGGAAAGGGACCACAGCATGCTGTTCGGCCTGAGCATCTTCGGCATCGTTGGCTGGTCAGTGGTGGTTCCCACACTGCTCGGAGTAGCCCTTGGCATCTGGATTGACGGGCGGTGGCCGGGACGTTTTTCCTGGACTTTGATGCTGCTGTTCGGCGGTCTCATCTGCGGATGCCTGAACGCCTGGTACTGGGTCAGCCATGTTTCCAAGAGCGATTAACAGGAGCTGGAATGAATGGAGATGATATGTTTATGAATTCCTTTACAGTGTACCTTTCTTTGGCGGCCCTGGCGGGATTGGTTCTTGGTCTGTTCTACTTTGGAGGCCTCTGGCTTACAGTACGAAAAATACCATGTTCCGGAAATCCTGGATTCCTCGTTCTCGGAAGTTTTGCCGTCCGTCTCCTGGTGACCCTGTACGGAATGTATCTTGTGATGGACGGCGAGTGGGAGCGGCTCGTGGCCTGTCTTGCCGGTTTCCTGCTGATGAGGATTGTTCTGACCCGCATGCTGGGGCCTGCGAGATGTGAATCACGTCTTTCCGCCTAATCCGGAGGATGTAATGGAATTGAGTCCCGATAGCACGATATTCTGGCAGATGGGGGGCGATCAGTCTCAATGCCACCATAGTTTTCACCTGGGTCGTGATGGCAGTTCTGGCCATCGGTTCGTGGCTGATCACGCGCCGTCTCTCCGCCGATGGGAAAATATCCCGCCGGCAGAATCTGCTGGAGACCCTGGTTACCTTCATGAACGACCAGATTCGGTCCACAAGCCGGCAGGAGCCAGGGAGGTTTCTCCCATTTATCGGGACCCTCTTTCTGTTTATTGCCGTCTCCAACAGCCTGGAAATCGTCCCCGGATTCGAGCCGCCCACCGGCTCTCTTTCCACTACTGCTGCCCTGGCGATCTGCGTCTTTATCGCCGTTCCGTTCTTCGGTGTGCTGCAGAAGGGGGTCTTCGGCTACCTGAAACATTATACCAAGCCGTCAGTTTTCATGATGCCGTTCGAGGTGATCGGTGAATTCTCGCGAACACTCGCCTTGGCGGTCCGTCTCTACGGGAACATCATGAGCGGCACCATAATCGTGGGGATTCTGCTCAGTATCGCCCCCCTGTTTTTTCCTATTGTCATGCAGGCGCTCGGGCTTCTCATCGGGCTTATTCAGGCGTATATCTTCGCCGTTTTAGCCATGGTATACATCGCTTCCGCCACGTCAGTACAGAAGCGGTCCGAAAATGAGAATCAAAAGACAGGTGAAAAGACTGAAGGCTGAAGTCCTTCATCCTTCAGTCTTCAGTCTAACCACCTGATTTTAAGGAGGCATTATATGGACAACATCGGACTCATCGGCATGATATCCATTATTATGGCGGGTGGTACTATGGCTGTCGGTTCCATCGGTCCGGCTCTGGGCGAGGCCCGGGCCGTGTCGCAGGCGCTAAGTGCCATCGCCCAGCAGCCTGATGCATCCGGGACCATCAGCCGAACTCTGTTTGTTGGCCTGGCAATGATTGAGTCAATGGCCATCTATTGTTTCGTGGTAGCGTTGATCTTGGTCTTTGCCAATCCGTTCTGGAAATATGTCATTGAACACCCGTGAGGATAGAGGATGGGAATCGACTGGTTTACGGTTATCGCGCAGATAATCAACTTCCTGATACTTGTCGCCCTTCTGAAGCGCTTTCTCTATCGGCCCTATCGTACGGGCCATGGACCGGCGCGAGGCTGAAATCGCCTCCCGGCTGGATGCTGCGTCGGAAAAGACGGCTGAAGCCGAGAAGGAGAGAGAGCGCTACGAGGGACTGGCGAGGGAACTTGCCGGAAATCGCGATGAGATGCTCGCCAGGGCTAGGGATGAGGTGGCTGCGCTTCGGCAGGAGCTTCTGGAAAACGCTCGTAAAGAGGTAGACAGAAATCGCGTCCAATGGCAGGAATCGTTCCGCCGGGAGCGGGAATCTTTTCTGCTGTCTCTTCGGCGTCATGTCAGCCAGGAGGTCTGCGCCGTCGCACACCTGGTTGTTACCGAGATGGCTGATGCCTCCCTGCAGGAAAGAATGGCCATCTGCCTTGAGCGGCGCATACTCGGTCTGGAAGATACGGAACGTGTGAAGTTGGCAGCGCATTTCCTTTTACCTGGGCAGGAAATCATCGTCAAGAGTGCTTTTGAAATGAATCCGGAGGCGCGGAGAACAGTTTTCAGGGCGCTGCATGGCTTGACAGAGATGGGCGTGGAAACGGGAAGTTCCTCCATTAAAGAAGATCATGATCAGCGGTTACCCGATGAGGCGGATATGGCGGAGGGCGGCGAGTTCGTTTCGAAGTAGATCCTTCTCTGGTCTGCGGCATTGAAATACGTTCAGGCGGCAGGTCTCTGGCGTGGAACCTGGAGGACTATCTGGACGAGATGGAGCAGCGTTTGCTGGCGGCTATCGGGAAAGGTTCGGTCGGGGACAAGACGGAGATATCCCTTTAAATAACAGGAGAGTATGGAAGCTGATAAGGTATTCACTGATTCATCGAGGCTTTTCGACGAGGTTCTGAAAGGATATCGTCCCGAGGTGCGTCTGATCGATGCAGGTTCGTTGATCTATCTGAACGGCGGCATTGCGAGGGTGTCAGGCTTGCCGAACGTTCAGTCCAATGAACTGGTTCGTTTTCCCGATGGGGTGTTCGGCATCGCCTTCAATCTGGACCCGGACGAAGTTGGGGTTATCATGTTGGGCGATAGCTGATTCTCTGCAGGTCGGCTGCCCGGTGCGACGCACTGGGCGGGTGCTGGATGCTCCTGTTGGCGAGGAACTGCTGGGCCGGGTGATCGATTTTCTCGGCACTCCCCTGGACACCCTCGGACCGTTGCAGAACTCCCAAAGGCGCCCTGTTGAGCGGGAGGCTCCCGCCATCATGCACCGGGCTCCGGTGACCGTGCCGCTGCAGACCGGTATCAAGGTCGTGGATGCCCTCATTCCTATCGGCCGGGGGCAGCGTCAGTTGATCATCGGCGACCGACAGTCGGGCAAAACCGCTCTCATCCTCGATACTATCATTAACCAGAAAGGAGCGGACGTCATCTGTATCTACTGCGCCATCGGCCAGCAGGGTTCGGCAGTGGCAAAGCTGGTGGCAGATCTTCTCAGATACGACGCCATGGGGCACTGTATTGTGGTTGTTGCCGAAGGGTCCGACCCGGCCGGGCTCCAATACGTTACCCCCTATGCGGCCACCACCATGGCGGAGTACTTTATGGAGCAGGGGCGCGACGTCCTGATAATCTACGATGATCTGACCCGGCATAGCCGGGCATACCGGGAGCTTTCCCTCCTCCTGCGGAGGCCCCCTGGACGCGAGGCATTTCCCGGAGACATCTTCTATATCCATTCCCGGCTCCTGGAGCGTTCCACCCATCTGGATGAAGAGCACGGCGGAGGGTCGCTGACCGCCCTGCCGGTAATCGAAACCGAGGCGCAGAACCTTTCCGCCTATATTCCCACTAACCTCATTTCCATCACCGACGGACAGATCTACCTGTCGCCAGACCTGTTCCAGAAGGGAATCCTCCCTGCCGTGGATGTGGGCAAATCGGTGTCGCGGGTCGGTGGCAAGACCCAGCTCCCGGCGTACCGTACCGTGGCTGGAGACCTGCGGCTTTCCTATGCCCAGTTCGAGGAGATGGAGGCCTTTTCCCGCTTCAGCAGCCGTCTGGACGAAGCGGCTCGACGGATCCTGGAGCGGGGCAGGCGAGTGCGCGAGACTCTCAAACAGCGGCAGTACGATCCCATGCCGGTTAGCGAGCAGATCGCCGTTCTCGTTGCCGTAACCGGCGGGCTCTTCGACGGTTTGCCGCCGGAGCAGGTCTCGGACGCTGAAAGCCAGGTGCGTCGTACAATGACCCTCTCTCTTCCGGACCTGTGCGAACGGATCGAGGCGGGGGAAGACCTGAACGAGCAGGACCGGGAACGGATTCTGGCCATCATCCGTCCCCTGGTCTCTCAATTGCAGGGAAACGAAAGCCATGCCGACCCTTGAGAATCTTAAAACGCAGATAGGGACGATTGATCTCCTTCAATCCGTAGTCAGGACCATGAAAACCCTGGCCGCGGTGAGCATGCGCCAGCAGGAGAAAGCCATCCAGACCCTGTCTGACTACTCCCGGACTATCGATATGGGCCTGGCCATCCTGCTGAACAAAGGAGCCGGTGAAATAATCGAGCAGCTACCTGTTACGGATGGAAAACTCGGTGCCGTCATTATCGGTTCGGACCAGGGACTGTGCGGCCGTTTCAACGAACAGGTTGTTTCCTTTGCCTTGGAAACAGCTGCCAAATCAGGAGCCGGAGGAGTTGCGGCGCCATATTCTCTGTGTCGGCAGGCGTGCCCATATGTACCTTGCCGAGTCGGGCGCGAGGGTGGATGAGGTCATTTCGGCGCCGGTGTCGGTGACCGGGATCATTCCCGCGGTGAATTCCCTCCTTGTCACGATTGAACAGTGGAATACTCAGCTTGGCATCGAGCGGGTGGTGATCTGTTATAATCGGCTCCTCGCCGGAACCACCTGTCGCCCCGAAATCCTTCATCTTTTGCCGTTCGATCGGGACCGGTTGCGCGATTTCGCTTCCAGGCCGTGGCCGGGAACGACTATCCCCCTGTATACCATGGATCGGAACCGTCTTTTTTCGCTCCTGGTCAGACATTCCCTTTTTGCTACACTCTACCAGGTACTGGCCGAGTCCATGGCCGGTGAGAATGCCAGCCGTCTCGCATCCATGCAGGCGGCGGAGAAAAACATCGGGGAAAGGCTGGATGAACTGAACCTTCGTTTCCGAGACCTGCGTCAGGGTGCCATCACGGAAGAACTTCTCGATATCGTGGCCGGATTTGAGGCAATGACGTCGGGGGGGCAGAAGTAAGTGTAAGGCTTGTGATTCAGAAGCTACTGTAGCTGGTATTGCCAGTGATTTGGTACGAGGAGAGAAAATGCCATCCTATCAAAAGCGTATTGAAAAACTGTTTACCCCGGCTGATATCATTCTGAACGGCGATCGACCCTGGGATATTACTGTCCATAACGGAAATCTCTGCAGACGGCTTCTGGCCCATGGTTCTCTTGGTCTAGGAGAGTCTTACATGGATGGCTGGTGGGATTGCGAAAAAATTGATGAACTCGTCTGTCGGCTCTTCAGCAGGGGAGTTGACCGGCAGGTGCGGACATGGGGCATGGCGGTTGCTGCGATCACAGCACGGCTTTCTAATCGTCAGTCGCAGGCACGTTCCTTTCAGGTCGGCACTCACCATTACGACATTGGTAACGATCTTTATGAGCGGATGCTTGACTCCCGAATGATATACAGTTGCGCATACTGGAAAGAAGCTGATACTCTGGATGCGGCTCAGGAACATAAGCTTGATTTGATATGCCGCAAACTGCATCTGGAACCGGGCCAGCGGTTGCTGGACATCGGATGTGGCTGGGGCGGGATGGCTCAATTCGCGGCGGAACGTTACGGTGTCGAAGTTGTCGGGGTTACCGTGTCACAAGAACAAGCCAATGTAGCCCAACAAAGGTGTTCCGGTCTGCCGGTTGAAATACGGTTTCAGGACTATCGCGACCTCAATGAGCCCTTTGACCGGATCGTCTCCATCGGCATGTTTGAACATGTCGGCTATAAGAACTATCGAACCTACATGTCCGTGGTCCATCGCTGTCTGAAAGAAGACGGACTTTTTTTGCTTCACACGATTGGCGGAAATACCTCGGTAACGACCTGCGACCCCTGGATCGAGCGCTACATCTTTCCCAACGGGATGCTTCCCTCAGCGGTACAGATTAGCTCAGCTTTTGAGGGTCTTTTTACCCTCGAAGACTGGCATAACTTCGGTCCGTATTACGATACCACCCTGATGGCCTGGTGGCAAAGGTTCGAAGAGTCCTGGCCGGAATTGTCCGACCGCTACGGTGAGAGATTCTATCGCATGTGGCGCTATTATCTGTTATCATGCGCCGGCGCTTTCCGCGCCAGGGTCAACCAGGTATGGCAGCTGGTTCTGGCCAAGGAAGGTCCTTGTGAATGCTACCGACCGGCACGGTAACTCGGTTAAGACCTGCCAGCTTTTCAAAACCTGGCAGGTCTCTTACGTAGACAAATGACATCTATGCCCCCAAACAACGAAACCCCACAGCAGGAATTGATCATCCCGCCACGCCGACCTTGGCCTTCAAGGCTATTCGTGGAGACCACGACGCGCTGTAACCTCCGCTGCCGGATGTGCGTCAAGGAAACCTGGGACAGGAGCACCATGGAAGGGGAGATGGCCGACGAGACCTTTACGGCGCTGGAGCCGGCCTTTCCGCACCTGGAGGCCCTGGTACTCAACGGCGTCGGTGAACCGCTCCTGGACTCCAGGCTGGAGGATTTTATCAGCAGGGCCAAGGGGCTGATGCCGGCCGGAAGCTGGATCGGGTTCCAGAGTAACGGTATGCTGCTGGACGGGGAAAGGGCTGTTTCCCTCCTGGAAGCAGGGCTTGACAGGATCTGCATCTCTGCCGATGCCCTCAATCCCGAGACCTTCCGTCAAATCAGGCGGGGAGGGGAAGAGCAAGGGATCGAACGGGCATTCGTTGCCCTCCATGACGCAAAGGAACGCTGCGGAAAGCCCAATTTTCAGATAGGTTTGGAGTTCGTACTCATGCGGGACAACACCAGGGAGCTTCCTGACCTCCTGCGACGGGCAGTCTCCCTTGGCGTGTCTTTCGCCATCGTTACGCACGTCCTTGCCTATGCTGAAAGCAGCGGGCCCCAGACGGCATTCGAATCAAATATGGATGGAGCGGTAGATCTCTATTACCAATGGAAGAGAAAGGCTGAGTCGGAGGGCCTGGAACTGGGGAATTATTTCAAGGTTCTCTGGAAGTATATGCGAACCCCCGGTGACCTGGAGCTTGCCGAATTCCTGGTTGAACTGGCCGCTCTCTATTCCGCTGAGGGCGGTCTGGAGAAGGTTCGTGAAATTCTGGGTTCCAGTCTGCCGAGCAAGCAGATAACCATCAAGAGTTTTGTCGATACCCGCGGACAGCTTCAGCACTTGTTCGGCGATGACCAAGGATGGAGAGACGCACTGGAGCGCCTCTTCGCGGTTCTGGGAGATCCGGGTTTGCGCGGCGATTCAGGTGTCGGGCGGGCCGAGGCCATGGTGCGCTCCTGGAAGGAAGAGTCGGGGAGCGGAGAGACGAGTCTCGCGGACTACCTCGCCGTTATCTGGAAATACTCGCGTACCCCGAAGGAGCAGCGTCTCTATGACCTGGTGGAAGAGATGAAGGCCGAGGCCCGCGTGCGGGACATCTCTCTCCACTTGAAAAACCTCATGGAGCGGGACGAGGCATGGGCTGCAGAGATGGAGAGGGTGTTTGCCGAGGCTCGGGCTGTGGCCAGGGAAACCGGCCTTGCCTTGACTCTCCCCGGAACCGCTCCGGTCAGCAGTCGCAGGTGCGAGTTCGTGGAAGGTGGCGGGGCGTTCGTCTCATGGAATGGTAACGTCCATCCCTGCTATTTCCTCTGGCACCAGTACGGCTGCCATCTCTTCGGGCGGAAGAAGTTCGTGAACGCGAGATCCTTCGGTAACTTATGTGAGAGAAGCATTCGTGATATCTGGAACGATCCTTCTTTCCGAGCGTTCAGGGAGGAGGTGCTGGCCTATGACTTCCCCTACTGCTCCAACTGCAACGTTGTGCCGTGCCAGTATCTCAAGGCGGAGGAGTTCGAGCAGGACTGTTACGGCAATACCATACCCTGCGGTGACTGTTTCTGGTGCATGGGAATGTTCAATTGTCTACAGTAAGAAAGGTAGTTTTTTGCATGAAACGTACGAAAAACATTTATATTTTTTCCAACTCCACCGGGGAAACCGCGGAGAGGGTAATCAGGGCAACACTTGCCCAGTTTGATGCCCCCGGTACCAAGATTTACCGAAAAAGTTATTTGAAGACCCTTGATGATATCCGCATCGCTGTTGAAGATGTGGCGAAGCGCCCTGGCCTGATTGTTTTCACCCTCATGCACCAGGCTCATATTGCGGAACTTAACTCGGAAGTGGAACGCCGGGGATTGGAGTCTTTTGACGTCATTACGCCGATCATTGAGAAGATGGAGGATTTTCTTGGGGTTCCGGCAAAGCGGCGTCCTGGTGTTATTTACAAGGTTGACGAAGAGTATATCCGGCGCCTTGACGCAGTTAACTTTACAGTAAAACATGATGACGGCCAGAATACCAAGAATCTCGAACAAGCCGATATCGTTCTTGTGGGAGTTTCCCGAACGTCAAAGACGCCCCTTTCCATGTATCTTGCCGGCAAGGGGTACAAGGTGGCAAATATTCCTTTGGTTGAGGGGCTCACCCCACCCGAGCAGCTTTTCAAGATCGATCAGGAAAGGATAATCGGCCTGACTATCGATGTCCAGCAGCTGATCAACATCAGATCATCACGTATGCGGAACATGAGACAATCGGTTATTGGCAGCTACACTGAGTATGATACGGTGGAATCGGAGCTTCTCTTTGCAAAGCGACTGTATCGGCACAACCAGAAATGGATGGTTGTCGACATGACCAACAAGGCTATCGAAGAGGCAGCTGCGGAGATCATGAAAAAATTCCAGTAGAAATAATGGCATCTGGCGGGGTTAAGAGTTGTTCCTCCCCTTTACGTTCTAAACGTTAAACATTAGAACATCTTGTCCACCTGGTGCGTTTCGCTGTCAGATTCGCACTCTGCATGAGGCAAACACAAACATATCCCTTATTTATGGTTGTCCCTGGTTTAAATCAATGATTTCCATGCGATGGTTGGCATCGGGATTCTTCGATGATGGCCCTTCGGTGAGGATGACGATGTCCCCGTCGATCCCCCGTTCTGAAATCCACAGTTTTATATATGTATTCCAGTCTTCTGGATTTTCCAGATGTTTGACCGGCCAGACGCCGGAGGAAAACTGTAACCTCTGACAAGTTGTTTCCTGGGAACTGAGAGCAATAATCCAGACCGGAAGGCGAAATTGTGCGATTCTTCGGGCGGTTGATCCGCTGCGTGTCGGCACGAAAACCGCTGCCGGCTTACTGTATTCAAGACAAGTTTCAACACTCAGTGCGATGAGGTGGGATGGCCGTATACTTCCCTTTGCTTCTCCGCCTTCGAACAGTTCCTTAACTTTCAGCATCGGGCGGTTCGGTTCGATGGCAGCGGCAATCTTTGCCAGCATGGCAGTAGATTCCACGGGGTAGTTTCCCATTGCAGATTCTCCGGAAAGCATGACACAGTCGGTACCATCGAGAATGGCATTGGCAACATCCGTCGCTTCAGCCCGAGTCGGTCGGCTGTTGTGGGTCATTGATTCCAGCATCTGGGTTGCTGTTATCACCGGTTTTCCCTTCAGGTTTGCCAATTTCATCAACTGTTTCTGGATAACAGGTATCGTCTCAATGGGGACTTCGACTCCCAGGTCACCCCGTGCGATCATGATGCCGTCAGCGGCTTCAATTATTTCGTCAATGTGCTCCAGGGCGTTCGACCGTTCTATCTTGGCGATGATGAAGGGATTCTGGCCCAGTGAGACTGCAGCCGAACGAACCGCATTGATATCCTCCGCGCAATTCACAAAGGATTGACTGATTGCGTCGACACCCTGCTCCAGGGCAAACTTCAGACAGGATAAATCATGGTCGGTAAAGGCACTGATGCCGAGATCGATACCCGGCAGGTTCAACCCTTTGCGTGATCTGAGTTCACCGCCTACCACTACGCGGCAGTGAACATCGTTTTCCTGTACCTTCAAAATTTCCAGCTGGATAAGGCCGTCATTTAAAAAGAGTGTATCACCGGGCTTAACCGCCAGAGGGAGACGGGAGAAGCTCACGGAGACTCGACCAGCATCACCGAGGATTTCCTCAGTAGTCAGAATGAGAGAATCACCGGGCCTGAGAGTTACCGGGTCCTGTGCAAGCATTCCAATTCGCATTTTCGGGCCGGGCAGATCTGCCATGATGGTAAGTCGGTGCCCTGTGGTTCGGGCAGCGGAACGGAGATTTTCTATAATTCGCTTATGACCGGAAAAGTCGCCGTGGGAGAAGTTGAGCCGGGCTATGTTCATGCCGGCTGAAAGCATCTTTTCCATGACTTCCCGGGATTCTGATGCAGGGCCAATGGTACAGACTATTTTCGTCTTGTTTTGTGGCAGGGGCATAGAGGATCTCCGGAAAATAGTTGATGCGATTCTTTGGTGAGCTGTCTACAGCATGGTACGCGGCTGTCCGGTTGAAGCAAGGACTGTGCTCCAGAACCATCCTTCCGGATCGATTTTTTTTCGTTTTGACACGGCAAGAGAAATGGGAACATAGGTAAACTCGCCTTTCCAGTACCCGACTACCATATTGGTCCGACCGCTCATTCCCGCATGGACCGCATTGTGGCCAAGGAGCAGGCAGAAGGCAGCGTCGTGGGGAGTTGCCGGCACGCTCCTGATGGTGTAGCTGGGGTCGATATATTTCAGGTTTGCGGTGATTCCGAGCTTCTTGAAATGATCTGTTATGGTATTTTTCAGGAAAACGCCGATATCGCAGAGCTTCGTGTTGCCTGATGCATCCGTTTCGTCGCACTTCGTCATGAGTTCCTGTCCGGCACCCTCAGCAACAACTATCACCGCGTGTCCCCGTCGCTCCAGTCTCTCTCGAAGTGCGGAAAGGAAACCTTCGAGGCTAAAGGGCGATTCTGGAATCAGGCAGAAATTGACGTTATTGTCTGCGAGTACCGAGTAGGCGGCGATAAACCCGGAATCACGCCCCATGAGCTTGACCAGGCCGATGCCGTTCCGTGCTCCGGTTGCTTCGTTATGGGCGGAGTTCGTTATTTTGCTTGCTTCGGTTACAGCAGTTTCGAAGCCGAACGATTTTTCGATAAAAGAAATATCATTGTCGATGGTCTTGGGAATGCCGATAACCGAGATTTTCAAACCACGCTTTTCTATCTCAGCTGCTATTGCGCCAACGCCTTTGAGGGTTCCGTCCCCACCAATGGCAAACAGCATCTGCACATTCATCCGCTCCAGCGTGTCGACCATTTCAGAAACATCCTGGGGGCCTCGAGAAGTCCCGAGAAGACTCCCGCCAACTCCGTGGATGTCGTTGACATTCTGTGGGTTCAACTCTTGGGCGGGATGGCCGTAACGCCAACTGAGTCCCTCAAAGCCATAGGGGAAACCGTAAATGGTTTTCACCCCGTAGTGATGGAAAAGGCTCATCACCAGTGCTCTGATTACATCATTTACACCGGGGCAGATACCACCGCAGGTTACGATGCCGCATTTCAGTTTTGATGGATCAAAGTAGATTTTTTCTCTTGGTCCGGCCAGTTCCATTGTCGGAAGTTGTTTCCCCTGTTCCAGGCATTGCATGACTTTCGATGAGTGGGAGTCATACAGCATTCGATCGTCGTCGGTGACAAAGCGTACGCCTTTCATCGGGGACTGGACGGTGCATTTTCCCAGAGTGGGTATGGTGAAGTTCAGGTCTTGTTCATTCACGGATGTCATTCTCCTGCAGAAGAAAAGATGGTTGTCCCGGTTCCGCCCAGGTTGCTTACTGCCTGCTTTACGCGTTCAGCAAGTGAAGCTTCTGCCAATGTCAGATAGGTTCTCGGATCATAGTCTTTTTTTCTGCCCACGTCGCCATCCACCTTCAGTACACCATCATAATTTCTGAAAATGTGATCTGCAATGGGGCGAGTGAAAGCATATTGCGTATCCGTATCAATGTTCATCTTAATCACCCCATAGCTGATGGCTTCTCTGATTTCCTCGGGGGAAGAGCCGGATCCGCCATGGAAAACGAGGTCGAAACGCGATCCTATACCGTACATCCTTTCCACGGCATCCTGGCAATCTTTGAGAATTGAAGGTTTCAGCGTAACATGCCCCGGTTTGTAAACTCCATGGACATTGCCGAAGGTCGCCGCCAAGAGGTACCGGGCGTGCTCGACGGCATTCAGCCGGCGTGCCGCCTCAAGGGTGTCTTCCGGTGTGGTGTAAAGCTTCGCTGAGGCCTCGGCTTTTATTCCATCTTCCTCTCCACCAACCACGCCTGTTTCGATCTCGAGAATGAGGTCGTTTTTTCTAAAACGCTCCAGGAGAGGGACGGCAATATCAAGATTTTCCTGTAAGGGGAGGGCGCTTCCGTCAAACATATGGCTGCTGAAGAGATTGGGAAGGCCTGCCGCCCGTCGGCGTTCTGTTTCCTCCACCAGCGGCAGGACGAAGCTGTTGAGTTTGTCCGCCTGGCAGTGGTCGGTATGGAGAGCCACATACACAGGATACCGCTCGGCTACCCTGTGTACATGTTCAGCAAGGGAAATGGCGCCCAGTACCATGTCTTTAAGGGATGACCCTGAGGCAAAGGCGGCACCTCCGGTTGAAACCTGGATAATACCGTCACTGCCGCTTTCGGCCAATCCTTTCAGTACTCCGTTTGCCATTGTCATTGATGTTATATTTATGGCGGGGTAGGCAAAGCGTCTTTCACGTGCCCTGTCGAGCATTTTGCAATATGTTGCATAATCGGCAACCGGCATGGTTGATTCTCCTTGTTGAGAGGTGTATTAGATTCCTGGTTATTGTCGGCGCGATAGCCTCGCACAGAGTACTACGACCGAATAGGGAATGACAGGGTAGCTGTCGCCGGAGAAAAACGGTGCATCTTTCCAATAGCAGATATCATCCGGCGCTGCAAGGGAGGTGTCCAAAAGACGGCGCCAGCCAGAACTGGCCTGAGGGGAAACGGGCGGAATTTGAAATTCCAGGGTTTCCCGGTAGGCATTGAAAATCAGGTGATACATGAGACGCTCGTCGATGCTCCATGCTGTTAGCGCTATACTGTGAGAATCCTGACTCCAATCCGGCTGATGGAGTCGTACCCCGTGCCATTCGATGCGTGATTTCCGTAGGAGTTGATTGAGGCTCATGATGGCATTTTCGTCAGCCAGAAGGTCACGTCGCAGTCTACGATAGATCAGGTGCTTGCAGAAACGGTGAATATCGTCTTGGATGGCGAGCAGGTCCCAGTCAAACCAGCTTAACTCATTGTCCTGGCAATAGGCGTTGTTATTGCCGCATTGCGTCCTGCGTGCCTCATCTCCCATGAGCAGCATGGGCGCGCCGAGCGCAAGCAATGTTACGGTCATGAAATTCTTGATCTGCCGGTTTCTTAAATTTTCGATGTCTGGTTCATTGTTCGGTCCTTCAACTCCGCAGTTCCAACTCAGGTTGTCGTTCCTACCGTCACGATTGTCTTCCCTGTTTGCCTCGTTGTGCTTGGTATTATAGGAAACCAGGTCATTGAGAGTGAAGCCGTCATGGCAGGTGATGAAATTAATGCTCTGCTCCGGTTCCCGTTCCTCATGGCCGTAAATATCCGGGCTGCCCAGGAGCCTGGTGGCGAAATTCTGGACAGTGCCGGGATCTCCGCGGAAAAAACGCCGTACATCATCCCTAAACTTGCCGTTCCACTCTTTCCAATTGTCTCCGATAAAGCTGCCGACCTGGTAAAGACCGGCCGCATCCCAGGCTTCCGCAATAAGCTTGATCCCTGCCATCACGGGATCAGAGTCGATATCCCAGAGCAAGGGTGGATTCTTCATGGGAACGCCGGTTTCGTCACGGGAGAGAATGGCGGCCAGATCAAAACGAAAACCGTCAACATGCATCACTTCTACCCAGTAGTGGAGGCAGTCCAGAATCATTCTTCGGACGATAGGGTTATTGGCATTGAGCGTATTCCCTGTCCCGCTGTAATTTCTGTAGGACCCGTCAGCCTCATCGATGAGATAGTAGACGCTGTTTTCCAAACCCCGGTAACAGAGGGTGGGGCCCTTTTCATCACCTTCGGCGGTATGGTTGAATACTACATCGAGAATAACTTCAATGCCATTGCGGTGCAAGGCTTTGACAAGATCCCGAAATTCGTCCAGGGCTCCCCGCGGATCCTTACAGGTACAATATTCGGTATGGGGTGCAAAAAAGGATATCGGGCTATACCCCCAGTAATTGACGAGACCGTCTGGGCAGTCGTGCCTGTCGAACTGAAAGATCGGTAGAAGTTCGACAGCGGTAATACCCAGGTCTTTCAGGTAGGGGATCTTTTCAATCAGTCCCGCAAAAGTCCCGCGTTTTTCAGGTGCTACGCCAGAGTTCGGATTGCGGGTAAAGCCGGCCACATGCATTTCATAAATGACGGTGCGTGAAAAGGGACGTTTCAGGGGTATGTCACCTTCCCAGTCGTACGAGCGGGTTTCTGTTACTACGCTCTTCATGGCTGTTGCAAAATTTTCACCCACGCTGCAGGCATCACTTCGGCAGTAACCGTCCGGTACGGCTACGGCTTTTCCATACGGATCGAGAAGAACTTTCCCTGGATCGAAGCGATGTCCCTGATAAGGGGCAAAGGGGCCATGTGCTCGGTAACCATATAACTGCCCGGCTTTCAGTCCGGGAACGAAAACGTGCCAATAGTGGTAAGATTTGTTGCGTTTCGGATCGAGAGTTATTATTTGCGAAGGCAGGGGATCTGAGACATGCTCGAAAAGGAGCAATTCCATGGATGTACAGTTTTTCGAGTAAATACTGAAATTTACACCGTTACAGTGGAGCGTTGACCCTAGAGGATGACTTTTGCCGGTAACCGTAATGCGACACTCGGAAAAGTCATCTCTTGGCCAATCACCGGATACTGTGACTGAATTGTCTTTTGATTTCTTTGGTGGCGCCTTTTTAGTACTCAGCATCCTGATTTTCTCCAAGGTGCTATTTCAGATTTTCGAGTAATCTGTTTCTGTCGCATGAAATGAAATGGAGTGTTCAAGTGACGTTCTGATGTCGAGTGTCTTGCTGGAAGACTCCGGTTACCGCTCAGAAAAACTAAGGTCACAGTATCAATAGTAAGGGAAAATCAATGGCAGTCAATAGAGGTGGTTAATGATCCTATTGGATTATTCCTGCCTATTTATGGGTACTGGATTTTGTCAACATGAGATGTGAGGTGTTTTCGCTGAATATACTCTGGGTGACAATTGAACCTGATTAGAATCAATCTTCCGTTAGTTGCCAATGCTGTCATTCCCGAAGTGATTCTGATCGGGAATCCAGCATCTAACCGACTGAAATTATGGATCCCCGAGAAAGACATTCGGGGAAGACAATCTTGATAGTGGAAGGATGGTGCTAATCAGGTAATTGAATGACGGAAAAAAGATTCAGTTTTAGCGAGTAGAAATACAGATTAGATCAATATTAGTTCCGTACTTTCAGTAATAGAGCAACTCCAAGAGAATGTTCTTTCAGACGCTGGACATGGGGTGTTTTCTTTGTATAATTCAGAAAAATAGCTCATGCGGAGGAGGAATATAAAATGATGGTTCGTGTGATTTACAAGGATCAGACGGCAGGGGTGGTTGAAAGTCACCTCCTTGACGCTTTGATCAGGAAGGGCAGGATAGTTGCCTATCATTCAGCAGACAGATGGATTGCCGTTGAACAGAAATTAGTTCGATCTCCTGCTGGCGTTGCCGACCTCCAAAGATACCGCGATGATCAGCGAAAGTATAATTCGCATTGAACCTTTTAATAGTATTTTTATTTGTACCACACATCTGCCTTTCATAACGTAAACTTTTCCCCTATTTTATCTGCGTATTTTCTGTAGCCAGGCATATCATTTTATTCAAATCGACATTAGATTGCAGAAGATGTTTTTCAGAATGAACATCATGCTCTCGTACGCACTTTTTCGGAGAGTGATGTGATCCGATAAGGATATTTTCTTTTGCTTTGACAAGAGTGTATAATACGCACTGCAATGCTCGTGTGCCTTTCGAGTAAGAATGAATACCCTGTGCAGAACGTATGGCAAACAAAAGTTTTTAGATATGTGAGAAGAAAGAAATGATTCCTTTGAAAAAAACAGAGAATGAGAGCATTCCTGATGTGTCTGCTCGTTGCAGTATAACTTCTGAGCCTTCTTCCGATCCGTCTTCCTGTTGAGGTCCAAAAACATTTTCCCAGGGTGGGGAAATTACCGAAATTGTTCCCGGGTTTTTAGGCTGGATCGATACTCCTGCCGGTCGGATTCCACGAATATCGACTGACCTTGCTTTTTCTGATCGGGCAGGAGCGTGGCTTGTACGATGGGGAATTGGACGTCTATCGTATCTCGTTCCTGCGGGTATTTATGCTATAGGACAACCTACATCTCAAGATCCGGTTATCGTCACTGCCAACTATAAAATGAGCTACGACCTTCTTCGCAATCAGTTGGAGGGCCGCAGTGTTTGGATTCTCGTGCTCGAAACGTATGGAGTGAACGTCTGGTGCGCAGCCGGTAAAGGAACTTTCGGGACCGGTGAACTGGTCCGGAGAATTGAGCACACAGGACTGTCTCAGCTGATTTCCCACCGTCAGTTGATTGTGCCGATTCTCGGTGCTCCCGGTATTGCTGCCCATGAGGTCAGAAAACAGACCGGGTTTACCGTTCGCTATGCAACTGTCAGGGCTGGAGACCTTCCGGAATATCTCGATAACGGCATGGTTACAACAGCGCGTATGAGGCAATTGACATTCTCTTTGAGGGAACGGCTCGTGCTGATACCCGTTGAATTGATGCTGTCCTTGAAACCGTTGGCACTGGTTGGTTTACTTCTTCTGATTATTCCGATGTTGCTTGGTGTTCCCTTGGCCGGGTTTCGTATGCTGGTGGCTTTTTATGCTGCAGTTTTCACCGGGATCGCTGTTACACCACTACTCCTTCCCTGGCTCCCAGGACGGTACTTTTCCGTTAAAGGCGCCGTGGCTGGAAGTGCACTCCTGCTCGGATTCTGTTTTTTCGGATCCAGGCCTGATTACGATGTATCTACTATTCTTGCGGCATTCCTGATTCTGCCGGCGGTGAGTGCCTTTTATGCGCTCAATTTTACCGGATGTACTCCCTTTACCTCCAACTCGGGAGTAAAGAAAGAGATGAGGATTGCCCTCCCGCTTATTGGCGGAAGTATTCTTCTGGGAACAATCGTAGCGATTGCCGGTTCCTATTATTAGAGTCCCGTACCGTTGATTCAATTCTTTTGACACCTGGCTTCGTTGCGGCTTCTCGTCATAGCCCCGCTATGCCTGCGTCGCCTCGCCTTGCCAGGAGCCAAAACTCCTGAGAATTAATGCGGCGAACCAACCGCACGGGACATTAGGGAAACAGGAGTTTCGATGAAAGGTTTCAGATATCTTGACCGGGTGACATCCTTAGTATTGGATACCTCTCTCTGTATTGCCTGCGGCATGTGTATTGAGACGTGCCCTCATCAGGTTTTCGAGATTGCAGGCAATACTGCCCGTCTTCAGGACAGTGATGCCTGCATGGAGTGCGGTGCCTGTATGCGAAACTGCCCGGTTTCGGCAGTACGTGTTGATACCGGAGTTGGCTGCGCGACCGGTCTTATTCATGAATGGCTCAGGGCAATGAAACTTTCGAAATCTACCGGAAACTGCTGTTGAAATGACGGTTATTCTTCCTGGCAGATTTTTAATAGTAAACCATACAGAAGTATAAACCGTCCTTTTCCCAAGGACTTAGCGTAACAATCAAGGATACCTATCAATTGGGGGGCAGGCTTTTCAGCTGCTCCCCTTTTTGCATACTGTCCATGTATTTTAGGCAGTGTTTGCGTATGTATTTCATGGCATGAAGCGTGAAAATGTCACCCCTTTTATCCAAAAAAGGCTGGATTTGCTGCCGGCCAGCTGTGCTATACTACTTGCAATACTACGTAGTTTCCATTCGGAAACTACGTATCTTTATCATGGTGAAAAGACCTGTTTCAGCAGTTTTCTGAGGGACCCAAGGATGACCAATCGCAAAAATACCCCATCATCTGTTGATGATATTCATCTCCTCGTAGCAACTCTTCCCGGTGAATTGCAGGCTGCGTTGCGGAAACTGCCTCTGGAAGATTTGCTTGAGGTTATAATGGATCTGGGTCGTCTCGCAGAGGCCCGATTCCCAGACAAAGTGGTCAGGTTGAGTGAGAAGCCAGTTACACATGAAGATTTATCACACGTTTTAGCCCTGCTGGGCGAATTTACTGATGATAACCGGGCTGGAATAGAAAGAACCCTGCATCGGATATCGGCAATCCGCAACCGGAAAGGGGTTGTTATCGGGCTTACTCTTCGCGTCGGCCGGGCAATTTTCGGCACTATCGAGTTGCTGCGCGATTTGATTGAAACAGGCCAGAATCTCTTGATACTGGGGCGTCCTGGTGTTGGCAAAACGACAAAGCTCCGGGAGATGGCGCGTGTGCTTGCTGATGATTTCAAAAAGAGGGTTATTGTCATCGATACGTCCAATGAAATTGCCGGTGATGGTGATATTCCCCATCCGGGAATTGGAAATGCCCGCCGAATGCAGGTTCCTCGTCCGGATCGCCAGCATGCGGTCATGATTGAAGCTGTTGAAAACCACACACCGGAAGTCATAATCGTCGATGAAATAGGGACCGAGGCGGAAGCTGCAGCTGCCCGCACCATTGCCGAGAGGGGAGTTCAGCTTATCGGTACTGCGCATGGCAACACCCTTGAAAACCTGATAATGAACCCTGTTCTTTCGGACCTTGTCGGTGGTGTCCAGACTGTGACCCTTGGCGATGATGAAGCGCGACGCCGGGGGACCACCAAGACGGTAAGCGAACGGAAGTCTCCTCCCACCTTTGATATTCTCGTTGAGATGGTTGATAGGCAGGAAGTGCTCGTCCATAAGGATACTGGTTCAGCCGTGGACAGTATCCTGCGTGGCTATGTGCCGCGTGGTGAACAGAGAAAGCAGTCGGAAGACGGTCAGATTCATGTGCAGGAGGCAAAAAATGAAGTTCCGTCTCCACGAGCTTCCCGGCCACATGTTTTGGCTTCGGAAAGGCGTCGACCGGAGCCTTCCGGTCCCGTTCGCATTTACCCTCACGGGCTTAACCGCGAAACCCTTGAGCGGGCTGGCCGGGATCTCGATCTTGACATCAGAATCGTTTCCCGCGTTGAGTCGGCGGACTTGATTATAGCTCTCCGTTCCCGTGCTGAGGACATGGGACTGAAAAAAATCACCCGGCTTTCCGATGCGCCTCTTCATTTTATCAAACGGAATACGACAGCGGAGATGAGGAGACTTTTGCAGAGGATCTTCAATCTCGTCGAGGGAATGGATGACGAGGAGGTTCGAGAAGCTGTCGAAGAAACAGAGCAGGCCGCACGGGTAGCACTGGAGGAAGGAGTCGAAGTTGCCTTGCTGCCTCGACGTCCGGCACTGCGAAAGGTCCAGCATCGTTATCTCTCAAGCCTCGGACTCGTGGCACAAAGTGTGGGAAGGGAACCTGACAGGCATTTGGTGATCTATCCCGTGGATACTGAATCATGATCTGAAATGTTTTTTCGTGGCCATTACGACGACTGATGTCATGATTGTAATCCCGATTAGTAACAGAATAGAAAACATGGCATTTTGCAAAAGAGCAGGATTGATAAGGAGCACGAGTGCGAGACAGAACATCATGAGACCTGAGAGAAGTTTGAGGACCCGTCCCTGCCACTCGGTCAGTTTTCTGCTTCCAAGAGTTGCTATGAAAAATACAACGATGCCCGCGAGAGGGAGTACGTAGATAAGGTTATAGAGCGCAAGATACGCATAGTACATTCCGGAAGAGAGCGCGTTGAGGGTAAGGACCCGTGTGTAGACCATTGGAAATCCTGCTGTGCAGAGCAGTTCATAACTATTTGCAGTAATGGCCAGCACCGCAGACCCCGCAAGGACAGAAGGGAGCGACTCTGTTCTGAGCAGCCCTCGCATTCTTTCGAACAGTTTAGGTTTTGAGTCTTCCGAGATGCTGAGAGAAAGTCCTTTTTTGAAGAAAAAATAATCCTTTATGTTGATCAGCGAGATAATAAGTGCCAAAACCCCGGCGACATACGTGACTGCAGCCAGGTGGCCGATAATAAAGTATAGATTCAGCCACGTTGCCATGAACAGGAAATAGATACACCCGGAAAAAAATACAAAGACACCGCCAATCAGGAACATGCGTTTTCGCGAATGGGCATGAACCAGAAGACTTAGCAGGGTGAAAAGAACGAAGAAAGCACAGGGATTGAAGCTGTCCAGTCCTGCAATAATTACGGTAAACAATGGTAACGATAATGATTGCGCATCCTTTTTACCCAGGAGAGGGATTGTAATCGATTCCGAATGTTCAGGCTCTTTTCGGACTTTCTTTGCTGCGTCTGGTTGCTCCCCCGATTTCATCCCGGTTTTAACGGCAATTTCGATCTCCTGAGCGATATTTTCGCTGAAACCTACAAAAACCCTTTCACCGTAAAAGAAGGTAGGAACACCCTTGTGGTTCCGTCCCGTGCGATTTTGCCATATTCCGCATAATTTCCAGATTTTCAGGGCTGTTGTAAATTTCGTAGGCGCTGACCTTGAACCCCGGATATTTCTTCTTTAATTCTTCGAGAAATGGCTTTGCTGCGGCACAGTGCGGACACCCTTGTCCCCAGAAAAAATAGAGGGTGTTTTTACCATTGTTTTGATCAACGGCTTGATTTGATGAAAACGATTGTGTCGAGAGTACGGAGAGTAGAAAGCAACACAGAATAACCGCCAATAAATAATAAGACGGATGTAGCGAGACATAGGTGAAAGGGCGCTTTTCCATCGTCAAACCGCCTTTGTTTGGGAAGTGTAGGGACTCTGCTGACAGTGTAGCAGACGGAATTCATTTATCCACTTGCTGACCCATTAGGGGAAAATGCCCTGAAAAGAGATTGCTTAGAGTTTCCTTGCGCATTTGTGGTAATAACTTTTTCGTTATTTCACTAAAGAAAATCAATTTCATGCCGATATGAATAACAAACTTTGCTACAATCCGGGGGGTGATATGGCTGTTTCAAGTGCAAGATCCGACGAAATGCATCACATGGTCGGATTTACCGTGGGGAATGAAGAATTCTGTGTGGATATCCTGAAAGTTCAGGAAATCATCAGAATGATGGGCATTACAAAAATACCGAATACGCCTGATTTTGCCGAAGGTGTTATCAATTTGAGGGGCAGGGTTATCCCCGTTGTCGATTTCAGGAAACGATTCAATCTGCCCGAATCAGCGGAGATTAACAACGAATCCCGACGCATTGTAGTCGTTGATAGTGTCGGGACGACAATTGGCCTGATCGTGGATGAGGTTTCCCATGTGATCAAACTTGAAAACGATTGTGTTTCACCGACACCGGAAACGGTGAAAAGCTCTGGTGGTGCGTGTTTCAGTGGGATCGGGCGATTGGGAGAAAAACTGATTATCCTTCTCGACGTGGAAGGGATGTTCAGCGAGGGCGAACTTGCCTGGGCAGAGGAGGCTGCCTGATAGCAGAACTTTCTTGTAGTGATGCCATTGGGAGGGTACCTTGGATCGGGTGTCCTTATTGAGGGCAGGGCTTGTGTCTGAAAACCATTGACACTCTGGTTTCGAAAGGTGTAGAAAGAGTGCGTCTATACGCTATCGGAGTGTATTTGCGCTACCTGAAGATGCACCACTGAAGGGACCGCCCATGAGCCAGCAGCACGAATTCCTGAATCTCTATAATCATAATTTTATCCGCACTGCCGTTATCATTCCGAAACTGAAGGTGGCTGACCCAGTGTTTAACTCTGGTGAAACCATTAACCTGCTTCGGCAGGCCATGGAAAACAAAGCCATCCTGGCTGTTTTTCCCGAACTTGGAATTTCAGCCTATTCCTGTGAAGACCTTTTTCATCAGCAGACTCTCCTTGACGGCTGTCTTGCCGGTCTCCATGCAATACTGGAGGCGTCACGAAGCTTGCCGATCATAGGCATTGTCGGTCTCCCCTTGCGGATTGACAGCCTGCTTTTTAACTGTGCTGTTGTTTTTTACCGGGGGAGATTGCTCGGTATTACCCCAAAGACGTACCTTCCGAATTATCGGGAATTCTATGAACTGCGACAGTTCACGCCTGCCGATCATTCCCTGCGGGACACCATAGATCTTCTCGGGCAGTCAGAAATTCCCTTCGGTAACAAGCTCCTTTTCCAAGTGGAGAATCAACCGCTCCTTACCTTTAATATCGAGATTTGCGAGGATGTATGGGTTCCGATTCCTCCTTCATCATATGCAGCTCTGGCGGGCGCAACGGTACTCGTCAATCTTTCGGCATCCAACATTACCGTTGGCAAGGCTGATTACCGTCGACAGCTGGTGGCGAACCAGTCGGGTCGTTGTCTTTCTGCATATCTCTACAGTGCGGCAGGTTTGGGTGAGTCTACCACCGATCTTGCCTGGGACGGCCATGGGATGGTGTATGAAAACGGCTCCATGGTAGCCGAGTCGAAACGCTTCAATTATGATGATCAAATTATCTATGGAGATCTTGATCTGGACAGGCTCGTTCAGGAACGGATGCGTCAGAACAGCTTCGGGCAGTCAATCCTGCGGTTTAAAGATTCTCTGCAGGAATTCAGAACCATCAAGTTTTCGGTTGAACTGCCGTTGGATGAGAAGATCTCCCTGAACCGGCGTTACGAGAGATTTCCCTTTGTTCCGAGCGACCCGGCCCAGCGCGACGAAAGATGTCGGGAAGTTTACGAGATACAGGTTCAGGCCCTGGTAAAGAGATTCAAGTCCTCTGGTGCCGACAAAATGGTTATCGGTATATCCGGAGGTCTCGATTCTACCCAAGCGCTGATAGTGTGTGCCCGAGCCATGGACGTGATGGGGCTTTCCCGTTTTCATATTCTTGCCTATACCATGCCCGGTTTCGCGACGAGCCCACGGACTCTCGAACAGGCACGTCGACTGATAAGAACAGTAGGGTGTACTTACCGGGAAATAGATATCAGACCAAGTTGCCATCAGATGCTTAAAGATATTGGGCACCCTTTCCACGAAGGTCAGCCTGTCTATGATGTGACGTTTGAAAATGTTCAGGCTGGTGAGAGGACCAGTCATCTCTTCCGTTTGGCCAACCAGTATGGTGGAATTGTCGTGGGGACAAGCGATTTGAGTGAAATGGCCCTTGGTTGGTGTACCTATGGTGTTGGTGATCACATGGCTCACTACCATGTGAATGCCAGTGTTCCCAAAACCCTTATACAGTACCTGATTCGCTGGACAGCTTTGACCGATCAGCTTGGCCCTGAGGTTAGTCCGGTTCTTGATGATATTCTGGAAACAGAGATCAGCCCTGAGCTTGTCCCTGGTGATGATACCAGCGGTCAGCCTGTACAACGCACCGAGGATATCGTCGGCCCCTATGAACTTCAGGATTTTACTCTCTATTACACGCTGCGCCTGGGCTATCTCCCGGCCAAGGTTGCTTTCATGGCATGGAATGCCTGGCATGACAAGAAAATCCCCGGCTGGCCGGATATTCCGGAGTCAAAACAGCATGAATACACCCTCCACGACATAAAGCGCTGGCTCAAGGTTTTCCTCTGGCGTTTTTTCAAGACCAGTCAGTTCAAGCGTACATGTGTGCCCAACTCACCGAAAGTAGGGTCCGGCGGCTCTCTTTCCCCTCGTGGCGACTGGCGCGCTCCCAGTGATGGCGAGGCAGTAGCATGGCTTGCTGAACTGGAGCGGATTCCTGATTGAGCTTTACCTTCGAAATGCAATAAAAAACCGGTATCCTGTTCAATGGATACCGGTTTTTTATTTTCATTTTGTTGACTTGTAATGTCTCGTTATTCTAACAGGCAACAGATAACTGATTTTCTGTTTAGGTGAAGCCTATTTGAATGGAACAAATTTGCAGGCATCAGCTCCACAGGGCGGACACTGCTTTGGAGGTGCCTGGCCTTCACATTTGTATCCGCAGACGGTGCACTGCCATTGCTTCGGTTTGGGCATTTCTGACTCCTTTCTTTGCTGAGGTTACGCTTCCGGTTAGAAGCGCGTGTGGTACTCCTTGAGGCGTAAAGCGAAATTTCTTCCGAACTGGTAGCATTTTTCCTCGTCTTCAGAGGAAGGTTTATAGATAACCTGGAGACCGGGATCAAATTTTTCGAGACCCATCTTCTCAAATATTTCATAGGCTTCTTTTACGGCACCGCCACCCCAGCCATAACTTCCGAAAGCCCCGGCTAAGTCTGTTTTTCGGGCGGAGGCCTCGCAAGTGGGTGAGACATTCTGCCACGGACGGAAACATGATATTGTTCAGTGTCGGAGTGCCGAAGAGGGTGCCCCTTGCTTTCCAGAATTCCGTAATGATGACATTCATGGGGGTTGCCCGCAGCTTCAGAACTCTGCAATCGACGCCTTCACTCATGATGCCTTCGGAAATGGGAACCGACATCATCTCAGTACTCTTCCACATGGTGTCATAAACGATCAAGGCGCGGAGATCGGCTTTTCCACTTGCCATATTGACTGTAGGATTCGATTACTTTCTGTGGATGTGCTCTCCAGATAACGCCATGGTCCGGGGCAATAATTTCCGGATTAATACCTAATTTCTGCAGGTCGGCAATCTTGCCCAGAATGAGTTGACCAAATGGCATGAGAATATTGGCATAATAATCAACCACTGCGTCATCAAGAATGACATTAGAGACGCAGGCGCTGAATTCGTCGTCGAAACGCGCGGCAGGATGCTAAGTGTTGTCCAAAACCGTCTTGACTGAAAAGGACCCCTGCCTCCTGACAATACGTCATCATGGAATCCGGCCAGTGAATCATCGGGGTTTCCAGGAATTGAAGAGTGTTTTTTCCTATTTTCAGTGTGTCGCCGGTTTTGACCAGATTCAATTTCCAGCGGGACTGGTATCAAAAAACCTGTCGAGCCCTTTTTTGCCGCGATCGGTTATATGGATTGTGGCGTTTGGAGCTCAGGCCATGATTGAATCGATACTCGGTGGCATGATCGTTTTCTATGTGATTGATTATGATATGCTTGATTTTCGCTGGATCGACCAAACTTCTTGATGTGTTTTATGGTAATATCGGAAAAATCGTATTTAACCGTATCAACGAGAGTAACTTCTTCATCCTTAATAAGGTAATTGTTGTATGTTGTCCCTCGGGGGGTTTCGTAGCCGTGAAAGTCTCGTACCGCCCAGTCAATTGCACCTACCCAGAAAATATCTTCTTTCAGTTCAACTGGTTTCATGTTTTCTCCGTTCAATAGTTTAGTTGTAACTGTCTAAAATTACTTACAAGAACAAACCGGGTGCTCGGGGCATGAATGGCCTTTTTCTAAACTTTGATGGTGTTCGTCCTGACAACAGGAACAAAGGCCGTTAAATGTTATGGAATAATCAAGGATGTCAAATCCCCGTATTGTTCCGCTGTTTGGCGCGAGATTGTCAAGTGTCGGATCGTGAAGGTCAAGAACTTTTCCGCATTTTATGCAAGTCAGATGATGATGGCGTCTCGTGTCTGCATCAAACCGTGCCTTTGATTCCGGATTGTTGATTTTTCTTGCAATGCCTATGGAGACGAAGGTTTCCAGTACGCGATACACGGTTGTTCGGGAAACCCCTTTCAGGCTCTCCTTGATATCTTCATATACCTGGTCGACAGTCGGGTGATCGCTCCGTGATGCCAGCGCATCGAGAATTGTTCGTCGCTGTATTGTCAGGGCGAGGCCTTTATTCCTGCACACGGTTTCGAACTCATGTTTCTTGGCATCTTGTATGTCGCGTAAATTGGTTTTCATAGTTGGAATATATTGCAATTGGTAATTATTGTCAACTAAATATCCGGACAAAACAAATCCATGGCTACCGGTCAGAGCTGTTTAGTAGCGGTAATTATTTGGTTTCATGAACTCGGTAATCGAATAATGTTGTTGATGGGATTATATTTGCGTGGAGAGAGTTTCGAGGTGTTTGTCAGTTGAGACTGGCAGAGTATAAAGGCGTAACGCTTGTGAAGGGAGCATCGAGACCAAGATCTGCCTGAATCGAGCTCAACTGTACGTAACGGGAAAGAAGTTGTCTTTTCCATGGGGTGTCCGTGTGGTCAAAAAGAACGACAGCAATTTTGTCGTGCGTTAACCCCCTGTTTTCGTGAACTCGGCAGGATATTTGGAAATATCGAGAAATACCTTCTATAGATAATGCAAATGATATCTCTATGCGGCTCCCGACGGAAAATTCTGTTTTGTTTGAGTAGTGGAATGCTGCCCCGGCAATGGATAAATCTTTTAGGTATCCACAGATTTTCTTTTCGCCAACAAGCACGACAGGTATTGTATCAGTAGGATTAACCCTGGTTGTTCTTCTGGTTTCCGCCAGATCGTCGCAGCGTATAACTATTCCGTTACGTAGTACGATTGTTGAGATACTGCCTTTGTCGTACAGATAAACCTCTTCGTTGTTATAGATATATGAGGCGAACGGTTTTCCTGTCTGCGGAATGATTTCATCGACAGTTTTGCCGAGCAAGTGTTTCCAGCGGTTAGTATTGTTGGTTATTTTCGTAGGGAAAACGCTTACCATGGTTTCTGTACCCTCAACTATTCTGGTGTATACTTAATTGTATCGGCAGAATAAGGATTTTTCTTGAGAAATTTCAGTTAATGGATATAAGACGCTGAAATGTAGCGGTAAATTTGGTGTTTGAGGCTGTGCAAGTCATTGCCTTGCAACGCATGCAACCAGGGTCATTTACAGGCTTGCTGAAATTTGTGATGCAAATCTTCTGATTTTGAAGTAAAAAAGAAAAGGATGTGATGGAATAGATGTGAAGCACATTGTGTAATCCCTTCGACAAGCCCATCCAGTTATCAGTGTTTCCGAAGTACAATCCGGCTACAGTTTTTGAGGAATTGTCGCGTGCCTTATTCTGCTAAAATAGTAGTTTGTGCCTATCATACGGTAGGGTATCGTTGCCTTCAGGAGCTTCTGTCGCAGGGGGCGCACATAGCAGCTGTGTTTACCCATGAGGACTCGACATCAGAAGAAATCTGGTTTGAATCGGTGCGGGAACTGGCCATGAACCGGCAAATCCCTTGTTATACGACAGATGTAAATCTGCCTGAAAATGTTGAACTCCTTCGCACTATTGCTCCGGATTTTCTTTTTTCTTTCTATTACCGTACCATGATACATGAAGAGGTCTTACGTATCCCTTGCAGAGGTTCTCTCAATCTTCATGGTTCACTTCTTCCGAAATACCGCGGACGGGTGCCGGTGAACTGGGCAGTTATTCAGGGAGAATCCGAAACCGGTGCTACTCTCCACTACATGGTTGAAAAGCCGGACGCTGGGGATATTGTTGACCAGGAGCGGGTCCCTATCGAATTTACAGATACGTCCCTTGATGTTTTCCGCAAGGTTGCCGAAGCGGCTGTTCGGATTATCGCACGTTCCTGGCCAGAGCTTTTGGCCGGGACAGCGCAACGCGTGCCGATGGATCTATCCGCGGGGAGTTACTACGGTGGTCGGAAACCTGCTGATGGTTTGATTGACTGGGGGAAAAGTTCGACCGAAATATACAATTTGATTCGTGGAGTTACTCACCCCTACCCAGGTGCATTTACTTTCCTTGAAGGGAAGAAAGTATTCATCTGGCGTGCCACACCGATATCCGGCAATGGAAGGGCAGGGGAGGTCCTCTCAGAACAACCGTTGCTGGTGGGAACCGGGAACGGAATTTTGGAAGTTCTTTCGCTCCAGATTGAAATGGCGCAGGAGGTCAGCGCCCCGAAATTCGTGAGTGAAAACCCAGTTCTCGGTAAGGCCTTTACTTCTTATCAAAATACCTGATTGCTGGCAATGTCTGCAAATATAGTCATTTATTAACCGTCTTTTATTTATCCAACAGGGAGCAGCTATGAAAATACTTATTCTTGGCGTCAATGGCTTTATCGGAAACGCCCTGACTCGCAGGATTCTTACCACAACAGACTGGGAAGTGTACGGTCTCGACATGAGCACCGATAAACTAGAGCACTCGATGGGGCACCCCCGTTTTCACTTCCTTGAGGGTGATATCACCATTAACAAGGAATGGATTGCCTATAACATTAAAAAATGTGATGTAATACTTCCGCTCGTGGCCATAGCGACCCCTGCTTCCTATGTGAAGGAGCCGTTGCGCGTCTTTGAATTGGATTTTGAGGAAAACCTTGCCATCATCCGGCAGTGCGTAAAATATAAGAAACGGGTGGTATTCCCTTCAACATCCGAAGTGTACGGAATGTGTCCGGATTCAGAGTTCGAAGAGGATGCTTCACCACTCGTTCTCGGACCTATCCACAAGGAGCGCTGGATCTATTCCTGTGCCAAGCAGATGCTTGACCGGGTTATCTATGCGTACGGAATGCATGAAGGACTGCGCTATACACTCTTCAGGCCCTTCAACTGGATCGGCCCCCGCCTGGACAGCATTGACACCGCCAAGGAAGGAAGTTCACGAGTCCTAACCCAGTTTCTCTATAATATCATCCTGGGTGAACCGATAAACCTTGTTGACGGCGGGAACCAGCGGCGTTCATTCACGTATCTGGAGGATGGTATCGATTGCCTGATGACGATCATTGAGAATAAAGATGGCTGTGCTGATGGCGGGATCTTTAATATTGGCAACCCGGAAAATGACCTCTCGGTAAAAGAGCTCGCTCACAAGCTGCGGGACATGGTTAAAGAGTACCCTCAATACGCTGACAGGGCTGACAAATGTCAGATTGTGGGAGTTACTTCTGAAGAGTTCTATGGAAACGGTTACCAGGATATTGAAACCCGGGTTCCTTCCATCAGGAGAGCTACTGAAATTCTCGGCTGGAAGCCGGTGACAGCAATTAACGAAGCGTTGAAGAGCACACTGGATTTCTACCTGGTAGATGAGGGAGAAAAAATCGAGAAGTTTGGCTCGTTATGAAAACCCCGAGTATTGCCATTAAAGTAGATGTCGATACCTATTCCGGTACTCGCGATGGAGTGCCTCGTCTTCTGGAAATACTGGATTCGTTTGGAATTAAGGCAACATTTTATTTTTCCATGGGCCCTGACAATTCGGGGAAGGCTGTCCGTCGCATCTTTACACGGAAGGGCTTTCTGAAAAAGATGATCCGTACAAAAGCTCCATCCATGTATGGTATCAAGACACTTCTTTATGGCACGATTCTTCCTGCCCCGCAGATAGCAGGGACTTTTCCTTTAATTCTTCAAAGCGTCTTTGCTAAAGGACATGAAGTAGGCATTCACTGCTGGGATCATGTGTATTGGCATGATACCTTGCCCAAAATGTCATTAGATAAGGTGCAGGGGGAATTCGACAAGGCCGGTCATAAATTTCATGAAATATTCGGCTGCCGGGCTGAAACGACGGCTGCTCCCGGGTGGACAGTTTCGCCTGCATCACTTCAGGTGCAGGATTCAATGTCTCTGCGTTACTGCAGCGACTCGCGGGGGGACTCGCCTTTTTATCCTGTCTTCGAAGGTACGCTTTACTCAACGTTACAGATACCAACAACTCTTCCAACGATGGATGAGCTTCTGGGAGCAGACGGCATTTCTCCTGGTTCCATCAACGATCATTACCTATCCCTTATCAGGCCTGGTTTAAATGTTCATACTATCCATGCAGAGCTTGAGGGTGGATGTATGGCTGATGTGTTCAAGGATTTCTTGCAGCGGCTTCAAAAGGCAAATGCGCGGTTTATTTCCCTTTCCCAAGTAGCTGAAGAGGCAATGATCAAATCTCCCCCAGCTTGTGGCCTTGTCATGAAAGAAATTTCCGGTAGGGCAGGGCTGGTAGCCGTCCAGGGGTGCCCCGTCAGGATCTGATACTATGCATGGTTACTTTACTCCTTTCCCGCTATAGAAGATGTCGCAGTTCCGTTATCATTCCCCCAAGCAGATCGTAACCTTCCTGCCAAAAGTTGCTATCCTCAAGGTTTATCCCTGCACTGCTAACTGTCTCAGCAGGTGACAGAGACCCTCCGCTTTCAAGAATTTCGGTAAATATCGGAACGAAAGTTTTTTCCGAGTTTAGATATTTCTGAAAGAGCGCCAGAACGAGTAATTCAGCGAATGTGTACGAGTAGCAATAAAAGCGTGAATGGATAAAGTGCGAAATATAACTCCATCCCCATCGGTAAGGCTCAATCATATCAACCGCATCTCCGTAGAGTTTTGCGTTTTCCTGCCACCAGATGTCGCAGATCTCTGCCGACGAGAGTAAGCCCTGCTCTCTACCGTTATGAATCCTTTCCTCAAAACGCGTGAGGACATTCTGACGAAATGTTGTGGCGATAATATCCTCTATTTGTGCGCAAAGAAGAGAAATTTTGGCAGCGGGATCGGTTTCCCTTTCCAGGAGGAAGCGGTTCAACAGCATTTCTCCAAAAACTGAAGCGGTTTCTGCGAGTGGAAGCGGCGGATGGTAATTCAGCATGCTCTTGTTTTGGGCCAGCACATAATGGAGACCATGTCCAAGTTCATGGGCAAGCGTGGCAACGTCCCGCAAATTCCCGGTAAAATTCATGAGC
>CAVVDU010000014.1:0-122500 GCA_963746935.1 uncultured delta proteobacterium | reverse complement strand
CTAAGCGTAGTACCGAAGCTGCGGACTTGAACTTGGTTCAAGTGGTAGAGGAGCATTGTGTAAGCCTGTGAAGGTCGACCGTGAGGACGGCTGGAGGTATCACAAGAGATTATGCTGACATGAGTAGCGAAAAACAAGGCGAGAAACCTTGTCACCGAAAACCCAAGGTTTCCTCAGTAAAGGTAATCTTCTGAGGGTTAGTCGGTCCCTAAGGCGAGGCCGAAAGGCGTAGTTGATGGGAAACAGGTTAATATTCCTGTACCTCTTGCTGCTGCGATGGGGGGACGGAGAAGGGTAGGCGATCCGGGTGCTGGATGTCCCGGTTTAAGCCAGTAGACGGGAAAGGGAGGCAAATCCCTCTTTCCACTAACGTCGAGAGGCGATGACGAGAGCGTATGCTCACAAAGTCGTTGATCCCATGCTTCCAAGAAAAGCCTCTAAGCTTCAGGCAACAGGAGACCGTACCGTAAACCGACTCAGGTGGGTGAGGAGAAAATCCTAAGGTGCTTGAGAGAACACTGGTTAAGGAACTCGGCAAAATGATACCGTAACTTCGGGAGAAGGTATGCCCTCATTAGGTGTAGCGATACGCACGTGAAGCCGAAGGGGGTCGCAGAGAAATGGCGGTAGCGACTGTTTACTAAAAACACAGGACTCTGCTAAGTCGAAAGACGATGTATAGGGTCTGACGCCTGCCCGGTGCCGGAAGGTTAAGGGGATTTGTTAGCGCAAGCGAAGCTTTGAACCGAAGCCCCGGTAAACGGCGGCCGTAACTATAACGGTCCTAAGGTAGCGAAATTCCTTGTCGGGTAAGTTCCGACCTGCACGAATGGCGTAACGATTTCCGCGCTGTCTCAACCAGTGGCTCAGCGAAATTGAATTCTCGGTGAAGATGCCGAGTACCCGCGGCAAGACGGAAAGACCCCGTGAACCTTTACTACAGCTTGACAGTGACATTCGGAATAGTTTGTGTAGGATAGGTGGGAGCCTGTGAAACCGGGACGCTAGTTTCGGTGGAGGCAACCTTGAAATACCACCCTGGTTGTTTTGGGTGTCTAACCCAGGCCCGTCATCCGGGTCGGGGACACTGTCTGGTGGGTAGTTTGACTGGGGCGGTCGCCTCCCAAAGAGTAACGGAGGCGCGCGATGGTTCCCTCAGGCTGATTGGAAACCAGCCGTAGAGTGTAAAGGCATAAGGGAGCTTGACTGCGAGACCCACAAGTCGAGCAGGTACGAAAGTAGGTCTTAGTGATCCGGCGGTTCTGTATGGAAGGGCCGTCGCTCAACGGATAAAAGGTACTCCGGGGATAACAGGCTTATCTCCCCCAAGAGTTCACATCGACGGGGAGGTTTGGCACCTCGATGTCGGCTCATCGCATCCTGGGGCTGAAGTAGGTCCCAAGGGTTTGGCTGTTCGCCAATTAAAGCGGTACGCGAGCTGGGTTTAAAACGTCGTGAGACAGTTTGGTCCCTATCTGCCGTGGGCGCAGGATACTTGAGAAGAGCTGTCCTTAGTACGAGAGGACCGGGATGGACGTACCTCTGGTGTTCCAGTTGTTCCGCCAGGAGCAGTCGCTGGGTAGCTATGTACGGAAAGGATAACCGCTGAAAGCATCTAAGCGGGAAGCCTCCTTCAAGATTAGGTATCCCTGGGAGCAATCCCCTAAAGGCCCGTTGTAGACCACAACGTTGATAGGCCGGGTGTGTAATCGCAGCAATGCGTTCAGCTTACCGGTACTAATCGGCCGTGAGGCTTGACCATAAAAATTGATTTAAATGGGGGGTGGTAACCCCACCCCCCACTATATACCCAAAAACTACAAATCATTCTCTTTGCAATTGACACAATGATATCGTACGTCTGGTAACGCCAGCCGCTACAAACGATTTCTCGGTGGCTATGCCGAGGGGGTCACACCCGTTCCCATCCCGAACACGGAAGTTAAGCCCCTCAGGGCCGATGGTACTGCATGGGTAGCTGTGTGGGAGAGTAGGTCGCCGCCGGGATCTTTTACAAAAAAGCCCCATCTCAATTCCGAGATGGGGCTTTTTTGCGTCCTGAATATATCGTTACGGTCAATTGTTCATTGAATATTCAAAACTATTGTCTCCACCGGACTCTGTTTTGAAGCTTTTAACAAGACTTTCACTAAATCCTTGCATAAATATATCAATGAAGGATTTATGTTTTTGGGGCGGATAGACTATTTGGGGTTTATTTTTTATTCCTGTGATTTTAGCTGCTTCATCGATTGCATCCTGAAGATTGCCGAGTTTGTCTACCAACTTCAACTTTTTTGCTTGTTCGCCGGTAAATATTCTGCCATCGGCAATTTTCCGTACTTCCATGATGGGGATTTTTCTGCCATCAGCGACTGCTATAACAAACTGTTCATACATACTTTGAATAACGCCTTGCAGGATTTTCTTGTCTCCTGCTGTCATTGGTCTGACCGGTGAACCAGTATCCTTAAATTCTCCGCTTTTCAAGACAAGAGATTTAATTCCAACCTTATCTAATAATGATTGAACGTTGGCAAGTTTCATCAGTACACCAATACTACCTGTTATTGTACCTGGATTGGCAAAAATCATGTTTGCTGGAGCAGCGATATAATATCCACCTGAGGCTGCGACACTACCCATTGAGACTATTACAGGTTTGATTTTTTTAAGTTTAATTATTTCTTCATATATTTCCTGAGTTGGACCAACAACTCCACCTGGTGTATCAATTCTCAATACGACAGCTTTAACTCTATTTTCATCTTTAGCGTAATGGATCTGTTTGATTATTTCATCAGAATCTATTATCATACCTTTAACTTCAACAATAGCGATAGAATTATCCCTGAAAGAGATATTCATGTTATTGGTTAATAACTTAGTAAAGAAAATAGAAACTAAAAATAGTAAAACAACTGACAGTAAAGCAATAATAATTAAAAATGCATTTAACTTTGACATAAGAACTACCTCCTAAATTAATTTATATTCTAAAAATAGAAACAAAAATATTGTCTTTGAAAATAATGACAATAATTTAACTTAAATATATATTACTGATTAACAATGGACACCAATAGGGGGTCTGATTTGATACCATGGTCACAAATTATCTGTTACAAAAACATTGTCCTCAAAAAAACCTATCACACTCAACTGATTTATAAGTTAAATATAGTCTGTATGTCGGTAATTGCCGCTAATATAATTTTATTTTCAGGCTATTAAATAATCGAGCAGTAGTTTTTCTATGCTAACAAAAAATGATTGACTTGGCGTCCGTGTTTTGATATAAAACAAAGGCTTGATTGAGCGGGAATAACTCAGTGGTAGAGTGCAACCTTGCCAAGGTTGAAGTCGCGGGTTCGAATCCCGTTTCCCGCTCCAAACTAACTAATTAAAGGGCTAGCTAACATGCTAGCCCTTTTTTCGTTTCAGGTTTCTTTAATAATTATCTCGTTCGAGTATGTCTAGATAACTAAAATTTCCTTCCAACTAATTTCAGTTATGTTTGCTGTCCAGTTTACCCATGCGGACATGAAAATTTCGCTCCAGAAAATTATATCCATATTTATTTTAATTACCAACTTCTGGAGGTAGTCATAGTAACAAATCCTTGCGTAATTGCACATCATCGATTTCAAGATAAACATTGTCCGCAACGTTTTCGACGGAGTTCTTTCTCGGTTGTTGCTAGTCGACTACTAGACAGTTGTTAACCTTTGACAGCCTTCAGGCAGCGCCAGGGAAAGACAGCTGTAACCTTTCTTTCACGCTCGAAAAGTGGTGATCAAGGGCTAAAACCTTGTGAAGAGGGTTAACAGGTATTTTGCATCAAAAAGAACTCGCTCGATTTTGTCAGAGGAGGGCATTGGCATTTTTGACATCATTCACACCCAAAGAATCCTGAATGGCAACGTGGATTCGGTTCATCAATGCAGATGATCTGCGAAAACAACCAGAACTGATGGAAGCGATAAGCTGACGAGGACGAGACTTCGAAGGATACGCCCTGATGGAATTCGTCTTCGTCAGGTGGACTTCAGCAACCAGTGAGCCGGCTATTATTTGTTGCTTTTGATTGGTAGTACAGGAAGAGCCAATGATGCTTTCACCGGCTGTTTGATTTGCTTGGCACATAATTCACCTCCAGGGACTTAACGTCCGATAAGATATATTATGTAAAGTACGCAAGGTGGGTAGCTTACGATCTGAAAAATCAAGGGGCACCTTCTCCCAGAATCTTTTAAAAAATGATCAAAGTTGCGGGATGATTACTGCGTATTGAAGAAGAATTTGGTTCATCGCTTTGATGGTGGGGTTTTGGATAACAGGTCAGTTTTCTGAAAAAGTATCCAGAGTGTCAATAAATTCGATCAGCTTCCTGACGACAAGTTCATTGATTCTACGTCCTTTCTCAGGCGTGGCTTTCGTTGGGTCTCCCCAAACGCCATTCATCCAATATTTTCTTTTGTTGCGGACAATTATACCTGGAGGAAAATTGGGGAACTCGCGTTGCCCAGTGCCTTTAACAAGATCCGGATATAAATACATAATTCGTGATGTTTCGATTTCACCTGCATGAGCATCCCCATCTGTTTCGATAATTTCTCTCCCTTCGGAGTATGCCAGATCATATTCTGTTAGCACTGCCAACTTTATATCCTGTATTTCAGCCACAAGACATTCTCCCGCGTTAATGAGAGCCATTTTGTGGGTTCCACCTGCGTGCCCGGTTAATATTACAAAATTCCTAAGACCATGTGAATACAGGGATCGGACAATATCCTTCATGAGATTTTGAAGGGTGTCAGTGGAAATGGAGATGGTTCCCGGGTGACAGGATGTTGATCTGCAGCAACCGTAATGGACCGGCGGGGCAATAAAAATTGGTTTAATTTTTGCCGCAGCTTTACCAACTTCATAGGCTTGAATGGTATCAGTAGAAAGCGGTAAATGGTAGCCATGTTCTTCTACGGAACCAAACGGTACTACTACTGTTCTCGTAGTTTTAAGACCGGCTTCAAATTCTCCCATTGTCATTTCTTCAAGTATCATTTTGATCACCTGCGGTTTTTGACTTGGTTACAAAAGGTGCATAAATCTATGTGTTTGAGGTATGATCCTTACTTCTCTAAGATAAGTGCTAGCTTCTTCCTGAAACTCGAATAATAATCTGGATGAAATGGTCATATTGACATCCGTGGAAGTCAACGGTTGCAGTATCAGGGGAATGTTTTTATTGACAGAGACTATTACTTCACATGCTTTTCTGATTTCAGAGACAGTTGATTTATTGGAGATAACGACTTTAACATAGACGTCTTTTTCGGCAGCAACCTCAAGAAATTTTCGATGTTCTTCCCAATAGTCTATTGATTTCGTTGTGGATGGGAGTTTGAAATCCATCGAAATATAGTCCAGAAATTCAATGCATTTTGATAATTCGTGATGATGAATCCCGTTTGTTTCCAGGTAGAGAGGCAATATTTTACGTAATTCAGGCAGATATTCCAGTAAAGATTCACAATGCAGGAGTGGTTCTCCTCCTGTGAGGCTTATGGAATGGTGTGCATTTGGCAGTAGCGATACCCATTTGGACAATACGGATTTAACGTATTCAAGGGGTACCGGGTTTGTAATTTTTATAAAATCCAGTCTGCCAGGAGTTTGTTCAGTTTGACAAAACTCCGGTGCCGAATCGGTGTGAGTAGCACGTGAATCGCAATAGTCACAATCCAGTGAACATCCGTGAAAACGAAGGAATGCCTGGCGTAAACCTACAAGTTTACCCTCTCCCTGGATAGAAGAAAATATTTCAACCATATTTGTAGTATACTTACTCATAATATTTTGCACGGGCAAAATCAGATTCCCATACTGTAACGGACTCCACTTTAATGTTGTCGTTATTTAATGTGCGAGAGAGTTCCTGGTAGATATATCGAGCAATGTTTTCCGATGATGGAGATACGTTCTTAAACGGATCGAGTTCGTTAAGATATTTGTGATCAAGCGTTTTAAGGAGTGTTTTCGTTTCTGCTTTCAACTTTTTGAAATCAATCCCCAGTCCGGATTTATCTAGATCTTTAGCTGTTACCGAGACATCTACTTTCCAGTTATGACCGTGCAAGTTCTCGCAGTCTCCCTGATAATGCATGAGATTATGGGCAGACGCAAAATTACTGGTTATTTTTAGCTGGTACATTTTTCCCTCGTTTCTATCAAAAATTAGTGCTTCAAATAGTACCACGGACTGAAAGTAAAAGTAAAATATTGATCATAACACCTGATCCATCGATTATTATTCAATAATACTGTTTTACTATATTGAAGATTTGGGAAATTTGGTCTATATTTTGGATTCGGTTTTTTATTTACTATAAGGAGGAAAACATGCATTTTGGGCAGACCAGAACCAGTATTCTTTTTCTCCTTCTCACCCTTCCCTTCTTATTACCATCAATTTCTTTTGCGGATATCTATAAATTCGTCGACAACGATGGTGTGATGCACTTTACTGATGCACCCACTGACCGACGGTTCAAGATTTTTATGCGGGATTTAAAGAAGGACAGAAAACTGCGGACTAACTTCAAATTAGGAGCCTTTTCCCGGAATCCTGCTGAATTCGAACCAATTGTAAAATCTGTTGCATCTGAATATGGCGTTGACATAAATCTTGTAAAAGCTGTCATCCATGCAGAGTCTGGATATAACCCTAATGCTGTTTCTCGTTGCGGAGCGCAAGGGTTGATGCAATTAATGCCCAAAACAGCTCAGGGGCTTAACGTCCCGAATTCCTTTGATCCTAAAGACAATATCCGTGGAGGGGTCCGATACCTTCGATTCCTCCTTGATACGTTTAAAGGTGATGTGACCCTAGCTCTTGCTGCGTATAATGCTGGGATGTCACGTGTGAACCAGTATGGCGGCGTCCCTCCTTACGAGGAAACTCGCAATTATATTTCCAGGGTTCTGAGTTATCAGAAGTCCTATCAAAGTCACTAGGTATATCTGATGGATAGTAATAAGAAGAGCTCACTACGTCACCTCCCAAATTTCCTGACTCTTTCTCGGATATTGGTCGTACCTCCTATGGCGGTAATTCTTACCTCTCCCTCTCAATCTGCCGGATTTCTAGCTACCGTACTGTTCGCAATAGCGTCTTTCACTGATTGGCTTGATGGTTATCTAGCCAGACGCTTGGGCATAATTACCGTATTAGGTAAATTCCTTGATCCTATTGCTGACAAACTCCTCGTAATGGCTGCACTGATAATGATTATCCCTTTTGATAGAGTGCCAGCCTGGATGGTTCTCGTAATTCTTAGCAGGGAAATTATCATTACCGGTTTGCGAGGAATTGCATCAACTGAAGGAATTGTGATTGCAGCAAGCAATCTTGGTAAATACAAAACCATTTTCCAGATTGTGGCGATTCTTGGACTCCTTCTTCATTACAAATATCATTGGTTATTTGGCATACAATCATCGTATTTCTATGTTAACATGCATAACGTTGGAATTTTCTATCTTTGGATTGCCACCATAATTACCATTTGGTCAGGGGTTGATTATTTGGTTCGTTTCTTTAAAGTACTTGCTAGATAATCTTACGCTTCAAATCATCCTGATGCTTCAATTTAGGGGATCTTATGCAGATAGAGAGTGATTTTTTGGTAATTGGTAGTGGTATTGCTGGTTTGTCCTATGCACTCCAAGCGGCAAATCATGGGAAAGTTGCGCTTGTTACCAAAAAAGAGATTACCGAATCTGCAACAAATTATGCACAGGGCGGTATTGCCTCTGTTTTTTCAGAAGAAGACACCTTTGATTCACACAGCGAAGACACAATGGTTGCCGGAGCCGGAATTTGCCATGAAGATATCGTTAAAATGGTCGTTGCTGAAGGTCCGGAAGTAATAAGAACGCTGATTGAATGGGGTGTCAAGTTTACAACTCGTGGCGACACCTATGACTTGACAAGAGAAGGTGGTCACAGCAAAAGAAGGATCTTCCACGCTGATGACTTGACTGGTCGTGAAATTGAGCGTGCTCTCGTAACTGCAGCATTTGAACACCCGAATATAGAAGTTTATGAGAACCACACGGCAATTGATCTCATTTCTGAACTGAAAATATCAAAGAATCCAGAACGGCCAAACCGTTGTTATGGTGCCTATGTTCTTGATGTTCTTAATGGTAAAGTTAAGACATTCTTTAGTAAAATCACACTGCTGGCTTCAGGTGGTGCCGGGAAAGTCTACCTGTATACCTGTAACCCCGATGTTGCCTCTGGTGACGGTGTTGCCATGGCTTATCGAGCTGGTGCATTAATCTCAAATATGGAGTTCATGCAGTTCCACCCCACAACACTCTACCATCCTTTGGCAAAATCATTTCTTATCTCTGAGGCTGTCCGAGGTGAAGGAGCAATTCTGCGCCGCAGTGATGGAACTGCTTTCATGGAGAAGTATCACAAGCTTAAGGATCTTGCACCCCGAGATATCGTTGCACGGGCAATTGATAATGAAATGAAAACCTATGGTGATGATTGTGTGTATCTGGACATAACACACAAAGACCCCGATTTTATCAAGACTCGCTTTCCTAATATTTATCGAACTTGTTTGAGGTTTTGTCTTGATATGACAAAGGAACCATTGCCTGTTGTTCCTGCAGCTCATTATTTATGCGGTGGTGTCGTTTCAGATCAAAACGGAGAAACAAATATTGCGAATCTTTATGCTATTGGTGAAGTAGCTTTTACCGGCTTACATGGTGCCAACAGACTTGCCAGTAATTCTCTACTCGAGGCAGCAGTATTTGCAGGAAGGGCATATCGGCATAGTGTAGAACGTCTGAACAAGACCCGGTTCGACTTCCCTGGAATTCCGCAATGGGATTCCGGGACAGCCACCAATAGTGATGAAATGGTTGTCGTATCACAAAACTGGGATGAAGTTCGGCGGTTCATGTGGAACTATGTAGGGATAGTACGGTCTAATAAGCGCCTTGAGCGAGCGATGAATCGCATTAAGCTTATCCAGGAAGAGATTGCAGAATATTACTGGGATTTCCACATAACCTCGGATCTTATAGAGTTAAGAAACATTGCCACGGTAGCAGAGTTGATAATTCGATGTGCACAACAGCGTAAAGAATCTCGCGGGCTTCACTACAACATTGATTTTCCTGAGCGCGATGATGTCAATTGGAAGAAAGACACACTTATTCAATTAAATTTGAGGAATTATGACGATAGATGATTTTCGATGTGAAATTGATCGACTGGACAGTGAGCTACTGAAGATCTTCAATCAGAGAGCACAGTTGGCCCTGAAGATTGGCGAACTAAAGAAAACAACGGGGCTTCCCATATTTGATCCTGGTCGTGAAAAGAAGATCTTTCAAAGAATTAAAAACGAAAATACCGGGCCTTTGGACGATCAGGCAATCGTACGATTATTCGAACGGGTTATTGATGAATCAAGGCGATTGGAGCGGATCATGACTGGGAGTGAAAAATGAGCCGGTTTGGGGTTGTTTTATGCTGATAATTATGAAAAAATGCGCAGATGAAGCGGCTCTCGATCATATCAAAGAAATTCTTGTTACCAGAGGCTTTGATATCCACCAATCTACAGGGGTAAATCAGATTATAATCGGCGTAATCGGAGATACGGACTCACTCGATATTCGAGAACTTGAGTCAATCAATGGCGTTCTGCAGGTGATTAGAATAATGAAGGAAGATGAAGGATGTATCAATACACTATGACACCTGCATACCCAACTACCTGATTGAAATCCCCTGATACTTCACCACTCGTGGCGTATCGAATCAGCTCACTATTTGTTGCTCCCATCTCAATTGCCGCCACCAGCATAATTGTAGCGGGGATAATACCGCACATGGTAATCCCCCTACCCTTCACTATCGAATACATACCTTCAGGATTCATATTCAATGCTTCTTGGATTGCCAGACTATCTTCATGACGAGCAACATCTGCTGGTTGGTAGTGGGACATGTCTGAACTGGCAATAATAAGCACTTTTTTTCCGTATTCATTGATAGCCTTTGCCAGTGATAATCCCAAGCTTCTGCACGATGAATAATCACTGAACCCGAGACATAGCGGAACAATTGTAACATCTGGTCTGAGGTATTGAAGAAAAGGAACTTGAACTTCGATGGAATGCTCGTATTGATGGGCAGTTCTGTCCTCTTCTGCCAGGGAAGTGTTTTCTAATATAAGTGTTGATAATTGCTGGTTTATGCTGACTTTGCCAAGAGGGGTGAGCCACTCTCCTGGTGGAAATAACGCGGCCCTTGAGCCAACACCGTGGTGATTCGGCCCGAGGATTACTACTGTTTCTGGAATTTCCACGCGAGCATAAACTGATCCGGCAACAGCACCCGAATAGACATATCCGGCATGAGGAACGATAGCCCCAAGCGCTTTTACTTGACCGTCCTCAGCCTTTACAAATTTCTCCAGTTGATCTCTGAGATGTATCGGATCGCTAGTATAGAACTGTCCTGCAACTGCAGGTTGTCGTAGCATAGCAAAACTCCTTCTGAGATTACCCTTTAACTTTCAGCACTACTCGAATTAGGTGTCTCGTCAACTGAGGTTTGAATAACTTCTTCAAGAGGGAGTTCTTCCTGTTGCTCATGAAAGCCCTCGCCTGCCAGATCTTCAATCTCCCGTAATGTTGGTAACGACTTCAGATCCTTCAGACTGAACATTTCCAGAAAATATCTCGTTGTCCCGTAGATCAAGGGTCTTCCTGGGATATCTTTTTTCCCGAGAATTTTTATGAGTTTCTTTTCTAGGAGTGTCTTGATCACGCTTCCTGAATCTACTCCGCGCAAGTATTCGATTTCTGCACGTGTTATTGGCTGGCGATATGCTATGATTGCCAGATTTTCCAAAGCTGATTGGCTGAAACGAGATGTCTTTGTTTTTACCAGCCTGCGAACGTAGTCCCCATTTTCTTCCCGGGTTCTGAATTGATAGCCTTTTGCAACTTCAGCAAGGAAAATACCTCGCTCTGGATCTGCATACTCGGATTGAAGCTGAAGTATGCAGGTGCGAATGACATCTCTTTCATATTCGTGAAGTATACCGCAAAGCCTGTCAAGAGACATGGGTTCTTCCGAGATAAAGATAAGGCTTTCAATAATCGACTTAATCCGACAAGCTGTCATCCGTACTCTCCTGATCAGGGCTGTCTGTCTTTTCAATGACAGCCGGCCTGATCCAGATCTCTCCGTATTGCTCTTGCTGGCGGACTCGAATTAGTTTGAGTTTGCAGAGTTCAAGAATAGCGAGGAAGGTAGCTACAATATAGTCGCGATCTCTACTGTTTTCGAAGAGTCCGGCAAATGCTATAAACTCTTGTTCCTGTAAAAGGGAAAGTATCTCATTGATTCTCTCAGCAATACTGATCGATTCAGCACATACCTCATGGAAGCTTTCATGAGGTGCCTTCGCGAGGATGCCTCTAAATGCTTCAATAAGTGCAAACAGGTCAAGCTCCAAGGGTTCAGCAGGTGCCTCGTCTGACTGCAGTTCTTCTGAGGGGAATGACCGGGCGAAAAGCTCTCTTCCAAGAAGCTTATGCTCATTGAGGCGTAACGCTGCCTCTTTATATCTACTATATTCAACAAGTCTGCGAATCAGCTCTGCCCGAGGATCCTCTCCCTCTTCATCTGGACTGTCCTCGTGGCGGGATGGAAGAAGCATGCTCGATTTGATTTGAATAAGGGTAGAAGCCATTACCAGAAAATCACCGGCAATTTCCAGGTTCAGATCCTTCAGTAATTTGATGTATTCAAGGTACTGTTTCGTAATTATCGCAATGGGGATATCATAAATATCCAGTTCACTTTTCTTTATGAGAAATAAAAGAAGGTCAAGGGGGCCCTCAAACTTATCAAGTTTTACTTTATATGATAAGTCATAACCATCGGAATTATCAGTATTATCTCCGGTGAAATCAATTTCCAATCAAAAACTCCCGTACGTTGAATTAGAAATGAAACGTCTTGAAACGAGTTAGAACCTGATTGTTTCTCAGACGTGGGTCATGATTTCTGCTGCGGATAAGGTTGCCCATTTTTTCTTCATGAAGGACGTCATGAACAAGCTTCGAGCTCTCTGTAAGGAGCCAGTGTTTCAACGACATACTGGGCAAGAATATTTTTGCAGTCAACGCCGCAGTAAGCCAATCATGAAACTACTATATCGTATCGGGGCTGTGTTTTCATATTCTGTTGTGAGAGCCTGTTGATAGTAAAGTAAAAACCGTCAAACTGGTCCCGTAGTTCCTGCCAGTTTGTAAGAAAGTCATGGAAATCACCCAGGTGAGCTTTGCCAGTTGGTCTCATGGGGCACTGAAGATAAACCTCCGTGACACCTCCCAGACCGGCAGATTATGTTTCAAGAGGTTAGAACTGTAGAATGCCGAGACGAATTATGGAAGTATTTTTTATTAAAAAATCCAGGGCATCCTGTCCAATCAAAAAATTAATTGCAACATTTAGTGGTGGAAGTATCAGCATGGATAATATGCTCGGGAAAAGTACAACAAGAAGAATGATCCCGATCATTCCGAAAGGCTCAATTTTTGAGTAGGCTAATGACAGTTGATTTGGTAAGAAACCAACCACTACCCTGCCACCATCAAGAGGAGGAACAGGAATAAGGTTAAATAATGCCAGAACAAGATTGATAAAAACTGAGAAAACTAACATCAAGAGGATTGGTTCAGAAAGGTAACCAGGGACTATTGCGAAGATTTGTATGATACCTCTTATCATTAAGGCAGAAATTGACGCTAATAGAAAATTTGTGATGGGACCAGCTGCTGCAACCCAAATCATATCTCTTTTGGGATTATGTAAATTGTTGAAGTTAACAGGAACCGGTTTTGCCCATCCAATCTTTATGATAAACAACATCAACAAACCGATCGGATCGATATGTTTGAAAGGATTGAGAGTTAACCGTCCCATCATTTTGGCTGTCGGGTCACCAAATTTATAGGCAATATATCCATGAGATACCTCATGGCAGACAACGGCAAAGATCCCGGGAACAAGCATGATCGAAAGTTTGAATAAAATGTTTTCCATATACCTTCTCTACTGCGTATTTTGGTGATAAATTGTATAAATTTAACAGATTGGACTGTTCATGTCAATGAATGCACACCTGTCCAAAACGAAGCAGACTGGAGTATAAAAAAGGCGGGAGTATTCCCGCCTTTTGTTTGAGGATATCAGAATGTTGTCAAACAAGAAAGGCGGGATAACTCCCGCCTTTCTTCTGTTAGGTAGATATAGGAATTAGATATCGTAGTACAATTCAAATTCCATCGGAGTTGGACGCATGCGAACTGCGTTTACTTCTGCTTCGGTCTTGTACTCAAGCCATTTATCGATGACATCAGCCGTGAAAACATCGCCTTTCAGGAGGAACTCATGGTCCTCTTTGAGAGCCTGTAACGCTTCTTCAAGACTACCCGGTGCTGAAGGAATGCCAACCAGTTCTTCCGGGGTAAGACCGTAGATGTCCTTATCAAGTGGTTTGCCTGGATCTATCTTGTTCTCGATACCGTCAATACCAGCCATTAAAATCGCGGCAAAGGCAAGGTAGCCGTTGCAGGAAGGATCTGGTGTGCGGAACTCAACACGCTTAGACTTAGGATTGGTGGAGAACATGGGGATACGCAGAGCAGCAGAGCGGTTCCTGCTGGAGTAGCACATATTGACCGGAGCTTCAAATCCGGGGACAAGACGCTTGTAGGAGTTGGTAGTCGGGTTGGTTAAGGCGCAGAGTGCCTTGGCATGCTTGATGATACCACCGATATACCAGAGAGCCATCTGGGAAAGCCCGCCGTACTTGTCGCCGGCAAACAGGTTGGTACCGTCCTTCCAGATGGACACATGGGTGTGCATCCCGGAGCCGTTGTCGCCATACAGAGGTTTCGGCATGAAGGTAACAGTCTTGCCATTGCGCAGAGCAACGTTTTTGATAACATATTTGAACCATTGAAGTTGGTCGGCCATGTCCAACAATGAAGCGAAGCGCATGTCGATCTCGGCCTGACCACCGGTCGCTACTTCGTGATGCTGGCACTCGATACGAATACCGACATTCTGCAGTTCCATGACCATTTCGGTGCGGAGGTCGTTCTGGGAGTCGGTCGGAGAAACAGGGAAGTAGCCTTCCTTGTGGCGAGGCTTGTAGCCGAGGTTGGGGAATTCTTCACGGCCGGTATTCCATGCACCTTCTGATGAGTCAACGGCATAGAATGATTGATTTGATGAAGAGTCGTACCGTACGTCGTCGAAAATAAAGAACTCGGCTTCCGGTCCGAAGTATGCAGTGTCGCCGATGCCAGATGCCTTCAGGTAGGCTTCTGCCTTTTTAGCAATATTGCGTGGGTCTCGGCTATAGCCTTCCTTGGTGATTGGATCAAAGATGTTACAGATCAGGCTCAAGGTAGGAATTGCAGTGAACGGATCCATTACTGCGGTGGTGCTATCGGGAAGAATGATCATGTCAGACGCATGGATTGGCTGCCATCCACGAATAGAGGAACCATCGAATCCCAAGCCGTCTTCAAATACATCTTCATCGAATTCACTGATGGGCACGCTGAAATGCTGCCAGATACCAATAAAATCCATGAATTTGAAATCTACCATAAGTGCGCCATTGTCTTGTGCAAACTTTACAACTTCTTGCGGTGTCATTCATCCTCTCCTTTATAAAGTTAAATAGACACAATCAGATTGCGTCTTGTCCTCGCTCACCGGTTCTGATACGGACAACCTCTTCCACGGTGGTTACGAATATCTTGCCGTCGCCAATACGTCCGGTTTTTGCTGCTTGCTCTATAGTTTCGACTACCTTCGTTACCAGGTCGTCACCGACAATAATTTCCATTTTGATCTTCGGAATAAAATCGACAACATATTCAGCGCCACGATATAGTTCCGTGTGACCTTTCTGTCTGCCGAAACCTTTAACTTCACTGACAGTTATCCCTTGGATTCCAATCTCGTTGAGAGCTTCTTTAACTTCGTCCAGTTTGAACGGCTTTATTATAGCTTCTACTTTCTTCAATTGAATCACCCCCTCAGAAAATTATCAAACAATACAACATAGTAAACTGTACCAGTTAGGGAAAAAACGTATGACTCACCCTCTGGATGCAAAATTACTGCCTAAGTGATAATAAAACTCATAACCATTAATAATCAAGTAGTTGCAGGTTTTATTGCCGATGTGCAAATACCTGCTGGGCTCAATAAATGGGCAATTATGGCATGAGTGACTGTATTTTGGGCACCACACTAAACTATGGCAAAAATTCTGTAGGGAATAGATGAATATTTAATCTTTCTCGGTTAAAAGGAGCAATGCATATATCTGTTGAACGTGCGGCATCTGAATGCCATTTTTTTCTGCGACCTGTAACGGTACGCCAAATATTGCTTCAAGCTCCATTGGGCGACCTTTAAGTCGGTCTATTAACATTGATGGCCTATATTGCCCCAAATTTCTCGATGATGCCACCATTTTTTCGGCCAGGGACAAAGGGATTTTTTTCGAGAGTGTTTCAGTATTAGCTGCTATGATTACTTCCTCCATTACCTCACGGACCAGGTGGCAAGTTGGTTCAAATTTTAAGAGAGAGTCAACGGGTTTCAACATCAGAGCGCATAGGCCATTAAAAGGTATATTCCAGACGAGTTTTTCCCACCTTGCATGCTTTAGGTCCGAAACTATTCGACATTCTACCCCAGCGCCCAGAAATCGCGATGCAATTTCTGCTGTTCTGGGGTCATCTTTTTTTGAATACTCTCCCAGGAGAACTCTCCCTTCTCCCAAATGGTGTACCTCCCCTGGTTTTTCACGAATAGAACAGAGGTAGGCTATGCCTCCAAGAATTCTCTCTTCACCAAAAAGAGCGGCAAGTTTTTCTTCATTACCCAGGCCGTTTTGTAACGTGAGTATCCAAGTTTTTTCTCCAACTAGCGGAGTTATGAGTTCATCATAGGAAAAATTTGCGAACGTTTTCAGACCAACCAGAACCAGGTCGACAATTCCGATTTCAGAGGGAGAACGGAAGCACTTAACTTTTGGGAGATGAAAATCACCATTACCGGAATAAACCTTTATCCCTTCTGACTTGATAACCTCATAATCGCTGCGCAGCAAAAAGTATACATCGTTTCCAGATTTTTGCAGTACCGCCCCATAGTAGAGGCCCAACGCTCCAGCTCCTACGACCGCTATACGCATACCGGCTGTTCTCCTGTACTATTCCAGTTGATCTTAAAGCAGGTTATGAAAGCAGGGTTTCCTTGCAAAAACATTCTGCTAGCGGTATAACTTCCAATAGAAATCATAGACACGTGACCGAAAACAATCGCGTTGCAAGCACAACTGCGATCAAGGAAGCTTATAATCTATGAAAATTCTTTTCTATGTACTCTCTCTGCTATTTGTCATTGATGAGAACAAGGCAATTGCAGATATTTATCGTTATGTTTCAAAGGATGGCGTCGAATGTTACACCGATGCGCCAGTGAACAGAAATTCTGTACTCGTTATACGTGAGCACCGTAGGGTAAAGTCAAGCGGATTGAAATCAAAAAAAAGGACAGTATCCACCAAATTACCTGAAATCCACCCTCGAGTACAGCCAATCGCCTTGTCATCTGTGCCAAAATCATTATCATTGCCTGTTGATGGTGTTATCTCGTCAAGAGTCGGACTTCGTTACGATCCAATCGATGGAATGCTGAGGAACCATAAGGGTGTTGATATTGCCATACCGGAAGGAACCCCGATAAAACCCGTGGCACCCGGGATCGTCTCTTACAGCGGAACGCGAGGCGGATATGGGAATATTGTCATCATTGAACATGATAGCGGAATGACAACCCTGTATGCACATAATAGCGTCAATCTGGCAGTAACTGGTTCCAGGGTAGACGGGAATTCCACCATCGCGCTGTCAGGTTCAACAGGGCGGTCGACAGGGCCGCATCTCCATTTTGAGGCCTGGCTCGATGGCCAAAACATAACCTCTGAATTTCTTGCCGACCCATCATCCATCCATAGGTACTCAATCGCCAGAATGCCTTCACGGAAAGCCAGTATTATCCGGAAGGTTGTAACTGCCGATGGCTCTGTAATCCTTACCAACCTGCCCCTTGTTCATCCATGAAAAGCTGACGGTGCATCACTGCCAGGAAATGCTTTCCGGTATCGATGTCGCAATCAGGCAAGAAAGGACTGTAATATGTCGATAGATACACCTTCTAATGTATCAGTGACGTGTCGTGCCCCTGCGAGACGATCCGCTGGATAACTATTGGTAACAGCAATCACATTCATCCCGGCGGCAGACGCTGATGTAATTCCAGCGGGTGTGTCTTCGATTGCGATGCATTCTTGTGGAAGAATGGTGGTGGAGGGGTAAATTTCACCGAGACGCTGAAGTGTAAGAATATAACTTTCAGGGTCCGGTTTGCTGACCTTAACATTTTCTGCGGTTACTATTGCATCGAATGAACTCTGCAAACCGAATTGTTCAAGTATTGGAACAATGTCACGTTGCAAAGCGCCACTACAAAGGGCAAGCGGAATAAAACCGGAAAGAGACTTTATAAGTTCGATGACACCCGGATAAGGCTGGACACCCTGCCGAACGATACTTTCAAAGACTTCTGCTTTTAGACTGATAAGTTCGCTCAACATCCCATCATGCAGCAGTTTCCCGCCGTTGGCAAAGGCTTCTCTGAAAGCGTCCCTGTCGTCAAATCCGATATACTTTTCAAGATAGTCATCCCAGGAATACCCAAGTCCTAACGGTTGCAGAACACGCTGAAATGCTTGAAAATGAATCGGTTCAGTGTCTACAATAATGCCATCAAAATCAAAAATTACCGCTTTCAGCATAATACCTTCCTCGATGAATTCAAAAGAGTAGACCCGAGCAAATAGCTTCTCGGATCCTTTGTTATCCGTTTACTTCTCGAGATTTACCTCGTGGTGATACTTGTACTTTTTGAAACCATAAACGCCAAGAAGTACGATGCCGGCTCCAACTGCATTGGCCAGGAAATCACCGAATTCTGCCATCCTGGTATCGGTAAGGGCCTTCTGAAGGAGTTCAACAATACCTCCGAGAAAAATTGCTGCACATGCTACCGCGCCCCACTTGGAGTTTGTAAGAGATGCAGACCCTGCCAGTGACCAGCCACCAATAAGGGTTAAATTACCGTAGGCAACTGCATGTAAGAACTTGTCCCAACCTAGTATGTTGGGCTCTGGGACTGGGGGAGCCGGGTCAAGCGACAACCATAAAATTGTGAGTACCCAGGCAAACAAGACGATTCGACGAAAGAATACAGATGTAAAGAGGGAGTACAGAGACATAATTGGATTCTTTTCTTGATCGTTGTAATAACTTCACAGGTGAGATGTGATTATGGGTTTTTACAAAGCACTGTGGTAAGGCTACTCACACCAGCTGACATCTCCCCCACCTTTGCGCAGGACTAGGGGAATATCGTCGATGAGACTCACTACCGAACTGACTGCAGCTGAAAGAGTCCCACCGTCTACGACAAGATCCAATTGTTTTCCCATTTCGTGATCTACGGCTGAAGGGTCACCGATAGGTTCTTCCCCAGACCGATTGGCACTGGTTGTAATGATAGGGTGTCCTAAAGCCTGGACGATTGCCAGGCAGATTCTGTTATCCGGGATTCTGATCCCAACGGTTTTCTGCTTGGTGACCAGTAGCCCAGGGACTAAATTCGTTGCATTAAGCACAAAAGTATAGGCACCAGGAAGAAAGCGCTTCATTACCTTATACTGGAAGTTACTTACCTTGGCATATCGGGCAATATCGGAGAGATCGCTGCAGATGAAAGAAAAAGGCTTATTCTTCTCTCGCTGTTTAATGGAATATATTCGTTCTATTCCCCGTTTGCTCATGATACTGCACCCGATTCCGTATGTAGTATCAGTGGGATAGGCGATTACCCCACCTTTTTCAAGGACGTCGACAATTTTGGAAATGAGACGACTTTGGGGATTGTGCGGGTTGATTTCCAGTAACATGTCATTCCCCCGGGTTAAGGTCGAGTAGAGAATGATGGACAAAGAGACCATCTTTCTGGATCAAAATATCATCAAACCAGATTTCACCATCACCAGTGAGAATCTTTACTAGGTCCCAATGAACAGCGGATTGATTGCCGTTATCACAGTCTTCGTAGCACTGTCCTGGTGTAAGATGGATCGATCCGAATATTTTTTCATCAAAAAGGGTATTCCTCATCGGTACGTTAATCTTGGGATTAACACCGATTGCAAATTCACCTATATAACGCGAACCCTCGTCCGTGTCCAGGATACGATTCAGAAGTTTGCTGGATGCCCCAGCAGAAGCCTTGACTATTTTCCCCTTGGCAAACTCGAAGCGGACATCATTGAATTCTTTTCCCTGGTAGACTGAAGGGCAGTTGTACGTGATATACCCTTCTACAGAATCGCGAACAGGCGCAGTAAATACTTCACCATCGGGGATATTGAAACGGCCGTCACACTTTATGCTCTTTAAGCCTTTAATACTGAATGCAAGATTGGTATCCGATGACGTTATCCGCACCTTTCCGGTTCTGTCCATGAGTTTTTTCAGCTTACCCTGTTTTCTCGATTCTTCCTGCCAGTCGATGCAACATGACGAAAACAGATAGTCTTCATACTCGTCAAGACTCATACGAGCCTCTTGAGCGGCGCCTTGTGTTGGAAATCGGGTTACGACCCATCGAGTATTTTTGACCCTCCAGTCTAATACCGGTCTCATTACTTTGGAGTGGGTTATCATCGCGCCTTGATCAACCTGGGCCATGACCATAGAGTTTTCGGATGAACCAATCCCGATAAATACGGTAACCTGTTTCATGAAGTCAAGTTTGTGCTGGGGGAAAAACGATATCTGCTTCTTACCGGCGTTGCAATAAAAAAGACGGTTAATGTCGGGAATCGAAAAATCATACTCCACGTATTGTGCACCCTTAAGGATACATTGGGCATAAATCTCCTTCACGAGAGGAAGGCATGAAATTCCGGAAGCACTGATGAGCACGATATCGTTTTGTTTGACCCGTGTTGAATAGTTGACAAGCACTTCAGCCATTTCCTTGATTCGTGGATCCATCATTGTACTCGAACCCTTCCCTGAAAACAAAAGACACGATAAACATCATGAAGTATTTTTTTATGCGCGACAGGGCAATAGTGATGTTAACAATTTGGAAAGCGTGAGAAACTATCTGTCCGGCGGGCAATACAGCGAATTGCCTATTGTTTGCCCGTGTGGCCGAAACCGCCTTCTCCTCTCATTGTTTTACCAAGTTCAGAGACTTCGGTGAATTCAGCCCTGACAAAACGCGAAAATACCATCTGCGCAATTCTTTCACCGGACTTTACGAAAAACGGTTCCGTTCCGTGATTTATCAGGATTATTGCGATCTCGCCTCGATAGTCGGGGTCAATGGTTCCAGGTGAATTTACCAGGGTAATCCCATGACGGAGGGCAAGTCCGCTGCGTGGACGAATCTGGACTTCAAAACCGTCGGGAAGCTCAAGGGCAATTCCTGTAGGTATCAGTGCGCGTTCTCCAGGAGAAAGAATAATGTCTTCCACCAACTCGGCATACAGGTCCATGCCAGCGGAATGGGTGGTCATATAACAGGGGAGTTGATTGCTGCTATCGGATCGAAGGCGTTGGATTTTTACGGTGAGTAAATCATTCATGGAGTGTCAGAGCGAAAATGAAGAAGAATCGATGGAAAGATCATCTAGTTTCCCCATCAATTCCAGGTTCAGAAAGCAATCCTGAAAAAGTTCGTTGCAAAAGTTTAGTATATCATTAGGCGTGACACGTTCCAAACCAGCAATTATCTCAGGGATGGATACCTGGCGATCGAAGTAAATTTCATTCTTCGCAAGCTTGGTCATTCTGTTGTCGGTACTTTCCAGCGACAGGAGAAGATTCCCCTTCAGATGGTCAATCGCGAAAAGCAACTCCGCGGAGGTAACCGGTTCTGTCTTCAGCTTCTTCATAAGATGAAGAATTAATTCGATAACCTCGTAAAGTTGCTCTTTCTTGGTGCCGGCATAGACAACAAAAGTACCTGCGTCAGAATGGGAAAGAATGTAAGAGTAAACAGAATAGGCCAAACCTCTTTTTTCCCGAATTTCCTGAAAGAGGCGGGAGCTTATGCCGCCACCCAAGATAGTGTTCACTATATATCCAACATAACGTTTTGGGCTGTTCTGGGGAAGTGCTTTGGTGCCCAAGCAGAGATGAACTTGCTCCAGATCCTTATTGTTGAGATTCACTTGTTTTTTATAGGTAGGAGTCAGCTCATTCTTTGCGTATCCTCCCGTAGTAACATCTGTGAATAAACCTTCAAGAAGAGTCAAGAGATTGTCGTGAACAACATTTCCTGCAACGGCAATAATAATGTCTTCAGCACGGAAACGCTTATTTCTGAAGTCAAGAAGGGTTTCTCGGGAGATTTTACCAACCGTCTCCTCAGTACCAATGATGGACATGCCGAGAGGATGTGATTTCCAGAGGTTTTGGCAAAACAGATCATGAATATAGCTGTCAGGGTTATCCCTCAGCATCCAGATTTCCTGAAAGACGACCTTTCGTTCTTTTTCTATATCTGTGGGGTCAAAAAGCGAATTCAGGAAGATATCTGCTAAAAGATTGACGGCCTTGGGTAATGCTTCGTTTAAAACTTTCGAATAATAACAAACATATTCACGGCAGGTGAACGCGTTAAGGACACCGCCCACGGAATCAATCTCGCGGGCGATGTCCAGTGCGTTTCTTGTTGTTGTTCCTTTGAAAAGGAGGTGCTCTATAAAATGAGCAGCACCATTTGTGTCACTTTTGTCATTACGTGAGCCGTTGGTTATCCATATTCCGATCGAAACGGAATGAGAATGGGGCATCATTTCACTGATCACCCTGATTCCATTATGTAATACCGTTTTTGTAATCATGTAATAACTATATCCCTGAAAAGATTAATTTCCAGTGGTTGAGTAGAGGATTATTGCGGAAGAGTGGCACCAAGAGCCTCTTTGCGTGAAAGCTTTATTTTGCCCTGCTTATCAATGCCAATACATTTAACGAGAACCGTATCACCTTCACGGAGGACATCGCCAACGTTTTTGACCCGTTCGGTATCAAGCTCAGAAATATGAACAAGTCCATCAGTGCCAGGGAATATTTCAACAAAAGCGCCGAAATCCATGACCTTTTTTACGGTTCCCATGTAGAGTTTGCCTTCTTCGGCCTCAGCTGTCAGGTCGCGAATCATCTTGATCGCCATTTCGCAAGCTGCCATGTCGTGGCTGGCAATATTGATCTTGCCGGTATCTTCGATATCGATTGTAACGCCTGTTGCTTCGGTAATTCCTCGGACGTTTTTACCACCTGAGCCGATGACGTCACGAATTTTATCAGTTTTTACGTAGATTGTCGTAATTCTTGGAGCGTACGGAGACATTTCTGCTCGTGGTGCCGCGAGTTCTCCGGCCATTTCACCAAGTATATGGAGTCTTCCCTCGCGGGCCTGGTCTAAGGCCTCCTTCATAATTGCACGAGTTACACCGCCTATTTTGATGTCCATTTGCAATGCAGTTACACCATCGGCAGTTCCGGCAACCTTGAAATCCATATCCCCAAGGTGATCCTCATCGCCGAGGATATCTGAAAGAATGACAACAGACTCGCCTTCTTTAATAAGCCCCATGGCAATTCCCGCTACGGGAGCCTTTATGGGGACACCGGCATCCATCAGCGAAAGAGTACCGCCACAGACTGCTGCCATGGAAGATGAACCGTTACTTTCAAGGGTCTCGGATACGATTCTGATCGTATAGGGGAAGTCATCGAAAGAAGGAAGAACTCTTGCAAGAGCCCTTTCCGCAAGGGCGCCATGGCCAATTTCTCGACGTGCCGGTCCGAGGCGCATACTCGTTTCGCCCACAGAAAACGGGGGGAAGTTGTAGTGCAGCATAAAGCACTTTTTTGATTCCCCATAGAGAGAGTCGATCCGCTGTTGGTCTACGCTGGTGCCCAAAGTCGCTGCAACAAGAGCCTGGGTTTCTCCTCGGGTGAACAGCGCGGAACCATGTGCCCGTGGAAGCAGTCCAGCTTCACAAGTTATTTTTCTGACAGTTTTTGTGTCACGACCGTCAATTCGTTCGCCATCCTTTGCGATATGCTCTCGAACAATCGTGTACTCAAGATCGGAAAGAAAACCAGCAATCTCGCTCTCACGTCCCTCAAAATCCGTCTGAAGGCTTGCAATGGTATCATTCTTGATTGCCGTAAGGCTGTCTTTGCGATCCATCTTCGATTTAATTTTGACTGCATCTTTTATTGTTGCAAAAGCAAGTTCAGAAACTCGCTCCCTGAGCGCTTCATCAACGTCTGGAGTGACAACTTCAATCTTCGCTAAACCAATTAATTTCTGCAGTTCTACCTGAGCTGCAATGATTGGTTGAATCGACTCATGGGCGAAAAATATAGCATCAAGCAGATCCTGCTCGCTTACAACATCAGCGCCGCCTTCGACCATGATGACCGCTTCCTTGCTTCCAGCAACAACGATGTCAATGTCGCTTGTCAGAAGCTCATCAGCTGTCGGGTTACAGATAAAATTGCCACCTACCCTGCCGATCCTGACACCTGCAATTGGTCCCTGAAAAGGAAGATCGGATATGGTGAGAGCTGCTGATGCCCCAATTAAGGAAAGTATTCCTGCATCATTATCGCGGTCCGCGGAAATAACGGTGGCCATGACTTGGGTTTCATTGAGAAAATTTTCGGGAAAAAGCGGGCGAATTGGCCTGTCAATTAAACGACATGTGAGGGTTTCTTTTTCAGAAGGTCGACCTTCGCGTTTGAAAAAGCCACCGGGAATCTTGCCGCCGGCATAGGTTTTCTCTTGATAGTTAACTGTTAGAGGGAAAAAGTTCTGGTTTTCCCGTACGGTTTTAGCGGCAACAGCTGTTACCAATACCATGGTGTCTCCGCTTCGTACGACGACCGCACCATTTGCCTGCTTTGCCATCCAACCAGTTTCAATAATTACGGTTTTGCCTTGGATTTCTGCCTGTACAATTTGTTTCATTTCTATGGCCTCCTAGCTAACTTGGTGATTGTTGGGGCCGTCGATAAAAACACTAACAAGACCTCGCCTTGTTCGTTAGTACTTTTACCCGCGCCCCCAACAAAAAAATAAACGGGCTTAAAGCCCGCTGTAAAAAGAAAAAGGCAATATATCCCTGTATGAAAGAGATATACTGCCTTATTTTATCTCCTGATGCCTAATTTGGAAATAATGGCACGATATCTCTCAACATCTTTACTCTTCAAATAGTCGAGCAGACGTCTTCTCTGACCAACGATCTTCAGTAGACCGCGTCGGCTGTGATGGTCCTTCTTGTGGATCTTGAAATGTTCCGTTAAATATGTGATTCTCTCTGAGAGAATCGCTATTTGCACTTCAGGAGAACCGGTATCATTCTCATGACGTTTATGAGTCTCAATGATTTCCTGTTTCTTTTCGGTTACCAGCATTCTGCACACCCCCTTTCCATGAAAAAATATATTTTTAAATCTACTCTATTGTTTGACGAAGGCTCTTTTTTTTACCATAAATGCCTAGTCGTGTAAAGGAAAACCTAGGAGAAAACCCTTAAAAGACGAATGGTTTTCTCCTTATCTGACGCACTTGGTCGATTGATGGAAGCTATTGCCAGCAGATTTCCTTCGCGCACGAGACGCACCGTTTGTTCCTGAATAGTCCCTTCTTCAGAAAGCGTCGCATAATCAACTTCGGATGGTGATCTTCCAAAACTAACGTTTTTTGCATCCGCCTCGCTAAGGGTTACGGTTGGCAGGTGAGAAATCGCTTGAAGTGGAGAAATGAGAACCTCTGTCAGATGACCTTCTAGAGAGCGTTGCTGAAGCAGTTGCAAGGGGATTGACATATCCTCAGTGAAAAGGCCACTTCTCAATCTTCTCAGTTCGACCAGGTGAGCCCCACACCCCAAAGCGTCACCCAGGTCTTTTGCCAGGGTGCGAACATACGTTCCCCTTGAGCAACGAACCGTAAAAGTTATAAACGGCAACTGATAGTGATTCAGTGAGAGAGTATGTATACAGATCTGGCGTGGTGTTCGTTCAACTTCTTCGCCAAGCCTTGCAAGCTTGTATAAGGGAACTCCGCCCTGCTTTACCGCGGAGAACATGGGGGGAAGCTGTGAAAGCGTGCCGGTAAAATCTGCAAAAGCTTCTAGAACCAGAGTCTCGGTTATTTTTTCAAAATCTTTTTGCTGCAGAATTTTGCCTGTGCAGTCCTGGGTGTCAGTAGTGATGCCCAGTCGCATGATGGCACGATATTCCTTCATTGACTCATCAAGGTAGGAAATGACCTTCGTTGCATCGCCGAGTGCAATCGGTAGAACGCCGGTTGCAAAGGGGTCCAATGTACCGGTGTGTCCGACCTTTTTCTGTTTCAATACTCGACGGACTTTGGCAACCACGTCATGGGAAGTTATGCCTGCAGGCTTGTCAATAACGAGAAAACCATGCATCAGATTACAGTGCCCGATCCAGGTATGACAGGACGTTTTCTTTTACCTCTTCCAGTGAACCGGTGAGTGTACATCCTGCCGCGTTATTGTGTCCGCCCCCTCCGAAAGCCATTGCGAAGGAGGAAACATTTACTTTTCCCTTGGAACGGAAACTGACTTTAAACAAATCAGGTTTAATCTCCCGGAAAAAGACGGATACCTCTACTCCATGAATGGACCGGGGGTAATTTACAAATCCATCGGTTAGTTCGGAATTTGCTCCTGTCTTCTGGTACATATCGAGTGTTACGGTTATGGAAGCGAATTCACCTGTTTTCGAAACTGTAAGTGTAGAAAGGGCAAGCGCAAGGAGTTCAAGGCGTTTCAGGGGCTGACTTTCATAGAGTTTTTCTGCCACTGCCCAAGGATTGATGCCCAATGCAACGAGTTTGCCTGAAATCGCAAAGGCTTCGGGATCCGCGTTCGAATATCGGAAAGATCCTGTATCGGTTACGATGGCAACATACACTGATAAAGCAGTATTGAAGTCGATTGCATACCCGGCAGTTTCCATGATTCGATAGACCATGGCACCCGTAGCCGAAGCAGAAGAATCAACATAATTAAGATCACCAAATTCCTCACAATACGGATGATGATCAATATTTATAATTTTGCCGAACCTGTTAAAAGCGGAAATCTCCTCTCCCGCCCTTTTCAGCTCTCCGGCATCAAGTACAAAACAGACATCAAACGATCGGTCCGGAATGGAATGAACTACCAACTCTGACAGTGGAAGGAAACGATAGGTTTCCGGCAGTGGATCACAGTAATAAAGCGTTACATCCTTTCCAAGAGCGAGGAGAAAAGATGTAAGGGCCATTGTTGATCCAACAGCATCCCCGTCAGGTCCTTCGTGTGTTGTTACAAGAAAGGAAGAATTGGCTGTTATCTCACGAATTATTTTCGTTATCATCTGTATTCGCCGGTATTATTTCATTAAGGAGGGAGTCAATGCGTCGACCATAATCAGCTGATTCATCGTACTTGAAAATGATGTCGGGAACAAAACGCATGCGGAGAGCTTTTGCAATTTCTTTGCGAATAAAACCCCGGGCGCTATTGAGTCCCTGTTCAGAATTATTTTTCTCGGTTTCATCTCCAATAACCGAGAAATAAATGGTTGCATGACGAAGGTCATCGGTGACTTTTACTGCGGTCACTGTTGTAAAACCGATGCGAGGGTCTTTTACGCCCTTTACCAGAAGACCGGATATCAGTTCATGGAGTGCTTCTGCAATTTTATCGGATCGTTTTATGGTCATATATATTTCTGTCGTTTTAAAGAGTCGTGGCAACTTTCTCGATTTCGAATGACTCTATGATATCGCCCGGTTTGATATCGTTGTAGTTCTCCAGAGAGATACCACACTCATAGCCGGCGGCAACTTCCTTGATATCATCTTTGAATCGTCGCAGACTGGCCATCTTGCCTTCGTAAATGACAATATTGTCGCGAAGTAGACGAACCTGTGAATTTCTCAACATCTTGCCATCAAGAACATAGGAACCGGCAACATTTCCATGTTTTGGAACAGAGAAAACTTCCCGGATTTCCGCCCGTCCGAGGTATTTTTCCTTGAGAGTCGGTTCGAGGAGACCTTCCATCGCCTTTTTAATATCGTCCACCGCATCATAAATGATGTTGTAGAGGCGAATGTCGACTCCTTCCTTTTCGGCAAGGGCCTGTGCCTTTACTTCAGGCCGAACATTGAAGCCAAGAACAATAGCGTTACTGGCTGTTGCAAGGTTCACATCGGTTTCCGTAATTGCACCGACGGATGAATTTATGACACGAAGACGGATTGCGTCAGTAGAAAGTTTGCGCAAAGATTCAGATACGGCTTCGACGGAGCCCTGAACATCGCCTTTCACAACAACGTTGAGTTCTTTAACCTCACCCATCTGAATTTTCTCGTACAGTTGCTCGAGCGAAAGTTTGCTTGATTTTGACAGTTCTGTTTCACGCACCTTTTGCTGACGAAGCATTGCAATTTCTTTTGCCTGACGTTCATCCGGCATAATTACGAAATTATCGCCTGCTTCAGGAACGCCGGTTAGGCCTATTACCTCTACAGGCATTGATGGCCCGGCAGATATAACTTTATCGCCACGGTCATTGTGCATGGCTCTGATCCGGCCATAATGAATGCCGCAAACAAAATAGTCACCAACCTTAGCCACACCTTCCTGAACTAGTACTGTGGCAACAGGACCTCGTCCTTTGTCCAGTTTTGCTTCAACGATAGTTCCGCGTGCCGGTTTATTCGGGTTAGCCTTTAATTCGAGAACGTCAGCTTGAAGAAGTACCATCTCCAAAAGTTCTTCAAGATTAGTCTTCTGTTTTGCGGAAACCTCGACGAAAATCGTATCTCCACCCCATTCTTCTGAAACAAGGCCGAACTCCATGAGTTCCTGTTTTACGCGTTCCGGTTTCGAGTCAGGTTTGTCAATTTTATTGATGGCAATAATGATGGGTACGCCTGCAGCTTTCGAGTGATTGATAGCTTCCCGTGTTTGGGGCATCACACCATCGTCTGCAGCAACCACGAGGATAACGATATCTGTGACCTTCGCTCCACGAGCACGCATTGCTGTAAAAGCCTCATGGCCCGGCGTATCGAGGAAAGTGATCTTCCTGCCCTTCAGTTCAACATCATAGGCTCCGATATGCTGCGTAATTCCACCTGCCTCACCAGCAATGACATTGGTAGTCCTGATGGCATCAAGGAGGGATGTTTTGCCATGATCGACATGCCCCATAATGGTAACAACAGGGGGCCTGTTTTCGAGATTTTCTGCTGAATCCGGTATTGATTCAACTATATCAACCAGATCAATGGCAACGTTTTCAACCTCAAATCCAAAATCGGTTGCAAGTATAGATGCCGTTTCGAAGTCAAGAGGGTGATTGATCGTAGCCATAAAATCCATCTTCATAAGGGCACGAATCAGATCATTGGCCTTGACACCCATACGTTTGGCCATTTCACCAACCGTTATGCATTCACTGATCTTAATAATTCGTTTGATTGCCTTGGGAACCGTGATTTCGGTCTTTCTGGCATCCGGGTCTCTAAGTTTTTCCCTTCGTCTCCCCTTGCCGGGACGGAAGGAAGGCTCAAAAACTCGCTCGCGTTTCTCAATTATTTCTACTTTTTTTAATGAGTCTTTTTTCTTGCCTGCAGCGGCAACTTTTTTTGGTGCCCTGTCCATTTCAACCGGAGGTGCTTCCTTGCCTTTTCTGCCCTTTTTCCGATCTTCCACAGTGCTGGTCGGTTGCTGGGGAGCCGGAGTCTGGGTTGGCGCAGGAGTTTCCCTTTCGGCAGGCTTTCCGTTTGCGGGTCTTGATGCAGTCGGACGCGCTGATGTACGCTGATGCTGACGTTGCGGTGGAATCGGAATTTCAACTCTTCCGATGATACGGGCTCTCCCCGGAACATGCTTTTCGGGTTCCGGTTGCACTACCTGAGCGGGAGGTGTTGCTTCTTCCACTGGCTCTGGTTCCTCAGTTGGAGGTTTCGAAACAACAGGCGGTTGCTTTTCGGGCTTCGGCACAATACTTTCAGGCTTATCTTCTACTGCCGTCTCCGAAGCAGAAATAGCTACAACAGATTCTTCAGGCGTCTCAGAAACCGGTTCATCGACGATTTTCGGTCGTCGACGGATAACGGTAGGTTTAACCCGAATTTCATCCTGAGAGGTTTCCTTAACTGTTGGTGACGGAGGGGAAAGCTTATTAATATCTTCTTCCGTGACAACCGACATGTGACTGGACACGTCCACTCCGACGGCCTGAAATTTTGCTATAAGCTCTTTATTGTCAATCCCCAATTTCTGGGCTAATTCGTGTACACGGGTTTTATTCATATGCACATCCCTCCCCTCTCAAGAAGTTCCTGTATCTATCTATTTCGTTGGTCATTGTATCAACAAAACCGGCACCTTGCACGGCCACAACACTTCGCAGGCCTTTGCCCAGGAGTTCGCCAAAATAATCCTTGGTGAAAAGCGTTACATGCTCTACTCCATGTAAGTCCGCCAATCCTCGCAACCTGTTTCCGATATCCTCGGATATATCTGTGGCAAGAAAAATAATTTTTTTGACGGACACTTTTCTTTTCAACATTTCAGCAACCATGTCGCTGCCGGAGACAACCTTCCCCGCTTTATTCGCAAGCGCAAGATAGGAAGCAATTCTATCTTCCATGGATCGGATGACCCATGCCTGTAAAGCTCCAGGGTCAGCATCCGGGACATTAGTTTTGAAAGCCCGGGAAAACTGGTTTCTTTCGCAGGCTTTGTATATGCAGGAAGCTTTCAAGCATGTATAAGCACCACGTCCGGGAAGTTTGTTCACAAGGTCTGGAACTACGGTTCCATCAGGAGCAAGGACAAAGCGCAACAGTTTCGATTTCTCCAGGGATTCTCGACAACCGATGCATGTCCTTTTGGGTTCTTCTTTGGCCATAGACTACTTTTCCAATTCCTCAGTTGCGTCCTCAGCTAATTCCACAGAAGCATCTTCTGTCAATTCCTCGGTTTTGTCCTCTGCCGGAACTTCAGGTTGCTCAAGGATTTCTGCCGAAGTTTCTTCCAGCGATGCCTCGGGGGCTTCCTCGACCTCATCATCCGAACCATCGAATGAGGCAAACTCAAGCATTTCAGCCTCGGCAGCGCGAGTTTCGCTTTTAATGTCGATTTTCCAGCCGGTCAGCCTGGCTGCCAATCGGACATTCTGTCCCCTTTTTCCAATAGCAAGGGAAAGCTGATCATCCGCAACGATGATTTCCATGGCCTTAGAATCTTCAACAATGTAAATCTTGGATACAACAGCCGGAGCCAAAGCATTACAGGCAAAACGGGCGATATCCTCGGACCAGGGAATAATGTCGATTTTTTCTCCGCGAAGCTCAGAGACGACGTTCTGCACACGTGCGCCGCGCATTCCGACACAGGCTCCAACCGGGTCAACATTATTGTCATGGGAGTAGACAGCTATCTTCGAGCGACTGCCTGTTTCTCTGACAACTCCTTTGATCTCGACTACACCTTCGGCAATCTCAGGGACTTCGGCTTCAAAAAGTTCTGCAAGCACCAGGGGATTGGTCCGGGAAAGGATAATCTGAGGACCTTTTCCGGTCATCTCGATCTTGGTGATCAAAGCCTTGATCCTGTCGCCTTGACGGTACACCTCGCGAGGAGCCTGCTCAGTATGAGGGAGGATGGCTTCGGCGCGTCCAAGATCAACGATCAGGTCACCTTTCTCGTAGCGACGGACAATTCCATTGATCAACTCACCCTTGCGGCTGATAAACTCGTTGTAAATCGTTTCACGCTCGGCCTCGCGCACCTTCTGAATGATCACCTGTTTTGCTGTCTGGGCGGCAATTCGGGTAAAGTCGCTGGCATCCATCTTCATCCCGAGTGAATCACCGATTTCCACGTCCGGATCCACTTCTCGCGCTTCTTCGAGGTCAATCTCTTTATAGGAATCGGTTACCTCATCGACAACGGTCACGAATTCGAAGAGTTCAACCTCTCCGGCTTCTTCATTGAAGTGGGCTTCCAGGTCACGGGTATTGCGGTATTTTTTATTGGCCGCGGAAAGCACTGCCTGCTCGAGGGCTTCGAGGACAACCTGCTTGTCAATGCCCTTTTCCTTAACGATCGAATCTATTGTATTTTTAAGGTTAAAGGTAGTTTCCACTTCCGAATCTCCTCAATTGTATATTATGGTAATCTTACTTCGACCACCGTCGAAAATTGTCAACAAGTGGTTGAGACCATGCAAAAAATATCGTCACATTTCGAATTCAAGATTGGCTTTTGCTATTACTGAAAAAGGAATAGTAGCAGACTGCCCTTCAAGAAGTTTTAAAAGAATCAAGTCCTCATTCACGCTAACAAGTTTGCCAAGGAATGTTTTGCGGAGGTTGCCGGCATCATCGGCAGTGGGGGCAAATGTTTTGACTTTGATAAGCTTACCCGTATACCGAACGTAGTCTGCGAGTGACTTGAGGGGGCGGTTAAGTCCCGGAGAGGAAACTTCAAGGAAGAATTTACCCGGAATGATATCTTCCACATCCAGTAGTGCCGACAACTCCTTGCTGACTGTGGCGCAGTCATCAAGCATTATGCCACCCTCTTTATCTATAAAGATCCGAAGCACCATCTGATGGCCTTCACGTTTGTATTCGATCTCCACCAATTCCAGACCGAGTGACGTAATCAGTGGCAGTGCCATGCTTTCAACTTTAGCAACTATATTGACTTGAACCATTTTTTCATCCTGCAGAAACAAAAAAAGCGAGCTGCAGTAGCTCACTTTTATGTGAACATTTAATTGTTAATCTTTTCTACCACGTGACTCTTGGTAAAAGCAAGCATTTTTTTTGAGTTTTCTTATCTATTGCCCGGTAAAACGTAACAATTCCTGCAGGTAAAGATGGCCAGGAAAAACAAGGTCCCAGTCGATAAAATTATAATCCTTTTCATTTGCAGTTACAGAACCGGATTGATACTACCACAAATTGAACTGAAGAGCGCAGGATAATTATCAGATCTATTTGTGTGTAGATAGTTCCCGCCCGGAAAGGGTGTTTTTACTCCCTGGCGATGTCAATCTTTGGCTTTGCTGTGGGTGTACGCCTCCGCGCAGCCCCTTGATTTCCTTGCCAGAAGAAAAAATCTCCGCTTTCCAAATCGGAAACCGGCTGTTTCTCATCCGGAGTTTACGGATGGAAACTAGATAGCGAAAAAGCGCTTTCAGAATAGGTTTTCTATTTGCAATAACCCTGTTCCGACAGGTATTCCATCCTGGAAATAACTTCGGTTGCGGAATCCATGTCCGTATTTTCCGTTTCCTTCATGCCTCCTTAACAGAGTATTCGTCACCACTGTTATATGCAAAGGATTGACAGGGAACTGCCTGACAGTGTATGAAGAAAAGCTCTTTCTGTTGAAATTCTACGTATATGAAAGGTAATTCTATGATCACGCTTGATTTTGAAAAAATGGGCGGCCTGATTCCCGCCATCATTCAGGACCACGAAACCGGTGAAGTACTCATGCTTGCCTATATGGATGAAAAAACTCTGAATCTGACCCTGGAAACGGGTAAGACCTGGTTTTTCAGCCGCAGTAGAAACAAGTACTGGATGAAAGGGGAACAGTCCGGGAATGTCCAGGATGTAATGGAAGTCTATACCGATTGTGACGCCGATACGGTTCTGATAAAAGTGAAACAGCATGGCGGAGCCGCCTGCCATACCGGGAATCGCAGCTGTTTTTATGTGAAGCGCGAAGATGATCAGTGGGTGGAGCACTCCAATCCGCTATTCAATCCTGACGAGGTGTACAAGAAATGAATAATCTGCTTAAATTCGGCATCCCCAAAGGCAGCCTCGAAACTGCAACAGTCGAGCTTTTTCGCAAAGCCGGCTGGAACATCGCCCTTTCTTCACGCAGCTATTTTCCATCCATTGATGATGATGAGATGAAATGCAACCTCATCCGAACCCAGGAAATGAGTATGTATGTTGAAAAAGGTACAATCGACGTGGGAATCGCCGGCAGGGACTGGGTTATGGAAAATGATTCCGATGTGGTTACCGTCTGTGACCTCATTTATTCAAAAGTCTCGCGTCGGCCAGCACAGTGGGTTCTCGTAGTCACCCAGGATTCTCCTGTCACGTGTGCAGAAGACCTGAGGGGCAAGACCATTTCCACGGAACTTGTGGGCTTTACCAAACGCTATTTCGCAGAGCGCAACGTACCCGTGAATGTGGAATTTTCCTGGGGCGCCACCGAGGCAAAGGTTGTGGAGGGTCTGTGTGATGCCATAGTTGAAGTCACCGAGACCGGTTCTACCATTCGCGCAAATGGATTGCGGATTGTAGAAACACTCATGACATCCAACCCGGTTATTATTGCCAACAAGCAGGCCTGGGAAAATCCTTGGAAGAGGGAAAAAATCCAACAGATCGCAACGCTCCTCCAATCGGCACTGAAAGCGGAGAATATGGTTGGCCTCAAATTGAATGCTCCGAAAGAAAAAATGGAGGAAATCATTAAAGTTCTTCCCAGTCTGAATTTCCCCACCGTCTCCAACCTTTATAATACCGACTGGGTTTCCATTGAAAGCATCCTGCATGAAAAGCAGGTTCGTGAAATCATTCCCGAGCTTTTGAAGATTGGAGCCGAGGGAATAATCGAGTATCCGCTCAACAAGATCATTTAAGAGGTCTGGAAATATCTGATTCTGCTTGAAGAGGCAGGGATAGCCGGTACGGTTATCTCTGCTTTCTTTTTTATTGTTAACCTTTTCGTGCTTTGCGGTTGACAGTCTTGGGTTTCCTGTGTTACCAGAAGTTTTGGAGGAAATATGAAGAGAAGATTAGATTGTCTTGTCGAGCGGATTCTGACTGGAGATGAGCTGGCACCGGAAGAGGCATTGGAGCTTGCCAGGACAGCGCCGCATGATCTTCCGGATCTGTTCGGGGCAGCAAACAGGATCAAAGCGCATTTTATCGGAAACGAGGTTCACCTCTGCTCCATCATCAATGCCAAATCGGGACGTTGTGGAGAAGATTGCGCCTTCTGCGCACAGTCGTCTCACCATGTAACGGAAACCCCGATTTTTCCCTTAGTGGATGAAGATGCAATCACCTCGGCAGCACGTGATGCCGCACAAAGGGGTTCTGGCTGCTTCGGCATCGTAACCAGTGGAACAAGCATTGGCCCCGGCGAGGAACTCGAAAGAATCTGCACCGCTCTCCGCCGTATCAGGAATGAAACCAGTATAGACCCGTCCTGCTCCCTCGGCATCATTGACCAGGAAACAGCGGTTCGGCTGAAAGCGGCAGGCGCTGTGACCTATCACCATAACCTGGAAACCGCCCGTTCATTTTTTCCTTCCATTTGTACCACCCATGACTATGAAGATGATATCCAGACCATCCGCAATGCCCGGCAAGCCGGAATGAAAGTCTGCTGCGGGGGGATTTTCGGCATGGGCGAAACCATGGAGCAACGAGTGGAACTTGCCCTGACCCTGCGGGAGTTGGAGGTCGACTCGGTCCCCATCAATTTCCTGAATCCGATTCCCGGAACCCGATTGGCAGAAGCGAACTTTCTGACACCTCTGGAATGCCTGCATATCATTGCCCTCTTCCGGCTGATTCTGCCAAAGAAGAAGATTACCGTCTGTGGCGGCAGGGAAATTAACCTGCGGGATCTTCAGTCGTGGATGTTCTTTGCCGGGGCAAACGGCACCATGATTGGCAACTACCTGACAACAACCGGCCGTGACGAACAGCAGGATCGTCAGATGATCAAAGACCTGGGACTGACCATTGTAACAAACGGTTGCGGTAAATGACGGCGCGGAATACAACCGTCCAGCGTGCAAGAGGGATATTCATTACCGGAACCGACACCGGGGTCGGCAAGACGGTCGTTGCAGCTGCCATTGCGCGCTATCTGAGGAAAAGAGGGATTCTGGTTGCTGTGCTGAAACCGGTGACCAGTGGTGCGGTTATTATGGATGGCAGGCTCGTTTCCGAAGATGCAGATCTTCTCCGCTGGGCTTCGGCGTGTAACGCTCCTGATACGGACATCGCCCCTTACCTTCTTCGTGAACCGCTCGCACCATCAGAGTCCGCTGCCCGCGAAGGGATTGCCATTCAAATCGGTCCGATACGAGAGGCATTCGAGCGCCTTTCCACCAGCTATGAATTTGTTATCGTTGAAGGGTCCGGTGGACTTCTGGTTCCCCTGGCAAAAGATCTCCTTGTTGCCGATCTTGCCAAAGAGCTTTCACTTCCCCTACTGATCGTTGCACGTCCGAACCTGGGTACGGTCAATCATACCCTTATGACCTGCGAATGCGCCCGATCGCGGGGTATCGAGGTCATGGGAGTCGTAATCAATGGACAGCCTGAACAACCGGGCCCAGCCGAACTGTATGCCGCACGCCTGATCTCCGAGTATGCCTCGGTGTCGATACCGGCAGTACTGCCGCGCTGCAATGCTGGTGATGAAAAGACTGTTGTGGAGACCCTGTCGAAATGTATCGAAACGCAACCGCTTGCGGCGCTTCTCTCCCTGGAGGTATCCTATGAAAAACCTTGATACACGCACCCTGCGCGAATACGACCAGACCTATGTCTGGCATCCCTTTACCCAGATGCGTGATTGGGAAGCTGAAGACCCGATCGTTATTGAGCGGGGGGAAGGCTCGTATCTTATCGATACTGATGGCAAACGCTACCTTGACGGAGTTGCGTCTATCTGGACGAACGTCCATGGACATTGTCGTGCTGAAATCAATGAAGCCCTCAAACAACAGATTGACAGACTGGAGCATTCGACCCTTCTTGGTCTGGCAAATGACCGATCGGCGATCCTTGCCAAAAGACTTATCGAGGTAGCCCCTCGGGGACTGAAGAAGGTATTTTATTCCGACAATGGGTCAACCGCAGTGGAAATAGCCATCAAGATGGCCTTCCAATACCAGCGACTCAAGGGCGGCCGCTCCGCATTAAAGACCAAATTCATTTCTTTTCGAAACGCCTACCATGGTGACACTATCGGTGCTGTTAGCGTTGGCGGAATCGACCTGTTTCACGGCGTCTTCCGGCCGCTCCTTTTTCCCACGATCCTTGCCCCCTCCCCCTATTGTTACCGCTGTGAATCGGGTGGAACGGGAGATGATACGTGCGAACGTTTCTGTCTCAAGGAACTGGAACGCCTGATGGAGGCGCATGGGGAAGAAACAGCCGGACTTGTCATTGAACCGCTGGTGCAGTGCGCAGGCGGCATGGTGGTTCAGCCCCCTGGATTTGTGAAAAAAGTGCGGGAGTTATGCCACCGCTACAACATCCTGATGATTGCCGACGAAGTTGCCGTCGGGTTTGGTAGAACAGGTGCCATGTTCGCCTGTGAACGTGAAGGCGTCACCCCGGATCTCATGGCCTTGTCGAAAGGCCTTACCGCCGGCTATCTTCCACTCGCGGCCACCCTCGCAACCCAGGAAATTTATGATGCGTTCCTTGGCGACTACAGCGAACTGAAGACCTTCTTCCACGGTCACACCTTTCACCGGCAACCCCATCGCATGTACAGCAGCCCTGGCAAGCCTGGATTTATTTAAACAGGACAAACTGCTGGAAAGTCTTCCACAGAAAATTGCCTATATGGAAGAAAAGCTCCTTGAGATGAGACTTCTAACCCATGTGGGAAATACGCGACAGGTGGGGATGATCGGCGGCATAGAACTGGTTCTTGACAAGGAGTCGAAAACGCCCTATCCGTGGGAGCAGCGACTCGGTGTCAGGGTGTGCAACGAGGCACGGAAGCATGGTCTCTTCCTTCGCCCCCTCGGAAATGTGCTGGTCGTCTTCCCTCCCCTTTCCATAACCATGGAAGAACTCGAGCTTCTTATGGCAGGGTTGGAAAAATCCATCCGGACGGTAACCGGCGAATAAGGCTTTGCCAGTCTACCCGGCTTTGACTGGAGCCGCCGGTCCGGTTCGGCCATGATTATTGACAGGGGCAGGAGCCCCAGTCCCTGATATGCCGTGCTGCAGGAATTCCTCAAGATGAGCCAAGGAAAGCGGGGGACTGAAATAGTTCCCCTGCTGCGTTCCACATCCCTTTAGCAGCAAAAGCTCCATCTGATCCTTTGTTTCCACCCCTTCTGCAATGATATCCAGCTTCAGACTCACGGCCAGGGCAATAATTGCTGAGGTGATTGAGGTACAGTCAGGATCAACAAGAATATCTTTGACGAAAGTTTTATCTATCTTCAGGATATCAAGCGGAAATTTTCTCAGATAACCGAGTGAAGAATAGCCAGTCCCGAAGTCGTCCAGTGCCAGCTTTATTCCCATTTCCTTTAAACTGTTCAAAGCCGAAACAACATACCCGTCATTGTCAATCAAGACTCCCTCAGTGATCTCAAGCTTTAGCCACGCTGGATCTATTTCGGTATTTCGTAATGTTTTGCCAACAGTTTCAACAAGAGTCCTCTTTTTAAAATTGCGCCCGGAAACATTGACCGATACCATCCAGGTGCGATCAGAACGATCCTGCCATGCCTTGATCTGCCTGCAGACGTCAAGCAGTACCCACTCGTCGATTTCGGTAATCAGGCCCGTTTCTTCTGCCAGCGGAACAAAGTCGGAGGCGGACAGGATCCCATGTTCAGGATGACGCCACCTGACCAGGGCTTCAACACCTGAAATCACGAATGAGGGAACCTGCACGATTGGTTGATACAAGACAAAAAGCTCATTCCTTTTGATAGCATTCCTGAGTTGACCCTCCAGGATCAGGTGGTCCTTTGCAGTAGAGTCCAAAGAGCGAGAGTAAAACTGGAAATTGTTCCGGCCAAGCTCTTTTGCATGATACATGGCTATATCGGCGAACTTGATCAGATCCTCGAGTCTTTCACCATCAACGGGGTACAAGCTGATACCGATACTCGGAGTGACGATGATTTCAGTACCGTCTATTGAATAGGGCCTTGTCAGAGAATCCTGGATGCGTTGTGCAACTTTTGCCACATCGAAATGGTCCCGAACATTTTTCAGCATGAGAATGAATTCATCTCCTGCAAAGCGGGCAATCTCGGCGTCAATGCCTTCTACCGGCTCCCTGGTGACATAGTCGTATTTCCGGACGCCTGCATTGAGTCGCTCCGCAACTTGCTGCAGAACCTTGTCACCGACCGCATGTCCGAGTGTATCGTTTATTTGCTTGAACCGGTCCAGGTCGACAAAAAAGATGCCTATCTGTGTTTTTGTTCTTGTAGCAAAGGAAATTGCATGGCTGAAACTATCCTGGAACAGTATACGATTCGGCAGTCCGGTGAGAGTATCATAGTAGGCAAGTTGCTTAATCTTCTCTTCGACTTCTTTGCGTTCGGTAATATCCTGAATAAATCCGACAACCCAGGTAGCCGCTCCTGTTTCATCTCTGTTGATGCGCGCTTTGATCAGTATTGAACGTTCACGACCATCCTGAGTCACAACACGGCATTCGATGGTGAAAGTCTTTTCTTCCAACAGGGCGATTCTCATCCGGTCGGTAACGGCATCCTTTTCCTGGGGGTGCACGGCATTCAAGAAAAAATCGTATGTTATTCTAACGTTGTCTGGTTCTATGCCGAATATTTTATAGACTTCCTGGGAACAGTAAATCTCACCCGTGACAAGATCAAATTCCCAGCTGCCAAGATTTGCTATGCTCTGTGCATCCACGAGACGCGCTTCACTCTGTTTGAGATTTTCCAGAGCCCTGCTTGATCGGAGGATGTACTGAGCCCGATAGCCGATCAGAGCCAAATTTAGCGGTTTTGTTATGAAATCGGTGGCTCCTGCTTCGTAGGCTTTCTTCACGGACTCATGATCGTCCAGCCCTGTCATCATGACAATTGATACTGCAAGCCCAGAGTCCATAGAGCGAATCGTCTTGCAGATGCTAAAACCGTCCTGGCCAGGCATGATTACATCAAGAAAGATGATGTCTGGCTGCAACATTAGAAGCATCGAGATTGTCTCTTCTCCATCAGCCGCTTCCTCAACCCTGAAGCCTTCCTCCTCAAGTGCTTTTCTTACAAGTACGCGGATCAGACGATCATCATCGGCAACAAGTACCAACGGAACATGATTAATCGCTCTGTAATTCAAAGTAATACCCTCCGGTTTGGGAATCCAAAAGAACTTCCGTGATTAGATAATACTCGACTATCGAAACATTAAAAGGGGCCTGAAGTCGAAAGTTCAGAAACCCTGTTCTCGCAGGTATGCTGCAAGATGCGGTACTAACGCGAAAATTGAATAGTTGTCAGTGTGCTTTCAAGAAATTACAGTGGCAAGGAAGATCCGTGCTTTATAAAGTACACTGATGAATGTACCTGGTGGGATTGATGAATATGGGCTGACTGCCTGACTGATTTCAGGGTGAGAAGAAAGTGCTGTCAAGATAGATGATAACAAGCGCTGACGATTATTTGAGATGCCTGGCCTCTTTGCGTGCGATCCGGAGTTCGTCATCCCTGGTCAAGGATTCATCGTCCAGTCGAGCCCGGAAAACCCGGTCGATAATTTTCTTGAAAGCAGGCCCGGGAGGGACCCCAATGTCCTTAAGATCCTCTCCAGTAATGGTCGGACGTACCCCCTGAAGCTGTGTGAAAAAGAGCGAAACGAATTTCTTGACCCCCTCAACCTTGGTTTTAACCATGATATAGAGCAGGATTTCCACCGGGATTTCTTCGAGAAGGAAGTAAATTTCGCTGCGCTTCATTTTCGGTCCCCTGATGATGCGGCGCTGCATGGTATCAAGGATAGAATCAACCCTGTTTCTCATTTCGAACAGTTTCTTGCGGTACTGCTCGGACAGGGAAAGGCGGGTGCAGGTTTCCATGAACTGGGTGATTGACAGCGGGTCGCAGAGGGCCAGGAAATATACGACCCATTTCTCGCAAGGTCGCTCAAGGTAGAGAAGATCGAACCAAGCGACGATCTTGACTGTCTCTGCCAGCAGTTGCCTGATTTCAGGCGTCAGTTTCAGGTCAGGATGAATAAACTGCAGAAGGCCAAGAGAGCCCATGCGATCGATAGCTCGCAGGGGCTCCTTTTCCTTCAGGATAATGACCAGTTCCGTGAGAAGCCTCTTTCCACCAAGTTTGCTGAGAAAGTTCATCTTGACGGCATTAATGATGAGGTTTTCGGTGTGCTTGGCAATGCGGAAGTCGAGACGCTGTTCAAAACGAAGTGCACGGAACACCCGTGTCGGGTCCTCGACAAAGGATAGATTGTGGAGAACCCGGATGACCTTTTCATGCAGGTCTCGCTGGGCGGAGAAATAGTCGACAAGAACACCGAAATCTTTACTGTTCAACCTGATGGCCAGGGTATTAATGGTAAAATCACGGCGATAGAGATCCATTTTCAGGGAGGACCTCTCAACCGTTGGTAGTGCACCAGGTGAGGAGTAAAATTCGAGGCGGGTGCTTGCGACGTCTATCTTGAAACCGTCTGGAAAGACAATGACTGCCGTCCCGAATTTATGATGACTCTTAACCCGGCAACCGTGAGCCTTGGCAAGAGTCTCGGCAAAAAGGATCCCATCCCCTTCGACAGTAACATCGATATCGAGATTTTCCACTCCCAGGAGCAGATCCCGAACAAAACCACCGACAACGTACACCGGCAAGTCCAGCAGGTCTCCTGTTTCTCCCAATTCTTTAAGCTTGGTTAAGACCGGCGCCGAAAGTCTTTTCTGCATGACGGTTTCCATATGCCTCTTCCGCACCGGGATCTCGTCTCGCGCAATATCGTAGACACCTTCCAGTCGATTATGGACCCCGGCATACATAAATCGGAGGAGATCCGTCCTGGTAATCACCCCAACGAGGATGTTTCCCTCAAAGACCGGCACCAATCGCCGCTCACGGCCAACAATATAATCCTGTATCTCTGACAGCGGAGTTTGCGGAACTGCTCGCAGATATTCCGTATGCATGTATTCGGTGACGGGCAGATCACCCAGGCTATGGTAGAGGGATTTTTCCACGATGCGACGCGAAATGATTCCGACCATCTCCCCATCACAAACGACCGGCATGGCATTGACGTTGTAGCGGGTGAGGAGATCGCGGGCTTCTGAAATGGTTGCCGTTGTGGCCACGGATTTTACCGGTGAGGACATGATATCAGCGGCTGTTCGTTTGGGATTTACTTGCGTTTGGAGCTGTCCCTCCAATTGTTCCATGACCTGAATAAGTGTCAGGTCTTTCACTGTTGCCGATGCTGCATGGGCATGGCCGCCACCGCCAAACTCACGCAAAACGGCTCCCACATCGACCTCGGGAAGCCGGCTCCGAGCAACGAGAAACACCCTTTTCCCCATATCAACGGCGAGAAAAAGCGCATCCAGATTTTCCATGTCCCGAATCATGTGGGAAAGGATCGCAATATCGCCGATATAATAGTCGACAGAAGCCTGGGCTATCGAGATATCCACACCATTGATGGTTGTGGTTCTAAGCGATTTAAGAAGATCGTTAAGAAGGGAAATCTGCTCTGCGGTCAGTTCCTGGGTAATAAAATCACTTACTGTGTTGAGATTGGCTCCACGTTCGAGAAGCCATGCTGCCGCACGATAATCATCCACCGTTGTCGAAGGAAAGGTCAAATTCCCCGTATCCTCATAGATTCCCAGCATCATGAGGGTCGCTTCGGTCGGAGTCACGGAAATATTCTTATCCATGAGAATTCTGGTCAGGATGGTGGTGGAAGAACCGCATTCACGTATTTCGCCCGCAGAGGGACGGATGTCACCGTGAATCTCGGGATGGTGGTCGTAGATGTGGAATATGACTCCTGGCCGGGAAACGACCTCGGAAAACCTTCCAATACGGGATGAGTGCTGACAATCAACAAGAATAAGGAGGGAAATGTCCGAGAGATTGAGGTCTTTGGCCTTTTTGAAATCAAGTGCGAAGCCGGTGGATTTCAGGAAAAAGTCACGCATGCTCTTTTCCTGTGACCCGGAGAAAACCATGGCCGCATCGGGATAGAGTTTTTTCGCTGCTACCATCGCTCCGAGGCAGTCAAAATCGGCGTTTACATGAGTAGTGATAACTTCCATGAGGTATCCGGGAGATAGGGAGGTGGTAAAGAATAACGGTTAGCCCGCAGCCTTTTTCTCAAGGGAGCTGAAGATCATGTCAAGAACGGCTTTTTGCCCGGCTTCATATTTATTCAGCACTGCCAGACAGGTCCCCATGGGAAAATGATTATGAAGATAATCAGCGTCGTGACTGGAGAGAAGGATGATCCGGTTTTTATTTATGCCTTTCTCCGAAGCGTACTTCAGAAGCTTTGAACCGTCGAGATGGGGCATTTCCAAGTCAATGATCATCAGATCCAGATCTTCCCTCATTGACTTCAGTCCCTGCAGAGGATTCTTGCACGTCTGTACATTCAGACGCGGATAATAATGCTCTATATAGGAACTGAGGAGTTGAAGAAAGGATTCGTCGTCGTCAATTATCAGTATCTTGCCCATAGTCTCCTCATACTGCCGGGCGAATCAATCGTGATGAAACGAAGGCATTAATGATGGAGCAAAAAGGTACCCATGTCTATCTTTTTTTGCCGCATCTGTTTCTGCGGGCAGAGAATTTAGATTCAGGCCAGGGTGAATCACTCTACCCCTTGATCCCTTTGGTTGTTGTGTATATGAAACCTCTGACAATGGGGTTGGTGCTGGACTTTATCTCGGCCGGAGTTCCTGTCTCTATGATGCGCCCTTCGTGGAGCATGCCGATCCGGTCGGAGACATACAGGGCAAAATTCAGGTCATGGGTGACAATGACCGTTGTATTGTGGGTTGTTTCCTTTACCTTGATAATGGTGTTTGCCAGATCATCGGAGTTAATCGGGTCCAGTTCCGCAGTTGGTTCATCATAGAGAATCAGGTCCGGATTCATGGCAAGGGAGCGGGCTATAGCCACCCTTTTTTTCATACCTCCGGAAAGTTCGGATGTCTTGAGGTTTTCCGTATCCTGAAGTCCGACCATGGCAAGTTTTTCGCGGATAATCTCGCGAATTCGTGTCTCCTTGCAGACCCGTTTCTCCCTGAGCCAGAGACCTACGTTTTCTCCGACACTTAACGAGTTGAAAAGTGCTGAAGACTGGAATACCATACTGTACCGATAGTCACGTTCCGAGGTTTTTGCATCATCACCGAAAACAGGGAAATCGTCGATAAATATCTCGCCACTGTCCGGTTCATCAAGTTTAACGATCAGTTTGAGGAGTACACTCTTCCCGGTGCCTGAAGGGCCGATTATTGAAAAGGTTTCTCCCGCACGGATGTCAAGATCAACATCCTTCAGGACAAGATTTGATCCGAATGATTTGTTCAGCTTTACGATACGTATCCCGACCGCTCTGGTATCGCGCAGGTTTATACAAGGGTCACATCCCTCATCATGAAAAACATTTCCGACAAGACCATGGGCAATTTTGTGAAAAACTCCTTCACTTTTCTTGGCACCCTCTTTGATCGATTTCAAAAACATCACGATTTTCTTCTCCACAGGTACAAGTGATTTCTGATCGTTTATATCAAATCATAGTAATTTGCAACACAGTGATAGTATAGAGTTAATTTTTTCTTTTATTCATACCGCTGAGGGCAATAAAAAAGAAAATGACCGCCATGACGAGTCCGATGAAGATCCAATCGGCAACACTGAAACCAAACATTTCGCTTCCTCCCTCACACAGCCAACAAATTTTGTCTCTGGCCTTATCCCTTCATATGACTATTTTGCTTTTTTTCAGGGAAGGTGTCAATTCCCGCGTTCTGGCCGACGTGCAGGTAAATCCGGATGTCATCCCATGGTTTTTCTAAAATACCATCATGTATTGCCCAGCTTCTCCCATGGACGGTGGTTTCGAAGCCGGCACGCCGAAAAGGGGAAGATCCATCGAGTCGACGTTGATAGATGTTACCTTTTCGAAAGCCTTCATTTATTTCGAGCATCAGCCGTTTGCCGGTAATATAATCGAAACCGTATTTTTCATAACGGATGGCGTTATCATAGGAAAGCGGCTCTGCAACGATAATCTCCATTCCAAGGGAATCGACAAAGTTTTCAAACAGGGGAAGAAACTCGGAAAACATCCGGAGCCCGCGATGAGTCTGGTTCGGAAAGAGCCCGGCTTCCATGGCCCTGATTTCCTCCGGGATGTTTCGCCCGAGAGATGTAAAACAATTGTTTCTGCCATTTTCGTCCACATCAACATTAAAGCGTGGAGAATCCGGATCGTTGATGATACAGAAAGCCAGCTCCATCTGATGATAGTGGGTATCTGCTATTTCAAGGAAAAATACGGTATCCCGATCTGCTGATGAGATCCGTACCTCGATACGACAAAAACCAAGTCCCTCTGGTGCAATGAAATTGATCTTCCTCTCACCGTCACTGCCCCGGAAAGTTTCGGGAGAAATGTGAAACATGCCGAAAAGGCGGCCAGGGATAATCTTACCGTAAAGATTCTCTTTTTCCTTCTTTTGGAGTGAATTGATATCCCTGAGGGTACAGAGAGGATTACCTCTCGAATCCGTCAATTGTTTGTTTCCGGGTAATCTAGCCATAAGCGCCGACAATTATGGGGAAAACCTTTTTCTTAATCGCCGCGATACTTTTCTCGACAGCGTCGAGCGCGCGATTCCGGTCGTCATCTTCTGCCCAGTGCATTGCATCCAGGAGCATCCGGTTAGGGTAGCCCAAGGAATCAATCAGTTTTATAAAACGTGCCGGAAGACGCGGCGAAAGCTCGATGCCGTTCATAATCGCCCAGGCTAGTGTCCAAGCCCTCGCAACATTGATATTTTCATACCCTCCGCCTCCGACAGCCACCCAGGGAATTTTCAGTGCCTTAAGTTTCTTTAGCACATAGCAATAGCTGTGAGTGGTTATTTCCAGTCGGGTCAAAGGGTCTGTGCGGAAAGTATCCGCGCCAAGTTGAGTCACCAAAACGTCCGGATCGAACGCGGCAATAAGGGGAAAGGCGACCTCGTCAAAAGCCTTCATGAACAAGGCATCGTCAGTGTGCTCTTTCAACGGAACATTTACCGAATAGCCCTTCCCTTTTCCTGAACCAATTTCTTTTTCAGACCCGGTTCCCGGGAAAAAACTCTCACCACTTTCGTGGATTGAAATGGTAAGAACCTGGTCAGTTTCGTAAAAAGCCTCTTGAACGCCGTCACCGTGGTGTGCATCGATATCTAGATAAACGACCCTTTTCCCTTTTTGCAAAAGTGAATTAATGGCCAGGACGCTATCATTAAGATACGAGAAGCCGGAAGCCCTGCTTCGGTGAGCATGATGCCAGCCTCCTGCGAGGTTGAAGGCAACATCGTATCCTTCTTCAGTGACAAGCCGAGCTGCCTCGATCGTACCTCCCGCTCCAAGTCTTGCCCAATGATAAAGACCGGGGAAAACAGGATTTTCTATGTCGCCAAGCCCATAACGGAAGTCAGCCCGCGGTTCATCGGAAAGGCTGAATTCCTCCAGTTTCGACAGGTAACTGTGAGAATGGAAGGTCAGGAGATCATTCTCTTTCGCCGGAACACAGTCAAAAATTCGGGCACATGGCAACGATGTCAAATCGTATGCTTCCATGAGTTCGTAGGCAAGCCGGAAACGCTGAATCTTGAACGGATGTTCCTTGCCGTAACTGAAAGTGCCGAATTCAGGTGAATATAGTAGTGCTGTTCGTGAGACCACGCTGGATCTTGCCTCCAATAACCTTTCCACTATGTACTACGACCGGCTTGAAGCGTCAACACCATTCTATGTTGGTATGGTGGCCTAATTATTGTGCACGTCCGCCACCTTTTTAGGCACATCGGCCGAAATAAAACAAGTTTGCCAGACTTGTTTTAAATATTATCAATTGGTTGCCGGATTGGCAAACAGCTTGCTTAACAAAAGGTTTATTCCCAACGGCGGGAAGATGAATTACATACCAATGGAGGTATATCTAATGGACGCTCTGTCAATGGCGACAGGTCTCAAGAACAGCACAGATGTGCTGTTTCTCATGCTAGGCGCAGTCATGGTTTTTGCCATGCATGCGGGTTTTGCTTTTTTGGAAGTTGGCACCGTACGGAAGAAAAGTCAGGTTAATGCCTTTGTCAAGATTATCTCTGACTGGTCCATCTCCACCATTCTCTATTTCCTTGTAGGTTTCCCTCTGGCTTATGGTATTTCTTTCCTGCGTCCGGCCGGTGATCTTATGGCAAATGCCCAAGGATACGACCTGGTACACTACTTCTTTCTGCTTTGCTTTGCTGCCTGCATTCCGGCAATTATTTCCGGCGGGATCGCGGAGCGGGCCAAGTTCTGGCCGCAGTTGTTTGCCGGGGCCATTTTTGTTGCCCTTGCCTACCCTTTTTTCGAATCACTGATCTGGGGACAAAACAAAGCATTACTCCAGGATTTTATCAACAGCATCGGTGGTGCGGAATTCCATGATTATGCCGGATCAGTTGTCGTTCATTCCATCGGAGGATGGTTAGCCCTTCCTGCGGTCATGATCCTCGGTGCGCGCACCGGTCGCTATACCAAAACAGGTTCGAATCCGATTCCCATCAGCAACATCCCTTTTCTGGCCCTTGGATCCTGGATTCTTGCGGTTGGCTGGTTCGGCTTCAATGTCATGAGTGCCGGTAATCTGCAGGGTATTTCCGGACTGGTTGCCGTTAATTCTCTGATGGCGATGGTTGGCGGTGTATTGTTTGCTCTTGTCGCAGGCAAGAACGACCCCGGATTCATTCACAATGGTGCCCTTGCAGGTCTTATCGCAATCTGTGCCGGCAGTGATCTCATGCACCCTCTGGCCGCTTTCCTGACCGGTGGTATTGCGGCAGTGATCTTCGTTTACGGCTTCAAGATAGAGCAGGAAAAATTGAAGATTGACGATGTGCTTGGCGTTTGGCCTCTTCACGGGGTTTGCGGGACCTGGGGAGGAATCGCTGCCGGCATATTCGGGTACAAGGAATTGGGCGGCATGGGTGGAGTCAGCTTTGTTTCCCAGTTGCTCGGCAGTGGTATCGCGGTTGTGTTTGCATTGGTCTGCAGCTTTGTTGTGTATACCATTCTGGCGAAGACCGTCGGTATCCGACTTGATAAGGAAGCAGAATTTATCGGTCCGGACCTCTCAATCCACAACATTGATGCCTACCCGGAAGATCAGGTATAGCAGTTACCTTTTTCACATACTCTGCCATGAAAAAAGGCCCTTTTAAGGGCCTTTTTTCATGGGTTGGCCGGCCTTGACATTTTATCGTCGAAGGCGTTAAATACCGGCTACCTTCCAATGCACCTCTTCGCAGGAAAGGCAAATTTAGCTGAAATATGAAAGGCTGGGACTATGGATACGGCACAAGGATTCGACAGGTTGATGGCTCTGATGCGCCGCTTGCGAGCGCCGGGAGGTTGCCCGTGGGATGCGGAGCAGACCCATGAAAGCCTGAAAAGATATCTCCTGGAAGAAACCTATGAGGTTATGGAGGCAATTGATTCCAAGTCAACAAAAATGCTCAAGGAAGAGTTGGGAGATCTTCTGCTTCAGGCGGTTTTCCATTCGGTAATTGCTGAAGAAAAAGGCGAATTCACGATGGATGATGTCTTGCAAGTTCTTTGCGATAAACTTATTCGTCGCCACCCCCATGTTTTTGCCGACCTGAAAATAGCCACCATCGATGATCTTGTTGCCAACTGGGAAAGAATAAAGAAGGTTGAAAAAGGAGAAGAACGACGCTCAGCCCTTGCAGGTGTCCCACCCCAGTTGCCTGCTCTTCTGCGGGCCCAGAAGATAACGGAGAAAGCGTCACGGGTCGGTTTTGACTGGGATCATGTTGATCCCGTCTTTGCGAAGGTTCTCGAGGAACTGAAAGAGTTGGAGGATACTCTGTTTGCCGGTGATCAAGAACGAATTGAAGCTGAACTGGGAGACTTGCTGTTTGCCATAGTCAATCTGGGAAGATTTCTTTCGATCAACCCGGAGGATGCTCTTCGGAAAACGATTGCACGTTTCATCAGACGATTTAATCATGTTGAAGATTCTCTGCATGCGCAGGGGAAAACGCTCCCGGAAGCCTCGCTTGAACAGATGGATAGCTTATGGGAAGAGGCAAAAAAGATCGAACAAGACACATGATCATCTGGCAGGAAATTTGAGAGAAGTAAAAAACAACGTGGTATTGTTCGGAAAAGTTTTCCACACCAACTGTGCATAACATGTGTAAAACAACGTTGATAAGTCAACTTATTGACTCAATTCAAGGATTTTTCGCTATTTGCCTTTTTATGAGGCAGTTACATTGCCTAATAATATCTGCTAGTTAGGAGCACTTTCAGTTATTTCAAGTGGTTATCCCCGGTCAGGAATGGATCTATTCGCATTGAGAACGTATTTGCGTGCAACTGTGAATAAACATCGGCAACTCCGTCCTATCTTTCAGGCATACTTTCCGCTGGATTCTTCAGTACCGCCGCCTCCATACGCAAGAGCATTTCCTTCCTTCTGATGCCGCCCGGAGCTGAATATCCCGTCATGGCACCCGTTGAACCTATGACACGGTGACAGGGGATTATGATAGGCAGGGGGTTGTTAGCCATTGCTGACCCGACCCCTCTGGCGGCTTTTGGCCGGTGTATCTCCCGCGCAATCTCACCGTATGTTTTCACCAATCCATAGCCAATACCCTGCACTGCCTGGTACACCATCTTTTGAAAAGCAGAGAATTCTCGGCTGTCAATAGGGTAGTCAAATTTCACGATCTTTCCGGAAAAGTAACGAAGGAGACTATTTGCTACGTCTCGTGTAAGATCGTTTTCGCCACATGGTCGGTTAAAGCTTTTATGGATCTCCGCCAGGATTTCATCCTGTGTACCTGCTGATGGCAGTTTTGCTTCGTAAAGTCCGTGACGTGTGGAAACGATGACGCCATAGTCACCATCAACACAATAGAGTGAAAAGTTAATCTCTTCCTGTGCAGCAAGTCTTCTTTTTCTCATTTGTTTCGTTTCCGGCGAAGTAATTCGCCAACCCGCGCCGTTTCTTCGCAGCGGAAAAGATGTGCAAACAGAAGGAATACGAGAATTCCTGCACAGACGGCGGAAGCAAGAACCCCTCCCTTCAAAAATTTCTGGCCTTGGATTGACCAATCGATCGACTGCATGCAGAGATACACCACCAGAGACATGGGCAAGGTTGCCAGGAGAATCTTCAAACCTGCGATAGTAATCTTTTTTCCGCCGAAAGGGCCGATTTTATTTCGCAAATAATAGAGAAGAAACAGCATGTTGAAGAACGACGAGAGACTGGTTGCCAATGCCAGTCCACCATGGAGAAGCGGTCCCATGAGAATCAGGCTGAATCCGGCATTCAAGAGAAAGGCTACAAAAGCTGTCAGTACAGGAGTCCGTGTGTCTTTGAGCGCGTAGAAGGCCGGAACCAGTACTCTGACAAGAGCAACAAACGTGAGCCCCCAGGAATAGTAATAGAGTGCCTCGGCAGACTTTACGGCTTTTGCGTAGTCGAAGGCGCCCCCCATGAATAGAAGCGTGAAGATGGGTGTCGCACAGAGAAGCAGCCCTGCCATAGCAGGAATGGTAATAAAGAGCGTCAGACGAAGACCGAAGGAGAGAGATTCCTTCAACCCGTCCATGTCCCCTGCCGCAGCCTGCCTGCTCATGGAAGGAAGCACTGCCTGGGCAATGGAAACGGTAAATATCCCTTGGGGGAATTCAAAGAGCCGCTGGGCATAATACAGGTACGAGACACTTCCCTGGGGTAGCAGTGACGCAAGTATTGCACCTACGGTAATATTAAGGTAGTAAACTCCGACTCCAAACACGGAAGGCAGCATGAGCAGTGCAATCCGTTTTACGGCCGGATGGCTTGGCATGAACCTTGGCCGGAAAGGAAAACCTTTTCGATAAAGGACGGGCAGCTGGAGAAGCAGCTGCAGGATCCCGCCGATTAATACGCCAACAGCAAGGGCGGTTATGGGAATTTCGAAGAAACCTCGCAGGAGAAGGGCACAGCCGATCATCGACAGGTTGAGAAAAACAGTGGAAATGGATGGAGTGAAAAAGTGGCGAACCGTATTCAGTATCCCCATGCAAAGCGCTACGAGGCTGATGAAGAAAATATACGGGAACATGAGCCGGTTCAGTAGAATGGTCAGTTGCAGCTTGTTCGGCTCAGCATGGAAACCGGGAAACATAAGCGTAACGATGAACGGAGAAAACACCACTCCCAAGAGCGTTACAACACCCATGACAACGGTTAGAAGAGAGAAGCAGACGTTAGCCAGTTCGCGGGCCTCATCTTTGCTTTTCAGGGTATACCATTCGGAAAAGGTCGGTACGAATGCGGAGGTAAGGGCCCCTTCGGCAAAAAAACGCCGGAGCATGTTGGGGATCTGGAATGCGGCAAAGAATGCATCTGTTGCGAATCCGGCGCCAAAAAGGCGCGAGACAACCATGTCGCGAACCATTCCCATGATCCGCGACAGAATGGTTGCGATTCCCATTACCCCTGCGGCGCGTGCGATATTTTTCTTTTCAGACATACATACCCCTGTGCCTTGTTTTCACAGGGGTATGTATCATAAGAAGGATAAAATTGGTAGTTATTTCAGGCAATTTCGTCCAGCAGCCTTTCCAGTTCACAGGTTTTGGCCACAGGGAGCCTGCACGTGCCTGATGCACATATCTGGACAACTGTAACGGCTTTTTCCCCCTTTGGCAGAACGATGGCGTCGCCTTCCAATACTCGAAGCACGAGCCCTGGCATAAAACGTTTGTGAACGGAAAGGAGCATTTCCCTTGCTTCCAAAGAATCAATGCTCCCGGAGAAGGTAACTTCGGTTTCCGGACAACTCAGGTAATCAAGTGCACACAAGAAGTGGAGCCCGGTTATGGGGTTTCCGTCAATACTCCCCATGAATGAGCGCAGGATTCCTTTCCCTTCCTCCAAGAGACGCGAATCGTTTGTGATTTTACCCAGTTTGATCAGATTCATTGCCGCAACAGCATTTCCGGACGGCACAACACCGTCATGCCCCCCCTTCTTCCGAACAAGAAGATTTTCACTGTCAGAACCGGTGTCGTACAAACCATACGTATCCTTGTCTTGAAAGAGTCTCAACATATCTTTGGCATTTTTAAGTGCGGAATCGAGATATCCCCGGTCAAGGGTTGCTTCATATAGTTGAATCAATCCCCAGCCGAGAAAAGCATAATCTTCCAGGAAGGCCGGAATTGTCGTTTTTCCGTGATACCAACTGCGCAATAGGCGCCCATCTGTGCTCCGCAACTGCGTCGCAACAAACTGGAGAGCAGATGCAGCCGCTTCCCGGTAGCGGTTTTCACCGGTAACGGCAAAACCTTTAGCCAGTGCCGAGATCATGAGACCATTCCAGGCACAGAGAATCTTCTCGTCACGAAGAGGCTTTTTTCGTTCTTTTCGGACCGTTTTGAGTGCTGTGCGCCATTTTTCCAGGTTTTCCAGCAGCGTTTCATGATTGATGCCTTCCTTGTCCGCAAATTCTTGAGTAGGAAGCGACAGATGGAGGATATTCCTCCCTTCGAAATTACCCTGCTCCGTTATTCCGAACAGGCGGCAGACTATTCCCCCGTCACCTTCTCCCAGCGTTGCCAGAATTTCTTGTTGGGTCCAGGTGTAGTACTCGCCTTCAACGCCATCCGTGTCGGCGTCCCACGCTGAATAAAAACCTCCCTCAGGAGAGCGCAACTCATCCAGTACGAAAGCTAATATCTCTTCTGCCGTGGTTCGATACTGTGAATCATCCGTTGCTTGAAACGCATCCAGATAGGCATGCGCAATCATTGCCTGGTCATAGAGCATCTTTTCAAAATGGGGAACGAGCCACTTTTTATCCACGGAATAGCGGTGAATACCGAAGCCGACCTGATCAAAAATTCCGCCTCTGCGAATCATCTTGAGAGTGTCTTCCGACATCCAGAGTGCATTGACTGCCCGCGATTTCTTCCAGAACCGGATCAAAAAGGAAAGATAGTGGGGAAGCGGAAACTTGGGTTCAGAGCCAAAGCCTGTCCATTCATTGTCGTAGGCATTCATAAGGATCTGGAAGGCCTTGGCCATTACTGCGTCTTCCTCCAGGGTCCCGGCATGCGGTTCAACAGCTTTCTCGAGTCCCTGCATCACCTGTGAACAGCTTTCCAGCACAGCATCCCGACTGTTTTTCCAGAACTCGTCGATTTTATCAAGCAGTTCGATTATCCCCGGCATTTGCATTTTGGGGACTTTGGGCAAATATGTGGCAGCAAAAAACGGCACCTTGTCCCCTGTCATGATGATGGTGAGGGGCCAGCCACCTCCGCCTGTCAGCAGCTGCGCGACCGTCATGTACTGATCATCGATATCGGGCCGCTCTTCCCGATCAACCTTGATACAGACGAACTTTTCATTGAGTGCCTTCGCCACGTCGTGATCCTCGAAGGATTCCCGTTCCATGACATGACACCAGTGGCAGGTTGCGTAACCGATGGAAAGAAAAACCGGTTTATCCTCTGCTTTGGCTTTGGCAAAGGCTTCATCGCCCCAGGGATACCAGTCGACCGGGTTTTCGGCATGCTGGAGCAGGTAGGGGCTTTGTGAAAAAATCAATCGATTGAAGTCCGGGCCTCCGTTGTCTGGCAGGGTTGCTGTATCAACAGCGGCAAGACGTGACATACGATCGTTTCCATGCGTGGTATTTTCGATAGTTCTTGTCATACGTAACTCCCTATAGATGTTTCGTTATATTCACGTATGTTGTATCTGTAATAAAGTATAACAGCTGATCTTGATTGTTCAGTAATTAATGGATAAGAAGATACACTCTTGACCGGATCTGCAAAAAATGCTACTGGATACTAATGAGGGGCTTGCGCCCTTTTTCCTATTGATTTCAAGAATTTTCACTCCTAGCGTTGAAACGAAGACACGTAATGACGAATGTAATCAAATATCTTGTTCTTTTGGTAGTACTGGCAGGTATCGTGCTCTACCACCCCCTGAGGACAAGCCATCCCGCAGCGTCACCCGACGACCCCGCCAAGGAAGATTTGAGCAGGGTCCTGTATCCGAGTACTCGCTCCATAGCCTGGAAACCCGTTTTCATTCGCCCCCAGGATACCCTCGAAAGTCTCTATGGAAAAAACTGGGAACTCGTGGCCCGCTTCAATCGTATCGACCGGCGCCATGTCTACCCTGGCATGACAATCAAGTCACCGATAAACATTGACGACCTGAAAGATTACACACCGATGCCCCGGGAGTATGAACCTGCCAAAAAGTATCACCGATATATCCTGGTCAACATGGAAGAGCAGTGGCTGGGTGCCTATGAATACGGCAAATTGAAGTTTTCCTTCCCGGCGGCAACAGGGAAAAACGGATACGAAACACCCACCGGAATTTTTCGCGTTGACGCACGACATAAAAATCATACATCTTCCCTGTATAAAACCGAGGACGAAAGTGAGCAGTACCCGATGGATTACGCAATCAGGTTTCATATCGGGGCGGACAATGTGGCCTACTGGATTCATGCCCGCGACCTTCCGGGAAAACCCGCTTCACATGGCTGCATCGGTTTGTTCGACGAAGAGATGCAGAAAAGGATTACTAACGTTCCGGAGAATCCTGTCCTGCAGGATTCAAAAAAACTCTATGACTGGGCTGTTGGCGATAATCAATATGGACCGGACAGCGGGGGCGTTGAACTCCTGGAGAATGGGCCTATCGTGGAAGTGGTCGGTCATAACCCGGTATATCTTTCCGGTCCAGCCCGTTCCCGTGGAAATCCGAAGAGCTGATGTGGCTTTTCCATCAACCGCACATAAAAAAAGGCAAGGATGAATTCCTTGCCTTTTTTCAGTCGTAGCAGATCCTGCTAAATATCATACCCGCAAGGCACCGATCAGCTCCTTTACATCATTGATTCCGTTCTCCCGTAAATATGATTCCAGATCCTCGGCGATTCGCTGGGATGCAGCCGGAGACATGAAGTTCGCGGTTCCCACCTGCACTGCTGTTGCTCCTGCCAGAAGAAATTCCAGGACATCCGTTGCCGTGGTAATCCCCCCGATTCCGATAATGGGAAGTTTCACTGCCCTGGAAACCTGCCAGACCATCCTCAGTGCAACTGGCTTGATCGCCGGACCGGAAAGCCCTCCCGTAACATTGGCAAGCGATGGGCGCCTGGTTTTCAGGTCAATGGACATCCCGGTTATGGTGTTGATGAGCGACAGCGCATCAGCTTCCGCCTCAGCACAGGCTAAGGCCATTTCCACAATGTCGGTCACATTGGGTGAAAGTTTTACAATCAGCGGCTTGATTGTTGCTTTCCTTACCGCCGAGACAACGGAAAAAGCCGACTTCGGATCGGTGCCGAATACAATTCCGCCGTGTTTTACGTTTGGGCAGGAGATATTTACTTCGATTCCGGCAACCTCTGGAATCGCATCGAGTTTTTCAGCCAAGACTGCATACTCCTCGACCGTATTGCCAAAGAAATTCACTAGTACCGGCGTTGAGATCGTGCGGAAAAAAGGAACTTTGCTCTCAATAAATGCGTCTATTCCAACGTTTTGCAAACCGATTGCATTCAGCATCCCACCTGGCGTTTCCACTATTCGCGGCATGGAATTGCCAGCCTTGGGTTTGAGGGAAAGCCCTTTGGTAATTATTGCGCCGATCTTTTCCAGATCAACATACCCTGAGAACTCTTCCCCATAACCGAACGTCCCTGATGCGGTCATAACCGGATTTCGCAAGGAAATTCCTGCAATATTTACTGATAGATCTGGTTTCTTCATTGACTCTATTCCCACTCCCCTTCTGATTCGGAAAGGGCTTCCATTTTCGGTTTTGATAGAAGAAAGTTATTCCCAAAGGAGGTCGGTTGCATCAAAAACCGGACCTTCCTTGCAGACGCAACGATAGGACGGATTATTCTCGGAGTGGTTATGACCTTTCGTCACACAGCCGAGGCAGGCCCCAACTCCGCACGCCATAGCCGCTTCGAGAGAAACCTGGCAGCGGATTCCGTGCTTTTCGCACAGGCGGGCAACTGCCCTCAGCATCGGTTCCGGGCCACACGCCATCACTACGCGCTTTCCGCTCACCTGTGAAAGGTGATCTTCCAGGACTTCGGTTACCAGTCCATGCGAACCAAGCGTTCCATCATCAGTGGCAACGTAGGTGTCACTACCCAGTTGTTCAAATTCAGTGACACAAAGGACATCCTCTTTCCGTCTGCCGCCGATAAACACCTTGGGCGCAGAAACGTTGCTCAGTTCCTTTGCGAGGAAATAAAGCGGTGCGAGCCCGAAACCGCCACCCACGAGGATGTTTTCCTCATCCGCACCGCCAGGTGTAAAGCCGTTACCGAGAGGCCCGAGAACATCAACGTAATCCTTGTCGTGCAATGAGCTGAGAATAGACGTCCCTTTGCCAACGACCTTGTAGAGGATATCGAGATAGTACTGTCGGGGAGCATCAGGATACTCGGAGCTAAACGTGCCGACGTCGAAAATACCGAAAGGACGACGCAGAAGAGGGTCAATTCCCTCACAAACCCGGACCATGACAAACTGCCCAGGCCGTGCTCTGAGTATGGTGCGTGGAGCGGTGAGACGGATACGCTGATATCCGGGAGAGACTTCATGATTAGTTACAACCATAGACTTAAACTGCATGGGGTCCTTCTTTCTGCAGGTAAATATCGTATTTCATCAGGATAGCATCCTCTCCGTTTTCATAGTAGGCCTTTCTTCGCCCCGAGGTAACAAATCCGTGGCGAGTATAGAGGGAAATAGCTGCGGTATTGGTTGGCCTGACCTCAAGGTGAACAATTGCGGCTCCCCTTTGTCTGAGTTGTCCGAGGGCAGCCGCCAGGAGCATTCCGCCAATGCCCCTGCCCCGACACGTGGGGTGAACCGCCAGATTAAGAATCTGACCTTCATCCAGCACGAGCATGGGGCAGATGTAGCCCGCACAGGAACCATCCTCCAGGCGCGCCAACAGGGGGAAAGAAAGGGGTGACTGAATCTCGTTGAGAATATGTTCACCACTCCAGGGGTGTTCAAATGATGCCCTTTCAAGGTTGAGGATCTCTTCCAGGTCAGCTGTCGTGACTGGATGAAGGGTAACGGTAATCATACAAGCCTCTTTTCCATGCGGGATAATCATAAGCAAACCCTCAAAGCATTGTAAACTGTTTTTTCGTGAGACACTGCGACCCGTGGTAAAATTTTATTTCAGTAGTAATATTCAAGGGGTCGCATGAAGTCTATTTGGATTCAGCTGGCAGTTAATGGTCTGTTCGCTATTTTATCTCACCCCAAAGACCTTGCTTGTATATTCATGACGGGAACAGGGATAGCAATCATCCCAGATTGAATTTGACATTTTGCCGTTTATGCCGTAAAAATAATCTTCTTTTTGCATACAGGAGGAGCAGACGTTGAACAACAGGGTAACGTATAAAGACGCAGGTGTCGACATCGACTCCGGCAACAGTTTCGTTAAAATGATCAAACCTATGGTCAAGTCAACCTATCGACCTGAAGTAATCGCTGACCTCGGAGGGTTTGGTGGACTTTTTTCGTTGAATTCCAGCAAGTACCGCCAACCAGTCCTTGTTTCGGGTACCGATGGCGTAGGGACAAAGCTGAAACTGGCATTCATGGCAGACAAGCATGACACTGTCGGCATAGACCTGGTGGCCATGTGCGTTAACGATATAATAGTGCAGGGAGCCGAGCCCCTTTTCTTCCTTGACTACCTGGCAACCGGTAGACTTGTTCCGGAAAAAGCGTCAGAAGTCGTCAAGGGCATTGCCCAGGGTTGTTCCATGGCCGGATGTGCCTTGATCGGTGGAGAGACGGCAGAAATGCCCGGTTTTTATTCTGAGGGTGAATACGATCTTGCCGGTTTCGCCGTGGGCGTTGTTGAACGCGACAATATCATCGATGGCTCATCCATCACCGTGGGTAACAAGCTGATAGGCATAACTTCGAATGGACTTCACAGTAACGGTTATTCACTGGCACGCAAAGTCCTGTTTGATATCATGGGCCTGGAAATCAATAGTCCCCTGCCCGGCTTTCAGACTAGCGTGGCAGAAGAGCTCCTGACTCCTACCCGTATCTATGTAAAAACCGTACTGAATCTGTTGCGCGATTTCAGAATCAATGGCATAGCCCATATCACCGGTGGTGGTTTGCTGGAAAATGTTCCGAGAATTTTGCCAAATGGCTGTAAGGCAATCATCGCAAAAGACTCATGGGTAGTGCCGCCGATCTTCCCGCTGCTTCAGCACGGTGGTGGAATTGAAGAAATGGAAATGTTCCGCACCTTCAATTGTGGAATCGGGATGGTACTGGTTGTGCCGGACAAGGAAGCCGAGGAAATTCTGATCAGGCTGTCCGGCCTGAATGAACAGGCTTTCGTGATAGGTGAGGTTGCGAAGTGTGAAGCCGGCAGGGAGTGCGTTGAACTTGTTTGAGCCAGTTGACGCTGACCGACCCAAGGTAAGCGGGAAAAAAAAGGTTCGGGTTGCCGTATTGGTCTCAGGTAACGGCTCGAACCTGCAATCTATCATTGACCATATGGAAGCGGACAAACTGGACGCTTCCATTGTTTGCGTGATAAGCAACCGCGCAGAAGCTTATGCCCTTGAAAGGGCAAGAAAACACAGGATTCCAGCCTACCATGTCAACCATCGCGAATATCCTGATCGCGAGTCCTTTGACGCTGCAGTTCTGGCAATAGTGAAAGAACATGACCCGGAACTGATTGCCCTAGCCGGGTTCAACCGCATTATTTCCCAAGTAATGCTCGACGCCTTTCCCATGGCGATCCTGAATATCCACCCTGCCCTTCTGCCGGCATTTCCCGGCATCCACGCACAACGCAATGCACTTTTGACTGGCGTGAAGATTGCCGGCTGTACGGTTCACTTTGTGGATTCCGGTACCGATACCGGTCCCATCGTTGCACAAGCTGCGGTGCCGGTTTTTGACAGCGATACCGAAGAGACTCTTTCCCATCGCATTCTTTGCCAGGAGCACAGAATCTATCCGGGGGTGATTCAATTGTATGCTGAAGGGCGCATCACTGTCAAAGGGCGGAAGGTTGTGATCAGTCCAGCGACTGAATGTTCAGACGACTTTCTTGAGAACCCGCGTTTCTGATTTTCTCCGCACTCGCCTTCCACCAATCTTTCCAATCAAAGTCCTCAAAATCTATCAGTACGGCCAAGGGGAGAAGGGTATCTAATTCATTAATCTTCTGATGTAACAATGTGTCTGTAAAGTCCTTAAATATAAGCAATTCTTTTTGAAATAATTCCCGAAATTCCCAGCGCAGATCGTGATTCTCCAGCGGATCCTCGTTCTTGAAATTGCAGGTGCACCATTCATCGTGGAAGAATTCTCCGGAAATATCGACCAAGGGGATGCCATGCAGGCGACAGGTCATGGGTCGATATTTATAGACCAGACAGAGTCCATCATCTCCCAGCAGCGGGCAGGGAGTTGGGTCTTCTTCGGGCATTAACCGGTCCAAATCCTCTTCTGGCAAGTCATTGATTATATAAGGTTGGGATATTCGCGGCCAGATCAAGTGCAGTGACTCAAGCTGTGATGCCACGCGTGAACGCACCTTTTCCTGTACCGAGTAAGCAAGCTCCTCAAATCCCTGCCGCAAATAGAACGCATCGAGAAGTGTAATATCAAACAAGCCCCTGCAGCAAGAGGAGCATCCCTTTCCACACTGAACGGCATCTCCTGCGAATGACGCTGAGCAGGCAAACCAGCGGTCCACCGATTCCAGGAGCTTACCGTAATTTTCCAGAATTGTTTCGAATGAAGAACTCACAATTACTATCCTCAGCAGACAAGAGAGTTGCTCTCAGAATAAAAGAAGGCGGTGAACAAGTCACCGCCCTCTTACAAATTACCTTCTGGTTACAGGCTAGGCCAGAATCTCTGATTTGGTAAAAATTGATTTCAGCCAGTAGCCGGCCTTCTCAATATTCTCCCGTCCACCCTCTTCCCGGTCAACAAGGGTGACAACACCAAGAACCAGCAAACCTTCCTCTTCAGCCCTCCGTATTGCCTTAAGGGATGATCCTCCGCTTGTAACCACATCTTCCAGGATTACTACCCGAGCGCCGCTGTGGAGGTTTTTGACGCCTTCGAGCCAGGCCCCGGTACCGTGCCCTTTTGGTTCTTTGCGGATAATAAAGGCCGGTATCGGTTGGCCTTCAAGATAACTGACAAGCGATGTTGCCGTGGCTATGGGATCGGCACCGAGTGTCAATCCGCCAACTCCTTCAACTTTTTCAAGATCTTTAATGGATTCGAAGAAAAGCTTTCCCGTAAGATACGAACCTTCTGGATGCAGAGTCGATTGTTTGCCGTCAAAATAAAAGTCGCTTTCCAGCCCTGAAGAGAGAATAACTTTCTTATTTTCATAAGATTTTTCAAGAATGATCTGTTTCAGTCTGTCTCTGTTAGTCATGCAGTTTATTACTCCTTGTTGAATAGGCCGAGCTGTGCTTCCGGTGAACGGATTGGGAATTCGACGGGATAGTCGCCGGAGAAACAGGCTCGACAGAAATCGGTATTCCCGGTTCCCACCGCCTTCATCATCCCTTCCACGGACAGGTAGCCGAGGGAATCTGCGGTAATATATTTTCTTATTTCCTCAACAGTATGGGATGAAGAGATCAGCTCTTTGCGGGTCGGGGTATCAATACCGTAATAACAGGGATAATCGGTTGGAGGTGCGGATATCAGGGTATGCACCTCCGCAGCGCCAGCGCTGCGAATCATCTTCACGATCTTTCGAGAGGTTGTACCGCGAACAATGGAGTCATCGATGACAATAACTCTTTTCCCTTTGATGATATCCTGAACCGGGTTCAACTTGATCTTTACACCGAAATGGCGGATCGCTTGCTGCGGTTCGATAAAAGTTCTTCCCACGTAGTGGTTACGCATCAGTCCGAATTCGAAACGGATCCCTGATTCCTGGGCATAACCCAAGGCAGCCGGCACACCGGAATCGGGGACAGGAATAACGAGATCTGCTTCTATTTTATTTTCGCGTGCAAGTTGGCGACCCAGTTCTTTCCGTACCATATAGACGTTCTTGCCAAAAATATACGAATCCGGGCGTGCGAAATAGATAAATTCAAAAATGCAGGGGGTTGGCTTGACCTTTTTAAAGGGGAAAAAAGAATTGATGCCGTCTTTGTCGATAACAACTATTTCTCCTGGCTCAATCTCCCGGACAAATTGCGCCTCAATCAGATCCAGAGCACAGGACTCTGACGCCACCACGTAGGAGTCTCCCCGCTTGCCGAGACAAAGAGGCCTGAATCCGTTCGGGTCCCTGACCGCGACCATCTGGGTTTCGGACAGGAAAAGCAGACAATACGCTCCCTCTACTCGGACCAAGGCTTCGGTGATTCGATCAAGGAGGGAACTTGCTTTTGACATGGCAAGGAGGTGGACGATGATCTCGGTGTCCATGGTGGTTTGGAAGATGGAGCCCCAAGCCTCCAGCTCATCCTTTATCATCTGGGCATTAACAATGTTGCCATTGTGGGCAACGGCAATGGAGCCGCGTGAATAATCCACCATGATCGGTTGAACGTTTTTGCTGACTGAAGATCCCGTAGTGGAGTATCGAACATGTCCGATTGCCGATTTTCCGGGTAATGTATGAAAAATTTCTTCGTCTTCGAAGACGTCAGCAACAAGCCCCATACTTCTGTGAGAATGAAGATACATACCGTCAGAAGAGACGATACCACAGCTTTCCTGCCCACGGTGTTGCAGGGCATAGAGACCCAGGTATGTCAGGTTTGCCGCTTCCGGATGGTTATAAACCCCAAATATACCGCATTCTTCTTCTGGTCTGACAAATTTCATTGATGCACCAATCTCCTTTTGTTTACAAGGGTATAAACCCGTGCTTACAGTAGGTTACTGCGAATATACTCGACAGCGTTTCGGAACAGGATCAGACCGTCGCCCTCTTCAGGCAATGATTCCCGGGTCCAGCGGGGGTGATTGGTCCGATGAAGGAATGCTTCCGGATGTGGCATGAGCCCCATCAATCTTCCTGACTCGTCACAAAGACCTGCAATTGCATTGGTCGATCCGTTAGGGTTAAAGGGAAACTCCATGGTGGGAGCGGAGAATTCAGCATCTGAATATTTCAGCACCGAAAGGTGCAAGGATTCAATCCTATCCATTACCTCTTGCGATTCAACAAGGAACTTTCCTTCTCCATGTCGAATCGGGAGATATATGCCTCTGTCAATTCCCTTGGTAAACACCGCAGGGGAATCAGGGTCGCATTTCATGTATACCCAGCGGTCCTGGAACCTGCCGCAGTCGTTAAAAGTAAGGGTTGCCGACTGGTTCAGATACTTGCCGTCAAGAGCCGGCAAAAGCCCCATTTTCACCATCAATTGAAATCCGTTGCAGACACCGAGGATGAGTTTGCCATCCGCAATGAAGCGAAGGATCTGATCAATCAGGTGTTCATTGCTTCCGGTGATGCGGGCGTTTTTCAGGCGATTTGCCTGTGCCTTGGCGCTTCCCAGGTCATCCCCGTCAAGAAAACCACCGGTCAGATTCAGAAAGTGGAAATCATCCAAGCGAACATCACCGTAGAGAAGCTCTGATATATGAGCAATTCTCACTTCGTCAAAACCTGCAAGTCGGCAGGCGTGTGCCGCCTCAACCTCACAGTTGGTTCCATTTCCCGTCAGTACTATCGCCTTTGCCAGCTTCATGTTACAACTCCCTCAGTGGGCTCTGCCATGCTTCCTTCAGATCGTCGAGAGCCCCTTGCAATACCACCGAACCGTCAATGCCGGTTACCGTTAGCGCAGTTTCTTCCGTTACCGTTCCAATGCTGGAGAAACAGTTTCCACTCATCACCTTCTCGAATAAGTCACGATCTTCAGGGTGTACCGTAACCAAATGCCGTGATGCCGATTCCGAGAAAAGGAGGACTTCGTCCGTCCGGTCACAAGCAACACCGGCAAACAGAACCCGCTGTAGCTCTATTTCCATACCATACCCACCCGCAAAAGCGGTTTCAGCCAAGGCAACAGCCAGACCGCCGTCCGAAAGATCGTGACAGGAAGCAACGAGTCCCTGCTGTACTGCTTCATGATAGGCTTGATAACGCTTGAGTGACTTCACGGCATCGACACGTGGCACACGATTTCCCACAAGGCCCCGCAGTGCATAGTATTCTGAGCCACCCAGCTCGAAAGCTGTTTTGCCGAGAAGATAGACGATATCGCCCGGACGCTTGGCATCCATGGTAACTGTCTTTCTTGCATCATCGATTTTCCCGATTACCGAGAAAAGCACCGTGGGAGGGATTGAAATCTTTGTGACTCCATCGAAGAAATCGTTCTTCATGGAATCCTTGCCTGAAATAAGCGGTACATTGTAGGCAACACAATAATCATAGAGTGCCTTGTTGGCTCGAACAAGCTGAGCGGTCTTGTATTCACCGTCAGGGGTTTTTTCAGACTGCACCGGATCGCACCAGCAGAAATTGTCAAGACCCGCGATCAGGTCAAGGGAGCCGCCGACAGCCACATAGCCCCGGAGCCCCTCGTCAATGGCATTCGCCATCATATAATAGGTATCAATATCACTATAGCGTGGGCAGATGCCGTGGGAAACGACAACCCCTTCAAAGGACTCCAGATCGGGACGAAGAACTGCCGCGTCTGAGGGACCATCGTTGTTTACCCCGGTGAAAGGCTTCAGGACACTGCCGCCTTGAACCTCGTGATCGTAACGCCGAACAACTGATTCCTTGGAGCATATATTCAGTGAAGAAAGAAGCTTCAGGAGATCGCCAGTGTAGTCGGACTTTTCGACAGGTCTCGGTTCGGGGTGTTTCTTGATTTCCCACACTCCCTTCAGCTGCATGGGGGGAAGTCCTTCATGGAGGAAATCAATGGGGAGGTAGGCAACTGTTGCATCGTTGTACAGGATATGGAAGAACCCGGAATCGGTAAAATCACCAAGCACCGTAGCTTCGACGCACATCTTTTGGGCAAGGGCGAGAAACTCATCGATCTTTCCAGGAGGAACGGCAAGGCTCATTCTTTCCTGGGCCTCGGAGATGAGGATTTCCCATGGGGTCAGCCCCGGGTACTTCAAAGGCGCTTTTGCCAGGTCGAGCCTGCAGCCGCCGCACTCCGTTGCCATCTCGCCCACCGAAGAAGAAAGACCACCTGCACCGTTATCGGTAATAAAATTGTAGAGGTTTCGATCCCGGGCAATGATCAGAAAATCGGTCATCCGTTTCTGGGTAATGGGATCACCGATCTGCACAGCGGAAACAGGAGACGACTCGCTCAATTCTTCGGACGAAAAGGTCGCACCATGGATGCCGTCCTTGCCGATCCGACCTCCGGTCATGACGATCAGGTCACCTGGATTGATTGTTTTGAGATGGGAGGGCTCGCCATTGATGGTGGCGGGCATAAAACCGGCAGTGCCGCAAAAAACCAAGGGTTTCCCGGCAAATCGGTCATCAAAGACAAGGGATCCGTTGACCGTGGGAATGCCGCTCTTGTTTCCTCCATGCTCCACACCTTCCACAACCCCTTCGTAAATTCTGCGGGGATGGAGAAGTCTGGCAGGCAGCGCCTTTTCATAAAAAGGCGTGGCAAAACAGAAGACATCGGTATTAAAAATAAGTTTTGCACCTTTTCCTGTCCCGAAGGGGTCCCGGTTGACACCGACGATACCGGTAAGGGCCCCGCCGTAAGGGTCCAGAGCGCTGGGAGAGTTGTGTGTTTCAACCTTGAAGACCAGAGAATAGTCATCATTAAACTTTATGACGCCAGCGTTATCCTTGAAAACAGAGAGGCAGAAATCGCGTTCGCCAAGGTTCTCGCGAACCTTTTTCGTGGCGCCCTGGATGAAGGTCTTGAATAGTGAGCGGATTTCCTCACGATTGCCATTTTCATCGCAATAGTCAATGGTTGCGGCAAAAATCTTGTGTTTACAGTGTTCCGACCAGGTCTGTGCGAGTGCTTCGAGCTCAACATCGGTTGGGTTTTCGGAGAGACCCAGTTTTTTCCTTTCTTCGGCAACACTGTGATCCAGAAAGTACTCCTGAATGATTTTCATTTCTTCCAGGGTAAGTGCCAGGACTCCATCCTTGCTGATGGCAAGCAGCTCATCGTCAGAAACATTCAGGTTGATTTCGTTGACCGTTACACGAGTCTCTGCCGTAACTTTCGGAATGCCGAGAGGGCTGGAATTTCCTGAGGTGAAGGAAAGAAAATCGACTACCCGGTAGCGCTGAATGAGGGTATTGCAGAGGAGACCGGTTGCAATCTTTTCAACATCGGCTGCTTCGAGATCCCCCTTGAGAAGGTACTGAACTGACGTATAGACACCCTCCCCTTCCTGCAAAGGACGGCCGGTCACATACTCGATTGCTTCCCTGGCTGTTCGTCCCACATTGTCGGTAACCCCAGGACGGAATCCAACCTCGACGAGAAAATCAAAATCCTTCGCCGCTGTTATATCGATGGAACTGGTCTGGATGACGCGGTCACATAGAGGCTCGTCGGCAATTGTTTCGAGCTCTTTCTCGCTCAACTCCGCATCGATTGAGTAAACGTCAATGGTACGGACACTCGAAACCGGGAAATGAAGAAAATGCTCAATTTCCCTCCTGATACGCTCTCCACGAGCGTCGCGTACCTGCTCCTTAAGACTGATTTCAATTCTGTGTGTCATTATCCTTCCCTTTCCAGCAGTACCTTCCTGGTGGGGTACGGTATTTGTATTTCGTTCTTGGCAAAAGCGGTTACAATTTGCATGTTGATCTGGTCCGTAACCTTGATGGTTGTGGTGTAGTCGTTAACCCAGAAAACCAGCACCATATTCAGGGCACTTTCTCCGAATGAAAGAAAATAAGCCTCAGGAGTCGGGTCTTTCAGAACATCAGGGTGCTCAATGGCGGTTTCCCGCAAGATCTTTTTAACTTTTTCAACATCGGAGCCATAGGCAACACCGATGGGAACACGGCCCTGGGTTTTCATATCCGGAAAAGCCATGTTGAGGACGGTACTGTTGCAAAGCTCGGAGTTGGGAATGATAAGCAGGGTGTTATCAACAGTCTTTATCCTGGTGCTGCGAAGGCCGATATCAACGACATCCCCGGTCTTGCCACTCGCAAGTTGAATCCTGTCGCCAATTCGAAAAGGCCTGTCGATCATCAACGTGAATCCTGAGATCATGTTTGCCAGGGTATCCTTTGCAGCCAGACCAATGGCCAGTGACCCTATGCCGAGGGCAGTCAGAAGAGACAGAGCATCATAACCGAAGTGCCTCAGAACTACAATCAAGGCTGCACAAACCAGGAAGATGGTAAAAACTTTCCTGAGCAAGGGAAGTATCTGCAGCCCTATCCTTGTTGCGGTTTTCTCTTCTATACGTCGGGCATACCAGACAAGAAACTCATCCGTTACCCGATAGGCAATATTGGCAAAGATCAGGATATTTACAATAAAGACAATACCTGACAGGATGAACTGCACCCGGTCATAAATCGGAAAACTTCGAACCGCCAGATAGAGACCGGCAGTTATTGTGAGAAGTTCGACCGGCGGAGTTATCCGCTGCAGAACGCGTTCGTCCAGGTCAGTGTGAGTAAATCGTGCAATCCGGGGCACCCATTTTGTAAAAAGGTAGCGCAAAAAAAGGGACAACCCCCAGAAAAGAACGACGATAAGTATGGCCAGGAAACATTCCTTTGTCCAGGTGAGAATCTTTTCACTCTCAACCAGGGAACGGAAATAATCCTGCATTCTACTTACCGAAGACTCTAGCAAAGATGGTATCGATATGTTTGAAGTGATAGGCAAGATCAAAGGCGTTGTCAATTTCCTCACTGGAAAGGTATGTGCGGACCTCAGTGTCGGCAAGGAGTTCCTCACGGAAATCTCTCCCCTCTTCCCATACTTTCATGGCATTTCTCTGTACAAGTGCATAGGCATTTTCGCGGGAAGCACCTTTTCTGGCCAGCTCCAGCAGAACCCTCTGGGAGAAAACAAGTCCTCGCATCAGGTTCAGGTTTTTCAACATGTTTTCCGGATAGACCACGAGGTTGTCAATCAGACCCGTGCAGCGGTGAAGCATAAAATCCATTAGCACGGTAGCATCGGGAGCTATTACCCGCTCAACGGATGAATGGGAAATATCCCTTTCGTGCCAGAGAGGGACGTTTTCAAACGCCGAGACTGCATACCCCCTGATAAGGCGGGCGAGACCACTGAGGTTTTCGGACAGGACCGGATTCCTCTTATGGGGCATGGCGGATGAGCCCTTTTGCCCTTTACTGAAAAATTCCTCGGCCTCAAGAACTTCAGTCCTCTGAAGATGGCGGATCTCAACGGCGAATTTCTCAATGGAAGAGGCAATTATAGCAAGGGTGGAAAAGAACTCCGCGTGCCGGTCCCTCTGAACGATCTGGGTGGAACAAGGAGCCGGCGTTAAACCGGCACGGGCGCAGACAAATTCTTCGACTTTCGGATCAATATTCGCGAAGGTTCCAACCGCACCGGATATCTTGCCATAGGAAATTGTTTCAACCGCTGACTCCATGCGATGGAGGTTACGCCTCATCTCATCGTACCAAAGTGCCATTTTGATGCCGAAGGTAACGGGTTCGGCATGGATTCCGTGTGAACGACCGATCATGGCCGTATCCTTGTGTTCGAAGGCCTTTTTCTTCAAGGCGTCCATCAGGCCTTTAATGTCTTCGATAATGAGAAGGCCACTTTCGCGCAGCAGCATGGCAAGTGAAGTATCGAGAACATCCGATGACGTCATGCCCACGTGCAGAAAACGGGAGTCATCGCCGATATAATCCGCGACCGAGGTCAGAAAGGCTATTACGTCATGTTTGACGACCTTTTCTATCTCATCAATGCGCGGGACATCGAAGTTGGCTTTTGCCTTGATTCGCTCCATTGCTTCACGGGGAATCGTTCCCATTTCGGCGTGCGCTTCACATGCATACAGTTCAATTTCCAACCATTTCCGGTAGCGATTTTCCGCGCTCCAGATTCCGGTCATTTCCGGCCGGCTGTATCTCTCTATCATCTGATATTTACTCCGTTATAATAAGTATAGGTTTGAAAAATACAAAAGCACCACGCATGAAGAATCTGCTACTGAGTAAAAGTACTTTGCCCGCGGATTCTTTACAACGACAGAATCTCAGTGACGCCTTGCTGCTTGCCGACAAAGATCCGCGGAGAACAGACAGTTGTTTCGGAAAGTTGCTTTCGGTAAACTTCAAGGGCGATCTCGGGCAGATTATTTGCTTCCGACAAATGGGCCAGAAACACTGCTTCGAGATCCGGATGCATTACTTCCGCAAGAAGTTCTGCCGACTCTAGATTGGAAAGATGCCCATGGCGCGATTTGATTCTTTGCTTCAGGTGCCATGGATACGGACCGTTCAGCAACATGTCTTCGTCGTGGTTGGATTCAAGAACAAGCACCCTGCTTTTCCTGAGTTTTTCCTGAACAAGCCGGGTTACAATGCCAAGATCAGTAGCAAACCCTATTCGCGCCTCATGACTATCAATGACAAAACCTACCGGGTCTGCTGAATCGTGAGTTGTTGGAAAGGGGTCTATGAGAATATCTCTGAATTCGAAGGAGCAGCCGGACTCGAATTCGACGAGGCTGGCTGAACGAAAATGTTCCTGTGTCTGATTACTGGCAGAATAGCTGATGAGAACCGGAATCTTGAACCTTCTCGCGAGTGTTCCTGCTCCGCGAATATGATCAACATGCTCATGGCTTATCAGTATACCGTTAAGTTCCGAGGCGTTAACTCCAATTGATTCAAGCCTGAAAGCGATTTCACGGGCAGAAAGCCCGGCATCGACCAGGATTTTGGTTCCACCGGTTTCGACGAAAAGGGAGTTACCCTTGCTGCCACTGGCAAGCAGACAGACTCGCAAAGATCCTCCTGAAATGTTAAGGCAGTAAAACTCCGGAACGAGGGTGCCCTTCCTGTACCGGAACAAGAAAACAACCGTAGAAAGCAAGCAACGCGGAGAATAGATGTAAACTCATCATTTTATACATAAAAGCTGAAAAAGATTCAAGATGAAACTTGTGAGACAGGGCACATATATAGTCACACATGAAACAGGGAAAGTCCCTGTAACCGCGCCACAAAGTCTTTTCAGCCGTGAATTCGAAGAAACACGCACATAATAACTTTCCATAAAAAGATTGACGGAAGCGTGCCAGCTTGTATAGTATCAGTTGGTTTGTCAGGCATCGCGAACCCGTTGAATTTGTCTCAAATTTTGCCAGGAGGTCCATCAATGTCACTTCGAGTTGCAATAAACGGTTTCGGTAGAATTGGCCGAATGGTTCTTCGACAAGCATTCCTCGCAAAGGATCTGGAGTTTGTTGCCATCAATGATCTGAGTGAACCGAAAATTCTTGCACATCTATTTAAATACGATTCCGTCCACGGCACTTTTCCCGGAAAAGTTGAAGCGGGCGATGGTTGTATCATCATCAACCGGAAACCAATCAAGATCTATTCCATAAAAAACCCTGATGAACTTCCCTGGAAAAACGAGTCCATTGATGTGGTCCTCGAATCAACGGGGCATTTTACTACCCGTGATCAGGCAGAACTGCACCTGAAGGCAGGAGCGACCAAAGTTATCATCACAGCCCCGGCCACTGATCCCGATATTACCATAGTAATGGGAGTAAATGATAGCACGTACGACCCGGAGAAGCACTTCATCCTCTCCAATGCGTCGTGCACAACGAACTGTCTGGCCCCTGTCGCGAAAGTCCTCCACGAAAACTTCGGTATCGAAAAGGGGCTTATGACGACCATTCACTCCTATACAAACGACCAGCGCATCCTTGACCTTCCCCACAAGGACCTCAGGAGAGCACGGGCTGCTGCCCTTTCGATGATACCTACAGCCACCGGTGCGGCACGCGCCATTTCCCTCGTCATACCCGAACTGAAAGGGAAAATAGACGGTATGGCAATTCGCGTACCTACGCCCAATGTCTCGGTGGTTGACTTTGTCGCCCAGTTTTCGAGAGCAACGAACACAGAAAAGGTCAACAATGCCTTGAAGAAGGCATCCAGAACAACCCTTAAAGGAATTATGGATTTTTGCGACGAGCCGCTTGTCTCCATCGACTATAACGGGAATCCGCATTCTTCCATTGTTGATGGCCTGTCCACCAAGGTGATTGATGGGAATCTGGTAAAGATTATCTCCTGGTATGATAACGAATGCGGTTTTTCCAATCGGTTGATCGACATGCTTCGCCTGATAGCACGATAAAACCTGTAACGTGTAAGGCTGATTCATTTTCTGTGAATTTCGGCTCATGTAGCGCCTGGTCATGGTATGGTCCACCGTTAAGGTTGCAAGGCATAACCAACCGGATTTACTGTAAAAACATGCCCCGACATAGCCGTAAGCGGAATGCGGTCGTCTTTTCCCTCCAGGGAGTGCAGCGTCCAGACTGTTCCTGATGTCTGTTGCGCATCATTTTATATTTTATGCAAGGAGTCGAGAGTATGACAATTCGGTATATCGATGAAATAAAGGATCTTTCCGGTAAAAAAATATTTCTACGTGTGGACTTTAACGTACCGCTCGACGACAACGGCAATATAACCGACGATACCCGCATACGCGCAGTACTCCCGACTATTAACTACGCCCTCGACTGCAATGCGAAAGTAGTCATCGCCTCTCATCTCGGGCGACCCAAAGGAGAAAAAAATCCCAAGTTCTCCATGTCACCTGCAGCGATTCGGCTTTCCCGCCTTCTTGACAAGGAGGTCACCCTGGCCCCTGACTGTATCGGCGAACAGGTAATGACTTTGGTGGACAGCATGAAGCCGGGCGATGTTGTCATGCTGGAAAATCTCCGTTTCTACCCTGGCGAAGAAAAGAATGATTCCGAATTTGCCAAAGCACTTGCAGGGCTTTGCGATGTTTATGTAAACGATGCCTTTGCGGTATCTCACCGGGCCCATGCCTCTGTTGAAGCAATTACGAACTTTATTCCGATCATTGCAGCCGGTTTTCTCATGAAGAATGAGATGAGCTTCTTTGCGAAAGCCATGCGAAACCCTGTCCATCCCCTGGTTGCCATCCTCGGTGGAGCAAAGGTCTCCGGAAAAATTGAAGTAATCGACAATCTTCTGAATAAAGTTGACAAGCTGATCATCGGTGGCGGAATGGCATTCACCTTTCTGAAAGCCTTGGGATACAGCGTCGGCAAGTCCCTTGTGGAAGAATCGCTTATTGAAACGGCTCGCAACGCCTACAACAAGGCGCGGGAAAAAGGTGTCAAAATCTATCTCCCGGTTGATTGTGTTGTGGCTGACCGCTTTGATCCGGCAGCGGAGATCAAAATCACCACTATCCAGGAAATCCCTCATGACTGGATGGCTCTTGATATTGGTCCGGCAACGGTAACGCTTTTTTCCGAAGTATTGCAAAATGCAAAGACCATCATCTGGAACGGGCCCATGGGTGTTTTTGAGATGGACGCCTTCTCTCGCGGAACCTTTGCCATGGTAAGTGCCGTGGCAAATTCCTATGCACTGACAATCGTTGGTGGTGGTGACACCGATGTGGCGGTTCATCGGGCCGGTGAATTCGCAAAAATAAGCTATATATCCACGGGTGGAGGTGCATTCCTCGAGTTGCTCGAAGGAAAAGTTCTTCCCGGTATCAGGGTCCTGGAAGAAAATGGACACGCATAAACAATGATCCAAGGAGTAACTATGCGGATACCTGTCATAGCAGGGAACTGGAAGCTATTTAAAAAAACGGCAGAGGCGCTGCAGCTGGTTCAGGAACTATCTCCTCTTGTCAAGGACGTGAAGGATATTGAAATTGTTGTAGCGCCGTCCTTTACGGTCCTTGGTCCCGTTCGCTCTCTGTTGTTTGATTCACCGATTTCGGTAGCGGGGCAGGATTGCTTTTGGGAAGAGGAAGGTGCTTATACTGGCGAAGTGTCACCGAGCATGCTTGTTGATGCTGGCTGCAGTCACGTAATCATAGGTCATTCCGAAAGACGTCAGCTTTTTGGTGAAACTGACGAAAAGGTCAACAAAAAAATAAGAGCAGCAATCCATGCCGGCCTTACGGCAATCTTTTGCATTGGTGAAACCCTGAGGGAACGTGAAGCTGGTCAAACCTTAGCCGTTCTCGAAAGTCAGCTTACAAAAGGTCTCGACAATCTTATCCCGGAGGAAATGGAGAAGGTCATTATTGCCTATGAACCTGTCTGGGCAATCGGAACCGGCAAAACGGCAACAGATGAACAGGCTCAGGAATCGCATGCATTTATCCGACGACTGATTGCGGGGCTTTATTCTGCTTCCCTTGCGGATGCACTTCGCATCCTTTATGGCGGCAGTGTGAAGCCTGACAACATCCGCAGCCTGATGGTACAGCCGGATATTGATGGTGCTCTTGTGGGCGGAGCAAGCCTTACGGCCGAATCCTTCGCGTCTATAGTCCGTTTTCAGAAATAATTCCTTTTATTACCACTGCAATCGTGATAATGTACCGTTTTTATTTCATCAAGAGAGGTTGATATACGATGCAAGGTTTTCTGATTGCCCTTCACATCTTCGTTAGTATTTCATTGATAACAATTGTACTTCTGCAAGCGGGGAAAGGTGCCGACCTTGGTGCAACATTTGGTACCGGTTCAAGCCAATCCCTGTTCGGCGCTGGTGGCGGCAGCACTTTCCTCGGAAAAATGACCGCTACAGCGGCAGTCATTTTTATGCTCACATCACTCTCTCTGGCCTACCTGTCGGGAAAGTCTGGAAGCTCTTCCGTCATGCCGGCTAAAAAGGCTGCGGTCAAGGTTGCACCAAAGACCATGCCGTCCCCTGCAACCGCTCCAGTGGTGCCTCAACAGTCACAAAAAAAGTGATGCCAAACCCAAATTGTCGTTGACATATCATCGTCAAACTGGTAAAAAAATGAGGCTAAACAGCGATGTGGTGGACACCTCATTTTGTCCAACAGGTCGAAATAATAATATTTCTAAAATATACTTTTTTTGTTTTTGTTTTGCGGTGGTGGCGGAATTGGTAGACGCGCCAGCTTGAGGGGCTGGTGGCTGCAAGGCTGTGCTGGTTCGATTCCAGTCCACCGCACCATACAAAGGGGTTACGATAATTCGTAGCCCCTTTCGTTTTTGAAGAAAAAAATACGTTTCGCCACTATGGATTTCGACTCTCTCATATCATATGCATAGCCAGAAAGTAGTCGACAAAGTATTATTCTGTAACAATCCGATGTTTCCATATACACCTGATTTCAGGTTTGAGAAAAATAGTCATCGGCCCCGAAATGTTACGTAATTGTTCTTATCTTGGGATTTTGCTTGACAGCAAATGACTCTCATAGTAAAAATAAGCCGAAAAATATCAATTCTTACTCAGATATTTCCCGAGGATATACGATAATACTAAACCATCCGTGAGGATGGGACGGAAAGCCTACAGGGTCTCATCGAGACAGCCGGGTCGCCGAAATATCAATCAGATATTCAGCCCGGCTTTTTTTGTAGCCTGGATGTAAGGTGTTTTCAACAAAATTCAAGGGAGGTAATTCGATATGACAAGGTTTCTTTTCGCGGGAGCACTGGCAATGTTTTTACTGTTTTCCGTGGCAGGTTGTGGTAGTGGTTCAGGAGGAGGAAGTGGCACCGCTTTCTCTGGAGGAACAACCAATGACAATACTGCTGCAGGATCTGTGACGCTGGCATGGGACGCTCCCGTAAAAAGTGACGGAACTCCAGTTCTGAATGTTGCTGGGTATAAAGTGCATTACGGGACCTCGACCGGGAACTATGACAAGACGGTAAATACCGGCACGCAGAAAACCTGTACCATCAATGGACTCGCTCCAGGCACCTATTACATAGCGGTTACTTGCTATGACACGCTCGGGAACGAAAGCTCCTTTTCCAATGAAGCTAGTAAAACCGTCCAGTAACGTTGCCTGAAAGTTTCGTGTTCTAAGATTTCCGGACTGAAAGTTATATGGTAAAAAATCCCCTCAGGTTTCGTAACCTGAGGGGATTTCACGTTCTAGTAATTTCGCCATACAGAAAACATACTGCTGGCCTTTCGGTTTCTTTCTGCTAGGCAAGAACTACCAGCAAATCTCCCTTTTCAACCTTATCACCTTCATCAAACTTCACTTCTGCAATTGTACCATCTATGCGTGCCTTGATGTTCGCTTCAAGTTTCATAGCCTCGGTAACCATCAGGATGTCGCCTGACTTAACGACATCACCAACCTTTATCGGGACTTTAAGAACCTTTCCTGGCATAGGCGCGCCGATATGAAGAGGATTGGAAGGGTCAGCCTTCAGTCGCTCTTTTTCGTCAGTTTCAACAGAAAAGTCACGGATACAAACCTGACGGGCGAGACCGTTCAGTTCAAAATACACCTGACGGGTACCATCCTCATGGACAGCTCCGATGGCGTTAAGTTTTATAATGAGGGTTTTACCGGGATCTATCTCAACAGAGGTCTCCTGGCCGGGTTCAAGTCCATAGAAGAATATCGGTGTTGGAATAACCGATGTGTCGGAGTAGCGTTGACGGTGTTTGTCAAAATCCGGATACACACTCGGATAAAGGATCTGGGAAAGAAGCCTTTTGTCATCGACAAGATGTCCGACTTTTGTCTGGATCTCCACTCGCTCTTTTTCAAAATCGACAGGTTTGAGGAGTTCCCCCGGCCTACAGGTAATCGGTTCCTCCCCTTTCAGGATGATCTTCTGCAGCTTTTCTGGAAATCCACCATAGGGCTGCCCTATCATCCCCTTGAAGAAGCCTATTACAGATCCGGGGAACGTCAGATCCTGTCCCTTGGTAAACACGTCATCCACATCCATATTGTTTTTGACCAGGAAGATCGCCATATCACCGACAACCTTCGACGAGGGGGTAACCTTGATGATATCTCCGAAAAGATGATTCACCTTATGGTACATTTCCTTGCACTCGTCCCACTGGTCCAGTAATCCCAGAGCGGCAACCTGTGGCTTGTAGTTGGAGTACTGGCCACCAGGGATTTCATGATGATAAACCTCGGCAGTAGCACTTTTGAGGCCCGACTCGAAAGGAGCGTAATAGTCACGTACCGTTTCCCAGTAGTTGGCGAGTTTTTGCAGCCCGACTTCATTAAGTTGCGTATCCCACTCGGTTCCGCGCAAGGCGGAGATGATGGAATTGAGGTTTGGTTGCGAAGTGAGGCCGGAGAGCGACGAAAGAGCGGCATCGACAATGTCGACACCTGCCTGACAGGCCATCAAGATAGAAGCGTCGCCATTCCCGGAAGTATCATGGGTATGGAGATGGACCGGAATTCCAATCTCATCTTTCAAGGCTTTTACCAGTTTGTAGGCGGCAAATGGTTTGAGAAGTCCCGCCATATCTTTTATGGCAAGGATATGGGCACCCATTTTTTCCAGCTCTTTTGCAAGAGAAATGTAATATTCAAGGGGATATTTGTCCCTCTTCGGGTCAGAGATGTCTCCGGTATAACAAATTGATGCTTCACAAACCTTTCCTGTCTTGCGAACCGCATCCATTGCCACGGTCATGCCCTTTGTCCAGTTAAGTGAATCGAAAACCCTGAATACGTCAATACCGGAGCTCGCGGCTTCCTCAACGAAACGCTGTACTACATTATCAGGATAATTTGTATATCCTACAGCATTTGATCCTCGAAGCAGCATCTGGAAAAGAATGTTGGGAATTGCCAGTTTCAGTTTGGTGAGCCGTTGCCAGGGACATTCCTTGAGGAATCGCATGGAAACGTCAAACGTTGCACCACCCCACATTTCCAGGGAAAAGAGCCCGGCGCCGAGGTGAGAAGTCGGTATTGCAATTCTGAGGAGGTCGTGTGTCCTGACCCGTGTTGCCAGAAGCGACTGGTGAGCATCACGCATCGTGGTATCGGCAATGAGTATTTTCTTCTGATCAAGTATCCAGCGAGAGAGCCCATCAGCACCCTTTTCGCGAAGAATGTCCATTGTACCGGCGGGGCGGGGAGTGGATTTGTCGATGGCTGGAATCCTTGGATCCAGTAGATCAGCAGATCGAAGCGGTTTGGTGATTCCCGGAGATCCGTTTACAATAACATTTCCAATGTAACTGAGTATTTTGGTTGCCCTGTCCCGCCTCTCTTTCATCACCATCAGTTCAGGATGCTTGTCAATGAAAGAAGTGTCGCACTGGCCTGCAAGAAATGCCGGATGGGTCACAACGTTTTCCAGGAAACATATATTGGTTTTTACCCCTCGAATACGGAATTCCTGGAGAGAGCGGTTCATAACATTCGCCGCTTCTTTAAAGTCAAGAGCCCAAGTGCTTATCTTGACAAGGAGCGAATCGTAATGCGGTGTGATATGGGCTCCGGTAAAAGCATTGCCGGCATCGAGACGGACACCGAACCCCCCAGGTGAGCGGTATGCTTTCAGTGTCCCGAAGTCCGGAGCGAAATCATTTGACGGATCTTCTGTTGTGATCCGGCATTGGATAGCGTGACCCCACATGGTGATAGCGCTTTGATCCGGGATTCCAATCTCGGGATCGCTAAGGCGTAATCCTTGTGCCACCAGAATCTGTGCCTGGACGAGATTTCTGCCGGTTATCATTTCGGTAACGGTATGCTCCACCTGAATACGCGGGTTCATTTCAATGAAATAGTGGTTCCCTTCCTGGTCGAGAAGGAACTCAACGGTGCCGGCATTTCGGTAGTTGACATGTCTCGTGACCCGAAGGGCAGCGTCACACAACTCCTGGCGTTTTTCCTGGGACAAACCAAGAGATGGCGCGAATTCTACCACCTTTTGGTGACGGCGCTGAATGGAGCAGTCTCTTTCAAAGAAATGTACAAGATTACCGTAATTATCTCCGAGCACCTGTACTTCGATATGTTTCGGATGTTCGATGAAACGCTCGAGAAAAACGGCCGCGTTTCCGAAGGCCGCGAGAGCCTCGCTACGAGCGCTTGAAAGGCCTTCCAGAAGCTCCCTCTGATTGCGTGCAACACGCATTCCCCTGCCACCACCGCCAGCAGCAGCTTTGATCATCAGAGGATAACCGGCCTTTTCTGCAAAAGCGAAAGCTTCCTCATCTTTTTCAATAGGGTCATCAGTTCCGGGTATTACCGGGACTGAAGCCTCAATGGCAACCTTGCGCGCAGCAATCTTGTCCCCTACCCTGCGTTGCATTGCAGCGGTAGGCCCGATAAAGACAATTCCGGCTTTTTCGCATTTTTCGGCAAACTCAGGATTTTCTGACAGGAAACCATAGCCGGGATGGATGGCATCCACACCCTTATCCTTTGCAAGGGAAATGATTTCATCGATTCCCAAATAGGCATCTACGGGGCTTTTGCCTTTCCCGATCGGGTATGCTTCATCAGCTTTGTAGCGATAAAGGGAAAGTTTGTCCTCTTGGGAATAAATCGCAACTGTTCCGATGCCAAGCTCGCTGCACGCCCTGAAAATGCGGATTGCTATTTCACCACGATTAGCGGCAAGTATTTTCTTGAACTTTTTCTTTTCCATTTTCAACTCCCTGAAAAAATGAGGGTAACACACGGAAACTAAATAACAACACGTACAGGTCAATCAAACAAACCTGCACTAAAATATAAGTGTCCTATAAAACCAAAATAAGCACTCAAAGTCAACCATCTATCAACCAGAACGATTATTTACGAAATGCCAAACAAACTTCAACAAGTGAAACTATTTGTAATCCCATCGAAATATGCTTAGGTGAAAAGCATAGTTTTTTTTCAGAGAAAATACTGGTGCCGGAAAAATAATCAAAGGTTTGCGAGCAGATATGTGAAGATATGTTGCACAAATAAACCGGCAGGATGCAAAAATATTCATTCTGCAAAGAAACTGTGGAGCAGACACACGATAGAACTTTGAATAACCTTAACAGCATGGTATAGTTACAAAGATTTCGCATAAATAAACCATAAAGGAGTACTTCAAGATGCATGCTTTCAGGAAATCGACTCTCCGCTCGATTGTAGTCTCACTCGTTGTAACAATCGCCCTGGCCGGGACGGCTTTCAGTGCTGACAAGAAAAAAACATCTTCAAAGAAAACAGCGGCAGTAGCCTCCACACCCGCAAATATTGTCGCTAAAGTGAATGGATCACCGATCACGAGGGAGGAACTTGATCGGGCAATGAAATTCATGCTTGCACAAAACCAGATCAAAAAAGAGTTGACAGCAGATGAGAAGAAAAAGGCCGAGTCGGCTGTTCTTGATCAACTGATTTCCGCTGAACTCTTATACCAGGCTGGAAAGAAGCTGCCTATTGCTGATATCGATAGCCGCGTAGAAGCTCAGATGAAACAGGGTAAAAGCAAGTTCCCCAGCACAGAAGCCTATGACAAGGCTCTTAAGGCTAGTGGCCTTACGGAAAAGAACCTTGAAGAATTCGCGCGTAAGGAGATATACATCAATAACCTGATCGAGAAGGAAATTGCTTCGAAAATTTCCATTTCTGATGCTCAGGCAAAAAAATTCTACGATGAGAATGGTGACAAGTTTAAACAGCCGGAAACTGTTCAGGCGAGTCACATTCTCATCGGTGTCGACCCGAAGGCTTCCGCGGAAGAGAAGGCAAAGGCTAAAGAAAAGGCCGAGGCACTTCTCAAGCGTGCAAAAGCCGGTGAAGATTTTGCTGCCCTGGCGAAAGCAAACTCAACGTGTCCGAGCGCCCCGCAGGGTGGAGACCTTGGTTACTTCAGCAAGGGACAGATGGTGCCGGAATTTGAAGCAGCTGCATTCGCTCTTAAGCCGGGCGAGATCAGTAATGTCGTCGAGACTAAGTTCGGGTATCACATTATAAAAGTAACCGATAAAAAGCCAGCGCGAACCATCCCCTTCAGTGATGCAAAAAAGGACATAGTTAATTACCTGAAAGTTCAGAAAATTCAACAGAGCATATCTGAATTAGTTGATAAATTGCATAAAGAGGGAAAAATTGAAATAGTAAAATCCTGAGATTTGCCAAGGCTTGAAAAAAACGGGCGCAACCGGTTCTCCGGTGCGCCCGTTTTTATTGGCCAATGTGACTAACTGAGAACAGCACGACCCATTCCTCTGTGAAGAAGAATCTTACGTTCTTCTATCCCTTGCACGAAATAATCACTTTTTATCCAGAAACATTTTGATGATGTCAATCGGAACGGGAAAGACGATTGTTGAGTTCTTTTCAGCACCGATTTCCGTCAATGTTTGCAGGAAACGGAGTTGCAGCGACATTGGCTCCTGGGCCAGAACAGCTGCCGCCTTGGCAAGTTTATCCGATGCCTGCAGTTCGCCTTCGGCATGAATAATCTTCGCGCGGCGCTCGCGTTCCGCTTCAGCCTGCTTGGCTATGGCTCGCATCATCTCTTGGGGAAGGTCAATATTTTTAACCTCTACGTTGGAAACCTTCACTCCCCATGGCCCGGCATGGCGATCGAGAATTTCCTGGAGTTCGCGGTTGATCTTTTCACGATTGGCCAAAAGCTCATCCAAATCAACCTGGCCGAGCACACTCCGAAGTGTCGTCTGGGAAAGCTGGCTTGTTGCGTAAAGAAAATTCTCAACTTCAATTATCGCTTTTTCAGGCTCCATGACCCGAAAGTAGATGACCGCTGAAACCTTCACCGTTACATTGTCATGGGTGATGACGTCCTGTGGTGGCACATCCATGACGACCGTTCTGAGTGAAACGCGTATGAGTTTGTCAACCCCGGGAATAATGAAAAAGAGTCCCGGTCCCCTGGTCCCGGCATACCGGCCAAGTCTGAAGAGCACCCCTCGTTCGTATTCTGGCAGAATCCTGACTGCGCTCGCAGCCACCATCAGTCCGACTAGTATTATGAAGAGCATTGGTACATACGTAAAATATCCGGAAATGGAATCCATGTTTTACCCCCTGACATAGTGTCTTGTGAAATTCAGTCGCTCATTTCCCTTCTTCTTTCTCCACCTTGACCTTCATGCCCTCTACCAAGACGACGATGATCTTTTCGCCACGGGATACCGTTTTGTCACTCCAGGCGTCCCAATATTCCCCCCGGATAAAAACTTTTCCTTCCGGCATGATATCGGAATCGGCGTAACCCCTTTCACCAACCAGCCCTTCTTTTCCTGATGCAGGCTTCATTCGGTGCACCGCAACCGCTTTCCTGATCACAAAGACAGCAAACCCCGTCACAAGTATAACACTGGTCAGGATGATACTGAGGGACACCTTCATATATGGTTCCGGTGAGTCATAAAGAAGAAGTGAACCGAAAATCATGGCTAGTACCCCTCCAACTGTCAACATACCATGAGAAACGACCTTTATTTCAGCAATGAACAAAACGAGGGCCAGAAGGATAAGCAGCACTCCCGCATAATTGACGGGAAGAGTCTGAAAGGCGAAAAAAGCCAGAATCAAAGATATTGCACCGATTACTCCGGGGAGGATGACTCCCGGAGTTGATAGTTCAAAAAAGAGCCCAATGAAGCCAAGCATCATGAGCAAATAGGCGATATTCGGGTCACCAATGACATCAAGAATCTTTTCCCGGGCAGTCATCTCATGCAAGACAGTCTTTGCGTTTGCAAGTTCCAGAGGGAATGAACCACTCGCACGCCGTACGGTTTTTCCTTCCAGCTTGCGAATAAGGTCGGTCCGGTCGTTGGCAATAAAATCGATAATCTTATCTTGCAAAGCTCTTTCTGCCGGCAGGGAAAGACTTTTACTGACCATTTGTCGCATAATTTCAGGATTCCTGCCACGTTTTACTGCAATCCCTTCCACATAGGCCAGCATATCATTCAGAATCTTTTCCTGCATAACAGAGTCTGGTTTTAAGCCAATTGTGACAGGGTGGGCAGCTCCAATGTTAGTGCCGGGTGACATCGCACAGAAATCAGCGGCAAGGGCAATGATAGCCCCAGCTGATGCTGCCCTGGCTCCTGCTGGAGAGACGTATACGGCAACCGGCACCTGACTTGAGAATATATTTTTAACAATGTCCCGCATGGAGCTGTCCAGTCCTCCGGGAGTGTCCATTTCCACCAGTACGAGAGCATCCCTGTTTTGTGCTGACTCCCTGAGGTTTCTTGTAATGTAGGCAGACGTAGCGGGGTTTATGGGGCCATTAATCTCCAGGAGGCGAATCGAAGACTGATCAGCATGACAAACGCTTACGGTGGTAATGAGCAAAAGAAAGAGTAACGTGGCAGTTTTCATGAATTCCCCTGTAATATTAAATGTAATTATAACGAAAAATATGGTCCCGTCAAACTCGGCTCTTGCCAGTCACATGGGAAAATGTTATGAAATACAGTACACAGAGGAGGGCTGATGAAAGAACGTGCAAAAATTCTCCTTGTAGAAGACGAAGACCTCAGTCGAGACTCTCTTGTCAGACTTTTGAAAATGACCGGTTTCAATGTCAGAGGGGCTGCAAATGGCAAACTCGCCCTCTCCTTCCTTTCTCATGAACAATTCGACATTATCATCACAGACCTTTTTCTCCCGGATATAAACGGCATTGATATTCTCAAGCAGGTTAAGGAGCTTTCTCCCTTCACCGAGGTCATACTCATTACCGGCCATGCTTCTGCGGAAACTGCGGTAAAGGCAATGAAAGAGGGTGCCTTTGACTACGTTACCAAACCGCTGAGTTTTGATGAACTTTCCATTACCATTTCGAAGGCGCTGGAAAAGCGCCAGCTTCTTTCGGAAAATGTCTACCTGAAGCAGCAACTCCACAATAAATACGATTTTGCAAATATAATCGGCTCATCCCCAATCATGCAGAAGCTGTTTGAACGGATGAAAAGGATTGCAAATACCGACTCAACAGCACTCGTCCTCGGTGAATCCGGGACCGGTAAGGAACTGGTAGCCCGGGCACTCCATTTCAATAGTCAACGCAAGGACAAGCCGTTCATTCCCGTTAATTGCGCGGCAATCCCGGAAAATCTGCTCGAAAGTGAACTCTTCGGATACGTCAAGGGTGCTTTCACTGGTGCGATACGTGACAAGATAGGGAAATTCGAGGCAGCAAACAACGGGAGCATTTTTCTCGATGAGATCGGAACTATGCCGATGCATCTGCAGACAAAACTCCTGAGGGTGCTTCAGGAGCAGGAAGTGGAACGGATCGGTTCCACAAAAACGATTCAACTCGATGTCCGTGTCATTTCTGCTACAAACCTTAATCTTGAAGAGGAGGTCAGAAATGGGAAGTTTTCGGGAAGATCTCTACTACCGTCTCAACGTCATCCCTATCCACCTGCCGCCGCTGCGAGAAAGAACAGAAGATATCCTCTCACTCCTTAAACACTTCATCGAAAAAAACTGTACAGATATGAAGCGGCCACTCATGTCCATTTCCAACGAAGCCCTTGAAATGCTTGAGGCGTATCGCTGGCCCGGAAATGTGCGCGAGCTTGAGAATGTGGTAGAAAGAGTCGTAGCCCTGACTGATGGCAATCGCATAACGGCAAGCGACCTTCCATCAAATATTCGAGAGGAAGTTCTGACAAAAGTGACAGATCGTGGCATTGATATGGCTCAGGCCATCAATGAAATTGAACGGAAGATGATTTGTGATGCACTCCATCTGGCAAACGGTGTCAAGGCAAAAGCAGCTGTCATGTTGAACTTGAATCGGACTACTCTTGTGGAAAAGATGCGAAGACTTGGCATAGAAAACCCCCAATAAGGGGAAATCAATCATAACTCTCGACAGGTACGCTCCTGAGGCTGTAAACACTCTGCATCTGCACCAGAACCGTTAAAATGAAAATTGCCGTACTTTCAGATACCCATGGTAACTATCCTTTGGCAATCAAGATGCTTGACCGCATTTCCGGGCTTGATTGCATCATCCACTTGGGGGACTTACTCCCCGATGCCGATATCATCGAGTACGCCCTCGACATTCCTGTAATCAAGCTCGCAGGAAACTGCGATTCAGTATCAGAAGCCGCCCGCGAGCTTCTTCTAAGCATCGGTGACAGGACGTTTTTCCTTTCTCACGGTGATGTGTATCGGGTCAAGAACGGTATTGAAAGGATTTACGAAAAAGCCTCCAGCGTAAAAGCAGGGATTGTCCTGTACGGTCACACCCATGTTCCTGCCATTCAGAAAAAAGGTGAGGTTCTCCTGGTTAATCCCGGCTCCCTGAAAGCTGCAGCAGTACAGCAGTCACTGGCCATTCTCACTATTCTAAACAGGGAAGTATCAGCTGAAATTATTATGGTGAAAGGTCAACTTATACGTTAAATCGGAAGTGCATCACGTTTCCATCCTTCACCAAATATTCCTTTCCCTCAAGCCTCATAAGTCCTTTTTCTTTTGCACCCGTCTCCCCTTCCGCAGAAATGTAATCTGAATACGCGATAACTTCGGCGCGAATAAAACCTTTTTCAAAGTCAGAGTGTATGACTCCTGCCGCCTGGGGTGCCTTGGTTCCGACCGGAATTGTCCAGGCACGAATCTCCTTTTTCCCAGCGGTAAAGTAGGTTATCAGACCCAGAAGTTCGTAACCGCTCCTGATCAGCCTGTCAAGCCCTGACTCGGCAAGGCCCATGCTGGAAAGAAACAGCTCTTTTTCCTCTTCGTCCAACTCTGCAATCTCGGACTCAACTTTCCCGCAGATTACTACCAATTTTGCTCCTTCAGTAGCAGCAAGTCGGCGAACGTCCTCAACGGCAGGATTGTTACCTGCAAGATCATCTTCGGCGACATTTGCCACATAAAGAACGGGCTTATCCGTCAACAGGTGGAGATCATACATAAGAAGATGCTCATCCGGTGTTGCGGCAATTCCGCGGGCGCCCTTTCCCTGTTCCAGGGCCTGCTTGATGCGAAGGTAAAACTCTGCCTCATCTTTTAATTTTCTGTCGCCATTCTTGGCAAGCTTATCGACTCGCTGTAGCCGCTTTTCTATCGTATCGAGATCGGCAAGCGCCAGCTCCGTTTGAATGATTTCAATATCCAGGATCGGATTGATCGCACCGTTCACATGGACGATGTTTTCATCAACAAAACAACGAACCACATGGATAATTGCATCAACGCTCCGGATATGGCCAAGGAACTGGTTTCCAAGCCCCTCACCCTGACTTGCACCTTTGACTAAACCGGCGATATCAAGGATTTCAATTGTCGTCGGAAGAATTCTTTCCGGGTTGACAAACTCTGCAAGCTTATCCATTCGGGGATCCGGAACCTGAACGATACCCACATTCGGGTCGATTGTACAAAAGGGATAATTAGCCGACTCGGCCCCAGCCGAAGTCAGTGCATTGAATATGGTTGATTTTCCCACGTTGGGGAGGCCGACAATACCGCAGTTGAAACCCATTGAAACTCCTAATTGATAAAATAATCAAGCCAGTAACAAAAAACGTATTTTCGTCAATGCGCAGGGCACAAGGTGTATCCTATGATGTTTGTGCGCAATGACGAAAATTTTATAAAATACCACAACCAGTAATTATCACAAGTAAATTGTTGCATTGCCCTGAAAAAGGCAACCAGCGCAGTCTGTCTTATTATTTCAAGAAGTCTGGCAGGGAGACTCTATTGTTGAGGGACGCTAAAGATGCTGGAACCAGGGTGTGGGCCTGAAAAGGCAATGTGGGGTTCTCATCCGAGGTACGACTACACTGAAGCGGCAGGGGCCTTGTATTTCCGTTTCCTGCTTCGACGTCGACGTTTTTCGCCGGTCTTTTCCATGTGTGTTGGTAGCGGTGGCAGAGTTTGCCCTGCGGCATAACTTTCCCACCAGGCAAGAACATCTGCCCCCTCCCCTGTCATCTCGCTCTGACAACGGAGATAGGCAAGGGCATCCGTAAATCCCGGTCTTGACAGAACTGACTGGGGACGTTTTCCTGGCATCTTTCTGAATCGATTCTGGAGTATCATGATATCCCGAACGGCAAGAGCAACGCGATGGGGAATCGCTACAAGAGGAACCTGTTCGCCCATAAAATCTGCCACCGCAGCTTGTGTCGCATCCAGAGAGGCTACTCCCTGTTTGCGATAAAAATCTTCCCTCTCCTCCAGGCATTCACCAAACAGCAGGGACAGCATAAGGGGCGCAGACACGGTGTCTCCTGCGGCGATACGCTTATCGATCCACTCAAGATTTTTACCGATCCGCACATGGGGAAATCCATCGGATTCCCGATCAAGGCACTCGCCGAGCCATGGAAAAAGAGGGGCGAAAAGGCCGCCAAGGCGCATGTGTTGATATGTTGTCTCTCCTTCTCCGGACAGAAAAAGCTTCAAGATCTCTTCATAAAGTCTTGGAGGTGTTGCCCTGGTGATTCCCGGGGCATTTTCCACGAGAGCTTGCCACGTTATCTTTTCAAAAGTAAAGCCAAGCAAGGCGGCAAAGCGAACAGCACGTAACATTCGCACCGGATCCTCAGTAAAACGTATCGAAGGATCACCAATAGTACGGATGACCCCGTTTTCCAGGTCTTCCATGCCGCCAACGAAATCAAGAATTGTAAAGTCGGAAATAGAATAGGCAAGGGCATTGACGGTGAAATCGCGGCGATGAGCATCATCGGCCGGCGAACCGAATACATTGTCCCGCAGCACCAGACCGTCTTCACTCACCAGACGACGCGGTTGAAGTGCAAACTTGCTGTCTGATAATAAAGGGGCCAACCCCTCTTCCGGTTCATTGGATGGAGAACCTCGAAAAGTGGCTACCTCAACGATTTCATTGGCAAAATGGAGATGGGCAAGCCGGAAACGACGGCCCACAAGACGGCAGTTGCGAAACAGTTTTTTAATTCTGCCCGGCGTTGCATCCGTGGCTACATCGAAATCCTTGGGTTCACGTCCAAGCAGGAGATCACGCACACCGCCTCCAACCAGATAGGCGATGTGACCATTGTCTTTGAGACGGTAGAGGATCTTGAGAACATTTGGACTGATCATTGACCGGGAAAGAGGATGATCTTGCCGGAGTATGATTCTGGGGGGATGCATTTGTTTCATACAACAACAGCTAGCACATTTTCACTGAAAGATCAAATAGTTCCGAGCTGTTATTTCGGGAAGACAGGGTTGATTCTCAAAAGCGGTCAGCAATTTTCGTTTGTATGTGTATCAGGGCCCGGTGAACAAGGCAGTACCTTGCAATGCAGAAGGTGTATGCTCGATCAGCTGCCATGTTCCGGTTGAAAATTTCAGACAGGCATTCCTTTCACTTTACCTCTGGCAAGAAGGTGTGGTACCGTAACGTCCCCAATCTACATGTTGCGCCCCATCGGACGCAACGTCTTATCGAAGGGACTCCTCGGAAGGAAACAAGTATCCATGCAGGAATTAAAATACCTGAAAGGTTATCCTGAATCGGTCACAAATCAGGTTGAGCTGTTAGTAACTGAAAACAGGCTGGGTTCTTTGCTGGCTCGAAAATATCCGTCAGCGCACACCATTCGCACTGAAAAGGCCCTCTATGATTTTACCATTGGAATGAAGAGCAAATATCTTTCCACCTCGGCACCGATCAGTAAAGTTGTTTTTGATGGAAAAATAAACGTAATCCATCATGCACTTGGCACCCACACCTATATTTCGAGGGTGCAGGGTACAAAACTGAAAGCAAAACACGAGATCAGGATAGCCGCTGTTTTCAAGAATGCCCCTCTCGATTTTCTAAAGATGATAGTGGTGCACGAGTTGGCGCACCTGAAGGAAAAGGAGCATAACAAGGCATTCTATAAGCTCTGTGAGTATATGGAGCCGAACTATCATCAACTTGAATTTGACGTGAGATTATTCCTGACACACGTGGAGATAACCGGACCTTTGTACAGCTAGAAGGTAAACCGAGGATTACCCAGCAAGAAAAAGGAGTGAATTTTGGAGTACAAGAGACGAATTTTACGCAGGAATAAAACGATTGCCGGTGGGCTTATGGTTGCAGCTGCAATTTTGTTCGTCATTGCACGCTTTCATAAGGGCATGGGCTACTGGGAATGGGCTTCCGCATTTTCCGAGGCAGCAATGATCGGCGCCCTCGCCGACTGGTTCGCTGTTGTCGCCCTATTCAGGCACCCATTGGGCATTCCGATCCCCCATACGGCCATCATCCCTAACAAGAAGAACACAATTGCTGACAGCCTTGCCGAATTTATACGCGACAAGTTTCTGGCAACAGAATCGCTCATCAATAAAATGCGGGAATTTAATCCGGCACAACGAATTTCAACATTTTTATCTTCAGAGAAAAATGCCGACAGTGTTGCCTCGGGCGTTGGTCGTATCCTTGTCGATTCCCTGAATTTCATCGATGATAGCCGGGTGCGCAAGATCATCCATGCAGCAATTAACAACCGGATTGAGAAACTTGACCTTGCCACCACTATTGCGCAGGTTCTCGATGCGCTGCGGAAAGAAGACCGCCACCAGAAGGTCCTGGACGACGTGCTTCGACGTTTGGCAGTCTGGCTGGCAATTCCTGAGTCACAGGAAAAAATTGCCACAGCCATCGACAACTGGGTAAACAAAGAATACCCCATGTTGGGCAGAATGATTCCTAACCGGGAACAGTTTATGAAGGGTGCAGGTGAAAAGATCGCAAACAGGCTCAATCTCTTTATTCAGGAAGTAAATGCTGATCCGGATCATGAACTGAGGGCCAAGTTCAATGACTCGCTGAACGAATTTACTGCAAAATTGAGGAATGATGATGCTCTCAGGGGTAAAGTTGAATCATTCAAGCAGGAAATCATCGCAAACCCGGCCTTGACCGAGTACATCAACAGCCTCTGGTGTGACCTGAAAAACTGGCTGCAAGTCGATCTCAATGGTAAGGATTCAAAAATTCGCGAAAAGCTTTCCAACACGGCAGTGGGATTGGGACGGACGCTTTCGAAAAACAAGGATCTCAAAGACTCTATCAATGATCATCTGGAAAGGATGGTCAGAAATTATGCGGATAATCTGCGGATAGGTTTTGCCCGGCATATTTCCGGAACCATCCAGCAGTGGAATGACGAAGATTTCGTTTCCGAGATTGAGTTAAGTATCGGCTCTGACCTGCAGTTCATCCGCATGAACGGAACCCTGGTAGGCGGTATGATCGGTTTGATAATCCATGCAATTACCTTGGTACTTGGCTAGCCACAACCATACTACCTGAAAACCCTTCCTGGCACAGCGTCATCAAACAAAAAAAGCCCGCATTTGCGGGCTTTTTTTTGTACAGGTTTTCATTCACTGCGACGCATTAACCTTGCATGCAACCGCTATGAACAGCCTTGCCCATGTTGCTTGTAGTAGAAAAAGAGCCCCTGAATTCGGCGCCGCAAGCATAACGGACTACTTCCATCTTGAAGTTAGGCTTAATCTCATCAATAAGAGTTTCAATAGCTTCACTTCCACAATCAATACATTTTGTTCGCAGGGATTTCATGTTTTCTCCTTGGTTAAGATACCCTTTCGGGAATAATGATACGTATTGGTAATGCTACGCGCTTTGCATAACGGCCATACAGAATCAGCATTATCTGTCGAGCGGCAACTCTGATACTGAAGAGTGTGCCCGATAAACATTGCGGCCTGGTTACATCCACGAAAAAACTATCCAACAGTGATTGATTGACCTGCTTGGCGGGAAGCGGACAAACATTTCTGCTATGGCTTTGTGGCGGACGTGAAAAAACGGGGAAGCGATTGCTCACCCGTTGTAATTCTTTTTTATACACTGTCTGAAAAAAGAAATCAACCTAAAATATAAAAATAGCCCCATCTTTTGCTTAGCGACCGCTATCCAGCAACTGATGCCCACTGAAAATATCAGCCCTCGATTTTTTGCAGAAATGCATCAACGGTCTGAACATCGTTCAGGCTTTTGAATTCGCGGTATCCGTCCACATGGTCCGGATCCAGTCCGCGGTAATAGCGGGGGTATTTCTTGCGAAAACCGAGGAGTGCCCGGTTTGTCGCATGCTCGGCACCTTCAATAGTTATGCGTTCTGCTCGAATCCTGAGCTGGGAAATAATGCCGAAGCCAAGCTGAAAGAGCCTTTTCAGGTACTCTGTCTCGAGAATGCGCACTGCTTCTTGTTCGTCTCCTCCGCTGAGATGCTCGAGGGCGATGGCCAGGTATCCGTACACTCTTTGCAGAACAGAATCCATGGTATCTAGGTCAGAAAAAGATTTGTCCTCTGCAACAAGTGCCGAATTGATCAGGCAGTAGAGTTCCTCATTCAGTCCCTCGGAATCGGCACTGTTCATGGCACGTTGAAAAAGGGAGTCCCCTGCGGAAAATGGAACGGGAAGATGCGCCTCGAAATCCACGACTACCGGATCCTTGCTGACTTGAGGAACAAAATCCTCCGGAGTAACGTAGCGGTAAATTTCCAGGGCATGCTCCCACTCCGGAAAGCCCAGATCCGCTAGTCGACCGGATCTGAAACGATAGCACAGCTCTTCCTGTTCGCTGTCAATTTCGTTCTTTGTTCCTTCCATCAAACGTAAATACAGTGAGTGATCATGGTGGTAAATACTGTCGAGAAAACGGCCCATCAGCGGACCCTGCTTTTCGTCGCGGAAAGTTATGAAGAACATGTCATCGAAAGTGTGGTCCCATTCGGCACGGGTTTCATTCTCGGCTATCAGGTCGCCTACCCCGCCACCGACAAAGAGTTCCTTCCTGCAGATAAGCAGAAGCAGTTCGAAGTCAAGGTGATAGAGTTGTTCAACAAAAAACTCCTCACCTGCTGCCAGGAGATGGTCAATCCACTCCATGGCCTTCTCTCGCGAATAGGTGCAGCCATTCCAGAGCTCAACGTCAAAGAAGAAAGAACACTGCTCCGGGGAGGAGAGCGCGATAAGTGGCAAAGCATCCTCGTCGCCCATTTCCTTGACGAGCCAATAGAGCTCTTGGGGTTCCAGCGAGCGTGCAAGCTTTTTCCCTTCCGGGTCGGAAAGGATCATTTCAATCCTTTCCTTTATCCCTGCCGCCCTCAGTTTGGCGACCTTCGCGGAAAGGGTTAGTGATCCTGCCTTGTTTACATCCGGGAAGGGGATAACATCAGCCCTTTTATTGTTTTCGCTATCAGACATCCAAATACATCCTTTCGTCGTTTTCATTACGCTTCTGCACAGTAGCATATTTTGGCAATTTACACACAGATCAAATATGCGACCGTATCTTTCTTGAAGACGGCATATGAAGTAATATATAACTTAATATCGGTTAGATAGCTGTTAATTGTTTATGTGTTACTTTACATTATTGGTAACGTGTGGGGCCGCAGCATACTGGGGCATTCAATCCTGACGAGCAACACACTCGACAGAATTGTTTCGGGGATTGTTGACCAGAGAAGAAACCGGATACATCTTCATCAGTTCCGATGGATTCGGGTCGCAGAGTAGCTTTACGATGCCCAAGCCGGAACTGTTCCGGTCCAGTGAGGTGATATTCCTCAGGTCTGTTGAAGACCTGCATACGCTTAAAAAAAGCCCGGACCAGAGTGTTCGCGGTCGTAGTATTTTTAAGGTTTGTAATAACAAGGACCTCTTCGCTACAAAAGCAATCCCTGTATCGCCGTGGCAATCGACTCCATGAGGTATCCGGGCGCAATTCCTAATGCAAGGATTGCCAGTACCAGTAAGATCCCCAAACTGGTTGAGAGGGAATCAAAAGGAACAGCCTTACGATCACCGGCTTTTTCAAAATACATCACGCGGACGACATTCAGATAATAGTAAATCCCGATTGCCGAATTGATTGCCAACATCACAACCAGTGTCAGCAAACCGCGGTCCAGGGCAGCTTTAATAAGCAGGAGTTTGCCGAAAAATCCGGCAAAAGGCGGGATCCCGGCCAGTGCAAACAGGCTGAGGCCCATAATCAGGGCTGCAATGGGGGATCGTTCATGCAAACCGGCCAGATCGTCGATTTCAAGGTTCTCGCCATCATTTGATACCTGGCAGATGATCAGAAATACCGGCAGGCTCATGACCAGGAATGCTAAAGAATAAAAAATCGAAGCAGAAAAACCGACAGCCTCAAGGGTAACAAAACCAACAGTCACATATCCGGCGTGGGCAATAGCAGAATAGCCGAACATCCGCTTGAGGTCTTTCTGGACGATGGCAACAAGGTTCCCGAGGAACATGGATACGACTGAAATAACGGTCAGGAAAATTACCAGGTCATGGCCGGAAGAATCAGCAGCAAAAAGAAAACGGATGATTACCGCCACTGCAGCCGCTTTGGGAACGCCGGTGATATATGCCGTTGTCTCATTGGCCGCGCCCTGGTAGACATCAGGGGCCCAGAGGTGCATGGGAAAGGCCGCGAGTTTGAAAAAAAGTCCCAGCAGCGTCAGGGCAATGGCCACAACCGCCATCGGTTCCGTCCACCGGGCGACCAGGACCGGAGCAATGTCAGAAAAATAGGTCGAACCGGTCATGCCGAAGAGATAGCTTATCCCGAACAGCATGATACCGGTGGCGAGAACGCCAAAAATGACGTATTTGGCCGCCGACTCCATCTGCATCCGGAGACCATCCCGATCACGCCTCAACGGTATCAACAGGTAGATGGCAAAGGAAGAAAGCTCCAGAGAGACGAGCAGTGAGATCAGTTCGACGCAGCTCACCAGCATCACCAGGCCCAGGGTGGCAATGAGCAGGAAGAGGAAATATTCGGGCCTGATATCGTCCCGGATATCCTTGAGACGGCGACCAAACAGAGCTATTGAGGTCAGCCCGATAAGAATGAATATTTTGAAAATCTGTGAAAAGAGATCGATGCGATAGGCGTGATAAAACAGATCTCCCTGCCGCCCGAGGGTCGCGGCACACGCTGCGAGGGCTGCCAGACCGGCAACAACCGTGCCCGTAGCCGCCAGGCGATCGCGGCTGCTTCCCAGGGCAACAACGAAAAGCACCAGTACCCCGAAGATCAGCACTATTTCAGGAGCAAATAATATGAAATTCACGTATTCGATACTCCTTATTCAAATCAGCTCGGCTCTGCACCCAAAACGATAAAGCGAGGCTACGGAGCCATCCCTGACCGGACCTGGCCCAACAGGTGTTCAACGCTGACGTGCAGCACATCGGTAAAGGGTGCCGGCGACAGTCCGATCCAGATCACGAAAACCACCAGAAAAGCCAGCGTTGCCATTTCCCGGATATTCAGGTCAACCAGATGTCTGGTGTCCGGGTTATCCGTCCCACCCCAGATAATTCGCTGGAGCATCCGCAGCATATAGGCGGCACCCACTACGACCCCCGGTATGGCAAGGGCCGTCAGCCCGGGTGAAGCGGCAAAACCTCCCGCCAGTATCAGAAATTCACCGATAAAACTGTTCGTACCGGGAAAGGCAAGAGACGAAAGAGCGAACACGGTCAGGGCGGTCACATATACCGGCATTACCTGACCAATCCCGGTGGCAGTGGCCAGTTCACGGGAGTGGGTCCGCTCATAGATGATACCCACACAGAGGAACAAGGCTCCGGTGGTGATCCCATGATTGACCATTTGCAGGATGGCGCCTTCCACCCCCCTGCTGTTGAGAAGAAAGATCCCAAGGGTCACAAAGCCCATGTGCGCCACACTGGAGTAGGCCACCAGCTTCTTCATGTCGCTCTGTGCCAGGGCGGTAAATCCCCCGTAGAGGATGGCCACTACCGACAGCGCCAAAACCCATGGGCCGAACGCCTGTACTCCCAGTGGGGTCATGGGAAGTGCAAACCGCAGGAATCCGTATGCACCCATTTTAAGGAGTACGCTGGCCAGGATGACACTGCCTGCCGTGGGTGCTTCTACGTGGGCGGCAGGCAGCCAGGTGTGGAATGGAAACATTGGCACCTTGACGGCAAAGGCTAGAAAAAAGGCCAGGAAAACCCATGCTTGCAGGGTCGGCGGGTACGGTTGGCCCATGAGTGCCGGGATCGAGAAAGTGTGCGGAGAACTGTTCAGGTAAAGGATAATGATGGCAACAGGCAGAAACACCGATGCGGCCAGGGTATAAAGAAAGAACTTCACTGCGGCATACACCCTCCGCGGCCCTCCCCAGACACCGATCAGCAGGAACATGGGAATCAGCATGGCTTCCCAGAACAAAAAGAACAGAACGAAGTCAAGGGCCAGGAACACACCGACCATGGTGGTTTCCATCAACAGGATGCAGGCAAAAAATTCCCTTGTGCGATTCTCAATCGACCGCCAGGAACAGAGCACGCACAACGGCATGATCATTGTTGTCATCAGCACCAGCAGCAGGCTGATCCCGTCGACGCCTACGCTATAGTTGATGGTGAGTGAGGGTATCCACTGGGCATTTTCAACAAACTGATACCTTGCTGTCGTGAAATCAAAATTACAGTACAGGGGTAAAGACAGCACCGTTTCCGCCAGGGTGACAGCCAGCGCCCAGACCTTGCTCCCCTGCCCTCTGCCGAACAGCGGCAGGAGAAGTGCGCCGGCCAGGGGCAGGAAGATCAAAATGCTCAGAATCGGCCAGTTATCGGTACAGGCAAAAAATTCCATGGGCTACCTTACAAGAGTTTCTGCCACCACATAGAGCAGGAGCAGTAAGACAATGACCACCATTGCCGACAGTGCATTGATCTGCACTTGACTGGTCTGGGCATTTCGCAGTTTCCCTCCCAGGGAGCGCACCGTCAGTGCCAGACCGTCGACGGCACCATCGATTGCCTTGCGGTCGAACCAGGCCGAGTTGCGGGCTGCATCCATCATCCAGCGGATACCGCAGCGGCGGTACAGTTCACCAACAAAGGTGTCCGTCGCCTGGACCGGGCCACGAGCCATCCGCAAAACGGCCCGTCCGCCCATCCGGTAAAACCAGTCCAGGTCCAGACTGATTGTCGGTTGCGGTACCAGCTTTTTCAGGAAGATGAAGAACCCAACTCCCGTGAAAAGGAGGATCTGAAGCGTTTCCGAGACATGGTAGGCCGTGTACGGATGATAATCCACCGGATACGGGAGCATGTCATAGAGGTATGGTGTGTAGCAGCCGATACCGATGCAGAGGAAGGCGGTAACGGCCATGGCGGCCCGCATGTTCCAGGGCGGGTCGGCGGCCCTCTCCCAGGTCTCGCTGCTACAGTTATTTTTGCCGAACCAGATAAAATAGGGAACCTTCAATCCGGTGTGCAGGAATGTCCCGGCAGATGCCACCAGCAGCAGAAAACCGACCCAGAGTTGGTGCTGCTCGAAACCGGCTGCCACGATCATGGATTTGCTGACAAATCCGCTGAACAGGGGAAAGGCCGAAATGGAAAATCCGCCGATCAGGGTAAAGACAAAGGCCCATGGCATCTTCCGGTAGAGTCCGCCCAGTTCGGTGAATTTACTTTTCCCGGTCATGTAGAGCACCGAACCGGTACCCATAAACAGGAGCCCCTTATAAAGGATATGGGCAAATGCGTGAGCGCAAACCCCATTGATCGCCATCTGGCTGCCAAGCCCGACCCCGGCAACCATATAGCCGACCTGACTGATGATGTGGTAGGCCAGCAGCTTGCGGGCATCGTTCTCCAGCACGGCATAAACCACACCGTACAGGGCCATGATGGCACCCAGCATCAGACAGAATTTCCATTCCGGCAAAGCCACGGCAGAGGGCATACACCGCGGTCTTGGTGGTGAATGCGCAGAGAAAAACCGAACCGGTAACCGTGGCAGCGCTGTAGGCATCCGGCAGCCAGGCATGCAAGGGCGGCACGGCGGCATTGAGGAGGAAACCGGCCAGTATCAGCCAGGTGGAAAGATCCGGATGGGCAATGTCCATGGAACCGAATGACAGGTCGCCACCCGTTGCATGGTAGCGCAGGATCACGCCGCCCAGCAGGATTACCCCGCCGGTCACATGCACCAGCAGATAGCGGAAACCCGCCCCTAATGAGTCGCGACTGCGACGAAGCCAGATGAGGAACACCGAGGAAAAGGCCATCATCTCCCAGAACAGCACGAGCACCAGGTAATCGCCGGCGTAGATAACCCCAAGCGACCCTGCCACATAGATCCAGGCCACGGCATGCTCCAATGGGTTCTTCACGTGCAGTGCGTACAGGCTTCCGAGAATGCACATCAAGGTCATGATATAGCCGAACACCTGGCTCAGACGATCAACCCGGCCAAAGGTCAGGTCCCAGTCAAGAAAACGGACGACACCATAGACTCCCGAGTGAGAGGTCATTACCAGGAAAAACGCCAGCGTCGGCACGGCCAGCAGCAGGGCGCTCCTCGCCCTCCCCCGCAGCAACGGGACCAGCAATGCGCCGGTCAAAAGGACCAGTGATGGATGGACCCAGATATCAGTCATTGTCATAGTAGTCTTCCGGTTTCATGATCCCCAGGTGTCCGAACCATTTGGATAGGAAGATTATGGCCACGCAGGAAAGAAAGCCGAACAGAGACCAGAAGCCGAACCAATGTTCCATTGCAGTATGGGCAGCCGCCTTGCTCACCAGACAGCCAATCGCCGAGTACCAGCAGAACCAGTACCGAGGATGCACAAGAAAATGAGTACTTTGAGGTGACTGCGCAGGAATTCGATGAATCGAATGATAATCATGCGAAAACCCCCTTGATGAGTTGAATGAAGAACTCAGGAAAAATGCCTGCTGCAAGCGAAAGAAACGCGGTAAACAGGAGCGGAATCAGCAGGGCCGGAGATGCCTCTCTGACAGTCGGAGCAACCTCTCCACCAGTCGGATCACTGAAATAGGCATGGTACACCACCGGCGCGAAATAGGCTGCGTTGAGAACGGTGCTCACCAGCAGCACCACCACGATCCCAACCTGGTTGGCATCCAAGGGCGCCGACCAGGAGATACCATTTGGTGATGAATCCGGACGCCGGCGGGACACCGATCATGCTGAGAGACGCCACCGCAAAGGCACCGAAAGTCCATGGCATGGCCCGACCCAGTCCCTTCATCTCGGAGATGTTCTTCTTGCGGGAGGCGACAAAGATGGCGCCTGCGCAGAAAAACAGGGTTATCTTGGCAAAGGCATGGTTGACGATATGAACAATGCCCCCCTCGATACCGGCCGGGGTAAGCAGTGCCACGCCGAGGATTATGTAGGAGAGCTGGCTGACGGTGGAGTATGCCAATCGTGCCTTGAGGTTGTCCTTGCTCAAGGCCACCAGGGATGCCGCCAGAATAGTGAAGGACACGAACCAGGCCGTGGGCACCCCGAGATTGAATGCGCTCATGGTATCGACACCGAACAGGTAGAGCATCACCCGAGTGGTGGAAAACACCCCGACCTTGACCACCGCCACCGCATGCAGCAGGGCGCTGACCGGGGTAGGCGCCACCATGGCACCGGGAAGCCAGTTATGGAACGGCATCAAACCGTTCTTGGCAAAACCGAGAAGCAGGCAGACATAGGTGATGGTCACCATCAGGTGACTGGCGTCGCTCGGAAAGATGCCGGTACGGATATTGTCGCTGAAATCGAGGGTACCGCACATGACATAGGTGAGGATCATGGCGGGCAGTACCAGACCCTTGGCCGTCCCGGTCAGGTAGACCAGGTACTTCCGTCCCCCCTCATACCCTTCCCGGTCCTGATGATGAGCCACCAGCGGGTAGGTGGTGATACTGACGATCTCGTAGAACAGGTAGAGGGTAAACAAGTTGTCGGCAAAGGCGCAGCCGATGGCGCCGAAACAGCGCAAGGGCGAAACAGGCGCTGAAACGGGTCTGGGCATGCTCGCCGAGGCCACGCATGTAGCCGATGGTATAAAGGACTGTTACGATCCAGAGAAATGACGCCACCAGGGCAAACACCATGGAAAAGGAATCGGCCCGCAGGGTTAAGACTAACCCCGGGCAGCAGGGTGAACAGATGCAGTACGAATCTCTTGCCGGCCAGCACCGCCGGTGCCAGCGAAGCAATGGTCCCGAAGGTGAATCGCTGCCGCGGCAAAAGAGCAAGCCTCACGGAGATTGGGTCTGCTGCCGGTGAGCATTACCAGTACGGCACCGATGAGGGGCGTTGCCACTGCAGCCAGCAGGACGTATGTCTGGACAGGGTCTGTCATGGATAGCCTAGTGTTCCAAATCCTTCAGATCGCGGGTTTCAATGGAGTGGTAGTTGCGGTAGACGCCGATCATGATACTTAAAACAATTGCCGCTTCCGCTGCAGCGATCCCCATGATAAACAGGGTGAAGGCCTGACCTGCCACCGGGTCCGGCGCGACGAAGCGGTTGAATGCCATGAAGTTGAGCGAAGCTCCGGCCAGGACCAGTTCAGCGCTGATCAGCATGCCGATCAGATTCCTGTGACGAAAAAACCCCAGCAGGCCGATGGCAAAAAGCAGAACCCCGACAATCAGGTAGGCCTGCAGCGATCCATACAATGTCATCCAGTTCATGAGCCGAACCTCCTTCCGGAACGAGCAACCACCAGCGCACCGAGGATTGCCAGCAGCAGTAACACAGAGATCAGTTCAAAGGCGAATCCGTACCGAGTCAGAAGCGCCCGACCCAGATCCTGAACTGTCCCGCTCTGTGATTGAACAGAGGCAGGCATCCAACTGGTAGTGAAGATGAGAACAATGAAAGCGATACAAAAAAAACCGGCAACCAGAAGTCCGAGCGAGGCGATAATTGGTTCGTAGCGACGGGGAAGACGATGATCGTGTGGTTCCGACAGCATCAGGGCAAACATGATGACCACACAAACGGCTCCGACATAAATCAGAATATGCATCAAGGCCAGAAACGGGCTGGACAGGAAATAGTAGAGGCCGGCAAGGCCGACCGACGACAAGGCCAGTCCGCAGACGCACCGTACCATCTGGCGTGACAAGGCAGCGACCAGAGCCCCGGCAAGAGTCATCACCACGAATCCGGCAAAGATGATGCCTGAGGCGAACGAGATCATGAAATCCGGACTGAAGGTCATCAAAGAAGCTCCCTCCCTACCCGTTCCAGCAAGTCAATGTGATAATCCTCCTTGCGGAGAGAAGCCAGGTTATATTCCCTGGAAAATTTCAAGGCGTTGAATTTGCAGCTTTCTACACACAGACCACAGAGACTGCAGGTGGTGAAATCAAGCAGGTAGAGTGTCGGGAACCTGCGTGTTGCTCCCTCGGGCTTTCCCCCTTCGACCCGGATACAGTTTGAGGGACAGGCTTTCTGGCAGGCCATGCAGACAATGCAGTTCGGTTCTCCGGTTTCCTCGTTCCGGATCAGTTCCACATGGCCCCGAAAACGATCGGTCATGTGAAGACTCTCGTAGGGGTAATTCAGAGTCACCGGACGAATGAAGGTATGGCGCAAGGTAATCCACATCCCAACCACAAGACTCCAGGAACCGGTTATGTTTTCTTTGAGATATTTCCACATAGCACACGTCAAAACAGCTTAACCGCCACTGCAGTCACCACCAGATGCACCAGCGACAGTGGGATGAGGACCTTCCAGGACAGATTCAGCAGTCCGTAAAACTGGGTGCGGGGAAAGGTCCAGCGCACCCAGATTACCGCGAAACAGAACAAATATAGCTTGATGAGGAACCAGTGCAGGCCCGGCAATAAACCGAAAGGACACTGCCAACCACCCAGAAACAGGATCGTGCCGATACAGGAACCCACCACCACGTTGACATATTCAGCGATGAAAAACAGGCCGAAGCTCATGCCCGCGTATTCGGTAAAGGCACCGGCGATGAGTTCGCTTTCCGCCTCGACAATGTCAAAGGGCGCCCGGTTCGTTTCGGCAAGCATGCAGATGAAATAGATCAGAAATGCCACCGGCATCAGGGGACTTGCAGAGACGCGAAGGATATTCCAGTGCCAGAATCCTCCTGCCTGCAGCTGAACGATCTCACGCAGGTTGAAGGTGTGGGTAACCATAACCAGGGCAATGATTATCAGCAGCAGCGGGATTTCGTAGGCGATGTTCTGAGCCACCACCCGCGCAGCTGCAATACTGGAATATTTATTGTTCGAAGCCCAGCCACCCAGCAGGGTGCCAAGGACATTTATGGCTCCGAAGGAGTAGATCATCAGCAAACCCAGGTTGATGTCGCGCGCACCGATTGTATCGCTGAAGGGAATTGTCACCAGACACATGATCGCCGGGGTTAAGACAGCCACCGGTGCAAGTTTGAAGAGCAAAACGTCGGTACCATGCGGCACAAGAAGCTGTTTGCCCAGCAGTTTGATGCCGTCGGCCACCGGCTGCAGCAGTCCGAAAGGACCAACCTCCACCGGTCCGCGGCGAAGTTGGAACCAGGCAGACTCCCTCCGTTCAAGCAGGGAGAGATACGCTGCATTGAAGGCCGCAAATGCCACCAACCCCACAACGTACAGGATCAGCCGCGCTATTTCCTGAATCAAATCCTGGGGCATATGGCAACATTCCTCTCAACCGGCGAAAAAATTTCAAAGTTTGCCACGAATGATCAAAGAGTTACACCGAATAATAATTGTCCCCCAACGAGGCTCGAAAGATATTTTGCTTAAGGTTATCTTCTGTAGTTATCTGTGTACATCTGTGGATAAGAAGAGCCTTTCTTTCCTGCAACAGAAAAGTCTCCCAAAATCAACGATCCATTTCCGGTATCACCAGATCAAGACTCCCCAAAAGTGCCAATGCATCCGGTAACAGGGTGCCGCGCGCGCATTCACGGAACAGACTCAGATTGGAGAAACAGGGCGATCGTAGTTTTAAGCGATAGGCGGTATCGGTCCCATCGCTCACCAGCCTTACGCCGAAACTGCCGCGTGCCGACTCGACATTGAAATAGCAGTCCCCTGCTGCCGGTTTCAGAACGCGGGGAACCTTTTCAGCCATGACCGGCCCTTCTGGAAGTCGCTCGAGAGCCTGTTCGACGATCCGCATACTTTCGACTATTTCATCCATGCGGACCAGGTAGCGTGCCATGCAGTCGCCTTCAGGGTAGACGGGAACCTCGAAGTCAAACAGCGGATAGGCCGAGTAAGGTTCCGCCTTGCGCACATCATAGGAAATGCCTGAACCGCGCAGCACCGGGCCTGTTGCACCATATCGGCGACAGGTTTCAGCCGTTATTTCACCGATTCCTTCAGAACGTCCGCGGAAGATGATGTTGCGGGTGATCAGAGAGTGATACATGGGCATTCGTGAACGCATCCTGGTTATGAAGCGTCTCGCGCCCTCGATGAAATCTGCATCAATATCGTTGCAGACGCCGCCAAAACGGAAATAGCAGAACGTCAAGCGAGCGCCGGTAACAGATTCCAACAGGTCGAGGATAGCCTCCCGGTCATCAAAGGTATAGAGCAATGGGGTAAAACCACCCAGGTCCACCAGGAAAGCACCAACCCACAGCAGGTGACTGGCAATGCGATTCAGTTCTGTGGTAATTACCCGGATGAATTCAGCCCGTTCCGGCACAATGATTCCTGCAAGCCGCTCCACGGCACAGACGTAGCCATGCCCGTTTGACAGGGCGCAGGCGTAGTCGATTCGACCGGTATTGGGTAGGAATTTGTTGAATGGACGGTTTTCTCCCATCTTCTCATGCATGCGGTGGCCGTAACCGATCACCGGCTCCGCATCCACAATGTACTCGCCATCCATGGTCAATTTTATGCGGAGCACACCATGGGTGGCAGGATGCTGCGGGCCCAGGTTGATGATGAATGTCTCGCGGTGCATGGTCGTGGCTTCGATGGTCACCCGGTAAAGTCCTTTCGCAACGGATGGAAATCCGCATCTTCCGGCAGCAGCAATGGCGTCAAATCCGGATGCCCGGAGAAAAGCACCCCGAAGAAGTCATGAGTTTCGCGCTCGTGCCAGTTTGCACCGGGATATATGGCAGACAAGGTTGGCAACTCCGGTTCACCACGCCCGACGAAAGTGCGCACCGTAACCCGCTTTCCCGATTCGATGCAGGTATAATCATAAACAATCTCGATCCGACCCTGCTCCAGCCAGTCAATCCCTGTTATGGCCTCCAGGGTAAACTTCGCGTGGTCAAGGATTCGGCCCGCATCGACGACCCGTTCAGAAGAAACCGTAACCTCCAGGTCGGTGCCTTTCAAGGCATGATCCGAATCGATGATCAGGAGTGAGCCATTTTCCTGCTCGGCGATTGCAGCAAAGGCAATTTTCAGTTCTTCAAAAGGCATGGTGTAGTTTTACCTTACATTCCAACAATAGGGGACAAAGCACCACTATTCAGGTGGCAGGAAACAAAGGAAACTGCTTGCAGCAATCGGGATTCATTGGGGCGAAACCAACGGCCATCTGCGTTTTCCGGTTATTTTCTCTTCAAGCCGGAGGAAGCCTTCCAGGAGAGCTTCAGGGCGTGGCGGGCATCCCGGGACATAGACATCCACCGGAATAATGGTATCAACCCCTTCCACGACCGCGTACTGGCCGGGGAACTTGAACGGACCACCGGATATGGCGCAGTTTCCCATGGCAATTACCCATTTTGGTTCAGGCATCTGATCATAAAGGGTGATAACTGCCGGAGCCATCTTTTTGTTCACCGTACCACTGACAATCATCACATCGCTTTGACGAGGTGACGGACGGAAAACCTCGCAGCCGAACCGGGCCATATCAAAGCGTGAAGCACCGGTGGCCATCATCTCGATGGCACAGCAGGCCAGACCGAAAGTCAGGGGCCAGAGGGAATTCGCCCGGGCCAGGTCCAGAATCCTGTCCAGTTGCATAAAATGAATCAATCCTTCGGGAATATCTGTTTTCTCTCCCATACAAAAACACCCTTTTTCCAGGCATAGATGATAATCAGTGCCAGGATACCGATAAACAGCAGAACCTCTCCCAGGTCGAGCCAGCCCTGTTGTTCGTTATAAATCGTTGCCACGGGGAACAGAAACAAAACATCCACCGAAAATGCCACAAATATCAGAGAGTAGAGGTAATAGACGACCCCATACCGTATCCAGGTAGGTCCAATCGGGTCCATACCGCACTCGATGGCCTGAAGCGACTTGTTGCGGATCGCACGCGTGTGACGAGGTGCTATCAGATGGGAGAGGATCATGGGAATCACTGCCAAGGCGATACCGGCAAGAGAAAATGCCAGCAAATAGATCAGATCAACCAATGCTGTAACATCCATTCTCCGAAGGCTCCTTCCTGACAATTTACATCAGTTACATTCCATCATGTTGAAAGAGTATCATCCATTGGGGCAGAAGCAAGCTCAGCAGGCCCCCGCAGGGTGGTTCATACCGGCATCGCTCCGGTGATAAAAGTGTTATTGATTGTGCTGTATCGGTTTTCACGCTTTGCCGTTCACGTAGTAATTCTGTAATAAACATTTACATCCTACCAGTTGAATATATAAAACTTATTGGTACACTGATGGAACAAAGCGTATACAGAGGGTTGACACAATTGAAAGGAGAAAATGCGCATGGGAAATGACAGAATGAAAAGCCTGCTTGCCGGCATTGGGCTTGCCGGCCTGATAACAGTTGCATTGTCGTCTCCGGGTATTACCCAAGGAGCAAGTGGTTGAGGCGGTTCTTCCGGCGCAGGTGGCGCCGCAGATAAGGCTAAGACCGGTTGTGGTGGTAGTGGTTCGATGGACAAGCAAAAAGTTGTCTCACCCGCCCCTGTACAGAAAGCCATGTCATCAGTGGAAGAGAAAGCGGCGACCAAAAAGAAATTACTCAAGAAAGTGGCAACTCCTCCAGCAGCGCCGGTCAACAAGTAACCCTTTTCATAGCGGCCCGCTACGGATTGGGCCGCTATTCACCCGCAGCGTAACCCTTTAACTATGCCCGATAAATCTACCATCCACGAAGATCTTGTCCGTTTACGGAAGGCTGTTCAACACGTACGCTCTTCAACACTTCCTTGCCTGAATAACCTTGAGCAGCGGACCGTTAACCCGTCACTGCAGATTATTGTCAGCAACTGGCGTGGCCTGATCGGTTTGCTTGACATGGCGGCAGCCTCCGGAAAGCAGCTGGAGCAGGGTGAAGAGTTGATTCTTGTCTGGAAGTCTCCTTTTGATCAGCGGGTTCGTGCCGAGATTGCCCTCCCGCCTGACCTCGCGGCACTGAAGATAATTTTGGAAGAAAGAGACCTGTACGATGCGGCCAAAGAAGCCAACGTTCCCATCGGCCAAATCGATAATGTCATTCGACATGCGGTCTCCATGGGCCTGCTTCTTTCTCCGCCGTCAAAGATTCGCCGACCGGAATCCTTTCATGTCAATGCTGCCGACGGGGATTCTTTGTCAGCGTCGGTGTTCACCCTGCAGTGGCATATCACACAGGAATGCGACCTGAATTGTCTCCATTGTTATGATCGCAGCGACCGCAGCAGGGTAACGCTTGCGGATGGACTGAGAATTCTCGATCAGATGCGGGATTTTTGTCATAGCCATTATGTCCGGGGGCAAATATCCTTCTCCGGTGGCAACCCTCTTCTCCACCCGGATTTTATGACCCTTTACCGTGCCGCTGCCGAGCGGGGTCTCGCCACTGCTCTACTGGGCAATCCTACCTCCTCGCAAAAGCTGTCCGAGATCGTTGCCGTTCAGATGCCGGCCTATTTCCAGGTGAGCCTTGAAGGACTCGAAAGTCACAATGACCGGATTCGCGGGACCGGACACTTCCGCAGAACCCTCGAATTTCTTGATATCATGGCTGATTTGAATGTTCCCAACGAGGTAATGCTTACCCTGACAAAGGAAAACCTTGCCCAGGTACTACCCTTGGGGGAACTGCTCCGAAATCGTACCGGTTCGTTTGCTTTCAACAGACTGGCACTTTTTGGCAAGGGAGCAGACCTGGTGTTGCCCGAAAAGGACGACTACCAGGCATTCCTGTCCGACTACCTGGTTGCAATGCGGGACAACCCCGTTCTGGCGCTCAAGGACAGTCTCTTCAATAGTGTGTTGGAAAATGAAAATCGGGAATTATTCGGCGGGTGTGCAGGATACGGCTGCGGGGCAGCCTTCAATTTCATGGCGCTGCTTCCGGATGGAGAGGTTCATGCCTGCAGGAAATTCCCCTCACTCATCGGTTCCGTCAACAAAGATACACTGTCAGACATCTATCATTCGAAAATCGCTGATTCCTACCGAGAAGGGAGTTCATCCTGCAGGGGATGTTCCCTGAGAGCCGTCTGTCGGGGATGCCCGGCCGTAACCGCAAGTTTTGGCGGTAATCCGCTCACAGATTGTGACCCATTCTGTTTCCGGAGCCGGTAGTCTTTCGAACTGACATTTCTTCCAGCAACACGATTCCTTGCCGTGCCGCACGCTGCTCAGCTTCCTTGCGGGTCTTGCCGGTTCCCCGGGCAAAGCACTCATCTCCCACCATCACCGTTACACTGAAGCAGAGATTGTGGTCGGGGCCGGTGATTCTGTCAAGGATGTAAAAAGGCGGCATGCAGCGCAGGGAATGGGCAAGCTCCTGGAGTTTTGTCTTGTAGTCTCTACCGTCAACTCCGCCATCCTCGCCTTCCAGTAGTGTGCCGTACATCCTCTTCACGAGGTGTCCCGCACAGACACTTCCCCCATCCAGAAAGACGGCAGCCAGAAGAGCTTCAAAGGCTGAGGCCAGCACAGTCTTTTTCGCCCTGCCCCCGGTTTTTTCCTCACCGCGGCTCAAAAGAAGATACTTACCCAAGTCAATCTTTAGCCCGATACCGGCAAGGGTTGCCGTGTCGACGAGAGAGGCCTTCCGGCGGGATAGTTCTCCTTCGCTGCTTTCCGGGTAAAGTTCCAGCAGTCGGTTACTGACCAAAAATCCCAGCACCGAATCACCGAAAAACTCCAGACGCTGATTGTCTGGAATCCCGCCCCGTCGTGAGGTTGCGGCATAGGAACTATGGATCAGTGCCTCGGAAAGTAGACGCCGGTTCGTGAAACGGTATTCGATAACCCTTTCAAGCTCTGAAAGAAGAAGAGCTCTTTTCTGGTGAGGCAGTGCGGATTTCTGTCTGGTTCCTTGCATAGCGAAGAAATAGTACGAGGAGTCACAAGGGTTTGTCAATCCTGTTTCTCCAATCTTCTGAAAAACCATACCAGGCTACATCAGTAGTGTGGCGGCGGCTCTTCATCCTCAGATGCCCTTATATCGGAGGTTGTCAAACTCTGCAGATGTTTCGTTATCAGGGTGATCTCCTTCTGCATCCTCTCCATATCCAGTTGCTGATGGGTAATCACGTCGCTGAGCTGCTGAATCGTATTTTCGTGATGCATCAATTGAATCTCGATATTGGTTATCCGCTCGTACATGGCTGTTCCCTTTCTCCCTATTGGGTGGTTATAATGCCTAGTTTCTCACTCTGCAGTCGATCGTACCCGGAAGCAGCGGCTATGGTTCGGCCTATCCCGCAAGAATAGCGGCAACATCTTCAGGCCAAACGGTATTGACAGGGATATTCGTACCCAACTCGAATCCACCCGGCATCGACAATCGCGGGAGTATCTGCAGGTAGAGATGGTAAAATGGCGTGCTGTGCATGGTGTGGGGTGCACAGTGGAAAAAATAATTGAAATCAGGATTATCCAGCTTCTTAACATAGGCCGACAGAACCTGCTGCATTGCAACAGCCAGGTCATCAAGCTCTTCCCCATGCATGTTTTCAAGGCAGGCAACATGCCGCTTCGGTACTATCCAGACTTCGAAAGGTGTGCTGGCGGCATAGGGAGAAAGTGTAATGGTGCGCTTTGATTCGAAGATGACTCTTTCCTTTACCTGGGACTCGTACTCTACCATATGGCAGAGAGCGCAGCAGCCGTTGTCGTCAAAATAGCGGTCCTGCACATGAAGGGCGTTTCGAATTTGCGGAGGAACAATGCGGCTGCCTACGATCTGTGAATGTGCGTGGGGCTGTGAAGCCCCTGCCAAAGGACCCTGATTTTTGAAGATGAGAGTTACCAGATTATTGGGATTAGTTTTCAGGGATCGAATAGCCTCAAGGTAATTGGTCAGGATATTTCGAATTTCGCTGCTCGGAAGTTCGCCGAGCACCAGGTGATGGGCGCGTGTCTCCACAACCAGGAAATGGTTGCCGCAACCGTTAAAAAAGGCATAGGGCCCACGTCGGGCAAAGGGTTCCTGATACTGAGGGCAATATTCGTATTCGTCGAACAGTTTGAACTTGTTGTTGATGGTTTTTACCGACCACTCCCCGGTTGTATCGGTTGTCTCGTGAAGTGTTTCAAGGGGAAATCGTTCACTGTTCTCAGGGCAGAATGGACATTCCTGTGAATAATCCGGTGTTGCCGCAATCCGACAAGCCTCGGGTATTGTGAACCCGGAAGGCTTGGTACCACGGCCCGGTGCCAGGACCGTCCAGTTGCCGTTTAGTAGATTCTGGCGAAGCTCAGACATTAATCTCTCCCCTTTGCTTGGAAAATTTGAACCAGGACAAGCACTCGTGTTGCTTCAAGCAGGCGTTTCCCTGGATAATGGACGGAAAAGCGCGGAACTTAAAAAATTCAATATATAGCAAATTTACTTTAAGTGAATTATCCTGTATATTTTTTATTGCAACTAAATACAAGATTTGATAAAAATAGAAAAGATCATAAACTTGTACGAGAAAAATACTCACACTCTCTGAATTATTGCAATGAGCACAAAACTTATCGACATAACAAAACAGCTGAAAACGTTTCTGTCTTCCAGTGCATCCAGCATTCTCCTCAAGGAAACCAACGGAATTTCCGGCACATCCCTCATTGAAGCACACATCCAGAAACGCTGCCTCAGAACCGACAGGTCAGGAAAAATGCTGTTTGCAGAGAGTTCCGATAACAACAGCAATTGTATAAATATCGTACATGTTGCTGTCGCGGAAAGAAGTCGCCGCAAAGGGCTTTTTACAGATTTCCTGGAACTGCTGGAAAAATTTGACTACGGCGACTTCCTGGATTCTACCTCAGACTGGTGTGTCCGGATCGACAAAGTCATGAACCCAGTCCTCGACGAGTGCCTGCCGAAAAAAGGCTATGCCAGAATACGTTCCGGTGACGAAACCCATTATTCCTACCACAAGATCATTCGGCACTACAAAAAACCAGGAATCGAGTGTCTGCAAGAACCTGAATATTGCTTTGATATGGCGGCAATTCAGATGTCACAGCTCCAGGACGGAACCTTTACAGACCGCTAAATTATTCTCAGGTTACTGTTGCTATTTCTTCAGCTTGTCCTGGAACGCCTTCCGAAGTTTTGCGACCTTTGGCTCGATCACAACCTGGCAATATGCCTCTTCCGGATGCGAAAGATAGTAGTCCTGGTGCCGATCATCCGCCTGGTAGAAAACAGTATACGGCACAATTTCAGTTACTATCGGACTTGTCCAGACGCCGGAGGCATCTGCTTCCTGCAACGATCTTTCTGCAGCGATCCGCTGCTTTTCGCTGTGATAGAAAATAATTGAACGATATTGAGTTCCCGAGTCATGTCCCTGGCGGTTGCGGGTAGTTGGATTGTGGATGCACCAGAAGACAGAGAGGATCTCTTCATAAGATAGTATTGAGGGGTCAAAGGTAATCTGTACCACTTCTGCATGACCTGTTGTGCCAAGGCATACCTGCTCATACAGTGGGTAGGCAAGTGTGCCACCTGCATACCCGGAGACAACAGTCTCTACCCCCTTAAGACACTGATACGCAGCCTCCAGGCACCAGAAACATCCTCCACCAAGGGTTGCTATTTCATACTTATCAGTCATGAGGTCTCCTTGCAGGCTTTCCGAGATGTGTGGATACTTTTGGATTAGCTCTCTTGAACAGAATGTTTACTATACCCTGTAATTATGTAGAATCAAGAACAGGGCTGGGTTTTGACCGAGACAATCTACCAGAAACTTGTTAAGAACAGGTACCGGTTTTCGGCGAAAATAATTACGCAGTTTTTATCCGAAAGGTTCAGCCGAAGTTGGGCTGGGCAGAACTGAATTTGATTTTCCGGATGAGTTAAACGTAAATAGTATTTGACGCCAAGGATGCAGCTGGTATATTTGCTCTCGAAATCAACCAGGTTTTCCCTCTGGTTGCTGCACGTATCATAGCACCATCGTTCGTAGCGGTGGTCATGCGCTCACTTCGTCCTTTGCCCTGGCAAACGTAACGAAACCCGCACCGAATCCGACAATTGTCGCTTTTGCTGCGGGTTTTTTTGTACCACATCAGCGCTTCTCATAGTGATAAACCGGAGATCCAGGAGGGAAGTTTGAAAAATATCTATCTTGATAATAACGCCACGACACCGGTACATGAAGAAGTCCTAGAGGCAATGATGCCGTTCTTCCGTGATGCCTTCGGTAACCCCTCCAGCATCCACTGGGCTGGAAGTACGGTAAAAAAGGCCGTCACGACGGCCAGGGAGCAGGTTGCCTCGCTTGTTAATTGCTCTCCTTCCGAAGTGGTATTCACATCAGGTGGAAGTGAATCGATCAATACCGCGATCAAGGGGACAGCTGTATTCGCGGAAAAGAGCTTTCCCACTGCATCACCACCATGGTGGAGCATCCAGCGGTTTTCAACAGCTTCCAGCAGCTGAAACGACAGGGTTTCGGGCTGTCATGCCTTGGTGTAGACCGGTACGGAATGCTCGATATGGATGAACTCGAATCAACCATTACCGAACAGACGATGATGATTTCCGTCATGGCAGCCAACAATGAAACAGGGGTGCTATTTCCTGTCAAGGAGATCGGCGAACTGGCCGCAACACGGGGGATTTCCTTCATCTGTGACTCGGTACAGGCGATTGGCAAGATCCCGCTCGACTTCGGGTCTCTTCCGGTAGACATGCTTACCGTATCGGGTCACAAGCTGCACGCTCCGAAGGGGATTGGTGCCCTTATCGTCAGAAGCGGAGTACGTCTTCCGCCGCTCATTCTCGGTGGCCCCCAGGAAAAAAACCGGCGAGCCGGTACCGAGAATGTCCCTGGGATTGTGGGACTCGGCAAGGCCTGCGAGATTGCCCGTAATGATCTCGACTACGAGATAGTTCGCATCAGAAATATGCGCAATGCACTGGAAAAAGGCATCATTGAACGGATACCGAATGTAAAAATCAACGGACACATGGATAAAAGACTGCCGAACACGCTTAATATCTCATTCAAGGATGTCTATGTGGAGTCGCTACTTGCGGATCTGAACAGGATGGGAATTGCCGTTTCCGCAGGATCAGCGTGCTCTGCGGAGAGTCGAGAGGTTTCCCGGGTACTCACGGCACTGGGGCTTGACTCCACGACAGCACGCAGTTCCATTCGCTTTTCCCTTGGCAGGGAGAACAGCCAGGCAGAGATTGATACAGTCATCGAAGTTCTGCCTCCCATCATTGAAAAGATCAGGAAGGAACGTGAATCTCAACTGGCACGACAGAAAAACTGATCACTCCCATAGTAGGAACCAGACTGTTGAGCCCCTTTTCAAGCAGTTATCTAACAATTAGCTACCAAGGTTTGAAAAGTCGGCAATAACTCACCGGCTGCCTTGCAGAGAACATCCACTGCCGAACAAAAGCGGCTTAAACATGGGGCCATAATGCCAACCGACCCCAATTGTCTCATTCTTACGCAAATGAATCCATCGCCACCATGCATCCGCAATACAAACCCCGCCCATAAAAAAGGGCGCGGACACGGGAAACCCTTTTCCGTATGCGCACCCTTAACCATACTCGGAGCAGCAAGCAACCCCAACCGCACGCCTCACCCCTGTCGCCCTTTCTTACCCTTTACAACTCAATCTTCGCCCCCAACATGGCAACAAATTTAGCAAGCCAGGATGGATGTGCCGGCCAGGCAGGGGCAGTCACCAGATTTCCCTGGACGTGGGCACTGTCCATTTCCACCGCCACATATTTGCCGCCGGCGAGGTTCACCTCCACGGAGCAGGCCGGATAGGCTGAGCATTCGCGGCCCTGGAGAACGCCCGCAGCAGACAGCAGTTGCGCGCCGTGACAAATGGATGCAATCGGTTTTTCAGTGGCAGCAAAATGCTTGACGATCGCTAGGACCTCTTCATTGAGGCGCAGATATTCAGGTGCCCGGCCACCGGGAATGACCAAGGCATCATAATCAGCCGCGTTTATTGCCGAAAAATCGGCATTGAGTTTAAAATTATGGCCACGCTTCTCGCTGTAAGTCTGATCGCCCTCGAAATCATGGATGGAAGTCCGGACAAAATCCTCGGTCTTTTTGTCCGGACACACCGCATGCACCTGATAGCCGAGCATAAGGAGTGCCTGAAACGGCACCATTACTTCATAATCTTCAACATAGTCACCGACGAGCATAAGGATTTTTTTTGCTGCCATACTATTTCTCCTTGATAAGATAATTGAAACTGCTTTGTCTAGCTGACTTTCCACGGCGCTTGTCAAATCAACCGTGAACTGTTGGTTACTATTTGGAATAATCGATCAATGTATCGCAGTAAGCTTCCAAGGCTTTCCTCATAATTTCCTGATCTTTATCCGTAGGGGCGCCCTGCCATTCATAATGACCGAGTATATCCCAGCCGGATTTTTCGATTTTCGTTTCAAAATCTTTTTGCGCGCCACCGCTCCAACCGTAGGAACCAAAACGGAATACTTTTTTATTGGTTACTTTTTTGACCATTAATTCATCAATAGTATGAGCCATAGGAGGAAACATTTTATATTCATAGGTGGGCATGCCGAAGATCAAACCGACTGATTTCCAAGCGCTGGCGAGGATATTACCAATTTCGTCTCCAGGAACTTGAAAGACATGCACAGGTATACTTTTTTTCCGCAACACTTCGATCACCATGTTCAAGACCTGTTTGGTGTTGCCGTACATGCTACTCCAGACAATTGTCACCTCTTTTTCTGCAGGACCTTTACTGTATTGAGCATAGCGATTGTAGTGGTCCATGATAACCGCAGGATTTTCCCGCCATATTATACCATGGGCAGGGCAGATCATCTTAATTTCCAGCCCTCTCAATTTCTCCAACCCCTTTAAAACAAAAGCAGAAAAGGTGGCCACAATATTAGCGTAATAACGAAGGGCTTCGTTCTCATAAAATTGATGTTTTTCCTGTGAGATCTGATCGTCGAAAATTGCTTCCTCATCAACACTTCCATACGATCCGAAAGCATCACAGGAAAACAAGAGCCCCCTCTTCCGTTCGTAGGTCATCATGGTCTCTGGCCAGTGAATATTTGGGGTATCTAAGAATTGAAGTTGATAGTCCCCGACTTCGAGCACCATTCCATCAGTAATGGCAATTGCCCGCTCTGACGGTACCTCAGCAAAGGCTTCCAGCAGGGGAATGGCCTTTTTCGTGCAATAAATGACTGCCTTGCTGTTCTTTTTGCAAAACTCCCGGAGCCAACCGGAGTGATCCGGTTCCATATGGTTGATAATAATAATATCGATATCTTTTGTACCCAGTGCAACCTCATCCATTTGGTCGGTTATTTCCTGCGGAAAATCAAGAACATCCTGGGTCAGATCTATAATGACATTTTTTTCCCCTTTAATCAGATAGCCGTTAATTGAAATACCATGGGGAATGGACCACATTCCTTCAAACAGGTAGCTTTTATCTTCAATATTTACGGAAAGTCGGTAAATATCATCAATCAGTCTTTTAATCTTCATGGCATGATTACTCCGTTCGTAATATAGATAAAAATTTCAGGTTCCAAAACCGATTTGCCCGTATGGTCATTCAGCGGATAACTGGGATAGAATTCTCTTCGTCCGAGGTGGAGAAGTTCTCCCTATTGGCCCGCTTCGGCAATTCAGCCCGCTGGGAGGATTTAGCGTGGGCAACCTCTCAATCCCTGCCTTCATGAAGCGTATGGCGCGAATCAAATCCTCTTTGGTAAGCTTCTGTTGTGTGCCAACCCGGAAAAAGATGAACCGAACTCAGGCAGGAGAGACTCCTTTCTTGTTATCTGTTCATGACAATGCGCCCCGAGGGGCTACTCGGGGCACATTGCCCCAATAATGGGTCAATCGCGTCGGTTTCAGCGGCGGAAGCCGTACCCCAGTTGGAAGAACCACGGATTCAGGGTGGAATGGTGGCCCACCGCAGCCAACAAGCTGCTGTCAAGTCAGTCAAGAAACCAATAACTAGCCGGATTCCATCTCGGTTTTCCAGACTTCCCAGACCTTGCCAACCAGATCGGGGCCTGGCTTGAGGGTCATTTTCCCCGGTTTCCAGCCTGACGGTGTTGCCTCGGCACCCTTGCTCTCTCTCACCAACTGGAATGCTTGGATCTGCCGCAGGGTTTCAGCCACATTTCTGCCGACAGGAGGGGTGAGCACTTCAAATGCCTGGACAACCCCTTCGGGATCGATGATAAACCTGCCCCGGTTTTCCACCCCCGCATCATCGTCATACACGCCAAGGGCAGTCCCGACTTTGCCACCTCCGTCGGAGAGCATCGGGAAAGGAACCCCCCCTTCAACCATTTTCGAAATTTCCTTATCATTCCACATTTTATGAACAAAAACACTGTCTACGCTCATTGACAAGACTTCAACACCCAGCTTCCTGAACTCCCCGTAGTGAGCGGCGACCGCCGCTATTTCGGTTGCTCAGACAAAGGTAAAATCCCCTGGATAGAGACACAAAACAACCCAGTTACCTATATGCTCAGACAGTTTTACCGAGGTAAACTCCCCTTTGTGATAAGCCGGTGCTACGAAATCAGGAACAGGTTTTCCCACCTGGATCATTTTCTTTGCCTCCTTTTTTGATTGAACAGACTGTTGTTCCTCTGTTGTTTCGGGCTGACCGACCAAGCCACCGGTCGGACGGGCACAACCAACTTTCGGTTTTTCCACCATGATCTACCTCCTTTCCCAATCTGCGGATGTCAAGGTTTCTCGCGTTTTCCATCGTGCAAAAAAACTTCTGTTTCTATGATAACAGAACCGAAGAATTCCGCATCGTTTTCAGAAGGTTATCTTGCACACTGCGAAATACACATTTTCGCAACTGTGCAGCTGAGCCAAATATGCTTGATCTCGTACACGCTGACCTGACGCGAGAGTACCGTGACCTCTCCTATAAGGAACGTGCGTTTCACCTTGAAGATTCGAAATCTTTTCGAGCCTTTGACCGTCTGGAGCTAGGGTAGTATCCAGCGTCATCAACTCTTCAGGAAAACATCAAGCCGCTCTCCGAAGATACTTGGGAGGCTGCACATCATACCTCATGCACCATAGCTGGGAAGCCGGCCCAGAAAGCGGCCGCAACGAACTGATTGACTCAACCGTCGTCGAAAGCAACATCTATGACACCACGAATTCCACTTTGCTCTGGGAAAGCTTTTTATACGGAAATTTAAGAACTGTTTGGTGGAGGGTTGGGGCTTTAACGGAGTCTCTCGCACGGCTTCATTGCACGATTGCAGCAGCAAGAAAACCGCCCGAAACCGGCAGATTAGCTGAACAGAATAATGCGATTACGAAAGACTTCGGGGAGGTTCCAACCCGGCCCCAGCCAAGACTTCCCGGATGAAAACTATCCAACAATTACCGAGCATGGACAGCCAGGCGAAGCTCACTCTTTATCCAGCGGGATCGGCGCAAAAAAGGGGTCACGACAGCATGGCCGTGACCCCCGGTTTTCCTTTTAAAATTCAAAAAAATCTACTTCACTTCGTACCAGAATTTACTGCTCCTTACTTTGCCACCTTTGAGCAGGAATTTGGTCATGATACCGTATTTGCCCTTGGCTGACAAATTGACGTCGGAGCCGAATCCTCCACTCATCTCCATCAGGGTTTTTACCTGCTCGGACTTGTCCGGTCCGACAATTTTGACCTTCACCTCCCCTTCGCTGAGTATCTTGCCGGTTTTGGCGTCGGTAAACATGATCATGAGGTGATGAGTGTCCTTCATGCCCGCAGGCATCGCCATCCCCTTCATCCGTTCCTTCAAGTCGATGAGACGAAATGTTACCTTGACTCCATCCACGGTTTCCGTATGGATCATTTTGCCCATCGACATCGCGCCGCCGTGATCCATCTCCATGGAACCGTGTTCCGCCGCCGAAACAAGCATTGGTGCACTCAAGGCGAAGGTTGCCGCCATTATTACTGCTGCTGTTCTTTTCATTTCTTATTCTCCTTTTTTGTTATTGTCAAAGGGCGAATCTTGTGATCACCCAAAGGGAGTGATGATAAGGACCTCCCCTACTGCATGTTAATGCTTCATTTTCGAATATTTCAATTTTCCTTTTTTCAGGTCCCTCACCTTTATCAGCACGAATAACACCGGTAAAGTTATCAATACGAATATTGGCGAAGTGACCATGCCTCCAATCATCGGCGCTGCTATGGGTTTCATGACGTCGGAGCCGGTGCCGCTGGACCACATAATGGGAATCAGGCCGAGCAGCGCCACCGCCACGGTCATGAGCTTCGGCCTGAGCCTCAGCACAGCCCCTTCGAAGGTGGCGTCGTAGATGTCCTGCTCGGTTACAGGACCGGCCAGGAGCCGTTTATCCAAAGCCTCGTTAAGGTAGATAATCATCACCACACCGGTCTCCACCGCCACCCCGTAAAGAGCGATGAAACCGACCCACACCGCCACTGACAAGTTATAGTGGAGTAGTGAAACGAGGTACACCCCGCCTACCAGGGCGAACGGCACGGACAGCATTACCATGGTCGCCTCCATCCCGGAGCGGAAGGTGAAATAGAGAAGTATGAAGGTTATCAGCATCCCGAGGGGAACCATTATCTTCAGCCGTTTTTTGGCGTGGACCTGGTTTTCCCACTGCCCGGACCATGCCACGTAATAACCCGACGGCAGCTTTAGCTCCTTAGCCAGCACCTTCTGGGCCTCGGTGACGAAACCGCCCATGTCACGGCCCCGCACGTTGAGAAAGACAATGGAGCGCAAGAGTCCCCCCTCGCTTTCGATCATCGGTGCGCCGGTGGATATCTTGATCTTGGTCACCATGGATAGGGGTATTTGCGCGCCATATTTCGTGGAGACCAGGATATTTTTCACGGCGTCGATGTTGTCCCGGAAATCGCGCAGGTAGCGAATGCGGATCGGGAAGCGATCCCGGCCTTCGACGGCAGTGGTAAGACGCATGCCTCCGAGAGCGGTCTGGATAACATCCTGGATGTCGCCCACGTCGATGCCGTAGCGGGCCGCGGCCTCGCGTTCCGGCTCGATGTCGATGTAATAGCCGCCGGTGACCCGTTGGGCAACCACGTCTGCCGCGCCGGGAACGGTCTTCAGTATCTTTTCCGCCTGCTCGGACAGGGTACGCAGCTCGTTCAGGTTGCTGCCGAATATCTTTACCCCGATGTCGGTACGCACACCGGTGGAGAGCATGTTGATCCGGTTGATGATCGGCTGGGTCCAGCCGTTGCGCACTCCGGGTATCTGCAGCTTTCCATCAAGTTCGGCGACAATGTCGTTCTTGGTGATGCCGGGTCGCCACTGGCTTTTCGGTTTCAGGGTAATGATGCTCTCGAACATGGAGACCGGCGCCGGGTCCGTTGCCGTATCGGCGCGACCCACCTTGCCCAGTACTTCCTTCACCTCCGGAACGGTCATGATTATCTTGTCCTGCACCTGGATTAGCCGTTTCGCTTCGGTTATGGAGACATTGGGCAGGGTCACCGGCATATAGAGGATGGAACCCTCGTCGAGCGGCGGCATGAACTCGCTGCCCAAGCTCATGAACAGGGGTACTGCCACGGCAAGGGCCACGATATTGAGAAAAATGGTGGTTTTTTTGTATTTCAGCACCCACCGTATGACCGGAGAATAGAGTTTTATAAAAAAGCCCGATACCGGATTGGAGGTCTCCGGCGGCATCTTCCCACGCATAAGCCAGTACATGAGGACCGGCACCAGGGTAATGGCTATTATCGCCGACCCCGCCATGGCAAAGGTCTTGGTGAAGGCAAGAGGATGAAAGAGCTTACCTTCCTGCCCCTGCAGGAGGAAGACCGGAACGAATGACAGAATGATGATCATGAGAGAGAAGAAGATGGCACGTCCCACCTGCTTGGCCGATGCAATGACCACTTCGAGCCTCTTTTCATCGCGTTCTTCCGGGGGCATCTCCGACAGGTGACGGTAGCAGTTCTCAACCATTACCACTCCCGCGTCCACCAGGACACCGATGGCGATGGCAATCCCGCCCAGGGACATGATATTGGATGTTACCCCGAGAAATTTCATGGTAATGAACGATATCAGTACCGCGATGGGAAGGGTCAGGATTATCACCAGGGCGCTGGGGAAATGGAGAAGAAAGAGGATGACCACCAATGATACGACAATCGACTCTTCGGTCAGAGAGTGTTTCAAGGTATGCACGGCCCGTTCGATCAGGTCGGAGCGGTCGTAGCGAGCAACTATCTTCACCCCGGGCGGAAGCCCGCTGGAGAGGTCCTTTATTTTCGCTTTAACGCGGTCTATGACGTCCTTGGCATTCTCCCCATAGCGCATGACCACGACACCGCCGACAGCCTCGCCCTCACCGTTAAGGTCGAGCATCCCCCTGCGAATAGCGCCGCCAAGTTGAACCGTGCCCAGATTTTTCAGGTAGATGGGAGTTCCGTTGATGTCGGAGCCGACCACGATGTTCTCCAGGTCGGAACGGGACTGGACATAGCCGGTACCGCGAATCAGGTATTCAGCGTCGGACTGCTCCATGAGCCGCCCCCCCACCTCGTTGTTTGAGCGTTTTACCTCATTCATCACGTCGCGCACCTTGATGTGATAAGCCCAAAGCTTGTTAGGCGACAGGTCTATCTGGTACTCCCGCACCAGGCCGCCGATGGAGGCCACCTCCGCCACACCGGGAACGGTGTTCAACTGATAGCGGACGAACCAGTCCTGCAAGGTTCGGAGCTGCTCCAAGTTGTATCCCTTCCCCTCGATGGTGTACCAGAAGACCTGGCCCACGCCCGTTCCGTCGGGGCCGAGCGTCGGCGTTACCCCGGACGGCAGAAGCGATGCGGCATAGTTGAGGCGCTCAAGGACCCTGGTTCTCGCCCAGTAGATGTCCGCCTTGTCATCGAAGATCACGTAGATCATGGAGTAGCCGAAGGCTGAGGCAGCCCGAACCGCCTTGACCATGGGAAGCCCCTGAAGATTTACCGTCAGGGGATAGGTGACCTGGTCCTCCACCACCTGCGGTGATTGCCCCGGGTACTTGGTGAACACGATAACCTGGTTATCTGAAAGGTCCGGAATGGCGTCCACGGGGGTGGTGTATACGGCCCAAATACCGGTGACGATAACGACGGCGAATATCATCAGGACTACGACCCGGTTGCGGGCACAATATTCGATAATATATTCAATCATGCTTTCTCCTGGAATTCGGGGGAGCTCGGGTCTGTGTGCGAGGGGCTGAAACCTTAAAACCCAGTTTAAATTCACAGATTTCTCCGCTAGCTAACGAGCGGTTCACCTGGAAGACTCCATTTTCTACAATCTCCCGCTCGCTCCCTTTCCCGCTTCATCTCATTTTCATATCATCCATGTTCATATTGTCTTTTTTCGGGGCGGACGGTGCAGCACCTCCATGGCTGGCCGAGGAGGGCTTAGCTTCCTGCTTATCCATCTTCATCCCCGGCATGGACTCTCCGCCGCCGCTCAGCTGAGATTCAGAATCGATCAGGTACCCGCCTGTCGAAGCGATCCTATCCCCCCTGAAAAGTCCCGACAGGACCTGGAAATAGTCGCCCACCCGGGCGCCGACCTGGATGTCCCGCGGCTCAAATATACCGGGTTTTGTCTCAATCCAGACCACCTTTCGTTTACCGGTATCGAGTACCGCTGTCACAGGTATTGCGAGAACATTGCCCAGCGGTTCCTTAACCACGCCATTCACGAACATCTCCGGTTTCAGCTTTATGCCCGGGTTCGCTATCTCCACGCGTACCTTGACGGTCCTGGTTTTCGGATCCAGGAACGGATAGATGTAGGAGACACGGCCGTGGAAGATCTTGCCCGGATACGACTGGGAGGTTATCTCCACCTTCTGTCCCAGCTTGATGAACGGGAACTCGTTTTCATACACCTCCAGGTCCGTCCAGACCCTCGAAAGATCCGCGATATTGAACAGGGGGTCTCCTTCCTTTAGCATACTGTCCCTGCAGCACCAACTTGTCGATGACGATACCTGACAAGGGAGTATAAATAGGTAGTCGGATGTCAGGTTTACCCGACTTCTCCAGGGCCTTGATCTGGTAATCCTTCACCCCCCACAGTTTAAGACGCTCGCGGGCAGATTTCACCAGACCCTCTCCGCTTTCGGAGATGGACGCGATGGGAGAGTCTTTTAACTGGTCCCGGCTCTTCAGTGCTAGCAGATACTCTTGTTCAGTGGCGACCAGATCAGGCGAGTATATCTCGGCAACGGGACGGCGGGTGCTGACGTAATCGCCCACTTTGTCCACATTCAGCCTGTCGATGCGGCCCGCAACCCAGGCGGTGACCTTGGCCTGCAACGACTGGTCGTACTGAACGATGCCCACAGCGTTTATCTCCTTGTCCAGAGGCATCCTGTTAACCTTGACGGTGGCGACATTGGCCATTACCATCTGGGTAGGCGAGAGCGAGACCTGCTCGATTGCCTTCATCTCTTTTTCGTTGGCCTTTTCACCGGCGGGTTTCTTTATCGGGACCAGGGTCATGCCGCAGATGGGACACGCTCCCGGGTGATCCTCGATGATGAACGGGTGCATGGGGCAGGCATACTTGGTTGCTATTTTTTCGCTGTGATCCGTAGGTCCATGATCTGCATGGCGGCCTAACCAGAGGTATGCCGCGCCGATACTAATCGCCAGGAAAATTGCCAGGCCCAACATGATTCCCGTTCTTTTCGAAATGTTCATATTTATCCCCGATTCGTCAACCATTTCACTTGGCTGTTTAGCTTGTAGCTTTTGGCCGTTAGACAACTCAAAACTAATCCCTCACCACTCAAAACCGAATTATGGAAACTCCCCCCCCACCAGCGCCTCAAGATCCGCAAGCTTCACCTGGTAATCGACAAGGGATTCGTAATATTCACGCTCGAAGTTGAAAAGCGTCATCTGGCTGTTCAGGAGGGTCAGGAAGTCCACTTTGTTTACCCGATAATTGATGGTGGCCGACTCCAGCGCCTGGTTCGCCTGGGGAATGATGCCTGTCTTGTAGAGTTCGACCAGCTTCCGCCTCTTGCTCAACTGGGCCAAGAGGTCCGAGACTCCGAAGTCTATGGTGTTTTTGAGGCTGTTCAGTTCTTCGTCGGCCATCCTGATCTCCGACTCGGATTCGGCAACCGCCGCGTGACGCCTCTCCCTCTGCACCGGAAGGTTGACACTCAATCCGAGGGTGTACATGTCGTTTCCCTCGCTTCCTTTTACCGGATTGCGCTGCATGTAGCCGACAAAAACATTGAAGTCGGGATAGAACTCCTTGTCCGCAAGCTTTAAAGCCGCTTCCCCCTTGCCGATCCGAGCCTCCAGAACCTTGATCTCGGGGCGGTTCTTAAATGCGGTTTCGCGAAGTTCTTTTCCGCTCAGGAGTTGCGTCTTTATCTTGAAATCCGGTATCCTGCCAAACGGAGTTTCGCTCGGACGGTAAACAAGCATGTTTAAGCTGGCCTGTTGCGACTTCCTCTGCTGCTCAAGGGTTATCAGCATATCCTGAAGCTTCGAGCGTTCAACCTGCGCTTTGAATATGTCGGTCTGCGTCCCCTGATTGACCGAATATTTTGTCTCGGCCAGGGTTATGAAGTTGTTCAGTATCTTTATGTTCTTGTCAACGATGTCGATGGATTTGTCGATGTAGTAGATCCGGTACCAGACCTCCTTTACCATGCGAGCAAGCTCCACCTTACGTTCCTCGAGGGTCCATCGGTAAGATTCGGCTGTCTTGGCCGCGATCTCTCCCCGTAGCGCCCGCTTCCCCCAGAAGGGAATCTTCTGGGAAAGCTCAATCGTCTTGCCGGTCATCGGCTCCTTACCGAAGTTGAGAGGGTCGCTGATGACGCCGTTTCTGACTGCCAGGGTCAGCATCGGGTCGTCAAAGGATCGTGCCTGGGCAATTTTTTCCCTGAACATCAGCCAGCGCGCTCCGGATGCCTTGAGTTCCGGATTAGTTGCCAGCGCGCTTGAGACAAGGGTAGGCAAGTCTTCAACCGGCTTAACTTCGTCGGCAAGAAGGGACGATTGCAAGAAGAGCAGCAAAATCAATGGCACGAGAACAGAGAACATTCCCACTGTCTTCCTTTTGCCAACTATGCAACGGTAAAGCTTCACGGTCATGGCGTGTCTCCAGTAGTTTCCTGTCAGGTGATTCAAGTCCTGATGAAATAGAGATACAAACACGGAATGCGAGACATGTTCATATCCTGAAGTTGATTAGTTTGTACCTATCGTTGAAGTACAAACAATATGCCAACACAAAGAGAAACCATAACCCTCTGTAATTAGCGGTGGTTTCTCAATAGATGATTCGATAATTAAATGAAGTGGGGAATATTCAACAGTACCCTGAAGAATATACTATACCTCCTTGATTCAGAGTCGTTCGTTTCGTAACCGCAGGGCATTTGTAATAACCGATACGGAGCTGAAACTCATGGCCGCCGCGGCGATTATCGGGCTAAGCAGAATGCCGAACCAGGGATAGAGAATACCGGCGGCAATCGGAATGCCTATGGAGTTATAGACGAAGGCAAAAAACAAGTTCTGCTTGATATTTTTCAGTGTGGCCCGGCTCAAGCGACGTGCCCGGACAATACCCCTCAGGTCACCCTTAACCAGGGTAACTCCGGCGCTTTCCATGGCCACATCCGTGCCGGTGCCCATGGCAATGCCCACCTGTGCCAGGGCCAGGGCGGGGGCATCGTTGATTCCGTCTCCGGCCATGGCAACAATTCTGCCCTCTTCCTGGAGTTTTCTGACTGCCTCTGCCTTCTGGTCAGGAAGAACCTCTGGGACCACCTCATCAATGCCCAGTTTTCGGGCCACGGCTTCAGCGGTGGTGCGGTTGTCGCCGGTGAGCATGACGATGCGGATGCCCTCGCTGTGCAGCTGTCTGATTGCCTCTGCTGTCGTGGCTTTAATGGGGTCCACAACCCCCAGGAGACCAGCGGTTTTGCCATCCACGGCCACAAACATGACCGTCTGACCTTCCTTGCGCAGAGATTCCGCCTTGGCTTCGAACTCTCCTGTCGCGATACCCATTTCTTCCAGCAAGCGGCTGTTTCCGAGCACGACTTTGTGTCCGTCCACCTCTCCGGTTACCCCTTTGCCGGTTGTATAGACAAAGGATTCGGCAGTGGCAAGTATCTCGCCTCGCTCTTCTGCCCCTTTGACAATCGCTGCTGCCAGGGGATGCTCGCTCCCTCGCTCCAGGCTGCCCGCCAGCAGGAGTAGGTTTTTTTTATCCATGTCTTTTGCCGGATCAACCGTGACCAGTTTCGGTTTTCCCTCTGTCAGGGTCCCGGTTTTATCCACCACCAGGGTGTCTACCTGGCGCATAACCTCGATAGCTTCAGCATCCTTGAACAGCACGCCAAAAGAAGCCCCTTTTCCGGTGGCCACCATGATCGATACGGGAGTAGCCAGCCCGAGGGCGCAGGGGCAGGCGATGATGAGGACCGCCACGGCATTGACAATAGCATGGGCCATGCGGGGTTCAGGCCCGACAAGTGCCCAGATAATAAACGTCACGACAGAGGCTGTAACCACGATCGGCACAAACCAGCCGGCCACCAGATCAGCCAGTTTCTGGATGGGAGCGCGGCTGCGTTGTGCCTCGGCGACCATCCTCACAATCTGGGCAAGAAGAGTGTCGGCTCCAACCCGTTCAGCTTTCATAATCAAGGAACCGGTTCCATTGATGGTGGCGCCTATCAATCGATCTCCCGGACCTTTTTCCACCGGAATCGATTCGCCGGTGAGCATGGATTCGTCTACCGAGCCGGTTCCTTCCAACACCGTACCGTCCACCGGGACTTTCTCACCCGGCCTGACACGAAGTCTGTAATCCGGTTGAACCTCGCTAAGTGGCACATCTTCCTCTCCGCCGTCTTCCTTGATTCGGCGAGCGGTTTTCGGTGCCAATCCGAGAAGTAGCTTTATGGCTGCACCGGTTTGGCTACGAGCCTTTATCTCCAGGACCTGACCGAGAAGCACCAGAGTGATAATCATGGCCGCGGCCTCGAAGTAAACGGCAACCTCGCCCGCGCCAGAACGAAACGAGTCTGGGAAGATCTGCGGAAAGAGCTTGGCGACTACGCTGTAAAGGTAGGCTACACCGACACCGAGGCCAATAAGGGTGAACATGTTCAGGCTGCGATGAACCAGTGATGTCCAGAATCGCTGAAAAAAGGGCCAGCCGGCCCAGAACACGACAGGCGTAGAGAAGGCCAACTCAAACCAGCCCCACATATCAGCGGACATAATCCGTTCCAGGGGACGACCGGGAATATGCATCCCCATGGCGCTTACCATCACAGGGATCGACAGCGCAAGAGCTACCCAGAAGCGCCTTTTCATATCCGCCAGTTCCGGGTTCTCCCCCTCTTCCACGGTGACGGTCCTGGATTCGAGAGCCATACCGCACTTGGGGCAGTCTCCCGGTTTGTCCTGGATTACTTCGGGGTGCATGGGACATGTCCATTCAGTGCGTTGGAGTGGCGCAGGTTCTCCGGCAAATTCAAGCGACATTCCACACTTCGGGCAGGGACCAGGTTTGGTGGCGTGTACTTCTGGACACATGGGGCAGAAATAGTCGCCTTCTCTGGCCTCCGCTGGCTCCGTTTCATCCTGTGATGAAGGAGAAAGATATTTATCGGGATTCTCCCTGAATTTAATGAGACAGTGCTCGCTGCAGAAAAAGTAGCTTTCTCCATCATACTCGTGGCTGTACTGTGATGATTCGGGATCCACATCCA
>CAVVDU010000013.1:0-46158 GCA_963746935.1 uncultured delta proteobacterium | reverse complement strand
AGTCGTCGTACTGCTTGTAGTGGCCTTCGACAAAGGGAGTCGAATGACAACTGTAGCATACGTCCTCCATCTCGGCCCGTTTCTTCTCCGCGTTCTCCATTTTTTTGGAAATGGGCGGGCGAAGCGTCCAGCTGAGGCGAGTGCCTACATCATGGGTTGCCGCCTGGTCGGGGGTGGCACCCATGTGGCAGGTGGCGCAGGTCGGCGCGGCGGTGTAATCCTTGCCGACAACCCAGGACCGTTTGTCAAGGTTCAGCTGGTTCTTTTTCGCTTCATAGAGAATGCCGTGCTTCGATTCCATGTAGATCTCCATCTGCGGGTGGTCGGGACCCAGATGGCATTTGCCGCAGGCCTCGGGCTGGCGTGCCTGGGCAACGGAGAAGCTGTGCCGGGTGTGGCATGCCGAGCAGGAACCGCGGGATCCGTCCGGGTTTATCCTGCCGATGCCGGTGTTGGGCCATGTCATTGGGTCGAGGCTGCCATTGGTCAGCACTTTAACCTTCGAGCCGTGACACTGAACGCAACCAACCGTCACCGCCTGGGGCCCTGCGACAACCTCTCCCAGGTAGTTGTCAAGTGAATTGAGAATATCGCCCGCCTCGGCGTGGTGGCTGCCGGTCATCTCCTTAACTTCCCTTGCGTGGCACTTGCCGCAGTCCTTGGGTGTGACAAGGACTGCGATTGTAAAGCCGTAATGTTTCTTGGCGTCGACATCGGTCGGTTCCGCCCGGTGGCAGCTGTAACAGTCAACACCTTTCAAGGCATGGCGGCTTTCCTTCCAGTCCTTGACGAAGGAGGGGGACTGTGATTCATGACAGTCTACGCATGCCTTTCCCTGTTTCGAAATCCTGATGCCTGAATTCTTCCCTTTCGATGCGGCCGACACTGCTGGCGGGCCACAGGAGAGAACAAATACGACGAAAAAAACCGGGATTACGGCCCAAAATACACTTCTCTTCATAAATCCTCCTTTTCCATGTATTTTTGAACATCCCGATTTCCTGTGTTTTTTTCATGGGAAACCGTAAGTATCTTTAGCCACAAGGGGAATTGGGAGAGTCAACTATTATTGCATTAACACTAGTCAATATAACAGAGCACAATCAATGTTCAACCAGCCGGAGACGACCGTCATGTACGAAAAAATGGAGTCAAAACATGAAGCACCGCGAGAAAACATCGGAGAAACCAGGTATTCTCGAACCGGAACAGTTCACCGGCGATCCAACAGAAGGATTGTAAAAAAAAGGAATGACCCTCAAAGCCATTCCCCATTAGATCGTCTATGCAATCAGAGTTAGTGCTATATATCAGTGAATTGCCTTGAAGGCACTTTTACTCGATTCGCAGACCTGGCAGGTCCCGCTTGGCTTACTCTCGACAGTATTGCCGCAAGACTCGCACACATAGTAGTCTTTCTCGGTTTTCGCGTCGAAGTTTTCCAGTTCTTTTTCAAAGAGTTTGATATGAACCTTCTGCACCGCATCCGCATAACCAAAGAACTCCTTGGCAAGGTCCCATGTCATGCCGTCCTTTTCTGCATCCTTGATCATCTGTGGGTACATTTCCATAACTGCCCGAGTTTCTTCGAGAGCGACCTTAAGGTTCTCCTTGCTCGTCTTTTTTACTATCCTGGTGTCAAACATTCCGGCCGCAAAAAGTTCGACAGAAGCATGCCCGATTTCATGCAGGGATCGCAACAACATATGGGCAATAATGTCTTCCGATGCCGCCGTTGCATGAAACAGCTTTGCAGTCAGGGTTCTTCCTTCCTTTTCAGCGATTTCCGCAAAAGATTTAAAGGCTTCCCTCAATCTTGATTCACTCTGGAATGCCTTTAAAACATTCTGCTCACTCTTGATTTCACTCAATCCCGTCATCCGATTCACCTCCTTTCCAGTAAGATTCTATCTGGCTCTTTTGCCCAGAAAGTTTTTCACTGCAAGTTCACATAGCCCCGGTCTTCGGAGACAGAGCTACCTGGTCCCCATTTCGGAGGACGGTCTGAAAATCTACTTCCTTGTGGTTGACAAAGACAATCATAATTGCTTCGAGGGAGATTTCCAGTTTCTCGACCAGGTCATGCACATTGGAGCCTTCGAACAACTCATGCTCCGTTCCGTCCTTGAAGTCGCATGTTTCGGCATTTCTCAGCGTACTGAAGCATTTTACCTTGACCTTGATGGTGGGGTGCCCTGTTTCCGATGTGGGCTTTCCCTCCTCCTTGACAAAGAATTTCTTTTCCAGTCCACACAAGGGACATACCCAATTGTCAGGCAGTTTTTCAAATGGTGTGCCTGGTGGAATTCCCTGTGAAGAATCTCCATTCTCCGGGTCATAGATATACTGGCATCTGCACTGATATTTTTCCATTTGGTAGCTCCTATTAATTGTTATTTCTTCCAATGAATGCAATCGACCGGACATACGTCGACCGCTCCGGACTGAATTTCTTCTTCCGTTGCACCCTCAGGATCATAGCATTCAGCCTTCTGGTTTTCCGCCATGCGAAACACACCGGGTACGTTATCGACACAAAGACCGCAACCGATGCACTAATCCTCATCTACCCATGGTATTCTTGCCATTGCCTTTCCTTTCTGCATATCCTTTGGTTGCGTATCGGGAACCTTTGCCTCACTCGGGAAAACAATTATCATCTCGCTCCTGTCACCGAACCCGTGAATCTCCACGTGGTTTGCTCGATACGCTTGTCGATAAGGATATACTTTGTCGTTTTCCCAAGCTCGGACAATCCGACCACAACTAAAAGCATAATTGAGAACAGTTGACTGTCAACGGGCGAAACAGGTTATAAATTATTGAAACTTCGTCGGTAGACAATAAATGTATTTTACTGAGAAGCAGGAAATCGGAATTACCAAGTGTAATAGGAATTGGCTTCTTGCTCTTTGACTGTCGTATTTCTACCTTTTGTTCTGCCAGTATTTGAAAGTCAATGCCTTGCCTGTCAGGTGCATGAAGGAAATATGCACATTGAAGAGTGTCTATGCCATGAAGTAGAAGTTTGAAAGGGTGGCAATCCATAAGTTAATTTGGTTTCCTGTTCTGTTCATCTTTGAGTTTCTTTTAAGATGTTTCGGAGGGTCATCCAGATAAGTGTCATTAAAGTTTCCGTCGCCCATTGTTTCCTTGGAGAGTTCAGCCTTGTCACGTTTCTCGGTCAGTTCCTTTGCCCATGCTTTGCACTCGCTTACAGGTATGTAACAATAGAAAGTCGCATTCGCTGATAGTTTTTTCTTCCCTTTGGGGAAAAAGGAATCCGTAGTGAAATGGAAAACAAAACCTGTCAATCCGCCAGATTTCAGTTTTTATGTACACCAGGTCGAGAGACTTTTGCATACATTGCAACCCCCCCTGGTGAAACAGCACCATAGCCATGACATATATTGAAAACAGCGTCCGACCATTTAACAGCATCATCACTGCTCCCATAAGCACGATATAGGCGTGTTCCAGGGTCAGGTACGCCGATAATGTCTTTGTAATTATCAGGTATTTCAACAAAAGGAAAAAGTTGCTTGGTCATAAGTTGGCTCCATGTTGGTATATGATACGTACTCTTATATCTGGCTGGTTGTGTTATCAAGAAGTTTATGAAACATAATCTATAAAAGATGGATTTCAGGTGTTATCCTGCTTTTGGATAAAAGCTCGTAGCGAGTGGGGTGGCTTATTATTCAGTGATCCGTCTTCTATGGCCACAACTGGCATTGGAGGGCGGCAAGCAAAGGTTGGAAAGGCGGCAACGGTCGCTTCGCTCCCTCTAGGCACTCGCGTTGATGCGCTCGTAAGCGCCTAAAAGTCAAAAGCCGAGATGAAGGCGTTATCGTCGTTTGGCTTGTTCAGGAGGAGAATAAAATAACTTTATGGAAGATGACTAATGTGATATCAAGAAGGTCGGAGTTGGGTTTGTATTTTCAACCCCCCGTGTTACTGAAACGGGATTGTTGTGTGGGGAAAGTTAACATGCACAAAATCGCAATTGCTGCCTTATTGATTTTCGTTATTTCAGCGATAGGTTGTATCCATATAGAACCTTCTCGTGTTGGGACTGTTAAGGATGGCGATACTTCAAAGCCTATTAGTGATGTTAATGTCTACGCTGTTTTTGAGTATATGTGCCTATTCCCTCTGAGTCCTGGTGGTAAAGATTCAGAACCATTAGGCAATGTTGAAACAACGACTGACAAAACAGGATATTATAAGCTTCCCTCTAGTATATATTTTATGAATCCATTCAATATGTGCAGTTATACCAAGCGAATAGGTTTCATCAAACCTGGCTATGCTGAATACAGTTATCATATAGGATTCCCGTGGGATAATGAAATTCCTGATCCTCAGCAGATTAGACTCTATAAATTGAAACACTATTTTGACATATTACCCTACTTAAGACCTGAGAAATACTTTCTAGCAAATACAGATAATCTTCCAAAAAATTATATACAGTCATTAGATCAAATGAAGTTGATAAAATTCTTTCCAACCGATAAAAAGGGCATATTCTTCAGAATCCCCGAAAAAGAACTGAGCCGTATCTATCATCCGCAACCCGTGGGTGATGATGTTGATATTTACTATGTTTATGATGAAAGATCTCAAGATTGGATATTCATAGATAATAGAGGCCACATGCATCGAGAAGTTCTCCCCAAAATGTCCAAATGGTTATACATGGGTGATTATAAGGGCAAGAATAAATACGAACAAATTTATGCCAATAAGAATGATTTCTATTATTATACAGAGGTTAAGCCAACTTATGAAATAAAGAACCTCTCAGCAAGAAAAGGGGATATATCCGATGTTGCAGGTTACCCTGGTAATTTCATAAGCATTGAAAACGGCAACAATAACCTCTGTGCTTATGGCATATATCTGGCTGACAATGTAAAGAAAATATATGAAGCAAGCGATTTACCAAATTATAAGGTCAGTACTGAATTTAATAACGCAAAATTTATGTCAATAAAGAAATATGGTATAGAATATGGGAGCTATAATGTCGTTGTTAAAGGAAAAGACTATTGGCACTGTTATGTATTTAATGTCTTTACAAGTACATTTACAGAGTTATGGTGGCCTAATCTAACCATCCCAAGTAGCAAAGATATTGTTGCTATTATACCTGCTACTCTAGGCACTCCTTTTATTGTCTATAAAGACGATGGATTTGCCTCATACGAAATAATTGATAAAAGATTGAACTTAACTCAAAAATACAATGAAATTAATTACTCCTTCAAAGGGCAAATCAAGTCAATTAGTATTGACTATGGTTATGTTTACGCTACTGCTGGAGATGATAGAATATTTCGGTTCACTCTAGACGGCGAGCCTGATTATCCTATTGAAATAATGCCTTGATCATCATAACGCTACAGGTATTGCCCGGTAGCTTTTAAAGTAAAATATCTTCTTCCCAGTGCCCAGATTTATCCGCGCTGAAGAGCCAATCCAGACTCGAACTATATTCATCCGACAACCACGAGACCGGATACCGTGTCTACTTCTGGGGATTCCTCGCCACCTTAACAATCCTATACACCGAGGCCACTCCAATTCCCACCTTTTCAGCAACAGCCTCTTTCGTCAGACCATCAGCCAGAAGCTGCAGAACCTCACCACTCTTTTCCCGGGCAATCGGCTTCCACCCCTTGAGCTTGCCCTGCGCCTTCGCGATCCTGATCCCCTCTGCTTGCCGCTCCAACAGTAAAAAAGGTCGCAATTTGCTTCATTCCGCTACTCAATCTGCGCATCTTGGCCACCGAACCAGGGACATCGAAATGGAATACCGACTTGGCCGAACCGGCATGTTCTTCCGTCAACCTGCGCCAGCGAGAATTGCCAGAGCGATTTGCACCATCTCCAGCAATACCATCCCTTACGAAATCGACGTACACATTATCTTCATCTGTCGGCCAGTGCAATTGGAAGTCATCGAGAAAAGTCGGCCAATCAGGCTCAATATGGTGAACTTCGAAATAACGGAGTGGAAATGAAAATCCGTGATCAATTCCAACTATGGTTCGTTGATCTTCCTTGAGTCGTTCTTCCAACCACTCGGCAATGCCTCGTCGTGTCCAGTACTTGCGGGGGCTTGGAGGAGGCGGAACCTCTTCTGGGAGAGACGCCTGATCAGCTATGTAGACGCGGAGTTCCTTTAGACTCGATGTAGGCGTTTCGGCACCTGAATAGTCGATACCGATGTAACGATTAAATATAGATTTGCCAATATCATTCATGTGTTGCCTTAGTAAGATTGAAATGGGGAAGCATCTCAATTAACCTTTAGTGTTATTAAATAGTTACACGTAATTTTTACAGGTATGCATGCCTGACACCACACTTCCCTAATGAATCAAGTTCGGCATCCTAATGAGTCAAAGGTGTCCCCGGAATTTAGGAAATATGATATATTTTAAGTGTCAAACTTAAAGGAGGTGTCACATGACTGTAAAGGTAAAGTCTTTCGGCATGGAGATTCGGCCTCTCAAAACCATGCGCGAACTTGAGCAATTGGACAGCATGGTGAATGAGTTCATCTCCAGTACGGGAATTAAGAAAGTGCTATCAGTTTCCGACAGCGCAACATCCGATGACAAGGGCGAGACCATCGGACTCGTGCGGGTCATTGCTTACGAAGAATAACGAGAAAAGGTCGGCCCCGAAAATTCATAAAGGATAAAGGGGGACATTCTTCAGAAGGAATCGTATAGTTTCACGGGTGTATGGTGCCAGTATTTTTCTTGCTGGTGCCCTCACGTAGTTTTCACCTGAAAATATTTGATATATATTCCGTTATGTACGTAGCGTATGAGTTAAAGCAGATACTCGTTCGCATCCAGCAGAAGTGCTTTATAACGGCCTTGAAAAAGGTACCCGGCACGCGACCTGTACTTCTAATGTTTTGGCCACCGGTGACGATAAACTATATTGAAGCATGAGCGAACCGGACAGACGGGATAACCATGAAAATTACGGACAGCAAGCCTTCGTCAATGAGATCCAGAGAAAACAGGGGCAGTGTGATGCGGAGGGGTGGCGCATCGATATTTTTCAGCGAACTGAACAGACAGGAAGAGAAGCAGCAGGACACAGAAAAACAGTCGCTGAAAGATCTGAGGGACAAGCTTTTCCATGTGGGTGACAGGCTTGAAGAGGAGCCGTCACCCGCCAATTTGGTGGAGTTCCGCCAGTTGATAGGAACATTCGCCAAGAAGGCGACATCCATGGCATATCGATTCGAATCCATGGGTAGCCTCTTCGGAAGCAATCTAGGTCTCATTAACGTCATCGACAAGGAAGTTGACGAATTGTTTCAACTCGTAATGCAGGGCCAGCGGGCGCGGATCGACATTGCAGCGAAAATATCCACCATTAAAGGACTTATCATCAAGCTTTCGGCATGATCCTTTCTTGGTCTAACCTCGCCCGGCGCTTTCTCCGCGCCAACCTTCCTGCCTCAGTCCTTTCACCGCGGCACATGCAGCAGGTTTTTACCGTCACTCCACCCGGACAGCTCGCAATCCAGGGGGATTTTTCCCCGGGTTCTTTTCTGCAGAGCAGGTGTGCCGAGGAAGTATTGTACCCGAAAACATAATCAGCACGCTGAGTCCCCCGACCCGGCAACGGCCGCCAGAAAAGCTTTGCGAGCCATTCTGGAAACAGCGACCATCACGATGACGGTAACCACAAGCCCGCCAATAACGATCAGGTCGTGGAGGTACAGCGCCGACGTGTTTCGGCCTGCCATGCGTGCCATGTGCTTACCTGCATAGCCAAAGTACACCTCGATGAATAACGTCGGAACAAGGGCGAGGCACGCAAGCATGAAACCGAAAAAGCGGACCCCTGCCGCACCGAGTATGTAGCTGACCGTTGCCGGATTCAAGGGTGTCAACCGCAGCAGCGCCTGCAGGCGCAAGGCATCGTGGCATATGGTCCGTTGAATAGCGGCAAGAGAAGGGCTTTTATCGACCACCTGTGCAATCCTGAAACGCAAAACCCCTTGCGAGAGAGCATATTGCACTGCTGCAGCCAGCAGGCTTCCGGCAATAATTGCCGCAGTTCCCCAAGCTAGGCCAAAGAGAGCTCCGGCCATGATCGACAGGACCGAATCAGGCATGAGGACGGAAGTCGCTATGACAAACAGGCCGATGAACGCCAGAATCCCCCATGGCCCGAGCCCAGTGATCCATGCGTCGATCAAATCGATGTGGTGACCAATCTCTTTACCGGCAAAAATGATTGCAGCGACCAGTAACAGTCCCATGAGCAGATACGACAACAGTGTGCTGAAACGGGCATTTGTCAAGAGCCGTCGAACTGACATCGTTATTTTCTCCCTCGCTGATAAGCGTACCAGTATGGTCAGATTAGACTTTTTTTCATTCAAAGAATACCATGGCAGGGAGCGCCGGAAAAGCGGTTGAGTAATTTTCCTGCCCGGCAAATTCTGTGAATGCTGTCGCCAAAATTATCCGGCATGTCAACTGGCGCTTGTATCGAACTCATCACACCCCACACCGCAACACATATTCCTCCTGCTCCCTGGTCTGAATAGCCCCCTTCCGGGCAGCCCGTACCCGCCGGATCGCCTCACGTGGCTCCATGCCAAACTCCACCAGCAGCCGCGCGGCAATCGTCCCGGTCCGGCCGAGTCCTCCCCGACAGTGGAGCACGATCCTGCCGTCATCCCGCAGGATCTCCGAGCACATCCTGCCTCATCCCGCGGATCTGCCGCAATTCCTCCCCTACCCTCTCCCATTCTTCTTCAAACAGCAGGTCAGGAACCCAGACATCGACAATGGGCAGATGGAACCAGCGCAGGCCAAAGGCTCGCGCCTTTTCCGGCAGTTCGGAAACGTCAAGCAGTTCGAACTCGAACGTCTCGATCAGGGTCACCAATGCCCGGGCCTGCCAGTCACGGATCACCTGGAGGTCAAGATCCAGGTCCCGTTTCCAGGGTCCACTGGGAATTCCCAACCCCGCATACTCATCCTTACCGGGACAGATCGTCATGCCGATGAGTCCGCTGGTACCGGGGACAGGAACCGCATCGATAATCAAAGGGGATACGATGCTTCGATTGGTATTCATAGCGGCTACTCTACCTCGTATGAGAACAGTATAGCAAAGGATACCAGGAATATTGGGATCGACCGGAGGGATTACGAATATTTGCTGGGCAGATCGCCAAACAGGTGGGATTCACAGATAATTGGTCAGGAAGGATTTAGACAAACTGAAATGCAAGGCAGGATAGTTGCACACCGGCTTTTGATGCGAATCTACCAGAGCCGCTTAACGGCAAATACCCTTCCGGAGCCGGTTTTAAGATACCTCTCAAACTCGTCAGCATTCTCCATGGAGGAAAAACCAAGGTACGTCACGAGTGTCCATGGCCTGAATTTTGATGTGTGGGGAGACTGACCGGCGTTGTGCGCCTCAAGACGTTTCTGAACATCGGAGGTCAATCCTGTGTAGGTCTTATCGGGATACTTGACACTGCGGAGGATGTAGACGTATTTCATTTATTCACTCGCTTTATAAGGTTATGTTAATGTTCGGCACTATACCTTTTCAGCGGGTGATTGTGAAGGGTTTTTATGTTACGGGGAATGGTGGAAAAAGCAATTTGTAAAAGACTCCGACTGACACTTGATGCTCGAACGCTAAAGCTTTAGCGACAGCGTGTGCCAGCCGAAGCCTTGGCGAAATTAATAGGCCCACCTTCGCAAATAGCTACGGCGGGCAGCCTTCGCTGAAAAGAAAAAGCTCCAACTGACACTTGGCAGGTGCTATCTAAAGCCTTGGTGAAATCAACAGGACCTCCTTCGCTGACCGCCTTCGCAAGCTACGGCAGCTTCGGCGGACAGCCTTCGCCCAAAACAAAAGGCTTCAACTGACACGGTATCTATATGATATTAAGGGATTATTGCTGTTCACTTTTCAGCACATACCCCTAAAAATACCCCTAAAGATCATATCTTAACCCATTTTTCGCTCAAATCTATACAGCTGTTACCGTTGTGTCTATCCTGACATGCAGGGCTTTTTTTATTGTGGCAAAAATTGCAGATAGATTCTCCATCGTAGGATTACCTGATACGGAAAGCATCCGGTGGAGGCTTTTGCTCGGTTTGTCAACTTCCTCAGCCAAACGCTCAAAACCGACCGTTGCATTTACAAGGTCGCGCAAGATCAGTTTGGCTGTTGCTGAGTCGCCATCCAGCATGAGGTCAATTGCCTCATGGAGCAATGCCTTGGCAAAATCAGGGTCACAATCAACCCGCTTCTTTACTGTTTCTTTAAAATCTCTCGTGAGAGCCATAACTACCCCCTACCCCTTCGAAAAACTACTTCTTTTTCCTTTGCGATTTCCTTGCGATGTATTCTTTCCACATGGCTACCGCCCGATCAACATCCTTTTGCTGCCCCTTCTTGGTTCCACCACCGAGGAGTATGATGAGACGTTCGCCATCTTTCCCGATGTAAACCCGGTAGCCAGGTCCCCAATCAAGACGGTATTCGCCTATTCCCCGGAACCACTTGACGTTAGAAAGGTTACCCTGTTCCAATTTGAGCTTTACGGTCGTAATCTTTGCCGCCGCCATCGTATCCAAACCCATAAACCAGTCTTCATACGGGCTTGCACCATCTTCGCGGAGATATTCTTCAACCTTATAACTCATGCTGCAATAGTAACCTATACGTTACCATAAATCAATAAGTATCTTTGCCAGATATTGGGATCATTTTCTCTCCCTATCGCTCGACCGGTGTCTTCCAGAATCGAAACCGGCGAAGAGTATCAATTCCAGCTAGAATACACAACCTCAGCAACCGGCACTTCCCATTTTTCGCACTTGCACCGATCCCGATACTCTTCACCGGAATCCTCGACTCGACGTTGCACCATAGCAAGGACTGTTATCCTTTCGATGCTGTCCAATCGTCCCTGCCAAACCGTACGAGCTATTTTGGAAAGGAGAGCAACGCAAACACCCTTTTCGTCGTGCAACTCGACAGAGTCTCCATTCGGCACAGCATGAAGCAGATCGCCAGGTATAAGCTCGGAAAGATGATTATGTACAGGGTCCTCCTGATGTCTCCGCCCCGCGAAGTCAAGGAACAGATCCTCCATCCCCAGAATGTCATAACGACGTCGCAATACCAGCACATCCGGCAGGACGACCAAGGGGGGATCTCTTCTCAAAAGGAAATCTCCATCAAGAGTGGCTGAATGCGGATTAGGTGTATCCGTCTTCTCGAATAGACAAAGAGTCTCCTTGGCGCGGGTCATCGCAACATAATAAATGCGGCGTTCTTCCTCTTGCGATTGCGAGTCTTTCCCCTGAATCCAACCACCACCCGGAACAAACACATGAGGAAATTCCATTCCCTTGGCAGAGTGAACTGTACTCAGGTAAACCCCGGCACCGATCGTCTGATCGCGTTTTTGCTCCTCAAGCATCTCATAAAGGTATTCCGTTATGAAACTTACCGGTTGTTGCGCGTTGCCGGTTTCTTCCCGCAATTCTAAAAGCATTCCTTTCAGCAATTCCCACCAAATGACGTTTGGCTGCCCCCCGGCAAGAATGTCCAACATTGTCAACAGATCAGAAGCCGCCAGCAATTCGTCATGACGGGCTTTCAGTTCTGAGAAGAATTGCCGGATCTCACGGATTCGATAGAAAGGCGGCGTTTTCTTCTGATCAATCCCCCAGGTTATGGGAAGGCCTCGCACCTCACACAATGCCCGAATCGGTGCCAGCTCTTCGCGGGTCCTGGCAAGAACTGCGCACTCCGGCCATTGCAGAGAAGGATTCCGCTGCTTAAGACGCAGCAGTTCTTCAACAAGTGCTACTGTCTGTTGGGCAGAATCTGCTACGCGAAGTATCTGGACCCGCCCCTTTGCCACAGGATCAAGGTTTTCCCATGCACCACCAACGGGGAGCGATACCCTCCCCTTATTGATCCGGATCGGGTTTTCGGTCTTCATTCGATCCCGGTTCTGCGCAATGAGAGAATTTGCGGCTGCGATGATATGGGCCGAAGAACGGTAGTTTTCTACCAGGTAGTGAGTCTTTGCCTGATAATCGACCTGAAAACGCCTGATGAATTCCACATTTGCGCCGAGAAAAGTATAAATGTTCTGGTCATCATCCCCTACGGCCAAAAGTGCAAGCCTACTGTCAGGATCGTTAAGCGTTCTGCCTGCAATGGATGAAATCAACTGATATTGATCCTGGTTTATGTCCTGATATTCATCCACCAGGATGTAGCGGTAACCGGCCAGGAGGCGTTCCCTGAGTTCGTCCCCATCCAGGCCGGTCAATTCGACTTCACCGTTCAGCAGGCGAACCGCATCGGGTATAACGGTCTGAAAATCCGCCGTGTTGATTTTCCGCCGCTCGGCGCGCTCAGAAAATGAAGCCCCTGTCAGTCTCATTGCAAGGCCATGATAGGTCTGAACGGTTACCCCCTTTGCATCCGGACCCACAAGGTCAAAAAGTCGGCGACGCAAAGTATTAGCCGCATTGCGGTTAAAACAGAGGATCAAAATACTGCGTGACGGTACGCGCTTTACCCGCAGCAGATAGGCGGCACGGTGCGCGACCACCCGAGTCTTGCCTGATCCGGGACCGGCCAGAATCAACATGTTTTCATCAGGCTGGGCTGCCACCACGGCAACCTGCACCGGGTTTGCCAGGTTATCGACAATTCGGTGATACGATGCCTGACTGGTAGCCCGCTCGACAACCTCCTTGCGACCGGTAAAATACCGCTGAATGAAGCTCATTCGATCCAATGAGAAATAGGCGACAACCAGTTCGAGGGCCTGCTTGATCTTTTCCAGGCCAAGACGGGCGTACTCATTCATCACATGAACCTGGAAGGTGCGCTCTTTATAGTGTTGTTCCAGAGGGCTGTAATCACCCTTAGAATAACGACGCTTTTTCTCCTCAGGGATGATACGGATCGTCATGGCTTGACGGAATACCGCAAGCCCCTGCTGGAGGATGATCACTTTCTGCTCGTGAAGAAACATCAGGGCGCGATCAATCGCCGCCAGGATATCTTTCACCTGACCAGCCAGCAGGAGATCGCCGCGCAGTGCCAGTGAAACATCGTCAAGGGAAAAATTGACCAGAATTTCCCCACTCGGAGGGGAATCCTCCGGGATCTTGGCATAGAGGGTATCCAGCGCCACCCTTGCCACGTCGCGTCTCCGCTCGGCGGTTGCTATCAGCGCCGGCCAGTCCCGGTTCAATTTCACTCGATAATGATCCTGGCCAAAATACCTGAATTCAAGGCTGCCACGATTTCCCGCTAATCCCTTGCCGTCGAGGGAGAGGCTCTTTAGTAGGTTACGTAGATACTCTGGAAGGCTTTGATGCCCCTCGTCGACAAGGCGTTGGTTCAAGCGCCGTAGTGAAAGATCGAGCCACCCTTCGGCATCCGGCTCCGATTCCTGCATCAGTGTCAGCATGGCCTTTTCCAAGGTGCAGACCTTGTCAAAACGCATACGGGAATGATCCGTGACCTTGTAGCGGACAAAGGCATTCAGGAGAATCCCCTGTTTGATCAATCCAGCCTCGGTCATTTCATGGAGCACACGCAGAATTCTCTGGGTGTCCCCCGCAAAAGAAGTAGTTTTCGATACCGTATTTTTCTGCTCTCTGAACTCAGGCAGTTCTGCCAGTTCATCGGCACTCATCCCTTCGTCCTGCCGAGCATTGAAGAGTGCCTGAAGAACGGCCAGCCACTGATTCTTCTTCCTCTCAGAAAGGTTCAGAGGAGCGATCTTTTCTTCAGCTTCCTCCATATTCCGCACCAGAGGTTGCCCCTGGAATACCCGAGTGTTGTTCTGGTTGCGTTCAACAAGCCCTGCTCGCTCCAGCCATGATACTGCAGTCTTCACCTTGGTATCGGCCATTTGATCGTCGTTATCGAACCCTGTCTGCACCTGATCGTCACGCAGCAGTTCACCGGTGGTAATGACAATCTCGTCATCCTTATTTCGCTTGGCTCGACGTAGCCCTCGCAGTATCTGACTGATATCGTGCTGGGTCAGTTCCGACATTGCTCCCAACTGAAACTGGGTTTCGATATCCTGATCACTGTAGAGGAGAATGCACTCGGCATCATGGGTGTCCCTGCCGGCGCGACCGGCTTCCTGCAGGTAGTTCTCCAATGACCCGGGGATATTCGCATGGATCACGAGCCGGACGTTATCCTTATCAATCCCCATACCAAAAGCATTGGTGGCACAGATTACCTGTGTTGTGCCATTGATAAACGTATCCTGGACCCGTCGCTTCTCAGGAGCATCCAGTCCGCCATGAAAGGCATCAACCTGCCATCCCTTCTTCAATAAATAATCCCGGGCGCTTTCCGTCCCCTTTCTGGTTGCGGCATAGATTACAGCCGCACCCATCTCAGGTTTGGGGAGACGTTCTAGCAGGATCTCGTGGATACGTTCATACTTCTCCGCCCCAGTGATCAGTTGAATTTCGAATGAAAGATTGCTCCGCTCCACGCCCCCTTCGAACACCTCCAGTTCCTGTCCCAATTCCCTGCGGAAATGATCGGTAATCTCCTCCATCACGTCACGTTTAGCGGTTGCGGTAAAACAGGCAATTGGCGGGATTGGTGTCTGCTGTTGCTGGGAGAATTCACGGATAAAACGGGCAGCATATAAGTAGTCTGGACGGAAATCATGGCCCCATTTTGAAAGGCAGTGGGCCTCATCAAAGACCCAACAACCTATTTCGCGCTGGCTGATAGCGTCGACAACAGACTTATTGCGAAGTTGCTCCGGTGAAACATAGAGGATTGCAATATCGCCCAAACGAATCCGCTCCAGCACCTCACCACGCTCTGGTGGGGTCAGCATTCCGTAGATGGCAGCGGCAAACATGGTGCCGGTTTTAGAACCCAAGCCGTCAACCTGATCCTTCATCAGCGCCTGCAAGGGCGAGATGACAATTGTAAGGAGGCCACGACGGAAGTTTCGAACCAGTGCCGGGATCTGGAAGCAGAGTGATTTGCCACCACCAGTCGGAAGGATGGCCAGTTGCGGTCTGTCTCCCATTCCGCAACGAACAATCTCCTCCTGCAGACTCTTGCCTTCGACGGTTGCAGGTGTCACGCGATATCTGGGATAACCAAAATATCTATCCAGTTGAAGCGTCGGGTTATGGGTAGTTTGGCAATACCTGCAGGAAGGATTGGTACAGGGAATGTCGCGTAGTTCACGCAGGATCGGGACGATGTCACTGAAACGATGACGCACCCAGGGGGGAAGCACTGAATTGTTTCCCGCGACCCGCAACCAGGCCAGACAATATGCTAGCGCCGGCCGTTTTTCCGGATCCAGGAGGTACTTCAAAGAAACCATGGCAATGGCGTTTTCGCAGGCATTACCCTGGGCCTGGCCTTCAAAAATCTGAAAGGCTTCGTTCTCGGAAATAGACTCTGCCCCAAGCGCAGCAAAGACCTCCGCCAACCCCTCGCAGCGAAAAGAAGACCCTTTGCTATCGGCAAAACAGTAGCGATAAAAAGAAAGGATATCTTTTCCGTTCACACAGAGAGCGGCAAAACTTTCCCACTGGTCGCAAAAGATCAAGGCTGACAAACGAGCATCGGCAACCGGATCGTTGATAGAATCGCGCACCAGCTTGTAGTCTTTTACCAAACGGTGATAAGGGTTTTCAGGAAAAGCCAGGGGGGAGAGGTACAGGGTGTCGATAACTGGTTTCTTGAGGAGTTTTAGATGTGGGGCTTGTGATTCGAGAATGGGTAGATCGTGACCAAGAAGGTTGTGGCCCAATATGTACTGGACCGGCTCGGCTAGAGAGTCGAGCTCCTTCAGAGAGGATTGAAGATTGAAGCGTCCTTTCCGTTCGAAGATCACGTCACCACGAACAGCACCCAAGTGATATATTGTTTCACTGCCGGATGTCTCAATATCCAGGCAAAGGCAGTTAGTGAGAAATTCTTTGCTGGTCAAATGTTAGCCGCCTTGATTTGGATGATATCTGTGAACTATTGTTTCACCGGAATTGTTTTCTGTAACGATTAGTCAAGACACAGGGCTCAAAATTCCGCAATCAAAGCGGGCATGGATAGTAAATATTTTCACACCAACGCTGACTATATGATATAGTTACTGCATGAAAAAGACCTTGCTGGAAACGAATAAATACCTGAAAGACGCCACTAAACGTCATCAGGCCCTCACCTGCAACGTTAGCAGTTCATCGGCCGTCGAAGGAATTCTCGTCCAGCGGGATGCACAAACCGGGCAATTTGTATCGACTCAAGAAATTCCTACTTCGAAAGCAAAAAAGTCGTCTCTATCACATCGCTGAACAATCTTTTCATTGGGCTGTAATTCCTATCCAATTCTGTCAGCTACAGAGACCTGCCAGGTTTTGAAAACCTGGCAGGTCTGGCCTATACTTCAACATATCTCTCCCAGACCCTCGCCAATATGAAGAGCCTTTGGGGTCAGAATTGCACCCTTGCAACTTGTTCCAAACCTTCCTTGAAATCAGCCATCCTTGCCGCAACCTCCGGGTTGCTGTTCGCTCTCGCCGTAAGTCGCTTCATTGCAGAACTGAGGGATGTGATATCGCGTCCGGTTATTTTTGCAAGTTCCGTCAGTGTAGAATATGTCATCTCACTCACACCCAATGCCGCCATGCTCCGCGCTTCAGAATACCAGCGATTCTGACCAGGCTTCGACAACTCTTCGGGCGTGATCCTGTAGACAGTTTCTACCACCTTGAGAACCGTGTCAATATCCAGTTTCTTCTCAGATTGTGACCCTGCTTTGAGTAAGACATCGTCAACGAAACCGTCTTCGCCGAAAACACGCGGGTCAACTCCTCCCACACCGTGAAAATCTCTCCTATGGCCCTCAGAACTACGTTTCCCGACATACTCCAGGAAGAGTTTTTTTGCTGTTGCCGGTTTTTTCGAGAACTGAGAAAGAACCATCTCGGTGGTTAACCACGGAATAGGATTGGCATCCTGATAGGAACGATGACTGCTCCACTCATACTCTTCACACGTAGCAACTATCCCGGCGCGAACCGGATTCAGGTGAAGATATGCCGTTAACTGAATAAGATACGAATCAGCATCGATCAGGACAGCCTTGTAGCGCCCCTGGAATAGATGGCCGACCCGGTTATGTCGCCAGTTCACCCAGCGGGTATAGCGGGCTGAAAGATTCTGCATAATGCGCGATAACGGCTTATCGCCTACCTGAATTGCCAGGTGAAGGTGATTTGTCATCAGGCAAAAGGCGTGGATACGAAACCCGAATCGTTCGATTCCCTCCTGGACTAGCAGGTAAAAGCGATACCTGTCCACGTCGTCGAGGAAGATGTCCTGCCGGGCATTCCCACGCAGGATTACGTGATAACATGCACCGGGATAATGGATTCGGGGTTTACGTGCCATGTTTTCATGATACCTCTAACTTGCAATGTTGCAATCCTGACCCCACTGCCTTCCAGCGGACAGCATGAATCGGCAGGAAAGGAACAGCGTGGTCCCATCTCGAAAAAGAGGAATAAACACCTCCAAACCAAACTGATTGAGGCCGCTAAACTTGCGCCGCACTGGAATGAGCAGCTGGCGCTACTGCATGAAAAAGAGTCCGCTCGTGGCAACAAGAACCGCGCCACCTTGGTGATCGCCCGCAAACTGGTTGAGTACATGCTTGCAGTAGACAGGCGCGAGACCGACTTCGAGTTGTTGAAGAAAGCAGTCTAGCAAAACTCACATAACCTTCTTGCAGAACGATCTTCCCGCCGGGCCTCGCCATTCCGGGGCTGCGTGAGCCGAAGGCTGCACGCCATTTAAAATGTTTCGAGGCCGGCGGGTTGGCACTAACTCAATTCCGCAACGGGCAAGATCACTGAAGGCGGCACATGGATGTCTGGTCGCACGATCGATCGTGCGGACCATCAAGAAAGATTAAAAGGGTTGAAGAGCAAGAAGGAGCGACTCAAAGCTACCGGTGGCAAGTCGGGAAGTTAAGGGAAATCTCCGTTTTCCCCTTGACTTTACTTATCATGGATGTCCCCGGAATTTTCGCAACAGAGAACTCGGCAAGGCTGGAGAATTGTTAGTTTTGAAGATTGAAAAAGAGGCACTACTAAATGCAGGCCATGAAGAACTAGCAGCGAACGTTCGCCACGTTTCGGTAATTGAGGGGGACCATGCCGGCTATGATATTTTGTCATACGAAACTAATGGGTTCCTTAAGTATATCGAGGTGAAAACCACACGTGGACCAGCAGAAACAGATTTTTTTATGTCGAGCAATGAACTGGGTTTTGCCACTGATCATGAAAAGAATTATCATCTCTACCGGGTATATGACTATGACCGAAAATCCAACTCAGCTAAATATTATAAACTAATTGGGAATCCTGCTAACACCCATAATTTTCGACCAACTAATTATAGGGTAAGTTGTTTTGAAAATTCATCAGAATAACTCTACCTATCACACGTTTTCCCAATTTCACCCTTGCCCCTTTAAATTAGTCCTCGCCTATTATTTCGTGAGGATACGGCACCTAACAGAAACTGAAAATCATTCAATATATTCTTTGATAAATCTATATGCAAACTCAGTACTAGTATAAGCTGCGTAGGCTTGCCAACCATCGTTTTTTTCTAAATCAGCAAAGTCACATACTGACTTAATAATCATGGCTTCACAACTGCACGAACTTGTCGAATAAATACTTGCAGCAAGCAAGCCATAAGCCTCCATTTCGACACCAATTGTTTCCCTATTTTGACTAATAACTAGAGCAAGGGTATCAGGATCTTCAATAACTACTGCTCCAGTTGCTACAGGACCAACATGAAGGTTTGGTTCTGTAGCAGGCTTATTTCCTTTAGAGCAGTCCCAGCTATGATAAATTTCTTTTAAATATTTTCTTGAAACAGCAAGTTCCTTAAATCGAACACGCAGTTCTGTTTTTAATGCAATCTGATGTGGAGCTGATAGAAATTTAGCTTTGCCATCCACAACGGTCATTTTACCGCTTCCCCAATCCCAACATGGATCTGCAATAAGAATATCACCGATATTACATTTTCCTTCAACACCAGCAGCTATACCCGTCATTAATAATATTTTAGGCTTAAATTTCAAAAGGATTTTCATAGCGACAGCTGCTGAGGAAGCGATTCCCATTCTAGGAGAACATGTCGTAATAATAGTTTTCCTTGCGCCTGCGTAGTTTTCAAATTCACCAGTAAAATAATTATTTGTATCATCAAACACTTTTTTTTCATTCCAATCAATTGGCAAGTGCAAAACAGCTTCTTGCTCAATATGAGGCAGTGCGGTTAATATAGCAACATCATAGGATTCACAATTGATAGGATGCTTGCTCATCGTAATGATTATTTCTCTAATAGCCTCCACATCATCAACATCTTTAATTATTTTCCAGCCTTTTCGATCAAAATATTCTTTAAACTCTTCGTATGATTCTTCATAGGAAGTTGCAACAACTATATGAACAGGAGTAAAATATCTATTATCCATTTCTAACTTCTCAAGAAGATTAACTCCACCCCTTGTATTAATACTATCGCCGATTCGCTCAGGTATTTGAATATCCAAAATTAACAAATCGTATTGGTTCCTTAAACAGCTTTGTAAAGCATCAAAAGCTGATTGTACGCAAGTGATATCTTCAATCATTGCTTCTTTCAAGCACTTAGCAAACACTTCAACTTTGCTATACTGATCATCTACTATGAGCACTTTCATAAAACACCTTTTACGTTATTATCAATTATTTCGGAAAGCTCAATTTTCCAACCATCTATGGCTGCATTATAATACACTGCACCTAAGTAAAAATCTCTAAAATCATTATTAAATTCAGCCTTTAGCTCATCAAGTGTTTTCCTACCTTCGTCAAAAACAGCATATTGCGTTAATATAACAACTGGAATCTTCATTTTCCTTAAACTCATCTGGGACATCAACTCTTTTCCAGCAAAACTTTCTGGCGTCCCGCCTCCAGGAGCATTCTTGCTAATATCAAAATTTGGCAAACTCATATCTAATATAATTAGATTAAGTCCAGTAGCAGAAATTATAGTCTTGAGTGCTGCCCTTAAAGATTCAGAGGTTATGATACTAATGTTATAACCATATTTTTCTACAAGAAATTCTTTAATTTTCTCTATTTTGTCATGATCGTCCTCAACAATTAGTATTTTCATTGTTCTAGCACCTTATCAAAATTATAAATTGTTAAGTCAACAGAGAACGTTTCGCTATCTATAAATCCTAGTTTTAACAGATGTATTAATCCCATTCCGTTAAAAATTATATTCCAGATTTTGTAAAATCCAGTTCCACCTTCCTTCTGCAATTTACTAATCTCAATTTTTTCCTGACCATACTTTTCTCTATAAATATCAAGTGCTTTATTAGACATATCGATATCAGACACCTTTTGCACCTTGTTAGTTATGCTCAATCTTACTTCACCATTATCTGAGGCCATTTTTAGTTTTAATTTTAGTTCGTCTTTATTTATATTTGACTTAGAAATGGCATTCTCAAAAAATATATATAAGCAATCTACCATATTCGTAAGAGTATTACCTCTCATTCTATATTCAGAATCAATGTCGATATCAACTTGTACATTCAAGGACCTACTTGCTATTTCAATAGCTGTTTCAATATCATAGTTTTCAACACTACTTTCATCAGACCTTTCAAACCAGGTTAAAATATGCTCTATGTTAGCTGATAATGATGTTCTTGCTCTACCAACGGCATCATTAAACTCCAACAATTTCCCGGCATCGTCGATCAAAGAATTAATATCTTTTTGCAAACCATTTAGAAGTTCAATCAGTTTAGATCTTGCATCAGAATTTATCCGTTCTCGAATTTTTTTAAGATTAATATCGGTTCTTGTCCAGAGCCAGTCAATAACATGTTTAACAAATTCAGAATACTGAGTCTTTATAGGTATCCGTTGTTGCAGAATAAACGATTCTAGGTTACTGATCGAATAATTAAAAAGACCTTCTGATTTTGATTGCACGCCTGAAAGCAATGATATTTTATGATCCAAAACATAAATTTGTATCCATTTATCATTAATATCATTGATTATTTTTTCATATTCTCCAGAAAATTCAGCAAAGATCTTATCAAGTTTTTTATCGTATCTTTCATCACCACAAGCTAATTTTTCCACCCAGTATTCATTCTTTTTGAAGACCTGCGATTTTGCTAGCCTTCTCGTAACGAGCCTTTCATCAAGTACAGATTTGCGTAAAGTTGTTGGAAGGTGACCATGTCGAATTCTAGTGCTCAAGTAATTATTCAGGCCTTTATCACCATAACAAAATTCATCTCGCATCAGTCGAATCAAACTTAAAAAACACTTGTTTTTATCATTCAAAGGCATATCAAGAATATGCAATATATGCATTTGATCAACAAGTATTGAATCCTTAAAAATTTTATAAAAAATTTGCAATTCTAGCTCGTCTGGCATTCTGCTGTAATCATTATCAGAAAGAGACAGGTATTTGCTGTACAGGCTCAATATATTTTCAGCCTTAACTTCAGAGAAAAACACAGATGTATCTGAGTATATCCTGCTGTGCTCAAAATGCTTAGCGGCATCTGATATAACTAACTTTTTAGTTCTTTCTTTAACTTCATTAATCAAGTGCTCCGTTGATATGTCTTTGCTTATCAGATGATTGCATATACCTATTCGACATTCTTCAATTTGTTTAGTACTATCAAAATATAGATACAATTTCATTATATCTGGTGTGCACACATACTCTAAAAAATAATCTACTAACTTTTCATCGTATTTCTTATAAAGAGATTTATCTTGTAGTGGCAATTTGATATCGTTATGTCTCAATATGTTTTCAAATGAATATCTCAAAGCTGAGTCATAATTACTATTTATATATCTGGAATGTAGTGATAAAACAATCGGTAAACATATATTGTCAGACTCTGAGATGCGTTCTTTCAATATTTCGCATATCTTCTCAGAGTTATAATATGGTATTAGGTTTTTATTTACCAAACACTCATTTACAAATTCTTCAGATGCCCTTTCGTAATTGTTATTTTCGAGATAAAGGTATATCAACATTTTGGAGGCTTGATACCTATGTAAGATATCATCAGTTTCGACAAGCTTTTCTAGAACTGTTATTGCTTTATCGTACTGTTTATTTTCAAGATAACACAAAGCTAGATACTTATTATAACGATCTTTTTCTACTACAGCTAAAGTGGATTCTGGTAGTTCTAGTATGTTCTTTTTATGGGTCCATAACGACAAGGTAAGAGATTTCCCAACTTCACTATTATAACCTGCAACAAATTTCTCTATTGACTTCCCTGTCAAAGCTTCCACAGTTCTTGGCGAACAAATACTGGAACTAACTATAGCCAACTCACGGATATTCTGTTTCTGTTTTTCATTTAACTCCTTGGCCTCATTTTCAACAAAAATACGTAACTGAGAAAACCACCTTAACCCAGAAAAACAATGACAAAGACATAATAAATATGATAATGATTTTTCATAATCATCATCCTTAGTTAGAAGGCTTGTCATACTGCATAATATTTTGCCCTTTAATCCTTCAAGTTCAGGTGTGCCAACTCTTGTTGCAGCCTTAGCTGCAATTTCCATGTATTGGAAATCCGCTAAGAAATATTGATCCATAACAAACGTGTTTACAACTTCCCTATAATCACCCTTAGTATAATTATTTATATAGCAATCATCTTTTAAAGAGTATTTAAAATTATCGCTGATACCGAATTTATGTGCCAAGTTATGAAGTAAAGGAGCCTTTATAGTTTTTGCCAAGGTATTAACTGCGTAAATTATGTCTACTATTTCATCATAGTTACGAATTGAATATGACTCTATGTAACTCATTAAACATAAATACATATCAATTACGGTTGTATTTTTTTCATAGTTAAATATGTATTCATAATTTAAGACAGTAATCGGCTCCTTTACTGTTAACTTATATAATAAAAATTGTTGTAACTCACCATGGAATTGTCTTAATATTTGATTTTTGAATGATTCTGCATCTGATATAAATACGCTACTTGAATCGTATCTATTTATTATATTTGTTGCTATAGGGTTAAAAAATTCATTGTGACTTGACTTGGAATCGATACTACTGGACAATTCTTTCAGTTTTTCAGCGTCTTCATTTATTGACAGTATCCCAGCCCTTATCGACATGCTAGCTAATGATATATCGGCTTCATCATCGGAAGCATCTAAAATATTCAACGCTTCGCTATAGTGACCATTTAAGATACTATGTGTAACCAAACTGTCGTATTTTAGGTAATTCTTTATTTTTTCGCAATTGACTTCCAAAACACCTATGTACCAATACAGGTTCTTTGTTAAGGTTGTTTTTGGGTTGCTTTTAACATATATATTTGAGTAATCATCATTTCTTCTGATTTTAATGATTTCGTTAAAAAACCTATGATCTTTCAAATTGATGATACTTGAGCGTATTGCTTGTGCAGATAAGTCTTTAAAGAATTTCTCTCTGACCCGCATTTTGTTGTTAGACGAATACAGTATTCCAGAAACTATATTCACTTTATTTAACCTTCTCGATTTTTTCTTAGCCATAGTAGTTAATTGTTGAGTGCCACCACATCGTGGACGAAATAATGTGCCAGGACATCGTGGACAAAGTTCTCTGACAATCGAATAGCTATCACGTATTCCTATGAACACCGAAACCATTCTGGGGGTGTTCATGAAGGATGAAATAACGCAGCAACGGATATTAGCAGTGCAGCGTTTTCTCAATGGAGAGAAACCGGAATCAATCTGCGCCTCTCTCGGCCGATCGAAGTCTTGGCTGTACAAGTGGGTCGAACGTCGTCTTGACGAAGACGATGCCTGGAACGAGAGCAGGTCAAGACAGCCGCTGAATGTCACAAACCGAACACCGAAAGAGATTGAAGAGATCGTCAAGATAGTTCGCCTCAACCTCTACAATCAGGACCTGTTTTGCGGTGCTCAAGCGATTCTTTGGGAACTTGAAGACCTTGGCGTTAAGCCATTGCCTTCTCTTCGTACCATCAACCGCATTCTCAGCCGGAACGGCCTGACTTATCGACGTACGGGCAAGTATGAGGCCAAAGGAACAGCGTACCCCAAGCTGCCATCGTTACTGCCAAATCAGTGTCACCAAGCTGATCTGGTAGGTCCCTGCTACTTGAAAGGGCCTATTCGCTTCTACGGTCTTAACGTTGTCGATACAGCAACTGTCCGTTGCGGGCTTCATCCGTCTCTCACCAAGGCCGGCCAAGACATTCTGGACGGATTCTGGGCCATATGGAAACGATTGGGAATGCCGGACAACATCCAGATCGATAATGCCATGACATTCTTTGGCAGTCCTACGCATCCCCGAGGTATGGGGCCGCTTATCCGGCTCTGCCTGCATCATGATGTTGAGCCTTGGTTCATACCGATGGCCGAACCCTGGCGCAATGGGATGATTGAACAGTTCAACGACCTGTACCAGCAGAAGTTTCTGAATAAGATCCTAATGGCAACAGGTGATGATCTCAAAACAGGTACCTTCGCCTTTGAACAGCGGCATAACAGCAGCTATCGCTACAGCAAGCTTGGTGGAAAAACACCGCTGAAAGCTCTTGCCGCATCGAAGACAAAGCTGAGATTTCCCACACAGGAGGTCGCTCCTAAGCATCGGTTGGAAAAACCGGAAACAGGACGTTACCATGTTGTTCGTCTCATTCGCAGTGACTTGAAACTCAATATCTTCGGCGAATTGTTTCCGGTTCCGCCTGAAATAAAGTTCGAATACGTGGTAGCTACTATCGATGTCAAAGATCAGAAATTGAAGCTCTTCCTAAACAAAACCCAGGTCGAGGAATTCGATTATCACTTGCGATAAAAAACCCGAGTGTCCACGATGTTATGGCACGGAAATCTGTCCACGATGTGGTGGCACTCAACAGTTAATCACTTATAAGTGAGGCTTCTGCCCATCAAACTGACCGCACATTAATTTTTATTTTTCAGATTGTTCCTAAAATCTCTGTAGGCACATAGTAGTAAGTCCACCATGACTTGTCTAGAATATATTTAAATATACCCAATATTTATCTGTCGTTTTTGACTCTACCCAAATCGGCTCCTCACGTCGTACACTTTTTGTGTCCGATATATATGTACGAAAATACGATTGACAGATTCTTCGAAACGTCATAAATGTAAATCGTACACATTGCTTACAGGGAGGTAGTCGTCATGGGTGAAAAAATCGGATACATCAGGGTTAGCAGTGTAGTTCAGAATACTGAGAGACAACTAGACGGTTTAGAGCTTGACCGAACTTTTACTGACAAGTTATCCGGTAAAGATACCAATCGCCCCCAACTGCTAGAACTCATTGCATATGCTCGCAGGGGCGATACCGTCTTTGTTCATTCCCTTGACCGGCTGGGCCGTAATTTAGATGACCTCCGGAACGTCGTCAACCAACTCACTACCAAAGGTATCACTGTCACGTTTTGGAAAGAGAATCTGACCTTCACGAGCGATAAAAAGAATCCGATGCAGGAACTTATGTTCAACATCATGGGGGCTTTCGCACAATTTGAACGGGAACTGATCCGTGAACGACAGAGAGAGGGAGTTCAGATTGCCAAGGCCAATGGCGTATACAAAGGCCGGAAAAAAGAAATGACACCAGAAAAGGTAGCGGAAATTAAAACCCGTGTTGCTGCCGGAGAACCAAAGGCGCAAATTGCCAAATCTTTAGGCATTAGTAGAGATACTTTATATCGTTACCTCTAAATGAAAACAGCCCTCCCAGTGGTTGGCAGGGCTTTCAAATTGGAAAATAGGGACACTTCCCCAATTAACTGCATTGAAAAAAGTGCTAAATCAAATATTAGCCCTACTCATCCCAACACCGCCACCAGCTCAGCAACCACCCACAATTCCTCTTCCTGCTCTTCGCTCAGCACAATCTCCTCATATCCCGACAACGTCGAATCCGGCCGAAGGACAATCGAAGCATGCCGCCAACTGCCGTCAGGCATAGCTTCCTTCCGACTCTCATAAACTTTCACAGTAAAATGCCCGCCAGTCTCACTATCAGCAATTTCCCGGTGCTGGACAAGGACAACCTTCCCTTGACGTGTTCCCACAGGGTTCATCCGAAAAAGACACCATGCACCATTCGGTATCCGGCGATTCATGGACTCGCCGACAACCTGGGCCACAAACAAACCGTGCTGCGGTCGAAAAGCATCCGGCAATTCCACCCACTCAACATCCTCAACCTGCTGCTCCTCGCTGAACTGCCCCGCCGCAACCTTCAGATCATAGAGTGGAACGCAGTTCTGGTATGGTTTCGCTTCTGCCGGCGGCAGACGACGGAATGGCAGGTGTTCTGACTCTTCAGATATTTCAGGATACGACAGTTCTACCGGAAGTTGCTCTTTGAGCGGTACCTCTTCCAGGAGGCTCGCGAAATACTCCCGAGTTTCATCATCGACAAAATAGACGTAACACCCTTTTTGACCACGAGTCATGAGGGTACGATAAGTATTTTTGATAATGGCATCGAGTTGAGCGCTCGCAGCCGTTGGATTACTTTTTGTCAAAGCCTTCCAGCCATGTATTGATTTATCAGTACTGGCACGTTCGGCCGGTCGTGTAATTACCTGCCCTTCCCGAACAATGAGATCTGGACCCACTATAACCCCGACATAATCGACTTCCAGGCCCTGGCTGGTATGAATGCAACCGACTTCGCTGACCGAGTCAGGTTTGATGATCCAGGCCTGGCCGTCAGAATCAAGATTCCAGGTCGCTTTGTAGTCCCCTATCACAATATCTTTAAGATGAGAGTGTTTCTTGCTGATCCATTTCCAGCAGTACCCTGCGACCATCCGGGCTTTGTTCTTTTCCTTGTTCTTTTCCCGGATCAAGTCATGAAGTTCGCCAGGGCTGTCGATGATACGGAAATCATAGTCTTTGGTTTCCAGGATTTTGTTCGCCGTTTTCCGAATCTGCAGCATTTCGTCGAGCCAAGCCAGATAGCCATTTGAACCATTACAGCGAAATTGCGATTCAAGACTGAGTTCGACAATCTCTGCATGGAACTTCTTCGCCCATCGACGGATTTCTTCTTTATCCCCAATATCTTTCAGCGTTACCTTTTGGTCTTCATCAATGAAAAACACGCTGAATTTACTCGCTTCGATAATTTCCTTGATTTGATTTTCACCGAGATGACTGAACATACCGGACTTTTCGTTTAGCCGGTGTGCCTCATCGACGACCAGACAATCAATGCTGTTCGCCCTGACAGAATGAAAGGAACCAGAACCGGAAAACATATTGGAGATGTGCGACTTCTTGAGTGCGCCGGTGAGTTTAGCTTCATACACCAGGCGGGGAGCTGAATTGCGCGTTACATACTGGGCCACGAGTTGACGGTTTGTAAGCTCAACAAGCAGATTTATTGCAACGACGGACTTTCCGGTACCTGGCCCACCCTCAACTATCAGCACCTTTTTCTTTTTTTCAGACGAGGCTTTGGCAAGTTTGAGAGCCGTTTCATAGACAAGTTTCTGATCATCAATCAGAACGAATTCTTCGTTGCCCTGCAGCATGGACAGGAGCTGATCGGCAAGATTCTTTGAGGGCCTGATCTTTCCGTGATCAATACGGTACATGATGTGGTTTTTGTCACCGTATTTTACATTGGACTTTATGAACTCTTGCAGCTTTTTTGCGTCGCTTTTCAAAAAAAGGGGGGCTTCACGGATGTACTCGCCATAAAAACTGTTGGCAATTACCTCGTCTTGCTCATAGTTATGCAGATACGCACAAGGGAATAGCTGAATATGCTCTTCCTGTACGGTAGCGTTGAAATCTTCCAGCAGTCGCTTGTAAGACCACGCCTGGTACGAAGGGTGTAGGGTTTCTTGAAAGCCGTGTTTGAATTGTGTGATGACAATGGCATCGCTTTCCGTCAACTGTGCCTGTTGCCATTGTTTGAGTTCTATCAGGATTGCTGATTCCCGGTTCTGATGATCGATGCCGGTCAGAATGAAATCGATGCGTTTTGAAGACTGAGGAAGGTGATACTCAATGGAGACACCCGCATCATGAGGTATTTCATCATCCTGTAATACACGATCCATGTACTGCAGCGAATTCACCCATGAGTCGATTTCTGATTTACTGGTACGTCTTCCTGTTGCTGTTTGGAATGCGTCATGAATGATAGTACCGATATCATTCTTCATAACGTCATCTTTGAACTCAGATTTTGTTGCAGAATAAACAATCAACAGTCCGACTCCGATACCAACTATTTTTTATTGCTAACAGGATGCTCAAAGTTTCGTATACTTGCGGTTACTCCCTTTCGATTTTTCCACCGGGTATTTCTTATTACTCTTCTCCATCTTACGCGTCAGCGCCTGGGCAAGGTCAATATCGAACCGCTGGGAAAATCGGAGTAAAAAAAGAGAACATCGGCAAGCTCGTCTTCGATATCCTCTTTACTTTTCTTGTCTTCAAATAATTCCAGCGCCTGCTCTTCCGAAAGGAAACGAAAATGCTCCAGCAGTTCCGATGCCTCGGTTATAACGCCAATTGCGAGGTCTTTGGGGCCATGGTACTGATCCCAGTCGCGTGCTTCGCAAAATTCCTGTACTTTATCGGTTAATTCTTGAATTGTTTTATCCACTTCATATCACCTGTAAAATTTATTGATTTGCTACAAAGGAAATCTGAACTATCTCCATTTACAGCACTCAAAAGAAAAGCCGCCTATCAGATATCACTGACCATGGCGGCTTTCATCCTGCTGTATTTTGTCAGACGACCCATTCCGATTCCCCTTTTTTCAAAACGCTGCCCGAACCTGATGGGGCTACAGTGACAGACGTGCTTTAACCAGCCCAAACATTAATACCAGAAGCAACAACCTAATACCATTAAAAATATTTCAATTAAGACGCAACGGACCCGCTCCAGTCATCCTTTCCATGTAAAGTCCTTGTCCTGACCAATCATGGCTCACACCTCAACACATATTCCTCCTGCTCCCTGGCCAGAATAGCCCATTCCGGGCGGCCCGCACCCACCGAATAGCCTTTCATGGCTCCTCACCGACCTTCCCCACCGGAGCCATGTAGATGCCGAATTCTTCATAGCCATCCACCCCCAGCAGTGCATCGACCAGTGTCTGATTGTAGGCCGCTATGGCACAGGTGCCAGCCCCAATCGCTTCACATGCCAGGTACAGATTCTGGCAGACATGACCTGCATCCAGGGCAATTACCTTATAAGAGGCTTCCGCATAGCGCCATTCCGTACGTTCTGGAACGGCAGCCCAGATGAAGGTTACGGCTGATTGTCCGGAAAACTCTTGACCGTGTGTTGCGGCGGTGAGGCGTTTCGGAAGGTTTTCAATGTCGCGTACGTGCACGATGGAGTGATCAAGCGGGAGGTAACGGTAGATACCGCTATCAAGGCCCTCCACCCTCAGAACAGCAAGATAGGTCTCAAGGGAGTGGCGACATCCTGCGGAAGGAACCGTTCGCAGGACAGCAGCCTCGTGGAGGACAGAACGGACTCCCTGGGTTGCCCAGAGGAGAAAGGCCAATTCATCAAGAGAAAGCGGCTCTGTTGTGAAACGTCGATGGCTCTGGCGGTCGGCAATGGCTTTTTGCAGGTTGCACGAAGGGATTGACCATGTTTCCTGGTTCGGTAGCGGAATTACCCGGCTGCCTGGTGGTGCTGGTTTCTGGACGGGTGGAGGTCGAACTCCGCGGGATTGCGGAGTGGCTCGGAAATTTACCTCTTCCCTGATCCGGTCAGTCAGAAAATATCTGCCGCTTTCCGTGGTAATGGATAGTTTCTTTATCGTTCGTTTCTCTTCCATAGTGAAAAATCCTCTATGCCGATGTTTCGGAATTACCCAGGAAAAACCATGTGCTTCTCCGGCAAGAATTAAATCGGGACACTTCCCAATGTATTCAAGGAACAGAAATGTCCCTGTTTTCTTATAACAAAGGATACCAGGAAAACAGGGATCGACAGGAAACACTTCCATCTTTTTGGCAAACAGGTGAGTTTCAGATGCGAATGTTTCGGGAGGAAGAAGGTGAAAGCGAAGCTGCTGGGGCAGAAGCCGGGTACCCGGCTCTTGACAAGGGCACTACCAGAGCCTTTTAACAGCAAATGCCCTTCCCGATCCCGACTTGAGGTACTCCTCAAAAGCAGCAGCTTTTGCTCGTTCTGAAAAACCGAAAAAGGCCACAAGCTCCCAAGGTGCATATTTTGATGTGTGAGATGATTGACCGGCATTATGGGCCGCAAGACGTTTTTGAACGTCGTACGTTTGTCCCACGTAGGTCTGGGCAGGAGATTTTTTGCTGCGGATAAGGTAGACGTATTTCATTGTTCCACCTGGCTGTATTAGGTTTATTTAACGTAGTCTTTATAACCTGTTGTGGTGGGATTTGGAAGTGTTTTTTTGTGGTGGGTTGGTGGGGAATTCTCCTTCGCCAAGACTACGGCGAACTACGCCGGTGGACTTCGTTGGTGGTCTTTGGCGGCGGACAGCCTTCGCCCAAAACAAAAAGGCTCCGACTGACACTTGGCAGGTGCTATCTAAAGCCTTGGTGAAATCAACAGGTCCTCCTTCGCTGACCGCCTTCGCAAGCTACGGCAGCTTCGGCGGACAGCCTTCGCCCAAAACAAAAGGCTCCGACTGACACATGGCGTGCCAGCCGAAGCCTTGGCGAAGGCTGGTGGAGGTGGCGGGAATCGAACCCGCGTCCGAAGATCATCTACAGAAGGCGTCTACATGCTTATACCAGTATTTAATTTAACCGCGTGAAGCTCCACTGGCCGGGATATTCAGTTGGCGATCCTGCTTCAATTTCGCTTCGGGTCACAGGCGCTCCCCTCGGCTATCCCACTAAAATGACGATTTGTCCTTCCCCGTGGGAGAGGGTCGGCAAATCGTTAGCAGGTTATTAAGCTGCTAAAGCGTAATCGTAATTATCGGCGCTTAATGCGTCCCGGATTGTTTAACGAGCCACCCGGACCTCGGCATGCAACCTTTGCTTACTACCCCCGTCGAAACCTGGACACCCCCATACTTGAAAACGGTTTTTAGTTTTTAGTGTTGAGTTTTGAGTTATGTGCTCTCTGAGATAAACTATTGGTTCATGGTTATTAGCTGTTGGTTTTGAATTCTGGTTTGCTTTTCAACTCAACACTCAAAACTCATCACTCAACACTGCTTTTTTAACCTTTATTTCTTTCCTTCAGCGCCTGAGACATATCGCGCTTCTGGTCCTTTTCCTTCATGACTTCACGCTTGTCGTAAAGCTTCTTGCCTTTTGCCAGCCCTATTTCCACTTTTGCCAAACCATTCTTGAAGTAAAGCCGAAGAGGAACCACCGAATAGCCCTGTTCGCGGATCTTGCCGAACAGTCTGCCGATTTCCTTCTTGTGCAGCAGCAGCTTGCGCATCCGGTCGGGATCGTGATTCTCCCGGTTGCCGAAGTCATAGGGCGAAATGTGGAGATTATTCAGGAACGCTTCACCGTTTCTGACTATGGCAAAGGAGTCATTGAGATTCGCGTTCCCCATCCGCAACGATTTTATCTCTGTTCCGGTGAGAACCATGCCTGCTTCGAATTTCTCTTCGATAAAATAGTTGTGATAGGCTTTCTTGTTATTGCAGATCAACTTTTCGCTCATTGTTGTTATGATACCAAACGGCGGAAATTATTACCATGTAAAAACTTATATTTCCGCCATGGTCGCGGAATACGTTGAGTGCAGTGAATTTCCGTGGAGAAATACTTCGCGGATTTTACTTTCTTCGATAATCTCCAGGCAAAGGTCCTTGCCAGGTTTTTCCTGCAGAGAGAGGACCAGGAAATCGCCCCTCTTGCCTGGCTGGAGAGAGCCGATGTCTGCCCCTCTGCCGATGGCCTCCGCGCCGGACAAGGTCATCATTCGCAGGACTTCACGGGGAGCGAACTGTTCCGGAAACTTCTTCAGCAGAAAGCGGGCCTCGTCGAACAGGGACAGGGAGTCGTTGCTGGCAAGGGAGTCCGTTCCGAGCGCCAGCGGTATCCCGGCAGCCTTCAGGAGATGCACCGGTGCATCTCCCACATCCAGCTTCTCGTTACTGCGGGGGCAGAGCACGACGGCAACACCCCGCTTCTGCAGGATTTCGGCCTCCGACGGGGTGACTATGAACACAATGGACAACCGTTGTCCCGGGACGCAGAACTTTCAAGGAATCAAGATAGGCTGTCGAGCTGGTATGTCGGGGAGGCTGCAGATACTCGTTCCAGTCCACAAAGGGGTAGAGCTTTTCTGCAATCGGACCGGTTGAGTCAAAGAAAAAGGTTGATTCTTCCCGGGACTCGGCCAGATGGACCATGAGCGGAAGTGATTTCTCAGCAGCAAAATCCCGCAGCTCCCGGAAAAACCCCTCCGACACGGTATGGGGTGCATGAGGCGAAATGCCGGGCAGCAGCTCCGTTCCGGAAAATGATGGGAGGGTATCGGCAATGGCCGACAAAACTCCGGCACAACGCTGCGGGGCCTGACCAAGTGCCTCCAGGTACATCCTCCCCCCAAGGGGAGAACGGAGGTAGAGGGGAAGAAGCGTCGCATCGGAGAGGATCTCGCCGAGAGCTGTTGTCCCGGCCTCCAGGGAAATCCTGATCCCTTCAAGCACCGAATGTTCCTGCTCTTCGAGACTGAGGGATTTCCTGATTTTGATAACCTGGATTATCCAGTCAACGTAAGTCCGGGGGGAGTAATCAATGCCCTTGCGAACCTTCCAGGAAGGAAAATGCGTCAGTTCGAGATGACTGTGGGCATTCACCAGACCGGGAATAATGGCACAGCCGGGATACTCGACCACCGGAGCCGAGAAAGAGGCGGTCAGATCGGCAAGCTTTCCGACTGCCAGTATCCTGCCGTTCTGGACAACCAGCGCCCCGCCTTCGATGACTGGCGATGAAACAGGTAAGAGATATGATGCGGCGTAGATTTTCATGGCAGTGTCCCGGCAATCGGTTTTAGAAGCGCTACTAGCTGGTTTCCATCCGGAATATCCGGATGAGAAACGAGCGGTTTCCAATTCGGAAACGAGGATTTTTTTGTCCTGACAAGGAAATGGAGGGATTGTGCGGAGACGTACTACTGTACGTCGCACAAACAAGACCGCTGATTGACGCTGTCAGGGCGAAAAAGGACCGTTTCCGGATGGAAACTATCTAGTACTTGTAGCAAATAACTGCTGAATAGCAACGCCCGGAAGCACGGAAACAGCCATAAGCGTGGAAACGCCCATAAGCACGGACAACATGGCTACCAGGAGACCTTCCGAAGAGAGCCCTGCCCGGCTATTTCCTTGCGGGATGGCAGAATCTTGTTCTGCTCATCCACAAAGACGAGCTTTGGTTCGTAAACACGTGCTTCGGCATCGCTCATGGAAGAAAAACTGGCGATGATGACCAGATCACGGGGAGCAACGAGACGGGCCGCGGCTCCGTTGACACAGACCACACCCGAGCCACGTTCGCCTTCTATGGCATAGGTCTCAAAACGGCTGCCGTTGTTGACATCCCAGATACTGACCGCCTCGTAGGGAAGAATATCCGCGGCATCCATCAGGTCTCGATCGATGGTGACGCTTCCTTCATATTGAAGATCCGCTCCGGTCAGCGTTGCCCGATGAATTTTGCTTTTCAGCATCTTTCTTTCCATGTGACGCCCCTTCCAATCATGGTATTGTCAATCAGTCGTGTGGTACCGATACGCACGGCAAGAGCTACCACCGTCCGATCATCTGCCTGCCCAGGCTCTTCCAGAGAGTCTCCGTCGAGAAACTCCACATAGTCGATACGTGCCAGCGACTCGCTGTCGAGAACAGCAAGCAACTCGACACGTAACTTTTCAATATCTTTTTCCCCGCTGCGATAGAGATCGCTGACCGCTGCCAGGGATCGCGAAAGACACAGGGCAGCTTTCCGTTCCTCCGGCGAGAGGTAGGAGTTGCGCGAACTCCTGGCAAGTCCGTCATCCTCCCGTATCGTCGGCATCCCGACAATCTTCACGTCCATGTTCAGGTCGCGGACCATCCGTCGGATGACCACCAACTGCTGGAAGTCCTTTTCGCCGAAAAAGGCCAGAGTCGGTTTGACGATATTGAACAGCTTCGCGACCACGGTTGTGACGCCACGGAAATGTCCCGGCCGCGATGCGCCGCAAAGCGGGAGAGAAACCTTTTCCACATTTACGTACGTCTGGTAGCCCTGCGGGTACATCTCGCCCGCGCTGGGTGCGAAGATGATATCGACACCGTTTTCAGCGGCTATTTCGCTGTCCCGCTGCAGGTCGCGCGGGTAGGATTCGAAATCTTCTCCAACGCCGAACTGGGTCGGATTGACAAAAATACTCAGGACCAGAAGATCGCCCTGAACGCGCCCTTCCTGAAGCAGCGAGGCATGTCCCTGGTGAAGAAAACCCATGGTCGGCACAAACGAGATGGTTTTTCCCGCTGACCAGCGCCGTCCGTGCCCTCTCCTGCATTTCCGCTACCGAGGTGACAATTTCCATATTAATGAAAGGAGTGATCGTCTGTCGGAAATTCACCGGCCTTAACTTCGGCAGCGAAACGTCCGGCAGCGTCTGAAATAATCGATTTCACATCAGCATACTGTTTCACGAATTTGGGTGAATACTTCTCGCACAGACCAAGGATATCGTGAATCACCAGTACCTGCCCGTCACAGTGAGGCCCGGCGCCGATGCCGATCGTGGGTATTTCCAGTTCAGCGGTAATCTTTGCGGCAAGCTTCAGGGGAATTCCTTCGAGTACCACGGCAAAAGCGCCGGCAGCCTGCACGGCCAGAGCATCAGCAAGAAGCTGCTCCCCTGCCCGTTCCGATTTTCCCTGGATTTTATAGCCGCCCATCCGGTGGATGGACTGGGGCGTGAGCCCGACATGGGCCATGACCGGGATATCCATCTGGACGATAGCCTTGATGCTCTCAACAATGTTTTCGCCGCCCTCAAGTTTCACCGCCTCGGCACCCCCCTCTTTGACGAGGCGTCCCGCGTTGATGCGGGCATCACGAAGGTCGGTCTGGTAGGAGAGGAACGGAAGGTCGGCAACGAGGAGAGACTTGGGCTTTGCCCGGGCAACGGCACGCGTATGATAGATCATTTCTTCCATGGTAACCGGCAGGGTCGTGTCATACCCGGAAAAAACAACACCAACGGAATCCCCGACCAGCAGGATGTCGATTCCGCTTTCGTCAAGGATTCGTGCGGTCGGATAGTCATAGCAGGTGAGCATGGAGATCTTGACGCCGTCACTCTTCATCTTGCGGATATCGAGGATTGTCTTTTTGCGTTTCACACCTGCCCCCATAAAAAACGCCCTCCGGTGACAGAGGGCGTGGTATGGGGAACGACACGAAACGTAGTGCGCTTCGTCGTCGTGATCCGGCTATCGCCTCCCGTCCCGGTTCATGAAAGAATACAGGCGGTATAATGAATGGTACTCTCAGTTAAAAGTTAAAGGCCAGTTCTGCAGCTCTTCTCAATTATTGTACTTTAATTACCATAATAATACAAAAAAAACCAGCGTAATTTACGCTGAAACACCTTTGATGACTTCTAGTTGTTCCATTACGGCAACACTCTGCTGCCTGCGCAGTTCCATATTGTCGAAGATTTCTTCGCTGGTCTGCACATGGGATTCAACCGACGCCTCGATCTCGGAGCCGTCACGTACCTGGGCCTCGGTAGACTTGACCATATCCATGGCCATATCCTTGATGGATTCGATGGAGCGCATGATGTTCTTCGTTGCCCCGGACTGCTCCTTCGAGGCAGTGTATATCTGGGCAGCCATGGCACTGACATCCTCAATAGATTGGGTTACAAGCTTGACGCCTTTAACCTGCTCTTCGGTTGCCGTCTTGATCTCCTCCGTCATGTCCATGGAACGCACCGCACTCTCGTGGATGATTTTAAGGGTTTCTCCGGTAGCATGACCGATCTCGACACCTTTCTGCACCAGCTCCTTCGAAAAGGTGATGTTCCGGGCGGCTGTGTCCGAATCATTGAGAATATACGAAATGATTACCGCAATCTCACCGGTAATCTGACCGGTCTGGTGGGAGAGTGCCCGCATCTCTTCGGCAACCACCCCGAAATCTTTTCCGAATTCACCAGCCTGAGCCGCAATGATTGAGGCATTCAGCGCCAGAAGATTGGTCTTTTTGGTAATATCTTTGATAATTTTCACAATATTACCTATGCGTCCGCTGTTTTCGGCAAGGCGCATGATCCCGTCAAAGGATATCTCGACCGAGCGCTGTATCTCTTCAAGGGCGGAAATGGTCTCATCCACCTTGTCCCTTCCGGCATCCGCCTGCAGCCGTACCCGCTGGGATACATCATGGGAAACAGCGGCACTCTTCTCGACATTCTTGATGGAGGCATGCATCTCCTCCATGGCAGAAACGGATTTATCGATGGTGTCTGCAAGGAAATTGAGGTTATTGGTAACCTGGTCAATAGAAAAGGAAATCTGACCGACAGCAGAACTGGTCTCCTCAACCGAAGTCATGACGCTTTCAGAGGCATGGGCAATTCGCGCGGTGCCGTCAAACAGCGAATCGATTGCCGCTTTAAGACTGTAGACAGTACTCGAAAACACCTCCTGCTTCTGCAGAAAGCCGCTGAAGGTATTGTCAAGTTCAGAGGTAAGCGTATCTATGGCCTTCAGCAGATTTATCCGCATGATGGCAGAAGCGGCCTGATCGGCAAAAAGCTTGATCGTATCTTCATCACTTTCGTTGGCCAGACGCCGGCTATATGCGTTGTCAATTCCGAAAAGACCGATCGATTCTCCCTTTACAACGATGGGGCACAGAACAAATGAGCGTGAACGAAGGGGTTTGAAGGTGTCGTAGGGTGCCTGCAGATAATAGTCTTTGGGGCATTTTCCTATATCGTCGATCAGGTAGAACTTCTGTTCGGCGAAACATTTATTGATGACTCCGGTTCGATAGTCCAGTGGAAGAGTAACTCCTCCAACATCGAATCCTTCGCTTCCGGTGGCCAGAAGAAAGTGCAGATTTTTTCGCTCAGGATCCGCCATCAGGACATTGACACGTTCGAAACCGAGAACCTCGTGCAGGCCTTCGGTACACAATGTCATGACCTCCCCGATATCCAGGGACTTCTGAATTTTAGTGCTGATATTCTGAAACTTCTTGATGTTGCCGTCAAGAGCCCGGTAGCGCTCTTCAAACGACTCTTTCTGGGAGACCGCTTCAGCATGGACCTTTTCCAGTTCTCCCGCCCTGTCACTGAGTTGGTCAGTGGTCTTCCCGAGAAAATACCCGGAAATGGAGGCAAACAGCGCGGTACCTACGCCTATATAGGAATACAGTAGGACATTTTGCGGATTTGCAGACACTTCGCCGAGCATCTGCGCCCATAGGGAAACATTCGGCTCATAAAAGACTACCGTGTGGAGAAGCGCCCCGACCGTCGGCGCCACCACTATCGTTAATAACCCGACTGCTGCGTACAGGAGACCTCTGTGCTGCCTCTTTCCTTTTGTGTTCATGTCACTCCATTCCCCGTAAGGTTCAGCCATTTTCAGAGGCATTTCTGTCAAATAGCCTGTCGCGTGAATACAAGGTTCCTTCGCGCAACAATACCACGATTCCACCACTCACGATTCACAAACTACAGACTCGTTAACGCTATGCAGCTACTTGGATGCTTTGCCTATCACTCTGCGGTCCGGCATGCTTCCCGAAAAAACGGACGAAACTTATCATAGGTCGCCGAAAGCCCCTCCGGTACGACGCGAACATCGCTGATAACCGTCATGAAGTTTGCATCCCCCACCCAGCGCGGAACGATATGAATGTGCAGATGGTCATCCACCCCCGCACCGGCAACTTTGCCCACGTTGATGCCGACATTGAAACCCTGGGCTGATAAAGCCTTGGTGGTTACCTCGCAAGCAAGCCTGACGTTTTCGAACAGCTGCAGCATTTCGTCCGAAGTGAGGTCCTGCAAGGTGCTCACATGGCGATAGGGAGAAACAAGGAGATGCCCGGTGGTATACGGGTAGCGGTTCATCATAACAAAAGAAAGGGTATCCCGATGCAGGACAAGGCGTTCTTTCTCAGCTTCTTCGCTCTGCACTTCACCGAGGCAAAAAATACACCAGGAAGGTTTTTCGTTGAGAATAAACTCCATGCGCCAAGGAGCCCAAAGTCTTTCCATAGTGACGACGTTCCTTTCAGGACATAATAAGCGACAGGACATTGGATGCAAAGCAGCAGCCAGACAAGACGAAAAATTATCTTTCATCCAACGTCAAAACACAAGCCGTTTTTACGTCTTTCCCGGATTTTGATGTATCTGGAGGGTGCCTGGGAAAATCGGCATAGGTATTCCTGATCAGCACGATTCTTCCACTATGAAGATTGTCACCCTCGAAAGCCTTTCCGGGGGTCCATATTTCAGTCGTTTAGAAGCCGGATTCCCGATAAGAACCGCTTCGGGAATGACAGTTCTTGCAACAAGCGGAAGATTGATACTAATCAGGTCAGATAATTATTCGAAAGGAACGCTGGTAATGGCTGTTTGCAGAATATAGATACGCTGCCGACAGCTACTACGGGTACCGTATAAAAAATGTGAGAAAAAAAGGAGGGAGACATACCTCAGCAAAAGCAAAATCATATCCAGCAACGTGTGCCTGGCACAGCGATGCAGGATGATCAATCCTGTGACCTATACCAATTCTTCCAGTTCTATATCCGCATCATCAAGGTCCGAGAGGTCAAAGGAACTCTCTTTTCCACTCAGAAACGCAATTTTCTGCATCGTGTCGCGGAAGCCGGGATTGTTGCCGAAAATCATACGAAAAACCTGCAAAGCCTCATCCTTTCGCCCTGCCGCTTCAAAGAGGAGTCCCAACTCATAGCGGAGAGCGAGAATACGATCAGATTCAAGCGCATCGAGCGAAAGGAGCCTAGTAAAAACCTCCTCAGCATCGGCATAATTTTCCTGATCGCGGAAACAGAGCCCCTGAAGTGTCAGGGAATCCAGTTTCCTGTCAGGATCATTGACAGAAATGCGAAATTCTTTGATGGCCTCGTCGAGAAGCCCCATCTCCATATAGGCGATACCAAGATTGTAGTGTGTTTCCGTATCACCCTGTTCAAACTCCTGCGTCGGAGTCTCCTTGAAACGGGCAAAAATGTCGCCAGGAGAAAGGGGGTCAGGCAAAGAAGAATCATCGACAGTCGGAATCAGTTCAGGGTGCCCAAATGGTGCCAACTGAGGCAAATCAGGGACCATCTCCGTAAGGGGAAGTTCTGTCTCTTCGAGGGTGAACTCAAATGCATCGGGCTGTTCTTCCTGGAACGGGGGTGTCTGTGGTCCATCGAATCCATCCAAATCATCCTGTCCAGCTTCTGGTGACAGAAAATCGGGAACAGTATCGACGTCACCAGGCATCGACCCATTACGTACCGATCTTTCCGGAAGATCGGACTCCAGAGACAGGGGTCCCGCGTCACCCTCAGCTTCAGAGGGAGGAAAAACAGCACCATCATCGGGAAATTCAAAGGAAATATCTATTTCAAAGTCTGCCTGTTCCAGTTTCTCTTCCGGTTCCGGTTCCGTACCGGACACATCACCCGCTTCAATCTCAATTGAGCCGAAATCCAAAGAATCGGCTGGAATTGTGCCTTCACCACTGTCAGCATCAATTTCATCGCAAAGAGAGAGGTCGATCTCCTCACCCCAAGGGAAGTCGCCAACGTCGGCAGCAGTATCTTCAGGGGAGGCAACCGCCTGCTTTGAGCTTATGGATTGATCTTTCTGGGACAGAATATTCAAACTTACCTGAACATCCGCAAGTTTTGAGGACTCTCCGGTCAGCTCATAGAGACTCTTCAGGCCTTGGAGCAGTCGGAGATCATAGGGTGCCAGATTTTGAAGGGTCGTGTAGTAGTGCTCAACATCCCCGTAGGCATTTGCCGATAAAAGATCGTGAAGATAGCGGTCAATGAGAACTATGCTTTCCTCAAGATCACCGGCGTCTACCTTGCTAAGGATCAGGGATTTCTTCAGGGAACTATCTTCGGGAGACAGCTCAAGCATCCGATTCAAAACAATTTCCCGGTTTGCACTATCACCGCTGAGAGCATATGCATCGGAAAGCAGACCCAGAGCGGGCAGGCTGTCCGGAGTATCAGTAAGGATCTGTTGCAGCTTTGACACGGCATCCCCCACCATGCCATTCTTTAACTGTTCTTCAATGAAATCAAGAGCTGAGGTGTCAATTTTCTCAGGAAACAGATCGTGGATCTTACGGCTGACTCGATCAAAGAATTCGCTGTTTCCGCGATGCTTCAGGGCCAAGGCAGCCCGGGTAAATTCCTGATATGCCTTATCCTTCAATTCAGCCGCATACAGAGTTTCAGCAAGCTTGAGTCGAATATCGACATTTTCAGGATCAACCGCCTGCATCTTCTGCAGAATTTCAATTGCTTCGTTTGACTGTCCATTTTTCTGGTAATGATCATAGAGCAGCTTGTATTCAGAAAGAGCATTCCCGATCATGCCCTGTTTTTCATTCAGCGTAGCAAGGCAGAGGGAGATCTCGATGTTTGAAGGATCAAGACGCTGGATCTGTTTGTACACGGCTATCGACTTCAGGTAGAAACCATTCTCATCATAAAATTTGGCTATGGTATTGTATTCACGAATTGCATCTTCACGACGATTGCAGCGAATCAACAACTCGGCAAGCTTCTGACGCAGTTTAACATCCTTGGGATCTGCAGTGACAACCTGTTCGTAGTCCCTCAGGGCTCGATCGAACTGCCCTTTTTGGATGTATTTTTGCGCGCTGGCCAGAAATTTGTCTTTTTGAGAACTCAAAGTGCACCCTCTTTTGCTTGAAGTCTTTTGGTTGTTGCGACACACTCGACCAGTAACGGTAATTGCCAACCCCGATCATTTGCCGGGGAATTGAATGTACAAGCACCACTGATACTCTACAAAGGATTAACATATATCAGCAAAACAACATCAAGTCAATGAGTTATGCCGCGTTACTCCAGCAGCGGCATCTTTTCCTGAAGGATTTTTCATAACGTTGAGCAGCTCTCGAAGCCGATCAATTTGGCTGGCGGAAAGTCGGCGATCACGATAGACGGACCCATAATATGTTTCTGCAAAATCCCTGACGTAGGGGTCGGCAGTGCACTCCGCAAGCTCCATAAGTCCAGTGGCGGAAGATACTGAGACATCAGGATACTTCTTGGCAAGTATCGAATAAAAAGTCCGAAGCAGCCTTTTCTCAGGAGTCGAGGCCAACCTCCGCACAGTAACCCGATATCCGGCAGCAAGCCCTCCGATACCGACCAGAATCAACAAAAGCCACCTTGTACCGACAGGAAAAGAAAGATTTCTCACGGTACTGCTGGCCGACTTGAAAACAGTAATTTGCTTTTCAAGATCGTACGATATGACAGCAAGGTTCCAGTAGTAGTTTAGGGAATCAGAAAACTTTCTCACCCTCGAAATGAGCGAGTCCCGGGCCCCATCACCTCCTGCGGTAAAATTAACGGCAAAAACACTTGGGTCTTTCCTCACCCAACCAGACCCCTTCAGATAAACCTCCACCCAGACATGGGCCATATCCTCCGTTACCAGGTAGTAGCCGCCAATTTCATTATAGTCACCACCGTAATATCCTCCTACCAGGCGCGCTGGGATTCCTGCCTCCCTGAGGAGGATCATGAAGGAGGAAGCAAAGAGTTCGCAGTGACCGGCCCTGCCCTGAAAGAGGAATTCTCCGATTGGGTCGTCAGAACGCGGCAGACCACTCGTTGTGTATCGGAAGTGGGCAGAACTGAAAAACTCATCAAGGGCAGCAAGCCTCTCCCGGTCGGTTTTACCCTGCGAAGCAATCCTCTTACCAAGGGCCTTCACTCGAGAAGACACACGGTCAGGGAGCTTCAGATAAAAGTCACGGTCGATTTCGCCACGGACCGAGATGGTATGATTCAGGGAAGAAACCGTGTCATACCGCACCCTTCCAGTGTGCCTCTTGCGGGTAAAAACCTGGTCCGCTGCCTGATCAACGCGAATGCCGTTTAATTTCGCCGGGGCATCAAGGGTGATGAGATATTTTCCGGAATTCGGCTCGGGAAAGATGGTCTGCATTACCACCTCTCCGCCTTTGGTTTTGACATAGTCCCCTTCATTAACCACTGATCTAACCCAGGCATTGTTCCGGGGAGTATTCAGCACTATTCCGCGCCAGTAGAGATCCTTCCGGTCAAGCTTGGGACTCTGGGCCCGCAATACCGGGATCTTCAGTTCCCTAACCTGTGATGACGATCCTGGAACAACTTGTTCGCTCAGGCCTGTCACCTTTTCTTCCGACGGAGCAAGAAAGTCCCAGAGTGGAAACTGCGGACGTGGCATGATAACAAAAAACACCAGAATCAGCGGCATTGCCGCCACGGGCATGGCCACCGCCACGGTAACCAGCCGTTTCATCCCATTTCGACTTAGTGACAGCCGAGAATCTACGGTGAAGAAGGTCAAAAGTACCAGCGAAGCAGCGATGCAGAGCAACAGTAGCAGAAGATATCCGAGAAAAACCGGGCTCAGGTTATAGAGGGAAGAAGCTGAAAGGGCAAACAGGGAAAGTGCGAAAATCTGGAGATAGTTACGGGGAATTCTCTCACTCAGCAGCCTGACAACCAGAAGTATAACAAGGATATTGATTGTCGGATCAAGAATATTTTCGCGAGAAATCCGAACAGCATAAAACAGGAACAGAGCTACAGAAATTACCGTTGGAACCCTGCCGGAAAGAGGTGGTATGGATTTCCTTTCCATAAAAATGGCGGCAACCAGGGCACAGGGAAAAGCCAGCTGCGGCATTATGTCCAGATAGACATAAAGCGGCGCAACCCCCACAAGGCTGATCAGACAGGTAAGTATGTCGAGAATCGTCTTAATTCTTACCATACACCGCAAGCTCCGTCAGCAGGTGCAGCCGATGCGTCCGTGTGAGGTCCGGCCTGAAAAAACGTGTTCCAAGCCTCAAGCCGACCGGACGCCCGGCCCGGACAGCCTTGTTGATGAGGCATGTCCCGTATGACAGGTTCTCCTCGAGAGAAGCTCCCGGTAAAGAGTGAATATCGATTACAAGCGGTGTTTCCGAAGGAGCCGTCAGCTCCTTCACCTTCAGATCTTCGTGCCGTGCGGAAAGTCTCCAATGAATAAGCTTCATCGGTTCGCTCCCGGTATAATCGCGGATCTTGGCAATATCTCCGCCATACCCTCTACGGGAGGAAAAGGCCTCTCCCCGTGCATCCTTCTGTCCCGGTCCATCCAGCAGGGCACATTCGCGGGGAGCGGGAAAGACAATGCAGCGGGAGTAGACGGTAAGTGTGCTGATGCGGATGAAAAAATTAATCGGGAAGGGAGACGAAAGGACTATTTTTTCCGGAACAGATTCTCCCCTTTCCCGGAAAATGACTGTCAAAGCACCCGAATCTTCTGAGCCTTTTTCCACCAGCGGGAAGCGGAGGCTCTCTCCAAAGGCATCAACCTTGAGGAGGAAGGAATGCATGAGTTTTTTACGGTTTTCCAGTCGGACTGTCACGAAAACGTCTTTTCCCGCATAGATTTCATCGGGGAATTTAAGATCAACCCTGATTTTTCGGATATTCATCCAACCGAGAAAACCGGAAACCGCCATAAAACCAAGAAGCGAGGAAACCACGAGAAAGAGCAGATTATTGCCGGTATTGACCGCGGCAAAACCCATCAGCAGGGTAATGGCAATATACCAGAAGCCGGACCTGGTAATGGTCAGACGATTGGGATTTCGATGTTTTTGAGCACTGATGTGAATAGATCCTCCTTGTCAAGAGCCTCGTTCTCCGGGGTAAGGATCAGCCGGTGGGCACCCACCGGAACAGCAATCGCCTTTACATCCTCAGGGATTACAAAATCCCGCCCTTCAAGATAGGCATGGGCCTTGGCGGCATCTGCCATGTTGATGCCTCCTCTTGTGGAAACACCGGTGAGAATGAAGGGGTTGTTGCGGGTCGCAGAAACAATGCTGAAGATATATTCGACAATTTTCTCCGAAAGATACACTTTTTCTTTTACCACTGATCGCGCCTCGAGAATGTCATCGATCTGCACCAGCGGTGTGAGATCCTGGATCTCGTCACGGATGCTTCCGCCTTGGATGATGGCCTTTTCGATTTCATCCGGAGGATAGCCGATACCGGCACGAATGAGGAAACGGTCCATCTGGGACTCGGGCAGAGGATAGGTACCTACCTGTTCGACAGGGTTCTGGGTAGCAATGACCAGGAAGGGAGCAGGAAGCGGATAGGTCACCCCCTCTATCGTTACGCGCCGTTCCTCCATCGCCTCCAACATCGCGCTTTGGGTCTTGGGCATGGCGCGGTTGATCTCGTCCACCAGCAGAAGATTATTGAAAATGGGCCCTCTGAGGAAGGTAAATTTACTCTCCTCGCGATTGAATATCGAGAGACCGGTAATATCTGAAGGAAGCAGGTCGCTGGTGCACTGCAGTCGGCCAAATGACATGCCAAGTACTCCTGACAGTGCGAGCGCAAGGGTAGTTTTACCGAGACCGGGGATATCCTCAAGCAGGATATGTCCGCCAGTAAGGAGAGCAATCATGGAAAGTTTGACCGCCCTGACCTTCCCGCGCAGATACCGTGTAGTGAGTATATCAATAACGTGCAGCATCTCGTCGCGTTTCGGCAGGCTCATTGGTCGTCTCTCCCAGGTTTACTGAGTTTTGATTTGGTAAAACACTTCATTGCACCAGAAACCCTTCTGTCAGACAGTCTAGCAACTATGCCCCACCTTTGGCAAGCGGCAGGTTTCCAAAACCCTGGTAATGCCGGAACGAATCTGCAAGGGAGGAAATCATGGCGGTAATGTACCTGCCATGATTGATGAACGAAACAGTGTCGCAAAGGTTTTTTGTTGACTTTTGTCACCCTGTTGCTATTAAGTTCAATAACAACCCTCAACTTTTTCCGTATAACTTACGCTGGTAGAGGATTATTTCATGGACCCGATCCGCAACAAGCTGTTTCTTACCGACCTCATCACAATGGATTTCCCGCAAAGTGTTTTCGAAGAAGTCCAGTATCTCATTTCTCATGTGTACCTTGATTACGATTTCACCTGGCTCACAAGTGTTTTCAAGGATGTGGTCAATCTTTATAACGGCAACTATCCAGGCTACCGCCAATGCAGCACCCACTATCACGACCTGAAACACATGACTGACGGACTACTGGCTCTGGCAAGCCTCATCAACGGAGCTCACGCATCAGGAGTTTCCTTCCGGGAAAGACATGTGACTCTTGCGCTGATAGCCATTATGCTCCACGAAACCGGCTTCATCCAGCGCAATGACGATACCGACGGAACTGGGGCAAAATACACGCTGGTGCGACTGGAGAGAACCCTTGAATTTGTAAACCAGTATTTCGCGAGCAACGGCTATGATGCAACCGATTGCGAACTGTGCAGCAATTTTATCAGGTCCACCGACGTGGATGAGGACATCGAAGCATTTCCTTTCTCATCCGAAGGAGAGCTGACCCTTGCACAAATGGTTGCTACAGCGGACATTATCGGACAGATCGCCGACCGCACATACCTGGAAAAACTCCTGTTCCTGTTCCAGGAATTAAGCGAGGTCCATGTCCTGGGTTTCAAGACCGAACTCGATCTATTGGAAAACACCCTCGACTCATACCGGCAAGCTAAGCATCGCATGGAACATGACCTTGGGAACGTAAAGACCTATTTCCTTCACCACTTCATGAACCGCTGGGAAATT
>CAVVDU010000012.1:42500-97462 GCA_963746935.1 uncultured delta proteobacterium | reverse complement strand
TTGGCTCCCCAGCGCGGACTCGAACCACGGACAAGGTGATTAACAGTCACCTGCTCTACCGACTGAGCTACTGGGGAATGGAGTAATCTTTACCGTCAGTCCGGCAAAGAGAACGTGTTTATACCACGGCACGAAAGATTGTGTCAAGTTTTTTGAGCAGATTTTTGTACAACCGAACGAGCAAATTACGCACTCTTTTTTCTGAAGGAGTCCAATCCATATTCAATCTGTATACAGGGGACAACAAATACGTGGATCACTACCCAGGCCCCGCGCAAACCAGTCTGTACCGAAGAGAGGAAATGACGGAATCAGAACCAGCCCGGCTATATTTGCCGGTTACAATCGCCCTTCAACAACAAAAAGGGGAGCAAGCTCCCCTAGTATATTTCAGGATACGATTGGCAAAACTACAAAGACCTGAACGGCAAGAACATAATCGAGCAGCAGCCAATTCCTTCGGTTTCGACAGGGTCATCGATCCCTTCATCAAGAATGATGATCTCTTCTCTTTCCATGACAACCTCCCTTTTCATTGTTTTCAGGGGTAGCCGGTTATCAGTAAAGGCTAGCAGAGTAAAAGCATCCGTCAATGGTAATTCTTTGATGGGGAAATTGTGCGGGAAGCGTGAAAAGTGGTTATTTTTTCAGGGAGTAGCGGAGATCCTGCAGAATGAGCTCCTCGAGGGTTGCGTCATACCAGGCCTTGCGGCATTCCACGTCATTGATGGCGCCTTTCTGCAGCAGCGTCATAAAGCGGCAGCCACCGAAACAGAGGGGAAGGTACGGGCAATCAAGACATTCATCCTTCTTCCAGACATCCATGTTGTGGGAGTCGCGAAAATCCCGGATGCCGCTCTCCAGGTGACCCACGTCGAGCCCTTCCAGCCCGATGAACGCCGGGCATTTGTACAGGGTACCGTCGTAATGAGCCACCAGGTTGTCCTTGAACTCGATCATGCAGGTGGTGGGCTGAACCTTGGGCGTAAAATATCCGCGCCGCAAGATCTCCTCCCGCAGGTAAATCGATGCATCCACCAGCCATGGTTCGTCCATGGAGCAGCAGCCGTCGGAAAATTCCGGCATGAGGTGCTCACCAAGGGTGTCGCTGACCGGTGCGAATATGACATGGGCTATCTTGTCCGGAGTCAGCCCCAGTGCCAAAAGCTCGTCCAGAAGGCGGGGAAATTCGCGGTAATTCTCCTGGGTGAAGTTGCCGCCGATCCCCATCTTGATAATGTCGCAGACATCCAGCAGATTTTTGGTGATGAGATCGAAGCTCCCTTTTCCGGAGGAAAACGGACGGAAGTTGTCATGGTTCTCTCGGGGGCCGTCCAAGGTAACCCTGGCGCTCTTCAGTCCGAGCGGAACAAGCTCCGCAGCCACGGCGGAGGTAAGGAGGGTGCCATTGGTTACCAGGGTGAAGGCATATCCTGTCACCCGCCTTTTCTGCGGCAGCTTGCAAGCGAAGCGAGATCGATTTGATGAGGTCCAGGCTCAGGAGCGGCTCGCCACCATAGAAATCGATGATCAGATCCTTGCCCTGCTGCAGAAAATTTTCCTCGCAATACTTCACCAGCAGGTCGGCGGTCTCGGTGGACATGTAATGATGCCCACGCTGTTTCCCCTCATAGCAGTACGTGCAGGCCAGGTTGCAGTCCAGGTTCATGACCGCCATGAGGAAGGCCTTCTTCATGCCGCTCTTCCGCGTCGGTCATGACCGTGAGCATCTCCTGACGCTCGGCATCGCTGTCGGGCACGAGAAAACCGAGACGGGTCAGTGTCGCGATGCTTTCAGGCGAAAGGGTGCCTTCTTCCAATGACCGGAGAACGGACAGGGGGACGATGGCCTTGGACAGTCGCCGGGTGGAAAAGAGGAGGACCCGGTCGGGGTTGTCACGGCAGGGGTATTGTTTCAGGTATCTTGATAGATGCATAGGATAAAAAAAGGGGGAGGAAGTTCCCCCCTTTACTTACAGAAAAATCCGACAGGTTAATAGCTCCGAAACGGCCCATAAACCCCACCGCAACAAAACCCCATTGGACTGATTGGAGAATCAATCCCGTCGTCAAAAATAATAATCTCTTCATTTTCCATAACATCCTCCTTCTATGATTAGTTTTACCCCTGGACAGGCTCTCATGCTAAGCAGTTAAGCACGATCCGTCAATGTTTATTTGTCTACCGGATATCGATAGTTACCTAGAAATAAAACCTGATTCCTCCCTCAAACCAGCGTCGGGGGTTACGGAAAGGATACGCAGGATACTGGGCGCCATTAAAGAGGTTATGAGCAGAGAAAAAGGTTTCAACCACACGATGGTTGTCAGTGGACTCAAAAAGTTTCTTATTTAAGTTCAGGTCCCAAATCATGGCCGTGTACCTACCGTTGTCCGCAGGCTCTCCGTGCCACTGTATGTAATGCCCCTTCAGGGTAGCACGCAGGCTCTTGCGATCGTTATATTCGAGCCCCACATCAAATGTGTTACGGGCTACGCCCGGAACCGTCTCGCCAGTCTCTCGGTCTGTTGCGTCCACGAAGACATATCCGAAAGAGAGGGAAGTGTTGTACACCGGCATACTCTTCATCTCTACCTCCACCCCCTGACGACGCTGTCTTACCTTGGTTTATAAATGTGAAGTCTCCCGTCCGGCAGTTGCAAACCTCCTACTAAATCACTTATATCGTGGCGAAAAAAGGTTGTCTTTAACCATGCATAGCGGAGAAGAGTAGTCTCCATACCGAGGGAGTAGGACCAGACAGATTCCATTTTCAGATTGGGGTTTGACACTGAATAGAAACCGTCGCCAAAGGTTGTGAAAAGGGATGGTGTACTGAACCCCCTTGCCACGTACGCCCTCAGGACGGTGCTCTCCCAGGGAGCAAAGGTGACCCCCATGCTCGGACTCCAAAAGTCTCCATTGGTGCTGGTATGGTCGTAACGCAGACCAGGAGTGAGAGAGAAGTCTCCAAGAGTGACTGTGTCGTTGAGGAAAATAGCCCACTTCTCCAGCCGCTGCTTGCCATCCTTGATAGAAATCGATTCCAGGTGCCCGGAGTCGAAATCCGTTCCAAGAACCACTTCGTGCCCTCTTGGCGTCCAGACGAGTTTAGTACCAACGCCGAAGTTTCGCTCATCAGTATCGATATCGACCAACGTCAGACCTGTCAGCAAATCGTTCTGGGTTTGTTCATTGTCCCGCCACGAAGACCGGAGTGTGAGTTCAAACGCGAGGTCATTGGTAATGGTATAATCAAGCCCCAGGGTAGTAAAAACATATTGATAGTCACCGTCAAAAGAGACTCCGTAGAGAGGAGCCTCTCCGATCTCCCGGGCACCCCGGTCGTAGCCGAGGGTAAAAGTGAGGCCAGCCCGGTCCGTGGGTGAGTATTTCAGCTTGGTGTAGAAATTACCTCCGTGGAAACCATTGTGCGGGAGAAGACCGTCGGAGAGGAGACCACCACCGGACAGGTAGTAACCCACCCCGGCCACTTTGCCGGAGACCTCACCCCGGTAGTCTCCGGTGTTCCGTTCCCCGATTGAGGAAGAGACGACGCCACCGAACTTCCTCGTATCATCTGGCGACTTGGTAATGACATTGATCACCCCACCAAGCGACGAACCCCACGTAGAAGAAGCCGGTCCCTTGATAATTTCTATCCTTTCAATGAATTGTACCGGCACAGCTCCAACATCCGGAAAAGAATCGGACAGATTGTTCTGGGGAACCCCGTCAATCAGCAGTAAAATGTGCCGTGGTCGAAGACCCCTGGATGAAAGGATTGGCGAAGCTGCCTGGCCCACCGGTAATCTGCTCACTGACACCAGGAACAAAATAAAGCACATCCGCCAAGGTATGGGCATTAATGGCCTTGATATCCTCGGCAGTAATAATTGTCATGTTCTCCGCAACGCGGGAGATGGATTTAGGATAGCGCGTAGGGGTAACGACGATGTCATCCTCGTCGTAGAACATCTTGAGGGTGGTCATCTCCCGCTCCGGTTGGGCAAACGCCGTTAGACAGGTGGCGAAAAGAAAAAGCACCGGCAGCAAGAAGATGGTTGTCTTGTGGAGAGATTTGTGCATAATCTGCAGAAAACCTTATTGGGCAACGCTTAAGAAAAAATAAACAATCTTGATTTTTCTTATTGTATATCAGATGAAAGGGAAGACAACAAGGTCTATTTGGCTTTCATTTCACAGATATTAAACGCTTTTCATACAATGAAAATACAATGAATTATATTCTTCTCATCCTATCGATTCTGGCTCTCCTCCCGCTTGCTTCACCGGCAGCCGCGTGGGACGTGCTCGTGGTCCAGAAATATCGGGCTAAGCCTTACGCGGACGTGGTGCGGGGTTTCGAGTCGGTTGTCGGCGGCAAGACCTCCGTTCTGATCCTTGAGGAATCATCCGACGCAGATCCCGTGAGAGAGATCCGCCGACGCAGCCCTGACCTAATTCTGGCTCTCGGGGCGGATGCCCTTTCAAAGGCCAGAAAAATAGACAACATCCCCATCATCTACTGCATGGTGCTGAATCCCGCTCCCCTGGTGGGCAACGAAGACAATATTACCGGCATCAGTATGAACGTCGCACCGGAAAAGCAGCTTGCCCACCTTCGAAAGGTTCTCCCCGATCTGAAAAAAATCGGCACTGTCTACAATCCCGGCAAGTCCGGCACCTTTCTGGAAAAGGCCCGTGCAGCCGCACAAAAGGCGGACATCCGTTTGGTCAGCGTCAAAGTCGAACAGGCAAAGGACTTCCCCCGGGCATTGGAAAGTCTGCCCCGGGATATTGATGCCTACTGGATGCTTCCCGACAGCACCGTTACGACCCCCGAAGCGGTGGAAGCACTGATCCTGTTTTCTATCCGCACAAAGATACCGGTTTTCACCTTTTCCGATAAATATCTGCGCCTTGGGGCTTTCATGTCCCTGGAGCTGAACACCTTCGACCTGGGAAAACAGGCGGGGGAGATGGCTAAAAAAATCCGCTCCGGAACGGCAACAGAAGATATTCCGAGAGCCTTTGCCGACCAGGCAACCATAACCGTCAACTATTCAGTTGCCGCAAAGTTGGGGATATCCCTGAACGGATCGGCTTTTAATAACGGCCCATAATCTGAATAAAGAGTGGACATGACTACGACTGGATTCCTAAAAAAGAGAAAGAACGCCATGCGATCATTCGCGACCAGGATTTTCCTTGCCCAGGCGTTTTCCATTCTCATACTTTCTCTGGTGTTTACCGGGTACTTCATCCATCGGGAACGAAGGGCCATGACGGAGATTCTCCTGAGCAAGGGGAGCCTTCTCGCACAACAATTGGCCGACACCGGCAGGATCGGAGTTTTTGCGGAAAGCCCTGAACTGCTTGCCGACCCGATGCGATCGGTCATGGAACAGAAGGATGTGCTGGACGCAAGGGTCTTCACCCTTGATGGGAAACTGATCAGTGCACGTACCGCAGCCCATACCGGAACGACGGAAAAACCCTCTCCGGGAAGTGCGCCGAAGGTTACCCTTCCCTCTCCAAAACCACAGAAGCCGGTTATCATCAACAAAGCCGGTACCGTCGAATTCTGGGCACCCATTCAGTCTGCGCCGCTCTTCTCACCCGAAGAGGCACTCATCTATACCGACGGTCCGGAGCAGAAAAGCAACCGCATCGTCGGCTATGCCGCGGTTACCCTTGACACGAACCGCCTGGACACCACCTATCGAAGCCTACTCTGGAAAAGTGTCAGTATCTGTCTGGCTTTTCTTGCCGTGGCACTCTGGTTCGCCTATCACATTGCCCATGGAATAACCAGGCCCTTGAATTCCCTGAAGAAACAGGTCACTGCCCTAGGCAAGGGAAACGCGGTCGAGTACATACCGGTGGAAACGGGCGACGAGATTGGGGAGCTTTCCGGAGCATTCAATGCCATGGCGGATTCATTGCGTGTCCGGGAGGAAGAGAAAGATCACCTGGAAGCCCTGTTGCGGCAGGCACAGAAGATGGAGGCCATTGGCCAGCTTGCCGGCGGCGTTGCTCACGATTTTAACAATATCCTTTGTGCCATCATCGGCTTCGGGACACTCCTTGATATGGGCATGAAAAAAAATGATCCTTCCCGGCGCCACCTCGAGCAGATTCTCTCGGCCGCCGACCGGGCTACAAGCCTGACCCAGGGGCTCCTCACCTTCAGCCGGAAGCAGATTCTCAACCCGCACCCTGCGAACCTGAACACGATTGTGCACAGGATCGAGAAGATGCTGAACCGCCTGCTCACCGAGGATATCGAACTCAGCCTGTCTCTTTCCGACCAGGAACCCAATGTCCTTGTGGACACGGGACAAATAGACCAGGTTCTGCTCAATCTTGCCACCAATGCGCGCGATGCAATGCCGAACGGCGGCTTACTGAGCATCAAAACGGAAGTAGCCGACCCCCCTGAAGAGATCCTCGCCGACACCGCTTCTCTTCCCACAACACGGTATGCCCTGCTCACGGTTACCGACTCGGGAAGCGGGATGGAAAAGGAAACCCGGGATAAGATTTTCGAGCCGTTTTTTACGACCAAAGAGGTAGGAAAAGGGACCGGGCTCGGTCTCTCCATGGTCTACGGCATCGTCAAGCAGCATAACGGCCATATCCTCGTGAACAGCGAACCGGGAAAGGGCACCTCGTTTCTGATTTATCTCCCCTTGACCCCGAAGGACAACCTGCCCCCTGTCCACTCTGATCTGCCCGCTCAGCCCGTTACAGGATCGGAAACAATTCTCGTGGTGGAAGACAACCCGGAGGTGTTGAATCTCAATCGCACGATCCTGGAAACCTTCGGCTACAACATTATCGAGGCGGTTAACGGTGAGGATGCCGTCGAACTGTTCAGCAGGCATCAGCATGAGATAAACCTGATTCTCATGGACGTGGTTATGCCCAAAATGAACGGCAAGCAGGCCTATATGGAAATAGCGAAGATATGCCCTGACGCGAAAGTTCTCTTTATGAGCGGCTATACGGCAGATATCGTACTGGAAAAGGGAATTTCCGCAGATGACTTCAACATCATGCACAAGCCGGTGACGCCAATGGAGTTGCTGCGAAAAGTACGTGAAATCCTGGACTCATAACGTTCATTCCGAAGGGTAATTACCCGGCAAGGCATTTCTCTTTCGGACTCACCAAAGCCTGTCCGACATCGGAAAAGCTGGAGCGCAACGTCTTATACAACACCCGGAATCGGGTTCTCGAAGCTCGAAGGAGGTCACATGGAAGGAAGCGGGGATGCAGCTGTTCACTTTGCAGTAACGATTATCGGTAAAGACAGTCCGGGGATCGTGGCCGGTGCAACAGAGGTCCTGTTCCGGCTTGGCTGCAATATCGAGGACTCCAGCTGCACCATACTGGGAGGCGAATTTGCCATGATTCTGATCGTCTCCCACAGAAAGCCTTTCAGCAAGACCCAACTTCTCGAGGATTTCAAGGCATTCGGTGAAGCCATGCAGCTTTCCGTTTTTGTCAGGACCCTTTCGAAAGACGAAATCCGCTATGAAATGCCTTCCGGTGAAATCTGCATGGTGTCCGTGTACGGTTCGGACCAACCGGGTATTGTCTACAGGGTAACGAAAGAGCTCGCCGCCCGGAAGATCAATATCAGTGATATGAACACCAAGCTGATCGGGACTCCGGAAGAGCCGCTCTATGTTCTGATGCTTGAAGCGGTGCTTCCTGAAGGGATCGAAGTAGAGGATGTCAGCCGTCTGCTGGAAAATTTAAAAAAGGAGCTCAAAGTTGAGATCGGGGTCAGGTCAGTAACCCCGGTATCCCTCTAATCCTATGCCTTCCCGTACAATTCTCCTTTATCCAGATCCGGTCCTGAAAGAGGTCTGTACTCCCGTTGCGTCCATTGATGACGGAGTCAGGACTTTGATCCGGGATCTAATCGACACCATGCACGCCGGACCGGGATCAGTTGGGGTTGCAGCACCCCAGGTTGGTGCTCTCCTGAGGGTCTGCGTTGTCGATGTGTCGAAGAGCAAATTGGGCAAGGACAACAACCATGGTCTCCTGATTATGGTAAATCCGGAAATTCTCCGGCATCAGGGTGCGGCAACCATGCGGGAAGGCTGCATGAGTGTTCCCGATTACACGGGAGACGTGGAGCGTTCCGTGGAAATTGCCGTCCGTTTTCTGGACGAAAACGGAGTGGTTCGCGAGATGGAGTCATCCGGCTTTGAGGCGGTCGCGATACAGCATGAAATCGACCATCTAGACGGCCTGTTATTCCTGGACCGGATCACCTCACTGAAAACGGGCCTGTTCCGGCGAAAAAAGTATAAATAAACCCTATCTTCCCTTCAGATACGCAATCCCTTCATCAGCTGCCCTCACTGCGGAAGCTATGCAGTCATTCAGGCTGATCCCGCGATAGGAATTACCGGTTAGAATCAGACCGGGGAACGATCGCAGAGTCTCATCAAGAGCCTGCACCCTTACTCCATGCCCCACCGTATACTGGGGAATCGCTTTTTCGTGCCGGAAAACACGGACAAACTCCGGCGGCTCCTCAATACCCATAATTGTGCTCAAGTCATTCTGCACCCTCGCCACAACCTCATCGTCCGGCAATTCAATATACTCCGGGAAACAGGCGCCTCCCAGCATGCTTCTGAGCAGGACATGTCCCTCGGGTGCACGATTCTCGAAGATGCTGGAATCCCAGAGGGTACCCAAGGTTGACATGCCCTCTGCCTTGGGAATCAGATATCCGAAGCCGTCAAGATTGTGCTCGATTCGCTCTTTTTCATAGCCAAAACAGGCCACGGTCATGGAAGCGTACGGAATTTCTTCAAGGATGGCTGCAAGATCCTCCTTTACAGAACGGAGCAACCCTGCCGCGGCAAACGCCGGCGCAGCAACAACAACCAGGTCGGCCTCCAGCTCCCCTGTCTCGGTACGCACTCGAAAGGGAATGCTGTTCCCCTGGCTGACTGCAAGGACGTTCTGGCCTGTTGCAACGACACCTGCCCCCAAGGTTTCTGCCAGGGACGCAGTTACTTCCTGGATGCCCTCGCGGAACGAGGTCAGAATCCCTCCCGGCCCGGAGGCGCTGGACACAACCTTTCCCTCGGCCCGTTCTCGCCGCTTTTTTCGGGCAAGCAGTACCATCGCCTTGACCAGACCACCATATTCGCTTTCAAGTTCGGCTATCCGGGGAAAGCAGGATTTCAGCGACATGGTCTCCGGGTCACCGGCAAATATTCCTGAAACCATTGGGGAAATCAGTTTTTGCAGAGCCTCGCTTCCAAGCCTTCTGCGTCCAAAGGCGGCAAGTGTCTCGTCAACACCTGCTGGGCTGCCCGGAGCAAAGGGTTCCATGGCAAGGCGAATTTTTCCGGGCCAGGAAATCAGCTTTGAAGCAAAAAACGACGCACCGTTTTCGGGAAGTCGATGAAGCATGCCATTGGAAAATATATAACGCTTCCGGGCATTGTCATTGCTCCTCAGAAGCTGCTCACTGATATGAAGATCTGCGCACAAATCAAGAGTCTGCGGCTTGCTGTCGAGAAAACCGTTCGGACCCCATTCACAGAGGTACCCTTGATCCTTGATACTCCAGATCTTGCCTCCCGGCCTTTCAGCCTTTTCCAGTACTTTCACCTCAAGCTCGACACCTTCTGCGCGCGCCTTTCTCTGCAGATAAAATGCTGAAGCAAGCCCGGAAATACCACCTCCAATGACAATCGCCCGTTTGATCATATAGTTCTCCTTACCGGTTTTTACTTCCTACGCCCGCTCCATCACCTTGCTGTTTCCGAGAATTTCGACCAGAGTTTCCAGAGCATCCACAAGCCGCTCCTGGTCACTGTCACTCAAGCGCTCCAGCAGAGAACGGTAGTTTTCGACAATCCCTTTCTGTAAATCAGAAATGAGATTTTCTCCCTGGTCCGTGACCTGTATCGTGATCCTCCGACGACTCTCGGCATCCACAGAGCGGCGAACAAGGCCAAGGTTTACCAGCTTATCCACCATTTCACTGGCGGAACTCATTGCTATTGAAAGTTCTGTGGCAAGTGTGGTTAGGGGACAAATGCCTTTATCGTTGATTGCCAGCAGCATCTTGAATTGATTGTACGAAAGGTCCATCCCCTCATGCAAAGTACTTCGAAGTCTGCCCATGACTTTCATAATCTGGGGATACATTTCAGCTATTCGCGCAATTCTTTCCATTTTGTACTCCAGCAAGAGCAGAATGATTCTGAATGTGTCGGTGCAGGTGTGAAAACGAGACTCGCAAGCACCGTTACGAATATCCCGGACATTGTTTGTAAGCATTGGAGTAAAGTAACCGGCTGTTTATTTGCCATTTAATTCGGCTACCTAATTATTAGACACATGAAGTGTTCTGTCAAGGATATTTTTTCGCCCATTTGAGCTGACATTACACCCGGTGGTTCCGGGCTTCAAAGGTGTGGTATGAGGGAAGGATATCACTAGCGGTTGACAACGGCTGTCATGACTGAGGAAAAGCACCGATTCAAAGCACTTTGAGTTGACATGAGCGACAACTGATATTACATTCAAAAAACTCCATTTAAAAAGGATATATACCAACTATGGCCAGCAAAGACTATTATCAACTACTCGGCTTGACAAAGGACGCCTCTGCTGAGGCAATTAAGAAAGCCTACCGCAAAATGGCCGTTAAATATCACCCTGACAAAAACCCCGGCAACAAAGAGGCGGAAGATACTTTCAAGGAAATCAGCGAAGCCTACGCGGTACTTTCTGATCCACAGAAAAAAGCACAGTATGACCAATTCGGCTCATCCGGTTTTCATCAGCGATACTCCCAGGAGGACATCTTTCGAAACTTCGATTTCGGCGACATCTTCAAAGATTCGGGATACGGAACCGAAGATTTATTTTCCCGCATCTTTGCAGGAGGTGCACAGGGAGGCACACGTTTTCGTACAAGAAAACAGCGCGGCGAAGATTTTTCCATGGAGCTTACCGTTACTTTCCGTGAAGCAGCAATCGGGGGGAAAAGAGGGTCTCTTTCATGCGGGAGGGTGTTCGCGAGGACCTTTCGGTAAAGATACCTGCAGGGATAGCCAATGACGCGAAACTCCGCATCCAGGGCAAAGGGGGAAGCGGCATCAACGGTGGACCGACCGGAGACCTTTACCTGACGATCAAGGTGGGAACCGATCCGGTATTTACCCGGGAAGACGATAATATCATCGTGGAACGAACAATCCTTTTCAGTCAGGCGGCACTGGGAACGGCACTTGAGGTTCCGACACTGGATGGAGCGAAGAGAATCAGGGTCCCGGCCGGAATTCAGCCGGGCACCAAGATCAGATTGAAGGGATTCGGCATTCCCCACACGGGAAAAACCTCAAAAGGCGATCTGTTTGTAAAGATCAATGTGAAGGTGCCGGAGCACCTAACAGCTGATCAGAAAAAGCTGTTGGAAGAACTTGCTGAAGCGGGAATCTGATTACCGAAAAGGATTTATTTCAGTTCAACCATTTCGATTGCTGCATTTTTATGCAAGCCTTCAAGCCATTGGCTGAAGCGTTCTTCCGACTTCTGCTTATATAATTGGTCTTCCACTTCACGTTTTGCCGAATCAAAGCTTTGCTTTTTCCCCTCGCGGAGTTCAACAAGCTTGATAATATGAATTCCGGCACTGGTCCTGACCAAACCGCTCACTTCACCCGCTTTCATGGTAGAAAGGGCTTTTTCAAACGCTGGAAGCAGTTCACCTTTTTTCAGGAAGCCGAGATCGCCACCCTCTTTACCGGAAGGATCATCGGAATATTTTTTTGCCAATTCGGCAAAATCCCCTCCTGCCTTTGCTTCGCGGAGAACTTTCTCAGCCTTATCCACAATCTTTTTCTGCTGGTCCTCCGAGGCGTTGGCAGGAATTGAAAAGAAAATCTGCCGTGCATGGAATGCTTCATCTACCTGATAATTACCTGCATGGGCATTATAATAGTCCTGAATTTCCTTTTCCGTGACCTGGATTTTCGAACGGACCTCAAGGCTGATCAGACGCAACCTCTCCAATTGTTCCTTCAGCTGAACCTTATATTCATCAAAAGAAATCCCCCGGGCAGCCAATGCTGCACGAAGATTTTCCTCCGTGATATTATTGGTCTTTTTGACGTCTTCAATGGCCTGACGAACCTCTTCATCGCTGACCTTGATATCCAGTTCCTTGACCTTTTGTGCGATCAGTTTCTTGTTGATAAGTGAGTCGAGCGCAGCCTGACGAAGCTGTTCCCTGGCAGCAGGTGTGTCCTGCGAGGCTGCATCTCCCGTCCCGCTCTTTAGGGCTTCCTGCTCTTTGGCAAGATCATAGGTCGTAATCGGCTCATCGTTCACGAGCACGGCAATGCCGCTCACTTTTTCCGCCGCTGCAACTACCGGAATAAGTACGATGAGGGCTGCTAAAAGTAGGATTATTTTTTTCATTGTAATTTCACTTCGAATGGCTACCAAGCCGGGGATGAGAGGAGGCAAAGCGTAACGCTTTGCCTCCCCGATTGTCGTGAGTATTTACTGCTTAGGAGCCGCTGCTCCTGCCTGTTTGTCTCCGTCTGTCAAGTCCAGATTTTTCAGGACGTCTTCTTTGATGGAAATCTTCGCATTTTTCTTCATATCTTCTAATATTTTCTTCACGATTTCCTGCTGTTTGCTGGGAAGGAGAGTATTCTTGATCTGCTCCTTTACATCATCATATGACCGAATGCCGGCAGGACGTATCCCGGTAACCTTGATGATATGGTAACCGAACTGGGTCTTCACGATCCCTGACACTTGACCTTCTTTCATTCCGAATACCACTTTGTCAAACTCGGGAACCATGGCGCCTTTGGAAAACCAGCCAAGATCGCCACCTTTTGCAGCAGTGGCATCAGTAGAGTATTTTTTCGCCAGATCCTCGAATTTAGCTCCATTCTTCAACTGGGCAAGGATATCCTGTGCTTCCTTTTCGGTTTTGACCAGGATATGGCTTGCTCTTACCTGCTCGCCTGTTTTGAATTTGTCCTTGTTTTCATCATAGAACTTCTTCAAATCAGCATCGGAAACCTTTGCTTCCTGCTCGACCTTCTGCTTCAAATATGTATCGACGATCAGGCGCTTACGCAAGTCTTCAAGGCGGTCAGCAACTTCCTTGCTCTTGTCTAAGCCGTCCTTCTTGGCCTGCTCGAGGATTATTTCGCGCGCAATCATACTGTCCAGCAGTTCCTTCTTCCCTTCAGGCGACTGCACCATCGGCTTCAGATAGGGCGGCAGTCTGTCTGCTTCGTTCTTGAAATCCTGAGTTGTTATAACATTTCCATTCACTTCCGCCAGTACTGTGCCATCCGACTTCCCCTGCTCGGTTGTCGCAGGTTTGTTGCAGGCAAAAAGACTGAACGCCAGGAGCATTGTAGCAAGGACCCTGAAAATATTCACATAGTTCACGGAATTTCTCCTTTACCGTTTAGATATAGATTAGGCAGCAATTTATGAAGCTACCATATCAAACAAGCCTTTTCAAGAGATTTCTAGCCACGTCAAGAACCCCCTCGAAAGAGGTATCGACCACGTTGGCGGTAAATACAAAGTCAGGACTGAAGCGATAGTTTTTCGGCGAATTTCGAATCAATCCGATAATTGTGTCCGGCGATACAGGCGTTTTCTCATGAAAAGAAAAGACGAGTTGTTTTCCATTAAATTCCAGCCGCTTGACCAGAAGTTTTCGTAAATGAATGCGAAGTTTCATTGTTTCAAGAAGATAGGTCACGGTCAAGGGGAGCTTGCCAAAACGGTCCAGCAACTCGTCTCCGACACTGTCCACATCCTCTTCCTGGTCAGCCTGAACAAGGGTTTTGTAAATAATAAGCCTCTGGTTCGGATCCGGCACATAATCCTCCGGCACAAAAGCCGGTATCTTCAGATTTATCTCCGGTTCAACCCTTTCGGCAACCACCTCCCCTTTCAAGGTGCTGACCGCTTCCTCGAGCAGCTCTGAATATAACTCGAATCCGACTGCAGCAATATTCCCGGACTGCCGTGACCCGAGAAAATCACCGGCACCGCGAATCTCCAGGTCGTGAGTTGCGATGCGAAAACCGGCACCAAGCTCGGTAAGATCCTGCATGATTCGCAGCCTTTCACGGGCATCAGAGCTGATTGATCCTTCCGGAGGAATAAGGAAATAGGCATAGGCACGCTGGCTGGACCTGCCTACCCTCCCGCGAAGCTGATAGAGCTGGGCCAGACCGAACATGTCTGCACGATTGACGATCATGGTGTTGGCAGAAGGGATATCAAGGCCCGACTCTATAATGGCGGTGCAGAGAAACAGGTTGAAGCTCCCATGCATAAAGCCAAGCATTACCTCTTCGAGCTCTTTCTCCCGCATTTGACCATGACCGACCGCCAGCTTGGCCTCAGGAACAAGTGTGCGGAGATGCTCCGCCATGGCGCCCATGGATTGAACCCGGTTATGGACAAAAAAGACCTGACCGCCACGCCGCAGCTCGCGCAACACCGCTTCACGGATCAGTTCATCGGAATAGCGGGCGACAAACGTCTTGATGGCGAGCCGGTCTACTGGCGGGGTATCGATGATGGAAAGATCGCGGATACCGGCAAGCGACATGTTGAGGGTTCGAGGAATCGGCGTAGCGGTAAGTGTCAACGCGTCCACCACTGCCCGGTATTGCTTCAGTTTCTCCTTGTGGGAGACACCGAAGCGGTGCTCTTCATCAATGATGATCAGTCCGAGATCCTTGAAGCAGACGTCCTTTTGCAGCAAACGATGGGTCCCGATGATGATGTCCAGCGCACCCTTCTTCAATTTTTCCAGGGTAGCCTTTTGTTCGCGAGGAGTCCGAAAACGTGAAAGCATATCGATTGTCACCGGATAGGCTTCGAATCGCTTGCGGAAGGTTTCAAGGTGCTGCTGGGCCAGAACGGTGGTGGGCACAAGCACAACAACCTGCTTGTTGTCCATCACAGCCTTGAATGCTCCCCGCATTGCAACCTCGGTCTTGCCGTAGCCAACATCGCCACAGACGAGGCGGTCCATCGGCTTGGAACTCTGCATATCACTGAACACATCCTCAATGGCACTCATCTGATCCGGTGTTTCCTCAAAAGCGAAGGACGCCTCGAATTCTCGGCACAGTTCATCGGGAGGAGAAAAGGCAAATCCATCATGCACCTGGCGAGCCGCATAGATTTTGAGAAGCTCCCCGGCCATTTCCTCGATGGCCTCTCGTGCCTTGGCCTTCTTTTTCTCCCAGCCTACCCCTCCGAGCTTGTCGAGGGAGGGCTGAATGTTTTCGGCTCCGACATAGCGCTGGACAAGGTTTATCCGATCCACCGGCAGATAAAGCTTATCTCCGCCGGCATACTCAAGGAGCAGAAAGTCTTCACCGATGCGATCGAATTCCAGGTGCTGGAGTCCCCGGTAAATTCCGAGGCCGAAATCCAGATGCACCATGAAATCACCTGGTCTGAGCTCTTCGAGGGAAACCAGAATCTGCTTTTTCCTGATCTCGGAAATACCACGCCGCTTGATCCTTTTACCGAAGATCTCTTCCTCGCCAATGATGACAAGGCCTTCCTCGAAGAGGCGAAAACCGCGGTACATCTCCCCCATGATTAACTGAACGCCTGATCCTTCGGCAGCCTTCCTGCCGGCAAAAGACCCCTCGGCAATAGCCAGGGGGAGGTTATACGGACGGAGAAGTTCATCGAGACGCTGGATCTGGCTCCGTTGATGACACACGATAAATATTTGACACTTCTCTTCCAGCCAGAGGGAAAGACGATCAACGAGAGGGCGGAGAACCTCTTCGCTGTCGGAAGACATGGTCAGTTTCAGATCTTCATTTTCCACCACTGAAAAGCGAGCACATGAAGTCGCGTCGTCTCGCTCCTCAATTTCCAGAAAGGGTATTGAAACGAGCCTCTTTTCCGACACAAGAGAAGCCAGCGCATCAGGACGCAGGCAGAGTTCTTTTCCCTCGCAGATTATTGCGTTTTTTTCTTCTGCACGTTTCTCTGCGGCAAAAAAATCCATGGCAAAAAGGTTTGCGGCCTCCTGAACTGCCAAGGTGTCGACTTCAACCACGACTGCTCCGGCAGCAGCATAGTCAAAAAGCGTTTCCAGCTCGGGGTGCAACAGGGGCTGAAGATATTCGACACCAGGGGGGTATATGGCCTGTTGCAACTGTTCCAGCAGCTCCCTTCGTCGGGTTGCGGGGATACCGAGAGCATCGCAGCGCGCTTTCAAACGGGCGGCAAAACTCTGGATAACTGATTCAGACAGGATAATCTCCCGTGAAGGGAGAACCACCAGCTCTTCCAGTGGATGGAGCGAACGTTGAGTAACCGGATCAAAGGTACGGATAGACTCCACGAAATCGCCGAAAAATTCAATCCTCACCGGGTTTGCAAGACTGGGAAGATACATGTCCACGATCCCGCCCCGCACCGACGCACTTCCCCGGTCTTCCACCAGGGGAACCATGGAATAGCCAAGGTCGACAAGTTTCCGCAGGAAAGCATCCCGGTCTATCTCTTCTCCAACCACAAGGTACTGTGAGTGATCTGCAAGAACACTCCGGGGAAGGACTTTTTGCATAAGGGCGGAAATCGGCAGCACTACCAGTGAAGCCTTGCCTTCCAGAAGCGCGGCCAGGGTGTTCAGCCGTTCTCCGCTGATATCGGGATGGGGGGAGGACTGTTCGAAGGGACTGGTTTCCCATGAGGGGAAATAGTAAATGGATTGAGGCCGCTCCGAATAGAAGCGCGCCTCACGGTAAAATTCTTCTGCTGTTTCACTATCGGGCATGACAGCAAAGAATGGAGCTGAAAGTTTTTCCATCAGACGGGTAACAATGAAAGCTGGAGACGAACCCTTCAGGCCGGCAAGTTTGATGTGTGCGGTCTGTGGCTCGAGAACCTCGGCAATCAGTTTTATTTTTTCGGATAAGCTTTTGTTTGGAGTCATGAAGGTATGTCCAGCACGGGGGGAATTCAAGCAATCGAAAACTTAGCAGAATCAGGGTTGTCGAAGGCACGCTCGCTTCTGCACGTTTTACTACGATAGCAGATTATGGAACGGGAATCCAGCAGTCATCACGATAATCCCTACGGCAGAAGGAATCGTAACAAACCATTACAAGCGAGGTAAGAGAGGCTATCCATGGACAGAACTGAAGCGACATCAACTTTTCAGCAAGGGGGAAGATACACAGGAATGTTATTTCGGGAACCTGGTCCAAACGAGCCCGGACGCAAGAACGTAACGGCAACGGGCTTTTTGAAAGGACGGGCTTGCTACTTACCCTTTTTCAAATCAATAAGAATGAGCTTTGCAACAGCCTTCAACGTCTCAAAGACACCTTCGCCACTCATGGCACAGGCTTCGAAATCAGGGACATTCATCAGGTTCAGTTCCCGACGCATTTCCTCGACGGGAACTACATTGGAAAGATCACGCTTATTGTACTGGATTACGTAAGGAAGTTTTCCCAGCTCGTATCCCTGTTCCTTGAGGTTTATCTCGAGGTTGTCAAGGGATTCATAATTGGCATCCATCCGCTCCTCCTGGGAGTCGGCAACAAAGACGACACCATCAACACCCTTGAGGATAAGCTTTCGTGACGCATCATAGAATACTTGGCCCGGAACCGTGTAGAGGTGGAATCTTGTTTTAAATCCCTTTATTTCACCCAGGGCAAGCGGCAGGAAGTCGAAAAAGAGGGTTCTTTCCGTTTCCGTAGCAAGGCTGATCATCTTCCCCTTTGCCTCGGGTGCCGTTTTCGTATAGACAAATTGTAGGTTAGTCGTCTTACCGCAAAGACCAGGCCCGTAGTAAACAATCTTGCAGTTGATCTCACGGGAGGCGTAGTTGATGAAAGACATCTGTCGTCACCTCTGATGATGAAGTACTTTTGGAACAACAGCGTATAAAAACCGCTGCATGTTTGGCTCTCCTGCCGGTGGTGGCAGCTAGCTAGTTTTCATCCGGAGTTTCCTGATGAAAACTAGCTGAAAAGATTATCTATATCGTCGTCGGTAATCTCGGCGAAGGGAAACTCGCTTTCACCACTTTTTTCCCTCTCTTCAGCCCTTTTCGCAAGGCTGTCGAAAATCTGGGCAAGCTCTTCTGAAGCCTTTTTCACCCTGAGACGCACAAGACCCAGGGATGAGCGACTATCAAAGAGCACCACAAGGATAACACGACTACCGACAATGGAGATGTGCAGGTTATCCTTTTCACCTTCGTGAAAGAGTATCGAAAATTCTTTTTCGCCAATCAGTTTTGCCAACCCGCCGGTTGCAGCTATGTTGCCCGCTGTAAGCGAGGCCAGGGACGTCGTGTCAAAACGTTCGGTCTCACCCACTCCCGAGATCAACTGGCCGTTTTTGTCCACAAGAAAAATCACCTTGGCATTGGCTTCCCTCAGCAGTTTATCCAAAATGTAATTTAGCTGCTTGAAGTCGTCGTCATACATGACCATTTGCGCAGTCGACATTGCACACACCCCTCGTGCTGTACGAATTAATTGGGCAGCGGGTCATTTTATAACAAAACCGCCCAGACATATCAAGGTTTTAAATTATCCTAACAATACCGCGACAGATTCGAATAGTCCCGGATCTCATTCCGATGCAGTTCTAAGGCATGATAAAAAAAATGCTCCGGAAAGCCGAGACCTTCCGGAGCAGGTAATAACATTGGTTACGCGTGTCTGGTTTTCTATTTTTCGTCGCTGTCAGAATAGGTCAATTTCGCCATCTGCTGGTAGAGAGCAAAACGTCGGGCAGTCCATTCATTCGCCTTTTTGAAAAGGGCTGCTGCACCTTTCGGATTAACCTTCTTCAATACCCGGTAACGATTCTCACCAAGTGCATATTCTTCGAATGAGAGGGTCGGTGCCTTGCTGTCCAGTTGGAGAGGATTCATTCCTTGCGCGGCAAGGGCCGGGTTATAGCGGAAAAGTGGCCAGTGCCCGCACTCAATCGCTTTTTTCTGCTCTTCGATGCCACAGGTCATGTTTATTCCGTGAGCAATGCAATGGGAATAGGCAATGATAAGTGAAGGTCCGTCAAAAGCTTCTGCTTCGATAAAGGCTTTAACAGCCTGGGCCGGATTGGCCAAGGAAATCGATGCAACATAGGCAGTGCCATAGGTCATGGCTATCAGGCCAAGATCCTTCTTCGGCATGGCTTTGCCGCTCGCAGCAAACTGGGCAACCGCCGCAAGCGGTGTCGCCTTTGATGCCTGGCCGCCGGTGTTGGAGTAAACCTCAGTGTCAAGAACCAGGAGATTGACGTTTTTGCCTGAAGCAATAACATGGTCCAGACCGCCAAAACCGATATCATAGGCCCATCCGTCACCACCAACGCCCCAAACCGACTTTTTCACCAGATAATCGGCAACGGAAAGGAATCTTTTCGCCAGGGGACCGTTGCAGGAAGAAAGTTTTTCCTTCAGGATTGCAACACGCCCACGCTGTGATTCAATCGCAGCCTGGCTGGATTGATCAGCATCCTTGATGGCAGCAAGGATATCTTTGATCTCGCCAGCACCAGAGCAGTCGGATCCCATGACCTGCACCAGCATCTCGTTAGCCATCAAGGAAAGCTTGTCAACCGTAAGCCGCATACCGAGACCAAACTCGGCATTGTCCTCGAAAAGGGAATTGGACCAAGCCGGACCACGGCCATCAGCGCGTTTCGTCCAAGGTGTGGTCGGAAGGTTACCACCGTAAATGGAAGTACATCCGGTAGCATTGGCAATAAGGGCCCTGTCGCCGAACAGCTGCGAGAGAAGCTTCACATAAGGAGTTTCCCCACATCCGGCGCATGCTCCGGAAAACTCGAACAAAGGCGTAATCAACTGGCTGCCTTTCAGGGTATTCATGTTAAAGAGCGCCGTATCGGTGTCAGGAATACTGAGGAAGAAATCCCAGTTTTTGGCTTCCTTTTCGCGAATAGGAGCCTTGAATGTCATATTGATTGCCCTGTGCTCCGGGTCTTCCTTGCTCTTTGCCGGGCAATTCTGGACACAGGACCCGCAGCCGGTACAGTCTTCCGGTGCCACCTGGACGCTGCACTTCATCCCCTTGAAATCCGCACCTCGGGCATCTGTGGAAAGGAAGCTTTCAGGAGCGTCTTTCAGGAGCGCAGGATCATACACCTTCATCCGGATTGATGCATGGGGACAGACAAAGGAACAGATAGCGCATTGAATGCACAGGTCCTTGTCCCACTGGGGAATTTCAAATGCAATGTTGCGCTTTTCGAAACAGGACGAGCCGGTAGGGAACGTCCCGTCCGCCGGCATCGCCGAAACGGGAAGCTGGTCACCGCGACTGGCGATGATCTCCGCGGTAACGTTCCGGAGGAATTCCGGAGCATCAGGGCTGATCGGCGACTTGATGGTGATTTTGCTGGTTGCCTTTTTCGGAACCTTGACTTCAAAGAGGTTTTCGATGGTTGCGTCAACCGCCTGGTTGTTCATTGCAACAACCCGCTCTCCCGCCTTGCCATAGCTCTTCTTGATGGCATCCTTAATGGCCTTGATGGCGGTTTCAGCGGGAATGATATTGGAAATCTTGAAGAAGGCGGTCTGCATGATTACATTGATACGTGCACCGAGACCCAGCTCCTCTGCCAGTTTCACCGCATTAATGACGTAAAACTTGAGTTTCTTGTCAATGATCTGCTGCTGAACCTCGCGGGGAATCTTATCCCAGACCTCATCCTTGTCATAAAGAGAACTGAGAAGGAATGGAATGCCTTCCTTCGCCTTGGAGAGCATGTCATACTTCTCCAGGAAGGTGAAGTTATGGCAGGCAATAAAATCGGGTCGATTGATAAGGTACGGCGCCCTGATAGGATTCTTGCCGAAACGTAGATGTGAAATGGTTACGGTACCGGACTTTTTGGAATCATAGACAAAGTAGGCCTGTACATAGTTGTCGGTTTTTTCCCCAATAATCTTGATGGAGTTCTTGTTGGCACCGACTGTTCCGTCAGAACCGAGCCCGAAGAACTCGGCAGAATAAATCCCTGAAGAGATATTGGTGAAGGAGGGATCATAGTCGATGCTCGTACCGCAAACATCGTCGTTAATCCCCACGACGAAATGATTTTTCGGCGTCTCCTTTGCGAGATTATCAAAAATGCCTTTAACCATGGCCGGTGTGAATTCTTTGGAGCCAAGGGCATAACGTCCACCGACAATTGACGGATAGTGGATGAAGGGAGTAGACTTTTCCTCCATCTTTTCCCCAATGGCCGTACGGACATCCAGGTAGAGCGGCTCGCCAAGGGAGCCAGGCTCCTTGGTCCGGTCCATGACGGCAATTTTCTTAACGGTCGGTGGCAACGCTGCAACAAATGCATCGGCAGGGAACGGACGAAAGAGCCGGACCTTCAGTACGCCGACTTTTTCGCCACGGACGACCAGGGTTTCCACGGTCTTGTGTACTGCATCGGCGCCGGATCCCATGATAACGATTACACGATCAGCATCCGGTGCACCAACGTAGTCAACCAGCTTGTACTGGCGTCCAACCAGTTTGGCAAATTTATCCATCTCATCCTGAACAATCTGCGGGGTTGCCAGGTAATATTTATTTACCGTTTCACGTCCCTGGAAAAATACGTCAGGATTCTGGGAAGAACCGCGCAGCACCGGGTGGTCAGGAGAAAGTGCACGCGCACGATGTGCAAAGATCAAATCTTCGTCCAGCATGGCCCGCATATCGTCGTAGGTCATCTCTTCCACTTTCTGAATTTCATGCGAAGTTCGGAAGCCATCAAAGAAATGGAGAAACGGAATGCGAGATTTGAGCGTTGAAGCCTGGGAAATCAGGGCAAAGTCCATGACCTCCTGGACATTGTTCGAGCAAAGCATTGCCCACCCCGTAGAGCGGCATGCCATCACGTCCGAATGGTCGCCAAAGATGGAGAGAGCCTGAGCTGCGATGGCACGTGCGGAGACATGAAATACGGTTGAGGTAAGCTCGCCCGCAATCTTGAACATGTTGGGGATCATCAGGAGCAATCCCTGGCTGGCCGTAAAGGTCGTTGTCAAAGCCCCGGCCTGAAGTGCTCCATGAACAGCGCCGGCTGCCCCTCCCTCCGACTGCATTTCGCTTACCTGGGGCACGGTGCCCCAGATGTTCTTTTCACCCTTGGCACTCTTTTCATCGGAAATTTCACCCATAACAGAAGATGGTGTTATGGGGTAGATTGCGATTACTTCGTTAGTTGCATGGGCTACATAGGCTGCGGCGGTGTTCCCATCGATCGTAACCATTTTGCGTTTCATGCAAAACTCCTCCTTGAGTTGCTGTTCTGACCATAAACAGTCATTATTTGGGTCTCATGCGGCTGATTGAGCCGTCAGAGCTCGTTGCGACCTTCCAGGGCTCTCTGCACCGTGGCGGCGTCCACATATTCGAGGTCACCGCCAATGGGCATGCCGTGGGCAAGCCGGGTAACTTTTATTGCAAGAGATTTCATGAGTCCGCTCAGGTAGAGCGCCGTCGCTTCGCCCTCGACGGTAAAGTTTGTTGCCAGTACAATTTCGCGAATTTCAGAGCCTTCGAGACGCTTCATCAGCTCGGCAATTTTCAGATCCCCGGGCATCACGCCATTCAGCGGGGACAGAGCACCGTGAAGAACATGGTAGCGCCCCCGAAAAGCGCCACTCCGTTCAACTGCCAGCAAATCCTGGGGCTCCTCCACCACGCAGAGGATCGAGTCGTCTCTGGTTCCGGTGCAGATGCAGCAAGGATCATCTTCCGTGATTCCAAAACAAACCGAACAGAACCTGACGCTCTTGCTTACATCAAGAAGACTCTCGGCCAGGGACTGGGCCATCCGGGGCGATTTCAAGATATGAAACGCCAGCCGTAGCGCTGTCCTTTCCCCGATGCCGGGTAACTTTTTCAATTCACCAGTAAGCCTGGTCAAGGATTGCGAAAAATGTATCATAAAGGTAATAAAAATATAACCTATTTTTACGATAAATAAAACGGTCTCAGCTATATTTTATAATAACTAAAAACCTGCTGTTTTTGTGTTGATCTTGAAATATAACAATTTTATACAAAGAGTAAAAGCATAAAATTTCAAGAAGCTATTTCCCAATGTTTTCCAGCGCATTTCCTGCACCAGGAAACAGAAGAGGCCCGAGAAGGCAGGACAAACAGCCAACCTCCGCGGGCCAGTCAATGGTTTTACATTAGAGAAAACCTCTTTTGAAAGCCTTTTTAGAATAGTCCTGGAATATTCATGCCGCCGGTGATTTTTTCCATTTCGGCAGCCACTTCACTTTGAACCTTTTTGAGGGCCTCGTTAACAGCCGCCACAACCAGGTCCTGGAGCATTTCCACATCTTCAGGATCAACCGCTTCTTTTCGAATTGCCAGCGACATAATCTGATTCTTACCATTAACGACAGCGGTTACTGCGCCACCACCGACAGAGGCTTCAGCGGTTTTTTGGCTTGCTTCTTCCTGAAGTCGTGCCATTTTCTGCTGCATCTGCTGAGCCTGTTTCATTATTTGTGCTAAACCCTTGGACATCAGTCTGTATCCTCCTTTGCATCAGCATCGTGCTCTATTGCTACTATTTCAGCAATTTCTGCCTGGAATATCTCGACAGCAGCGGTAACGAGAGGATGTTTGCGCGCTGCTTCCTCTAATTTTCTTTGTCGCCCGTCAGCCTCAAGGCTTTTTTTTTCCTGTACCGTTGACGGAAGCCCCCTGTTCTCTCCATTGAGAGGAGTCAACCGGACAGTGGGCGTTGCCTTGAAAAATCGAGCCGCCAGCTCAGTCAGAGCATCCAGCGAATCGACGTCCTGGATGCAGGAAAGATGGAAGGACCCGGCAGGGAACCCTATCTCAACATCTTTCGCGGTAAATTGCAACGGGCGGCCGTGTTCCAGAACCTTTCCAAGACTTTTCTTCTCCCTGTTGGCAAAGGCAACAAAGCCCGGCCAGCCTTCTTGGACGGAACCCGAAGGGGGGGAGGCTTCCGAAGGATGGGAAACCGCAGGCGTCTCCACGGCATGTACAGCAGGAGCTTTCGGCTGTGGAGCAACAGCTGCGGTAACAGGAGACGATGCTCTTTTCCCGCCCCCCCCCTCCAGCGCCTTGAGTCGCTCGATGATTTGATCCACAGGGACAACCGGAAGAAGCGTACACATTTTCAGCAGAGCCATCTCCAGGATGAGGCGCGTAAATCCGGAAAGGGACATCTCTGCCTCTGCCTTCAGCAGAATGGACAAGTATCTCTGCAGCTGGTCAAGAGTTCCGGCGGAGGACTGCTCCAGGATAGCTGCCAATTCCCCCTCGGCAAGGTCAAGGAGCTCGGCAGGGTTCGCTGAAACTTTCACCACGACAAAATTTCTGAAGTGATCGATAAGTTCCTGGCAGAAGCTGCGCATATTATACCCGAAGGAATCGACCCGAGCCACAATATCGAGAGAAGCCTGGCAGTCCCTGGCAAAAACGGCCCGGGAGGTTTCGAGAAGCAACCGCCTGTCCACAACTCCCAGAAGTGCAATCACTTCATCATCGTCCACACCATCACCACAAAATGCCAGTACCTGATCGAGGGTCGACAAAGAATCCCGCATGCTGCCGTCACCCTTGCGGGCAATGGCAGTAAGTGAAGCCTCACTGACGGCTACCTTTTCTTCATCCACGATGGTCCGCAGTCGTTCCACGATCTTGGGCAGCGAAATTCTTTTAAAATCGAACCGCTGGCAACGGGACAGAATCGTGATGGGGACCTTATGGGGTTCTGTGGTGGCAAAGATGAATTTTACGTGGGGAGGAGGCTCTTCAAGCGTCTTGAGAAGTGCGTTGAAGGCACTCGTGGAAAGCATGTGGACTTCGTCGATGATGAAGATTTTGAATCGGCAGCGAGAAGGAAGATATTTGATATTCTCCCTGAGTTCACGGATATCCTCGACACCGGTATTGGAAGCTCCATCGATCTCGAAAACGTCTGCGGAATTACCCGCGGTAATCTCAAGACAGGCAGGGCAGGCATTGCATGGCTCCTGAGCCGGTCCATTTTCACACTGGAGGGCCTTGGCGAGAATGCGGGCAGCACTGGTCTTCCCCACACCTCGAGCTCCCGTAAAAAGAAAGGCATGGGCAACCCGACCGGACTCGATAGCATTCTGCAGCGTCCGGCAGACATGCTCCTGACCGATTAGATCGCTGAATGTCTGTGGACGCCATTTTCTCGCTAAGACTAGATACGACAAAGGTGGTATCGCCCCACTGCAGACGGTTCAGGTAAAAGCGGAAAACTCGAAGAGCAGGGCTTGACAGACTCGTCTGTCCCGAACCCCGACTTCATTTTCCAATGCTTTCCGCTGACTCGTACTGCTTCAAAAGTCAATTATTATATCACTGCCTCACCTTCGAGCACGTGACCGGAAAAATTGGATGGGAAGTGGTCGGAGATACTTACGGACACAACTGATAGCTGGGCTGCCCCACGGCACACGGGGACGGTTACTGCCGCTGCTTCCTTCCGGACCTGACGGAGTTCATAACCTTCCGTTGCGTGAGACCCAGCTATCAGTTGTGCCCGTAAAACATGAAACAGGCACTACCCCGACCCCGTGCCGATACTCGGCTTGACGGCCCTACCATCCGGGATACTGCCTGTCTGTATGATAAGCACTTTATCGCATACATAAAATCTGGCGGAGAGAGAGGGATTTGAACCCTCGGTACGCTATTAACGCACACACGATTTCCAGTCGTGCTCCTTCAGCCGCTCGGACATCTCTCCGTGAACGGGAAATATATATGAATGACCGATGCCTTGTAAAGATTTATTTTCAACAAGCCGGCATCCGGAATGACCAGAAACCTTCAGGGAACTGCAAGAGCTTCTTTTATTTGCCTAATCGGCGCAAAACAATTATCTTAGAAAAGCAACTACTCCCCGAACGGAGCAACAGCACCGCTCCCCAAGAAAGAGGTATAAACATGAAAAAAATTCTACTCCCGTTGATAACAGTCGCCCTTGTTGCCATCCCAGCGCTGACGGCACTTGCTACCGAACCTGAGGCTAAGATAACCCCGAAGGCCGCCCTTTCCGAAAAAAGCAGCGTGCCGGCGCCAGCGCCAACAGTTTTCGAAACCAGCACCGCACCCCCTTTGGCAGCTAAAAAAGAACAGAGCGTCAAGATAGGCATCATCGACATGGCAAAGGTTGCCAGTGATTCATCCTCAGGCAAGGCTGCCTATGCTGAGATCAAGGCAAAAATGGAAAAAGTCCAGAAACAGATCAAGTCGAAAGAGACTCAGCTAAAGAAGCAACAAGCCGACATTGAAGCACAAATGCCATCTCTTGCCCCGATCCAGCGTTCGGCCAAAGCGAAAGAGTTTCAGAAAAAGCTGAAAAGCTTCCAGAATTTCATTCAAAAATCCGAGAAAGATGTTCGAACAAGGGAAGATGAGTTGCTGAAGAAACTGTACGAATCTGTAGCAAAGGCAGCCGGTGACTACGGCAAGGCAAACGGATTTGCCTCCATCGGAACAAACAAGGAACTCCTCTTCGTCGGCAGTGCTGTTCAACTTAAGGATATCACTACGGAAATTATCAAGATGATTGATAGAACGGGAAAGAAATAGCAGAAATTGATTTTCACATCCATCCGGCCGACCACCCGCTTGCGGTGGCACCGCTGATAATGACGGGAACAGAAAGAAAACCTGGCACGGCAGGCGTCATCCAATGAGTGCAAAGTTACATGAATTCCTTACTGACGCCTGCCTCGCCTGAAGTTATCGAAGACCTATCCGATGGAGAATGAGGCCTAGAAGCTTATTCAAGGGATTTGAACGATGAAGAAATGGTATGAGGGGAGACTTTCGCTTACCGAATTCACTCAGTAACGTCAAAAGCTCTTCTTTTTCTCCCCGGGCTACTCCTTCACGGAGTATTCGAAGAGCCTCAGACTTGTTCCCGGAAAGAAGCTGAATTTTCCCAAGGTTTAGATAGTGATCGGGGTTGTCCGGCTCATGCTCCAGAGAAATCATGCAGAGGTCGGTGCCCCGGGAAACCTGCCCCCTCTCCTTCGCAACGCAAAAACCAAGATAGGAATACCAGCCCTTATCGTCTTTAAGAGATAGTGCTTTCTCAAGGCTGGCCAGTCCAGCCACAGTATTATCCATGGCGATAGCTCTCCGTGCACGCTCGAATTCGAGAACTCCTTCCTCAATCGCCTCTGATACCATAAACCCTCCAGCCCCAGAATCCCTTTGCATGAAATCGACACATAACGTAATGCCCGTGAAGACGGGCGATCAGGCTGCCGGTCTTCACCCGGCCCCGGGAGCATATGCCGTTCAAGTGTAGGGGAAGCAGCTGGAGAGGTCAAGAACAAACCCTCCCGTCACCGGAGTGACTTTTGTTCCCGGTATTACGGTTTGTTTCTATTGACAACCGCCCGGTTCGAACTACGCTTTGAACAGGAGGTTCCTGCATGGGAAAACATCTGGTTCTGGTCGGTGGTGGACACGCCCATATGACATCTCTGGTAAATATCGATCAGGTGACGGCACGGGGACACAAGGCAACACTTGTCAGCCCTTCGCCCTATCACTATTATTCCGGAATGGGGCCCGGCATGCTCGGAGGTTCTTACAATCCGAGCCAGGTACGTTTTCATGTCCGTAAAATGGCCGAAGAACGGGGAGCAGAATACATTCAGGACACTGCCATCAGGATCAATCCCTTAGAAAAAAAGATTCTCCTCAAATCGGGCCGAAGCATCTCCTATGATGTGGCATCGTGTAATACGGGGAGTGAAGTTCAGATGGCACCACCGGTCATCAGCACGGACACAGTTATCCCGGTAAAACCTGTTTTGAACCTCTACAAGGCCCGAGTGGACCTGCTTTCGAGAAATCAAGAATCGGCCACTGGAGATTATCGTGATTGGGGGAGGACCGGCTGGGGTGGAGATCTCGGCAAATCTCTGGCGACTCCTCCACAACGAGCCGAAAAAGGTAACCATAACCCTTGTGGCGGGAAGCGAACTGCTCCGGCACACCCCTCAGAGAGTCAGTGCACTGGCACTCAGATCACTTCTGAAAAAAAACATCCGGGTTCTAACCGGTGTGCGGGCCGAGCATATTGAAAAGGGACGCGTAACCCTCTCGGACGGAAGTCACATTAACAATGATTTCGCATTTATTGCCACAGGAATCAAACCTTCAGCACTTTTCAGGGACTCCGATCTTCCCACCGGCGCCGATGGTGGCATGCTCGTCAACAGCTTTCTCCAGAGCACCGAGTATCCCGAACTTTTTGGTGGAGGAGACTGCATCTCCCTCGACGGATTCCCCCTGGCCAAGGTCGGGGTCTATGCCGTGCGCCAGAATCCGGTTCTTTTTCACAACCTGGTAGCCAAGCTGGAGGATACTCCGCTGCGATCCTTTGATCCCGGCCCTCCCTATATGCTAATTCTCAACATGGGTGACACACGGGGAATCCTCTGGAAGAGATCATTAACGGTAAACGGCAAGTTTTCTTTTTTCCTGAAAGACTTTATTGACCGACGCTTCATGAAGAAATTTCAGGTCTCGGGAGAATTGGGTGAAACATCCCTTGCAGAACTAACAGAGTAAAAAGGAGTCAGATGTGGCAATCATGGACTATTTCCGAAAAATTGCATCTCGCTCTGCTGAAGATGTCAGAAAAACAATCGATACAATGGACCCTGACGAATTTTCCATAGTCGATGTTCGACAGCCGGGCGAATACAATCAAGGGCATTTACCGGGAGCCAAGCTCATCCCGCTTGATGAACTGCCTGAGCGTCTTGAAGAGTTGGACCCGAGCAAACCGACGCTTGTGTACTGCGCCGCCGGTGTGAGAAGCCGGGCCGGAGCCTCTATCCTGACACGGGCGGGCTTTGCCGAAGCATACAGCATGGAAGGAGGCATCCGCGCCTGGAAGGGACTGGTGGCAGAGGAACTTCCTGCTACCGGCATGGCATGGTTCCTCTCGGCACAAAGTGCGGAAGAACTCATCGGCCTTGCCTGGCTACTTGAAGATGGTATGCGTTCCTTTTATCTGGAAATTGCCAAGGGGCTGGACAGAAGTGAAGAAGCACAACTTTTCATGGAACTCGCGGGTGCCGAACTTCACCATAAAAATTCACTATTGAAACTCTATCGGCAACGTATCGGCAAGAATGCTGCCGCAAATTTCCCTTCTGACATTCTGCATGAGCAGACAAAGGAAAAATATCTGGAAGGTGGAGTGCTGCTGAGCGAGGCTTTTTCCTGGGCCAGCAAGAAAGAAGTGAGCGAAATCCTCGAATTTGCCATGTCTCTTGAAGTAGGCTCCTACGATCGTTATCTCACTCTTCGGGATCATTTCAAGGATGAAAGCTCCCGTGAAGTATTGGGTTTGTTGGCAGCCGAAGAGAAAGTCCACCTCAAGAGATTGACCAAACTCTTTGAAAAGGATCACGGATAGCACCTGCAGACAAAAAAAGTCTCCAGAGCTGGAAAATACGCCCAGGCAAACTATGGAAGATCACGATACCCGGCTCTTCCTTATTTGAGAAAAACAGGAAAAACAGAATCGTCCAAAGTTAAAACGTACAGAAGCATTGCCGCCAGCATCACCGTGACGGCAAGCCATACTTTCCAACTCTTATGCAGCAATCTGCTGTTCTTCTTTTCTTTGTGCATAGGTTTCATTCCCTAATCCTTACAGAACAGGAAACAGGTTCTGCCCTTCTTCGTCAAGACACTTCATCGAGGCCCAATCATTCCATAGAGCTGCAAGACCTCGACCAGTCCATGAAAAACAAGTCCCATACCCATTGCAGACACAAAAAACCCAACCAGTCGGGTCGCCGCATCAACACCCTTGGCACCGATTTTCCCAAGAATCACCCGGGCATAGATCAGGGACAGGTAGATTACAAACATGGTTGCCACAATGGCCAACACAATGGCGGTCATATGGCCCAGATTGGCTATGGGATTTTTCACCAGTGCCGACATGCCCAGGACCGTGGCCAAGGCTCCCGGTCCGAACATTATGGGAATTGCAAGGGGCACGAAAGAATAATCCTCGTCCCTGCCGTCATTATCTCCCGGAGAGGGGAACATCCCTTCCGACCGGGAGGGAAGAAACATCTCAAAACCGATCCTGACCAGTATAATCCCCCCCACTATACGAACCATGCTGAGAGGGACCCCGAATACCTTCAGGACAAGTGTTCCGAAAAGCATGAAAAAGAGCATCATGAGCAAGGCATAGAAGCAGGAACGCCGGGCAACCTGACGATGCTCTTTCTCGTCTTTTCCTTCCAGGAGTTTCAGGAAAATGGGTATTGATTCCAGCGGGTTGATCATGGCTAGAAGGGTTGTAAATGTTACAAGGAAAAGTGTCGGTATCTGCTCCATCTCTGCCCCCTCCAATCGCACTACTACCTGCAGGCTATCTGTTTTCCTCAGAGGGCAAACAACACTTCTCCCATCTGACGTTCAGTAGCGCCGGACAAGATCAGCGCCGGCACGCGACCCACAGTAGCATGGTCAGCCGCTAATTTCCAGTACTGCTAAAGAATTTTGTACCAGACATTCATACTTTCAAGCCTGCCGGAAATATTGGTATTATTGGTAAGGGTCCCGCCATAGAGGTATCCGTTGCGGGCGAAGGTAATATTCATACCGTACGAATAGGCTCGGGCGATGGTAAAGAGTGCGCGGACACCAAGGTCTTTGACTGCTAGCTCCATTTCCCGCAGCAAATACAGGGCGAGTCCGTTTCCTCGATAGATAGGAAGGGTAGCAAAATCGGTCATTTCTGCAGACGCTGAAGAGAGGTCCATTTCAGCAGAGGAAAGTGCTGCAATTGTTGAGTCTTTCCAAACACCAAAGAACTTCGTTGAATCCTCCATGGCAGCGAGAAGAAAAGCAGGGTCATGAATGGGGAAGGGATAGCTGGCAAAGACCTCGCTGTATATTTTTGCCATTGCCGGCACATCTTCCTTTACAGCACTTCGTGCCGTAAAGCCATCCGGTAGTGACACCGGGCCGGAAACCGCCTCTGTTGCAGCAGCTGTTGCAGCGGCTAGAACATCTTGTACTAACGGGGCCTCCTGTTCCCGGGCTCGTGATTCAGCAAAATACTTTACCATGAAACAGACATCTTCCCCCCCGGGATAGAAGCCGGGAATGCGGGCCTCCTCTGCATATCCGCTGGCGATAAAACTGTCCCGTAGCAAGGAAGGGACCTTGGCAAAAATCTTGGTATAACCGCGGGAGCCGGCAAGTGTTTCAAGGGTTCTGACGATCTTACCGCTGTCCTCCGCGTGCAGCTTCATCAGGTAAGCCCTGTCATTATATGCCCCATGGTGGATGAGAGACCGGCCGAATATCTCCAGCGAATCATTCATTGGTTTCATTGGTCCGCCGTTTCATTCGGTCATTGTCCTCAGGTGTAAGGGAAATCGTATCGTCATGGTCCGCCAACAGACGCATGATACCGATTCCTTCGTATTCCTCCGCGCCTTCCAGATTCAGTTGGAGTTTACAGGCAGCACAATCGCGGTCGCAGAATACCGGCTCATAACTGTCCGGTTCCTGGTAGCTGGTTATCACTCCTTCATAATTCCTCAGCACGACCTTGTTTGTTGCCAGGGTAATGAGATAGTTCGGCATTACCGGAATCTTTCCGCCGCCACCAGGCGCATCGATAACATAGGTGGGAACCGCAAATCCACTGGTATGGCCGATCAGGCTTTCCATAATTTCCATGCCCTTGCCGACCGTGGTGCGAAAGTGTGACAATCCCTCGGAGAGGTCGCACTGGTAGAGATAGTAGGGGCGCACCCTGTTTGCCACCAACTTTTGCACAAGCGCTTTAATGATATGCGGGCAGTCATTGATCCCGGCCAACAGGACGGTCTGGTTCCCAAGGGGAATACCGGCGTTTGCAAGTTTTGCCAAGGCTTCCCTTGCTGATGGCGTAATCTCACGGGGATGGTTAAAATGGGTGTTAATCCAGATCGGATGATGTTTTTTGAAGACCTCAAGCAGGGCGTCGGTAATGCGATAGGGCAGAACAACGGGCATCCGCGTTCCAATTCTGACCACCTGAACATGGGGAATAGCGTCCAACTCCGTCAGGATCCAGTCCAGATACTCATCGGAAAGCATGAGCGGGTCACCGCCGGAGAGGAGAACATCACGAATCACCGGGGTCTGGCGAATATATTCCAGGCCCTTGTTGATCTCTTCACGATCAGGGATGGAATCCACATCACCCACCTTGCGTTTCCGGGTACAGTGACGGCAATACATCGAGCAAATGTTACTGACATGAAAAAGAACCCTGTCCGGGTAGCGGTGAGTTATCCCGGGTGCTGGACTGTCAGCCTCCTCGTGAAGCGGATCTGCATGGTCACACTGGCTAACCACGAGCTCTGACGGAGAAGGAAATGACTGCCTGAAAATAGGATCTGTAGCATAAGCACTTTTATCAATGAGTGATAAGTAGTATGGTGTTATTGACAGAGGAAATTTTTCCAGTGTTTTTTCAACTTCATTAATTTCATCATCTGTGAATTTGACTCCGAGCAGATGCTCAAATGTTTTTATATCTTTGACTGAATGCCTGATCTGCCACTTCCAGTCACGCCAGTGTGACACAAGATTATTATCACCGATTTTATTTGCTATTGCCTTCTGATCATTGGTATAAATATTCATCCAGACTCCTTTTACAATACACATTAATATCGCTAAAATTTAGTTCGATCTGTTATTATAAGCAATTTAAAGCTATATGTCAAATCTCAGAGACATTACACCCTGCAGAATATAGACATTTTGACAATAATATCAAGACACTAAACAACATGCAAAGCACAGAAAACTGCATTTTCAAGATACAAATCATGGGCTTTTCACGGATGTGTTTTCTGGATCTTGGAGAGACTGATTTTTCAAACTGAAATGGCAGGAAATTACAGAGAAGATTCGAACCGGTGATCGACAGCTTCAACCAGCAGAAGGCATAGTCTAGAGAGAATCTATATCAGCAAACAGGGTCCGCCCTGTCGAGATATAACCTTCGGCGATACATTGGCAAGCCGAACCATTAAGGAGAAACAAGGAATCATGTCTGAGTTTTTACGTGCAACAACACTGCTCTTTATGCTGTTAAACCCTTTTCTTCTGGTCGTATACCTGATAGATGTTTTTGACAAGCTCCCCACAGCAACCTTTCGCAAGGTGGTTCTCAGGGCAGGCCTCATCAGTATCAGCGTGTTTTCAGTCGCCGCCATTCTTGGAGATGTTCTGTTCGCGGACGTATTACAGGCGGAGTTTGCTTCTTTTCAGGTATTTGGTGGGATTATTTTTCTCCTCATCGGAATTCGCTTTGTCTTCCAAGGCAACTCGGCAATCGAAGGATTGCGAGGTGAATCACGACACATGGCCGGGGCAATAGCCATGCCGATCATGATCGGCCCAGGAACCATCGGTGCCAGCATTCTGGTGGGAAAGCGCCTCAACCATTTCGAAGCAATTCTTTCAATCCTGCTGGCTGTTCTGGCAAGCGTTGCGATCATGATTGCCCTTAAGCACCTTCATGACTATGTCAAAGTTCGCAATGAAGCTCTCGTTCAACGATATATAGATATTGCCGGACGGGTAACAGCGCTCGTGGTGGGAACCTTCGCAATCGAAATGATAATGAGGGGAGTCGCAACATGGACTACAATATTCAAATAATGTCAAATCCTGAAAAAGGTTCTGTTTAACGTTGGCCTGTCGCTTGTTCGTAGAGTAAAAACCTTAAGGATACCCTTCCGCAGGCAGACGCTTATTAAAAAAAATCAGCGATAGCATGCAGAAGCAGGCCATCGCTGATTGACATACAAAAATGGTTGGAATACAACCCCCACCTGGCAAGAGAAAATGGTACAGGCCGAGCAGAGGTTTTTAGACAAAAAAGAGCGCGGGAACAAGGGAAATTTCTTCTTCAATATCCCTGTGAATGCTGTAGCGGATCTTGCCTCCCTCTATACTGACAGAGGTAAAGAACGGGTAAAAACAAACATATTCATCAACTTTCACTCCCACCTTGCATGGGATGATTTCACGAATCGATTGGGCCACAACTTCGACACCAGCTACTTCGTTCAATGACAAAAAGACGTCGAGAGGGGTCTCATACATCTGCTGCGGTCCCTGATCGGCTAGCGTTTCGCGAATATTCCCAAAGAACACCCTGAAACATGCCAGGGCAACGGGAGAAAGCTCTTTTTTGAATGAAGAAAAATCTGCCGAATTTTTTGTGCTCATGATAACCTCCGGAAATTTTCGGCAGTATACCATGTCGATTGAGAAAGGCAAAGGCTTCTTCCGTAGTTTGCTTCAACCCACAATTCCTAAATACTTGTCGGGACAAAATGTTGAACTAAAAGTGTAGCATCCCTTCCCTACCGCCTCGGGAGCCTCGTCATTTCACGGCATTTCTGCCAAGGATAGATAAAAAATTTCTCGTCAGGACAGGATGGAGAAACGTACCCGAGGCCTCCACCAGCATTGCTGCAACGGTTGCATATTCCAGCGCCCCCCGATACGATCGAGTGGTGCGAAGAGCATCAAAATAGTCCGAAACCGCCGTGATCTGGCTACAGAGGTTCTGATTCCAGCCAATGGAAACTTCAGGGTATCCGGTACCATCGTATTTCATATGGTGCTCGAAGGAACAGACAACCGCGAGTTTGGGCACACCAGGCATATCAAGCAGATAGTGGGCACCCCGGACAGGGTGCTGGTTAATCAATTCGCGTTCTTCCGTGCTTAACGCACCCGGCTTGGAAAGGATCTCTTCCGGGACTGACAACTTGCCAATATCGTGCAGCAATGCGGCAACCCCCACATCATGAAGAAGGCGCCCTTCAATACCGATGGACTTGGCTTGGGCCAAGTTGAGAATACAGACATTCGTGGAATGGGTGAATGTGTATTCCCCCAATGCCAGGATTTCTTCAAGAAGCCTAAGAGACCCGGCCATCTTCTCAAATGCATGAATACTCGCCGAAACCACCTCATTGATCCCGGCCATGCCGAACGCCCTGTTCTCCTTTGCGCATTCGTATACTTCCGCAAAAACTTCTTTTTCGAAGCGGGAAATTTCCTCGAAGGACAGGCTTGCCTTCTTATCACCCTCCTTCGCCTTATCCGCTTCAGCAGAGTCGTCAAGGATATCCAATCTTCCAAGATGAATATGCGCCGATGAGCGAATTCCCGACTCCTTGGCAGCCTGCCTTGAAAGACTGACAATCAGCAACCGCAGCTCATCCAATTCGACCTGTTGCAGAAATCTCAGATGTTCGATGCCTTTCTCATGAAAAATCTTGATAAACTTGCTCAGATAAAGGCTTCCGTCAAGCGGGGTCTTATTACAGACCAGTTCATCCTCAATAAGGAGCAGTACAATCTCCTCTTCTGCGGCGAGTGCCGCCTGCAGAAAGGCAAACGCCTCCCCTCCCAGACGTTGAACCTGCCGATGTTCCGGCGAATACAATGAAGCGCTCGCCACTGCGGACACTACATAGCGTACGAAGTTCTGCATTTCAGCAGAAATGTTTCCTTCGCTCATTCTCTCTCCCCTGGCAAGCCTGTCATTCTCGCGGCAAGGTTCGCCAACTCGCTTTTCCCCGACCTGGCAACTTTCCGTACCAGTTCCAAGGCTAAAGGATCACGATATCTCAGCAGAGAATTCAGAATCTCTTTCTTCAGCGTATTCCACATGGATAATCGCAGAAAATGACGGGCCGCAAGCATCCTCTCGAACATTGGGATGACCCTGCTGTCTTCGATTTCGGCGAGTGCTTGAATCACGGCTTTCTTTTCCGCGGCATCCGTCGGCGACATGCCTTTTTTTCCCAGGATACGCATAAGTTCCGCGACCACTTCCGGATCCCTGCTCTTCCCGGCCTGCTGAACCGCCGATTGGCGTGCTTCCGCGTCGCGGCTCTTCAAATCAACCAGCAGCAGCTTGTCTCCTTCCGGGTCACCGAAAGATTGAAATGCTTCAATTACACGTTGTCTGACCTTCGGGTGAGGAAAAATGGCTACCTTGCGCAGGTGGAGCAAAACCTCCGGATCACCACTATGCTCCAGGATTGTCACCAGGTTTCTAATGAAGTACCAGCGACTGTCACCCATCCGTGCGCATGCAGCCTCCTTTGCCAGTCCTGACATCTTGACAAGCTGGTCAAGCAGGTAGCGCCTGAGGGTAAGACTTTCTTCTTCTGCAAGTCTGTCCAGCAACGGCTCGACAAAGGGTTTCCCCACCCTTTGAATGAGCTCGCCGATTTCCTCAAACTTATCCTTTCCCCAGTTTTCAACGCCATTGAGCACCTCCTCGAGAAACTCGATGGTCTGGAAAGTTTGCAGAACATCTTCCTTCAGCGCAGCCAGTTCTTCATTTTCGAACGGAAGTCCACACAAACGGACATACATATTCTCCAAGGAGTAAAAGTCTCCCACCTCGAGAAAGAATCGACAAAGTTCTTGCAGATTTTGTTGCAGGGCAACCAGCTGCTCGGGACCAGCAAGGGAAAGGCTTTCCAGAATAATTCTGCTGACTGCAGACTCAATCTTTTCATCCGTAAGGGTCCCGAGTTGTTCCTGGAAATCTTCCCGACTTGGCTCCGGGATACCCTGGGAAGTAACAAGTGTCTTCAGGGTCTCCAGGTAGTCAGCCGGTACGAAGGTGTCAACGATATCTTCTCGAAAAAATATTTGAAGACTGTCTTCCTTTTCTGACGGCATTCTCTGTGCAGCTGGCGGTGTTAGAGCCGACTCCTTCGTGAAAGCGTCTGCCAGCTGTTCCATGCTGTTCATGATGTAGGAAGGAAGGACAACATCGCTTTCCAATGAGCAGGTAAAAAGTTCCAGAGCAGCAGACGTCGGCAGGTATGGCATAATTTCCATAACACTGAAATCATGCAACTGGCAGGATTGCAGCAGGCTGTCGAAAAACAGCCTGCGCAGTTCCGGATTCAGCCCGCCGATAAACTCTCCGATGTTTGCCAACGCCAACTTTCCTTCAGCCGATAGCTGATCCACCCCACCGGCTTCTCGAATCAGTTCTTCAAGCGCAGCGACAATTCGAGGCATTGATTCATGGGGCCGGCTGGTTACCATTCCGGTCATATCATCAAGACTGGCAGGACTATCCAAATCCAAGCCTATCAGGCACGAATCATCGGTTCCATCCATGAGCCTACGAATAAAAGTTTCCCACAAGGAATGGCGGATTGGGCCCTGTTGGCTCCCTATTTCCCCGGGGACATCCTCTACGGCCTGAAAAGCGTCATACTGGATACTGCTGACCTCCAGGTGTCGGATGCCGGCTCCACGCACAACGTATTCAATCCCTCCGTTAGCAGAAATCTCCGACCTTTTCTCAACAAGAATCTGACAAAACCCTTCAATTTCAACCGCTGTAACCCCTTTTCGAAAGGTAAGAAGGGCCACTCCATGATGGGCAAGGGTACGGACATAATTCCGCGCTGCCGGAACGAGAGTCCCGAGGGAACTATCACCGATCATCAGAGTCTCCCGGGCAACCCCCAAAGTAATGGTCTCACGGTTCGCACATACTTGGGCAAGCATTCCAGCCGCCCGCTCACATGCCTGAACAACCACAGGGTGCCCTTTCGGATAGGAGGAAACATTGCGATAGGCACCGGCAAGCTCACGAACAACCGCTCCAATGAGACTGACATCAAGTCCGGCCGATATGACTTCTGTCCTTTCATTCTCCATGAATACTTTCACTCCACAACCGTGAAAGTGCCGGGATAGGCACTTATGATAAAACTTTTTTCAGACCAGTTTCTAATTAAGCTTATACCAGTAAAAGGTTACCTTGCAAACCTTTCCATTTGTTGTTCACAACGAAGCTGTCTGAAATCATGTAATTCCTCAGTTCAATTATTCCTTCATATTTCATCCTTATCCCGTCCCCCTGCCAGACGCCCTTCTCCAGCAATGGGTACCAGGATGAGAGGATTCAGTCCAGATGAAAGTCCTTCTCACTCAAACCGGTATTCTTCTTCATATTGGAAAAAGTGATAACCGTCTTATCCCGATTGTTTTCCTCGATGACAAGACGTTTGAGTTCCCCCCCCTGCTGAAATAAGAGCTGAAGTTCTTTCATTGCGCCCTTTTTGCAGGGGAATATGCTTAAGACAATTGTCCCCCCGCGCCGTTCAGCCCGGATATCGAAACCCTCCGGCAGAGACTTCACAGGGTGATCGAGGAACTCAAACCATCGGCCAAGCCCCTGTTCACGAGGAAGGGTCATCTTTTGACGAATTCCTTCATTGGGGAGCTTAAGTGTCAAGGAATTGTCTTTCAACAAGACTCGACTGGCATAGGGCGAATAGAGTTCCATGTAAAATGAGTCAGGTTTCTTGAAACGCACTTCACCACTGGCGACCATCTTCCTCTTCATGAGAGAAAGTTGTTTTTCCTGGGTAATTTCCGCGGTGAAATCATTTACTCCCACAAATGTCTTGCGCAACATTTCCAGTCCTTCCAAAGCTGAGAGGGAGGAAGCTCCGGCAAATGAGACGCTCGGCAGGAGAATAAGCAGTAGAAAAAGAAAAAGAAAAATTCGTGAAACCATGGTCAAAGCTCCCAGTGAAATACGTAATAGAATTATGAATGTCAAGGTGTCTTGTGCATCCTGAAAGTAAAAACCCCTCATCATAAGGGGTTAGTATCTTCTTTCAGTTAGAAGTGAGTAGAATTCAATCGTCGTTTCGGCATTGTGGCTACACCTCTCCCACGCCAAGCATAAGACGCGCAAATGCAACCCGTTCATCTTCGACACATGCCTCACCTTCCATCAGGAAAAGGCGCCCAAAGGACTTTATAATACGAACAGTTACAATGACTCGATCACCGGCCCGAACCTCTCGGAAAAACTCGGCATGGTCGATGGTTGCGAGAAAACCGCCTTCTCCTTTGTGCACCGCAGCGGCAATGCCACCAAGCTGCGCCATGGATTCCAGAAGCAAGAACTGTGGGAATCCCCCCGGCTCATAAGTCACGCACTTGATCCCTGTTGCGCTGATTCCGGGATCTCTAGCGGTCACGCGATCAATAAAGAGGAAGGGGTGCCGATGAGGGAGGTATTCAGCCGGATCTGAATAGAGCTCTGGCTCAGGCAGAAAAGTCGATTCCATAATAGGGACCCTCAGGGGATGCTGCATAGTGGACCGCCGAAAACCCGGGAGAAAGAGTTGCCAGAAGAGACACAAGCGACAATCCGCCCATGGCGAGGGAACGCCCGAGTAGTCGACCCGTTTCCAGACGAGGAGACATCCGGCAATCTCTCCAGAATTAGCTTCATCTCTCCGGCAACCCCGGAAAGGGAGACAAGCTGTGGTTTCGGTCCCGGGCGAAAAATTCTTTCAATTCCTTCCACCTCGCGCCCCGGAAGGAGGCGACCGATTGTCCTGACTTCTCCTGCCATAGCCCTGATCCTGGCACCGCGGTTACGGGCGACCTCCCCCTTTTCCAGTACAAGAATCCCCGCACCTTCACTAAAACCTGCGGCAAAGCGCCGCAACTGCCCGACCTCCCGGAATGCTTCTATCATAAAGGGCTCCAGTTCATCAACCCCTCCTGTCACCATAATATCGGCACGGTCCTCTTCAAGGAACCGGCAGGCCATCTGAAAAGCAGCTTCAGCGGAACAGAAGCGCTGAACAAAGGTGACGTTCGGCCCCTTCAAGCCATGCTCGATGGACGCGTTGCTTGCCGGCGCATTGGGGACGGTATTGGGGAACAGCATCGGTACCAGACCGTCGGTTCCCTTGGTAAGATAGCCCCGCAGGAAATCTTCGGAATTGGCGATCCCACCAAAACCGCAACCAAGGACGATGCCAATCCGCGTAGAGCCGAATGCAGCCGGATCAAGACCGGCGTCCTTCAGGGCCATGCCTGCCGCCACAACGGCAAAAAGACTGCACCGATCAAATTTACGGGCCTTCAGAGGCGACATGAAATCTGAGGCCTTAAACCCCTCGGCCCTGCCCCAGACGTGTCCCTCCGCCCCTGCCAGCTCAACCGGGACTGGTCGCAGGGCTGAGATGCCCGAACGTAGCGTTTCCTTGAGGGGATCAAGCCCCACCCCTGCCGAGGAAATGGCGGCGATGCCGGTTATGGCGATTTCCGTTCGGTCTGCTCTCATCGTGACACCACCAGAGTTGTAATATTACCGCCAAACGCGAACGAATTGGAAAGGGCAATGGGAACAGAACTGTCTCTTTTGCCGTTATGACAGTAGTCAAGATCACACTCCGGGTCAGTCCCTCGGAAGTTGAGAGTCTGGGGAATGAATCCTTCGTTGAGCGCAATAACAGTCGCAACCGCCTCTATGGCCCCGGCAGAACCAAGACAGTGCCCGGTGAGCCCCTTTGTGGAGACCAGCGGAATGTCAGCCACCCTCTCACCGAACACTTGCTTCATTGCCTTTGTCTCCACAACATCGTTTAAAGGCGTGCCGGTTCCATGGGCATTGACCCATCCGACCTCATGCTTTCCGACCCCGGCGTATTCCAAAGCAGCAGTCATTACCCTCGCCGCTTCGGCACCGCTCGGCTCGGGCGCCGTCATATGATAGGCCTCACCGGTCGCCGCATAGCCAAGAATGTATCCATAAATTTTCGCACCACGCCTTTTCGCCTCTGCCTCCTCTTCGAGCACAAGAAAAGCGGCACCTTCCCCAAGGGAGAGCCCCTTGCGAGCAAGGCTGAAAGGAGCGCAGGGTTCCGGATCTACAACCCGCAGGGAATTGAAACCGGCATAGGTCAGGAGGGAAATGGCATCGGAACCACCGCAGACAATCGCCTTAAGTCGGCCTGTCGCAACAAGGTCGGCTCCCCAGCCAATTGCAGTGGACGAGGATGAACAGGCCGTCGTTATGGTCCCCTGGTATCCACCAAGGCCATAGCGGGTGGCAATGGCAGTGGAAGTCCGGTCCGGAAGAATCCCCCGCAAGAGCGAGGGCCGGGGTCTCTTACCCGCCAGCGTTTCACCAAGCCATTGTTCAGCCTGGAACATGCCGGCAGCTCCGGCACCTAGAGAAATCCCGATATCGTAGGGGGAATAGTATTCCCTTGCGCCACTTTCATCCAATGCCTCACCAGCGGCAATGACACCAAACTGGTCAGCCCGTGAAAGGTTTGCCGCTGATTTTCTGTCAAAACGGGACAAGGGGTCGTAGCCGCGCACCTGTGCTGCTATCTGCGCCGGGAATGGAGAGACGTCAAAAAGATCCATGGGTCCAATGGCGCTCCGTCCTTCGAGGAGATTAAGTGAAAAGGTCGCAATGTCCTGGCCGGCACCACAAAATATCCCTCGTCCTGTTATGGCAATTCTTTTCCAGTTCATGAATTTCCTGTGTGCTGGGGGATTGATTTATACTATTCCGCCGTCAACGATCAGACACTGACCCGTAATATAGGCCGCCCTGTCAGAAGCGAGAAAAGCAACCGCTTCGGCAACTTCTTCAGGTCTGCCGATTCTTCGCAAAGAAGAGCTTTTCAGAATGCCCTCCACCAGTTCCGGCTTCAGGGACGCTATCATTTCCGTATCAATAAGCCCTGGTGCCACCGTGTTTACCCGGATTCCCATGGGCCCGACTTCCCGGGCAAGAGAGCGGGTGAAACTTACTGCGGCCCCTTTGCTTGCAGCGTAATTGGTCTGGCCGGGATTCCCGGTAAACGCTGAAATGGAAGCAATGGTAACAATCGCTCCCTTCTTGCGTGCAATCATTTTCCGGACACCCCATTTGCAGCAGTGAAACAGCGGGTAGAGATTTCCTTCGATAACATCGGCCCAATCGCGTTCAGACATCATTGGAAGAAAGGCATCACGCAGTATGCCCGCGTTATTGACCAGCACGTCAATATGGCCGGACTCGGCAGAAGCTGCATCCATTAGTGCAACAGCCCCTTCGGCCGACCTCACATCCGCCTTGAGAACCCGAATTTCACCCGGTAGGCCTGAAGCTTCTTCCAAAAGGGAACGAGCTGCTTCATCATTACTCAAATACGCAGCGGTAACCTGCGCCCCTTCCTGGGCAAAACGAAGGGAAATGGCTCTTCCGATGCCTCTTGTCCCCCCCGTCACTACGACGATTTTTCCGCTGAATTCCATCACCACTCCACTTCATTGCATTATGAATTGTTATATTTCTTCTGAGGGGAGTCTACTCTTTCCGAATACTTTTTGTCAAGAATGTCAGTTCTGCCGCAGGGCCGCGAAACCTTCGCAACACCTTGTTCATTTTCCGGAACTATACAACTCGACAATCTCTCAGGCATCGAATAGAATAGAAAAATTCCCTCGCTCACACAGTAAGCGAAGTAACTCCAAAATAGCCAAGGAGAGACTGCATGGATGCGAAAGATCCCCACCAGGGCAACTCACCCTCTCGACTTCAGTTACTGCACAGCAAAGCTCGCCGGGAAAAACCCTCCGAGTACCCGGAAAGGTATTCCGTTCCGGACAAGCAGGTGCCATGGGATATCGAATACCCTGACTATTGCCCCCCTTACTATGTTTCGCCAATTGTACTCGCAAACGATTGCACCAAAAACCCGAACGGCTGGGCAGATCCCGAAGACATTGCGCTTCTGCCAATGACACCCCGGGAGTCGTTTGAAGGAATACTGACTCATGACAAAGTCGGACGCCCGCTCAACCCGAAAGGACGAACCGGTATTATCGGAAGGGGTCTCCTCGGCAAGTGGGGGCCAAATTATGCAGCTGATCCGATAATAACGCGGATAAACAGAACCTCAGGGGTTCTGGAAATGCTGGCGATACAGAGGAAAGACAATGGCCAGTGGGCAATTCCCGGCGGAATGGTGGACAAAGGCGAAGAAGTCTCGCGGACTCTAACCCGGGAGCTTCAGGAAGAAACAGGCGTTACCCTGAACATGGAACAGGGAAAAATGATATATCAAGGATATGTCGATGACCCCCGTAATACTGATCATGCCTGGATGGAGACAACCGCAAAACATCTTCACCTTCCCGTCGAGCTATCGGAAAAAATGAACCTTCTTGCCGGTGACGACGCTCGGGCCGTCAGGTGGCTTCCGCTCACGCAGGAAAGCATTTGCGAGCTGTATGCAAGCCATTGCTCACTTATCATAAACACCCTGTCAAAAGTGGTTTACAGCAATCCCTTTGCTATGTCTGACAGCGAAATAAGCACAATAACAAGCCTGCTGCACACCTTTGACGTTGAAAGAAGCTCCTAGAGGTTCCGGGGTTTCGTACCGGCAAGTCCTAAAATACAGTTCCGTCAAAGGAAGGTATTGAAAGCTCTCTCCTCGACGAAAAAAAACACCCCGATACCAGCGTCGCCAGGGAAGTGCTGCGACGGTGATACCAGGGTGAATTGCAGGAGGGTCTGTCTGTTCTTATGTACACCATTCAAAGAAACTATTCAATAAAAATAAAATTGGTTTACTTATAATATAATTTCTTGTTTCCCGGGTAAAATAAGTGCACGGTATATTTACTGCTTTTTCAGCCTGGATTCTCCTGTGCACAACTTGATCCAGGGAATACAGGTGCCAACAATCTGAATAACCGGAGCCCTCGTGACTACCAGAAAATTACGGATAGCTGGACTCCTCGCCATGACGAGCGCAATTTTGAGCATTCCGCTATTACTCCTGTCCAATCATTTTTACAATAATGATGAACAGGGGTATGCTTTCTTCCTTTCCTTCACGCAACTTGCCGGACTTTGCTTGTTTATCTATCTGAATTCATTGCTGAAAAAGTTCCTGAATCTCCGTTTTTCTTTCCACAAAACTGACAATTATATTGATTTTCTGATTACGATAAATGTTTTTCTCGCTCTTGCCGGCATTGGCGCACTTATCCTTCCGGCACTTGCAGAACCACTGGAACAATTTTCCCTCTTGCTGATCGTCAGCTTCGGAGTAGGGCAACTTCTATTCGGAATCAAGCTCTTTCAACTCCCCGATTCCTTGCATGGCATGCTCAACCCCTTCTGTTTACTCACCATCCTCACAGGGATATTCATTGCTACGATATTTCTCCTTTCGCTGGCCAGCCTGACCGGTGCACTGGCAGATGTCATGCTCGGAACTATTTTCTTTAAAGCTGCTGGAAAACCAGAGGAAGTGGCTTCCAACTGAAGCATCTACACTCCGGACAAAAAATCACTCTTTTTTTCCTGCAGAAATCAATCTGGCCAAATCTGCACGCAATGGAAAAGCAATAAAGGAAATATTCACTACTGTCGCCATGAAACTACCGCAGCCACTTTACGAAGCAACGCTCATCCATCGCTACAAGCGATTTCTCGCAGACGTAAGACTTCCTGACGGGGAAACTATTACGGTGCATTGCCCAAATTCTGGCAGCATGAAGGGGTGTGCCGTGCCAGGCAGTCCGGTTCTTCTTTCCCGGAGCACCAACCAGAAAAGAAAACTGCCCTTCACCCTGGAATTGATCCGGATAAACAGCCATTGGGTTGGTATCAACACCATGAGGCCCAATCACCTTGTCCGGGAAGCAATCTTCCAGGGAACCATTCCGGAACTTTCAGGATATCAAGACATCCGTTCCGAAGTGCCGTATGGAACCAACAGCCGGATAGACCTTCTTCTATCCGGACCGCAAGGCTCCTGCTATGTGGAAGTGAAAAATGTTACCCTTCTCTGCGGAGAAAGTGCGCTGTTTCCGGATGCCGTCACGACTCGCGGGCAAAAACACCTTCGCGAGCTGATAGAGGTGGTGAAGACAGGGGGCAGGGGTGTGATATTCTTTGTCGTTCAAAGAGAAGACGCACAAACATTCGGACCAGCTGACTCAATCGATCCGATCTATGGGAAACTGCTGAGACAAGCGGTCCAGAACGGAGTGGAGGCTCTTGCCTATCAGGCACATGTCGGACCCGAGGAAATAATTTTATCCAGACGCTTGCAGATTATCCTATGAGCCACAATGCAGAACAGAAAAACCGGTTTCCCCGTGAAACATGACAATTTTACTGAAGAAGGAACTTTTTCTGCTCATCCAGAGTCATGGTCTTCAGTCGCTCACGCATGTTCTTTCGTTCATCCGGAGTCATGCGATGCCACTTCTCGCGAATCATCTCCCGTTGCTCGGGCGGCAATGTTCGGTACCAGCGAAACCGGCTACGTATCCGAGCCTGCTCTTCAGGGGGAAGTTTCTTAAATTCGGAAAATCTTTTGCGAATGATCTCCCTCTGTTCAGGGGTCATTTTTTGCCATCGGTTAAAACGCTCCTTGACCGCTTGACGTTCTTCCGGGGTCATCCGATCCCATTTCTCGGCATTTTTACGAAGCCTTCCCTGCTTTTCCGGAGATAATGAAGGCCATTGTTCCTTAAATGGCTGCAACGATTGCTGCTCTTCCTTTGTCAACTGATCCCAAGAGGTTCCCGGCATTTCTCCCCATGCAAGCGACGCCGCAAAAATCCCTGCAAGAAGGATCACCAACCGCAGATATCTATTCATAGGCGCCATCCTTTCCCGATAATTTCCCTTCTTCATTTTTCGTTTCTACCATAAATTCCTCCATTCTCCATCTCATCGTGAAATTCCTTTTGGCCCCAAAGGCAAACTACTGCCTGATCAGACGCCATCCCAGGAACAAAACATATAGTTTGTAAAACAGCCAGTTGCGCTGCGCAGGTTCACGCAAAAACCAAAGCACCGCAGAGCCAGAGCATTAGCCCGTATGGTCAGAAGTCTCAAGCCAGCGGTAAAAATCAAGGTCCTTGTAAAGCTCCAGCTGTTCCTTGTTAGTAAGAAGTTCCAGATCCTCGACCTGTCCGGAAGGAAGCTTATACTGCTCTTTGGGAGTCCAGAGGGAAAGAGTCAGAACAAGCGCCAGAGCGGTCGCAAGGCCTCCCGCCATCGCCCAGCGGGGGAAAAGCGCATACCACGGGACCGGTGACGCTAAAGCTTCCAAAGCCTTGATCCGAGCAGAACGGAGACGCATTCTGATGCGCGGATCTGTCTCAGCCTCGGTTTCGTCCAGTTTCTTCTTTAGACTCTGTACAAACGCTTTTTCGCTTTTTTCACTTGTCATGGCTTATGCTCCTCAAGCAATGTACGCAGGCGGTGTACTGCACGCGAATAATGAGTTTTGACGCTTCCGGTTGAACATCCCATCGCAAATGCCGTCTGCGCAACATCCATCCCTTCCCACGCCCGTAGCAGGAAAGCCTGACGTTGCCGTAGAGGAAGAGAGAGAATAGAAGACTTCAACGCTTCTGCAGCATGGGAGTTGATCAGCGACCTCACCGGATCGGGGGAATTGGTATCCGGCATCGTCTGTATCGGATCCTCTCGATCATCTGTATCCTCACCATTTTTGCCAAACCAGGTCCGAAAACGGTTACGGACCGCAGTCCGTCGATACCAGTCCGTGATCTTGTTCTGAAGGATTTTAAAGAATAAAGCCCCCCACTCACCTTCAGGGCGAGCAGAATAACGACGGACAAAGCCAAGCATGGCATCCTGAACCAGATCGAGAGCTTCCTCAGGGTCGCCGACTGAAAACTCGGCCATTCGATATGCCCGTGTCTCCACACCTGATAAAAATAGGTTAAGTGCTTCAGTAGTATCCAGAGCTATCCTCCACCACAAGCTTTGTTTAATAAAACGCACAGGGACATAAATGGTTGACGTATCTTTCAACCCAGCAAAGTGCCCAACAAGAAAAAGGGCCGAAAAAGGCCCCTTTAGTCAATACCAGTGAGCCTCTCCCAAAGCCTATACCATGAAGATGGATGAAAGAACAGTATACACCGGTAGAATCATCGTCAATGTATCATGAAGGCATCCGCAGGTTTTCCGCCGGACTCACTGAAGACAGTTGAACAGTCCCATGCACCAGAAACAATCCCCGCAAGGGATCGTGTTTGTATAGCAGTCCTGCTCAAACTCTTCGGCATAAATATATTCGCAGGGAATCAAATTGCAATTGGAGCAGACCGGGTACTCGTGTCTCAACACCTCATCCCGAAAAGACAGAAACGCTTCATCATTCCAAATATCATGAATTCCCTTATCGGCAACCTTTCCGAATTCTTTCGGTGCAACATACTTCTTGCGCCCGGAGAAATGACAAACGAAGCGATGCCACAAAAAATAGCAGGGATGGACTGTTCCGTCCCAGGAAACAAACGCCCCACCGCTTTCAATGAAGTCACAGCGACGATTGACATTCGGTGAAACCCCCGGAAGTTTCAACTCAAGCCCTGTCTCGTCAGCCACGGACTGCGCAGCAGCAAATATTTCTTTAACCTTCAGGACTTCTGTTTCATCCATGGCAAGAAGATTTTTCACATGCAGGAAGATCTCCTTCGAGCGAGCCTCTTCCATCATCTCGCCGACAAAATCAACCACCCGCTGCTCTTCCTCTGTTCTGACGTACTTGCAGAAACAGAGGTAAAAATAATTGCTGATATCAATATCTTCCCTCTCCGCCCTTCTTTTCCAGGCAAGAAACAGTTCGACAGCCTGGTCGGTATTCGAATCATACGCGGCCTGGGAAACATGCTCAGCACCATAGGGCAGGAGATGGCTAACCAGCGCAAAGTCTGCCCCTCGAGAAGCCGACCATCGCAGGACATCCGGCAACTGGTGAATATTGTCTCGCATTACGACAAACTCGACACCGACCTGAAGAGTTGAATCCGGCACTTTATTTCTGGCGCGTTTAATAGCAACAAAGGCACGGTCCAGGTCATCGACCTCGCCTCCCTCTCGCAACTTCCGGAAGGTATCCGGGCAGATTGCGTCCAGGGAAAGACATATCTTGTCAAGACCTGCCTCAAGGAGAGAAACGGCTCGTCTCTCATCGAGGAGAAGACCATTCGATTGGAAACCGACCCAACCTCCCGCAGGCATCAGACTCTTGGCAATACGGATATAATCCTCGAGTTCGGGATGGAGCAACGACTCCCCGATCCCATTGAGGATTACTGCCTCGGCATGCGCGAAAGATGGAGAGAGGGCAAGAAAAGTTTCCCTGGACATATCTCCATCTATAACACCATTTCCCCAGGACTGCTTCACACACATCTGGCAGGAAAGATTACAGCGTGTGGTCAGTTCGATAAAAAGTTTTGATGGGTTTTTCCGAAATGCGGGAACCACTGCTGGCTCCGGTTCCTCGTCTATTGAAGCGATCTCTTTCGTTTTTACGTTGGTAGTAGAAGTCACGTTATTCATTATCCCTTTTCTTGAAAATGTTCTTTCTGTATTGCCGAAAATGACAGACCTAATGTTGCTTTCTGCACCGTCCTGTCAATTGACTTCGCATTGTAATACGGAAGCTGCTCCTTGCTCTACAAAAAAAGTACAGCGACCAACAAACAGGTACGGTTAGAATTCTTTCCTGAATTTTACCAGCAAATAAAAGCAGGTAACTCCGATGACGGCCATGACACAATCACGAATCCAGGGAATCGGACGATCCAGTCCTGAAGCCCAAACAGGATCAAGGAAAGCTGCACATAGGAAACCGACTGCCCCCGTGGTAAGCAAAAACTTAATCATCGCGGCTTTCCTTTGAAAAGTCGGACCTGCCTCCATTTACGAACAGAATTAATAAGGTAAATTTCATCGGCCTGCTCAAGATCAGCAGGTTTAAGGACCTGTTCCGTTATTTCACCCGTCTCCAGGAGCTGTGCACGCATGGTGCCGGGTAGAAGGCCGCTGGTAATTGGCGGAGTCAGCAGCATTCCGTCTTTTCGGATCACAATATTATTGTTGGCGCCCTCTGTTACCTCATTCCGTTCATTGAGGAAAAGGACATCCACGCAGCCTGGTTTCTTTTCCAGTTCACGACGGTACAATTCACGATTGCTGGTTTTATGATACAGAAAGTGATTTGAGGAATCTATCGATACGTCGGCAAACGTTATCAAGGACGAAGCACTGCTCTTGGTAGGGACAAGCGGCTCCACCTCAACTGAAATGAAGCCATTTCTCGAAAGAACGAGGCGTACCTTTGCGCTTTCTGAAATAGCCTGAGAGTATTTTTCAAGAGTAGTCCGTACTGAAGAGTGATCGAAAGTAAAACTGAAATAGTGGGCAGAGTCTGCAAGCCTTTTCAAATGTCGCTCAAAGAGGAAGTACCCTGAGCCTTTCTCATAGAGAAGTGATTCAATCAGGGAAAAATCAAACAATATATTCTGCGCAAATAGCCCCTTTGCCAGACACTCGTCAAATTCCGCATCCGGGGATGAATACCAGGTTATCCCGCTTCCTACCCCCAATACCCCGGCCCCTGAATCCTTGTCGATAACAACAGTACGGATTGCCACACTGAAAACCGCCTGGCTCATTTTCGGAGCAATGTAGCCGATACACCCGGTATAAAGCCCTCTGGGGGCCTTCTCCAACTCGGCAATGATTTCCATGGATCGTTTCTTCGGCGCCCCGGTAATCGAGCCGCAGGGGAAAAGGGCACGAAAGACATCCACCAGTCCGACGTCCGGACGCAAGCGGGAAGAAACGGTGGATGTCATCTGGTGAATTGTTGCCAAAGTCTCCACATCAAACAGCGAGGTAACTGTAACTGAGCCATTTTCAGAGATTCTTCCGAGATCATTGCGCAACAAATCAACAATCATAAGGTTCTCTGCGCGCTCTTTTTCATCCCGCTGCAACAAAGCGGCAATTTCCTCATCCTCGCTCGCAGTTTTCCCCCTTCCGGCAGTTCCTTTCATGGGCCGGACGGTTACAAGGCCCTTGTCAAGCTGAAAGAAGAGCTCCGGGGATGTTGAAAGAATACAGTACCTGCCCAGATCAAAAAAAGCTGAGTACGGTGTTGACTGTGCGCGGCACAGATCGCGAAAATATGAACGCACATCACCGCTAAAATCACTGCGCTGTTGAAGAGTATAGTTGATTTGATAGCAATCTCCGGCGCCAATGTAGTCCCTGATCTCCGCAAGGGCTAGCCGATACTCTTCCCGCGAAATAGCCGGTTGCCAGCCGGAAAGTTCATAGAACCCGTGATGCGAAATCTCCAATAAATCTTGCGGCGACTGCAAACGCCGTTCACGGAAAATACCAAACCAAAGGAGAGGAAAACCTGCCGAGGGTTTCACGGACAATGATTGATCAAGGGCTGCGGCAGCTTCATACGACAAAAATCCGACTGCATAGTCTCCCGCCTGAACCGCCGCTTCGATTTTCTGCAAAGCCGGGACAACTTCTGCCTCATCATACGCCGATATCTCGCAGACAAATCCTTTGAAACAGTAAAATCCGGGTTCTTGCGAAGAGATAGAACCGAAGAGGATTTCCGGGTTCTGGCTCATTTTCGGTTTTCTCCACAAATAGCAGAAATGGCACAGCTCAGACATGCCTCTCGCTGCTGTCCGCGACAGCCCTCTGAGATACCAATATGGCAGAGCGAAAAATCATATTTCACCGGGTCATCTGAATCAAACATTTTTAGAGCTGCCGTAATCTCCTGCGCCATGCGCCAATCTGCCTGCTTGCGCTCCGTTAATCCGAGAAAACGAGCAATCCTTTGAATATGTGCATCAACAGGAATGATCAGTTTCCCGGGGGGAATTGTCTTCCATAAGCCAAGATCAATGCCATCAGCAGGCCTCACCATCCAGCGTAAATACATGCAGAGTCGCTTGCAGGCACTCCCGGATGCCGGAGAAGGAAATAAGAATGAAAATTTGGAATTCGCTGGGATACCTTGAGAACCATAGACAGGAGAATAATCCATTTTGAGAATTGAAGAAGTAAAACCGACCAGTGCTGAAGTAATATCGTCAGACTTGCTGTCAAAGAAACGCAGGAAATACTCCCCGATAGAACCGGCTTGATCAATCATGGTTTTGATCGCCCAGAGTAACGCAAGGAGATCCAGGTGATTGTTGAAGCGATGCTTAAAACCGGCAACTACTTCCATAAAGGAAGCTGGCTCATACGAAGATAAACATTGTTGGGGAGACGGAGTTAAAACTGCCAGGATTTCTTCGACACTTTTCTTAATCGAATGTACCTTTCCATAGGCAAAAGAAGATGCGATCAAGCCGACTATCTCCTGGTCCAGCGAATCGGCATAACGATGACAAAACGACAGGGGATCATTTTGCAGATACCGGGTAGACCGGCAGGCATAAAGATTATCCAGCGAACTCTTTATCATCGTCTGTTTTTCATCCAGTTTCATATCAAAATCCAGGATTATGTTTCCTCGACTAACATAATCGATTTCAGCTTTTATGTGTGTCGAGAATAAATGTTACAGGACCATTGTTTATCAAATGAACATCCATATTTGCCTGAAAAACTCCTGTGTCAACAGAGCATCCAAGCCTTTTCAACTCTTCCACGGAAAATTGATACAGATTATTTGCCTCGTCAGGCAGTGCCACTGTGTCAAATGAAGGACGACGACCCTTACCGCAGTTAGCGGCAAGGGTAAACTGTGACACGACAAGCACTTCACCCTGAACGTCCAATACAGATAAATTCATTTTTCCCAGAACATCTTCGAAGATACGTAGATGTGCAATTTTTGCCATTAACCAGGATGCGTCATCCCTGGTGTCATCCTTTTCCACGCCAAGCAACAGGACAATTCCCTTTCCAATCTCTCCAACCGTGTTACCATCGATCTCAACGGAAGCCTGGGTCACTCTTTGAATGACAGCTTTCATAGTCCGCTAGCCTCCTTTTTGGGGCCTATGTACAAAAAATACCCAATCTTCCAGTACTAAGAAGAGTGGGCAGTGTATAGACTAAAACCATACCAGAAACATGTGCTGGTAAACAAGGTAAATAGACAGTGGCAAATCATTCCGAACAAAAAACAACAGTTTAGAAAAGCGGCCATCAGGACGCAAAAAAGCCCCATCTCGAAATTGAGATGGGGCTTTTTTGTAAAAGATCCCGGCGGCGACCTACTCTCCCACACAGCTACCCATGCAGTACCATCGGCCCTGAGGGGCTTAACTTCCGTGTTCGGGATGGGAACGGGTGTGACCCCCTCGGCATAGCCACCGAGAAATCGTTTGTAGCGGCTGGCGTTACCAGACGTACGATATCATTGTGTCAATTGCAAAGAGAATGATTTGTAGTTTTTGGGTATATAGTGGGGGGTGGGGTTACCACCCCCCATTTAAATCAATTTTTATGGTCAAGCCTCACGGCCGATTAGTACCGGTAAGCTGAACGCATTGCTGCGATTACACACCCGGCCTATCAACGTTGTGGTCTACAACGGGCCTTTAGGGGATTGCTCCCAGGGATACCTAATCTTGAAGGAGGCTTCCCGCTTAGATGCTTTCAGCGGTTATCCTTTCCGTACATAGCTACCCAGCGACTGCTCCTGGCGGAACAACTGGAACACCAGAGGTACGTCCATCCCGGTCCTCTCGTACTAAGGACAGCTCTTCTCAAGTATCCTGCGCCCACGGCAGATAGGGACCAAACTGTCTCACGACGTTTTAAACCCAGCTCGCGTACCGCTTTAATTGGCGAACAGCCAAACCCTTGGGACCTACTTCAGCCCCAGGATGCGATGAGCCGACATCGAGGTGCCAAACCTCCCCGTCGATGTGAACTCTTGGGGGAGATAAGCCTGTTATCCCCGGAGTACCTTTTATCCGTTGAGCGACGGCCCTTCCATACAGAACCGCCGGATCACTAAGACCTACTTTCGTACCTGCTCGACTTGTGGGTCTCGCAGTCAAGCTCCCTTATGCCTTTACACTCTACGGCTGGTTTCCAATCAGCCTGAGGGAACCATCGCGCGCCTCCGTTACTCTTTGGGAGGCGACCGCCCCAGTCAAACTACCCACCAGACAGTGTCCCCGACCCGGATGACGGGCCTGGGTTAGACACCCAAAACAACCAGGGTGGTATTTCAAGGTTGCCTCCACCGAAACTAGCGTCCCGGTTTCACAGGCTCCCACCTATCCTACACAAACTATTCCGAATGTCACTGTCAAGCTGTAGTAAAGGTTCACGGGGTCTTTCCGTCTTGCCGCGGGTACTCGGCATCTTCACCGAGAATTCAATTTCGCTGAGCCACTGGTTGAGACAGCGCGGAAATCGTTACGCCATTCGTGCAGGTCGGAACTTACCCGACAAGGAATTTCGCTACCTTAGGACCGTTATAGTTACGGCCGCCGTTTACCGGGGCTTCGGTTCAAAGCTTCGCTTGCGCTAACAAATCCCCTTAACCTTCCGGCACCGGGCAGGCGTCAGACCCTATACATCGTCTTTCGACTTAGCAGAGTCCTGTGTTTTTAGTAAACAGTCGCTACCGCCATTTCTCTGCGACCCCCTTCGGCTTCACGTGCGTATCGCTACACCTAATGAGGGCATACCTTCTCCCGAAGTTACGGTATCATTTTGCCGAGTTCCTTAACCAGTGTTCTCTCAAGCACCTTAGGATTTTCTCCTCACCCACCTGAGTCGGTTTACGGTACGGTCTCCTGTTGCCTGAAGCTTAGAGGCTTTTCTTGGAAGCATGGGATCAACGACTTTGTGAGCATACGCTCTCGTCATCGCCTCTCGACGTTAGTGGAAAGAGGGATTTGCCTCCCTTTCCCGTCTACTGGCTTAAACCGGGACATCCAGCACCCGGATCGCCTACCCTTCTCCGTCCCCCCATCGCAGCAGCAAGAGGTACAGGAATATTAACCTGTTTCCCATCAACTACGCCTTTCGGCCTCGCCTTAGGGACCGACTAACCCTCAGAAGATTACCTTTACTGAGGAAACCTTGGGTTTTCGGTGACAAGGTTTCTCGCCTTGTTTTTCGCTACTCATGTCAGCATAATCTCTTGTGATACCTCCAGCCGTCCTCACGGTCGACCTTCACAGGCTTACACAATGCTCCTCTACCACTTGAACCAAGTTCAAGTCCGCAGCTTCGGTACTACGCTTAGCCCCGTTACATTTTCCGCGCAGACCCACTCGACCAGTGAGCTATTACGCTTTCTTTAAAGGGTGGCTGCTTCTAAGCCAACCTCCTGGTTGTCTGGGCATTTCCACATCGTTTTCCACTTAGCGTAGATTTTGGGACCTTAGCCGACGGTCTGGGCTGTTTCCCTTTCGACCGCGGATCTTATCACCCGCAGTCTGACTCCCACAATAACAGTTAACGGTATTCGGAGTTTGATTAGGTTTGGTAATCTGGTAGGACCCCTAGCCCATTCAGTGCTCTACCCCCGTTACTTACTTTGTGAGGCTATACCTAAATATATTTCGAGGAGAACCAGCTATCTCCGAGCTTGATTAGCCTTTCACTCCTATCCACACCTCATCCCCTGGCTTTTCAACGCCAGTGGGTTCGGGCCTCCACGAAGTGTTACCTTCCTTTCACCCTGGACATGGATAGATCGCCCGGTTTCGGGTCTACTCCCAGCGACTAATTCGCCCTATTAAGACTCGCTTTCGCTGCGGCTCCGTCTTATCAACTTAACCTCGCCACTGAGAGTAACTCGCTGACTCATTATGCAAAAGGCACGCGGTCACACTGGCCGAAGCCATAGTGCTCCCACTGCTTGTAGGCATACGGTTTCAGGTTCTATTTCACCCTCCTTATCGGAGTACTTTTCACCTTTCCCTCACGGTACTGGTTCACTATCGGTCAGAGGATAGTATTTAGCCTTGGGAGATGGTCCTCCCAGATTCCCACGGGGTTTCTCGTGCCCCGCGGTACTCGGGTACCAGTTCAAGAAGGCTCATGTATTTCGTCAAAGGGGCTATCACCCACTATGGCCAGACTTTCCAGACTGTTAGACTATACATGAACT
>CAVVDU010000012.1:0-37500 GCA_963746935.1 uncultured delta proteobacterium | reverse complement strand
GCCCTGGATAGGTCATCTCAGCCTCGATTTTCTTGGCAATATCCTTGGCCAGGATAAGCGCTCTCTCATCATTAACATCGTCGCTGGATACCATGACTCTGATCTCGCGCCCAGCCTGTATTGCAAAAGAATTGGTAACACCCCGGAATGAAGTGGCAATTTTTTCAAGATCGTCCAGACGTTTCACATACGTTTCCATCATCTCGCGACGAGCCCCGGGCCTCGCTCCGGAAAGTGCATCCGCAGCCTGCACAAGAACAGCAAGCACGGTTGCAGGCTTTTCGTCCTCATGATGTGCCATGAGGGCATGAACTATCTTCGGAGATTCTCCGTATTTTCTTGCCAGTTCGGCACCAATTACGGCATGAGAACCCTCAACCTCGTGATCGACAGCCTTTCCAAGGTCATGAAGGAGACCGGCCCGTTTGGCCTGCTTGACGTTGACGCCCAGCTCTTCTGCCATTATTCCGCACAAAAATGCCACTTCCAGGGAGTGCTGGTAGACATTTTGGCTGTAGGAGGTCCGGTACTTCAAGCGACCGATCAGTTTCAAGATATCCGGATGGATGCCGTAGACACCCAAATCGAAGGCCGCCTGCTCTCCTGCCTCCTTGATAGCCTGCTCCACTTCCTCGGTCGACTTCGCAACAACCTCTTCAATCCGGCCGGGGTGAATACGACCATCCGCAATAAGTTTCTCAAGAGATAGCTTGGCAATTTCCCGGCGGATTGGATTAAATCCAGAAAGAATAACGGCCTCCGGAGTATCATCGATAATAAGGTCAATACCGGTTGCGGCTTCAAGAGCCCGAATATTCCGGCCTTCCCGGCCGATGATGCGACCTTTCATTTCATCTGAGGGCAGCGCAACAACCGAGACCGTTTTTTCCGCGACATACTCTCCGGCATATCTCTGGATGGCAAGAGAAAGTATCTCCTTGGATTTTTTGTCAGCAGTCTCGCGCGCTTCCTCCTCGATTGCCTTTATCCGCTTGGCAGCATCCTGTTTCGCCTCATTCTCGAGGGTTTCCATGAGAACCTTTTTGGCCTCTTCGGAAGTAAGCCCGGAAATCCTCTCAAGGGTTTTCCTCTCTTCTTCGATTAATTGATTAAGCTTTTCTTCCTTCTGGGCAAATGCCTGATCCCGGGCATTAAAACTCTGTTCCTTCTTGAAAAACTCTGCATCCCTCTGATCGAAAAGGAGCACCTTCTTATCAAGGTTCTCCTCCTTCTGCTGAATTCTTCTTTCAAGTGACTGCAGGTCCCGGCGCTTGTCTTTTGATTCCCGCTCAAACTCTGCCTTAGCCTGATACACAGCATCTTTTGCCTGTAACGTTGCTTCCTTCAGGATTGTTTCGGATTCGCGTTTCGCGTCTTCAAGTATCCGCTCCGCCGAGGTCTCGGCCTTGGCCACCATTGATCCGGAAAGCTTCTTCCGCAGGAAATTCCCGGCAAAAAAACCGACACCCGCTGCAACTAGTATTAATATTATGGCATATTGGAGTTCCACTGATTTTTCCTCCCTTTCTATGTATAATTCCTACCCTCAGATATCGCAGGTGCCTTCCACAGGACTATCCTTACGATTTTAAAGCCACATCCGACGGGTACGAATTCGTTATTGAAGATGCCAAAGGACAAACAACCCTCTTCTCAGTGATAATCATATCCATTTTTACATCATGTGGTTCAGCAAGGATCTCATCAACTAACTGAAAATCATAGCAAAGCCCGACAAGCTTGCCGTGACCCTCCAGATGGTGAAGCAACTTGTCATAATATCCTTTCCCGTATCCAATCCGGTGGCCATTCAGATCAAAGGCAACTCCCGGCACAACAAGAACATCCGCCTCTTCAGGCGTAAAGACTTTCCCGGTCGCACAGGGCTCCATAATTCCGAAGGTCCCCTTTTTCAGTGAAGACAAGTCCTGCACTTCACAAAAAAACAGTTGATCACCAACGACAGAGGGAAAAGCAATCTTCTTGCCGGAATTCAATGCACAGAGCACAATCAATTCCGTATCAACCTCATGGTTAATCGGAGAGTAGACAAGAACACTCCGGGCACGCCTGAAGTTATCGGTATCCAGGAAAGTTTTCTGGATGTGCAGGCTCGCAGAGCGAAACTCCTCAGGAGAAAGAGATTTGCGGTGCGCAAGCATACTGCGCCTGAGATTTCTCTTTGGCATGAGTTGCTCCTACGACACTACTTATTAAGAGTGATACCGGTTACAGAAACAAGACAGGGATAATAGAAGACAGGCTCTCAGGAGAAGAAAGAGAAGGGGATGGAGAAAACGGGAAGCTAATGAAGTTACAGCCACTCGACCGGCAGATTCTCTAATAAGGAAGTTGAAAAATTTAGCTACTTTGAACCTTTCAACCGGAAATCGTGAGAGGGTAACTTATCAGCAATCGGAGCAGACCCTGGGTAGCGGCAAGCCTCCTCCGAGGCAGTAGATAATCTTCCAACCCGTAATCGGATCATTCAATCTATTTCTATATATAAAACAAATCTCCCTGAAGAGACCTTTCTTACTAATCATGCAACACAGCTTCATCTATTTGTCTGGTCAAGCGCGCAATCTTCTCGCGCACAAAATGTTCCTGTAGCGAACTCTCCCGGGATTGCAGAAGAAAAGATTCTGCAATATTTAAAAGGGCTAAAGTGGCAAGAATCTGAAAATCAGTAGTTTTCATCGAGGTCTGAACTTGAGCAATCGTATCATTTACATACGACTCAATTTCCCTCACATCTTCCGCTGACGCCGAGCTTCGAACCTGTACTTCCCTTCCAAACACCTTGACACGGTGCAAAGAGTTCACAGGACTAAACCCCTTCTATCTTCTTCAAGATAGCATCAATTCGAGATTTGAAAACATCCCTCTCTGCCAGGAGCCTCTGATTTTGCTCTTTGAGCTGGGCATTCTCCTGCTTCATTGAGGAAAATTCCCTCAATAAAAACTCAATCTTGCCCTCAAGGGCATCAAAAAGTTCTGCATCCATAAAACATCCTTAATGTGGCGCACATAGTAGTGTATAAGCAGCCAAAAGTCAAGGTTATTATCAGAAAAGTGCTTGCACAAACTGTTCCGGATTGAAGTCCCGGAGATCCTCAACCCCTTCACCGATACCAATATACCTGACCGGTATTTTGAACTCACTACTGATGGCAACAATGATCCCACCCTTGGCGGTCCCGTCAAGCTTCGTCAGGGCAATTCCGGTCACATCCGCGGCCTCTTTGAAGATTTTTGCCTGGGACAGGGCATTCTGTCCGGTAGCAGCATCAAGGACAAGCAAGGTTTCATGGGGACCTCCCGGGATCTCCCGACCAATAACGCGGCGGATCTTCTTCAGTTCCTCCATAAGGTTCACCTTGGTATGCAACCGACCGGCCGTGTCGATAATAAGGATGTCTGCCCGGCGAGCGACAGCAGCCTTGCATCCATCGAACACAACAGCCGCCGGATCGGCGCCATGCTTATGACGAATCACATCGATCCCTACCCTCTGCCCCCATATTTCAAGCTGCTCGACCGCTGCGGCACGGAACGTATCCGCGGCAACCAGCAAAACCTTCTTTCCCTCGGAAGTGAACTTGCTGGCAAGCTTTCCGATAGTGGTAGTTTTGCCCACCCCATTGACCCCGATAACTATAATGACAAAAGGAGAAAAGCTGTCTGTATTCAGGATTGAGGTGGTTGCTTCCAAGCGAGCAAGCATTTCTTCCTTCAAGGCATCCTTAAGCGCTTCCCCGTCCTGCAACTCGTTTCTTTTCAGTCGCTGTTCCAGTGATTTGACAAGTTCTACGGTTGTAGCAAGGCCAATATCAGCCGTAACAAGGATCTCCTCCAAATCTTCAAGCGTTTCAGCATCGACCTGCTTCTTGCCAAGCAGCAAAGTATCAATACGCCCGACCAGGCTTTCATGGGTCTTGCTCAGCCCCTTTTTGAGTCTTTCGAAAAACCCCGGTTTTGCCTGTTTTTCTTCAGAATCGACCACTCCGTCAGCAGGCGGTGGGGGTGCAGTACCGGCAAGTCTTTCGAAAAAACCCTGGCTTGGCTTGTTTCTCTTGGAATTCGGCAACATCTTCAACAGGCGGTGGGGACGGGTTACCGGTAATCTTGTCAACAAAGCTTTTGAAAAACCCCTTCTTCTCTTCCGACATCTAATAAATCTCCTTTTCCAGAAGCTTTATGGCCTGCTGCACACGCACAAGAGCCAGTCCAACAAGTGCATCCCTATCCAGGGTTGTCACCAGGGTGTAATCATCTCCAATGGCCCCAAGAATCAGATGCTGTTGATCAGTAGTAATGACCGTATTGCTGATTGTCTGTGATGGTACCCTTTGGCGAATCTCCCGTATACGATTAAATATAATATTCTGATGAGCACCGAGAATCTTGATATCGAATTCATTGGCAGCAGGGGAATAAAATTCCACGGCCTCACCTTCCCAATCAATCAGGATCGCACCGGTAGCACCGACCGTTGACTCGACGAGGTCTTGAAGGATGGATTTAAAAGGCACACTTTCTCCTTAGCAGTCTAGATAGTTTCCATTCGGAGTTTCCGGATGGAAACTAGTTAAAAACATCTCGAGAAACCCCCGATACACCGCATAACACAACCGGCTGTTCTCAAACGCAATCTCAAGCGTCACTCAGTGAAGCTTGACTGATACCAGTTTCGAGACCCCCGGCTCCTCCATGGTTACCCCATAAAGGCTATCAGCATTTGCCATCGACGCTTTACTGTGGGTTATGATGATAAACTGGGAAAAAGAGCTCATTTCCCGGACCATTTCATTGAACCTGCCGATGTTCGCCTCGTCAAGGGGTGCATCAACCTCATCCAGGAGGCAAAAGGGTGCAGGCTTGATAAGGAAAATGGCAAACATGAGCGCAACTGCCGTAAGAGCTTTTTCTCCACCGGACAGCAAATTGACATTCTGCAGTTTTTTGCCCGGCGGCTGGATGATAATGTCTATTCCCGTTTCCAGGAGATTTTCCTCATCCGTCAGCTTCAGTTCCGCGCGGCCACCACAGAAAAGGCGGGGAAAGACCTCCTGAAACTTCTCGTTTACCAGGGTAAAGGTATCGAGGAACCTTTTCCGCGTCGTCCTGTTTATCCTCTGAATAGCCTGCTGCAGACCATGGAGCGACTCTTCCAGGTCTGATTTCTGGCCAGACAGGAATTCAAACCGTTCTTCCAGCTCCCGGAACTCCTCAATAGCAGTAAGATTAACTTCTCCGATACCATCGATAAGCCCCACCAGTTCTGCCTGTCGGGAGCGCCTCTCGATTTCGTCATATTCCTGGTGAGCATAGCGGGGGACAAGGTCGGCTACCGCGCAGCGATACTTTTCCGCTACCGTCTCTTCAAGATTCCGTAGAAGCATCGAGGTTTCGGTCAGTTTGAGGTTCCTGTCTCCCATTTCCCGGGATATCTGCTCGCCAATGCCGCGCAGCTCCTTCAGAGAAGCCTCTCCCTCGTGCGCAAGCGATGCTTCGTGCTCATACCGCAACCGGATTGTTCTGCACAATTCATCAGCCTGCCACTGTTTTTCCAGCAGGTTTTTCAGCTCCTCATCGCTTTTGCCGCGTGAATCAGCAATCACCTGCCGTTCCCGGATACCGTTTTGCAACTCGGTTTCCAGGCGTGCATGCCGTGTCTGGAGGTCCTGAATGTTTTCAACGACCCTTTTCATGGCATGCTGACCGGATTCTCGTTTCTCACGAAGAGCTGCCAACCTGACTTTTCGCGCTGTAAGATCATCCCGGACTTCCCCGATTTCCCGCTGTCTGTTATCCAGCGACCCTCGCAAGACCGCCAGCTCGTCCTCAACAGCAGCTCTTCTGGTTTCGCGGAGTTCCCGTTCGCGGTGTGAGACCCCCATTTCCGCCTCAAGGGATTCAAACTCTTCTCGCAGCTGGTTGTCTTCCAGCTCCTTCAGCGCAAGCCGCTCCTCGATTCTTTGGAGTTCTTCCCGAACACGCTGCAGGTCCTTTTCGGTATTGACCAACTGGATTTCCAGCCGATGAAGCTCTTGTCGAGCGTCTTTCGTGGCATTTTCGGTCGTACGGACCTCTCCGCGCAGGTGCTCCCTTTCGGATTCCAGCTTGGCGACACGAGCGGTAAGACCTTTAACCAGGGCGGACAACTCCTTTATCTGGCGCTTCTTGTGAATGAGCCCCTGCTGGGCGGCCTCCATGGAGCCTCCATGAAGTATGCCTCCCCCATTGACCATATCACCTTGCTTTGTCACAAAGGTCAGATGAGGATTAGCAGCGCCCAGCCTCAGGGCGGAATCAATAGTATCCGTTACAAAGGTATAGGCCAGAAGGGTCTCGGCCATCCCGCGGTTTTCTTCTGTCACCGTTATCCGATCGAGAAAACGCTCCGCTCCTTCCGGCGGGTCCGGAAGCAGGGGAAGGCTCAAAGTCTTCTGAATCAAGCTGCAACGGCCGCCTGTGGTTTCCTTCAGATAAGAAAGGGCCTCCTTCGCATCCCTCTCACCGCTGCAGATTACGTACTGCAGGCGGTCGGCAAGGGCTGCTTCCAGCGCCACCTCGTACTCCTCGGAAATCTCCAGAACATCGGCAATAACACCCTGCAGACGCTCTTTGAAAGGCTCGGCAAGGCAGAGCGAGCGAACACCACGCCCATACCCGGCGAACTGGGCCTCCAGTTCCTGGAGTGAATGGAGCCGCGAAGCATTTTTGTTAAGACTGTCTTTCTCCGTAAGAAAGGACTGCTCCACCGCTTCCAGATTCTTCCTCAGGTTGTCATCCTTGACGCGAAGTTCGTCCAGCTGAGCAACAAGCTCCTGTTTCTGTCCTGTCAACGTTCGATGCATCACCTCCAGCTCCGATGCCCTGCCCTTGGCATCGTGAAGCTTTTCATGAAGGCCGAGCCCTTCGCGACGATTCCTTTCGAGTTGCTCTTGAAGTGACTCCAGTCTCCGGGAGGCGGCAGTTGTCTGGTTATTGAACTGGGATATTTCAGCCACAATCGCAAAAAGCTCGCGGCGGCGCTCTTCAAGACCCGAGACTGCAACCCGTTCTTCCTCGGCCAATTGAGCCAGAACCACTTCGGCGGCAACCAGTTCTTCTTCCTCCCGGGAAAGATCCACCATGAGGGATTTATCCAGACACTCCAACGTGCGCAATTCATCTTCTGCTTCGGTAGTTCGAGTCCCAATAGTCGCCAATTCCTGGCTATACCGGGCGATGCGCTCCTCCAGACCGGCCTGCTCCTTCTGCTCGAAGCCGATGCGGCTTTCACATCCGGTAATTTCTCCCTTGAGGCGATAGCTTTCCTCCTGGGCATCGGCAAGCTTTTTTTCTTCTTCCAGCAGCTGGAGTTTTCTTTCATCCAGTGACAGGGAAGACTTTTCAATCTCCAGAGCCTTGGCCGTGAAGCGATCCTGCAGCGAAGCAATCTCGGCTTCTATACCTGCCTTATCCGATATCATCCGACAGTACCCTGCCACGGAGAAAAGCAGTTCAATCTCCTTCAACTCCTCGCGGTACTCCCTGAATTTTTCAGCTTTTTTTGCCTGGCGCTGCAGAGCGTTCATCTGCCGGCGGATTTCGGCGACAATATCACCGATGCGCAGAAGATTCTGTCTGGTAACCTCGATTTTTTTCAAGGCTACCTGCTTCCGAGCTTTGAACTTGGTAACGCCAGCCGCCTCCTCGATAATCAGCCTGCGCTCCTCCGGCTTGGAACTGAGAATCATGCCGATTCTTCCCTGTTCGATGATCGAGTAGGCCTTGGCCCCGGCCCCCGTGTCCATAAACAGCTCGGAAATATCCAGAAGCCGACAGGGTGTACCGTTCAGCAGATACTCGCTCTCGCCGTCCCGGTAGAGACGCCGCGTCACCTGGATCTCGCTGAAATTCAGGTACTTGGCGGGGACACGGCCATCCTGGGTAGAGAAGAACAGGGAAACTTCCGTCATCCCCAGCGGCTTGCGCAATTCACTGCCGCCGAAAATGGTATCCTCCATATTCTTGCCCCGCAGGGTCTTGGCGGACTGCTCCCCCATGACCCAGCGGATGGCATCAACGATATTCGATTTCCCGCAACCGTTCGGGCCAACAACAGCGGTTACCCCCTTCTGGAACCCGAGGGAAACCTTGTCGGCGAACGATTTGAAACCGTGTATTTCCAGTCGACTGATAATCATAGGCGCGGCAATAGTAACAAAGGGCAGCTTTTCTTGTAAAGGCAAAGATGAAGATGGCTGGATAGACTCACCCAACCTTTTTCACCTGAAAACAAGAACCGTTTTACACACATCACTTTCCACCAGGCAGCGGCGGTTTCAAAAAATGGAAAACAGGAGTCCCGCTCAGAGGGATTGCGGCTGAAAAGCCCTTTCATATTCCATGACGAGCCGAGACCTCTCCCCGCCATCGATACTATCCCACGGAAGAGTTTCGTCCAGCGGGATCGTGCGAGTGACAAGAGCTTCCGTATCAAGACGCAGCTCTTTGGCAGCCCTTTTCCAGCTTCCCTCCCGGTGCGTTTTTACCAGAAAGGCGGCCAGCCTCCTATCGCCCCGGGAAAGGAGCGCCTGGAGAAATGCCTCTCGCAGACTTTCCAGCTGAATCTTGACATTAGAAAGTGAGCCGACGGCACGCCGCAGGTACTGGTACTTCTTTTCCAGAGAGGCAAGGGCTTCCATTCCGCACCACTGCAGAGGTGTGAAGGGCTTGGGTACAAAAGGGTTGACGGAAAGAAGGACGGACCCAAGCCGCCGGTTTTTTTTCGCAGCGGCAATTACCCGCTGGCGTATCTTTTCAATCAGCGCCGTCATCTCTGCCAAGTCCTCCTCCGTCTCCGTGGGAAGACCGATGATGAAGTAGAGTTTCAAGTTGAGAATGTCCCGGCCGATCAGGGTGTCGCATGCTCCGAGGATCTGCTCTTCGGTGAGATCCTTTTTGATGAAATCCCGGAGCCGCTGGGAGCCGCCTTCCGGTGCAAGGGCAACTGTCTTGTGCCCACTGGAATGAAGAATATCGAGCAGATTTTCATCGAGGGCGTCAATGCGCAGTGACGAAACGGAGACCTTGCCGCCTTTTTCCGAGATAAATCGGCACAGTTCGCCGAGTTCCCGGTAGTCGGAAACAGCGGCGCCCACCAGGCCGATCCGCTCCTTCAGTTCCATGCCACGCTCAGCCTCCTTCTTGAGCAGCTCCAGGGGGCGCTGGCGGAAGGGGTGATAGATGAAGCCGGCGGCACAGAAGCGACAGCCGCGGGGACAACCGCGAGACACCTCGATGAGATACATGTCGGAAAACTCCGTGCCGGGAGTAAAAAGGGATGAGGCTACGACTGAGGAGTTGAAATCGGAATCCCATACCCGTTTCACTCTGGATGGAGCATCACCGAGACTTCGAATTTCCGCAACGCCGCCATTATCATAGGTTATCTGGTAACGGGAGGGGACATAGACACCCGGCAGATGAATCGCCTTGTCCAGCAACTCATCACGAGTGGCGTTACCTCGGGTCCGCAAGAAATCAAGCAACGGCGACAGGATAGCCTCTCCCTCACCCACACAGACCAGATCCAGCAGCTCGGCAACCGGTTCCGGATTCAGAAAAAGGGCTGCGCCACCTGCCATGACCAGGGGAAAAGAGGCGTCGCGGTCCGAGGCAAAGGGAGGGATACCCGCCAGGTCGAAGATGGCCGGGATATTCAGGTAGTCATTCTCAAAGGAAACGGAAAAGGCAAGAACATCAAAGTCGCTCAAGGGGCGTTGCGATTCTAGCGAAAGAAGACGAGACCCCGATTTTTGATACTCCTTCATCTCAACGGCAGGAGGAAGGAAGGCCCTTTCACAGACAATGTCAGGAAAAGAGTTGCAGAGCGAGTAGACCGCCTGAAAACCCAGGTTACTCATGGCAGTTGCATAATGATTCGGGTAGACAAGGCAGACCGTAAGTTTGCCGCCCCAATTCTTGATGACAGTACCCGCCTCGCCGGCCAGCACCTGCCTGTAATTCTCCTTAATTTTCCATGACATGGAAAAAAGGTACCACGGATGAAAAGTGTTTGAAAGGGAAAAAACTCCAGTGAGGAATCAGCCGTATACTCTGGCTGGGCAAGGGATTTCCGGACGATACGGATCGCCCGGAAAATTCAGATTCACACGTCTCCCGGAACGCCTTAACCTGCAAGTACCCGTTCCAGGACACCCCTGATTTCCCCCAGTTTATAGGGCTTCGTGATAATGCCCTGGAAACCGAAGGTTTTATAATCCGACAGGATCGGATCGTTGGAATAACCACTGGAAACAATACCTTTCACCTCCGGATTAATCTTCCGAAGAATCCTGATAGCCTCGCCTCCCCCCATACCACCGGGAATGGTCAGATCCATAAGCACTGCGGAAAAAGGCTCGTTCGACTCCAAAGCCTGCGTGTAGAGAGACACCGCCTCCTCCCCGTCCCGGGACAACGCAACCTCATATCCGATAAAACGGAGCATTTCAGCCACTACTTCCCGGATATTTTCTTCGTCATCCATGACGAGAATCTTGCCCTTTACGGTCTGTACTTCCAATGGGTCCGCAGCAATTTCTTCCCTGGAAGAAATTTTTTCAGGACAATTCGAGACGGGAAGATAGATAAAAAAGGTTGTGCCGAAGCCCGGTTTGGAAGAAACAGCAATATGACCGTCGTGATTCTGGACGATTGAATAGACGGTCGAAAGCCCTAATCCTTTTCCCCGGTCCTTGGTTGTAAAATAGGGATCGAAGATCTGAGGCAAGGCTTCTTCAGGAATTCCTTCACCCTGATCACTGATTGTCAAAAGAATATAGCGACCATCCTGGAGGGGAAGATGGTCATCCGCTCCCACCTGGACATTCCGGCAGGCAACCTCGATCACCCCGCCGGCAGGCATCGCCTGCTCGGCATTAAGGATGATATTGTTAATGACCTGGCTTATCTGCCCCTCATCCACCTCAACCAGCCACAGATCATCAGGGATCGTAAACGTGCAGGTTACCTTCGAGCCGCTCAAGGAAAATGCAGTGGAATCTCTGATGATCTCCGCAATGGAAGAAGTCTTTTTCACCGGGGCACCGCCACGGGAGAAGGTCAGTAGCTGCTGGGTGAGGTCGCGTGCCCGCAGAGACGCTTTTTCCGCCTCGGTAAGTTTCTGGTGGACCTTGTCCCCCGCGGAGACATACATCTTGGAAAGGGAGATATTTCCCAAAATTGCCGTCAGAAGATTGTTGAAATCATGTGCAATGCCCCCGGCCAGAATACCAATCGACTCCAGCTTCTGGGCCTTGAGCAGTTCCTCTTCCATCTTCCGTTTCTCAGTGATATCCCGAAAAACGAGTACGGCCCCCACGATCCTGCTCTCTTTATCCCTGATCGGAGCAGCGCTGTCGGCAATAATGTGCTCTTTCCCGTCCCGTGACACGAGTACGGTGTGGTTGGCAAGCTCTCCGATACAGCCGGTCTTCAACACACGTGTTACAGTGTTTTCAGCTTTCTGCCGGGTTTTTTCATTAATAATGGTGAAAATTTCGTCAAGATGTTTACCGGCTGCCTCCGCCTGACTCCAACCAATCAGGTTCTCGGCAACCTTGTTGAGAAGAACTACATTGCCCGACATATCGGTAGTAACAACACCATCACCGATGGAACGAAGTGTAACGGCCAAACGCTCCTTCTCTCCGGCAAGGGCCTCCTGGGTCGCCTTGCGAGCCGTTATGTCGTGGATATGCTCCGCCACCAGAATAACGTTTCCTGCTTCATCGAAGATGGGAAACGCCCGGACTTCCACGTATCCGATGTGCGGATTGAATTTTTCCAGGGAAACAGGCTGACCTGTTCGAAAGACCTCAACCGTATGGCACGGCTCGCAAACCGTATCAGACCCGTAATAGGCTTGATGGCAGTAAGGATGACTGGCCCGTATCGACTCGGGAACATACTCATACCCACCGTGCCAGTTGGCAAGAACGATCCGGTGGTCTTTGTCTATGATTGAAAACAGATCGGGAATGGCATCAAAGACCGAGCGCAGGAGTTTCTCCGAACGACGCAAGTCATCTTCCATTTGCAGACGACGGGAGATATCGTTAAAAACCAGAACGAGACCGGAAATAGTTCCCTTTTCATCGCGGATGGGTGTCGCCTTTGCCTCAATGGGCACCTTCTTCCCATCCCGAGCGAGCAGAAAGGAATGCGCAGGCAGAGAAATTGATGCTCCCTCTTGGATAACGGCTCTGGCAAGCTCTTTACAGGAGGAAGAATCTCCTTGATTATGACAGCAGAAAACTTCCTGCAGATATTTGCCGACGGCCTCTTCGTGACTCCAACCTGTCAATACCTCGGCAACGGGATTCACAAAAGAAACGACTCCTTTTCTATCCGTTGAAATAACCCCGTCACCGATGCTTTTGAGAGTAGTGGAAAGCCGCTGTTCACTGCGACGGAGCCGGCTTTCCATGCGATGCTTGTACAGACCCATCTCAATGGTCGATTTGAGCGTAATATCCTGAAAAGGCTTGATGATATAGCCGAACGGCTCAGAAATCTTCGCCCTCTCCAAGGTATCGGAATCTGTATAGGCAGTGAGGAAGATAACCGGGATATCGGCTAACGACCTGATTTTTTCGGCGGCCGTCACACCGTCCATGCCGCCCGGGAGATTTATGTCCATCAGTACCAGCTCAGGCAAGGTCTCCAGGGCCCTTTCTACAGCCTCTTCACCAGAGGACACCATATCGGTCACAGCATATCCCAGCGCCTTGAGCCGCTTTTCAATTCCCTTTGCAATGATAAGCTCGTCCTCTACAATGAGGATGCTGATCTTCGCTTCCGTTGCCGGTTTTTTCATTCTGGACTCCCTCCGGCCATAAGGCAGAGACATTTCCTTAATCAGTCCACGGAAGCAACGTCATTCCAATAACTTCACGCAAACCGTCCTGACTGTACCCTCATACTTTAGAAGTATAGCAGACTCATATCTCATGGGAACCATTGCCATGCAAATCAGCGAGATAATTTCGACGGAAAACGAATCGCAAACGAGGCGCCTCCGTCATTTCGCACGTTGACCGTCCCGCGCAATTGCCTGGTAAGCAGAAAAACGATCTGTAGCCCCAACGTTTCGCTGCGATTTAAGTCAAGTTCCCCGGGTATTCCCACCCCGTTGTCGCTGACAGAAAGAACTACCATGTCCTCTGCGTCGGTACGGCAGGTAACGGCAATTTTTCCTCCGGACTTCCCGGAGAAGGCATGCTTCAGTGAATTGGAAACCAGCTCATTGACAATCAGGCCACAGGGAATAGCCTCCTCAATACCCAGACAGAACTCACCGACATCAAATTCCAGATCAATGCACCCCGGATCAACCACATAGGATAAAACAAGCTGTGAAGTGAGATTCTTCAGGTACTCGCAAACGTTAATAGAAGCAAGATCCTCTGAGGCATAGAGTCGCTCATGGACCAGGGCCATTGTTTTGATCCGATCCTGGCTCTCTCGGAAAAATCGCAGTGACTGCTCGTCATGAATATAATCACTCTGGAGTTCGAGGAGCGAGGAGATGATCTGCAGGTTATTCTTTACCCGATGATGGACCTCTTTGAGGAGTATCTCTTTCTCCCGAAGAGAAACAAGGACCTTTTCCTCGGCACGCTTACGCTCGATGATTTCCGCTTTTAAGCTGGTATTGGCCCTGGCCAGTTCGGCAGTGCGTTCCCGCACCAGATCTTCCAGTTGATCCTGGTATTTCCTGACCACTGCTTCAGCCTGCTTGCGTTCCATGATTTCGCGGCTCAGCTCGACATTGACATCTGCCAGTTCTTCATTGGCACGAAGCAGCTCCCTGTTTCGGGCTTCCAGCTTCCGCCGCATTGCATGGAGCGAAAGCAGCGTCTCAACCCGGGCCAGGACCTCTTCAGCCTGAAATGGCTTGGTGATGTAATCAGCCGCGCCCATTCGGAACGCCCTGATCTTGTCGGATGTCTCAACCAGTGAGGTCATGAAGACTATCGGAACAGCACGAGTTTTTTCATTGCTCTTCAAGAATTGGCATACTTTGAAGCCATCGAGGTTCGGCATCACAACATCCAGTAAAATCAACTCCGGAAGCTGTGTCTGGACAAAACGCATAGCCGCCGCACCATCCTGGGCCAGACTGACCTCATAACCGCTTGCAGAGAGGATATCCGACAGGAGCCGCAGATTGGTCGCGCTGTCATCCACAATGAGAATTCTGCCCTGTTGTTCAGGTGCTGTCGCTAAAGCCATAAGAGTCCCTTCTATCAAAGTGCACGGGGGGCGTATATGGGTCAGCCACCGTCACCCTGTTCCGATTCCCACCGTCATTCATCACATTCCCACTTTCGATTTGAACCGTATGCAAACCGCCATACCTTCATCCCCCCGTATCTCGAGAGTGCCATGCAGCTGTTTCGTCAGCAGGCTTACGATCTGCAGCCCCAATGACTCCGATGTGGCTACGTCAAAGCCCGGCGGCAAACCGATGCCGGTATCGCTTACCGTAAGACAGACATACCCTTGCTCGTCCATTGATCCGCGGATCGAGACACTGCCCCTCCGGTTACCGGGAAAGGCATGTTTCAGGGAGTTGGAAACCAGCTCGTTTAAGATCAAACCACAGGGAATCGCCTCATCTATCCCAAGTTCGATATCCCGGACCTCCATTTCTGCACAGATTTTGTTCTGATCCACCACCGAGGAGCGATAGAGAGACATAACCAGCTCGTCCACATAACAGGCAAAATCGATCACGGAAAGGTCTTCTGATTTGTAAAGCTGTTCATGCACCAGCGCCATGGACCTGATTCTGTCCTGGCTTTCCCTGATGAATCTTCGGGAAGCATCTCCCTCTATGTAATCGGATTGAAGTTCGAGAAGTGAGGAAATAATCTGCAGATTGTTTTTTACCCGGTGATGGACCTCTTTGAGCAGCACCATCTTTTCGGCAAGGGCGGCCTGCATCCTCTCCTCGGCCCGCTTGTTCTCGGTAATATCGATAAACGTCGCAATACCCGCCGGGTTGTCCCGATAGGTAATATTTCCGGCCGAAACCATCACCCATCCCACTTCGCCGCTCTTGTTTACGAATCTGTGCTCGTACTGGTTCGGAACCGGCTCGCCTCGTTGTCGTGCCATCCCGCGATCCTTTACCTGAGTACGGTTATCCGGATGAGCCCACTCCCAGAAATTCATCCGGCGCAGTTCAGACTCACCATACCCGAACAGACGGACGGCCGCTGGATTGACATAGACAAATTTTTCACCTTGATAGACAACAATGGCGGCCGGAGCGGTCTCCGCCAGTACCCGGAACTTCTCTTCGCTCTCCCGCAAAGCCTTTTCGGCTTCCACGCGATCGGTTATATTTTCCATGAAACTTTCGAATTCGCGTTCACTAGCCTTCCTGATCAAGGATCCTGCGAGAGTGGACTTTGCAGGTAATGACACTGCCATCCTTGCAGCGGTACCGGCAGTCAAAGACATGCCATGCAGAACCCTCAAAAATCCTGTTCACCACCTGATCTCTCTCCGACGGCTTCACAAAAAGCACTTTCTGAATGCTGGAACAGTTTACCGTTTCCAGCAAATCTTCCGGCGAATCGTATTTCAGGATGCCGGCCAGAGCAGGATTGGCAGAAACAAGTTTCCCTTCAATGGTGGAGCGGCAGATTCCGAATGGGGCATGCTCGATAATCGACCGGTATTTCCGCTCGGATACTTTGAGCGCTTCCTCCGCACGCTTACGCTCGACTATTTCCCAGGCGAGGTCGGCAAGAAGTGAAACCAATTCCACATCCTGGTGAGTGTAATCTCCGCTGCTTGTTGCCCACACCGAGAATAGCCACTATGTTCTCACCGCTGAAAACCGGCACAACCAGTTCCCGAACTACCGGCGGATGACCCGGCGGCAATCCCTTTCGGTGGGGAAGGGAGGCATAGTCATTGTGAATGACCGGCCGACGTTCGCGGATGCAGTCGACCCAGACCCCTGCCACTGACACGTCATAGTGGAGTCCTTTCCCTAGCGCCGTACAAAACTCTTTCTTTGTCCTGGTCGACCAGTTCTGAAGCCGCAAAGTTTGCTGGTCTGGTTCAAGGTAATGGTAGAAGCCGATACAACTGCCGGTCAACTCCTCTACCTCATTCAGGGTTGCCTCGAGCAGTTCGTCCAGAGTATGCGTCTCGGCAAACTGGAGCAGGCGTATGCGGGCCGCGATGACTCTTTCGGTCCGCTTGCGATCGGTAATGTCTATCACGATGCCCTGATAATGGGTGACTTTTCCTTCGGCATCCCGTTCGACCACCGTGCGGTCGTCAATCCAGCGGACATCGCCTTCCTTGGTAATGATCCGGTATTCCTGCTGGAACTGATCCTCACCACTGGCGGGTATAGTCCTCCACCTCGGAAGCAACTCTTTTCAGATCCTCACGGTAGATTATCGAAGAAAAGGAAACCGCGCCGGACAGAGTTCTTCCGGAGTATAGCCGAATTGGATTACATTACCTGACACCATTTCGACCGGCCACCCTTCGGCCGCCCGCCAGCGAAACAACACCGCCGGACTGTTCTTCACTATCAAGTTTGCCTGCCGCAACGCCTCTTGAATCTTTTTCCGCCGGGTAATGTCCCGGACAAAGGAGCAACTAAAAACCTGATCCCCATAGGTATGGTAGTTAACGACAACTTCTACGGGAAATATCGTCCCGTCTTTCCGTCGATGCAACGATTCAAAGGTATTCGAACCGGTACCGGCAATTTTTTGCGATGCTCAGCCCATGATTCCTCAGTCAGGTTCGGATCAATATCAAAAAAGTCATGGAGCAAAGCTCCTCCACGTATAGCCGGAGTCTCGGCATAAACTCCATGCTTCCTTCGACCGGTTGAATCGATTCAAAGAAACTCATGGAGCAGAGCTCCTCAACCGTATATCCCAGGACCTTGGCCCAATGTTCATTGACAGACAGAATCCTGGCATCGCTGCTTCCCCGAAAATACCCTATAGATGCAGGTCTATTGATGAATTTGACTCAACTTCAAATGACTGCTTGGCCAACTTGCGCTCGGTTATATCCTCAACAAATCCATTCAACTCTACGGAGCCGCCATCCTGCAATATTTGCGCGAAGGTGGAAATTACAGGTAATAACGCTGCCGTCCTTGCAACGGAACCGCTCCTCGAATACCTTCCAGCCGGCTTGGGACAGTACGCTCTCGACAACCACCCGCCGATGGTCAGAGTCCACATAGACAGCCTCGGCAATACCCCCGTCCGGTTCACCACCCTGACCATATCCTCCGGAGAGTCATACTTGAGCATTCGTGCCATCGTCGGATTGACGCTGAGAAATTTCCCCTCAACTGTGGAGCGGAAGATTCCAACCGGGGCACTTTCAAAGAGATCCAGGTACCTTTGTTCCGTGTCTAGTGTCGCATCCTTCAGGTCGATCTTCGGTTACCGAGAAACCATGCTCTTTAAGAAGCTTCCCGAGTTTCTCAATGTCTTGCTCGTTATCATCAATGCTTAGAATTCTCTTCATAATTCCTTCTCAGTTATCGATGGCCGGAAGTCTTCACAAGACTCCAGATGATTCTAGTTCCAACCTGCAAACTCATGCAGAACAACTGCCAGGAAATGTTATTGAAACAACCGTACCACCCTGTTCATTGTTGATATCGATTCGACCACGCAACTGTTTTACCAGAGTGGTCACCAACTGAAGCCCGAGTGTTTCGGTATTTCTGAAATCAAGACCAGTCGGTAACCCAACACCGGTATCCGAGAGTGTCAGAACGATCCAGCCGTCTTCGACACGGCCACGTATCATTATCTCTCCTCCCCGATTATCAGGAAACGCGTGTTTCAGCGAATTGGAAATCAGTTCGTTAATGATGAGTCCACAAGGGATCGCTTCGTCCATGCCCAGGGAGATATCTCCCATATCAACATTCAAGTGTATCAAGTCGGGGTCATGCACAGTTGTTGAAAAAAGATGATTTGCCAGGTCCTCGATATATTCGCGCAAGTCGATGAAAGCCAGGCTTTCCGACTGGTAGAGCTTTTGATGGATGAGTGCCATGGATCTGATGCGGTTCTGGCTATCCTGGAAGATATTGCGGGACTTTTCATCCTCTATGTAATCAGATTGCAGATCGAGAAGAGAAGAGACAATCTGCAGGTTGTTCTTCACCCGATGATGGACCTCCTTCAAGAGGATTTCTTTTTCCGCGAGTGACGACCGCATCTTTTCCTCGGCAAGCTTCGCATCTGTGGTGTCGACAAGCGTCACGATACCCGCCGGTTTTCCCTTGAACTCGATACTCCCCACGGAGACAATTCCCCACAGTTCCTTGCCATCTTTGCTGACAAACTTGCATTCATACTGGCTTGGCACCGATTCACCCCGCATTCGGGCAAGTCCCCGTTCCCGAACCATCTCCTTGAAATCGTCATGTACACACCCCCAGAAACTCATTCGTGACAGTTCTTCGGTTGTATAGCCTATCAATTTGGCTGCTGTCGGATTAATATAGAGAACTTCTTCGCCCTGATAGAGGGCTATTGAGGCCGGAGAGGTCTCCGCCAGCACCCTGAACTTTTCCTCACTCTCACGCAACGCATCTTCAGTTCGCTTCCTCTCACTGATATCCTGAACAAACGAAACGGAGTAGTGCTTATCCTGAAACTCCACAGTACTGGTGGTTATTTCAACCGGAAAAGTCGTGCCGTCCCTCCGTCGATGAACTGTCTGATGCACCGCAGACCCGGTCGCTTCCAGCAAGCTTTTTATTTCCAGCATTTTTTCCGGAGTAATGACCGGGTCAATATCAGAAATGCTCATCGTGCGCAATTCGTCCACGGTGTAACCGAGGCATTTGCAAGCATATTCATTGGCATTGAAAATATGGTGTTCATCTGTATGAAAGATACCTATTCCAGCATTATCATTACAGTATTTGGCAAGAAGCAGCTCCTCTTCAGCCTGTTTGCGGTCATTGATGTCGATGAGGATACCCTGAAAGCAAACAATCCCTCCCTGCTCGTCCCGCTCAACCACCGTGCGTTCCTCTACCCAACGTGCCGTACCCTCCCCGGTAATGATCCGGTATTCCAGGTAAAAACGGTCCACTTTCCGGGAAGTATACTCCGTCACCTGGGAGACCACCTTCTCAAGGTCATCGGGGTAAATTATCGAAGAGTAAGCCAGCTCTCCAGAAGTGAATATTTCCGGTGAATAGCCGAACTGGGTAATATTCTCTGACACAAATTCAACAGGCCAGCCTGGTGACGTCTTCCAGCGAAAGAGTACCGCCTGGCTGTTTTCGATAACCAGATTAGCTTGTCGGAGTTGTTCCTCCACCCGACGCATTCGCATAACAGTCATGCCAAGAAGAAGAACCCCAGCTGAAAGTACAAAAATAATCAGGGCGGCTCCCCAGACAAATAATTTATGGCTTTCGTAAAAGGTATTGGTGCTGTTGATAATGGACTGACTTCCGGCAGGGAGAGAGTCTGGAAAAAGTGTCCCCGCAACCAGTAGAATCAGGAACCCAAGCAACACCAGGAGAAATGACCCTATTGGTATTTTCATAGAAATCCTTCCATTTCACCTACCCCCCTCAGGACACTCAGCATCATTGAAATCAGCCCTGATAAGCAGGGACATTTGCGTTATTAATATCCAGATTTCTTTATTCAAAGAAGAGACACATTCCCGCTGTTAAGAGTGAATAAGTATACCTGCTCCCAACGCAGGGCGAAAGTCCTTTGTCAAAATAACATGCTTATCACGCGATAATGTGAAGTTTGAGGATGGCGGTACTGTGTAAGGAGAAAGCACATGGAAAGATAGTTTGCCAGAGCAGCACGGAACGCTCTCTGCAACAAAAAAATGGGACCTCCGAAAGGAAGTCCCGATTGATGGGGGTTGACTCAAAAGGTTTTTATACAACCTGCTCACCTCTGTGTGCAGGTTATCGTTGAAAAGTGGTACTTTTCATTTCTCGTGCTGCGCCACCAGTTGTTATGCTGCCGCAGGAATAGCATATTTGCTCAAAAAAGCCTCAGATTCCCAGGCAATTTTCGTCTCTTCGCAAACCTTTCGAATATGCCTTGAGAGCAGGTTCTTCTGGAAGGCATCCTGCTGCTTCAGGTAGTAGGTACCCGAGTAGCTGTTGCCATCCTCAAAAACAACACGGAAGTCACAGGTTTCGAAGCAGCCATTACCGGCGGCAGACTTCGCCCACAGTTTGAGAATTGCATCTGTCTCTTCCCAGGTTCCCAATACGACGTCATACGGGCCTCGTGCGGCACCGTCTTTCCGGGTGATCAGAATTCCTTTGACACCGACCTTGTCCATTTTGCCGAAATCTGCCATGACTGCTCCTCCTTTCCGTCGTTTTTACATTCGACAGGTAAACTTTTAACAATTCTATTCCAACCTTATTGCTAAAGTTAAGCACACAACGTGCCAAAAGCAAGACCGCAGGCATAAATAGCCCCTCGCCCCTCTCTCAGCGCACATTCATGCACTATTTTTATCAGATTCAAAATGATGAAGAGCGATGAAATTCGAAATATTTGGATTGAAAGCGGCAATATTCCGACGCCGTGATGAAAATTTAATCAGAAAAGAGACGCAGAATCTGCAAAAACTGCGTACTTATGTGACGTAAAACGGGAGCGGAAATACTGGACAGGCAGGCACAAAATAGCCGGGACACCTGAAGGAGGCGTCCCGGCCACTGGATTCGGTTTAACGAATCGTTTCGTTACCATAACGAAATCTCCCCGTTATCCATTTTGGATACCGGGGAGAAAATTCCTGCTACTGCTGACTCTGACCTATGATGCGAATCTCAACACGGCGGTTCTGCAGACGACCGGCTTCAGTGGCATTGCTTGCGATCGGCTTGCTTTCACCGAAACCAATAGTTGTAATACGCGCAGGATCAACACCCCTTCCGACAAGCGCATTTTTCACGGCATCCGCACGACGCTGGGAAAGCTGCATGTTGTACTCCTCTGATCCCGTGCTGTCGGTATAACCGGCAATCTGGATGGTTGTCTGAGGATACTTGTTGAGAACCGTTGCCACACGATCAATTTCATCATAGCCACCGGGCTGCAAAATAGAGGAGTTTACCGCAAAAAGATAGTCGGATTTGAAAGTGACCGTAAGGACATCGAGGTCGCCCTGGGCACGACTGCTCTCAGCCTGGGCAAGAACCTGATGCTCTCGCTGGATGCTGGCAGCTTCGGAGTTTGCCAAAGCCTGGCGCATATCCGACTCCTGCTTATCCATGTAATGGCCTATGGCAGTTCCAGTCAGACCGCCGGCAACTGCTCCCGCTGCCGCGCCAATCAGGGTAGCGGAGGTACTGTGTCCGATGGCCTGACCAAGACCCGCCCCGACTGCCGCTCCGACACCGGTACCAACCAATCCACCCGTCTGAGCCCTTGTTGCACATCCCGATACCGTCAGAGCCAAAAGTGCTGCACAGATAACAATTTTTTTCATGTCAGTCTCTCCTTTACCTTTTGGATAGGATAAACAAATACCCTGTTTTCCATGAGGTTTTGTTTATTCTTTGCTTATCTTTATATCATACCGTGACAGACTCGCAACCCTTTTCAACGTCATCAGAGCGTCAAGATATTGTTTCCGTACTGCAAAAAAAATCATGTGACCTACAACGAGAGGTAACTCCAGCGCAGTCATCCTTGACTTTATCTGTACCTTTTCGCTACTATATTCCGTTATGAAAAAAATGACTCGACAAATTCGCATCGGCACGATTCTCATTGGGGGCGGAGCACCCTGCTCGGTCCAGTCCATGTGCAGCACTGACACGAGGAATATTTCTGCCACTACGCAGCAAATCACGGATCTGGCCGAAGCAGGCTGTGAACTGGTACGCTGCGCGGTGCTTGATACCGATGCTGCCGAAGCATTGGAAGGCATCAAGGCTGGAATCACCATACCTTTGATTGCCGATATTCATTTCGACTACAAACTGGCAATGACAGCCTTGGAAAAAGGGGTCGATGGTCTGCGTATCAACCCGGGCAACATCGGGGAAAAATGGAAAGTCCAGGAAGTCGTCCAGGCTGCTCGGGAACGCTCGGTGCCGATCCGTATCGGCGTCAACGCCGGCTCTCTGGAAAAGGAGCTTCTAAGCAGATACGGACATGCCAGCGCAGAGGCCATGGTGGAATCCGCCCTGGGACATGTGCGCATCCTGGAAGATCTGGGATACGATCAGATCAAGATATCCATCAAGGCGTCAGATGTGATGAAAACCATCGAGGCCTACCGTCTCCTTTCCCAGCGGGTTGACTACCCTCTTCACATCGGCATCACCGAGGCAGGCACCATCTTTTCCGGTACGATAAAATCGTCGGTCGGCCTCGGCATCCTTCTGTCCGAAGGGATTGGCGATACCTTGCGGGTCTCCCTCACCGGCGACCCGGTGGATGAAATCCGGGTCGGGTACGGTATTCTCAAGGCTCTCGGCCTCCGGCAACGGGGGATCAATCTGGTTTCCTGCCCCACCTGCGGTCGCTGTCAGATAAATCTTGTCCCGGTTGCAGAAGAAGTTGAACGACGCCTTCAGGGCATTACAAAACCGATCACCGTTGCAATCATGGGCTGCGTGGTAAATGGCCCCGGAGAGGCGCGCGAGGCGGATGTGGGAGTTGCCGGCGGCAAGGGAGAAGGCCTCCTGTTTCGGCACGGCGAAGTGATCCGCAAGGTTCCTGAAAAAGAACTTGCCGACGCGCTGGTGGCAGAAGTGGAGAAGATGGCCAACGAATCGTAGGGCCCAGCATCTTTTCATCCAAAATTTTCGTAGGGGCGAAGCAGGTCAAGCGCTTGCTTCACCCTACATTAAAACAGAAAATATACTTCATAATCATATTAGATAAAGGCGGGACTTATGCGCTATTCCAACTATTTCATTCCCACCGTCAAGGAGACCCCCGCGGATGCGGAAGTGGTATCCCACCAGCTGATGCTCAGGGCCGGCATGGTCCGCAAGCTGGCCGCCGGCATCTACAATTATCTCCCCCTCGGCCTTCGTGCCATTCGCAAGGTGGAGAACATCGTTCGTGAAGAAATGAACCGGGCAGGAGCAATTGAAATTTTAATGCCCACTGTGATACCGGCCGAACTCTGGCAGGAGTCGGATCGCTGGGAGCAGTACGGCAAGGAGCTGCTCCGCTTCAAAGACCGGAAGGACGCCCAGTTCTGCCTCGGACCTACCCATGAGGAGGTCGTTACCGACCTGGTACGTCGGGAGATCAAGAGCTACCGCCAGATGCCGATCAATCTCTACCAGATCCAGTCGAAATTCCGTGACGAGATCCGTCCCCGCTTCGGCCTGATGCGCGGCCGCGAATTCATCATGAAGGACGCCTATTCCTTTGACGTGGACGAAAAAGCCGCGGACCTGTCCTATGAAAAGATGTATCAGGCATATCGCCGAATCTTCGAGCGATGCGGCCTGAAGTTCCGCGCTGTGGAGGCCGACACCGGCTCCATCGGCGGCTCCTCTTCCCACGAATTCATGGTACTCGCCGATTCGGGCGAAGACGCCATTGTCTCCTGCTCTTCCTGCCAGTATGCCGCCAACGTGGAAAAGGCCGAAGCACGGCCGATCGAGGCTGAGGAGCACGCTGACGCTCGCTCCCTGGAGCGGGTTGCTACCCCGGACAAACGGACCATCGAAGAAGTATCGGAATTCCTCGGAGTTCACGCAGCGTCCATGATAAAAACCCTGGTACTCCTGGCTGACAACGAGCCGGTCATCGCCCTGGTCAGGGGAGACCATGAACTGAATGAGATCAAGCTCAAGAACGTCCTCGGCTGTGCCGAGCTGGAGATGGCAGGCGATGAGGTGGTAGCAAAGGTCACCGGCGCTCCGGTGGGGTTTGCCGGGCCGGTTGGTCTCACCACGAAGATCGTGGCAGACCTGGCGGTGAAAGGAATGAAAAACGCCGCCACCGGCGCCAACGAAAAGGACTTCCACCTGAAAAACGTGAACCTGGAGCGGGATTTCACCGTCAGCCGGTTTGACGACATCAGGAACGTGGTCCACGGCGACACCTGCCCACGCTGCAACGACGGGATACTGGAAATGTGGCGCGGCATCGAGGTGGGACACGTCTTCAAACTGGGAACCAAGTACTCCAAGGCGCTCAAAGCAACCTTCCTGGACGCTGACGGCAAGGATCAGACCATCTACATGGGCTGCTACGGCATCGGTATCGGCCGTACCGTGGCTGCCTGCATCGAGCAGAACAACGATGCAAACGGCATCATCTTCCCCCTGCCCATCGCGCCGTTCCACTGCATCATCTCGGCTCTCAACATCAAGGAGGAGCCGGTTCGGGAAGCATCCGAACTCATCTACCGGCAGCTCATCGAGGCAGGGGTGGAAGCCCTCCTGGATGACCGGGACGAGAGGCCCGGCTTCAAGTTCAAGGACGCCGATCTCATCGGTATTCCATTGCGCATCGTCGTGGGAAGCAAGAACCTGGCAGAGGGAAAAGTGGAACTGAAGGATCGTAAGAGCGGCGACGTGACGCTTCTCCCCATAGCAGAAGCGGTGGAAAAGGTTAAAACCGTTGTAGCAGAAGCTTTTGCAAAACGTTGAGGGGCACTATGACACGTGACGAAGCGCGCTCAAAAATTATTTTTGCCCTTGACGTGGATACCTTTAATGCTGCCAAGCACTGGGTAGCCACCCTTTCCGGCCGCGTCGGGATGTTCAAGGTGGGAAAACAGCTTTTCACCGCCTACGGACCCGATATTGTCCGAATGATCGAGAACTTCGATGCCGAAGTGTTCCTGGATCTGAAATACCATGACATCCCCAACACGGTGGCCATGGCCTCCCGCGAGGCTGCTCGGCTCAAGGTAAAGCTCTTCAATCTCCACGCACTGGGCGGTTACGAGATGATGGCCCGCACCATGGAGATGATGGACAAGGAATTCCCCGATGGCAACCGCTCCACGGTCCTTGCGGTCACCATCCTCACCTCTTCCACAGAAGAAACTCTGCGCGATGTGGGAATTGAACATCCGGTGGCGGAAATGGTCCCAAAGCTGGCACTGCTTGCCCAGAAGGCCGGAATTGACGGCGTTGTGGCCTCCCCCCGGGAGGTTCCCCTGATCAGGCAGGCATGCGGCAACGATTTTCTTATCGTAACGCCGGGTGTGCGACCCTCCTTTGCCGCCAGCGATGATCAGAAGAGGATCATGACCCCGGCGGAAGCCGTCGCTGCCGGATCCAACTACCTGGTAATCGGCCGTCCCATCAGTGCGGCTGCTGACCCTCTGCAGGCAGTCGAAGCAATTGTGGACGAGATGGCAACAGCATAATCCAGACCCGTTAGAGGCGGAAAAAACTTAAGTCAAAACCTTTATGTAACAGGGATACACAGGCTTGCGCGCCGAAACAGTTGTAGCGTGCAGGCGGGATATACAGGATTAAATCACAAACCCTTTTCTCGTGCACTTCAGCCTTTCATCCTGCCAATCCTGTCCATCCTGTTAATTTTGCTTTCGGATTTCTCAAGGATTCAAATCTATCAGTAAAGACGTGCGCAGATCTGTGTACATAGCACTGTAAGTGCAGTAGTAAGGATAATGGATATGAAAGAAGATATCATTTACGGGCTGAACCCGGCCATGGAAGCTCTCCGCGGCACCAGGAAGGCCTTCGAGCTTTTCATCGCCGGAACCGGAACGGATAAACGGCTGGAGAAACTCCTGAAACTGGCCGCGGAAAAGGGCAGTTCCGGTCAGACACCGGGAAAAAGCCGATATCACAAGACTCTGCGGAAGCGACCATCACCAGGGGGTTGCCCTCAGGATCGAAGGCTATTCCTATGCGGAGATTGAAGATATCCTGGAGCGCTTCCGCTCTTCGGGGGAGAACGGCCTCATCATCGTGCTTGACGGCATCCAGGACCCTCACAACCTTGGAGCAATCATCCGTAGTGCCGCCTGCGCCGGAGCCCACGGCGTAATCATTCCCAAAGATCGGGCGGCAGGGGTCACCCCTACGGTTGAGAAGGCCTCGGCCGGTGCGGTTGAAACGATCCCGGTGGCTCAGGTTACAAACATTGCCCAGACCCTTGAGGAGCTGAAAAAATCGGGATTCTGGATCTACGGAGCATCGGACAGTGCCTCAGCCCTGCTCTACGACCAGAATCTCACCGGTGCCACTGTCCTGGTAATCGGCAACGAAGGAGAAGGGATCCGTCCTTTGGTCAGGAAGAAATGCGATGCGATCTTCTCCATCCCCATGCAAGGCGGAGTCAACTCACTCAACGCCTCCGTGGCAGCCGGCATTGCCCTGTTCGAGGTCGTTCGGCAACGGTTGGGGAAGAAGTGACCCGTAATTGCCCCCTGGTAGCTGACGCCAGAATGCCTCTTTATACTTGACCATTTTGGAGCTGTCGAGCACCACAAGCTCCCTCCGCACCGTGTCTCCCCTTTTCAAACCAATGAAACAACCTGCCGCGGCGGGTGGGGGCTGATGCTCAACTTGCCTGTTTTCTTTCTTCCATCCATTTCAGGACCGCCTCTATATCAAGCTGGCTGCAGAAATCATCCTGTATACCCGAAGTGAGAATTCCCTCGAATGTGGCAGCCCGGAAGTACTCCCGCGCCATCTCGTATCCCGGAATGTGCAGACGCTTTATCATCTTCACGACCTCCGCGACAGGAAATTCTCCCTCGGAAAGCAGTGAAAGCAGGCGCATCAAACCATCCGGACCGAGGAAATCCTCTACAGGCCGATTATCGACCCCTCCCGCGGTCCAGAACTGCTCCTTACGCATGTCAAACGCACAGCCTTTTTTCTTCAGGTTCAGCTTTATAAGCGGGCTCGCCGAAGGCCCATGAATCAGCCGGAGATTGCTTCGCCGGAGAACCCCCTTTTCATCGGCAACTGAATACCACTCTATCAAGCCTTCTTCCGGGGAACGAATCTTCCCGCCGCATGTATCGCAAATCCAGTAACTGAGCATGACTCTATCCTCCTTGTATACAGTATAAACGAAAAGCCGGTCCCCGTATTGGGTTCCGGCTTTTATTTTCTGTCACAATTTCAGGAGGTCAGCGAATTGACAGAAGCGTTTCTCACACTATTTCACAATCTGCATCGACCTGATCACTATCGGTTCAACCGGGACGTCTTGCATACCCCTCCGCACACCGGTCTTTACTGCTGCAATCTTGTCAACCACATCCATTCCTTCAATAACTTTACCAAATACCGCGTAACCGAAACCGTCCGGCTGGGGACGATTCAAACCATTGTTGTCCACAAGATTGATAAAAAACTGGGAGGTGGCGCTGTCCGGGTCCGAGGTGCGGGCCATGGCAATGGTTCCCCGATCATTTTTGAGGCCGTTGGATGCTTCATTAGGGATAGGCCTGCTTGTCGATTTCTGCATCATCTCCACGGTAAATCCGCCACCCTGAATCATGAAACCGGGCATTACCCTGTGAAAGACAGTACCGTTATAGAAGCCTCCTTTTACATAGTTGAGGAAGTTCTTAACCGACAAGGGCGCCTCTTTCTTGAACAGCTCTATCGTGATTTTTCCCTGTGATGTTTCCATCAGAACCTTCGGGTTCCTTCCCGCAGCCACTGCGGAAGCCACAAACAAGCCGATTATCAAAGTAACGGTTATGGCGGTGAGCATCTTTTTGAACATTGGTACCTCCCGTGATGATTCTTGAATTTCTCTCGTGAACAAGTAATTCGATGTGTAACTACCTGTTGTCTTCTAATTGTCTGTCAAAAATAAAAGCCGGCGCCCGCAGTGGGTTCCGGCTCTAAATATTTTGCCCCCATACCTTCGTAAAGGGCCATATCAGGCGTCTATTCTGTGCGGTTGGTGATCTCAATCAGGTGGTAGCCGAACTGGGTCTTGACAGGACCGAGAACCTTCCCGACTTCACCGGTAAACACCACCTCGTCGAACTCTTTAACCATCTGGCCGGGGCTGAATGTGCCCAAGGCACCACCGTCTCTTTTTGAGGGACACAGGGAATTTTCTTTGGCAACGGCTGCAAAGTCTTTTCCGCCTTCTATCTCAGTCTTGAGTTGTTCACATACTTCCTTGCTGGCCACAAGGATGTGGCGTGCGCTTGCTCTTTTCATTACGGTCTCCTTTTGATGGATATTCACCTTACCGCATTATCGGTGCGACCAGGGGGCGGCAAGGATCCTTGAAAGCAGGATACCACATTCCTGCAATCAAGGAGAGTTTTTTCGATTCTGACTACTACTAAGCAAAAGCACCAGTACAGGGAGTGCAGTTGATTCGCTATATACCATCTGCGTCAATAGCTGCGTCAGAGCATAAAGAAAGAGGCTAGCCTGTGAGGGCTAACCTCTTGTTATTACTGGAGCCACCTACCGGAGTCGAACCGGCGACCTATTGATTACGAATCAATTGCTCTACCAACTGAGCTAAGGTGGCGTTATCATTAACTTTATGCCATACAACAAGCAATCGACACGTAGTAGCTTTATGGCACAAAAAGCGGATATATGTCAAGGCTTTCGTCAAATGGGAGCTCGGGCCCGAAATAGCAATCCAGGATGGATCTGAGCCTTGGGAAGAACTGATGTTCACCTGAACCTCCTGCCTCATTATTTTGGCAGAAAACTCTACTTGCATGGATAATAATTTCTTGACAGGCAGGCACACAGCGATTACCTTATATGTGTAACATGCACTTAGTAAAAAAAGCATGTTGCATAAAGGACTCCGCACGTGAGTGCCGGGTAAGGAGGTTTGTCATGCCGAGAGGATCTGGTATGGGTGGTTCGGGCGGGAGAGGTGGTTCGGGCAGGGTTCGGGCGGCGGTAGAGGCGGCGGTAGAGGCGGGAGGATGGGAGGACCCGTAGCAGCTGGCCCCAGCGGAGAATGCATCTGCACGGCCTGCGGACACCGGGAACCCCATGAACGGGGTGTGCCGTGCACGGCGCGGAAGTGCCCGAAATGCGCTGCTGTGATGACGCGGGCATAAGTGAAAGTCAGAAATACAAGGGTGCATTATCCTATCTGGCCATAACAACTGATAAATACAGGAAGTGCCGTACTCAGGCGTCGATTGGGTAATGCGAAAAAAAGGAAAGGAGGTTGAACCATGCCACGAGGAGACGGAACAGGACCAAGGGGAGTCGGTCGGCAGAGTGGACGAGGAGCAGGCTATTGTGCTGGATACGATATGCCGGGATTTGCGAATCCGGTACCCGGACGCGGATTTGGTACGGGTGTCGGCCGCGGTGCGGGATTTGCCGGCAGCGGACGAGGTCGAAGAAACTGCTTTTATGCAACCGGACTGCCCGGCTGGATGCGGTTCGGCAGCTATGGGGCTGGCGGCAACACTGAGCCTATCCCGGCCATGAGGCCTGACCCCGAAAGGGAAAAACAGTCTCTCAGGACGCAGGTTGAGGTTCTTGAGACAGAGCTGGATTTAATCAGGAAGCGAATTTCCGCAATGGAAAGCGGACCCGTTGAGGGGCAATAAAGAAAAACAGGGATTAAAACTGAAGGCTGAAGGATTCGGATTGTCTTTTGAAGAATGACTCTATTTTTCCTCCATCAGCCTTCAGTCTATCAACCTGATTTACTAAAAAGGAGAACAGTCATGAAAGTTGTCTTCACCACATCAGGGAATACTCTGGATGCGCCGATGGATGGCCGCTTCGGAAGGGCCGCTGGTTTTATCATCTTCGATACGGACAACGAAACGTTTGAAGTGGCTGATAACCAGCAAAGCGTCAATACCGCCCAGGGTGCCGGCATCCAGGCGACGGAAGCAATTGTTCGCCACGGAGCGAACTGCCTCGTGACCGGTCATTGCGGACCCAATGCCTTTAAAGCGCTCTCGGCAGCGGGAGTCAAGATTTACACGACGTCGGCAGCAACGGTAGCAGAAGCCCTTGAGGCATTTCGCGCCGGGGCTCTTGCCACCATGAAGTCCGCTGATGTGGAAGGGCACTGGTCATGATAATCGCGGTAGCATCCGGTAAGGGTGGAACCGGCAAGACCACGGTGTCCGTCAATCTGGCGCATACCGTTGGTCACGGTGTTCAACTTCTGGACTGTGACGTGGAAGAGCCGAATGCCCACCTGTTTCTGCACGGGAGTGATTCCGGGAGCGACATTATCAGCATTCCAATTCCCGAAGTGGATGAGTCGCTGTGCGATGCCTGCGGTGAGTGCGGCAGGTTCTGCCGCTACCATGCCATCGTATCTTTCGGCTCTTCCCCCCTGGTATTCCCCGAGATGTGCCACAGCTGCGGGGGGTGTGCTCTGGTGTGCCCCCGAGGAGCCATCCATGAAACGGGGCGGCGCATCGGCGTGGTTGAAACACGTGAGTCCGACGGCGTCACCCTGGTTCAGGGCAGGCTTGACATCGGCGTGGCCATGGCGCCTCCCCTGATCCGTGCTGTCAAAGCGCGCGTGAAACACAACGGGACGACCGTGATTCTCGACGCTCCGCCGGGTACCTCGTGCCCGGTCATCGCAACACTGCGGGGATCGGACTTCGTCTTGCTGGTGACGGAACCGACGCCGTTCGGCCTGCATGATCTGCGGTTGGCGGTGGATATGGTCCGGGAGCTTGCTATTCCCTTCGGGGTGGTAGTCAACCGTATGGGTGTTGGCGATGACAGGGTCCACCAGTTCTGTCGTGTGCAGGAAATACCGATTCTCCTGGAGCTTCCCGATGACCGGCGTATTGCCGAGGCGTATTCACGGGGGGAACTGGTTGTCGATGCGCTGCCTGAGTACAGTTCCCATTTTGCGACGCTGTTGTGGAATATCAAAGAATTCAGGAATGCCGGGGGGATGTGAACCATGACAGGATCAAAGGTACAGGAACTCGTGATTATCAGCGGCAAGGGAGGAACCGGAAAGACCAGTCTGACGGCGTCATTCGCCGTTCTTGCAGATTTTCCGGTACTCGCCGATTGCGACGTGGACGCTGCGGATCTGCATCTCATTCTCGCGCCGACTATTCGGGAGCGCCATGAGTTTCGCAGCGGTAACGAGGCCGTGATACGTCCAGCTGAGTGCATCATGTGCGGAAAATGCTTCGACTTGTGCCGGTTCGGCGCGGTCGTGCCGGGTGGCGAGGGGGAAGCGTATGCCATTGATCCCATCCCCTGCGAGGGGTGCGGGGTCTGTGTCCGTTTCTGTCCTGCCGGCGCCATCGATTTCCCCGAATCCCTCTGCGGAGAATGGATGATCTCGGAGACACGCTGCGGCCCCATGGTCCATGCCCGGCTCGGCGTTGCCGCCGAAAATTCCGGCAAACTGGTTTCTCTGGTGCGCTACGAGGCACGTCGTCTTGCGGAAGAGAGCTATCACGGCGTGGTGATCGTGGATGGCCCGCCCGGTATCGGCTGCCCGGTAATTGCTTCCCTGACCGGAACTTCCCAGGCGCTGGTGGTGACCGAACCGACCGTTTCCGGTGAGCACGACCTGGAGCGGGTGCTCAAACTGACACGCCATTTCGGAATTCCAACCGCGATCTGCGTGAACAAGTGGGACCTGAACCCTGCCATGACGGAACGGATCGAGGCTCTTGCCCTCCGGTCCGGTGCGAGCATCGCGGGGCGCATCAGGTATGATAATGCCGTCACATCCGCACAGATGCTTGGAAAAGCGGTAGTCGAAACCGAAGCACCGTCAGCCGCGGATATCCGCCTGGTGTGGACATCGCTCGGTTTGTAATACAATTATAAAAAGGAGTAAAAAATGGCAAAAAGCAGTGGTTGCCCGGGTGATTCCGCCCAAGGCAGTCAGAGTCAGAAGAATGAAACAGCGGGGATTGATGAAGCACTGAAGCGTATCAGGCACAAGATAGTCGTGCTGTCCGGAAAAGGCGGAGTCGGCAAGAGCACCGTTGCGGTTAATCTTGCGGTATCACTCGGCATGGCCGGTTACCGGGTGGGCCTGATGGATATCGATATCCACGGACCGAGCGTTCCCAAGATGCTTAACCTGGAAGGGTCGATCATGCAACCGTCAGACAGGGGCAAGCTGATTCCGATAGACTTCGGCGGCCTCAAGGTGATGTCCATCGGGTTTCTCCTCCCCAGCGAGGCGGAGGCGGTCATCTGGCGAGGACCGGCCAAGTCGTCCGCCATCAAACAGTTCATCGGTGAAGTGGAATGGGGGGACCTGGACTACCTGGTCGTGGACTGTCCTCCCGGTACGGGAGATGAACCGCTGACAGTTATTCAGACCCTGCAGGGGATTGACGGTGCCGTGGTGGTTACCACCCCACAGGATATTGCCTTGGCGGATGTGCGGAAATCAATCAGCTTCTGCGGACAGCTCAACCTCAAGATTCTCGGGGTGGTGGAGAACATGAGCGGTCTCGTCTGCCCCCACTGCGGTGATACGATTGATGTCTTCAAGAGCGGCGGTGGCGAGGCAATGGCGAGGGAGATGCTGGTCCCGTTCCTTGGTCGAGTGCCCATGGACCCGATGATGGTTATCGCGGGCGACAACGGGACACCCCATGCCTACCATAATGAAAAGACCGTGTCCGGCAAAGCTTTCGCCGATATCGTCACTATGATACTGGAAAAAACCGTAACGGAAAATGAGCTAAAGGAGATGAAATTATGATGAAAAATAGCGATACCGGTATGTCAAGGGGTTCTGACTATGCACTTCGGTCATTGTGAGACATTTGCGTTGATAGATATTGATCCGGCGACAAAAACCATTACCGGGACAACAAATGTGGAACCACCTCCGCACGAGCCGGGCCTGCTCCCCGGCTGGCTCGCAGAGCGGGGGGTCAACATGGTGATAGCGGGTGGTATGGGAGGGCGTGCTCAGCAGCTCTTCAGCCAGGCCGGTATTGAGGTCATCGTCGGCGCTCCCTCCGCCGAACCCGGGTCAGTAGTCAAGGACTACCTGGCAGGCAACCTGGTTACCGGAGCAAACGTCTGCGACCACTGATATGAAGCGGATCATCAATTCGGCTTCGGAAACGGGGCCGAATTGATATTCATCGCCCTGCGTCACGTGAAGTCATAAGTGCCGCAGCTGAAGGGAGGTCGGCATGCCAGCTGGTTCCGGAAAAGGCGGAGGGCCGTGGTGGAGAAGCTTGCTGGGCAGAGGTGGAAGGAACGTGGCCAGGAAAGGGAGACCGGATTTCTGCATCTGTCCCGCTTGCGGTTTCGTTGTTTCGAAGGAGCTGGGCAGCCCCTGTTTCCTCACACCGTGCCCGAAGTGCGGCTCACGCATGGCCCGCAGATTCGGCGACGGGGAATGACAGGCAAATCTCCATGAATAACGAGACAGAGAAAAAACAACGGCTGAAACGGGGGCAGAGCATTGCGCTTGTCTCAGCCATCGCGACTCTTGTCCTGGCTCTTGTGAAAGGTCTTGTCGGCTATAGATTTGACTCGTCCCTACTGGTGGCCGACGCTTTTCACAGCGCCGGAGATGTGGTTACCATTGCAGCATCCGGCTTCGGCCTCTGGCTTGCCGCGAGGAAAAAGAGTGAGACATTTCCCTACGGGCTTTACCGGGCGGAGACGGTGGCAAGCCTGTTCATTGGTGTGCTGATCCTGTGGGCAGGAGTCGAGATGGCGCGGGACGGTTACGCCAAGCTTCTCCAACTGCAGGTCATGACCGATTTCCCCGTCATACCCCTTTGCGCGGCGCTCCTGTCCATCGCCGCCAGTTTTTTCCTGGCGAAAAAGCAGAAGGAAGTCGGGAAGGCAATCAACTCCCAGTCCCTTCTCGCGGCATCCCGTGAAACGCATCTTGACATCTATGTCTCCGGAGGGGTGTTCGTCGGTATCCTGCTGGCATTTTGGGGGATACCCTATGTGGAAGGGGGGCTTGTTCTCGTCATTTCTCTCCTCATCCTTAAACTGGGGGGAGAAACCATGTGGTTATCCGTCATGTCGCTGCTGGATGCCAACCTGGATCCTGAACTGCAGACTGAAATCGGATCCAGGTGCTCTGCCATCGAAGGTGTGCGGGCCGTAACCGGGCTCCGGATCCGTCGTGCCGGACCCTTCAGGATGGTCGACTGCACCATCGAAACCAGCCCCAATCTGCCGCTCTATAAGGCACACGAACTGGCGGACCGGGTCGAGGAATCCATCATCGAGGAACACCGGGATATCGACACGGTCTTCGTCCATGTTGAGCCTTTCCGGAATAAAATTCTTTCGGCCCTGATACCCGTCATTGCCGTAAACGGCCTTGATTCTTCCATACACGAGCATTTTGGCCGGGCTCCATATTTTGCGTTTGTCCGATTTGACGAAAACGACCTGTCCCTCGAAGATTTTTACTACAACGAATATCTCGATGAAAAAATCCATATCGGGGTAAAGATCGTCAAGTCGATTGCGTTTTCCGAAGTTGACATCCTGTTTACGAAACAAATCGGCGAACTTGCCTTTTCCCTGCTCAAGGAGCGTTTCGTCGACATCTACCTGGTGGAGGGAAAGCCGACCATAGGAGAGATAGTTGCCGCCTACAGGGAAAACCGTTTGTCCCGCCTCCATGCGCCGACGCACAGTCTTGAGGATTCGGAAACCGGACGCGCCGCCGAGTCCTCGATCACCGGGACGGGGCAAAAGATTCACCTTGGGGGCGAGTAAAGTATAAGGAGTCGGTGTGTATTCTGAGAAGGTGATGGAGCATTTCAGAAATCCTCGGAACGTGGGAGATTTAGAAAACGCGGATGTGATCCTCCGGGTCGGGGATCCCTCGTGCGGCGACGTGCTCCTTCTCTTCCTGAAAATTGACAACGGGGTCATCACGAACGTGAAGTACCGGATTCTCGGCTGCGGGGCGGCCATTGCCACATCTTCCATTGCCAGCGAACTGGCACTGGGGAAACCGCTGGAAGAGGTGCTTAAACTCACGGATCAGGATATCGCGGACGCTTTAGGAGGGCTGCCGGAGGACAAAATGCATTGCTCGGTCCTGGCGGTAACCGCACTGCACACGGGCGTCATGCGCTACCTGGCTGCCAGCGGAGAGATTGGACAGTAACAGCGGCCGCACTGTTGCGAAAATGTATTTTTCGCGCATTGATCAGGATAGGTTTCCGTGAACGATGCGGGTATTACGGCAGACAATCCGGTGAACAGTTCACCAGGGGGAGCATTCCATGACGTATGCTGAACTGCGTGAATCCCTGGTGGTCTTCGGGCTTGATGAACGTGCCACACTCAGGGAAATCAGGACACGGCATCGAGAACTGGTAAAACAGTATCATCCCGATGCCGCCAATGAAGACGACCCCGATAGGATACGAAAGGTCAACATGGCATACCGGGTGCTGCGGGAGTATGTCGAATCCTACCGTTTTTCGTTCTCGGAGGAGGAATTCTACGAGCAGAACTCCGAGGAGCGGATCAGGAGGCAATTCATGGAAGATCCGGTCTGGGGTAAGGAATAAGAAAAGGAGAAAACACAGATGAAAGTATGTTTCCCCGTAGTTGCAGACGAAGGACTGCAGAGCAAGATGTATAGTTATATTACGTCTGCACCGATTTTTCTCGAAGTTGACACCGACACCGGCAACACATCGGCCATTCCCAACTGCGATACCTCCCAGCCGGAGGCAGGATGCAATCCCTTTAAAGCACTTGCCAACCGACAACTGGACGGCGTGATCGTCGAGGGAGTTGCCGACGGCGGGCTGCAGATGTTGAACATGCTGGGGTATCGGGTTTTTGAGGCCCAGACGACAAGCATCAAGGAAAACATCGAACTATTCCTCAAGCAGGCCTTGCCGGAGGCCCAGAAAATGAACAGCGCGGAAGCCGGGAGATGTGGCGATTCAAGCGAGTCAGACGGCTGCAGCCATGACCATGATGACGAAGAAGACGAGCACTAGTTTTTTCACCATGAGGCCGGGCGAGAAGCTGCGCCCGATCTCAATCGATAGGTTCTATCTGAAGAGATTCAGTGAAAAGATACCACTTAGAAGGTAAGTAACCACAAGGAGGAAGAAAAATGACGTTGTCCATGCAGAATCGCTTGCTGGTATATTTGAAGCCCCAGGCCAAGGGCGCCGTTAATGCCGATGTGCGTCTATGACTGGGGTATACCGCAGTGCGGCTGTATAGCGGCCATGCCGGGGTGGAATGGCCGACTAAATCCTTCTAAAACCGCTGTTCTAGTCATGACCCAAAAGAATTTACCTGAATCAATGGAGTCAACTATGGAATTGGATAAGAATAGAAATGTTAACAGAGAGGCTGAAGTCTGCAAGATACTCGGTCATCCTTTGCGTCTGAAGATCGTTGCCGGACTCTGCTCTCAGGAGTGCAACGTAAAACATATCTGGGAATGCCTCGGCATTCCCCAGGCAAAGGTTTCCATGCAACTCTCCCTCCTCAAGGACAAGGGGATCATATCAGGAAAACGTGAAGGAGCAAAAGTACATTACAGCGTCATCCACCCCCTGGCCAAGAAAATTGTCGCTCTCTTGACAGAATAATTCGTCACGGACCTCAAAGTGCAAGTATGAACTTTACAGAATTATCAGTTTGATAGAATATAACCTGCAGCCTATTTAATCATTGGACCTATCCACCAACAAGGTGGATAGTACGTAATCTGTCACACTGCTTTGGTAGTTTCTTCTGAAAAGGATGACCTACCTTTTTTCCGCCTTCACAGGGGCAATCGTGGCACGAACTCTTTTTCGTTTCGCCCCCCTTCCATTATCCCCTGGATCAGGTCTGATTCTCCCAGTGGGAAGAATGATACGTCATGAAAGGAGTCTTTGCTATGCCCCGCGGAATATGCAATCGCCACGGTCCGAACCGTCCCTGTTCGTGTGGGATGGGGAACTTGTACCGGTTCGTGGAACCAGTTACCTTATACCTGCTTGAAGATCAAGGGCGGCGCCCATGGATACACCCTGGCAGCAGCCCTGAACGAATATGGGCTCACCGATTCCCTGGTTGAACCGGGCGCTCTCTACCGGACGCTGAGACGCCTGGAGGAAACCGGGCATGTCGTTTCGAGCTGGGATTTAGAAGGAAGCGGACCTGCCCGCAGGCACTATACGCTCACCCCTACCGGCGAGGAGCACCTTTGCGAGTGGATGGCAGTCATGGAAAGGCTTTCTCTCTCACTGGCTGGATTTGCAGCGGACGTGAAGAGCGCAGTGGCGGGAACCATTCCTGAAACGGCAGTGGAATAGAGGTGGTTTTGCTTCTTCTTTAGGTGCATTTTATCGCCGTCAGTACCTCCACATCACAGGTAGTCGTCCCGGAAAAAGTCCCGAAATTGCTTCTTGCTGATTGACGACGAATCTCTCAATTCTGGGCCCTTAGCCGGTATCCTACTCCCGGCTCAGTGAGGATGTATCTGGGGCGGGATGGGTCTTTTTCAATCTTGTGGCGAAGATTGC